>NZ_JBIAWO010000003.1:315411-1074089 GCF_042895685.1 Streptomyces sp. NPDC001381 | reverse complement strand
GGTACTGCAGGGGGGACCCTGTGGGAGAGTAGGACACCGCCGAACAATCATTCCGGGGAACCCCCGCACCGTATGGTGCGGGGGTTTTCTGCGTTTAGGGTTTATCGCATGCGCTACGACCTGGTGATCTTCGACAACGATGGAGTGCTCGTGGACAGCGAGCCCATCTCCAACCGGCTGCTGGCCGCCTATCTCACCGAGCTGGGTCATCCCACCTCCTACGAGGACTCCATACGGGACTACATGGGGTCGGCCATGCACCGCGTTCATGACCTGGTCGAGGCGAGGACGGGGAAGCGGCTGCCGGCCGAGTTCGACGACGTCTTTCACCGGCGGGTGTTCGCGGCCTTCGAGCAGGACCTGGAGGCCGTGGCCGGCGTCGTGGGCGTACTCGGGAAGCTGGCCGCGGACGACGTGCCGTACTGCGTGGCGTCCTCGGGAAGTCATGAGCGGATCCGGGTGGGGCATCGCACGACGGGGCTGGACCGGTGGTTCGACGAGGAGCGGATCTTCAGTTCGCAGGACGTGGGGAGGGGGAAGCCGGCGCCGGATCTGTTCCTGTACGCCGCCGAGCGGATGGGGGTCGCGCCGGGGCGGTGCGTGGTCGTGGAGGACTCCCCGCTGGGTGTGCGGGCCGCCGTCGCGGCCGGGATGGACGTGCTGGGGTTCACGGCCATGACGCCGGCGGACAGGCTCGGCGGTGCCACTCAACTGTTCTCCGACATGGGTGAGTTGGTGGACCTGCTGGCCTGACGGGCCTGACATTTGTCATGCGAGGCTGCTGACGATCGTTTCTACTGGCGGACCCTCCCCGGCGGCGAAGCTTGGGACATGACGACGAACCAGCACGAGACGCAGCAGAACAAGAAGAACGCCTTCGCCCCGCTCGTCGTGGACGTGGCGGTGCCGCTCGGGTCGTACTACGTCTTCAAGGACGCCTTCGGGATGAGCACCTTCGCGGCGCTCGCCTGGAGCAGCGTGGTGCCGGCCGCGCGGACCCTGTGGAGCCTGGTCAAGGAGCGCAGGACCAACGGGCTCGCCGGGCTCATCCTCGTGGTGAACGTCGTCGGACTGCTGCTGAGCTTCGTGTCCGGTGACCCGCGGCTGATGCTCGCCAAGGACGGCGGGGTCAGCAGCGCGGTCGCGATCGGGATCCTGGTCTCCGTGGCGCTGGGGAGGCCGATGATGACCGCGGGGCTCAAGCCGTTCCTCGTGAAGGGCGACGCGGCCAGGGAGGCCGCCTGGGAGCGGCTGATGTCCGGCCGGGCGAAGGATTCCACGGCCTTTCTGCGGGCCGAGCGGGCCTTCTCGGTCGTGTGGGGTGTGACGCTGCTCGCGGAGTGCGTCCTGCGGGTCGTGGGGGCGTACACGGTGCCGGTGGACACGATGGTGTGGCTGGGGTCCGTGGTGATGGTGGTGTCGATCGGGGCCGGGTTCGTCGTCAGCGGCGGGCTCGCCGCCGAGCCGATGGGGCGGATGATCTCGGCCGAGGTCGAGGCCGTGACTGTGGCCGAAGTTGCCCGGGGTGGGGCGCTGGACGGCGCGCGGGTGGGGGGCGAGGGGCGTCGCGCGGTCGCCCTGGCCGCCGCCGGACGACAAAGCTGAGGGAAATTCATCTTTGGCTGGATCTACCCACGAGTACGCCGGGGCCCTACGCTCGCCGCCATGACAGAAGTGCTGCGGCGCGGTAGGGCCTCGTTGGCGTTCAGCTTCTTCGCGCAGGGCGCCGCGTTCGCCCTGCTCGTGACCCGGATTCCGGCGATCCAGGACCGGTACGGCGTCTCGGACGCGCTGCTGCCCGCCTTCCTCGCCGCCGTGCCCGTCCTCGCCGGGCTCGGGAGCGTGACGACCGAGCAGCTGGTGAAGCGGATACCCGCCAGCGGGCTGCTGCGCTGGTCCCAGCCGGTGGTGCTGCTGGCGCTGCTCGGGGTGGGGGCGGGGGACTCGATGGCCCTGCTGGGACTCGCCCTGGCCGTCTTCGGGCTCGCCGTGGGGGCGCTGGACGCCTCGATGAACATGCTCGGGGTGAGTCTGCAGCGGACGTACGGGCGCAGCATCATGCTGAGCTTCCATGCCGCGTACAGCCTGGGTGGGATCGTGGGCGCCTCGCTGGCGTGGGCGGGGGCGCACTGGCATCTCGCGCTGTGGGTGTCGTATCTGCCCGTGGTGGCGGTGCTGCTGCCGGCGGCGCTCGTGGGGAGCCGGTGGTACGTCGACGGGCAGGGTGCGGGAGGCCGGGAGCGGGACGGCGGCGGACCCGAGGTGGCGCAGAAGCGAGGGGACGGCGGCGGGCTCGTCTTCAGGATGCTCCTGCCGCTGTGTCTCGTGATGTGCTTCGCCTACATCGGGGACTCGACCGTCTCCAACTGGAGCGCGAAGTATCTGCAGGACGTGCTGGGGAGTTCGGAGCAGCTGGCGACGGTGCCGTACAACGTGTACATGGTCACCACGCTGGTCGGGCGGACCATCGGGGACCACGGGGTGCGGCGGTTCGGTGCGGCGGCGGTGGTGCGGCTGGGGGCGCTGGTGGCCGCGGTGGGGTTCGCGGTGGTGGCGGCGGCGCCGGGCGCCTGGGCGGGGATGGGTGGGTTCACTCTGGTGGGGCTGGGGCTGTGCGTGCTGGTGCCGCAGACCTTCGCCGCGGCGGGGCGGTTGTTTCCGGGGGACTCGGACGCGGCCATCGCTCGGCTCAACGTCTTCAACTACGTCGGGTTCCTGGTGGGGTCGCCGTTGGTGGGGGCGTTGGGGGACGCGTGGAGCTATCGGGGGGCGATGGTGGTGCCGATGGTGTTGGTGCTGGTGACGTTGGTGTACGCCAGGTCGTTCGCCGCTCAACCGGACCGATACGGTGGCGGGCATGAGCGGCCGCGCACAGCTGATGTGGGACGAGGCAGTAACGGGCTATGACTTCGGTCCGGAGCATCCGATGGATCCGGTCCGGCTGGAGCTGACCCGGAGGTTGGTGGGTGCCCTGGGGCTCGACCGGGAGGTGGAGGTCGTAGGGGCCAAGCCGGCCGGGGAGTCGACGCTGCGGCTCGTGCACCGGGAGGACTACGTCGAGGCCGTGAAGGCGGCCTCGGCCGATCCGGCGGCGGCGGACGCGGGGTACGGGCTGGGGACCATGGACGATCCCGCGTTCGTGGGGATGCACGAGGTGTCGTCGGTCATCGCCGGGTTGTCCGTGGGGGCCGCGGAGGCGGTGTGGCGGGGGGACGCGCTGCACGCGGTGAACTTCGCGGGTGGGCTGCATCATGCGATGCCCGGGGGTGCGTCGGGGTTCTGCATCTACAACGACGCGTCGTTGGCGATCGCCCGGCTGCTGGAGCTGGGGGCCGAGCGGGTCGCCTATGTGGATGTGGACGTGCATCACGGGGACGGGGTGCAGGCCGCGTTCTGGGAGGACCCGCGGGTGCTGACGATCTCGTTGCACGAGCATCCTCGTACGTTGTTCCCGCAGACGGGGTGGCCGGAGGAGACCGGGGCGGGGGCGGGGGAGGGGGCGTCGGTGAACGTGGCGCTGCCGGCGGGGACCGGGGACGCGGGGTGGCTGCGGGCGTTCCACGCCGTGGTGCCGGAGCTGATCGCTGATTTCCGGCCGGATGTGCTGGTGACCCAGCACGGGGCCGATACGCATTTCGAGGATCCGCTGGCTCATCTCGCGGTGTCGCTGGATGCGCAGCGGGCGGTGCAGGTGGCGTGTCACGACCTGGCGCACGAGTACGCCGGGGGGAAGTGGGTCGCGTTGGGCGGGGGTGGTTACGCGGTGGTGGATGTGGTGCCGCGGTCCTGGGCGCATCTGGTGGGGATCGTGGCGGGGAAGGCGGTGGCGCCGGAGACGGTGATCCCGGAGAGCTGGCGGCAGGATGTGTTCGCTCGTACGCGGCAGTTGGCGCCGGTGCGGATGACGGATGGGCGGTGGCCGGTGGAGTGGGCCGGGTGGGAGGCGGGGTACGACCCCGCGGATCGGCTGGATCAGGCTGTGCTGGCTGCTCGGCGGGCGGTGTTTCCGTTGCGGGGGTTGTTGGCGTAGGTGGGGGTTTCGCCCACCCGCCCGCCCGACTCGGTGGGTTGAGGAGCAACCCTCGTCCGGGGCTCCGCCCCGGGCCCCGGCGGGGCTCCGCCCCTGCACCCCGGCGGGGACTGCGTCCCCTGCCGGGGTTTGCCCACCCGCCCGCCCGACTCGGTGGGTTGGGGAGTGGCCCTCGTTCGGGGCTTCGCCCCGGGCCCCAGCGGGGACTGCGTCCCCTGCACCCCGGCGCTCGGGGCTCCGCCCCGGGCCCCAGCGCGGCTCCGCCCCCGCCCCCCCGGCGGGGACTGCGTCCCCTGCACCCCTCGCGGGGCTCCGCCCCCGCACCCACCCCTGCCAGGCTGCCCGCCCCACCCCGCCCCTCACCCCGGCCGCGCCCCTCCCCCGTCCCTCCCTCACCCCGGCCAGGCCGCGCCCCTCCCCCCACCCGCCCCCTACGCCAACCGTGCGGACTTCCGTCGTTCCCGTGGCAGGGGGGTTCGGGGGTGGGTCAGCATCTGGGGGTGGTGAGTGATGGTGGGATCGGGGCCTATCTCGTGGGGGCGGGGTTGGCGGGGGTGGTGGGGACTTCTCGGGAGGTGAGTCTGCGGAGGTATCGGGCGTTCGCTGCTCGGGATCCTCGGGTTCTGATCGGGATTGATCCCGAAGGGGTCTGGGGGGAGCGGGAGTTGGTGGCGTTGATGGCCGATAGATGTGGGGTTTCGGCCGATCCTCGGTGTGTTTCCGGGCAGGATGTGATTGATCCCGGGCGGACCGTCGCCGCGCTCGATGCCTTCGCCGAGCGGGTGGGTGCGGTCGCCCAGCGTGGTGGGGCGGTGTTGTTCGGGACCGGCCATCCGCAGCGGCTCCTCGGGTTCTACGCCGGGCTTGCGGACGCTTTGTCGGCGGTGGGATGTACTGTCCTCACCCTTGCGCAGGGTCGCTGTGTCGACATAACGACCCGGTTCGGTCTACGTACGGCCCGCCTCGACTACGTACGGGGGGTCGGGGTCGTCCGGGAGGGGGCCGGTGAGCGCGCCGGTTGTGCGACCCCCCTGCACAGTCACTCGCCGCTGCCGGTTCGGGTGGCGCTGGGTGCGGCCGCCGAGGAGGGCCGGCCGCTGCCGGATCTTGTGATCGGCGATCATGGCTGGGTCTGCGGGGCAGGTCAGCTGGGGTTCGAGGCCATCGGGCTGGCCGACACCGACGACCCCGCGGTGTTCGTGGGCGAGGCCGAGGGGGCCGTGTCCGTCGCTGTTCCACTTGATGACGGCGTGCGGTCCGATTACTACCTGCCGCTGACCCGCTACGTACTCAATCGAGCGTGTCTGTCACAGTAGGCCTGCGATGGGTGCACCTCTTCCCCACTCGCATCACCCGCCCCTACATTGGGGAGTGAGCACGCAACGACGAAGAGTCACCGGAAGGGGAAGCCGGTGGCCGTCGAGTGCGGAAGGTTCAGGTGTGTCATGGCTGCAGCTGGCGAAAGGCCTCTGAACGAGGTTCAGTTCCTTACCGTGGCGGAAGTCGCCTCGGTGATGCGAGTGTCCAAGATGACCGTGTACCGCCTGGTGCACAGCGGTCATCTGCCCGCGATCCGGGTGGGGCGGTCCTTCCGCGTCCCCGAGCAAGCGGTGCACGAGTACCTCCGCGAGAGTTATGTGGGGGTGGAAACCGCCTGACACGGCGATGACGGAGGGGTTCGGCAACAGCGTCACAGGGCACCTCGGACCCCTCCGGAGCCCTCGATTACGACCTCGGCGCTCGGGGCGGGTAGGCTGGCCCCTCGTAGGTCGTATGGGCCCATGGCGCCCAAACACCGAGTGATGAGAAGTGAGCGAGGGTAGTCGTGGGCTCTGTTATCAAGAAGCGGCGCAAGCGGATGGCCAAGAAGAAGCACCGCAAGCTGCTCAAGCGCACGCGCGTTCAGCGTCGTAACAAGAAGTAAGGCCAGTCCTTACGGGAAGCGGGGACGCGTCCCCGCTTCGCTCGACGTGAGCCGCGGAAGCGTGGTGTGGCCCCCCAGCCGGTTCTGCCGGCGGGGGGCCACACGCATGTCCGGGCGGTGTGCGGTGGGCTGAATTCCGCGCGTATGTCTGGACGAGCACGCCGCTGATCTGGTCGTATGACCGATCTCCGTCGTCACGTCGGGCATCGGGTGGTCATCACGGCGCAACATCGACCCGATAGGTTGGCCCGCAGACGGGGAACGCGGCAGGGTACGAGCAGTGCATCAGTGCGGACGAGAGGAAGGCGCTGGTCTTGGGGAAGGTCGTGCTCGTGACCGGAGTGGCCCGTCAGCTGGGGGGCCGGTTCGTCCGACGGATTCTGCGTGACCCGGACGTCGAGCGCGTCGTCGGGGTGGACGCCGTACGGCCCGAGCACCATCTGGGCGGTGCCGAGTTCGTCCAGGCCGACATCCGCCAGCCCACCATCGCGCGCGTGCTGGCGGAGACCGGCGCCGACACGGTCGTACACCTGGACGTGACGGGTACCGCGCTGGCCAGCGGCAGCCGGACCATGGTCAAGGAGACCAACGTCATCGGGACCATGCAGCTGCTCGGCGCCTGCCAGAAGTCGCCCAGTGTGAAGCGGCTGGTCGTCAAGTCCTCCACCAACGTGTACGGGTCCGCGCCCCGGGATCCCGCCGTCTTCACCGAGACCACCGCCGCCAAGTCGCTGCCGAGCGGCGGCTTCGCCAAGGACACCGTCGAGGTCGAGGGATACGTGCGGGGGTTCGCCCGGCGGCGGCCCGACGTCGCCGTGTGCGTGCTGCGGTTCGCGAACATCCTCGGGCCCACCGCGGAGACCCCGCTCGCCTCGTACTTCGCGCTGCCCGTGCTGCCCACCGTGCTCGGGTACGACCCCCGGCTGCAGTTCGTGCACGAGGACGACGTGATCGAGGTGCTGCGGATCGCCTCGCACGAGCCGGAGCGGGGCACGCTCAACAGCGGCACCTTCAACATCGCCGGGGACGGTGTCCTGCTGCTGTCGCAGTGCTCGCGGCGGCTCGGACGGCCCACCGTGCCGCTGCTGCTGCCGGCCGTCACCTGGGCGGGGTCGCTGGTGCGGACGCTGGGGATGACGGACTTCTCGCCCGAGCAGATCCGGCTGCTGACCCATGGGCGGGTCGTGTCGACGACGCAGATGCGTGAGACGCTCGGGTTCACCCCGAAGTACACGACCGCCGAGGCGTTCGCGGACTTCGCGCGCAGCCAGCGGCCCGGGCTGCTGCCGCCCGAGGCCGTCGCGGGGGCCGTCGACCGGATCGCCGCGCTGCCCCTCGCCCGGAGCGGCCACTCCGCGGCCCACCCCCCGACGCCGAGCGCCAACTGAGGAGCGCATCAACGATGGCGGACGCCAAGGTCATTCCGTTCGACGACGACCGGACCCGCGGGAGCGCCGCAGCGCGGTCGCCGCGGCGACGGAGCGGGGGGAGCCGGCGCAACAACGGCGAGCCCGCGCCGGTCCGTGAGATCGGCGAGGCGGGTGAGATCGGCGAGGTCCAGCCCCTGCCCACCAGGGCGATCGGGCAGGATGATGTTCCTGTGACCACGGATGCGCGGGACGAGGGGGGCCTGGAGCGGCGTATCGCGGGCGGGCTGTCCTTCCTGCGCCGCCGGCTCACGGGTGACTACGAGGTCGACGACTTCGGCTACGACGAGGAGCTCACCGACCAGGTCCTGATGTCGCTGCTGCGGCCGGTGTACGAGAAGTACTTCCGGGTCGAGGTGAAGGGCGTCGAGAACATTCCGGCCGAGGGCGGGGCGCTGATCGTCGCGAACCACTCCGGGACGCTGCCGCTGGACGGCCTGATGATGCAGGTCGCCGTGCACGACCACCATCCCGCGGGCCGTCATCTGCGGTTGCTCGCCGCCGACCTGGTCTTCGTGCTGCCGGTCGTGAACGAGCTGGCGCGCAAGCTCGGGCACACCCTCGCCTGCGCGGAGGACGCCGAACGGCTGCTCGGGGCGGGGGAACTGGTCGGGGTGATGCCGGAGGGCTTCAAGGGCATCGGGAAGCCCTTCAGCGAGCGCTACAAGCTCCAGCGGTTCGGCCGGGGTGGCTTCGTCTCCACGGCGCTGCGCCGGGGCGCCCCGATCGTTCCCTGCTCGATCGTCGGGGCGGAGGAGATCTATCCGATGATCGGCAACGCGAAGACGCTCGCCCGGGTGCTCGGCTTCCCGTACTTCCCGTTGACGCCGACCTTTCCCTGGCTGGGGCCGCTGGGGGCGATCCCGCTGCCGACCAAGTGGACGATCCAGTTCGGTGAGCCGATCCCGACGGACAGCTATCCGCCGGAGGCGGCGGAGGACCCGATGCTGATGTTCAACCTCACGGACCAGGTCCGCGAGCAGATCCAGCACACCCTCTACAAGCTGCTGGTGCAGCGGCGCTCGGTGTTCTTCTGATCCGGAGGGCAGGGGTTCGGGTACGGCGATGGGGGCGCCCCTCCTGAGAGGGACGCCCCCATCGCCGTACCGCTGTGTCAGCCCGCTTCCTCGCTGTCGATGCCCAGGCCGGGCAGGAGGCCGGGGAGGAGGGGCGGGATGGTGACGTCGGGGTCGGTGGGCGGGGAGCTGGTGGAGGGGGACGTGGTGCCGGTGCCCTCCGGCTGGTCCAGGAGACCACCCGTGCTGCCGCCCAGGAGGCCGTCGTCCGTGCTGCCGGAGCCGGACGACCTGCTGGGGCTGCTGCCCGTGCCGCCGCTCTGGGAGGGGTCGCCGGCGCTGGGGGGCGTCGAGCGGCCCGGGCCCGTCGAGGCGTCCGGGGAGGACGGGCCGGAGCCCTGTCTGCCGCTGCCGCCCTGGGCGGGGGGCCGGGGGAGCAGGGACTGCAGCGGGGCGACCTCTTCGTCTATGGCGTCGAAGACCGAGGAGACCTGCCGGCTCACGTCGCCCAGCTGGACGGGGAGCTTCTCGCGCAGGGCGCCCCAGGCGTCGCGGTGCGAGCGGGAGAAGGCCTCCAGGGCCTGGATGGGGCCCAGCGAGTCCGGGTCGCGCTCGTACGCCTCGTGCAGCAGGCGGTGGCCCTCGGAGGCGTCGTGCTGCATGCCGCTCAGCGCGCGGCGGACCTCGCCCAGGGACTCGTGGTCGAGGTGGCCGCCGCGGCCGCGCTCCATGAGGCGGCGGGCCTCGCTGAGGCGGGTGGACGCCTGGTCGAGGTACGTCCGCCCGCGGTCGTCGTCGCCGTCGGCCAGGTAGTTGAGCTTGAAGTCCTCGATGCCGCGCTTGAGCCCGTAGAGCCCGTCACCGGGGAGGGCGTCGGAACTCGCGGCCGCTACTCCGCCGAAGGCTCCCGCTGCGACGCTCACGCTCAGGCCGCCCGCGGTGAGGCCCTTGGCGAGCCGGCCGCGGGGCCGGAGCTTTCCCAGGGGACCTGCCCGGTGTGCTCCTCTGGCCCGGTGGGATCGCTGCTCCGGTACCGGAGTGTCCGCTGCCTCGCCTCCCACGGTGCCCGCCTGCAGCATGGCCTCCATCGCGGCCACCAACTGGGCCCGCTGGACGACCTTGACCTCGGGATCGAGCTCCGGTCTGGGCAGCTCGGCGAGACTCGTCGCGAGGGCCAGGAGATGGCCCTGCTCGGTCTGGTCCGCAGCGGCCGGTGCCGGCGGCGATCCTTCGGTCTGCTCGGCCGCCGTGTCCTGGTCGGACTGCTCCTCCAGGGCCTGGGCGAAGGCGTTCGCCCGCCGGTGCGCCGATACGTTCGCGATCACTGGCGGCACCTCCTCTCGTCATGACGGTCGACTCCCCGGGGGTCTCGAGGGTTGCACGTCCCGTTCCGCTTTCCCCCGATCGAGTGATCGGGGTGAGCCGGGACGTGACCACAGGGAGCCTGTATCCCGCTCAACGACGGGCGCGGCACTTGGGTTACGGACGGAGGATGATCGGATCGGGAAGGCAACGGACTTTCACTGACCGTGAGTTGGGGATTGCCGACAGTCGTGCGGGGACCGGGTGGGTCAGCGGGCGTCGTCCGGGAGGAGGCGGGCCAGGGTGCGGACGGCGCGGTACTGGAGGGTCTTGATGGCACCCTCGTTCTTGCCCATCACCCGTGCGGTCTCGGCGACGGACAGGCCCTGGAGGAAGCGGAGGGTCACGCACTCCTGCTGCTGGGGGTTGAGCCGGCGTACGGCGTCCAGCAGCGCGGCGTTGGAGAGGGACTCCAGGACGGAGTCCTCGGGGGAGCGCTCGACCTCGTTGGCGTCGAGCATCTCGCCGGTGGTGACCTCAAGGCGGAAGCGGCTCGACTTGAAGTGGTCGGCGACCAGGTTGCGGGCGATGGTGACGAGCCAGGCGCCGAAGTCGCGGCCCTGCCAGGTGAAGGTGCCGATGCGCCGCAGGGCGCGCAGGAACGTCTCACTGGTGAGGTCCTCGGCGGTCGCCTTGCCGCCCACGCGGTAGTAGATGTAGCGGTAGACGGTGTCGCTGTACTGGTCGTACAGCCGCCCGAACGCGTCGGCCTCGCCGGCCTGGGCCCGCTCGACGAGGTCCATCATCCGGGCGCTGTCGCTGTCGGCGGCCGGCCGGCGGGCCGCGGTGGTGGCGCCGCCGGACGAGCGTCCTCTTCTGCCGACCGCGGCGCTGCCTTCCGCCAGTGCGTAGCACGGGCCCGCCGGAGCGGGGGTGGCGAAGGCGGGGACGGCGTACGCGGTGGGGACGAAGCCGCGCAACAGGTACTGGACCGTAGCGACCGTTGCGCGCAGCGTAGCCAGGCCCGAGGTGTCAACCCCGACGTGTGGGTACACGGGACTCCCAGAGGCAGAGCTTCCATCACGTGCAGTGCGGGACCTTTCACCCGTCGTAGCGACAGGGGGGGTACCGGATTGCGTCTGAGGAGAATAACGCTTCGTACAGGCGCTGCTACACCGAGTTGCTCAAAACTTCGATTACGTCGCGTCTGTGCCCGATTGACGCCCGATCAAGTGGCGCAGAGTGAGCGAGTGTTGATCGGAAAGGTTCGAGTTTCGGGTCGGTCCGGGGCGTGTTGTGGCTGTGCGCGGACAACGACGAATAAAGGACGGCCGTAAGGGGTACGACCGTCCTTTGTGCGTGGGTTGACAGGTCACCTGCGCCGGCGATGCAGGGCGATGGCCGCGGCCGTGCCGCCCGCCACCGCGCCGACCCCCGCCGCCGCCGGGATGCCTACCTTCGCCGCCTTGCGGCCCGTGCGGTAGTCGCGCAGACGCCAGTCGAGGCTCGCGGCGTGCTTGCGCAGCTTGCTGTCGGGGTTGATGGCGTAGGGGTGGCCGACGAGGGAGAGCATCGGGATGTCGTTGTGGGAGTCGCTGTAGGCGGCGCAGCGGGAGAGGTCCAGGCCCTCCGCGGCGGCCAGGGCGCGTACCGCCTCCGCCTTGGCGGGCCCGTGCAGCGGCTCGCCGACGAGCTTGCCCGTGTAGACGCCGTCGACGGACTCCGCGACCGTGCCGAGCGCGCCGGTCAGTCCGAGGCGGCGGGCGATCACCTGGGCGATCTCCACCGGGGCGGCTGTGACCAACCACACCTTCTGGCCCGCGTCCAGGTGGGCCTGGGCGAGGGCCCGGGTGCCCGGCCAGATGCGCTCGGCCATGTACTCGTCGTAGATCTCCTCGCCGATCGACTGCAGCTCGGCGACGCGATGGCCCTTCACGATGGACAGCGCCGAGTCGCGGGCGTCCTGCATGTGTTCGGGGTCCTCGAGGCCGGCCATCCGGAACCACGCCTGCTGCCAGGCGAACCGGACCAGGTCGCGGGTCTCGAAGAACTTGCGTTTGTACAGGCCACGGCCGAAGTGGAACAGGGAGGCGCCCTGCATCACGGTGTTGTCCAGGTCGAAGAAGGCGGCGGCCAGCGCGTCGCCGTGCACCGGGAACTGCGGTTCGGCTCCTATGTCCGCAGCCGTGTGCTGATCTTCCTGCGTGGACTTGCGGGCGGCCTCAGCCGAGGCTTCGCCAGCCAACACGCTCCGCGCCGTGGCGGAGCGCCTACGGGGGGTGAGCCATCCGAGAGCGGCCATGGCGTGAGCATAGCCATTTTGTTCGGTGGTTCCGGAGCTGTGAGGTTCGGACGGTGTGAACTCTCCACGACCTCACCGTTAAAGAGGCGCGAGAATGGCCCGTATGAGTCCCCTCTTTCGACGGAAGGGGCCGGCCCCGCAGGACCGGCTCGTCACGCTCATCGGGAAACCCGACTGCCATCTGTGCGAGGACGCCGAGGCGGTCGTCGCGAAGGTCTGCGGCGAACTCGGCGTGCCCTGGGAGCAGAAGGACATCACCCGGGACCGCGCGCTCCACGACGCGTACTGGGAGCAGATCCCCGTCGTCCTGGTGGACGGCAGGCAGCACACCTTCTGGCGGGTGGACGAGGAGCGCCTCCGCAAGGAACTGACCGGCTAGTACAAGACACGCCGGGTGTCGCTTAGGATCGATGGCGGTTTGGTCTCGGGGGCGGGATTCACGAGGAGTGTGTCGGTTTTGCCCCCAGGGACGACCCCCGGAACGACGCGCGTGACCCCGGTCACGTTGGCCGGGCAAATCGGACACCATCTTTGTGCACGCGTTCACAAAGACATAGCCTGCTGTCGACGGGGCGGTCCGGTTACGTGTGGCCGCCTTCAGCCCCGCTCTACCCGCAGGAGCACCGTGGCAACTGGCCGAACTCACCGACCGGCGACCCGTAGCCGAGGGATTCCCGAGGCCACCGTCGCCAGGCTTCCGCTGTACCTCCGCGCGCTGACCGCACTGTCGGAGCGCTCGGTACCCACGGTCTCCTCCGAGGAACTGGCCGCGGCGGCGGGGGTCAACTCCGCCAAGCTGCGCAAGGACTTCTCCTACCTGGGTTCCTACGGAACGCGCGGTGTCGGCTACGACGTCGAGTATCTCGTCTACCAGATCTCCCGTGAGCTGGGGCTCACCCAGGACTGGCCGGTCGTGATCGTCGGTATCGGAAACCTCGGCGCCGCCCTGGCCAACTACGGCGGGTTCGCCTCCCGTGGCTTCCGGGTCGCCGCGCTCATCGACGCCGATCCCGCGATGGCCGGAAAGCCCGTCGCCGGCATCCCCGTCCAGCACACCGACGACCTCGAGAAGATCATCACGGACAACGGCGTGTCGATCGGTGTCATCGCCACTCCCGCCGGTGCCGCCCAGCAGGTCTGCGACCGGCTCGTGGCCGCCGGGGTCACCTCCATCCTGAACTTCGCGCCGACCGTGCTGTCCGTCCCGGACGGCGTCGACGTGCGCAAGGTCGACCTCTCCATCGAGCTGCAGATCCTCGCCTTCCACGAGCAGCGCAAGGCCGGCGAGGAGGCCGCGCTGCCCGACGGCGCCGGGCCCGCCCCCGCGAGCCGCGAGGCCTCCCAGGAAACCGACCAGGGACCCGACGGGGACGTACCCGCCGTGATGCCGGCATGAGTCTCCTCGTCGTCGGGCTGAGCCACCGCAGCGCACCGGTCAGTGTCCTGGAGCGGGCCTCCCTCTCCGCGGACGCCCAGCTCAAGCTGCTCCAGGACACGGTCGCCGCCGAACCGGCCGCCGAGGCCGCCGTCCTCGCCACCTGCAACCGCATCGAGCTCTACGCCGACGTGGACAAGTTCCACGCGGGCGTCGCCGAGCTGTCCACGCTGCTGGCCCAGCACAGCGGCGTCGGCCTGGAGGAGCTCACCCCCTACCTCTACGTGCACTACGAGGACCGTGCCGTCCACCACCTGTTCTCGGTGGCCTGCGGCCTGGACTCGATGGTCGTCGGCGAGGGCCAGATCCTCGGCCAGCTCAAGGACTCCCTCGCCAGGGCGCAGGAGCTGCACACCGCCGGCCGGCTGATGAACGACCTGTTCCAGCAGGGCCTGCGGGTCGGCAAGCGCGCCCACTCCGAGACCGGCATCGACCGCGCCGGGCAGTCCCTGGTCACCTTCGGCCTGGAGCAGCTCGCCGCGGGCGGGGACGTGCAGGACTGGGCGCGGGGCAGGAAGGCGCTGGTCATCGGGGCGGGTTCGATGTCCTCGCTGGCCGCCGCGACCCTCGCGCGCGCCGGTGTCGCCGAGGTCGTCGTCGCCAACCGCACCTTCGACCGCGCCGAGCGGCTCGCCCGGATACTGACCGAGGACGAGGGCACGGACGTGGTGGCCCGCGCGGTCCCGATCGAATCGGTGCCGGCCGAGCTGACACGTGCCGACGTCGCCGTCTCCTGTACGGGGGCGACGGGACTCGTCCTCACCGCGGAGGCCGTCGCCGCGGCGGTCGAGGACCGCACGGGCGCGCCCGCCGCCGTCACCGGGTCCGGGGACGCCGTACGACCGCTGCCGCCGACCTCCGTCGGGACCGAGGACGGATGTCCGCTGGACCTGGCCGCCGTGCAGCAGCCCGGCTTCTCCGTCATGGGGGAGGCCGCCGTGGCCGGCATGGACGCGGCCACGCTGGAACAGCACGCCGCCTGGGTCGACAACGCCACGGTGGACCGCCGTACGGCCGGCCGGCGCAGCCCCGAGGCCGACGCCGAGCTGATCACCGCGCTCGCCGCGACCGCCGCCGCCGTCGGCCGCATCCCCGAGCGCCGCAGGCCCGAGCCGGTCGCCCCGCCCGTGCGCCCCGAGCCGGTGCTGTTCCTGCTGGACCTCGCGATGCCCCGGGACATCGACGCGGCCGCGCACCGGCTGGCCGGCGTGCGGCTGGTGGACATCGAGTCGCTGGCGGAGGCCTCGGCCGAGGCGCCCATGGCCGCCGACGTGGACCAGGTGCGGCGGATCGTCTCCGACGAGGTCGCCGCGTTCGGTGCCGCCCAGCGGGCCGCGCACATCACGCCGACCGTGGTCGCGCTGCGCACGATGGCCGCCGACGTGGTCGCCGGTGAGATCGCGCGCCTCGAAGGGCGGCTGCCCGGACTCGACGACAAGCACCGCGCCGAGATCACGCAGACCGTCAAGCGCGTCGTCGACAAGCTGCTGCACGCGCCGACCGTCAGGGTCAAGCAGCTCGCGGCCGAGCCCGGCGGCGCCGGATACGCGGACGCGTTGCGCACCCTGTTCGACCTCGACCAGGACGCGGTGGCCGCCGTGTCCCGGGCCGAGGACAGCACCGAGAAGAACGCAGAGAACCGAGGGCCGGCATGAGCGGCATGAGTACAAGGGCACTGAGACTGGGGACACGGCGGAGCAAGCTCGCCATGGCCCAGTCCGGGCAGGTCGCGGAAGCCGTCACCCGGGTGACCGGACGGCCCGTCGAACTCGTCGAGATCACCACCTACGGCGATGTCTCCCGCGAGCACCTCGCGCAGATCGGCGGCACCGGTGTGTTCGTCACGGCCCTGCGGGACGCGCTGCTCCGGGGTGAGGTCGACTTCGCGGTTCACTCGCTGAAGGACCTGCCGACCACGCAGCCCGAGGACCTGGTCCTGGCCGCCATACCGGTGCGCGAGGACCCGCGCGACGTGATCGTCGCCAGGGACGCGCTGAAGTTCACCGACCTCCCGCGCGGGGCGCGCATCGGCACCGGTTCGCCGCGCCGCATGGCCCAGCTCAACGCGTACGCGCGCAGCCACGGACTCGACATCGAGACGGTCCCGATACGGGGCAACGTCGACACCCGGATCGGGTTCGTGCGCGGCGGCGAGCTGGACGCGGTGGTGCTGGCCGCGGCCGGACTGAACCGCATCGGCCGCATCGACGAGGTCACCGACTTCCTGTCGGTGGACACGGTTTTGCCCGCTCCCGGCCAGGGAGCACTGGCGATCGAGTGCAGGGCGGGGCACACCGCCGAGGACGCAGCGCTCGTCGCCGGGCTCGGCGCGCTCGACGACCCGTTCACGCGGGTCGCCGTGACCGCCGAAAGGTCCCTGCTCGCCGCCCTGGAGGCCGGTTGCAGTGCCCCTGTGGGCGCGCTGGCCGACCTTCTGGCCGACGGGCAGATTGTCAAGGAAATGCGCCTGCGGGGCGTCGTCGGCACCACCGACGGCACCCGCATGGTGCAGCTGTCCACCACCGGTCCCGTGCCCGAGACGCACGACCGGGCAATGGCGCTCGGTCGCGAACTCGCCGCCGAGATGCTCGCCCAGGGCGCGGCCGGTCTGATGGGGGAGCGAGCACTGTGAGCCCCACCGCCCTTCCTGCCGTCGGTCCTGAGCACGGGCACGTCACCTTCCTGGGTGCCGGACCCGGGGATCCGGGACTGCTGACTCTGCGCGCCGTGGAGGCGCTGGCGAACGCGGACGTCCTCGTCGCCGAGCACGAGGTGCTCGACGTCGTACGGACGCACGCGCGGCCCGGCGTGTCCGTCGTGACCGCGGAAACAGGTCCTTCGTCGGACCCGCTTCCGGGCACGGGCACACCTCACCCGACGCTTGTCGACGGCACGTCAACAACCGTTGAGGTACCCGTTGTGCGGGATGCCTCACATCTTGTCATGGAGGCCGCGCGGGGCGGCAGGCGGGTCGTCCGTGCGGTGTCCGGGGACCCGGGACTTGATACGTACGCGGCGGAGGAAATGCTCGCGTGCGCTGCCGCCGGGGTGCCGTTCGAGGTGGTGCCGGGTGTCGCGGCCGCCGTCGGCGTCCCCGCGTACGCCGGTGTGCCGCTGCGGGACGCGCAGGGCGCGGACGTCCGGTTCGTGGACGCGCGCACGGCCTCGGACCGCTGCTGGACCGAGGTGGGCGCCTCCGACGGGACCGTGGTCGTGTCGACGACGCTCGACTCGGTCGCGGCGGCCGCCGGTGAGCTGGTGTCGGCGGGCCGCAAGCCCGATACGCCGATGACCGTCACGGTGGCCGGTACGACGACCCGTCAGCGGACCTGGACGGCGACGCTCGGCACGATCGCGCAGACGCTGAAGCAGGCGAAGGTGCTGCCCTCGCCGGAGGGCGGCCGCCCGGTGATAGCCGTGGTCGGCGAGCGCTCCGCACCGGCCCAGCGCGACCAGCTCGCGTGGTTCGAGTCCAAGCCGCTGTTCGGCTGGAAGGTCCTCGTACCGCGCACGAAGGAGCAGGCGGCGTCGCTCTCCGACCAGCTGCGGTCGTACGGGGCCGTGCCGCACGAGGTGCCGACGATCGCCGTGGAACCGCCGCGCACGCCCCAGCAGATGGAGCGGGCCGTCAAGGGGCTCGTGACGGGCCGTTACGAGTGGATCGCCTTCACCTCCGTCAACGCCGTCAAGGCCGTGCGGGAGAAGTTCGAGGAGTACGGGCTCGACGCCCGTGCCTTCGCGGGCATCAAGGTCGCCGCGGTGGGCGAGCAGACCGCCAAGGCGCTGATCGCGTTCGGTGTGAAGCCGGACCTGGTGCCGAGCGGTGAGCAGTCCGCGGCGGGTCTGCTGGAGGACTGGCCTCCCTACGACCCGGTGTTCGACCCGATCGACCGCGTCTTCCTGCCGCGCGCCGACATCGCCACGGAGACCCTGGTCGCCGGGCTGATCGAGCTGGGCTGGGAGGTCGACGACGTCACGGCCTACCGGACCGTGCGGGCCTCGCCGCCGCCGGCGGAGACCCGGGAGGCGATCAAGGGCGGTGGCTTCGACGCCGTGCTCTTCACGTCGTCCTCGACCGTGCGGAACCTGGTGGGCATCGCGGGCAAGCCGCACAACGTGACGGTCATCGCCTGCATCGGTCCGGCGACCGCCAAGACCGCCGAGGAGCACGGGCTCCGGGTGGACGTCATGGCGCCCGAGCCGTCCGTGCACAAGCTGGCGGAGGCGCTGGCCGACTTCGGGCTGCGGCGGCGCGCCTCGGCGCTGGAGGCCGGGGACCCGGTGACGCGGCCGAGCGAGCGGCGGCCCGGGTCGCGGCGGCGGCGCGCGACGTAGTCGCCGCTCCCGCGGGCCGTTCCGCGGACATCCTGTGCGTCCTGCCGTCTCCGTGCCGGAGACGGCAGGGCGTTTCCGTGGGTCAGACGCCCAGCGCCGTTCTGATCGCGGTCTTCACGGTCGCCCGCAGGACCACGAACTCGGACTCGGTGATCGTGCCGCGCGTGGCGTCCATGATCTGGCGGTGGACGGGGGTCTGCGGGCCGTTGATGTTCCCGACCGGGACCAGGGAGATCGCGTAACTGATCCAGTCGGCCTGGAGCCGGTCGGGGAGGCCGCGGGTGGCGGGCGGATGGACCTGTTCCATCGGGGCCTGCACCACGGAGGCGACGACGTCCAGCCTGATGTCGTAGCCCCGGGCCCTGACCTGGGGAATGAGTTCCCTGAGGCCGGTTTCCATGGCCAGCTGTTCGGTGTTCACGGCGTTGGTGCCGATGACGAGGTTGCGGAAGTCGCTCGGACCGCCGTCCCCGTCGCCGATCAGATGGCACCACTCGTACTTGGCGAGTTGCCCCACGCCTCCTCCGTTGCCCGGGCCCATCCACTCGTGGGCCTGGGTGTTGCCCATGGCGGCGGCGGTGCCGCGCTGGCCGTCACGGCGGTCCACCTGCGGCCGCGTGGACACCCCGGAGGCGGTCCTCGTGTCCTGGCCGAGCGCGTCGAAGCCCGGCCCGGACAGGAAGCGGCGGTTGTTGTTGAGGAACTTCGGGTCGTGCCGTCCGGCGGGGACGTAGTGCACCACGGGCTGGGTGGCCTCGAACGGCAGCAGAGTGAGGTTCTGGGCCCCGGCCTGCGCCGCGTCCACGAAACTGTCCGCGTCGAGCCCGAAGCGCTGCACCGCCTCGTCCGGGGTGAGCCCGGCGTGCGGATTGACGCCCCACCGGTCGCCGAAGGCGTAGGTGCGGCCACCGGACCGGCCGCCCGACCCGCGCAGCGTTCTGCGGGTGATGCGGAACGGGGCGTCGGTGTCGATCAGGATCTGGCTGGCGTGGCCGTCCGGATCGTTGATCAGTTCGATCGTGTAGAGGAAGAACGACGACTGGTACTGGGCGGTCCACTGGGTGTGCAGCGCCCCGCCCCGGCGTCCCGCGGCTCGCCGCGGAAGCGTGAACGCGCTCTGCACCCGCAGCAGGTCCACGTCGTCGGCGTTGGTCTGCTGCAGCCGGGCGTGCGTCGGCTCGGGCGGCAGTTCCCCGTTCTCGCCGAACGTCTCCGCGGGAACCCAGAACCCCGTCAGAAACTCGAGCTGGTCCACCTGGTCGTTCTGGGTCTGCGCGTCCGCCGGTCTGGTCAGCGTCCGCTGGATCACCCCGCCCCGGGATACCCGCGGAGGTTCCGGCGCCCCGTCGGACGACCGCTGCACGGGGGCGGCGCTCATCACGCGCGTGGCGTTGGCCTCCGCCTCGCGCTCGTACCGGTCGGAGGGGTCGGAGACCTTCAGGCCCGAGCCGTTGTCCGTGCCGGCGACGGGACCCTGGCGTTGCTGGATGACGTGGGTGAGTTCGTGGGCGAGGGTGTGCTTGTCGGCACCGCCGTCGCCGATGACGACGTGGCTGCCGCTGGTGTAGGCGCGGGCGCCGACCTCGGCGGCGGACGCCCTGGCGGCCGCGTCGGTGTGGAGGCGGACGTCGGAGAAGTCGGCGCCGAGCCGGGCCTCCATGTCGGTGCGGGTGGCGTCGTCCATGGGCCGTCCCGGCGAGCGCAGGACGTCGTGGACGGCGGACCGCTGCACGGAGGGGGCCGCCTGTCCGGTCTCCTCGTGACCGCAGCCCGCGCCGTGCTGGTGCTCCTCGGGCTGCGCCCTGGGCCGGGCGGCCTGGCGGAGCATCTGGACGACGGCGGCGTTCCCGGCCGTGGACTGCAGGGCGGTCAGGCCGTGCAACGGTGAGGCCGGGGCCGGCGCGGGCTTGCCGGCAGGACCGCGGTCGCTGCCGGATCCGTGGCTTCTGGCGTTCTCGCGATCGCGCAAGGGGATCTCTCTCGTGGTGGCGGGAGTCGTCGACGTCTTCTGCATACGCAGTGACCACCGCCGGTGCCAGGTACGGAGGGGCAGCATGGGCGGGCCGAACGGGCAGCCCGCGATGCGCTCCCCTGACAGCGGTTCGGGCGGGGCGCCTGCCCTGCCCGGGTGCCGACGGCCCGGACCGTCCGCCGTCGCGGGGCCGGCGGGCCGACTCGGCGTCGGCAAAGGCAGGTCCGGGACGGGCGTAGCGTGGACGCATGACGAAGTACGGATCCTTCCCCGGTACGCGTCCGCGGCGGCTGCGCACCACCCCCGTCATGCGGCGCATGGTCGCCGAGACCCGGTTGCATCCGGCCGACTTCATCCTGCCCGCCTTCGTGCGGGAGGGCGTGAGCGAGCCGGTGCCGATCCAGGCGATGCCCGGGGTCGTGCAGCACACCCGGGACAGTCTGAAGAAGGCCGCGCTGGAGGCCGTGGAGGCCGGGGTCTCCGGGATCATGCTCTTCGGGGTGCCGGAGGAGTCGAAGAAGGACGCGCTCGGGACGCCGGGCACGGACCCGGACGGGATTCTCCAGGTCGCCATCCGGGACGTGCGCGCCGAGGTCGGGGACGACCTGCTCGTCATGTCCGACCTGTGCCTGGACGAGACGACCGATCACGGGCACTGCGGGGTGCTGGACGAGCAGGGGCGCGTCGACAACGACGCGACCCTGGAGCGGTACGCCGAGATGGCCCAGGTGCAGGCCGACGCCGGGGCGCACGTGGTGGGGCCCAGCGGGATGATGGACGGTCAGATCGGGGTCGTCCGGGACGCCCTCGACCAGATCGGGCGGGAGGACGTCGCGATCCTCGCCTACACCGCCAAGTACTCGTCGGCGTTCTACGGGCCGTTCCGGGAGGCCGTCGGGTCCTCGCTGCAGGGCGACCGCAAGACGTACCAGCAGGACCCGGCCAACGTCCGTGAGTCGCTGCGTGAGTTGGCGCTCGACCTGGAGGAGGGCGCTGACATGGTGATGGTCAAGCCGGCCGGTCCCTACCTCGACATCCTGGCGCGGGTCGCGGACGCGGTGGACGTGCCGGTCGCCGCCTACCAGATCTCCGGTGAGTACTCGATGGTCGAGGCCGCCGCCGAGAAGGGCTGGGTGGACCGCGACCGGGCGATCTTCGAGACGCTGACGGGCATCAAGCGGGCCGGGGCGCGGAACATCCTCACCTACTGGGCGACCGAGGCGGCGCGGAAGCTCCGGTAGTTCCCGCGGCTCCGGCGGTCCCTGCGGTCCCGGTGGTCCTGGTGGTCCCCGACGGGCCCTCGTCGCGCAGGCCCTGGCCGTCCCGGCAGGCGGTGAGGGCGAGGGCGGCGGCGGCCGTGAGCGCGGTGGCCAGGAGACGGACGCGGGTGGAGCGGGCGGGAGTGGGGCGTGTGGACATGCGGCAAGCCTGGGCCGAACGGTCTCCGGGCTTCCACGCCCGCCGCCCAACTCGGGACGCCGGTCCGGTCCCATCCCGTCCGACCTGCGGAAAAGCCGCTTCCTTGGGACGGGATCCGGGACGCCGGCGCCCGGCCTCGGCGGTCCATATGCCGAAAAGGCGAGTGTAGGCGCCATCTAAATCCCTAGGGTGCGGTCATGACTCTCGCATCCGACACCGTTCCCGCGTCCGCGTCCGCGTCCGTGTCCGCTGCCGCGCCGCCCCCGCTCGCCGCCCGGGCCCGGGTGACCGGGGGCTCTCCCGTGCGGGACATCCTCGCCGTCACCGCCCGCCCGGAGATGATCAACTTCGCGGGCGGGCTGCCCGCGCCGGAACTGTTCGACCGGGAGGGCGTGGCGGAGGCCTTCCGGCACGTCCTGGAGGAGAACCCGGCACAGGCCCTGCAGTACGCCACGACGGAGGGCGAGCCGGCGCTGCGGGAGCGGCTCGCGGCGCGGACGTCGGTGCGCGGCCTGGCGACCACCGCCGACGACCTCCTCGTCACCACCGGCTCCCAGCAGGCCCTGTCCCTGCTGGCGACGGCCCTCCTCGACCCCGGCGACACCGTGCTCGTCGAGGCGCCCTGCTATCTCGCGGCCCTCCAGGTCTTCGGCCTGGCGGGAGCGCGGATCGTGGCCGTCCCGGGAGACGCCGACGGGCCCGACCCGGACGCCCTGGCGGAGCTGGTGGCGCGGGAGCGGCCCAAGCTGCTCTACACCGTCCCCACCTTCCAGAACCCCACCGGCCGCACCCTGCCCGCGAGCCGCCGCGCCGCGATCGCCTCCGTCGCCGCCCGCCACGGCCTGTGGATCGTCGAGGACGACCCCTACGGCGAACTCCGCTACGACGGTGAGCGCGTCCCCTGGATCGCCGCCCTCCCCGACGCCCTCGACCGTACGGTCCTGCTCGGCTCCTTCTCCAAGGTGATGGCCCCCGGCCTGCGGCTGGGCTGGCTGCGGGCTCCCGCCGAGCTGCTCCGCGCCTGTGTCGTCGCCAAGCAGGCGGCCGACCTGCACACCCCGACGGTCAACCAGCTCGCCGCGGCACGGTATCTGGCCGTGAACGACCTCGACGCGCATGTGGCGGGGGTGGCGGCCGTGTACCGCGAGCGGCGGGACGCCATGGTGGCGGGGCTGGGGGACGTCCTGCCGGACGGGTCGGTGTGGAACCGGCCGGAGGGCGGCATGTTCCTCTGGGTCCGGCTGCCGGAGTCGTACGACACCACGGCCCTGCTGCCCCAGGTGGTGCGGCAGGACGTGGCGTACGTCCCCGGCGCGCCCTTCTACGCCGGTGAGGCCGACCGCTCGACGCTGCGGCTGTGCTTCGTGACGCAGACGCCGGAGGAGATCGCGGAGGGGCTGCGGAGGCTGGGCCGGGGGCTGAGGGGCTAGCAGGGTCAGGCGGGGGCGGCTGGAGTCGGCCGGTGGCGGCGGGGGTTCAGTCCCACCAGAAGGACCAGAGGTGCTCCCCGAGGAGCTGCCGGGCGTAGGCCTCCGGTGAACCCGGCCCCTGCGTGATGTTGTCCGGGCAGAACGCGAAGTGTTCGGCGGCCACCGCCCCTGCCTCCTCCGCGGTGGCGGGCGGGGCCGCGACGGAGAGCACGAGGACGTCGAAGCCGAGTCCGACGACGCGTATGCCGAAGCGGTCCTCCCAGGAGCGGAGGACGGCGCACAGCCGGGCGGTGTCGCTCTCGTAGCCGGCGGGGCCCGTCCAGCCGATGGCGGCGGGCACGTCCGCGCTCCGCCGGGCCGGCACCAGGGCGAGATGGGGCGTCCGGAACCAGGAACGGCCCTCGGCCGCGAGGGAGTCGGCCACCTGGGCGGCGCGCGTGTCCGGATCGGACACCAGGGTGAGGCCCCGGGCCGGACCCGGCCACTCCTCGCCCTCCGCCGCGACCTCCTCCCAGTACTCCGCGAGGACCTCCTCGGGATCGTGGTCGCCAGGGTAGGAGGGCTCCCCGGGCAGCAGCTCCCACTCCTGCGGGCCGCCCTCGGCCCCGCCCAGGTCGACGAGCACCGGCAGAAGGCCCGCACGCGCCGAACGGGCGCCGAGCGCGGACCAGTTGCCCGGGGCCGCCGGCCGTTCGGCATGCCACAGCAACGGCTCGTGCCAGGGACCCTCTGCCGTCGCGTCGATCAGTCTCCCCGGCGGGAGTTGAAGCCCGAGGGAACGGCCGCTCGGGTCGGACGCCAGCTTGGGCAGCGGGTTGGGAAGAGTCGCCATGCCGGTGACTGTAAGGGCAGGCACTGACAGCGGGGCCGCGCTGAAGCGACGAAGAGAGGGGGGAGGAAGCCTGATGGCTTCCTCCCCCCTGTCGTCCGTCGTCCGCCGGTCAGAGCTTCTCGGGCGTCCTGATGCCCAGCAGGGCCATGCCCCGGTGCAGGGTGCGGGCCGTGACGTCGCACAGGAAGAGACGGTTCTCCACCTGCTCGGGCGTCTCGGCCTTCAGCACCGGGCACTTGTCGTAGAAGGCCGTGTAGAGGGAGGCCAACTGGTACAGGTACGCCGCCAGCTTGTGCGGGGCGTACTCCGCGGCCGCCTCGAAGACCGTGTCGCCGAAGGCGTCCAGGTGCAGGCCCAGCGCCCGCTCCGCCGCGTGCAGTTCCAGCTCCGGGTGCGCGGCCGGCCGTACGTCACCCGCCTTGCGCAGGATCGACTGGATACGGGCGTACGCGTACTGGAGGTAGACGGACGTGTCGCCGTTCAGCGAGACCATCTGGTCCAGGTCGAACTTGTAGTCCCGGTTCGGGGACGTCGACAGGTCCGCGTACTTCACGGCGCCGATGCCGACCTGGGCGGCCCGCTGCAGGATCTCGTCCTCCGTGAGGTCCTGCGCCTTCTCCCGGACGACCTCCGCGGCCCGCTGCACCGCCTCGTCCAGCAGGTCCTCCAGCCGTACGGTCTCGCCCTCACGCGTCTTGAACGGCTTGCCGTCCGCGCCCAGCACCGTGCCGTAGCCCATGTTGTGCGCGGTGACGTCGTCGGTGAGCCAGCCCGCCCGCCGTGCCGTCTCGAAGACCATCTTGAAGTGCAGCGACTGCCGCACGTCCACCACGTAGATCAGCGAGGTGGCGTGCAGGTCGGCGACCCGGTTGCGGATCGCGGTGAGGTCGGAGGCCGCGTAGCCGAAGCCGCCGTCGGCCTTCTGCACGATCAGCGGGACCGGCTGGTCGTCCTTGCCCCGGATGTCGTCGAAGAAGACGACGAGCGCGCCCTCCGAGCGGACCGCGACCCCCATCTCCTCCAGCAGGCGGGCCGTCTCGGGCATGCCGTCGTTGTACGCCGACTCGCCGACGATCTCCTCGTCGCGGATCTCCATGTCGAGCTTCTCGAAGACCGAGTAGAAGTAGACCTTCGACTCGTCCACGAACCGCTGCCAGAAGTCGAGGGTCTCCTTGTCGCCGGACTGGAGGGCCACGACCCTCTTGCGCGCCCGCTCCTTGAAGTCCGCGTCCGCGTCGAAGACCGCACGCGAGGCCTTGTAGACCCGGTTCAGGTTCGACATGGCCTGCTCGCCGTCGGTGTCGGTCTCCGCGGACAGCGCGTCCGGGTTCTCGATCAGGTACTGGATGAGCATGCCGAACTGGGTGCCCCAGTCGCCGATGTGGTGCCGGCCGATCGTCTTCTCGCCGGTGAAGTCGAGCATGCCGCGCAGCGCGTCGCCGATCACCGCCGAGCGCAGGTGGCCGACGTGCATCTCCTTGGCCACGTTCGGCTGGGCGTAGTCGATGACCGTGATGCCCGGGTCCGCCTTGGCCGGGACACCCAGGCGGTCCGGGTCCGCGTACCGCGCGGCCAGGTTCCGGGTGATCGCCGCGTCGGTGATCGTGATGTTCAGGAAGCCGGGACCCGAGACCTCGATCTCCTTGACCACGTCACCGGCCACCACGTTCGCCACGACCTGCGTCGCCAGCTCCCGCGGGTTCGACTTCGCCTTCTTGGCCAGGGCCAGGATGCCGTTGGCCTGGAAGTCGGCCCGGTCGCTTCGTCGCAGCAGCGGGTCCGCGGCGGTCTCCGGCAGGGTGGCCGAGATGGCGGACGTGAGGTGCTGTTCGACGGAGTGGCTGAGGGACGTGACCGGGGCCATAGGAGTGGGTGCCGTTCTCCTCGTGGGATGGATAGACAGGCCCAGTATCCCATGGGGGGTAAAGCCGTTTTCTCGCGCGCGTACCCGTCTGGGAGTATGGAGGGGCCCTTCCAGGGCTTCCAGCACCGACATCAACACATCGACAGCAACATCGAGATCAAGAGGACGTGCCGATCGTGGCTCAGAGCACCGAGACCACCGACTGGGTCTCCCGTTTCGCGGATGAGGTCATCGAGGAGTCGGAGCGTCGGGCCCCCGGCAAACCTGTCGTCGTCGCGTCCGGGCTCTCGCCCTCCGGCCCCATCCACCTGGGCAACCTGCGCGAGGTCATGACCCCCCACCTCGTCGCCGACGAGATCCGCCGCCGCGGGCACCAGGTCCGCCACCTGATCTCCTGGGACGACTACGACCGCTACCGCAAGGTCCCGGCCGGCATCACCGGGGTCGACGAGACCTGGGCCGAGCACATCGGCAAGCCGCTGACCTCCGTCCCGGCGCCCAAGGGCTCGGCGTACCCGAGCTGGGCCGAGCACTTCAAGGCCGCGATGACCGAGTCGCTGGCCGAGCTGGGCGTGGAGTTCGACGGCATCAGCCAGACCGCGCAGTACACCTCCGGCGTGTACCGCGACCAGATCCTGCACGCCGTGGCGCACCGCGCCGAGATCGACGCGATCCTCGACCAGTACCGGACCAAGAAGGCCCCGGCCAAGCCCAAGCAGCAGAAGCCCGTCGACGAGGCCGAGCTGGAGGCCGCCGAGGGCTCCGGGGCCGCGAGCGAGGACGACGGCAGCTCCGGCGCCGGGTCCGTCGGCTACTTCCCGTACAAGCCCTACTGCGGCAACTGCGAGAAGGACCTCACCACCGTCACCTCCTACGACGACGACACCACCGAGCTGACCTACGCCTGCACCGCGTGCGGCTTCTCGGAGACCGTCCGGCTGAACGAGTTCAACCGCGGCAAGCTCGTCTGGAAGGTCGACTGGCCGATGCGGTGGGCCTACGAGGGCGTCGTGTTCGAGCCCAGCGGCGTCGACCACTCGTCGCCGGGTTCCTCGTTCCAGGTCGGCGGGCAGATCGTCGGGATCTTCGGCGGGAAGCAGCCCATCGGGCCGATGTACGCGTTCGTGGGCATCAGCGGCATGGCCAAGATGTCCTCGTCGCGGGGCGGCGTGCCCACGCCGGCCGACGCGCTGAAGATCATGGAGCCGCAGCTGCTGCGCTGGCTCTACGCCCGCCGCCGGCCCAACCAGTCCTTCAAGATCGCCTTCGACCAGGAGATCCAGCGGCTCTACGACGAGTGGGACAAGCTGGACGCCAAGGTCGCCGACGGCTCGGCGCTGCCGGCCGACGCCGCGGCGCACTCGCGTGCGGTGCGCACGGCCACCGGTGAGCTGCCGCGGACCGGGCGCCCGCTGCCGTACCGGACGCTGGCCTCCGTCGCCGACATCACCGCCGGCCACCAGGACCAGGCACTGCGCATCCTGAGCGAGCTCGACCCCGAGAACCCGCTCGGCTCGCTGGACGAGGCCCGGCCGCGCTACGACAAGGCCGAAGCCTGGATCAACACGCACGTCCCCGCCGACCAGCGGACCATCGTGCGCCAGGAGCCGGACGCCGAGCTGCTGAAGTCCCTCGACGAGGCCTCCCGGCAGTCGCTGCGGCTGCTCCTCGACGGTCTCGCCGACCACTGGTCGCTGGACGGCCTGACCCACCTCGTGTACGGCGTCCCGAAGGTGCAGGCCGGGTTCTCCGCCGACGCCACGCCCAAGGAGCTGCCGCCGGAGATCAAGACCGCCCAGCGGACGTTCTTCGCGCTGCTCTACCACCTGCTCGTCGGGCGCGACACCGGTCCGCGTCTGCCCACGCTGCTGCTGGCGGTGGGGCAGGAGCGGGTCCGGGCCCTGCTCGGGGAGTAGGGCGCACCGGCGACACCGGCGCTCACCGCACAGGACAGGCCCCCTCGGAGACGAGGGGGCCTGTTCGTTTCCCGCGCTACGCGATGTGGTCCTCCTCCAGTTCCGCCGAGTGGCGGAGCTGGAAGCGTTCCGCGAGGGTCTTCAGCACGCTGGGGGTCAGCGTGGTGCCGAAGGTCGCCTCGATGTTGTCGCCCAGGACCCGGGGCGTCGGGTAGCTGCCGTCTATCGACCTGACGAAGACCTGGTAGTAGGCGTCCTCGTCCGGCTCGGGGGTGCCGCCGCCCTCACCGAGCTCGCGGGTGCGGTTCGGGCCCACCGGGATGGGGAAGGTGCCGGTCTCCTCCGGGGCGGGTTCCAGACCGGGGGGCGGGGGCTCCTCCTCGTACTGCTCCCGGTACGCGTCGGCCTGCTGCTGCTCCTCGTACCACTGGGCGTACTGCTCCGAGGGGTCGTAGGTGGGGTCGTAGCCGCCCTGGTACGCGATGTTGTTCGGGTCCGCCGCGTGGAACCAGGGGCTCTCGTCGGTGACCGGTTGGTCGGCCGGGTACCCGGGGTGCTGGGGGTCGCCGGGGTGCCGGCGCTGCTCGCCGCGGGGTGCCGCTGGGCCGGCGGCACGACTTCCCGCGGCCGCGGCGTCGAGCTCGGCTGCTGCCGCGGCCGTGTCGGCGGGAAGGGGTGCCGCGGTCAGTTCCTGGTGGTGGGGGGCCGGGGGGAGCAGGGCCGGCTCTATGCCCGCCGCCGCCAGGCCCGCGGGGGCCGTCTCCGCCAGGGGGACGCCGTAGCGGGCCAGGCGCAGGGGCATCAGGGACTCCACCGGGGCCTTGCGGCGCCAGGCGCGGCCGAAGCGGGAGCGGAGCCTCGCCTGGTAGACGAGACGTTCCTGCTCCAGCTTGATCACCTGGTCGTAGGAGCGGAGCTCCCAGAGCTTCATACGGCGCCAGAGGAGGAAGGTGGGGACGGGGGAGAGCAGCCAGCGGGTGATCCGGACGCCCTCCATGTGCTTGTCGGCCGTGATGTCCGCGATGCGGCCGATCGCGTGGCGGGCCGCTTCGACGGAGACGACGAACAGGACCGGGATCACCGCGTGCATGCCCGTGCCCAGCGGGTCCGGCCAGGCGGCCGCGCCGTTGAAGGCGATCGTGGCCGCCGTGAGCAGCCAGGCCGTCTGGCGGAGCAGCGGGAACGGGATCCGGATCCAGGTCAGGAGCAGATCCAGGGCGAGCAGGACGCAGATGCCCGCGTCGATGCCGATCGGGAACACGTAGGAGAAGTTCCCGAATCCTTTCTTCAGTGCCAACTCGCGCACGGCCGCGTACGAGCCGGCGAAGCCGATGCCGGCGATGATCACGGCGCCGGTCACGACCACGCCGATGAGAACGCGGTGCATCCGAGTCAGCTGGATTGGCGCGGCCACCTACTTCCCTCCCCTTGCGTGTTGTTGCGCGAGACAGGGTGGCACATGTGTGCGGCGCACGTGTGGCCGGATCGTCAGCGCTTCGAGGAGGAGGCCTTGGACGCGGGCGTGGTCGTCGTCTTCGAGGGGGTCTTGGAGGCGGTCGCCCGGGGGGATGCCGAAGCGGACTTCGACGCCGACCCGGTGGGGGACGGGCTGCTCGACGTCGTCCCCGAACTGCCGTTGCCGCCTTCGCCGTTGGCGGACTTCACCGCGGCCACGACCTCCTTGGCGGCCTTCTTCGCGGCCTCCGTCAGGGTGTCGGCGCTCGGGGTCTTCTCGCCGGCCAGACCGGCGCCGTTGTAGTCGAGGGTGACGACCACGTTCTCGACGCGGGCCACGACCGTCTGCTGCTTGAAGGCGCCTTCCTTCTTCTTCAGGTCGTAACGGACCACCGTCGCCTGGTCGCCGGTCCCGGTGACCGTCTCCGTGCTGGCGTTCTTCGCACCCGTCACGGCCTGGGCGGCTTTGACCTGCTTCGCGTAGTACGTCTCCGCCTGGGTCTCGGCGTCACCGCTCGCGGCGTCCGACTCGAAGCGCAGCAGGGAGACGTTGAGCCAGCGGAACTGGGAGCCCTTCACGCCGTTGTTGTCCAGGCTGGACCAGGAGCAGCTGGTGCGGGCGGCGACGTCGCTGGAGGCGCCCTCCTTGCCGGAGGACGTGCCCTTGGGGACCAGCTCGGTCAGCGTCTTCTTCGACAGCACCTTGCAGGCGCCGGGCAGCGTCGCGTAGGCGGCCGCCTGGACGGTGGGCGTGGAGCTCGCGGCGACCTCGCCGGTGCCACCGGCGGTGCCCTGCGCGTTGTCGGCGGAGCCGGCGCCCGAGTCCGAGCCGGAGTCCGAGGAGCAGGCCGCGGCGAACAGCATCACCGGCACCGCGAGCGCGGCGGCCAGGACGCGGTTGAGGCCTCCCACCCGGGTGGCGCGCTGGTCAAACTGGTCGTCTCGCTGGGCTCGTCGCTGCATGGTTCCTTCACTCATGACGCTCGTGGTTCCTGCGGTCGGATCGGGTCCGAGGGGCCACGGTACGCGGTGAGACAGCTGTGCGGTTCCGCTTCACCGGCTTTGCGCGCCTGCCGCACACGGACGCCGAAGGCCGCTGTCAGGCCAGGGAGTCGGCCAGCCGGGAGGCCAGTTTCCGGGCCTTGTCCTGCATTTCCTCGCTGTCCGGGACCGTTCCGACGGTGGTCGGCTGCTCTTCGTACTCGATGGTCACGATGACGTTGGACGTGCGGAACGCCACAGTCACCGTGCGCTGTTTCGCCGTCGAACCCGAGCTGCTGAGGGCGTCGTCGACGAACGCCTCGTCGCCGAGGTCGTCCAGGAGACGGGGCTGGAGGTCGGTCGGCGTGGCGGAGGGCGAGGAGGTGGCCGGGGCGGAGCCGGACGCGGTCGCGGAGGCCGTGGGGCTCGCGCCGGCGGAACCGGACGCGCTCGCGGATGCCGAGGCGCCCGAAGAGGCGGTCTCCGAGGCGGTGTCGGAGGGCGTGGGCTCCGGGAGGCCGGCCGCGGTGACCTTCCTGGCGAACAGCTCCTCCGCCTGGTTGTCGTCGCTGACGGCGTTGTCGTAGGAGACGACGCGTTCGAAGTCGACGAAGAGATGGTCGGTGGCGTCCGCCGACTGCACCTTCCAACGGCAGCCCACCTTGCGGTCGGTGTCGTACGTCAGGGTCGCCTCGCCCTCGTAGGCGGTCGCGCGCTGCTGCTCGTCGGCGATCTCCTTGACGCCGGGCAGGAGGGATTCGAGGGTGGACTCGCCGACGGCGCTGCAGGCCTCGGGCAGGGTCGTGTACTTGCCGGGCTGCGCGGTGGCCGTCACCGTGCCGGCCTCGCCGGGGTTGGAGTTGTCCGTCGAACCGCCGTCGTCCGAGCCGCCGGTGCAGCCGGCCAGCAGCGCCGCGAGAAGCGCGGCGACGCCGGTTACGTAGGCCTTCCGCTGCACGGTCGGCTCCTCTCGACGGTCGCGTGGTGATCGTGGTCCAGTGTCCCCGCTGGTTATTCGCTTGCCGGGCGGGGGCGGCACCGGCAGACAATGTGTATCGCACGCAACACCGTGAACGCCGGTCCGTCGTCCCATTCGTTGACCTTGGCGCCGGTTTTGCGACTTGAGACTTCTGTTGTGATACCGGGGGAATGAGAGCGATATGTCGTACGTGGAAATGCCGGGTGCGAAGGTGCCGATCCGGATGTGGACCGACCCGGCGACGGTGGAGGACGTGGCGCTGCAGCAGCTGCGCAACGTCGCCACCCTGCCGTGGATCAAGGGCCTGGCCGTGATGCCGGACGTCCACTACGGCAAGGGTGCGACGGTCGGTTCGGTCATCGCGATGCGGGGGGCCGTGTGTCCCGCGGCGGTCGGGGTCGACATCGGCTGCGGAATGTCCGCCGTCAAGACCTCTCTGACGGCCAACGACCTGCCGGGGGACCTGTCGCGGCTGCGCTCGAAGATCGAGCAGGCGATTCCGGTGGGGCGGGGGATGCATGAGGACCCCGTCGATCCTGGGCGGTTCCACGGATTCGCGGCGGGGGGCTGGGACGACTTCTGGGGACGGTTCGACGGGATCGCCGACGCGGTCAAGTTCCGTCAGGAGCGGGCGACCAAGCAGATGGGAACGCTGGGTTCCGGCAACCACTTCGTCGAGGTGTGCACGGATACGGCCGGTTCTGTCTGGCTGATGCTGCACTCCGGTTCCCGGAACATCGGCAAGGAACTCGCCGAGTTCCACATCGGCGTGGCGCAGAAGCTCCCGCACAACCAGGGCCTGGTCGACCGCGACCTCGCCGTCTTCATCGCGGACACCCCGCAGATGGCGGCGTACCGGAACGACCTGTTCTGGGCGCAGGAGTACGCGAAGTACAACCGCACGCTCATGATGGCGCTCCTGAAGGACGTCGTCGCCAAGGAGTTCCGGAAGGCGAAGCCGGCCTTCGAACCGGAGATCAGCGCGCACCACAACTACGTCGCGGAGGAGCGCTACGACGGGATGGACCTGCTGGTCACCCGCAAGGGCGCGATCCGCGCGGGATCCGGCGAGTACGGGATCATCCCCGGTTCCATGGGCACGGGTTCGTACATCGTGAAGGGACTCGGGAACGAGAAGGCCTTCAACTCGGCGTCCCACGGCGCCGGTCGGCGCATGAGCCGCAACGCGGCCAAGCGGCGCTTCTCGACGAAGGACCTGGAGGAGCAGACCCGGGGCGTGGAGTGCCGCAAGGACTCCGGCGTCGTGGACGAGATCCCGGGCGCCTACAAGCCGATCGAGCAGGTCATCGACCAGCAGCGGGACCTGGTGGAGGTCGTGGCGAAGCTGAAGCAGGTCGTGTGCGTGAAGGGCTGAGCCGGCGGGGGGGGAGGGCACGGGTCCTCCCCCCCCGCGCTCACCCCAGCCGTTTCTCCAGCAGGGTCACCGCGTACGGGCTGCCCGAGCCGCCGTCCTTCGCCCGCTGTTCGCCGGTGACCCGGTAGCCCGCGGACTCGTAGTACGCGCGCAGGCGGGGGTTGCTGGACAGGCAGTCGAGGCGGGCGTAGCGGCGGCCCTCGGCGGCGATGCGGGATTCGGCCCGGGCCAGCATCTCGCGGCCCGTGCCCGGGGGCGCCGTGTGCGGGGTCGTCATCAGACGGTGGACGTAGCCGGCGTCCGGCGGGCGGGGGCCCCACGCGGCCGGGTCGTCCCACCACAGTTCCCAGGCGCCGACCGGGGTGCCGTTCGCGTACGCGAGCCAGACCTCGCCGTCTCTCATGCGGTCGCGGAAGTGGGTCTCGTCCTTCTCGCCCGGCTGCCACTGCCTGATGCCCCGGGCCAGTTGCCAGAGCGCCGCCGAGTCGCGCAGACGGACCAGGAGGGGGGCGTCCCGGGCGGTCGCCCTGCGGTGGGTGAGCGGGGGCCAGGTGCCGGGGACCGGTTCCAGCAGGCGGTCGCGCAGGGCGTCGGACAGCGCGGTCGCGTTCAGGCCCAGGGCGTCCGTGACGTATCCCTCCACCGAGCCGTGGCGGTCGCGCAGGGCCCGCAGGAACAGGCGCATCACCGACTCGGGGGCGCGGGCGAAGGCCGGCCAGGCGGGGGAGCGGCCCTCGTGCCGCGCGCGCCACTCCGCGAGCAGGGCCGGGGCCGCCAGCTCCGTCAGGCTGAAGTCCTCGATGACCGTCTCGTCCGGGACGCCGAGGAGAGCCAGGATCAGGGCGGCCAGTTCACCGGTGCGGTCCTTGCCGGAGGCGCAGTGGAAGACCAGCGGCGCGTCCGCGTCCGCCACCAGCCGCAGTGCCGCCGCGATCTCCTTCGTACCGTCCTGCGCCACCTCCATGAAGCGGTCCGCGAGGTAGGGGCCCGGGTCGACGTCCGGGGTCAGCGCCGCCTGGTCGTAGGGGCGGTGTTCGATGCTCAGGTTGTGGTAGGCGAAGGACTCGTCCGCCGGGACGCGGCCTCTCCCCTCGATCTCCCAGGGGTGGCGGAGGTCGATCACCGTGCCCACGCCCAGGGACAGGAAGCGGGCCCAGTCGTCCGTGCCCTCGGTCAGCTTGCCCAGGGAGTCCGCGCGGAACAGCCGGCCGGGACGCACGCGGTGGCCGTCCCGGGTGCGGTAGCCGCCCAGATCGCGGAAGTTGTGCAGCCTGTCGAAAGGTATGTGTCTGTCCACGTCGTGACCTTACGCACCCGGACCGGAACCGCGGCGGGGCGGCGCGCTGTCTTCAGGTGAGCCGGATCGGCTCGTCGACACGGGGGTGTCTCATGAAGCGGATACGCAGGTCGGTGTGGGCGGCGGGGGTCGTGCTCCTCGTGGGTGGTCTGCTCGCCGGGTGTTCACAGGAGTACGACGACGAGCGGGGGAAGGGGGACGCCCCGGTGCAGGGGAAGGCGGGGGACGACACCCCGGCCGAGGTGTTCAACATGCCCGACGGGTTCGGCAATCTGGCCACGAAGTGTGTCGGGCACGGGTTCCGGGCGTATGTGACGACCAACGCGACCGGGCCGTCCAATGTGCAGATCGTCGAGGACAAGACGTGCGGCGGGTGAGCGCCGCCGGCCTGGTGGCCGTGCTCGTGCTGGCGCTCGGCGGGTGTGCGCAGCGGTACTACGAGGAGCGGGGCAAGGCCGACGCCCCGGTGGCGGGGCGGGCCGGGGAGGACTCGGCCGCCGAGGTGTACAACTTCCCGGACGGGTTCGGGAACCTCGCCACCAAGTGTGTGGGCAAGGGCGAGCGGGCGTACGCGACGACGAAGTTCGTGCGGCAGGAGGACGAGGACGACGTGATCGTCATTCCGGCCAACGCGGTGATCGTCGGCGACCCGGAGTGCCGGGCGCCCTGACCGGTCACTTCGCGTGTCGCACCGCGTAGATCATCACGAACGCCACGATGTGGATGCCGAACAGGAAGTAGCCGAGCCACCACCACATCTGGCGTTCGTCGTGCGGTTCTCTGGGTGTCATCACAGCTCCCGGTGGACCTTGGTGTTCGACGCCTGGGCACGGGGGCGCAGCACCAGGAGGTCGACGTTGACGTGGCTGGGGCGGGTCACCGCCCAGGTGATCGTGTCGGCCACGTCGTCGGCGGTGAGGGGTTCGGCGACGCCCTCGTAGACCTTGGCGGCCCTGTCCTGGTCGCCGCCGAAGCGGGTCAGCGCGAACTCGTCGGTCCTGACCATGCCGGGCGCGATCTCGATGACGCGGACCGGCTGCCCGACGATCTCCAGGCGGAGGGTCTCGGCGAGGACGTGGGCGCCGTGCTTGGCGGCGACATAGCCCGCGCCGCCCTCGTACGTGCCGTGGCCGGCCGTGGAGGAGACGACCACGATCGTGCCGTCGCCGCTCGCCACCAGCTTGGGCAGCAGGGCCTGGGTGACGTGCAGGGTGCCGAGGACGTTCGTCTCGTACATCGTGCGCCAGTCGTCCGGGTCGCCGGTGGCCACCGGGTCGGCACCGAGGGCGCCGCCCGCGTTGTTCACGAGCACGCCGATCGTCCGGAAGGCCGTGGCGAACTCGTCGACCGCGGCGCGGTCCGTGACGTCCAGCTGGTACGCCGTCGCCGAGCCGCCGGCCGCCGCGATCTCCTCGGCCAGGGCCTCGATGCGGTCCTTGCGGCGCGCGGTGAGGACGACGCGGTAGCCGGCCGCGGCGAGCTGCCGGGCCGTGGCGGCGCCGATTCCGCTGCTCGCACCGGTCACGACGGCGATGCGGGAGGCGGCGGACGGTGCGGCGGTGGCCATGGACTGCTCCTCGGGCGGGATGGAAGGCGTCGAGAGGTCGTCCGGCCAGGATAAGTGGGAAAATCCAAGTGGGTGATCCTCTGTCCGGGAGGTAGGTCATGGGACAGGCACGAGAGGTCATGGACCGGCTCACCGAGGCGCTGACCGGGAAGCCGGATCTGGAGGTCATCGGCGAGCTCTTCGCGGAGGACGCCGTCGCCGTCACTCCCGACGGCGGTGAGCTGCACGGCCGGGACAGCATCGTCGAGTACTGGCGTCATATGACGGACGCGGTGCCCGAGGGCTCGTTCGAGTCGCTGCACGCGTACGAGATCGGCAACACGGCCATCGACGAGGGTTTCTTCGGCGGCCGCAACTCGGGGCCGATCCACATGCCCGACGGGGAGTCGCTGCCCGCGACGCAGAAGGACGTCAGGATCCGCGGTGTGGACCTCGCCACCGTGGGCGAGGACGGCCGGATCGTCGACTACCGGCTCTACTTCGACGAGCTGGACTTCCTGGGGCAGCTGGGGCTGCTGCCCGAGGAGGAGTCCGGGGAACCGTCCTGAGGAACCGTTCGGGGAGCCGGACACACGGTCATTCGCCTCGCGGGGCCCACATGATCACCGCCATGCCCGCGAGGCAGATCAGCACGCCCGCGATGTCCCAGCGGTCGGGCCGGTAGCCGTCGGCGACCACGCCCCACAGGATCGAACCGGCGACGAAGATCCCGCCGTACGCGGCGAGGACGCGGCCGAAGTGGGCGTCGGGCTGGAAGGTGGCGACGAAGCCGTACGCGCCGAGGGCCAGGACTCCGCCGGTGGCCCAGAGCCAGCCGCGGTGTTCCCGCACGCCCTGCCAGACCAGCCAGGCGCCGCCGATCTCGAACAGGGCGGCGAGGACGAACAGGGCGGCGGAGCGCAGGACCGGCATGCCGACAGCTTCACACGCGGCCGCCCTGTCACCTGCCGGACGGTGCCTGTCACCTGTTGGACGGCGCCTCGCCGTCCGTTCCACGGGGGAGGCATCGACTGTGTGCGCGGGCGGCCGACGGTCCGCGCCCGGGACGCCGAGGAGCGGGTGGTGGCATGCGCAGGATGCGGGGGCTCGCCGTGTGGGGGGCCGTGGCGGTGCTGGGTGCGGCCTGGCCGGCCCGGGCGGCGGGGGGCGCGCCCGAGGCCGATCTCTCGTACCACGGCGTCGCGGTGCTGCACGACGGGCGGCTCGACGTACGGCTGGTCCCGCGCAACCACGGTCCGGCGGACGTCGCCGACGCGACCGTGGGGCTGCGCTGGTCGGCGCCGCCGGCGGCGCGGGCGCCGCGGCTGCCCGGCGGGTGTGCGCGGACGGGGGAGCGGTCGGTGGTGTGCCGTACGGGCGCGCTGCCGGCCGACGGGCCGGGGGAGCGGATGGAGGTGGGGGTGCGGCTGCGGGGGCGGCCGGCGGAGGTGACGCTGGAGATCGACACGGTGTGGGCGGACGGGGCGGTGGACCGCAACCGGGCCAACGACCGGCAGCAGGTGCTGGTCCTGGACACCGGGGACGCCTACTCCTTCTGAGGTGTGACGTCCGGAGGCGGCCGTCCGACGTGTGGCTTCCGAAGTGCGACTTCGGAGGTCCGTGACGTCCGTGAGTACGATCTCGGCACACGGCGCTGACGAAGGGGTTGGGCGATGTCCGGGAACGTGCGGTCGAGGCTGCTGGACGAACTGTCCGCCGTCTCCCGCCGGTACGTGGCCTCGTACGCCCTGTTCAACCAGGCGCTCGCCGACCGGCTCGGGCTGCATCCGACCGATCTGCAGTGTCTGAACCTGCTCGCGCTGGAGCGGGAGCCGGTGACGGCGGGCCGGGTGGCCGAGCTGACGGGGCTGACCACCGGGTCGGCGACGCGGCTGGTGGACCGGCTGGAGAAGGCGGGGTACGTCGTGCGGGAGCGGGACACGGGAGACCGGCGGCGGGTGCTGGTGGCGACGGTGCCGGAGCGGATCGCCGAGTTCGGACGGATGTGGGAGCGGCTGGGCGGGGACCGCTCGCCCCTGTTCGAGGACCTGGCGGACGCCGAGCTCGCCGTGATCGTGCGGCACATGCGGCGGACGGTGGAGTTCCACGGGGAGCGGATCGCGCGGCTGCGGGAAGGCCGGGTCTAGGGGGGACATGCAGGACGTCGACATACGGGTGGACACGGCGGAGCCGGCCGCGCCGCGCGGGCTGCCGAGCCGGTGGCCGCTGGTGCTGCTGGGCGCCGCCGTGCTGCCGGGGGCGCTGCTGGTGGTCGTCGGGCGGTCGCTGGACGAGCCGGCCGTGCAGGCCTGGCGGACGGTGTGGCTGGCGGTGACCGTGCAGGCGCTGCCGTTCCTGTTGCTGGGTACGGCGTTGTCGGGCGCGATCAACGCCTTCGTGCCGGCGCGGGTGTTCGAGCGGCTGCTGCCGAAGCGGGCGGCGCTCGCGGTGCCGGTCGCGGGGATGGCGGGGGTGGTGCTGCCGGGGTGCGAGTGCGCGTCGGTGCCGGTGGCGAACAGTCTGATCGGGCGGGGTGTCACTCCGGCCGCCGCGTTCGCCTTCCTGCTGTCCGCGCCCGCCGTGAACCCGGTCGTGCTGACGGCGACGGCCGTGGCGTTCCCGGGCAGCCCCGAGATGGTGCTGGCCCGGTTGCTGGCGTCGCTGGTGACGGCCGCGGTGATGGGCTGGCTGTGGCTCTGGCTGGGGCGCGAGGAGTGGCTGCGGCCGGTCGTACGGCACACCGGGCACCGGCCGGGGACCGCCCGCTGGACGGAGTTCCGGCGCGGCTTCCAGCACGACTTCCTGCACGCCGGGGGGTTCCTGGTGGTGGGGGCGATGGCGGCGGCGACGTTCAATGTGGCGGTGCCGCGGTCGGTGCTGGAGGCGTTCTCCGGTTCGCCGTGGCTGTCGGTGCTGTTCCTGGCGGCACTGGCGATCCTGCTGGCGGTGTGCAGCGAGGCGGACGCGTTCGTGGCGGCCTCGCTCAGCGGGTTCTCGCCGGTGGCGCGGCTGGCGTTCATGGTGGTGGGGCCGATGGTCGACCTGAAGCTGATCGCGTTGCAGGCGGGGACGTTCGGGCGGGCCTTCGCGGTCCGGTTCTCCTCGGCGACGGTCGTCGTCGCGGTGGTGTGCAGCGCGGTCGTGGGAGGGGTGCTGCTGTGAAGCGGTTCGCGCAGGTGGGGCTGCTCGTGCTCGCCGGGCTGGGGTTGTTGCACACCTCGCTGTTCACGGAGGAGTACCTGCGGTTCGTGAAGGAGGGGATGCGGCCGCTGCTGATCGCCTCCGGGGTGCTGCTGCTGGGGATGGGTCTGGCGGAGGCGTGGGCCGCACGGCGGCCGGACCTCGACGGGGAGCGGGAGCACGGAGACGGGGAGGGGCACGCGGACGGTGACGGGCACGAGCCTGCCGAAGGGCACGGGCACGCGGACGGGCACGGGCACGACCACTCCCGTGTGCCGCGCGTCGCCTGGCTGCTCTTCCTGCCCGTGCTGAGCCTGCTGTTCTACGCTCCGCCGGCCCTCGGTTCGTACACCGCCTCCCGTGAGCCCGTGAAGGCCGTCGCCGTGGAGGACGACGGCTTCGACCCGCTGCCCGCGACCTCGCCGCTGCCGATCACGCTCACCGAGTTCACCCAGCGGGTGCAGCAGGACCGCAGCCGGGCCATCGGGGAACGCCCGGTGCGGATGACCGGGTTCGTCACGCCCGCCGACGGGCACAGCTGGTACCTCACGCGGATCCTGGTCAGCTGCTGCGCCGCGGACGCCACGACGCTGAAGGTGCGGGTGTACGGGGCGGCCGCGCCGAAGGCCGACACCTGGGTGACGGTCACCGGCGTCTGGCACGCGGGCGGGACGCTGGGCACCTCGTCGGCGGCGGTGGCGCTGGACGTGCGGGGCGTCGAGAAGGTCGGCAAGCCGAGCAACAGCTACATGGACGCGCTGCCTCTCACCTCCTGACCTCACCTTCTGACCTCACCTTCTGACCACGGGAATAGCCACGGGCGGGCCACCGTTCTGCGGGTATAGTTGAACCGTAAACAACTTGGAGGGTGAGCGACCATGCAGTTCGGGATCTTCAGCGTCGGCGACGTCACACCGGACCCGACGACGGGCCGGACGCCGACCGAGCGCGAGCGCATCAAGGCCATGGTCGCCATCGCGCTGAAGGCCGAGGAGGTCGGCCTCGACGTCTTCGCGACCGGCGAGCACCACAACCCGCCGTTCGTGCCGTCGTCCCCGACCACCATGCTCGGCTACGTCGCCGCGCGGACGGAGAGGCTGATCCTCTCCACCTCCACCACGCTGATCACCACGAACGACCCGGTGAAGATCGCCGAGGACTTCGCGATGCTCCAGCACCTGGCCGACGGCCGCGTGGACCTGATGATGGGGCGCGGCAACACCGGTCCCGTCTATCCCTGGTTCGGGCAGGACATCCGGCAGGGCATCAACCTCGCCATCGAGAACTACGCCCTGCTGCGCCGGCTGTGGCGGGAGGACGTCGTCGACTGGGAGGGGAAGTTCCGGACCGCGCTCCAGGGCTTCACGTCCACGCCGAGGCCGCTGGACGGCGTCCCGCCGTTCGTGTGGCACGGCTCCATCCGGTCCCCGGAGATCGCCGAGCAGGCCGCCTTCTACGGCGACGGCTTCTTCCACAACAACATCTTCTGGCCGGCCGACCACACCAAGCGGATGGTCGAGCTGTACCGGGCGCGGTACGCGCACTACGGGCACGGCACCCCGGAGCAGGCGATCGTCGGACTCGGCGGCCAGGTGTTCATGCGGCGGAACTCGCAGGACGCGGTGCGTGAGTTCCGGCCGTACTTCGACAACGCGCCGGTCTACGGGCACGGGCCGTCGCTGGAGGACTTCACCGACCAGACCCCGCTGACCGTGGGCACGCCCGAGCAGGTCATCGAGAAGACGCTGTCCTTCCGCGAGTACGCCGGCGACTACCAGCGCCAGCTGTTCCTCGTGGACCACGCGGGGCTGCCGCTGAAGACCGTGCTGGAGCAGATCGACATGCTCGGCGAGGAGGTCGTGCCGGTGCTGCGCGAGGAGTTCGCGAAGGGCCGTCCGGCGGACGTGCCGGAGGCGCCTACCCACGCCTCCCTGCTCGCCGACGCGCAGAAGGAGGTCGTGGCATGAGGCTCGTCGTCGTCTCGGCGGGGCTGAGCGTTCCGTCGTCCACCCGGCTGCTGGCCGACCGGCTGGCCGGAGCGGTGGAGCGGCAGGCGTCCGTCGACGTCCAGGTCGTGGAGCTGCGCGACCTCGCCGTCGAGATCGCGCACCACTTCACCAACGGGTTCCCGGGGCGGAAGCTGGCGGAGGCCCTCGACGCGGTGAGCGCCGCCGACGGACTGATCGTCGTCACGCCGGTGTTCTCGGCGTCGTACAGCGGGCTGTTCAAGTCGTTCTTCGACGTGCTGGACCAGGAGGCGCTGGCGGGCAAGCCGGTGCTGGTCGCGGCGACCGGCGGCTCCGCCCGGCACTCGCTGGTGCTCGAACACGCGCTGCGGCCGCTCTTCGCGTACCTGCGGGCCGTCGTCGTCCCGACCGCCGTCTACGCCGCCTCGGAGGACTGGGGCGCCGAGGGCCTGCCCGAGCGGATCGAACGGGCGGCGGGGGAGCTGGCGGCCCTGATGACGGGACTGCCGGCGGCCCGTCCGGCGAAGCCGGTGAAGGACGCCTTCGAGGTCGTGCCGTTCGCCGAGCGGCTGGCGGCGATCTCCAGCCGGTGACCTCCTGAGCGCCGGACGGTGAGAGCCCAGTAAGAACGGTGATCGTAGGACCTTCCTCACGGCCGAACCGCCGGAGGCCTTGGCAGACTGGACCGGTGCCTCCCACCCTGCTGCTCGCCGAAGACGACCGCGCCATCCGCCACGCCCTGGAACGCGCCCTGGCCCTGGAGGGCTACCAGGTCACCGCGGTCGCCGACGGGGTGGAGGCGCTGGCGCACGCCCACAAGTCGCCGCCGGACGTGCTCGTCCTCGACGTGATGATGCCCGGGATCGACGGTCTGCAGGTCTGCCGGGTGCTGCGCGCCGAGGGCGACCGCACGCCGATCCTGATGCTGACCGCACTGGTGGAGACCGCCGACCGGATCGCCGGCCTCGACGCGGGCGCGGACGACTACGTCGTCAAGCCGTTCGACGTCGAGGAGGTCTTCGCCCGGCTGCGGGCGCTGCTGCGCCGGACCAACCCGGGCGTCGTCCCCGCCGTGGCGGAGGCGGCCGCCCCGAAGCAGGCGGGGTCCGAGCGGTACCTGGAGGCCGCCGGACTGCGGATGGACCCGCAGGCGCGGCGGGCCTGGCGCGGCGAGCGGGAGCTGGAACTGACCCGCACCGAGTTCGAGCTGCTGGAACTGCTGGTGCGCAACGCCGGGATCGTCCTCGACCACTCGACGATCTACGACCGCATCTGGGGCTACGACTTCGGGCCGGGCTCCAAGAACCTCGCCGTCTACGTCGGCTATCTGCGCCGCAAGCTCGACCAGCCCGGCGCCTCGCCGCTGATCCACACCGTGCGCGGCGTCGGTTACGTGCTCCGGGAGGACTGAGTGCCGTCCGGCCGGCTGCGGCGGCTGCTGGTCCGGCCGCGGCCCAAGCTGGTGTCGCTGCGGACCACGTTCGCGGTGTCCTTCGCCGCCGTCACCGCCGCCGTCACGGTGCTCGTGGGCGTGCTGTCGTACTCGGCGGCCGCGCGGCTGGTGCGGGTCGACCAGGAGTCGGTGTTCGACGAGGTCGTACAGGATCTGCGGGACGAGGTGCGCGGGCACGCGATGGCGCCGGAGGACTTCTTCTCGGCGGCGCCGGGCCATGACATCGTGCGGCCCGCGCGCACGAACGTGCAGGTGCTGGGCGCGGACGGCACGGTCGTGGACAGCGGGAGCCCCCGGCTGCCGGTGGTGACCGCGGACCGGACGGTCGCGGCGGCCGCGGCGGCCGGCGGGATGGCCGAGCACAAGGACGTGGACGTCGGCAGCGACGTCTACCGGGTGGCGACCGTCGCGCTCGGCGGCGGGCGGGGCGCGGTGCAGGTGGCGCAGGAGTTCAGCGACACCGAGGACCTGCTGCGGGCGCTCCAGCAGCGCACGCTGCTCCTGATGACCGCGGTCGTGCTGGCCGCGGGCCTGTTCGGCTGGTGGCTGGCCCGGCGCATCACCCACCGCCTGGTCATCCTCACCACGGCCGCCGAGGACGTCGCCCGCACCCGTCGCCTCGGGGTCCAGGTGCCGGTCACCGGGCACGACGAGGTGGGCCGGCTCGGCCGCGCCTTCGACCGCATGCTGGGCCGGCTCGCCCAGTCGGAGGAGGACCAGCGCCGCCTGGTGCAGGACGCCGGGCACGAGCTGCGGACGCCGCTGACGTCGTTGCGCACGAACATCTCCCTGCTGCGCCGCATCGACGAGCTGCCCCCGGCCATGCGGGACGAGCTGGTGGCGGACCTGACCCAGGAGGCCCGCGAGCTGACCGACCTGGTCAACGAGCTCGTCGACCTCGCGGCCGGCCAGTCCGACACCGAGCCCCCGCGGAGACTGGACCTCGCCGACCTCGCCGAGGAGGTCGCGGGCCTCGCCCGGCGCCGCACCGGACGACAGGTCCTGGTCCGGGCCAGCGGCGACACCACGACGCACGGGCGGCCGGGCATGCTGCAGCGGGCGGTGTCCAACCTCGTCGAGAACGCGACCAAGTTCGACCGCGAGGGCGCGGCGCCCGTCGAGATCGCCGTCACCGGACCCGCCCGGCCGGGCACGGTCCGCGTGGAGGTCCTCGACCGCGGGCCCGGTATCGCCGAGGCGGACCTGACGCGTGTCTTCGACCGCTTCTACCGCGCCGCCGACGCCCGCTCCCTGCCGGGCTCCGGCCTCGGCCTGTCGATCGTGCGGGAGGTGGCCCTCGCCCACGGCGGCGCGCCGTTCGCCCACCGGCGGGCGGGCGGCGGCTCGGTGATCGGGTTCACGGTCGGCGGGGTCTTGTGACGGAGGAGGCCGGCGTACGACGCTCCCCTCGTCGGGGACGGTGACCGAGGGGAGACCACGGGGTGCCGAGTGATCAGGAGGCGGCCGCGCTGGCGGCGGTGCCGGACCGGGAACCCTGGGGCCTGCGTTTCCCTCCTCTCGGGTGCCGGCGGGGGCTGAGCGCGCGTGCTCGGGTTTGCGTACCTCCCGGTGACGGTCCCTGTACGGATGCGAGGATGAGGCGCCATGACGGCCGGGTGGTGTTCTCGTACGCTGCGTGCCGCGATGTTCGCGGCCGTCTGCGTGCTGCTCGCCGCCCTGGGGCACGTCCTGATGTCCGGCGTGCACGTGCCCGCGTGGGCCCTGGCCGCCGGGACGGCCGCGACCGGCGCGGCGGGCTGGTGCCTGACGGGCCGTGAGCGGGGGCCGGTGACGGTCGTGACGCTCGTGGTGGCCGCGCAGACGGCACTGCACACGGCGTTCGAGTTCGCCCAGTCGGCGGCCCCGGGCGGGGGCCCGTCGGGCCGGGGGTCCGGCGACCCCATGGCTGCCATGAGCGGCATGCACGGCATGAGCGGCGGGGCCGGCATGGATGGCATGGGCGGCATGGGCGGCATGGACATGAGCCGGATGAGCCACCTCGGGCACGCGGGCCTTCCGGGCCCCACCGCTCCGGTGGACTTCCTGGGCGCCGGCTCCTCGTCGTCCGGGATGCTCGCCGCCCACCTGCTGGCCGCCCTGCTGTGCGGGCTGTGGCTGGCCCACGGCGAGAAGGCCGTGTTCCGCGTCCTGCGGGCGGCGGCCGGCCGGCTGGTGGCGCCGTTGCGGCTGCTGCTCGCCCTGCCCGCCCCGCCGCCTCGCCCGCGCGTGCGCCCCCGCCGCCGTCGTTCGGAACGGGTGCCGCGGCTTCTTCTCGTCCACGCGATCACTTCTCGGGGTCCGCCCCTGGGGACCGCTGCCGTCTGACGGCAGCCGGTGACCCGGGCCGCCCCTGTGCGCCCCGGGCCTCGGCCGTACGTGCGCGCAGGCGCCGTAGGGCCGTCTCCCCGTTCCCGGACCAGCCCGGGCCGCGAGCCCGCGCGAACCGGATGACCGAGAAGGACACCCAGGTGATCACCTCTGTTCCGAAGCCGTGCCCCGACGAGTCGATCACGGCGTGGGCGCTGGCCGCCCGCACCGGCGACGCGGCCGCCGTCGAGCGGTTCGTCCGCGCGCTGCACCGGGACGTGCGGCGGTACGTCGCCCACCTCTGCGCCGATCCCCAGGCCGTGGACGACCTCGCCCAGGACACGTTCCTGCGGGCGCTCGGCAGCCTGCACCGTTTCGAGGGCCGCTCCTCGGCACGCTCCTGGCTGCTGTCCATCGCCCGCCGGGCGGTGACCGACAGCTACCGGTACGCCTCCGCCCGGCCCCGCGTGGCCGACGTACCGGACTGGCAGCTCGCCGTCGAGTCGGCCCAGCCGCGCGGGCTGCCCGGCTTCGACGACGGGATCGTGCTGCTCGACCTGCTGGCCGCGCTGCCGGACGAGCGGCGGGAGGCGTTCGTCCTCACCCAGCTGCTGGGGCTGCCCTACGCGCAGGCTGCGGAGGTCGGCGACTGCCCCGTCGGCACGGTCCGCTCCCGGGTGTCCAGGGCCCGCGCGGCGCTGCTGGACCTGCTGGACGAGACGGAGGGGACCGACGAGACGAAGGAGACACGGGAGGCCGGACGGCTCGCACACGCCGCCGCCTGAACGGTGAACGGTGAACGGTGATACGAATGGGTAGGAGTGCGACATATCCGTCACGCAGGAGAGCGAGATGAGCGGCCATGGAGGCACTCACCGCGCGTGTCACCGTCGACGAGCACGGCACCGTGACCGGGTGGAACGACGGTGCCGAGCGGCTGCTCGGGTTCCCGCCGGAGCAGGTCGTGGGCAGGCCGGCGGCCGTACTGCTGGCCGGGGAACCGCCCGCCCACGACGTTCCGGCGCTCCCCGGACTGCCCCGATGGCACGGCACGCTCGCGCTCCGGCACCGGGCAGGACACCGCCTGGAGGCCCGGGTCCTGGCCCATCACCGCACGGCGGACGACGGTTCCCGGGACTGGCTCCTGGTCTCCGCCGTGCCCGGGACACGGCCGCGTCCCGAGGACGACGCGCTGATGCGGCGGGGCCTGGTGCAGTCCCCGTCCTGCGCGACCTCGGTGTACGACACGGACCTGCGCTGCCGCCGGTCCAGCCGGTCCGCGCAGCGCGCGCTGGGCCTGAGCGAGGAGGAACTGCGCGGGCTGCGGATGACGGACGTCCTTCCGATGCCGTTGTCGGAGGAGGTGGAACGGCGGATGCGGCTGGCCCTGGAGACCGGTGAGCCGCAGTACGTGGAGAACCATTCCAGGGCACCCGGCGAGGCCCGGGAGCACGCCTGGTCCGTCCACCTCTACCGGGTGGAGGACCCGGACGGCCGGGTGCTGGGCGTGGCCGCCACCGGGCACGACATGACGGAGCAGTACTGGGCCCGCAAGCGTCTCCAGCTGATCGCCGCGGCCAGCACCCGGATCGGCAGCACGCTCGACGTGACCCGGACGGCGCAGGAGCTGGCGGACGTGGCGGTGCCGGACCTGGCCGACTTCCTCAGCGTCGACCTGCTGACGTCCTTCGAGGAGGGCCACGAGGAACCCGCGGCCGGTGACCCGCTCATGCTGCGGCGCGTCGCCCACCAGTCCGTGCTGCCGGGTGTGCCCGAGGCGGTCCTCGCGCTGGGCGAGGTGGACCGGTATCCGGAGGGCTCCCCGCCGTACGAGAGCCTCCGCTCGGGACGGGCCGTGCGGCGGCAGGTGACCGAGTCCGCGATCGCCGACTGGGTCGCCGGCGACGAGCTGCGGACCGCGCGCATCAGGGACTTCGGCTTCCACTCCGTGATGGCCGTGCCGCTGTCGGCCCGGGGCACCACGCTCGGGGTCGTCGTCTTCGCCCGGCACCGGCATCCCGATCCGTTCCGGCAGGACGACCTGGTCCTCGCCGAGGAGCTGGCGGCCCGGGCCGCGGTCTGCATCGACAACGCCCGGCGCTACACCCGCGCCCGCGGCACGGCGGTCACCCTCCAGCGCAGCCTGCTGCCGCAGCGGCTGCCCGAGCACTCCGCGGTGGAGTTCGCCTCCCGCTATCTGCCGGCCGGCGCCCGGGCCGGGGTGGGCGGCGACTGGTTCGACGTGATCCCGCTGTCCGGGGCGCGGGTGGCGCTGGTCGTGGGGGACGTGGTGGGCCACGGCATCCACGCCTCGGCGACGATGGGACGGCTGCGGACGGCCGTACGGACCCTCGCCGACATCGATCTGCCGCCCGACGAACTCCTCACCCACCTCGACGACCTGGTGGCCCGGCCGGCCGACGACGCGGCGGCCCCCGGCGACGGGGAGACCGTCGGGGACGTGGGCGCGACCTGCCTCTACGCGGTGTACGACCCCGTCTCCCGCCGCTGCACGCTGGCCCGGGCCGGGCATCCGCTGCCCGTCCTGGTGAGTCCGCAGGGCGCGGTGGAGCTGCTGGACCTGCCGGCCGGACCCCCGCTGGGCCTGGGCGGACTCCCCTTCGAGGCGGTCGAGTTCGACCTGCCCGAGGGCAGCGTGCTCGCCCTCTACACGGACGGCCTGATCGACTCCCGCACCCCCGCCGACGACGCCGAGGACCGCGTCTCGCGCCTGTGCCGGAGCCTGGCCCGGCCCGCGGACTCGCTGGACGCCCTGTGCGACACGGTCCTCGCCGGGATGCTGCCGCAGCGGCCCGCCGACGACGTGGCGCTGCTCGTCGCCCGCACCCGGGCGCTCGACGCCTCCCAGGTCGCCGTCTGGGACGTGGAGCCCACTCCCGCCGCCGTCGCCGAGACCCGTAAGAACGTCCTCGCCCGCCTGGAGGCCTGGGGGCTGACCGGAGCGGCCTTCGTCACCGAGCTGGTCGTCAGCGAGCTGGTCACCAACGCCATCCGGCACGCCGCACCGCCCGTCCAGCTGCGCCTCATCCACGACCGTGTCCTCATCTGCGAGGTCTCCGACGCCGGCAGCACCGCCCCGCACATGCGCCGTGCCCGCACCTACGACGAGGGCGGCCGGGGCCTGCTCCTGGTGGCCCAGCTCACCCGGCGCTGGGGCACCCGCCCCGGTTCCGGGGGCGGGAAGACGATCTGGGCAGAGCAGAGCGTCGAGCCGGGCCGGTGAGTGAGGAAGGCGTGGAGGAGCCGGGGAAATCCCGTGGCGATCCTGGCATGAACCTGATCAACTGACCGCATGCTCGGACTTCTTCTCCGCCTCCTTCCGTTCTGGGTGCGCGAACCCCTGCTCATCGTCTTCGGCGCCGTCTTCGCCGGGTTCCTCTTCTGGGCCGCCGTCGTCCGGGACGGCGGGTGGGCCGCGGCCGGTATCGGTGCCGCGGCCCTGCTGTTCACCGCCGTCCGCGTCCATGCCGTGCGCGTGGCGTGGAGGGACCGCCGGCCCCTCGACGGGACGGGCGAGGCCTGATCGCGGCGCGCGCCGCGACCGGGGAGGGCTGTCGGCCCCCGGTGTGACCCGTACCACAGGGGTGAGGGTCGACTTTGCATGGTCATGCGTGGTCATGCATAATCTTCCTATGTCCAAGGTCCTCACCTCTCTTCCGGTCGGCGAGCGCGTCGGCATCGCCTTCTCGGGCGGACTCGACACCTCGGTCGCCGTCGCGTGGATGCGCGACAAGGGCGCCGTCCCGTGCACCTACACCGCTGACATCGGCCAGTACGACGAGCCCGACATCGCCTCGGTGCCCGGCCGCGCGAAGACCTACGGTGCCGAGGTCGCGCGCCTGGTCGACTGCCGCGCGGCGCTGGTCGAGGAGGGCCTGGCCGCACTCGCCTGCGGCGCGTTCCACATCCGCTCGGGCGGCCGGGCGTACTTCAACACCACCCCGCTGGGCCGTGCCGTCACCGGCACCCTGCTGGTGCGGGCGATGCTCGAGGACGACGTCCAGATCTGGGGCGACGGCTCGACCTTCAAGGGCAACGACATCGAGCGGTTCTACCGCTACGGTCTGCTCGCCAACCCGCACCTGCGGATCTACAAGCCCTGGCTGGACGCGGACTTCGTGACCGAGCTCGGCGGCCGCAAGGAGATGTCCGAGTGGCTCGTCGCCCACGGACTGCCCTACCGGGACAGCACCGAGAAGGCGTACTCCACGGACGCCAACATCTGGGGCGCCACGCACGAGGCGAAGACGCTGGAGCACCTGGACACCGGCGTCGAGACCGTCGAGCCCATCATGGGCGTGCGGTTCTGGGACCCCTCGGTCGAGATCGCCGCCGAGGACGTGACGATCGGCTTCGACCAGGGCCGCCCGGTCACCCTCAACGGCAAGGAGTTCGGCTCCGCCGTCGAGCTGGTGATGGAGGCCAACGCCATCGGCGGCCGCCACGGGCTCGGCATGTCCGACCAGATCGAGAACCGGATCATCGAGGCCAAGAGCCGCGGCATCTACGAGGCCCCCGGCATGGCCCTGCTGCACGCCGCCTACGAGCGCCTGGTCAACGCGATCCACAACGAGGACACCGTCGCCCAGTACCACAACGAGGGCCGTCGCCTCGGCCGGCTGATGTACGAGGGCCGCTGGCTGGACCCGCAGGCGCTGATGGTGCGCGAGTCCCTGCAGCGCTGGGTCGGCGCCGCCGTCACCGGTGAGGTCACCCTCCGCCTGCGGCGCGGCGAGGACTACTCGATCCTCGACACCACGGGCCCGGCCTTCAGCTACCACCCGGACAAGCTGTCCATGGAGCGCACCGAGGACTCGGCGTTCGGCCCGGTGGACCGGATCGGCCAGCTCACCATGCGCAACCTCGACATCGCCGACTCGCGCTCCAAGCTGGAGCAGTACGTCGGGCTCGGCCTGATCGGCAGCACGGCGGCCCCCGCCCTCGGTGCCGCCCAGGCGGTCGCCACCGGCCTGATCGGGGCCCTTCCGGAGGGCGGCGCCGAGGCCATCGCCTCCCGTGGTGAGGTCTCGGAGGAGGACGCGCTGCTGGACCGCGCGGCGATGGAGTCCGGCACGGACTGACGTCCCGGCTCCGGCACGACAGAGCACGAGAAGAGGCTGGTCCGGCGCCCAGGGCGCCGGACCGGCCTCTTCCGTCGTCCGGGGGGTCAGCCGTTCTTGCGGGCCACACCGCCGTAGATGCCGATCGGCGTCGCGCCGGGCTCGGGGGCCTCGTCGGGGCGCCAGTCCGGGACCAGGACCAGGCCCGGGTCGACCAGTTCGAGGTCGCCGAAGAAGTCCAGGACCCGGCCGCGGCCGCGGGGGTTCATGGTGGCGGTGGCGTTGTTGTAGACCTTCACGGCGTCCTCGCGCTCGGTGTCGTGGATGTCGACGGTCGCGTGGGACAGCACGAGGTAGGAGCCGGCCGGCAGCGCGTCGAGGAGGGTGGCGACGATGCCGTCCGGGTCCTCGGCCTCGGTGACGAAGTGCAGGATGGCCACCAGCAGCAGCGCCACCGGCTGGTCGAAGTCGATGACCTTGCGCACGTCGGGGTGGGCGAGGATGGCCCGCGGGTCGCGCAGGTCGGCCAGGACGACGGAGGTGTTGGTGTCGTCGTCGTCCAGCAGGGTCCGTGAATGGGCGCTGACGATCGGGTCGTTGTCGACGTAGGCGACCCGGGTCTCGGGGGCGACGGCCCGCGCTATCTGGTGCACGTTGGGCTCGGTCGGCAGACCCGTGCCGATGTCCAGGATCTGCCGGACCCCGCCCTCCGCGACGACGTGCCGGACGGCGCGGTGCATGAAGCGCCGGTTGGCCCGGACGGCCTCCCGCACCTCCGGCGCGGCCTTGATGAACTGCTCGGCGGCTTCCTGGTCGACCTCGTAGTTGTCCTTCCCGCCGAGGAAGTAGTCGTACATCCGGGCCGGGTGGGGCCTGCTCGTGTCGATCTTCAACACTGGGCCGCCGTCGCCGCCGTGGGGAGAGGTCATGCTGCCTGGCTCCGTCCTGGACTCGAGTCCCGCCCCCGAACGAACCATGGGGCGAACCATGGTGAGTGACTGTCAGATCGTCGCCATTTTGCCGGACGGCTGCTCTTGTGGGGAAACCACCCCGGGCCGTCCGACCAGGCGCGCGTACGTCTCGCCGCACCCCCTACCGACCTCGGCCACGCTGCTCAGGCCGAGCGGCAACAGGTACGCGGCCCCGGAGCGGCCGCGGAACGGGCCGGCACCGTACGGCGGGCGCCCGTCGGGCCGGGATGTCGCTCGCCCCGCGTCCCGACGGCCGGCGGGGGCCGGATACCGTCCCCCGACATGAAGATCGTGATGTGGTCCTTCCTCGCCCTGTCCCTCATCGTCTGCGCCATCGGCGGTCTGCTCAGTGCCGCGCATCGACACGACGCGCCGGACATCATCCGTGGCCTGGTCGCCAGTGCCCTGTTCTCGTGGGGCGCCTGGGGCAGCTGGAAGAGAGCATCTCGCCCCCGGACCCCGGGAATCCCCCGTATCGAAGGACCGCACCAGAGACCTTGGCGGCGACGATGACACCGCTACCCGCACCGCCCTGCGGCTTTGTTCATGACAGGCGGCCTGGACGTGCTCAGTGGTCGCCCGTGTGCGGGCGCACGGGGCGTGGCAGCGGCTGACGCCAGTCGCCCAGCCTCGTGCGGAGAAACCGGCGGGCGAGGGAACGTATCTCGTCCCACGCCGGATCCGTGGCCAGGGCGTTGCCCCAGAGGCCGACGCGGCACGCGGCATCGATCTCGCCGAGGCGACGGCCGACGGCCCGAAGACCGCGCAGATCCTCGGGCTCGAAGGCTCCGCGCTCCGCCAGTCCTTCGGAGACGCGGCAGAGGAGCTCCACCTCCTCGACGACGTCCTTCGTCCCCAGCTCGCGCTCGCCCAGCCAGGCAAGCTGATCCTGGGTGTCGGCTGCCAGGAGGGCCATGAAGCGCAGTGTCCAGGTGTGCACGTGCGCGTCGCCGAGATGGTTCATCCATGCAGGATCGCGCCCAGCTTCCGCGACCGCACGTGTGCCCTGGTCGGCAGGTGCCGGTGCGCTGCGCAGTCCCGGCGACGCCGCGTACGTCCCCCCAGAGGGCAAGCCCGTCGCCGCCGCCGGAATCGCCCCGTTGCGGACCTGCCGTCGAGGACCCGGCGGTCGCCGTCCTCGGCGAACTGGAAACCCCGGGCCCCGACCGCCACATCACCCTCGTCCACGACGACGCACGACCGCCGCCGGTCTGAGAACCGGCGGCTACCGCCCCCGCCGGCCGGGGACGGTCAGCAGGACCAGACCCAGCGCGAGGACGGCCAGCCCGCACCAGGAGACGGACGGCAGGCGTTCCCCTAGGACGGTCACGCCCAGGACCGCCGCCACGGCGGGCTCGGCCAGGGTGAGCGACGTGGCCACCGACGCAGGCGTACGGCGCAGTCCGTGTCCGAAGAGCCGGTAGGCCAGGTAGACGGTGAACAGGGCGAGGTACACCGTCACCGCGGCGCCGTCGGCGGTGGCGAGCCAGCGCATGTCGACGAACAGGAAGAGCGGCAGCACGAGCAGCCCCGCCGCACCGAACAGCACGCCCATCACCGCGTCGGAGGGGTGTTCCCGCAGGATGAGCCTGCCGCCGATCAACGAGTACACGGCGTACGACAGTCCGCCGCAGGCGGCGAGGACGACACCCGTCAGGTCCATGGGCGTGGCGGATCCGGTGAGTTCGGGACCGAGCACCAGGAGGGCACACCCCAGCACGGCGGCCGCGGTGGCAGCGGTCCAGCGTGCCGTCGGCCGGGTCCGGCCGGTGAGCCAGGCCAGCAGTCCGGCGAAGACCGGCGCGCTGCCCAGCGCGATCACGGTGGCCACCGCCACCCCGGTGCGGGCCACCGCCGGATAGAAGGTGACCGGATACCCGGCCACCGCCGGCGCGCCGAGGACGAGCAGCCACCGCTCGGCACGCGTGCAGGCCGCGGGCAGCGAGCGGGCGCCGCGGGAGGTGAGGAACAGCAGGAGGCCGCCGAGGGTGAGACCGGCACAGCCGATCGCCGCCGCCGGCGCGCCGGCCGGTGCCAGGCTGCCGGCGGTGCCGGTCGTGCCCCACAGGACGGCCGAGGCGAGGATCGGCGCGGGGCCGCCGAGGAGACCGGTACGGGAAGGGCGCGGGCCGGCGGCGGCCGGGCGCGCGGAGGTCACAGGAGTCGTGCGGTTCGGCACAGTCGGGTTTCTTTCGTGGTCGCTGACGTCCGGGACGGGATCCGGAACGGGCGCACGACAGACACCCCTGACCACCCCGCGGGGTCGGCCGGGGCCGGAGATCAGACCGTCGGTGTCAGCGCCCGTTCAGACGCAGAGCGGCGGCAGCACGACGTGCCAGTACGTACTCACCGGGCGATGGTAACCGGGCCGGCCAGCGGCGCACGCAGGGCTCGGGACACGGGCGTCACAGAAGGCACGGTGAGCGAACGCACCAGCCCGGTGGCAGGCTCCGTTGTCTTCCGGGTCCGTGGACGGCGGGCGGTGATCTTCCGCGGATTCCGGTTCGTTTCGCCGCTGGGTTCGATGAACCGTGCCCGGTGTTGTACGAGGGCGCGACCGCCCCTCGGATGACTGCGGCCTGGGCGATGAGGTGTGCGGTCACAGTGGCGTTGCCGGAAGGCCTGTTCCACCGATTCCAGGACCAGGTCGACACCGCCGGTCAGGCGGGTGATCTCCTCGGCCAGATCGGGGCGTGCGCTGTCCAGGACCGCGTCGGCGCCGAGCGCTCTGACGGTGTCGTGCTCGGCCGGTGACGCCGTGGCGATCACGCGTGCACCGTAGTGGATGTGCTGCGCGAAGGCGCCCGGGCCGACGCCCACGATCTCGCCGGCGGCTTCGAAGCCCGCCACGTAGGGCGCCTGCGGGCCTCGTCCCGACGGCTGGCGTTCGCTTCTCCGGGTGAGTCAGCGCAGGTCGGCCACTACATCGTTGGATTCATGGCTGTCACTACCGGAATCCTGGGCCCGTTGCCGCGGACCTCGCGCGAGAACGTAGACGAACAGGATCGCCATGATCACTGCGCCTGCCCACATGGCCTGCTGCCAGCCGTCGACGAAGGACTCTTGGGCGGCTTGAGTCATCGCCTGCGCCTGGGGGCCGACCCCGTCGGCAGCCGCGAGGGCGTTGGCGACGCCCTCGCGGGCGGTTTCGGCGGCGTCGTCCGGCACTCCGCCGAGCCGGGAGTCGATGGCCCCGCGATAGCCGGCGGTCAGGACCGCTCCGAGCAGCGCGACACCGAGCGCGGTGCCGAACTCCCGGGTGACGTCGTTGAGCGCGGACGCGACACCTTGACGCTCACGCGGCAAGGCGGTGGTGATGGCCTCGGTGGAGGGGGTCATCGTCAACCCCATCCCGATTCCCACGGCGAGCATGCCGGGGAGGATCGAGAGGTACCCGCCGTCGACGGAGACGAAGGTGGCCATGAGGACCAGTCCCGCGCCGCCCAGGAAGATCCCTGCGGCCATCGTCGCGCGGCTGCCGATGCGCGCGGCTGCCTGCGGGGCGAGGCCGGAGGCCAACATCATCAGCAGCGCCATCGGCATGAGCGCCAGAGTGGAGCGAAGGCCGGACCAGCCGAGCACTGCCTGGAAGTACGGGAAGAGGACCACGAAGATCCCTGCCTGCACGCCGAAGACCGTCAAGAGCGACACGGAACCGCTCGCGAGACCTCGTTCGCGGAACAGGCGGACGTCGAGGAGCGGAGCGTTCCGGCGCAGCTCCCAGGCCACGAATCCGACAGCGGCGGTGATGCCGACGAGGAGGCTCAGCAGCGTCGCGGGCGTGGTCCAGCCTCGCTCGGGACCCTCGTGGAGGAAGAAGACGAGCCCGACCACTGCGACCACGGACGACAGCGAACCGACTGCGTCGAACCCGTATCTTGACGCCTCGCGCGAGTTCGGGATGGATCGCAGCGCCATGACGATGGCGACGACGACGAGCACGACCGGCAGGACGAACAGCCACCGCCAGCTCGCCAGGTCGACCAGGACGGCCGACAGGTACATCCCCAAGATGCCTCCACCGCCGGCGACGCCGGTCCACACGCCGATCGCCTTGGAGCGCTCCTCGTCCGGGAAGGTCGAGGTGATGACGGCGAGGGTGACGGGCATGATCATCGCTGCGCCCACGCCGCTCAGGAAACGCGCAGCGAGCATGATCTCGGACGACGTGGCGAGGCCGGCCGCCGCACTCGCTGTTCCGAAGACGAGCAGGCCCGCGAGCAGCACCGGCCTGCGACCCCACCGGTCGCCCATCGCACCGAGCGGCAGAAGCAACGCGGCCAGAGTGATGGTGTAGACGTTGATGAACCACAGGACCTCGGTCTGCGAGGCGTCGAACGCGACGGTGAGCTCCGGCTGGGCGACGTTCAGCCCGGACACCGAAGCGATGACCGCCATGAGTGCGATGCAGACCCCGGCCAGGATCGTGCGTCGTCGTCGCGGGTCTTGGATGGTCGGGGCGGCGGCTTCCGCGTCCGGGGACCGGTTCGTACTCATGGGCTTCCTTATCGAGAAGGCAAGGGGAATCGGCGCCGGAACAGCAAGCCCTGGCGCTGTCGGATGGTGTGATCACCGGCGTCGGGTGGCGCGTACGACGACATCGTGGAGGGGGACCGCTCGGCCACCGGGGCCGGTGAGCGTGCGGAGGCACTCTTCAGCGGTGACGATCTCCCACTCCGTGCCGTCCATGCGCGCGGTGATGACCGCGGGGGTGGCCGACGCTTCGGCAGGAGGGTGGTGCCCGTGGCCGGTGGAGCCCGTGGTGTGCAGGTGCCCCACGACAAGCAGCGTGCCGCCGGGAGCCACCCATCCGGCGATGCGGTCGTAGAACTCCAGCTGGGGCATCGCCGGGTGGGCGTAGTGGGTCATGACCAGGTCGAACTGCGCGTCCGGGCTCCAGTGGCTCAGATCCGCCTCGACCCACTGCAAGCGCTCGGGGGCCCCGATCGTCGCCGCGCGCTCGGCCGCGCGGGCAAGGGCCTCGGACGAGATGTCGGCTGCGGTGACGTGCCAGCCGCGGGAGGCGAGCCAGATTGCCTCGGCACCGCTGCCGCACCCCGCATCCAGTGCCGTGCCCGGTGTCAGGCCGCCGGCCTCACGAGCGAGGTACGGGTTCGGCGGGTTGCCGCCCATGGAACCGGGGCGCCCAGCTCGCCCCTGTTGCCAGTGCCGCTCCCAGAAGTCCTTGTCGAATCCGTGCGTCACAGGTCGCCCTCCTCGTCCGCGACGATCTCTCCGCCATAGCCGGTGATGTCGTCGCGGCCACGTCCAACAGGTCCGCCGGGCTCACCCGCGTCGGCGGATCGCGCACCCCCTCTGCGGGTGCGTTCCTCGGTTCGTTCTTCACGGTGCCGAGAGAGAAGGAGGATGCGCAAACGTTGTTGCCGAATGGCAAAATGGGAGGGTGGATGAAGCCATCGACCGCACTCTTGACGCCGTCGGACCGAGGTTGAAACGCCTTCGGCTGCATCGAGACGTCACGCTCGCCGACCTCGCGGAGGAGACAGGCATCTCCACCAGCACCTTGTCCCGGCTCGAGGCGGGCCTGCGACGTCCCACGCTCGAGCAGCTGCTTCCGCTTGCTCGCGCCTACGGGGTCACACTCGACGAGCTCGTCGATGCGCCGCCGACCGGCGACCCCCGCATCAGTCTGCGTCCCATCACCTGCAGCGACGGCTCGGTCATCCTGCCGCTGACCCGTAGGCCCGGAGGAATCCAGGCCTACAAGTTCGTCCTCCCGACCGGAAGTGACGACGCCGAACCCGACCTGCGCACCCACGAGGGTTACGACTGGGTCTATGTCCTCAACGGAACGCTCCGCCTTGTACTCGCGGAACACGACCTCATCCTCAAGGCCGGGGAGGCCGCAGAGTTCGACACGCGCACTCCGCACTGGTTCGGGGCCACCAGCGCTGGTCCCGTCGAGTTCCTGAGTCTCATCGGCAGACAAGGCGAACGCGCGCACGTCCGGGCGGCACCGGGACATCGCCCGGCCGAGTAGGAAAGCTCAGGGTCTGCACGAGAGCGATCCTGGAAACTGTTCGAGCCGTCCGTTGACGGCCTCGGTCGGTCCGTTGGACGTGCCCGGGCGTTCGAAGTGGGCCAGCCAGCACGTCGGTGGCTCCTGCTTCGGCCCCGGTCGCGCGAAGGTGACCGGGGCCGAAACTCGAATGCCGGCTTCGGTCGCGGCTTGTGGGCCGTTCAGCTACGGGGGATTCAGCGGCCGATGTCGTCCAGCTCGGTCAAGTCCTCATGAGAGAGGGAGAGTCCCGCGCCGGCGATGTTCTCGCGCAGGTGCGCTGTCGATGAGGTGCCGGGGATGAGCAGGATGTTCGGTGATCGCTGCAGCAGCCAGGCCAGTGCGACGGACATCTGTGTCGCCTTCAATCGAGCGGCGACCGCCGAGAGCGCCGATGACTGAAGCGGGGTGAAGCCCCCGAGGGGGAAGAAGGGCACGTACGCGACGCCGTCGGCGGCGAGCCGGTCGATGAGCTTGTCGTCGTGGCGGTGGGCGAGGTTGTACATGTTCTGCACGCACACGATCGGCGCGATGCTCTGTGCCTCGGTGACCTGCTCCTCGGTGGCGTTGCTGACCCCGAGGTGGCGGATCAGGCCCTGCTGCTGGAGTTCCACGAGCGCCTCGAACGCCTCAGCGAGCGAGCCGGGCTGGGGACCTTCGGCGTTGCCGAGCCGGAGGTTGACCAGGTCGAGTTCGTCGAGCCGGAGGGACTTGAGGTTGTCGTGGACCTGGCGGCGCAGATCTTCGGGTCGCCGGGCCGTGGGCCAGCCACCCTGTTCGTCGCGGGTCGCGCCCACCTTGGTCACGATGTGCAGCGACTCGGGATAGGGGTGCAGTGCCTCGCGGATCAACTCATTGGTGACGCGCGGCCCGTAGGCGTCGCTGGTGTCGATGTGGGTGATACCGAGGCCGACCGCTTCACGCAGAACGGCCAGGGCACCCTCGCGATCGGTGGGCGGCCCCATGACCCACGGGCCGGCCAGTTGCATGGCGCCGTAGCCGAACCGGGTGACGGTCAGGTCACCCAGAGTCCAGGTGCCGCCGGGAAGAGAGAGGGAAGGTGTGCTCATCCTGTTGCCTTTCGTCGTGCACTTGGGGGGTGGCGCCTGCTGCCTCCCTGCACCAGCATTGGAGAGAAACTTCCTGTCGGGAAGTAGGCACTTCGGAGTGCGTAACCCACCCATCGGTGAGAGGTGCGATCAGTGACGACGACGAAGGCGGCCCAGAAGAGGGCTCAGGCCAAGGCGGAATACAACGCGTTCCTGGCAGGGTGCCCCAGCCGGCAGCTGCTGGACCGAATCTCGGACAAGTGGGTCGTCCTGATCCTGTGTGCGCTGGGCGGCGACAACAGCCCTGGCCAGCCCGGTGCAGCACCCGCAGACACTCCGAAAGCGATGCGTTACTCCGAGATCTCTCGTCTTCTGGCCGGGGTCAGCCAGAAGATGCTGACCCAGACGCTACGGTCGCTGGAGCACGATGGTCTGCTCACCCGTACCGTGAAGCCAACCGTCCCTGTCACCGTCTCCTACGAGCTGACCGACCTCGGCCTCTCGCTCCACCACGTGACGCGCGGGCTCAGAAACTGGGCGCAGACACACATGGCCGAGGTCCTCGCAAACCGCGAGAACTCCGACGCTCGCACCTCCTGACGACTCACATCCCACCGCCCGACAGCTCCGTCAGCCCACCGACCTGCTTGAAGAACGGAGCGGCCCGAAGGCCGACGCACCGGTCTCGAACGTCACGGACCCAGGCCAGGTCCAGCGGCCGGCGATCCGGGCCGCTCTCGCCGCCGACGATCACCCAGTCGATCCCCGACAGCTCCAGGGACGGCACCGGCCCCAGCAACGGCTCCGTGACAAGAACCGGACGGCAGCCGGGATTTCCCGCAGCCCACGAACACTTTGCGCGGCCGACGCCACCGCAGCGGCTCGAGCGAGGCGCCCTCAAAGTGCCCTGGCCGCCTGACGGCCCCTCTCCGGCGCGGAAATGGGCGAGGCCCGAAGACCCCGCTCGCGACCAATGAGGCCCTAGGTCAGGGCCCCACAAGGCAATGAGGCTGACGCCCCGCCTCATGCGGCCGATGGCTGAAGTCCTGCCATTCGTGCAGCGATGGGGAGGGGTGGGGCGCTGACCTGGGGTCTGTGATGTCCCTGCCGATCGGTGGGAGCTGCCCCGCCGTGTGGCTGGAGCCGGCGTCTGTCTGGCCGCCGGGCCTGTGCAGGGGCTTTAGGGTCGAGTCGGCATGGGCCGGACGGCATGGACGAAGGTGAGGCGGAGCGCGTGATCCGGGTAGTGGTGGTGGACGACGAGGCCCTGGTCCGTTCCGGCTTCGAACTCATCCTGGGTGCGGCCGAGGACATCGAGGTCGTTGCGACCGCCGGCGGGGGCGGTGCCGTGGAGACCATGCGCCGGGAGCGGCCCGACGTGGTCCTGCTGGACATCCGGATGCCGGACGTCGACGGGCTCACCGTCCTGCGCGAGCTGCGCGCGATACCGGATCCGCCGGTGGTGGCGATGCTGACGACGTTCGACGCCGACGAGTACATCCTGACCGCGCTGCTCTCCGGCGCTGCCGGTTTCCTCCTGAAGGACACCGAGCCGGAGCAGCTCGCCCACCTGGTGCGCACGCTTGCCGCGGGCGGCATCGTGCTGTCCCCCAAGGCGTCGCGGACACTGCTGCGCAACCACCCCGGCAGCGGGGCGGCCGTCGACGAGGAGGCGGCCCGCGTCCGGCTGCTCACCGCCCGGGAGCGCGATGTCCTCGTCCTGGTGGCGGACGGCCTGTCGAACGCGGACATCGGGGCGCGCATCCACTTGAGCGCCGGCACGGTCAAGGACCACGTCAGCGCGATCCTCACGAAGCTGCGGGTGACGAGCCGGGTGCAGGCCGCGCTGCTGGCGCAGCGGGCCGGGCTGCTCGACGAGCGCCCGCAGTCGCAGGCCGGACGATGAGCCGCGCCCCAGCTGCCTGGAAGCGGGTTCCCACTCCGGTCGTCGACGTCCTTCTGGTGGCGGTGGCGGCCGTGGACGTATGGCTGAACATGTGGGAGCACACGGGCCTCGGGGTCTCGCTGGCCGCGGTCGGTTGCGCCGCGTTGGCGTTCCGGCGCCGGTTCCCGCTCGCCGTGTTCCTGCTCACCCTGCCCATCGCGCTGATGCAGGATGTCGCCGTCGCTGTGCTCGTGGCGCTGTTCACCCTGGCCGAGTGCTCCCGCAACCGCCGTCTCCTCGCGGTGTGCGTCGCCCTGGCCGCCGTCGCGGGCAGTACCCCGTGGCCCTTGGCCGAGGCCGACCGGACCATGACGCTGGTCTTCTTCGTGTACGGCCTGGCGACCTCTGCCGCCCCGGTCCTCTTCGGCCAGCTTCTCCAGGCACAACGGGACCTGGCGCGGCGGCTGGACGAGATCGAGGAGGCCAGGGAACACGAGCGGGCCCTGCACGCCCAGGCCGTGCTCGCCCGTGAACGCGCCCAGCTGGCACGGGAGATGCACGACGTGGTCTCCCACCAGGTCAGCCTGATCGCCGTACGGGCCGGAGCCCTCCAGGTCGCCACCAAGGACGCGGACGCCAAGGAGGCCGCCCGCACGATCCGTTCGCTGAGCGTCACCACGCTCGACGAACTGCGCACCATGGTCACGCTGTTGCGCGCCTCCGGCGGTCGCGCCACCGACCTGACGCCTCAGCCCACTCTCGCCGACCTGCACAAACTGGTGGAATCAAGCGGCACTCACGCGGAGCTGACCGGTGAGCTCCCGCCCGCCGTGGGCACCCCCGCCCAACGAGCCGTCTACCGCACGGTCCAGGAGGCGCTGACCAACGTACGCAAGCACGCCCCGGGCGCCGCGGCCCGCGTCGAACTGTGGCAGGACGGCGACGACGTCGGAGTGACTGTCACCAACACCGCGCCCACCCGTCCCTCCCTGGCCCTGCCCGGTTCGCAGCAGGGCCTGATCGGTCTGCGGGAACGGGCCGACATCCTGCACGGGACCCTGGAGTCGGGCCCGACGGCCGAAGGCGGCTACCGGGTGCGGCTGCGGATCCCGCTCGGGGCGGACTGACCGACCGGAACGTCCTGCTGTTCTGGTGGGTCATCGCGCGGTGGCCAGGAGTTGGGTGGCTGCCAGCCGCGCGTACAGCGGGTCCTGGGTCGCCAGTTCCTCATGGGTGCCCACCGAGCGGACCCGTCCGGATTCCATGACGACGATCCGGTCGGCGCCGGTCACCGTCGACAGGCGGTGGGCCACCACCAGCACGGTGGTCTCACGGGCCACCTCCGTGACGACGTCCCGCAGCGCGAGCTCGTTGACGGCGTCGAGCTGCGAGGTCGCCTCGTCCAGGAGCAGCAGCCGGGGGCCCCGCAGCAGGGCGCGGGCGATGGCGATGCGCTGCCGCTCGCCGCCCGACAGCTTCGAGCCGCGGTGTCCGACCGGGGTGTCCAGGCCGTGGGGCAGGCGCCCGACGAGGGTGTCGAGCTTCGTCCGGGCCAGGACGTCGCGGATGTCGTCGTCCGTCGCGCCGGGCGCGGCGAAGACAAGGTTCTCCCTGAGTGTGCCGGCCAGCACCGGGGCGTCCTGTTCCACGTACCCGATGGCGGACCGCAGCTCGGCCAGGGACCAGTCCCGCACGTCTTTTCCGTCGACCAGGATTCGGCCGCCGGTGGCCTCGTAGAACCGCTCGATGAGCGCGAACACCGTCGACTTGCCCGCGCCCGAGGGGCCGACGAAGGCCGTCATCCCGGTGCGCGGCACCTCGAAGCTCACCTGCCGATGGGTGTACGGCAGGTCCGGACGGTAGCGGAAGGACACGTCCTCGAAGCGGACCGACACCGTTGCCACCTGCCTGGGCAGGGTGCCCGTCCGGCGGCCGGCCGGCTCTGCCGACAGGTGTTCCACCTGCGCGATCCGGGAGATCGCGGCGGCTCCCTCCTGATAGTGGGACACGGCGTCGACCAGCTTGGACACCGGCTCGATCAGGTAGAAGAGGTACAGCAGGAAGGCGATGAGGGTGGACACGGGGATCTCCCCGGACGCAACCCGCGCCCCGCCGACCCCGAGCACCGCCAGGAACGCCAGCTGGACGGCGAGTTCGTCCGCCGAGCCCGCCACGGCTTCCCACTTCGCGCTCTTCACGCCGTGCCGCCACGCCCGCCGCGCCGCCGCCTCCACCCGGGCGGTCTCCCGCTCCTCGGCACCGGACGCCTTCACAGTGCGGAACGCCCCGAGGGACCGCTCCAGCGCGACGGAGATCTCCCCGACCGCCTCCTGCGCCCGCTCGGTGGCGCGGGCGATGTGCGGCATCACCAGCGCGGCGGCCCCGCCGACCAGCACGACCACACCGAGCGTCACACCCAGCAGTACGACGTCCAGGAACGCCATCATCACGATCGCCGCCACGAAGGCCACCGCGCCGGTGGCCGCGGAGACGACCGCCTGGGTGCTGACCGCCCGCAGCAACGTCGTGTCCGAGGTGACCCGGGACATCAGATCACCCGGCGGGACCCGCTCCCACTCCGCGATCCGCAACCGCAGCAACCGCCCCACCAGGGTGCGCCGCGCGGCCAGGACCACCGACTCCGCCGTCCGCTCCAGCACGTACGCGCCGAACGCCTCGACCGCCGTGCCCAGGAGGACCAGGACGGTGAGTGCGATCAGTATTCCGGTGATGGTCTCACCGGAGGCGAGCCGGTCCACCAGTGTCTTCGTGGCCAGCGGCTGCAGCAGCCCCCCGGCGGCCCCGACGAGGGCGCACAGCAGGCCGAGGGCGACGGCCCACCGGTGCGGCCGGATGTACGCGTACAGCGCCTTGATCGTTTCTCGCGTGGACAGGCGCGTGGACAGGCGCGTGGACAGGGGAGTTCCATCCGTCGTCGGGGCGGATGCGGTGTTCACGACATTCCTTTCTTCTGAAGCGTGCCGGGCACCGCATCAGCGGTCCGGCGCACCAGGGCGTGAGCATGTGCCGGGTCAGTGGACGAGCCCGGCTGTGCTCCCGGCGAGGGTGTGCACCAAAGCTTCGGCTGCCTCGGGGCGGACGAGAACTCGCCTCTGCCAGGGGCGGCGTCACGGTCCGTCACGTCGGCCGGTGGTCCGAGGACGTCCTCGCGCTCGGTTGCGTCGCGCACGGTGTGCCATGCCTCCAGCCTGGAAGCCCGTCCGCCCCGCGCCCATCCGGCAACCGTCGGGTCCACCCCCGCCGAGTGGCGGAAGAAGACAGCCGTCCGGTCGCACCGGACCGGCCGGGGACCGGGACTCCGCCGGTCGGCAGGGCGGTACCCGCCGATCGGCGGGGGACTCACCGAAGACCGCCGGATGGTCCGCCCCCTGACGTCCACGCGAAGTTCTCCGTATGACACAGACACAGCCGCCGCAGGAGACATCAGCTCCGCAGGAGAACTCGCCTCCGCCGCCCCGAACCTCCCCCGAGTCCGCCGCGCCGGCCTCGCCCGGTGCCTCGATGGGGCGCCTCGTCGGGGTGGACCTGGCCCGCGCGCTGGCGGTGTTCGGCATGTACGTCGTGCACATCGGCCCCCCGCTGTCGGCCACGGACGGCGTCGCCGGCTGGATCCGGTACCTGGCGGACGGGCACTCGTCGGTCCTGTTCGCCACCCTCGCCGGGTTCTCACTGATGCTGCTCGCCGGCCGCCGCGAGCCCAAGACCGGCCTGGCCGGTCGGCAGGCGAAGGCCCGGATCGCGATCCGCGCCGTCGTCCTGCTGGCGCTGGGCACCGTGATGGCGACGGAATACGGGGGAGTGATCATCCTCGGCTTCTACGGGGTCTACTTCCTGCTGGCCCTGCCCCTGGTGCGACTGCGCGCCATGACCCTCGCGATCATCGCGGCCGCGTTCGCCCTCGTCGCACCGCAGCTGGCTTTCGCCCTGACCTCGCTGCTGAGCGAGTCGGTCCAGCAGAGCATCAACGCCCATGACCCGCTGCGCCGCCTCAGCGAGGTGGGAGTGCTCGATCTGCTGCTCACCGGCTTCTACCCGGCGCTCACGTGGATGTCGTTCGTGATCGCGGGCATGGCGCTGGGCCGCCTCGACCTGTCCTCCGGCACTGCCCAGCGCCGCCTGGCCGCGCTCGGTGCCGCTCTCACCGTTTCCGCATACGGCATGTCCTTGCTGCTCGCCGGAAAGGACGCGTTGCGGAGCATGGCCGAAGACGGGTCGTCCGGCAGCTCGGGTTCACTGCCCCTCGACAGTGGATCGGTATCCCTCGACAGCGGGTCGTTCCCCGAGCGGCCGGCGTCGATGCTCCTGACGGCCGGGCCGCACAGCGGCACCACGTTCGACATCATCGGCAGCGTCGGTGTCGCGATCCTCGTGATCGTCGGGGCGACGGTGGCGATGGACCGCCTGCCGCGACTGCGCCGCCTGGCCACACCGGTCATCGCCGTGGGCACCATGTCCCTGACCGCCTACGTCGGCCACTTCCTCGCACAGTCCGCGCTGTCCGTGCCCGCCGGGACCAGCACCCAGCAGTCCTGGGTGCCGCTGCTCATGTTCATCCTCGGAGCGATCGGGTTCGCCGCGATCTGGTCCCGCTTCTTCCGCCGCGGCCCCCTGGAGTACCTGGTCCACGCCGCCACCAAGCCGGTGAAGCACATGAGATGAGACCCGACCGGGGTGGCCCGCCCCCACGCTCCACCCCGGCCCGGACCGCCGAGACCCCGCCCGAACCCCACGAAACCCGAGGTCAGGGCCACACCAGGCAATAAGGCTGATGCCCCGCCTCATGCAGCCGATGCGAGAAGTCCTGCCATTCGTGCAGCAGCTGGTACACGTTGAACGCGTCGCGCGGCCCGCCCCGGTCCGGGACCGTGGACCAGATGAAGGCCGCCGCGCCCACCGCTTCCTCGCCGATGTCGCGGAGGGGGTCCACGACGGTCATGGGGAGCTTCACGACCGCGTAGTCGGGGTGCAGGACGACCAGCTCGAGCGGGGGCACCTTGTGCAGGGGGACGCCTTCGATGCCGGTCAGGACCATCGCGGCCATCGTCTCCGGCTTGATCTTGGTGAACATGCCGTTCATGCCGAGCTCGTCGCCGCCGAGTTCCTCGGGGCGCATCGAGATCGGGACGCGGGCCGCCGTCGCGCCGTCCGGCGCGCCGAAGTACTTGTACGTCACCCCCACCCGACCACCATTCCTGCTCTCCGCCCGGAGGCGATCGACCCTGCGGTCGACTCGCCGGTCGGCCCGCTCGGGCTCGTTCGGTACACCCTGGTTCATGCCCTGGCTCTGCCGTGCTTCGTTGGCTTCCTCCGCGTCGCGCCGGTGCCTTCCCCGCCGGGCACGTCGAGGACCCAGGTCGTCAGTCCCCTCGCCCAGTCCGCCACCGCGATGCATATCTCCACCCGACTGCTTTTCTAGGACGCGTGGCCCCGGCCGCGCAACCCGATCATCGTGTCAGTGACCTCCCCCACGGCCGCCCGCCGAAACGTGCGTTGAAACACCTGTCCGCAGGATCTTCGCAGCCACTGGACACCCGGTCGTTGTGAGCTACGTCTATCAGGCTCAGTCCGTCTCAGTTTCGCAGATGACGGACGGCGGGGGAGGCGCCGACGGGGAGGCGGCACCGGCCGTCCGGTGCCCGCCGTCCGCACTGGCCTACCCTGGGGAGTCACTGGCAACCGGAGTCCAGCAAGTCGGAGAAGGTCGGAGAAGCCGCAGGTCATGACCGAACTGCCCTATTCATACGATGCGCCTGTCTCGCAGGCGCTGTTCGACCGAGCGGCCGCCGTCACGCCGGGCGGTGTGAACTCGCCGGTCCGTGCCTTCCGTGCCGTGGGCGGGACGCCCCGCTTCATGGTGTCCGGTACGGGTCCGTACCTGACCGACGCCGACGGGCGGGAGTACGTCGACCTCGTCTGCTCCTGGGGTCCCATGATCCTCGGGCACTCCCACCCCGAGGTCATCGCGGCCGTCCAGGAAGCCGTCGCCCGCGGTACCTCCTTCGGTACGCCCGGTGAGGGCGAGGTGGCGCTCGCCGAGGAGATCGTGGCGCGCGTCGAGCCCGTGGAGCAGGTGCGGCTGGTCTCCAGCGGGACCGAGGCGACCATGTCGGCGATCCGGCTCGCCCGCGGTTTCACCCGGCGCACCAAGGTGATCAAGTTCGCCGGGTGCTACCACGGCCACGTCGACTCGCTGCTCGCGGCGGCCGGGTCCGGCGTCGCCACCTTCGCGCTGCCGGACACCCCGGGTGTCACCGGCGCGCAGGCCGGCGACACGATCGTCCTGCCGTACAACGACCTGGAGGCGGTGCACGAGGCCTTCCACCGGCACCCCGGTGAGATCGCCTGCGTGATCACCGAGGCCTCCCCGGGGAACATGGGCGTCGTACCGCCGCTGCCCGGCTTCAACCAGGGGCTGAAGGACGCGTGCGCGCAGAACGGCGCGCTGTACATCTCCGACGAGGTCATGACCGGTTTCCGGACCAGCCGCGCCGGGTGGTACGGGATCGACGGGGTCAGGCCCGACCTGATGACCTTCGGCAAGGTCATGGGCGGCGGCTTCCCCGCGGCCGCCTTCGGCGGGCGGGCCGACGTCATGGCGCACCTCGCCCCGGCCGGGCCCGTCTACCAGGCCGGCACCCTCTCCGGGAACCCGGTCGCCACCGCCGCCGGCCTCGCCCAGCTCCGCCTCCTCGACGACGCCGCGTACGCCAGGGTCGACGCGGTGTCCGAGCAGATCCAGGCGCTGGTCTCCGGGGCGCTGGCCAAGGAGGGCGTCGCGCACACCCTGCAGAGCGCCTCCAACATGTTCTCCGTCTTCTTCACGGACCGCCCGGTCCGCACCTACGAGGACGCCAAGGCACAGGAGTCCTTCCGCTTCACCGCCTTCTTCCACTCGCTGCTGGCGAACGGCGTCTATCTGCCGCCGTCGTCCTTCGAGTCCTGGTTCGTGTCCACGGCCCACGACGACCGGGCCATCCAGCGGATCGCCGACGCCCTTCCGGCGGCGGCCCGAGCGGCTGCGGAGGCCACAGCAGCATGACCACGCCCGAGAGCAACAGCAACGGCTCCCAGGACATCACCGTCGTCCACCTCATGCGGCACGGCGAGGTCGAGAACCCGGACGGGATCCTCTACGGCCGTCTCGGCGGCTACCACCTCTCCGAGCTCGGCCGGCAGATGGCCGACCGGGTCGCCGAGCACCTCGCCTCCCGCGACGTGACGCATGTCGTGGCCTCGCCGCTGGAGCGGGCGCAGGAGACGGCGACCCCGATCGCCAAGGCGCACGGCCTCGACCTCGCCACCGACTCGCGGCTCATCGAGGCCGGCAACGTCTTCCAGGGGAAGACCTTCGGGGTCGGGGACGGGGCGCTGCGCCGGCCCGAGAACTGGAAGCACCTCGTCAACCCGTTCCGGCCGTCCTGGGGCGAGCCGTACGTCGACCAGGTCGTCCGGATGAAGGGGGCCCTCGACGCCGCCAAGGACGCGGCCCGCGGGCACGAGGCCGTGCTCGTCAGCCACCAGCTGCCGATCTGGATCGTGCGGTCCTACGTCGAGCGGCGCCGGCTGTGGCACGACCCGCGCAAGCGGCAGTGCACGCTCGCCTCGCTGACGACCTTCACCTACCAGGGCGACAGGATCGTCTCGGTCGGCTACAGCGAGCCGGCCATCGACCTCGTGCCGGTCCACCTGCGCGCCGGTGCCAGGCCGGTGAAGGGGCAGGGACAGGGCAAGGCATTCGGGGCCTAAGTGCCTTATCGACCGGAACCTTTCGGGATGTAAGGCCTTTCTGGTTGCCTCTGCTCCGTTCTGTTACGGAATCCGGAAGTATCAGCGGAACCTCCTCGTTCGCCATGTGCTCTGAATGGGTGACCACCAGGGAACGTGACGAACGGGGTTGCCATGCGCGCCATCACCCGAAGGGGAGCACTCGGACTCGGTGCCGGGGCCGCCGCCGCTGCCGGACTCGCGGGGTGCGGCGGTCTCACCGACTCGGACGGGCCGGGCGCGCCCGGCGGTTCCGGCCGGTCCGGCAAGAAGGGCTCCGGCAGCCCCAAGCCCTCCGCGCGCCCCCTCGGCGACGGCTCCACGTCCTTCACCGGCAAGCAGCCCCACCAGCCCGCGAAGCCCGAGCCGCTGGAGCCGGGCCAGGAGCCGCCGCAGTTCGTCGTCTTCTCCTGGGACGGGGCCGGCGAGGTCGGCAACGGTCTCTTCCCGCGCTTCCTGGACCTCGCCAAGGAGCACGGCGCGTCCATGACCTTCTTCCTCTCTGGGCTCTATCTGCTGCCCGAGTCGAAGAAGCGGCTCTACGACCCCCCGAACAACCCGCGCGGCGCCTCCGACATCGGGTACCTCACCGACGAGCACGTGCGGATGACGCTCACCAACGTGCGCCGGGCCTGGCTGGAGGGGCACGAGATAGGCACCCACTTCAACGGGCACTTCTGCGGCGGGAGCGGCAGCGTCGGCAACTGGACGCCGCGGCAGTGGCGCAGCGAGATCGACCAGGCGAAGGGCTTCGTCAAGGAGTGGCGGACCAACACCGGCTGGACCGACCTGCCGGCCCTCCCCTTCGACTACGAGAAGGAACTCGTCGGCGGCCGTACGCCCTGCCTCCTCGGCCAGGACAACCTGCTGCCCACCGCCCGCGCCCTCGGCTGGCGCTACGACGCCTCCTCGCCGGGCGGCCGTCAGACCTGGCCGCAGAAGAAGCAGGGGCTCTGGGACCTGCCGTTGCAGCAGATACCTTTCCCCGGACGCTCGTTCGAGGTCCTCTCCATGGACTACAACATGCTCGCCAACCAGTCGATCAACTCGACCAACGCCCCGAGCCACAACTACCCGGGCTGGCGGCAGCAGTCCGCCCAGGCGTACATATCCGGATTCAAGCGGGCATACGAGACGAACCGCGCGCCCTTCTTCGTCGGCAACCACTTCGAGCAGTGGAACGGCGGCATCTACATGGACGCCGTCGAGGAGTCGTTCAAGCACATCGCGCGGGAGAAGGAGAAGGGCGCGGACGTGCGCCTGGTCTCCTTCCGGCAGTTCGTGGACTGGATGGACGTGCAGAAGCCGGAGGTGCTGGCCAAGCTGCGCACCCTGGAGGTCGGACAGCAGCCGGCCGGGGGCTGGAAGGAGTTCCTCAAGGACATCGCCGGCTCCCCCAGCCCCACCGGAACCGCCGCCTGAAATGCGGTTTTCCACCCGCGCGGGGGGTGCGCAAGATCCCCAGAACGGGCATGCGAAACTTTTCACATGAGTGCCAGCCGCACCCCCGTGTCCGTTGCCGTCGCCGCTGCCGCCGCGACGCTGCTGCTGTCCGCCTGCACCTCCGGAGGCACCTCCGGCGGAGGCGGTGACACGAACTTCGTGATGGGCAAGGACGGCATCTCCACCGCAGGGAAGGGGGAGCGGGACGCGGCGCCCGACCTGTCCGGCAAGACCATCGACGGCAAGCAGCTCGATGTCGCCGACTACAAGGGCAAGGTCGTCGTCCTCAACATCTGGGGCTCCTGGTGCGCCCCCTGCCGGGCCGAGGCGCCCAACTTCCAGAAGGTCTACGACGACCTCGGCGCCGACGGCGTGCAGTTCGTCGGCATCAACACCCGCGACACCAGCAGCAAGAACGCCGTCGCCTTCGACAAGCAGTACGGCATCACCTACCCCAGCCTGTACGACCCGACGGGCAAGCTGCTGCTCCGCTTCGACAAGGGCACCCTCAACCCGCAGGCCATCCCCTCCACCCTGGTCATCGACCGCGAGGGCAGGATCGCCGCCCGCTCGCTGGCCGCGCTCAGCGAGGAGAAGCTGCGCAAGATGATCACCCCGGTCCTCGCGGAGAAGTGACGTGAGCGCTGTCACCACGCTCGCCGCGGCGACCGACCCCAACCAGACGGTGATGAACGGGGCCCTGCTGCTGGCCCTGCCCATCGCCCTCCTCGGCGGACTGGTGTCCTTCTTCTCCCCGTGCGTCCTGCCGCTCGTCCCCGGCTACCTCTCGTACGTCACCGGAGTCGCGGGCACCGATCTGGCCGAGGCCCGGCGCGGGCGGATGGTCGCCGGCGCCTCCCTCTTCGTACTCGGCTTCACCGCGGTGTTCGTCTCCAGCGGTGCCCTGTTCGGCTACTTCGGCGACAACCTGCAGGAACACAAGGCCGTCCTGTCGAAGGTGCTCGGCGTCCTCATGATCGTCATGGGTGTCTTCTTCATGGGCCTGATGCCCTGGATGAGCCAGCGGGAGTTCCGCTTCCACCGCAAGCCCGTCGCCGGCCTGATCGGCGCCCCGCTGCTGGGCGCGCTGTTCGGCATCGGCTGGGCGCCGTGCATCGGCCCGACCCTGACCTCGGTGATCGCGCTCTCCTACAACGAGGCGAGTGCCGGCCGCGGTGCCATACTGACCGTCGCCTACTGCCTCGGTCTCGGCGTGCCCTTCGTGCTCGCCGCGGTCGCCTTCCGCAAGGCGCTCGGCGCCTTCGGCTGGGTCAAGCGCCACTACGCGTGGGTGATGCGGATCGGCGGCACGATGATGATCGTGACCGGTCTGCTGCTGCTGACCGGTGCGTGGGACCGAATCGTGCAGGACCTTCAGTCCTGGTCCGCCGGCTTCACCGTGGGGATCTGATCCATGAGCAAGAGCACAGTCAGCGAGACGCCCGCCGCTCCCGAGGAGCCGGACCTCGGCGCCGCGGGCTCCCAGCTGTCCACCGCGCCCGTGGAGACCCTGGCCAACGTCCCCGCCCTCGGTGTCGTCGGCTGGGCCCGCTGGTTCTGGCGCCAGCTCACCTCCATGCGCGTCGCCCTGCTGCTCCTGCTGCTGCTGGCGCTCGGCGCGATCCCCGGCTCGCTGATCCCGCAGACCGGCAACGACGCCACGAAGGTCGCCGACTTCCAGCAGCGGCACACCACTCTCGCGCCGGTCTACGACAAGCTCGGCCTCTTCAACGTCTACAGCTCGGTGTGGTTCTCCGCGATCTACATCCTGCTGTTCGTCTCCCTCATCGGCTGCATCGTGCCCCGCACCTGGCAGTTCGTGGGCCAGCTGCGCGGCCGCCCGCCGGGCGCCCCCAAGCGGCTGACCCGGCTGCCCGCCTACACGACCTGGCGCACCGGGGCCGAGCCGGAGCAGGTCCGCGAGGCCGCGCTCGCCCTGCTCAAGAAGCGCCGCTTCCGCGCACACCTCGCCGGGGACGCCGTCGCCGCCGAGAAGGGCTACCTCCGCGAGGTCGGCAACCTCGTCTTCCACATGGCCCTGATCGTGATGCTGGTCGCCTTCGCCTGGGGCCAGCTCTACAAGTCCGAGGGCAACAAACTGGTCGTCGAGGGCGACGGCTTCTCCAACGTGCTGCCCTCCTACGACGACTTCAAGTCCGGCAACCTCTTCGGCGTCGACGCCCTGACACCGTTCAGCTTCGACCTGAAGAAGTTCACCGGGACGTACGAGGAGAGCGGCCCCAACAAGGGCACTCCGCGCACCTACCAGGCCGCCCTCACCTACAGCGTCGGCGCCTACGGCAAGGAGAAGAAGACCGTCGTCAAGGTCAACCACCCGCTGGAGATCGACGACTCGAAGGTCTACCTCACCGCCCACGGCTACGCCCCCGTGATCACCGTCCGCGACGGCAAGGGCGACGTCGTCTTCCACGACGCCGTACCGCTGCTCCCGCTGGACGCCAACGTCACCTCCTCCGGCGTGATCAAGGTCTACGACGGTTACCGGGACGCCAAGGGCGTGAGCGAGCAGCTCGGCATCAAGGCCACGTTCCTGCCGACGTACACCGAGGGCAACGAGGTGGGCTCCACGTTCCCCGCGCTGCGCAACCCGGTGCTGAACCTGGAGCCCTACCACGGCGATCTCGGCGTCAACTCGGGCATCCCGCAGAGCGTGTACCAGCTCGACACGTCCCACATGAAGGGGTTCAAGGACTCCAAGGACCTCCAGCTGCGCGGGAACCTCAGGCCCGGCGAGACCCTCACGCTCCCGGACGGCGCCGGTTCGATCACCTACGAGAGCACCAGGCAGTGGGCCAACTTCCAGGTCACCCAGCAGCCCGCGAGCGGCTGGGCGCTGACCGGCGCACTCGCCGCGATCTTCGGTCTCGCCGGCTCCCTGTTCATCCAGCGCCGCCGGGTGTGGGTGCGCGCGGTGAAGGGCGCCGACGGGGTGACCGTCGTCGAGATGGCCGGGCTCGGCCGCAGCGAGTCCGCCAAGGTGCCCGAGGAGCTCGGCGACCTCGCCGGGATCCTGTACGACCAGGCTCCCGGGGCCCCCGGCCCCGAGAACGACCCCGATTCCCCCGACCCTCACGTCGTACCTGCCGAAGGGCCTGAGAAGTGACTCTCGCCGCCGCGACCAACGAACACCTCGCGAGTATCAGCAACACGCTGATCTACTCCGCGATGGCCGTCTACACCCTGGCCTTCTTCGCGTACATCGCGGAGTGGCTCTTCGGCAGCCGCAGCAAGGTCGGCCGTACCGCCGCCGCGCTGACCGCCGGCGCGAAGGCGAAGGCCGCGGGCCCGGCCGTCACCGTCAAGAAGAACGGCGGCACCGCCGTACTGGAGCGCCCGCAGGTCGTCGTCCGCTCCACGTCCGGCACCCGGGACGTGCCCGACGGGCCGGGCGCGCACGGCGGGGACGTGCAGGGCGACATGTACGGCCGGATCGCCGTGTCCCTCACGGTGCTCGCGTTCCTGGTCGAGCTGGGCGGCGTGATCGCCCGCGCGGCGTCGGTGGAGCGGGCGCCCTGGGGCAACATGTACGAGTTCAACATCACCTTCTCCACGGTGGCCGTCGGCGTGTACCTCGGCCTGCTGGCGCTGAAGAAGAACGTGCGCTGGCTCGGCCTGTTCCTGATCACCACGGTCCTGCTCGACCTGGGCCTCGCGGTCACGGTCCTCTACACGGCGAGCGACCAGCTGGTCCCGGCGCTGCACTCGTACTGGCTGTACATCCACGTCTCCACCGCGATCTTCTGCGGCGCGGTGTTCTACGTCGGCGCGGTCGCCACGATGCTGTACCTCTTCAAGGACAACTACGAGAACAAGCTCGCGACCGGCGGCAAGCCCGGGAAGTTCGCCAACTCGTTCCTGGACCGGCTGCCGTCCTCCGCCTCCCTCGACAAGTTCTCCTACCGCGTCAACGCGGCCGTCTTCCCGCTGTGGACGTTCACGATCATCGCGGGCGCGATCTGGGCGGGTGACGCCTGGGGCCGCTACTGGGGCTGGGACCCGAAGGAGACCTGGTCCTTCATCACCTGGGTCGCGTACGCCGGCTACCTGCACGCCCGCGCCACGGCCGGCTGGAAGGGCCGCAAGGCCGCCTACCTGGCCCTGATCGCCTTCGCCTGCTGGCTGTTCAACTACTACGGCGTCAACATCTTCGTGAGCGGCAAGCACTCGTACGCCGGGGTCTGACGCCCTGGCCCCGAAGGCCGGTTCCCTGTGACCTGAGTCACGGGAACCGGCCTTCGTCGTACGGACAGGAAGAGGGGCGTGGATACGAATCTGCGAAGACGCATCCGCGCGGGGGACCACGACGCCTTCGGTGAGCTCTTCGACGCCTACGCGCGCTCCGTCTACAACCACGCCTTCCGGCTCACCGGGGAGTGGGCGGTCGCCGAGGAGGTCGTCTCGCTGACCTTCCTGGACGCCTGGCGGCTGCGCGGCAAGCTCGACGAGGACGGCGGCTCCCTGCGCCCCTGGCTGCTGGGCATCGCCACCAACGTCACGCGCAACACCCGCCGCGCCGCCCGCCGGCACGCGGCGGCCCTGTCCCGGCTGCCCCGCGACGAGGCCGTACGGGACTTCGCCGACGAGGTCGCCGGGCGGCTGGACGACGCAGCCCGGCTGGACCTCGTACGCACCGCCCTGACGCGGCTGCGGCGGGCCGATCGCGAGGTGCTGGCGCTGTGCGTGTGGTCCGGGCTGGACTACCGGGCCGCCGCCGAGGCGCTGGGGGTGCCCGTGGGGACCGTACGGTCGCGGCTGTCGAGGGCGCGGACAAAGCTCGCGAAATATATGGAACTCTCGCACGGCGCCGGACAGATGAGAGGAGACCGCGCCACCGCGGTCGGGCCCCTGAGGGAGGGAAACCCATGAGCCAACTGCCTGACCAGGACCTTCCGCCGGGCCGTCACCGACTCCTCAAGGAGCATCTGATGACCGAGATCCGGCGGGAACCGACCGTAGCCCCCGTTCGCAGGCGCTTCCTGCGCACCGCGCTGGTCGCGGGCGCCGTCGCGGCCGTGACGGCCGTCGTCGTCCCCCTCACCGTGCCGTCCGGCGACCCCGCGCCGCCGGCCGCCTCGCGGCAGGCGGCGGCCCTGCTGGAGGACATCGCGCTCGCCGCCGAGCACGCGGACGTGCCGAGCGACATCCGCGACGACCAGTTCGTGTACATCAAGAGCAAGGTCGCCTGGACCACGCAGGACGGGGACGGGCCCGCGAAGCTCGATCCCGTCCACGAACGCGAGGTGTGGCTCTCGGCGGACGGCAAGAAGGAAGGCCTGCTGGAGGAGCCCTACAAGGGGTTCCGCAACGAATCCTTGGAGGCTCAGACCCCCGGCATCCCGTCCAACACGAACTACCGCCACCTCCAGACTCTGCCGACCGACCCCGACAAGATGTTCGAATGGATCAAGGATGTCAGCCAGGGCGGCAGCAGTAAGGACGAGGCCAACTTCGTCCTCGTGGGTGACCTCGCACGCGAGTCCCTGATGCCGCCCGCCCAGGCCGCCGCCCTCTACCGAGCCGCCGCCAGGATCTCCGGCGTGTTCGTGATCGACGACGCGGTGGACGCGGCGGGCCGGCACGGGGTCGCGGTGGCCCGGATCGACGACGGGGAGCGCCTCGAGCTGATCTTCGACAAGAAGACCAAGGAGTTCCTCGGCGAGCGCGAGGTGGCCGTCGAGGACCTGCCCTGGGGCTTCAAGAAGGGGGATGTGACCGCCCGCACCGCCGTCCTGGAGCGGACGGTCGTCGACGAGCGGGGCGAGCGGCCGTAACCGTGCGGAACCGGCTTCCAGGGGTCACGCTGGTGTCATGCACCTCCTGGTACGGCTCCCGGTCCCCATGGAGACGGTCTGGCCGGCGGTGAGCACGCCGGACGGGCTGGCGGCCTGGTGGGCCGAGGTGGATCTGCTCGAACCCCGGCTTGGCGGCGCGGTCGTGCTGCGGGGGCCGGGGGAGGGCCGGGTCACCGCCTGGGACGTGGACCGGGTCGCCGAGTACACCTTCCCGGCCATCGGCCGCGTCCGCTTCCATCTGGAGCGGGACGGGGACACCGCCTCGGTCCTGCGCTTCACGCACGAGTACGAGGGCGGGGAGCCGCCGGACTCCGGGGCGGAGCCGGCCTGGCAGACTCGATTCGAATATCTGAGCGAGCTGTTCGCGGTGTCGAAGGGGCCTCGGGACGTCTCGTAGTGCTTCGTCACGCTGGGTGATGCCGCCTGGTGGTGGGCATCGTCCTGCTGCACCGGCGGGCGCCCGGCGTCCCGGGAACGCCCGCCGGGTGCGGGGGTGGTCAGTTCGAGCAGCCGTTCACCGCCACCACGGGGGGCAGTTGGAGGGGGTGTTGCCGGAGAGGGTTCCGGGGCCCGCCCCGAGGTATCGGCTTGCCCTTCGGACGTCTCCCGTAGTTAATGGTGCTCGAAGAGTGACGGGTGTCACCCGCAACTCACTCAACTCATGGGGGACTTGATGACGACACCGGAACCGCCGGGACACTTCGACGTCCCGCCCCCGCCGCCCGGGCCGCCGACGCACTTACCGGGACTCGATCTGCGGGTCAGCAAGCGGCTGCTGTGGGTCGGCGGGGCCTGCTATCCGCTGCACAACGTCGCGCGGGTGTACACGCTCACGATCCATCCGCGGCGCAAGGAGGCCGTGGTGCGCTTCCTGAGGATCCTCCTGATCACCGGGGCCGTGGCCCTCACCCTCACCGTGCTCAGCGGTATCACCATGGTCGCGGACCGGGACACCGGCAGCGGTCTGATGACGTTCGTGTGGCTGGGCTCGGCCGGTGTGGTGGTCTACGCCCTGATCGAGATGCTCCAGGTCCTCGGCGCGCAGTCGCACCACGTACTGGCCGTCGAGACCTCCGGCCCCTCCCAGGCCGTGGTCACCAGCCGAGACCCGCACCACCTGAACCAGCTCGTCGGCCGGATCGCGCACGCGATCGAGAACCCCGAGACGGAGTTCCAGGTGCGGGTGGAGAGCATCACGATCAGCCCGAAGAACTACTACTTCGGCGACAACGTCAACATGTACGGCGGCAGCGGCAACGTGGGGATGGCGAGCGCGTGAGCACCAACAACTACTACGGCGACAACGTGAACATGCACGGCGGCAGCGGCAACGTCGGCATGATCAAGAACCAGGCGGCCGCCCCCGCCCCCGCCTCACCCGAGCTGGAGGCGGCGGTCTCCGAACTGCTGGCGCTGCTGCGGGAGTTGCGCCCGCAGATCCCGGCGGCCAGCGCCCAGGCCCTCGACGACTCCCTGCCCGCCCTCACCGCGGACGCCACGACACCGGTGCAGGAACGTCACCGCGCCCTGCTGGCCGTCGCCGGCATCGCGGCCACGATCGGTGCCGTGGGGCAGCCGGTCGTCGAGGCGGTGAACCGGATCCTGGCGCTGCTGGGCGCGTGACCGGCGGGCCCGCGGGCCGTCACCGCAGCCGGGACGACGACAGGATCGACAGCAGATGGGCCGGCACCATCAGCCAGGTGATCACGGCGATGGCGGCCAGCGCCCAGCGGGTCGGCTCGATGCCCCCGGTCGCCGCGTCGGCGAACGCGACGACCAGGAGGACCAGGGAGGCCTCGATGCCGTTGGTCACCCGGTGGATCTTGAAGGCGGCGGCGAGCCGGCGCACCGAGGCCACGCCCTGCGAGCGCGGCGCGGCGGCCTCGTCGTCGGCGACGGCCAGCCCGCGCCGGGCCCGGGCCACGTCCACCAGGTCGGTGGAGGCCTTCAGCAGGACGACCCCGAGGGCGGTCGCGAGGCCGAGGGACACCCAGCCGTTGAAACCGTGCCACTCCCCGAGCCCGGACTCCGCGGCCCGGAAGCCGAAGCCGATCATCAGCGCCGCGTCCGCGAGGTAGGCGCCGAGCCGGTCGACGTAGATGCCGGTCGCGCTGTTCTGCCCCTTCCAGCGGGCGACCTCGCCGTCCACGCAGTCGAACAGCAGGAACAGCTGCATGAAGAGGGCGGCGAGGACGGCACCGGCGAGCCCCGGTATCAGCAGGGCGGCCCCGGACAGCACTCCGCACACCACCATCGTCCAGGTGAGCTGGTCCGGCGTGACCGGGGTGCGCACCAGCTGACGGGTGAAGCGCAGCGAGACACGGCGCATGTACAGCCGCCCCGCCCAGTGTTCGCCGTTGCGGCTCGCCAGCTTGGCCCGCGGCTGGCAGACCTCCCGCAGCTCCTCCAGCACCGGAGCAGCAACCATGACCGTTCCTCCCACGAGCCCACGATGATCGGGCCAGGTTACAGAGCGCTCAAGACGCCGAAACGGCGGGGCTGTTGCGGCAGGCCCGCCCCCGCCGCGCCCGTCCCGCGCACCACCCGGTGCGCACAGGCCGCCGCCAGCAGCTCGCCCAGCAGGTCAGGGTCGCCGATCTCCAGGCCGAGCAGGGACTCGATGCGCTCCAGCCGCTGGTAGAGGGACTGCCGGCCGATGTGGAGGAGGGCGGCCGTGCGGGTGGGGGAGCAGCCGTTGCGGAGGTGGACCTCCAGGGTGCGGACCAGGTCGCTCGGATGCGCGGCCTCCCACTCCAGAAGGGGGCCCAGGGCGTGCTGGACCATCCGGGCGAGCCGCTCCCGGTTGGCGTCCACCCCGCCCCGGGTCAGCTCCCGCTCCAGGGCGAAGGCGCGGGAGGAGGTCACCAGCGGGCCGCCGGGCGCGGCCGGCTCGGCGGGCGGGACGGTCAGCGCCAGTTCCAGGGTCGTACGGGCCGCGCGCAGGGTCTCGCTCCAGCGCAGCCAGCCGCCGCCGGCCGCGACCGCGTGGCCCACGGCGACGGTGAGCCCCGGCTCGGCCGCCGTACGGAAGACTTCCTGGACGGCGCGCACGGGGTCCCCGGCGCGACCGCCGGGCAGCGCGAGCAGGGCGAGCACGTCCCCGGGGAACGCGGCCCGCAGCACGCCCCCGCCTCCCAGCAGGCGTACGGCCCGGTCGACCGCGCCCGTCTCGCGCGCGCCGTGCACGGAGACGCCGATCAGCCGCGCCCCCGGCCCCGGCTGGAACCCGGCGAGAGCCGCCCGCGCCTCCACCTCCGGCTGGTTCAGGGCGGCCCGGTCGGCGAGGTCCGCCAGCAGGGCCGCCGTGTGGTCGTCACCCCGGGGCCGGGCCACGGAACGCCCCGACAGCCCCCGGGCCACGATCGCCCGGTTGGCGGCCTCGGTGATCCGTACGAAGGGCACCACCCGGTGCAGGGCCAGCAGCGGCAGCCCGAGCCGGCGGGCCTCGTCGATCACCTCGTCCGGCATGCGCGGCAGGGACCGCCCCACCTCCACCGCGAGCCCGGCCGCACCCCGCGCGGCCAGCTCCCGCACGTACCGGCGCCGCACCTCGTCGCCGGCGTCCGTGAGCCCGAAACCGTTGGTCAGCAGCAGCTCCCCGCCGTCGAGGAAGTTGGCGCCCTCGTACACCTCGCTGGAGTGGACCCAGCGCACGGGGCGGTCGAGGCCGCCGGCCCCGGCGAGCAGCTCGGGCTCACCGGCCCGGACCGGGTCGAGGGCCAGGACTTCGCGGAGGGTGAGTGCGGGCACGGGGACCTCCAGGGCGCTGACGGTTCCACGGATGGTTCCGCTGACAGAACGTCCGGCTGCGGGCTGCCCGGAGAGTACTTTCCGCACGTTGCCCTGGTGTTTCCGGCACAGCAGAGTGAAGTCATGGACCCTATGGATCAGGCAACGGCCCACGCGTGGCTGGCCACCGCCGTGGCCGAGGCGCGCAGCGGTCTCGCCGAGGGCGGCATCCCGATCGGCGCCGCGCTGTACGGCCCGGACGGCACCCTGCTCGGTCGCGGCCACAACCGGCGCGTCCAGGACGACGACCCCTCCATGCACGCCGAGACGGCCGCCTTCCGCGCGGCGGGCCGGCAGCGCTCGTACCGCGGCACGACGATGGTGACGACCCTCTCCCCGTGCTGGTACTGCTCCGGCCTGGTCCGCCAGTTCGGCATCTCCCGGGTGATCGTCGGCGAGGCGGCCACCTTCCACGGCGGGCACGACTGGCTCGCCGAGCACGGTGTGGAGATCGTGCTGCTCGACGACCCCGAGTGCGCCGGGATGATGCGCGACTTCATCAAGAACCGTCCGGCACTGTGGAACGAGGACATCGGTGAGTGATCGACGCATTCCCACGATCGACCTGCGCCCCTGGCTGACCGGCGACGCCGCCGCCCGCGCGGCCGTCGCCCGTACCGTCGACGAGGCCCTCCAGACCGCCGGATTCCTGCTGGTCACCGGGCACGGCGTCGATCCCGCCCTCCGGTCCGCGATCCGGGAGGCCGCCCGCGCCTTCTTCGTCCTCCCCGACGAGGTCAAGCAGCCCTACGGCGCCAGGGTCGGCGGCCGCGGCTGGCTCGGCCCCGGCGCGGAGGCCAACGGCTACGCGGAGGGCACCGAGACCCCGCCCGACCTCAAGGAGTCGCTCACCTTCGCCACCCACGAGCCCTTCGACGACCCGGTGATCGACGCGGAGTGGTACGCGCCCAACGTCTGGCCGGCGGAGGTGCCGGAGCTGCGGGGCCTGTGCGAGGAGTACCTGGAGAGGATGGCCGCGCTGGAGAAGCAGCTCCTGTCGCTGCTGGGGGAGGCCCTCGGCCTCGAACGGGACTTCTTCTCCCGGCACATGGACCACCCGACCTACGGCTTCAACATCAACTGGTATCCGGGCACGGAGGTCGTGGGGCAGCCCGAGCCGGGCCAGTTCCGGATCGGCCCGCACACCGACTTCGGGACGGTGACGATCCTCGACCGGCAGGCCGGCAAGGGCGGGCTCCAGGTCTGGACGGACGAGGGCGGCTGGGAGGACGCGCCCTTCGAGCCCGACGCCTTCACCATCAACATCGGCGACCTGATGGCCCGTTGGACAGGGGACCGGTGGCGGTCCGGCCGGCACCGGGTGCTCCCGCCGCCGGCCGACGAGCCCGCCGAGGAGCTGATGTCGCTCGTCTACTTCGGCGAGTGCACCCCGGGGACGCTCGTGGAGTCCGTGCCCGCGCCGGTCGGACGCGTGGCGTACGAGCCGGTCGACTCGCACGTCTACCTGCGCGAGAAGCTGGACTCGATCACCGTGGGGTGAACACCGCGTAGTCCGCGACGGTACGGCGGTAGCGGGTGTGGCCCGTCTCCCGGGTGTGGCCGCGCTGCCACTCCTCCACCTCCGCGAGGTCACGCCGGGCGCCGGAGCCCGCCCGGCAGCCCGTGCACGACGTCTCGTACTCCGCCTCGGCCGAGGCGTCCGGGACGACCGTGTACTCCTTCAGGCCCAGGAAGGCCGCGTGGTAACGGCGTTGGTGGCGGCGGAGCAGCACGTTCGCGTCGGTCTCCGCGCTGCCGTCGCGGCGGGCGCGGGCCGCGTCGCGCAGGCCGGCCAGGTCGGTGCAGGCGGCGCAGTCGCGGACGGGCGAGGGGGGCTCCTGCGGCCACGGGCACGAGCGGGAGTTGGCGGCGCGGACGCTCGCGCTGAGGCGTTCCCCGGGGGTGGCCGGGCGGATCAGCTCCGGGCACGCCTCCCACTCCCGGCCGCCGCCGAGGGGGCGCAGCAGGGCGTACGGGCCGGCCTTGCCCTGGTACTCGCCCACCTTGTCCGAGCCGGGGTCGTAGACGACCGTTCCCGTTTCGAACTGGTTCTCGGTGTGTTCGGTCATGCCCCGTCCGTTCCCTCTCCGTACCGACTTGGTGACTCTGGGTGTGTCGAGCGTGGCGTACGGGCACTCTGCGTATCAATGCTCGACGTGTGCCAAGGGCGCTTGTCACGGAGGGGGGCGGACCGGTGACCACCAACGCCGTGCTGTTCGGTGAGCTGTTGCGGCACTTCCGCGAGGGGGCGCTGCTGACGCAGGAGGCGCTGGCGAAGGCGATCCCCTGCGACCGTTCGTTGGTGGCCAGGGTGGAGCTGGGGACCCGGGTGCCGCAGGAGTCGTTCGCGAAGAAGTGTGACGAAGTACTGGGTTCGGGTGGGGTGCTGGGGCGGTTGTGGGGGCGGGTGGACTGGTATCCGCAGGTGGAGCATCCGGACTGGTTCGAGCGCAGGGCGCAGATGGACGCGGAGGCGGTGGCCCTGCGGGCCTATCAGACGCAGGTGATTCCTGGCCTGTTGCAGACTCCCGGCTACGCCGCCGCGCTGTTCGGCCGTCGTCTGCCGCACACCCAGGACGTGGAGGAGCGCGTACGGGCCCGACTCAGCCGACAGCAGCGCTTCTACGCCGAGGACGGGCCGTATTACGTCGTTGTGTTGGACGAGAGTTGTCTGCGGCACATGGTGGGAGGTCCCGAGGTCATGCGGGAGCAGTGCGCGCACCTGCTGAGGGTCGGGAAGGTCCCCAACATCCGTATCCAAGTGGTCCCGTTGGACCGTCCCGACATCGACCGCCCCGACACTTCGATGTCGTTGATCAGGCTGCCCGACGGGCACGAGTGGGTCTATTCCGAGTCGCTGGACCGTGGGCACTTCAGTGACGATCCGGCCGTCTTCCTGGCCCACGCCCAGACCTATGATGTGCTCAGGGCCGACGCGCTGTCAGCCTCCGACTCCACTGCCCTGATCGGCGACGTGATGGAAGGGTACGGCCGTGACGACCTGGATCAAGAGCAGCTACAGCGGAGCCAACGGCGGCGATTGCATCGAAATAAGCCCCGATTTCCCCGCCGCCGTCCCCGTCCGTGACAGCAAGACCCCCGACGGCCCCGTCCTCCTCCTCACCCGTGAGGCCTGGGCCGCCTTCGTCGCCGGGGTGCGGCGCTCCGCCTAGCGTTTCAGGGGCTCAGGGACCGCCAGATGCGGTCCGGCAGGATGTCCGCCGCCTCGCCGAGGTCCACGTCGTCGATGCCGGACAGCCATCGGCGGGCGACCCCGATGACCGGTCCCAGGACCAGGGACTCGATCAACGGCAGGGGAAGCGGGGCCAGTTCGCCGGAGGCGACACCGTACGGCGCGGCACCGCGGGACGAGGCGGGGGCCACGCCGTCCGCCCCCGCCCTCGCCACGTCGGCGGGGGCTCCCGCGCCGTCCGGGGCGGGCGGGAGCCCGTCGGGCACGGCGTCGCCGTCCGCCTCGGGGAGCGAGGGCAGCGCGGAAGGGGACAAGGGGCGCTCCGCGGCGGGAGGCGGGGACACCGGTGACGGCGCGCGGGACACCGGCTCCGGCACGACCGGCTCCGGCGGTGCGGACGACTCCGGCGACTCCGGCGGCGGTTCAGGCGGATCGGGCGGTTCAGGCGGCTCCGCCGGGTCCGGTACCTCCACCGGCGGCGGGGCCACCACCACCCCCGCCGCCTCCACCGGCACCTACCGCTACCGCAACGGCGACAACGGCACGTGCGTCACCCAGGTCTTCGGCGCCGCGGACTACGGAAGCTGCTCGGACTCGACCACGTACTGGACGGTCAGGAGCGCGTCCGGCGGCAGCTTCAAACTGGTCAACCGGCAGACCGGCCAGTGCCTCTACTCCAACGGCCTCGGCCAGGCCGTCTTCGTCGGCGACTGCGCCCAGGACACCGGCCGCCTGTGGACCACGGGCTCCGGCGGCACGCTCCGCAGCGACTACGGCGGCGGCTGCCTGGACCTGGGCATGAACAGCGGTCTGGTGACGGCGACCTGCGCGGGGGAGGCGTCCCAGCGCTGGACGCGGCAGACCTGAGGCATCAGGGCGCGGCGGCGGCTCGGGGCCGCGAGGCGCGGGCGGCGACGAGGAGGAGCAGTCCGCAGGCCGTCACGAGCAGCCATCCCGGACGGGAGGCGACCGCGATGCCGGCGGGGCCGGCGCCCGCGACCAGGCCCCCGGCGGTGGCGATGCCGACCGCCGCGCCGACCTGGCGAGCGGTGGAGGTGACCGCGCCCGCCACGCCGGCCCGGGACGGCGGCAGACCGCTGACCGCCGTGTTGGTGAGGGGGGCGTTGGCGAAGCCGAAGCCGACGCCGATCAGCAGATGGGCCAGGAGGATCAGCGGCACACCCGTGTCCGGGCCCAGGTCCACCAGGCACAGACCGCCGGCCGCGGTGAAGCCGCCCGCGAGGATCAGCGGGAGCCGTGGCCCGCGCCGTCCCACCAGGGTGCCGGACCAGGGCGCGCACAGCGTGGCCCCGAACGCCATGGGCAGGGTCGTGAGGCCGGTCGCGAGCGGTGTCCAGCCGCGGGTGTGCTGGAAGTAGAGGGTGTTGAGCAGCAGGGCCACGTTCAGCGCGACGAACACCGCCATGGCGCCGAGCACCGCCGTCGCGAACGGGGGCCGGCGGAAGAGGCCGAGGTCCATCAGGGGCTGTTCGCCGCGCCGTTCGGCCAGGACGAACCCGGCCGTCGCCGTCGCGAGCAGGGCGTAGGCGGCGAGGGCCGCGGGCGAGGCCCAGCCGACGCGGGGTCCTTCGATGAGAACGCCCACGATCAGGAACAGAAGGACGGTGAGGAGCACCTGGCCCGGCAGATCGAGGCGCCGGGGGCGCGCCGCGCGGGACTCCGGCACGACCACGGCGACCAGGATCAGGGCGGCGGCGACCACCGGCGCGTTGATCCAGAAGACCGAACGCCAGCCGAACGCGGCGATGAGGGACCCGCCGGTGACCGGACCCGCCGCCATGCTGAGCCCGAAGACCGACGCCCACACGCCGATCGCCCGGGCCCGCTCCCCCGGGTCGGGCATCGCGTTCACCACGATGGCCAGGGCCACCGGACTCAGCATCGAGGCCCCGATCCCCTGGACGGCCCGGGCGGCGACGAGCACGCCGAGGGACGGGGCGAGGGCGCACGCGAGGGACGCCAGGCCGAAGACGAGCAGCCCGCACCGGAAGACCCGGCGGCGTCCGAACCGGTCCGCGAGAGCGCCGGAGACGATGAGGAGACTGGCCAGGACCACGGTGTAGGCGTCGACGACCCATTCCAGACCGCGGGTACCCACCCCCAGACCCCGGCCGATCTCGGGCAGGCCCACATTGACGATGGTGGTGTCCACCCCCACCAGGAACATGCTGAACGCGCAGACGGCCAGCACCGTCCAGCGCCGGCGCGCGCTCAGCGGGGCGGGCGGAGCGGCCAGGGATGTCGTGAGCACGGGAGGCCCCCTTCGGTACGGGATCGCTGCCGCCCAGGCTCGGGCCGGGGGAGAGCCCGGACCCAGGAAAATTGCGAAGACCGCAAAATGGCCGTATGGACGCCGAACTCGCGGAACTCCTCGACAGCATCGGGCCACGGCTGCGCGCCCTGCGGCGCGACCGCGGTCTCACGCTCGAAGCCCTCGCGGCGGACACCGGGATCTCGGTGAGCACGCTGTCGCGCCTGGAGTCGGGGCTGCGGCGTCCCACGCTCGACCTCCTGATCCCGCTCGCCCGGGCCCACCGGGTCGCGCTGGACCAGCTGGTGGCGGCTCCGGCCACCGGTGATCCGCGGGTCCATCTCCGGCCGCGGAGCCGGGAGCGCGGGAGCGTCCTGGTGCCGCTGACCCAGTACCCGGGCCGGGTCCAGGTCTTCAAGCAGGTGCTCGCGCATCGCGAACCGCGGCTGGTGACCCACGCCGGCTACGAATGGCTCTACGTGCTCGCCGGCGAACTCCGCCTCGTCCTCGGGGAGCGGGAGGTCACGCTCCGGCCGGGCGAGGTGGCCGAGTTCGACACCGCCGAACCGCACTGGTTCGGTCCCGCCGGCGCCGAAGCGGTGGAGATCCTGCACCTGTTCGGACCCCACGGCGACCAGGCGGTCCACCGGACGCCCGCCCGGCCCTGAAGGAGACCCGCCCGGTCCCGAAGGCCGGCCGCTACACCCTGAGCAGCAGCTTCCCCGTGCTGGTGCGGGCGCCCATCAGGCGGTGGGCCTCCGCCGCGTCCTCCAGCGGGAACTCCGCGGTGACGGGGACGGACACCGTCCCGTCGCCGACCTTCGCGAAGGCCCGCTCGGCCAGCGCCCGCAGCCGGGCCGGGGCGGTCTGCGACAGGGTGAGGATGGAGAAGGCGCCGACCGAGAGACCGTGCGGAGCCAGGTCCGGCTGCCCCACGCCCCACGGCTCGGCCCCGCTCGCGTTGCCGAAGGAGACCAGACGGCCGAAGACCGCGAGGGAGGCCAGGGAGCCCTTGAGGGTCTCGCCGCCGACCGGGTCCAGGGCCAGGTCCACCCCGCGCTCGCCGGTCGCCGCCCGCACCGCCTTCTCGAAGTCGCCGACGAACACGTCGTCGTAGCCGTACCCGCGGGCGTACTCGGCCTTGGCCGCCGACGACACCACGCCGTACACCGCGCCCGCACCCGCGGCCCTGGCCAGCTGCCCCACCACCGTGCCGACTCCGCCTGCCGCGCTCTGCACGAGGACGGTCTCGCCCGGCTGGAGCCGGCCCACCGCGTGGAGGAGGCCGTACGCCGTCGGCAGCACCGTGGGGAGGGCCGCCGCCGTGCGCAGGTCGACGCCGTCCGGCAGCGGGAAGACCGTCGCCGCCTCCGCCACCGCGACCTCCGCGTAGCCACCCGCGCCGGTGAGCGCGGCCACCTCCTGGCCGACGGCCAGACCGTCCACGCCGGCGCCGACCGCCCGGACCCGTCCGGAGACCTCCAGGCCGGGCCGGAAGGGCAGGGCCGGCACGCGGTAGCCGGAGCCGCGGGCCAGGAGGTCGGCGAAGTTCACCCCGGCGTAGGCCACGTCGATGCTCACCTGCCCGGGTCCGGGTTCGGGGAACGGCACCTCCGAGGGACGCAGGACCTCCGGACCGCCGTACTCCCGGATCTCGACCGCGCGCATGGCACACCTCACCCTTGGCTCGACAACTGTTCAATGAAAAGCGAACACTCGTGAGTGTATGGTTTTCGTCGAACAGTCGGCAAGCCGCACCCCCGAGGAGGACCGCGTGGCGAACACCGGTCATCGGGTCGCCCCCGAGCACACCCACCCCGACGACGTCCCGGTCCCCGCCGCGCTCGCCGCGCTCGCCGACCCGGTACGGATCACCCTGGTCCGTGAACTGGCCGGCTCGCCCGAGTGGACCCGCTCCTGCGGCAGCTTCGACGTCCCCGTCGGCAAGGCCGCGCTCAGCCACCACTTCGCCGTCCTGCGCGCCGCGGGCCTCGTCGAACAACGCGACGAGGGCCCCCGCCGCGTCAACCGCCTGCGCCGCCAGGAGTTCGACGCCCGCTTCCCGGGCCTGCTGGACCTGGTCCTCAGGGACTGACCGTCGCGCGGGCCCGTCCCCGCAGCGCCGCGTACACGCCCGCGGCCACCACGAACCCCACCGGCGGGGTGATGTCGCCGAACGACGGCCAGTGGGCGGGCACGTAGCCGACGTACTTCTCCTGGTTGGAGAAGAGGGGGACCGAGACGGCGACGCCGGCCAACAGGGCCGCGATGCCCGGCCGGTTGGTGAAGGAACGGTCGGACAGGCGGGCGGAGAGTTCCTGGTCCGAGACCGTGCGGCCCCGGAGCCAACGCTCCGTCAGGACGACCCCCAGCCACGGTGCCACCCAGTACGCGATGACCAGCAGGAACGCCTCGTAGGCCGCGCCGGCGTCCGACAAGGACGCCCAGGCCGCCGCCGTCCCCGCCGCACCCGACACCACGACCAGCACGCCGCGGCTCAGCCAGGAGGGGAGGTCCAGGCCGAGGGCGGTGAGGGAGATCGCCCCGGAGTACACGTTGAGGGCGTTCGCCGAGACCGCGCCGAGGATGATGGCGATCAGCACCAGGTCGCCGAGCCAACCGGGGAGATGGCCGGTGAAGGCGGCCGTCGGGGTGGCGTCCGGCGGGGCCGCGATCGTCGCCGAGGCCGCGCCGACGACGGCGACGAGGGAGACCGAGACGAACAGGCCGACCGCCGGGTGGAGCACCGTGCGGAACCTGTCCGCGGTGCGCGGGAGGTAGCGGGAGTAGTCGGCGGCGTACGGGTTCCAGCCCGCCGCGTAGCCCCAGGCCGCGCTGAACGCCAGCAGGAACCCGCCGATGCCGCCGCCCGCGCCGCCCCCGCCGAGGTCCGCGTGGTCGAAGGTGCTCAGGCCGGCCAGCAGGAAGATCACGGCGAGGGCCGGGAAGGCGTACTTCTCGAAGGTGTGGACGAAGTTGTGGCCGATGAAGCCGATGAGGATCTCGGCCACCACCACCAGGAGGAGGGAGGGGAGGGGACGCAGACCGGTCAGTGTGTTCAGGGCGAAGGCCGCGCTCACGCTGTTCACCGCGAACCAGCCGACACCCGCGACCAGGCCGTTGGCCGCGGAGGGCAGGATGTTCCCCCGGTGGCCGAAGGAGAGCCGGCCCACCACCATCTGCGGGACGCCGAACCGGGGCCCGTCCAGGGACAGCACGCCCTGGGTGACCGCGCCCAGCGCGGTGCCGAGGACGATCGCGGCCGTGGCCTGCCAGAAGCTCAGGCCGAAGAACAGGACCGGGATCACGCCGATGTAGACGGTCGCGAACTCGATGTTCGGGGAGGCCCAGGTCCACAGCAACTGGCGTGGGGAGCCGTGCCGTTCGGCGTCGGGGATGGGCTCCGAGCCCGCCGTCTCGACGGCGATGACCTTGTCGCCGTACTCGGGGGTGAGGGTGCCGGCAGAGTCGGCGGGTGCAGTCGTCATGCGAGGTAAGTGTCCGGTTCCCACCCCTTGCGGCCCAGAGGCGCATTGTCCGCTCCGGGCGCCTCGGCGGCGTACAACCTGTAGGGCGCCGGACCCTCCCCGGCTCCGCCATCCCCGGGCTCAGCCCTCCCTGGGGTCCTCGCCGGACTCACGGCGCTTGAGCTCCTCCTCGCGGCGGCGCAGGTCGGCCTCCCAGTCCCTGAGGAGCCGCTCGTCGTCCTTCGCCTTCTCGCCCTCGTCCTCCCTGTCGCCCTTCTCGTCCTTGAGGGACTTGAGGAACTCCGGGTTGTCGTCGGGCGCGACCCACGTGCCGCCCGGGGCGCCGGCCGCGGCCCCGCCCGCCGGGGCGCGCCGCACCTTGCCCGCCACCAGCCAGGCCACCGGACCGACCAGCACCTCGCCGAAGAGCAGGATGATGAGCACCCACACCACCTTCGGCAGCCCCCGCACCTCTTCCTCCGGGGTGTTCAGGCAGTCGATGAACGCATAGATCCACAGCGCCAGGACCAGCAGGAACGGCAGATACCTGAGCATGGTGGCGGGTTCTCCCAGAAGACGGCGACAGGGCGTGGGGCCGCCCCGGTGACGGGGTCAGGGTAGCCGGTGGCCGATACTGGGACACATGGCTTACGACGATCTTCGTTCCCTGCTCAGGGCACTGGAGCGTGAAGGCGACCTCAAGCGCGTCAAGGCGGAGGTCGATCCGTATCTGGAGGTCGGGGAGATCGTCGACCGGGTCCAGAAGTCCGGCGGTCCCGCGCTGCTCTTCGAGAACGTGAAGGGGTCGAGCATGCCCCTCGCGATGAACGTGTTCGGCACCGACCGGCGGCTCCTCAAGGCACTCGGCCTGAAGTCGTACGGCGAGATCAGCGAGAAGATCGGCGGACTGCTGCGGCCCGAACTGCCGCACGGGTTCGTGGGCGTGCGCGAGGCGTTCGGGAAACTCGGCGCGATGACGCACGTGCCGCCGAAGAAGGTGAAGGACGCGCCGGTGCAGGAAGTCGTCCTGCACGGCGACGAGGTGGACCTGGAGCAGCTGCCCGCCCTCTTCACCTGGCCGCAGGACGGCGGCTCCTTCTTCAACCTCGGTCTGACCCACACCAAGGACCCGGAGAGCGGGATCCGCAACCTCGGGCTGTACCGCCTCCAGCGCCACGACAAGCGCACGATCGGCATGCACTGGCAGATCCACAAGGACAGCCGCAACCACTACCAGGTGGCGGCCCGGCGCGGTGAGCGCCTCCCGGTGGCGATCGCCTTCGGCTGCCCGCCCGCGGTCACCTACGCCTCCACCGCACCGCTCCCCGGTGACATCGACGAGTACCTGTTCGCCGGGTTCCTCGCGGGCAGGCGGATCGAGATGGTCGACTGCAAGACCGTCCCGCTCCAGGTCCCGGCGCAGGCGGAGGTGGTCCTGGAGGGCTGGCTGGAACCCGGCGAGATGCTGCCGGAGGGCCCCTTCGGCGACCACACCGGCTTCTACACCCCGCAGGAGCCCTTCCCCGCCCTGAAGATCGACTGCGTGACGATGCGCCGTCGCCCCCTGCTCCAGTCGATCGTCGTGGGCCGCCCCCCGACGGAGGACGGACCGCTGGGCCGCGCGACGGAACGCTTCTTCCTGCCGCTGCTGAAGATCATCGTCCCGGACATCGTGGACTACCACCTCCCCGAGGCGGGCGGCTTCCACAACTGCGCGATCGTCTCGATCGACAAGAAGTACCCCAAGCACGCGCAGAAGGTCATGCACGCCGTCTGGGGCGCCCACATGATGTCCCTGACCAAGCTGATCGTGGTCGTCGACTCCGACTGCGACGTCCACGACCTGCACGAGGTCGCCTGGCGGGCCCTCGGCAACACGGACTACGCCCGTGACCTCACGGTCGTCGAAGGTCCCGTCGACCACCTCGACCACGCCTCCTACCAGCAGTTCTGGGGCGGCAAGGCGGGCATCGACGCGACGAAGAAGTGGCCCGAGGAGGGCTACACCCGCGACGGCGGCTGGCCGGACATGGTGCTGCCGGACCCGGAGACGGCGGCGAAGGTCGACCGCCGGTGGAAGGAGTACGGGCTGTGAGCTCCGCTTCCGCAGCGCTTCCGCAGCCGGGACGCACCAAGGCCTTCCTCCGCCTGGTGATGATCGAGCACTCGGTCTTCGCGCTGCCCTTCGCCTACATCGCGTCCCTCACGGCGATGTTCCAGATGGACAGGAACATCCACTGGGGGCGGCTGCTCCTGGTCACCGTCTGCATGGTGGGCCTGCGCACCTTCGCGATGGCGGTCAACCGGATCATCGACCGGGAGATCGACGCCCGCAACCCGCGCACGGCCCAGCGCGAGCTGGTCACGGGCGCGGTGTCCGTCCGCCACGCCTGGACGGGCGCGCTGATCGCGGTCGCGGTCTTCCTCGGCTCGGCGGCGCTGCTCAACCCCCTGTGCCTGGCGCTGGCGCCGGTGGCGGTCGTCCCCATGGTCGTCTACCCGTACGGCAAACGCTTCACGAACTTCCCCCAGGCCATCCTGGGCCTGGCCCAGGCGATGGGCCCGATCGGCGGCTGGCTGGCGATCACCGGGGAGTGGTCCTGGGACGCGGTCGTCCTCGGTCTCGCCGTCGGCATCTGGATCGGCGGCTTCGACCTGATCTACGCCTGCCAGGACGTCGAGACCGACCGCGCGACCGGCGTCATGTCGGTCCCGGCCCGCTTCGGCATCCCGGCGGCGATCCGGTCCGCCCGCGTCTGCCACGCCGTCACCACGGCCCTCTTCGTCTGGTACGCCCTGCTGACCGGCGCGGGCGCGTTCTTCTGGCTGGGCCTGCTGATCGTCGCGGGCGCGTTCGTCTACGAGCACTCGATCGTGCGCCCCCACGACCTGTCCCGCCTGAACAGGGCGTTCTTCTCCGTCAACGGCTTCATCGGGATTGCCCTGTTCGGGTGTGCTCTGCTCGACCTCCTGGTTCGAGGTCTCACCGTCTGAACAGCGTGCGGCCTACCATCGAGGGCAGGACCCCAGGGAGGCCACCGTGACCGTCTCGGACCTTGACCGCCTGCACTCGCAGCTCAGCCGGTTCGAGGACATGTTCCCCGGCTATCGCATGGAGATTGTCGAGGGCAACATCATGATGAGTCCGGTCAAGCCCCACCACGCCAAGACCATCCGCTTGGTGTGGAACGACCTCGAGGCCCTGCTGGGTCCCGAGTGGGACTTCGTCAGCGATGTGGCCTTTCCCTTCGACGACGACAACGAGTTCTGCCCCGACCTGGCGGTCATCCCTGCCCCTGAGGCTGCCAAGAACAAGGGCGCCTATCCGCCCGATCTCATCGAGCTGGTTGTCGAAGTCGTCTCCCAGGGCAGCGTCCGCCGTGACTACGAGGTCAAGCCCCGCTGGTACGCCTCCCGGGGAATCGCCAACTACCTGATCTTCGACCCGCTCCAGGGGCACGTCGTGACGATGTGGAACCCCGGCTCCGACGGCTACCTCGGCCGCGACACGATCGCCTACGGTCCCGAGCTGACCGTCGACTCCCCGCTCGGCAAGCTCGCGATCCCGACCGCTCACCTCCCCGTCGATCCGAAGGCTCCCGGCCGGTCCTGAAGACCTCTCCGCTCACCGGTACGCTCAAGGTGTGAACGCAGGAGAAACGCAGCGCGTGCCTTGGATCGTGGGGGTGTCCGGGGCGTCCGGTACGCCGTATGCCGCCGCTGTGCTGCGGGCGCTGCTCGCCGGGGGCGAGAGCGTCGACCTGGTGGTCAGCCGGGCCTCGCGGCTCACCCTGCTCGACGAGACCGGGATCTCCTTCCGGGACGCGCACTGGCGGGACGACCTGCGCGAATGGCTCGCGCGCGGAGCCGACGGGAAGCCGGACGCCTTCGACGCGGACGTCAGCGGCGACCGGGTGCGGTACTGGGGCGCCGGGGACCTGGCCGCGGGACCGTCCTCCGGGTCGTACCCCGTGAAGGGGATGCTGATCGTCCCGGCCTCCACCGCCTGCGTCGCCGGTGTCGCCCTCGGTCTGTCGAAGGACCTGCTCCAGCGGGCCGCGAGCGTGACGCTCAAGGAGCGGCGGCGGCTGGTCGTCGCCGTGCGCGAGACCCCGCTGAACGGACAGACGCTCCGGCATCTCGTCGCGCTCGACGACGCCGGCGCGAGCGTCGTGCCCGCCTCGCCGGCCTTCTACGCGGGCGCCACCCACATCCAGGACCTGGTCGACTTCGTCGCCGGACGGGTGCTCGACGCGGCGGGGGTCGCGCACGGGCTCTACCGCCGGTGGGAGGGCGAACTGGGCGGCGCGAACGGAACCAGGGCCACGTGAGCGTCATCTGAGCACGTCGCAGTACCTCTCATCTCTTCGGGAACTTTGATCGGAAGGCTTCGATTCGCATGGACGCGGTGGACAGGCAGCTCATCCAGGCCCTGAGGGAGAACGGCCGGGCCTCCTACGCGGAGCTGGGACGCCTCGTCGGCCTGTCGGGACCCAGCGTCACCGACCGCATCAACCGGCTGGAGGCCGCCGGAGTCATCACCGGCTACCGCGCCACGGTGAACGCCGCCTCGCTCGGCCTCGGCGTCACCGCCCTCATCGGCATCTCCCTCTCCGACGCCGCCGACCACGAGGACGTGGCGAACCGGATGAAGGACTTCAGCGAGATCGAGGACTGCTGGTTCATCGCCGGCGACGACTCGTTCATGCTCAAGGTGCGGGCGAACGACGTGGACGGCCTGGAGAGGATCATCCGGCGGCTCAGCGGGACCAAGGGCGTCTCCCGGACCCGTACCACCATCGTGCTCTCCACCAAGTGGGAGAACCGGGTGGGGGAGCTTCCCGAGGAGGTCTAGGGGGGACACGACCCGGGCCCGTTCCGGGGCTGTACGGGGGTGCCGCCCGGCCGAAGGGCGGGGGGTACGGTGGGGCGGAGTCGTCGGAGAAAGGTGTGACCCCCATGGACGTCGGGCTCAAGCGCGAGCTGGAGCAGAAGGTCAGGGCCGGAGAGCGGCTGACCCGCGAGGACGGCATCGCGCTGTACGAGTCGGACGACCTGGCGTGGCTGGGCGGCCTGGCGCACGAGGTGCGGACGCGGAAGAACGGTGACGTCGTCCACTTCAACGTCAACCGGCACCTCAACATGACCAACGTGTGCACGGCCTCCTGCGCGTACTGCTCCTTCCAGCGCAAGCCGGGGGAGAAGGACGCCTACACCATGCGCATCGAGGAGGCCGTCAAGCTCGCCAAGGCGATGGAGAGCGAGAACCTCACCGAGCTGCACATCGTCAACGGCCTGCACCCGAACCTGCCGTGGCGCTACTACCCGCGGTCGCTGCGCGAGCTGAAGGCGGCGCTCCCGAACGTGTCCCTGAAGGCCTTCACGGCGACGGAGATCCACCACTTCGAGACGATCTCCGGTCTGTCGGCCTCGGAGATCCTCGACGAGCTCATCGACGCCGGTCTGGAGTCGCTGACCGGCGGCGGCGCCGAGATCTTCGACTGGGAGGTCCGGCAGCACATCGTGGACCACCGCACCCACTGGGAGGACTGGTCCCGCATCCACCGGCTGGCGCACGAGAAGGGGCTCAGGACGCCCTGCACCATGCTCTACGGCCACATCGAGGAGCCCCGCCACCGCGTCGACCACGTCCTGCGGCTGCGTGAGCTCCAGGACGAGACGGGCGGCTTCCAGGTCTTCATCCCGCTGCGCTACCAGCACGACTTCGTGGACATGCAGGACGGCAAGGTCCGCAACCGTCTCCAGGCCCGGACCCAGATGGCCACCGGCGCGGAGGCCCTGAAGACCTTCGCGGTCTCCCGCCTGCTCTTCGACAACGTCCCGCACGTCAAGGTCTTCTGGGTCATGCACGGCGTCCAGACCGCCCAGCTCGCCCTCCAGCACGGCGCCGACGACATGGACGGCTCGGTCGTCGAGTACAAGATCACTCACGACGCCGACAACTACGGCACCCCCAACAAGCTGACCCGCGAGGACCTCCTCGACCTCATCCGCGACGCCGGCTTCCGCCCGGTGGAGCGCAACACGCGGTACGAGATCATCCGGGAGTACGACGGCCCGGACCCGGCGCGCAGGGAGTCGCCGCAGCCGATGCGGGTGTGACGAGGGGCCCCGGCGGGTTGTGACGGCGCGTGACGCCGGTGTGGCGGCGGGCCGGGGCGGGTTGTGTCGGCCGGGCGACGCGGGCCGTGAGTGGGCCGCAAGGGGGCCGGGGGGCGGGTCGCGCGGCCGGTGCCGCCTGGGTGCGCGCCCGTGAGCCCCGCGATGGCACGGCTGACAGCGTCGGCCGGCGGTGGCGTGGCCACTCACGTCGGCCGGCGGTGGCGTCGCTGACCGTGTCGGTTCGCGGTGGCATGGCTGCCCGCGTCGGCGGGCTGCGCCACCGCTGCTCACTTCGGCCCGCAGGGGCATGGCTGCCCGTGCCGGCCCGTTTCGGCTCGTGGTGAGTGGTGTGACGTGGGTCCGCGCCTCCGTGGGGGTACCCGGGCTCCATGGTGGCCACCCGGGCGCCTGAGGACGCCTGCACCGCGGAACCGTTCGTTCCCGACCACGGCGGACTGACCGCCCTGCGCAGGGCGGCGGCCGGCTGCCGGGGCTGTCCCCTGCACCGGGACGCCACGCGGACGGTGTTCGGCGCGGGGCCGGCCGACGCCCGCGTGATGCTCGTCGGCGAGCAGCCCGGCGACCAGGAGGACCGGCAGGGCAAGCCCTTCGTGGGCCCCGCCGGGAAGCTGCTCGACCGGGCGCTCGCGGAGGCCGGCATCGACGCCGGCGAGGCGTACGTCACCAACGCCGTCAAGCACTTCAAGTTCACGCGGGCCGAGCCGCGCAAGCGCCGGATCCACCAGGCGCCCACCCTGCGGGAGGCGGCGGCGTGCGGGCCGTGGCTCGCCGCCGAGCCGGCGGTCGTCGAGCCCGAGCTGGTCGTGGTGCTGGGGGCCACGGCCGGGAAGGCGCTGCTGGGGTCGTCGTTCCGGGTGACCGAGGTGCGCGGGACCGTCCTGGAGGAGGAGATCCACGGGCGCCGCGAGCGGCTCGTGCCGACCGTCCACCCGTCGTCCGTCCTGCGCGCCGACGACCGCGAGGCCGCCTACCGGGGGCTGGTCGCGGATCTGGAGGTGGCGGCGCGGGCCCTGGCGTAGGGCCGGGGGAAAAGCGGCGGCGCGGACCCGTCTGTAATGGCTACGATCCCTGCATGGTCCTTACCTTCACGCTCGACCCCGCCGTCACCCCCGCCCTCCGGGACGGCGTCCTCGACCTGTGGACCGACGTCTCCAACGCCGGGGGAGCCGTCGGCTTCGTCGCGCCCGTGACACGCGACGAGATCAGGCCCGAGCTGGTCAGGCACCTCGCGGCGATGGCCGAGGGCCGTCACCGGCTGCTCGTCGGACACGACGAGGCGGGCGGGGTCGCCGCGACCGCCTTCTTCTCCTTCAACACGCACCGGCTGCAGAAGCACTGGGTCTGGCTCTACACGGTGATGGTGCACCCCCGGTACCAGGGTCAGGGGTACGGCCGGGAGCTGCTGGCGGCGGCCGCCGACGCGGCCCGGGGCTTCACCGGCATCGACGCGATCCGGCTCTCCTGCCGGGGCGGACTCGGTCTGGAACGCTTCTACGGCTCCTGCGGCTACAAGGAGGTCGGCCGGATCCCCGGCGCCATCCGCGTCGCCCCGGGCGACGACCGCGACGACGTCGTCCTGCTGCTGCCGCTGACGTGAGGCGGGCCGCGGGGGCGGCTGCGAGATCGGGAGCCCGCCGTGCTTCACTGGACGACGGCCCCTTTTGGAAACGGAAGAGTGGATTGACATGCTCCGCTACACACTGATGCGCCTCGGCGTCTTCGCCGGCTGCCTCGTGGTCGTCTGGGGCCTGGTCTACTCGGGTGTGCTGCCGCGCGGCCTGGGCGACTCCAACGGCATGTGGGTCGTCCTGCTCGCGCTGGTGGTCTCCGCGCCGATCAGCTTCGTCGTCCTGCGCAAGGAGCGCGACCGCGCCTCGGCGAACGTCGTGCGGCGGGTGGACCGGATGAAGGCCAACCTGGACGCCAACCGCTCCCAGGAGGACGAGGCGGTCGACTCCGCCGAGGCGCAGGGACGGTCCGCCCAGGGTCAGGCCCAGAGCCAGGCCTCCTGACGGAGTTCACTCCCGCCCGGTCCAACTAGGCTTGCCCCATGGGTGCCGTGAAGACCAAGCGGATGCCGCGTGCGGTCCGTGAGCAGCAGATGCTGGACGCCGCCGTGGAGATCTTCGGGCGGCGGGGGTACATGGCCGCGTCCATGGACGAGATCGCCGAACTGGCGGGCGTGTCCAAGCCGTTGGTGTATCTGTACCTGAACTCCAAGGAAGACCTGTTCACCGCGTGCATCCGGCGCGAGGCGAGAGCGCTGGTGGACGCGGTGCGTTCCGGCGTCCGTACCGACCTGCCGGCCGACCGCCGGCTGTGGGACGGCCTGCTGGCGTTCTTCGCGCACACCGCGGCCCACCCGCACGCCTGGTCCGTCGTGCACCTCCAAGCCCGCACGCACGGCGAGACGTTCGCCGCCGAGGCCGCCGCGATGCGCGAGGAGATCGTCGCGTTCGTCACCCACCTGATCGCCGTCGCGGCGCGCGAGGCACCCTCCCACTCCCGGACCTGCGCGAGCGGCGGGACCCCGCTCGACCCCGACCTCCCCGAGCGCGAGGTCGCCGGCCTCGCCGAGGCCCTCGTCGGCGCCGCCGAGTCCCTCGCCGTCTGGGCCAACGCCACCGACGGCGTCACGGCCCGCCAGTCGGCGGCGACCTTGATGAACTTCGCCTGGGCAGGCCTGGGCAACCTGATGGAGGGCCACAACTGGACCCCACCGGAGCCCTGAGCCCGCCTGCCGACCCGCGCGGGGGGCCTGGCCGGCGGCCCGCACCTGGAGCTTGAGGCCCGGCCGCCGTGCCGGGGCCTGGACCCGGCCGGCGGCCCGCGCCGGGTCCCGGGCCCGCCCGCCGGGCCACGCCGGGAGCCTGAGACCAGACCGGCGGCCCGTGCCTGCTGCCTGCGGCGGCGTCGGTCGGCGGATCGCTTCGTGCGGTGGGATCCGGTGCTGCGGCTAGGGGGTGTTTCGAAAGTCCCGCACAGTACCCGGACTTTCGAAACACCCCCTAGAGCCGGGTCACCCGTCCGGTGACGTGGAGTCGGGAGGACGTCTCCCCGACGCTCCGCAGTTCGAACCGGGTGCCGTCCGAGGCGAAGGTCACCGTGCCCGGCAGCAGCACCGGTGCCCGGAACTCCGCCCGGGCCCGGACGGCCGGCGGGGTGCCGTGGGCGGCGAGGCAGCGGGCGGCCGTCCACATGCCGTGGGCGATGGCCCGGGGGAAGCCGAAGAGGCGGGCGGTGAGCGGGTGGAGGTGGATGGGGTTGCGGTCGCCGGAGGCGGCCCCGTAGCGGCGGCCGACGTCGGCGGCGAGCCGCCACTCGTCGAGGAGGGGGAGGGGGACGGGATCCTCCTCCGGCTCCCGCGGCGGGGGCGAGGCCGCGGAACCGGTGGGGTGCCGGGCCAGGTAGGTGCTCGTCGACTCCCATACGACGGTGCCGGACTCCCTCAGTTCCGTGACCACGAACGCCTCCGTGCCGCGCCGGTGCGGGGCCAGACGGCCGACGCGCACGGCGAGTTCGTACACCCCGGTGGCCGCGAGCGCCCGGTACCGGGTGATCTCGATCGAGGTGTGGACGAGGCCGAGCAGCGGGAGCGGGAAGTCCCGGCCGCTCATGATGCTCATGGCCAGCGGGAACCCCAGCACGTGCGGGTACGTCAGCGGCAGGGCGTCGTCGCCGGTGGGGAAGCCGCAGACCCTCTCGTAGGCCGCGAGCCGGGCCAGGTCGACCCGCAGCCCGGGCAGGACGAGCCGGTCGCCGGTGAAGCCCACGGCGGCCCGCGGCCGTTTGAAGGGGGAGCGCAGGGCCCCGCGGGCGAGCAGCGGGCCGAGGGCGGGCGCGGAGGCGAGAGTGGTCATCACGCCCCCAGCAGGCTCTGGCCGCACACCCGCACGACCTGCCCGTTGACCGCCCCGGACGCCGGATGCGCGAGCCAGGCGGTGGTCTCGGCGACGTCGGCCGGCAGCCCGCCCTGGGCGAGGGAGTTCATCCGGCGGCCCGCCTCCCGGATGAACAGCGGCACGGCGGCCGTCATCCGCGTCTCGATGAAGCCGGGCGCGACCGCGTTCACCGTGACCCCGTGCCCGGCGAGCGCGCGCGGGGCGAGGGCGCGGACCAGCCCGGCCACGCCCGCCTTGCTCGCGCCGTAGTTCGTCTGCCCCGCGTTGCCCGCGAGCCCGGCGATGGATGCGGTCGCCACGATCCGGCCGCCCGGCCGCAGGGTGCCCTTGGCGAGCAGCGCGTCGGTGGTGCGCAGCACACTCGCGAGGTTCACGTCGAGCACGGAACTCCAGCGGTCGGCGGGCATGTTGACCAGCCGCCGGTCCCGGGTGATCCCCGCGTTGTGGATCAGCACGTCCAGCCCGTCGGGGAGTTCGGCGGCGATCCGCTCGCCGGCGTCGGCGGCGGTGATGTCGAGCGCGAGGGCCCGCCCGCCCAGCCGTTCGGCGACCCGGCGGGCGTCCGCCTCGGCCTGCGGCACGTCCAGCACGACGACCTGGGCGCCGTCCCTGGCCAGGGTCTCGGCGACCGCCTCGCCGATGCCCCGCGCGCCGCCGGTGACGAGGGCGGTGCGGCCGGTGAGGGGGCGCTCCCGGTCGCCGGGTTCGCCGGGCTGTCCGGCGCCCACCTCGATCACCTGGCCGCTGACGTAGGCGGACTTGGGGGAGAGCAGGAAGCGCAGGGTCGACTCGGCGGCGGCCGCGTCGGTGAGCCGTACGAGATTCACGGTCCGCCCGCGCCCGATCTCCTTGCCGAGCGAGCGGGTGAACCCCTCCAGGGCCTGCTGCACGGCCGCCCGGTGGTGGTCGTCGTCGGCGTCCAGGGGCGAGCCCAGCAGCACGATCCGGCCGCTCGTCGCGACCGACCGCACGACGGGGTGCAGGGCGGCGTGCACCTCGGCGAGGGTGTCGACGTCACGGACGCCGGTCGCGTCGAGGACGACGGCGGCGGGGTCGGCGGTGCCGAGGGGGAGCCCCGCGCGGGCCAGGACCGGCGCGAGGCCGAGCGTGGACGTGCCGGCCGTAAGGTGAAGCAAGGTGCCTGTGAGAGAGGGCTGTTCGGGTGACCAGCGGCTGAGCGCCGCCGGTTGCGGAAGGCCGAGCCGTCGGGTGAGGAAGCGTCCGGGTGCGGTGGCGGTGAAACCCAGATAGCGGTCGGCCATGTTCGTCTCGTCTCCCACGGGCTCGGCGCCAATGAAAAATTGCTTACTCCGGAGTAAGGTTACCGGGGGTAAGTCTAGGTCAAGGGTGAGGAGCAGGTCGAGATGAGTACCTCGGAGCCGTCGAAGGTGACCTACCTGAGAGGCGCGCGCAAGCCCGCCCTGGAACCCCCGCGCGCCCGTCGCGTCGCGGTCGTCGGCGGCAGCCGGGTCCCCTTCGCCCGCTCCGACGGCCCGTACGCCACCGCCTCCAACCAGGACATGCTGACCGCGGCGGTGAACGGGCTCGCGACGCGCTACGGGCTCGACGTGCCCGGAGTCGTCGGCGAGGTCGTCGCGGGCGCCGTCCTCAAGCACAGCCGCGACTTCAACCTCACCCGCGAGACCGTCCTCGGCTCGAAACTCGACCCGCGGACCCCCGCCTACGACATCCAGCAGGCCTGCGGAACCGGGCTCCAGGCGATCATCGCCGCCGCCAACAAGATCGCCCTCGGCCAGACCGAGTCGGCGATCGCCGGCGGCGCCGACACCGCGAGCGACGCCCCGCTCGGCGTCAATGACCGGCTGCGCCGCATCCTGCTGGAGGCCCGCCGCGCCAAGTCGACCGGCGCCCGCCTCAAGGCCCTCGCGCAGATCCGCCCCGGCCATCTCCTCCCCGACGTCCCGCGCAACGCCGAGCCGCGCACCGGCCTGTCCATGGGCGAGCACGCGGCGGTCACCGCGCGCGCCTGGGGCATCGGGCGCGAGGCCCAGGACGAGCTGGCGGCGACCAGCCACCAGCGGCTGGCGGCCGCGTACGAGCGGGGCTTCTTCACGGACCTGGTCGTCCCCTTCCGCGACCTCGCCCGCGACCAGAACCTGCGCCCGGACTCGACGGTGGAGAAACTGGCCGCGCTGAAGCCGGTGTTCGGCACCGACGGCCCCGACCCCACGATGACGGCGGGTAATTCGACACCCCTGACGGACGGCGCCGCGGTCGTCCTCCTGGCCTCCGAGGAGTGGGCCGAGACCCGGGGCCTGGAACCGCTGGCGTACCTGACCGCGTACGAGACGGCCGCCGTCGACTTCGTCCACGGCGATGTCGCGAACGGCGAGGACGGGCTGCTGATGGCCCCCGCGTACGCCGTCCCGCGCATGCTGGAGCGCACCGGTCTCGGCATCGAGGACTTCGACCTGGTGGAGGTCCACGAGGCGTTCGCCTCCCAGGTGCTGGCCACGCTGGCGGCCTGGGAGAAGCAGGGGCTGGCGCCGGTCGACCGGGACAGGCTGAACGTGGCCGGGTCGTCCCTGGCGACCGGGCACCCGTTCGCCGCCACCGGCGCGCGGATCGTCGCCACGCTGGCGAAACTGCTCGCCGAACGCGGCGGATCCGGACGGGGCCTGATCTCGGTCTGCGCGGCGGGCGGCCAGGGGGTGACGGCCGTGCTGGAACGGGTCTGACGACCGGGCCGCAACGTGCGTGACGGGGGGCCGGATCCCCCTGCGACCAGGGGAAACTGAACGGCCCTCACATCATCCACGAGGTTGCACAGCCCCGACCCCGGATCATCCCCGAACGCGCACAAGCCCCCCACGCCAACGCCGTACGATCCCCTACCTAACCGGTGGTAACCCCTTTCTTCAGGGCCATCCCGGTGAACGCCTCCACCGTCGAGGCACGTACGTCATGCAGCAAGCAGTTCTGTCGCGCTGCACGCCCAGGGAGCCGCCCGTGTCCACGCCCCACCCCACCTCCGCCGACTTCGACGACACTCCCCCCGCCCTTGTGGAACCGGAGACCCGGCGGCTGGACGGCGTCGTACGGGAGGCGTCCGTACCGGCGTTCGCCCAGCCGGTCACCCACGGCTCGCTCGCCGACCTGCCCTACGACAACGCCTCCGCCGCGCCCCGGGCGGTGGCCCTCAGCCGCAAGGAACCGGACGGCACCTGGACGGACATCACGGCGGAACGCTTCGCCGCCCAGGTGCACGCCGTGGCCAAGGGGCTGATCGCGGAGGGGCTGATGCCGGGCGACCGGATCGCCATCATGGCCCGCACGACGTACGAGTGGACCCTGCTGGACTTCGCCGCCTGGGCGGCCGGCCTGGTCACCGTCCCCGTCTACCCCACCTCCTCCGTCTTCCAGACCCGCTGGATCCTCCAGGACTCCGGCGCCGTCGCCCTCGTCACCGAGTCGGTGGCCCAGGCCGCCGCCCTCGGCCCCGAACTGGACCGGCTGCCCGACCTGCGGCACCTGTGGGTGATGGAGAAGAGCCATGTGGAACGGCTCGCGGAGGCGGGCGGGCATGTGCCCGACGGGGAAGTGGCCGTCCGCCGCGGGGTGCTGGGGCCCGACACCCTCGCCACCCTCATCTACACCTCCGGCACCACCGGCCGCCCCAAGGGCTGTGCGCTCACCCACGGCAACTTCTTCGCCGAGGTCGACAACGCGATCGAACTCCTCTACCCCGTCTTCAAGTCGAAGGACGAGGAGCTCTCCGTCCTCCTCTTCCTGCCCATGTCCCACGTCTTCGGCCGGATGGTGGCCATCGCCTGCCTCCGCGCCCGGGTCCGCCTCGGGCACGCGCCCAGCCTGAAGGCCGAGGACCTGCTCCCGGACCTGGCCGCCTTCAGACCCACCTGCCTGCTGGCCATCCCCTACATGCTGGAGAAGATCTTCAACACGGCCCGCGCGAAGGCCGAGGCAGGCGGCCGCCTGTCGACCTTCGACCGGGCCGTGTCCGTGGCCCGCCGCTACGGCGACGGCATCGAGGCGCAGAAGACCGGCACCGGCTCCGGCCCCGGCGCCACCCTGCGCGCCGCCCGCACCTTCTACGACCCGCTCGTCTACCGCCGGCTCCGCAACGCGATGGGCGGCCGCGTCCGCCACGCCATCTGCGGCGGCTCCCCGCTGGGCCGCCGCCTGTCCTCCTTCTACCTCGGCGCGGGCATCGAGATCTACGAGGGCTACGGCCTGACCGAGACCACGGGAGCCTCCACGGTGACGCCCCCGCTCAGACCCCGCCTGGGCACGGTGGGCTGGCCGCTCCCCGGCACGAAGATCCGCATAGCCGCCGACGGCGAGATCCTGATCGCCGGCGACCATGTGCTGCGCGGCTACTGGGACCCGGCGGCGGGCGGAGTCGTCCCCGCCGCCCCCGACGGCTGGCTGCCGACCGGCGACATCGGCGAACTCGACGACGAGGGCTACCTCACGATCACCGGCCGCAAGAAGGAACTGATCATCACGGCGGGCGGCAAGAGCGTCGCCCCCGCACCCCTGGAGAACTGGCTGCGCTCCCACCCCCTGATCTCCCAGGCGATGGTCCTCGGCGACGGCCGCCCCTACGTCTCCGCCCTCCTCACCCTCGACCCCGACGGCCTCACCCACTGGCGCACCATGAACGGCAAACACCCCGTCCCGGCGGAGCTGCTGATCGGCGACGAGGAGCTGAACGCCGTACTCCAGCGCGCGGTCGACGAAGCCAACAAGCTGGTGTCGAGACCGGAGTCCATCCGGCGCTTCGCGGTCCTGCCGTCCGACTTCACCGAGACGGAAGGCCACCTGACACCGTCGATGAAACTCCGCAGAGAGGCCATCCTGCGCGACTTCGCGGCCCAGGTGGAGGAGCTCTACACCCGCTGACCCGCTCAGCCCGCCCGCCGCCACGGGGTTCACTTCCGCGGTCCGACCAACTCCCCGTACAGCTTGCGCTTTTCTGCTGTGTTCTTCGCTGATTCCAGTTCGGCCAGCCAGTCGTGCCGGAGCTGTTCGAGGAAGGTGTGCCAGTTCTCGCCGCCCGTCCTTCCCAGGTCCACCAGGCGCTGGTTGGCCTTCATCTTGCCGGTGCCGATCTTGTCCTGCTTGTGGCCGTGCAGGACGGACTCGGGATTGGCGGTCGCCTCCGTGGAGCGGATGCCGTGGTGGTAGCCGACAGGGCTGGCCGCGTGGGGGGCGATCGTCTCGATGCCGACCAGGAGAGAGCCGTCCTTGTCCGCCGTCGGGGCGGCGAAGACCAGGAGCATGTGGCCGTAGGAGCCGTTGGGGAGGACCACGTCGCCGTTCCAGTCCCTCGTTCCGAAGCCGCCGCCCGCGAGGTCGGCCGCCAGCATCAGCGGGGTCGCCACGCCGGGGAGGAACGTCGAGGCCATGTTCGTCAGCGACGCCCCGACGCCGCCCTTCTCCTCGAAACGGCCGGGCTCACCGTCCCTGTTCCTGCCGATGGAGGAGCGGTGGGTGGCGAAACCCCGGTGCACCGCCTGTTCGTGGGGGACGCCGTTCCGGGTCGCGCCGAGGAAGTCGAGCAGCTGGTGCGGGCTCTCCCCGTCGCGCAGGGCCGGTACGCGGATGTTGACGCGGCCGCCGTGCGCCAGCGCCCGGACGACGTCGCCCTCCCGGTAGTCGACGTGGCCGTCCTTCCGGGCGTACTGCAGACCGTGGCGCAGCACCAGCAGGACGTTGGTGAGGATGGTCCGCGCGAAGGCGTCCTTCGCCTTCATGTCCTCCGTCGCGTGGTCGGCGGCCGACTCGTGCCGCTGGTCGTCGCGCACCCCCTCCGGGAACAGCGTGTCGACGGCCGTCTCCCGGATCTGCTCGTCCCGTTCGGCCTCCAGCGCCAGCCGTTCGGGATGGTCGGGCGGCAGCCCCTGGGCCCGCATGAACCGGCCCAGGGTGTACGCCGGATTGTTCGGGACCGGGTCGCCCCGGCCCGGCCGCTGCGTCTGGAAGGCGATCGTCGCGGCGAGGACGCGCCGCCCCGGGCTGAGCCGCAGCCAGTCGGAGTAGTCGGCGTGCTCCTGCGAGCCCTTCGTGCCGGCGGCGATCCGCTCGCCCTCCGCCCTGGTGCCGATGCCCACACTGTTCAGCCAGGCCGGACGCCGCTCCGACAGGACCTCGATGTCCCGGAGTTCCTCCGGCCGGAAGATCTCCCCGAGGACCAGCCGCCGCTCCAGCACCCACCGCAACCGGTGCTTGTCCGGCAGCCAGTCCTCGGGCCACTTCTTGTGCGGCTCCCAGAAGTTGAACTTCCGCTTCTTCTGGATCGCGTGCTCTTCGAGCGACGCCGACAGCCGGACGATCACCGCGTCGGGATCGGTGGACACCCGCAGGGCCGCCTCGTCGGCGGGAGGCGTGCGCGCGCCCGCCGGAGCGCCCGCCTCCGTCTCCTCCCGCAGCATCCGCTGGACCGTCGCCGTCACGGCCCGGTTCCCGGCCGCGCGCTGGAGGGCCAGCAGGCCGGCCGGACCGTCCCCGTCCCTTCCGGCTCCCGCGGTGCCGCGCGCCACCGGCACGGTCCGCGCCGGAACCCCCGGCCGCCGCTGCTCGCCGTCGCCGTGCTGCCGCTGTGCGTGCATCCCACGAGGCTGTCCGCCACCCCGCCCCCGCCTGAAGAGCCGCGGGGACACCCGCCGGGGCAGAGCCGTTGCCCCGGCGTTCACCCACCGTTCTCGCGACGACCGGCCCGCACGAGCCCGACACCGCCGACCCGGGAGGACCGCCGGGAGGACTGCCGGGAGGACTGCCGGGAGGACTGCCGGGAGGAGGCCCGGCACAGTGCCCCCGCCCAGGGCTGGTCACGCCCCCCTGCGCGCGTACCGGCCGTGCCGATTACCGGAACCCGGCCGAAGCGAGGAATCATGGGGCCCATGAGCGAGAACGTTTACTTCGACATCACCATCAACGACGAGCCCGCGGGGCGCATCGTCTTCAAGCTGTTCGACGACGTCGTGCCCAAGACCGCCCGCAACTTCCGTGAGCTGGCCACCGGCGCGCACGGCTTCGGCTACAAGGGCTCCTCCTTCCACCGCGTCATCCCGGACTTCATGCTCCAGGGCGGCGACTTCACCCGGGGCGACGGCACCGGCGGCAAGAGCATCTACGGCGAGAAGTTCGAGGACGAGAACTTCCAGCTCAAGCACACCAAGCCGGGTCTGCTGAGCATGGCCAACGCCGGCCGGAACACCAACGGCTCCCAGTTCTTCATCACCACCATCGTGACCTCCTGGCTGGACGGCAAGCACGTGGTGTTCGGCGAGGTCGTCGAGGGCATGGACGTCGTCAAGACGATCGAGGGCCTCGGCAGCCAGTCCGGCCGCACCTCGGCCAAGGTCACCATCGCGGACAGCGGCACCGTCTGAGACGGCTGAGCCGTCCGGACGGCAGCGCGGCGGGCGGACGGCCCCTCCCGGGCCCCGCCGCCGCGCAGCCACCCCGCCGACACGGCTCGCGGTCAGCGCACGCAGCGCATCCGGCAACGGTCAGCTGCGGTCAGCGCTTCCGCATGATCAGGAACGCGTGCGGGGTCGACTCGCCGAGCGCGGGTTCCGCCTCCCGCACGGTGCGGGACAGCGGGGTGAAGCCGGCCGCCGTCAGCAGTTCGGTCATCCGCTCCGGGCGGCGGCGTTCGAAGTCGAGGGTGACCCGGTGGCCCCAGGGGCGGTCCAGCCGGCGGGGCTCGTCACCGACCTGGAAGCCCAGGAGGAGAGGGCCGCCGGGGGCCAGCACGCGGTGGAACTCCGCGAAGAGCGCCGGCAGCTCGTCCACAGGGGTGTGGATGGAGGAGTACCAGGAGACGACCCCCGACAGACCGCCGTCGGGAGAGCCGAGCTCCAGCATCGAGCCCTGCTCGAAGCGGATCCCCGGGTTCTCCCGCCGCGCGATCGCCAGGAACGACTCCGACAGGTCGAGGCCGGACATCTCCAGCCCGAGCGAGGCGAGGAACCCCGTGACCCGGCCGGGCCCGCACCCGAGGTCGGCCACCCGGCCCCCGGCGCCGACCAACTCGGCGTACGCGGTGAGGACCGCCCGCTCCAGCGGCTTCGCCGCGAGCTCGTCACGGTAGCGCTCGGCGTAGTCCTCGGCGATGGCGTCGTAGAAGGTGCGGGTGGCGGCGAGGACGTCGGAGGTGGTCATGGGCGCGGACCCTGACCGCCCCCACTGACACCCGGGGCCGTCGCTACGCCACGCCCACCGCCCGCAGCACCCCCGCCGTGGCCGCCGCCCCCAGCACCACCACCGCGAAGGGCGCCCGCCTCCACGCCAGTACCGCCCCCACCAGCACCCCGGCCGGACGCGCCCACCCGGCGAAGCCCCCGCCCTCGGTCAGCGCACCGGTGGCCAGCAGGGAGACGAGCAGGACGACCGCGCCCGCCGAGAGCAGCTCCTGGACACGGGCGGGGAGTTCGACCCGTCCGTGCAGCGCCGGGCCGACCAGCCGGAAGGCGTACGTGCCCACCGCCAGCGTCAGGATCAGCACGACCGTGGCACTCATCGGGCGGCCTCCGTACGGCCGTGCAGCAGGAGCCCGGCGAGGGCGAGCAGGACCGGGACCCCGGCCGGTGCGAACGGGGTGGCCGCCAGGGCGAGGAGCGCGCCGAGGGCGGCGGGACGGCGCAGCCGCGCGTCCTTGCGGAGGGCGGGCAGCACCAGGGCGACGAGTACGGCGGGGAAGGCGGCGTCGAGGCCGTACGCGGCCGGGTCGCCGAGGGCGGTTCCGGCGAGCGCGCCGGTGACCACACCCGCGTTCCACACGGCGAACAGGCCGAGGCCGAAGACCCAGAAGGCGGTACGACGGCGTGCCGGATCCGGCTGGGCCAGGGCGAAGGCGACCGTTTCGTCGGTCACCAGATGGGCGCCCAGCAGCCGGGCCGCGCGGCCGGGGCCGAGGAGGCCGGCGACCGCGAGGCTGAACGCGGCCGTACGGGTGTTGAGGAGCAGGCCGGTGGCCGCCGCGGCGAGCGGTCCGCCGCCGGCCAGCAGCACGCCGACGGCGCTGAACTGGGACGAGCCCGCGTAGACCGTCAGGGACATCACCACCGGCACCCAGACGGGCAGTCCGCCGGCCACGGAGATCGCGCCGAAGGAGACGCCGATCACCCCGCTTGCCACCCAGACGAGTGAGCTGTCGCGGACAAGTGGCCCAAGGGTGCCCGCCGGGGCAGGCGCCGGACGAGGTGTTCGGTGAAGCGAACGCATGTTTTCTACAATGAACAGAACGGCCCTTGTTCGTCAAGGCGAACGAACGTACCGATGGAGCGAACGACATGTCCGACGCCGCGCCCCCGCCCTCCCGTCTGCCCCTGGACTGGATCGCCGCCTCCCTGCGGCGTGAGCGCACCCGCGCCGGGCTGTCCCTCTCCGAGCTGGCCAAGCGGGCCGGCATCGCGAAGTCCACGCTCTCCCAGCTGGAGGCGGCGAGCGGCAATCCGAGCATGGAGACGATCTGGGCGCTGGGCGTGGCCCTGGGGGTGCCGTTCAGCGCGCTGGTCGAACCGCCGGTGCCCGCCGTGCGGGTGATCCGGGCGGGGGAGGGGCCCACCGTCGCCTCGGAGCAGGCGCCGTACGTGGCGACGCTGCTGTCGGCCAGTCCGCCGGGCGCCCGCCGGGACATCTACCACCTGCGGGCCGAGCCGGGCGCCGCCCGCGTGTCGGAGCCGCACATCCCGGGCACGGTCGAGCATCTGATCGTGAGCACGGGGCGGGTGAAGGCGGGGCCCGTGGGGGAGCCGGTCGAGCTGGAGCCGGGGGACTACCTGACCTACCGGGGCGACGTGCCGCACGCGTACGAGGCGCTGGAGGCCGGCACGAGCTTCGTGCTGGTGATGCAGCACGTCTGAGACGACGGCAATTCACGGAGAATTCACCGGGAAAGCGGGGGCCGGGTCCGGGGAAAGGCAGGAGCCCCGTGCCGGGACGGCGCGGGGCTCCTTGGGTACTGCTTTCAGACTGCGATCACAGGGGGGAGACCGTCACACGGGGGTGACGTTCTCCGCCTGCGGACCCTTCGGGCCCTGCGTCACATCGAAGGAGACCTGCTGGTTCTCCTCGAGGGAACGGAAACCCGTGGCGTTGATCGCGGAGTAGTGGACGAAGACGTCGGGGCCGCCGCCTTCCTGGGCGATGAAGCCAAAGCCCTTTTCGGCGTTGAACCACTTCACGGTTCCGGTAGCCATAAGCCCTCCTTGGGCCCAAAGGGTTGCCCTGCTCCAGAACCTGCAAGTGTGAAAGCAGTGCCGCACAATGCATACGTCTGAAAATGTCAAGAGCCCGCGGTTACATGCTCCGCAGGCTCTGTACTGCAAGGGAAACCAAACTGCAACTTGCGGCGAGCCTAGCACGCGGGCAGCCGAAAGCAATAGAGGTCAAGATCACGTCACCCGGATGTTTGAACATCCGGTGAAGGGGTTGACCCGGGGGTCGGAGTTCGAAGCGTACTCCACCGGGTCTAGTCTCGCGATGTGGACAATTCTCGCACCCGGCCGCGCGTCGGCCACATCCAGTTCCTGAACTGCCTGCCCCTGTACTGGGGGCTCGCGAGAACGGGCACGCTCCTCGACTTCGAGCTCACCAAGGACACCCCGGAGAAGCTCAGCGAGCAGCTGGTGCGGGGAGACCTCGACATCGGGCCCGTCACCCTGGTCGAGTTCCTCAGGAACGCCGACGACCTGGTGGCCTTCCCCGACATCGCGGTCGGCTGCGACGGCCCGGTCATGTCCTGCGTGATCGTCTCGAAGGTCCCGCTGGAGGAGCTGGACGGCGCCCGCGTCGCCCTCGGGTCCACCTCGCGCACCTCCGTACGCCTGGCCCAGCTGCTGCTGGCGGACCGTTTCGGCGTGCGGCCCGACTACTACACCTGCCCGCCCGACCTCAGCCTGATGATGCAGGAGGCGGAGGCGGCCGTGCTCATCGGCGACGCGGCGCTGCGGGCCAACCTGCTCGACGGACCGCGCTTCGGGCTTCAGGTGCACGACCTGGGCGCGCTCTGGAAGGAGTGGACCGGGCTGCCGTTCGTCTTCGCGGTCTGGGCGGCCCGCCGGGACTACCTGGAACGGCAGCCGGTCATCACCCGTGAGGTCCACCAGGCCTTCCTCGCCTCCCGCAACCTCTCCCTGGAGGAGGTCGCCAAGGTCGCCGAGCAGGCGGCCCGCTGGGAGGCGTTCGACGAGCGGGTGCTGGAGCGGTACTTCACCACCCTCGACTTCCGCTTCGGGGCACCTCAGCTCAGCGCGGTCGCGGAGTTCGCCCGCCGGGTCGGCCCGACGACCGGCTTCCCGGCCGACGTACGGGTGGAGCTCCTCCAGCCCTGAGCCACCCTCTCGGCCGGCCGGCCGGCGTCCGGCCCGCCCGGGGCCTTCCGGGGGCCTGCCCGCGGGCTTCTTCCCGGGGCGGCCCGCCGCGAAGGCGGCCCGCCGCGGAGGCGGCGCCCGCCGCGCGGCCCCGGCACGCATGCAGGGAGCACGCTCCCTCCCCCCCCCGCTGGGCTCCGCCCGCGCGGGAGGGCCCTCACGATGCGGCACGGCCGCCCCGCGGGGAGGGGTCCCACGACGCCGCGCGGCCGCCCCGCGCACGACGACGCCCCCTGCGCAACAGGCCCTGGACGTCCTCGCGTCCGCTCCGTCCACCCCGGCGGCGCCCGTTCGCCGGGATCGGTGCCAGCATTGCCTCGGGGGTCGTCGGAGTGCGGCGACGCTTCGCTCGTACGATCCCGTGCGGACGCGGGGGAGAGGGGAACGTCATGCAGCCGCTCGGAGCCGACGAACCCGGTGCCGTCGGGCCCTACCGGCTGCTCGGCCGGCTCGGCGCCGGCGGGATGGGCCGGGTCTACCTGGGCCGCAGTGCCGGAGGCCGCACGGTCGCCGTGAAGATCGTGCACCCGCACCTCGCGCTCGACGAGGAGTTCCGCGCCCGCTTCCGGCGCGAGGTCGAGGCCGCGCGCCGGGTCGGCGGGGCGTGGACCGCGCCGGTGCTGGACGCCGACTGCGAGGCCACGGTGCCCTGGGTGGCGACGGCGTACGCGGCCGGCCCGTCGCTCGCCGCGGCCGTCGCCTCCGCCGAGGGGCCGCTGCCCGAGCACACCGTGCGCGTGCTGGGGGCGGGGCTCGCGGAGGCCCTGGCGGCCGTGCACGAACTGGGCCTGGTGCACCGGGACGTGAAGCCCTCCAACGTGCTGCTCACGGTCGACGGCCCGCTGCTCATCGACTTCGGCATCGCCCGCGCCACGGACGGCACGGCCTCGCTCACCTCGACCGGTGTCTCCGTCGGCTCGCCCGGCTACATGGCCCCCGAGCAGATCCTCGGCAAGGGCGTGTCCGGCGCGGCCGACGTCTTCTCCCTCGGCGCGGTGCTGGCCTACGCGGCGACCGGACGGCCGCCCTTCCCCGGCGACTCGTCGGCCGCGCTGCTCTACAAGGTCGTGCACGAGGAGCCGGCGCTCGGCGCGTTGGGCACGGGAGAGCTGCGCGAGGTCGTCGAGGCCTGCCTGGCCAAGGACCCGTCGGCCCGGCCGGCCCCCGGCGAGGTGGCCCGGCGGCTCGCTCCGGAAGGGGCGGCGCGGCTGGTGGCGGGCGGCTGGCTGCCGGGCGCGCTGGTGGAACAGGTCGGGCGCAGCGCCGTACAGCTGCTGAACCTGGAGGCGGCGGGGGCCGGGGCGGAGGCCGTCGCGTCCGGCCCCGTCGGGTTCAGCAGCGCGTCGGTGGGGACGGGAGAGCCGTCGTCCGTGGGGGAGTTCGGGCCGCCGCCGGTGATGGACGCGGGCCCGGCGGCCCTGGCGGGCGTGCCCGCGCCGCGGGACGCCGTGCCGGACGCCACGGGCGCCGGACGTCCCGGGAAGATGGCCGTCACCGTGTCGGCCGCCGCCACGCGGGGGGAGGGCGGCCGCGGGCGGCGGCTGAGCTGCACCGTCGCGCTGGCGGTCGCGGGCGCGCTGGCCGCGGTGACGGTCGGGTCGGTCTTCGTGTTCGACCTCCTGCCGGGCGGCGGCGACGAGAACTCCGGCACCGCGAGCGGCGCCCGCCCCCCGACACCGACGGCCGCGTCGAGCGCCGTCGACGGCGACGCGTCCACCGCGCTCCCGGCGCGCTACGTCGGCACCTGGGAGGGCGAGGGCAGCGGCCTCGGCGGCACCCTCCCCATGGGCACCTTCCGGGTGACCCTCGAACAGGCCGCCGTGGGCGAGGCGCTGGGCGAACTGCGGCAGACCGATGTGCTCGGCGGGGTCTGTGTCGATGTGCTGACGCTGAAGAAGGTGACGGAGAAGGAGGTCGTCGCCGACTCGAAGGGCGCTCCCGGCAACCACGCCGGCTGCAACCCGCAGCCCCACACGATCCGGTTCACCCCGACCGGCGACGATCTGACGTACACCTCGGACAGCAGCGCGGAGGGGAACCCGACGGCGCGCCTGTCCAAGGTGCGGTAGGCGGGCGGCCGATGGGCGGCGGGGAACCCTTCACGGCACGGGACGGCCTGCGGATCGCGGCGGCCGTCCTCTTCGGCGCGGCGGTCCTCGCCGGCGTCGTGCTCGCGCTCGGAACGCTGAAACGCCTCGCACGGGCCGCCGCGCCCGCGCTGACGGACCTGCCCGGCGGCGGCTGGACGGCCGGCGCCGTCCTCGGGCTGCTGTCGGTGGCCGGGTGGGCCGGGGGCGGGTGGTGCGCCGCGCCGGACCGGTCCCGCGGCCGCCGGGCGTACGCGGTCGCCGGATCGGTCTGCCGGGCGCTGTCCTTCGGACCGGCGCTCCTCGTCCTCGGCGCGCTGCCCGGCCGCGGCTGCTCGTCGGGTTCCGCGCTCTGCGCGTACATCCCGGGCACGGGCGGCCTGTTCGTGATGTACGCGGTGACGGTCGGGGTGGCCGCCCGGCTCCGGTACCGGAGGCGCCGCGCGCGGACGGAGGCCCGCCGGGCCGAGCGGCAGGCCCGGCTGAGGAGGCTGCGCAAGAAGGGCAGGGGGAAGAGCCGTGCGGCCCGGACGCGGTAGGCCGGAGCCGGGAACGGGCCGCGGACGGCGGGCGGGTGGGCCGGTGGGCGGGCCTCCTGTCTCCTACCATCTCCGGTGATGAGCACACCGCCCAGTGACCTCACGCTGTCCGCCCTCGCCGCCGTGTGGGGCGTGCTGGCCGGGGCGCTGCTGCCCAGGGCCGCCTACCGGTTCTCCGTGCCCGCGGAGGAGGCCGACCGCGGCTGGCGGGACGCCTGTCCGGCCGGGCACCCGGTGCGCGGGTGGCTCGGGTGGGGGCGGTGCGGGCCGTGCGCCGGTGTCCCCGGTGCGGCGGCCGCCGGTCACCTGCCCGGGCCCGGAGCGGTGTCGTGCGCCGACCCCCTCCCCCCGCCCGTGGCCGCAGGCCCGCTCTCCCCGGCGCCGGCCACCTCGTCGTACTCCCCCGGCGCACTCCTCCTTCCCGTCGTCACCGCCCTCCTCTGCGCCGCCCTCGCCGCCGCCACCGGGCCCCGGCCCGAGCTGGCCGTCTGGCTGCTGCTGGCGCCCCTCGGAGTGCTGCTGGCCGTCGTCGACCTGCGCGTGCAGCGGCTGCCCGACCCGCTCACCCTTCCCCTCGCGGCCGCCGCCCTCGCTCTCCTCGGCCCGGTCGCGCTGCTGCCCGAGCACGCCGGGAGCTGGACGACGGCCCTGCTGGGTTCGCTCGTCCTCGGCGGCGGCCATCTGGTCCTGCACCTGGTCAACCCGGCCGGCCTCGCCTTCGGCGACGTGAAGCTGGCCCTCGGCACGGGCGCGGTCCTCGGCTGGTACGGCTGGCCCACCGTCATGCTGGGCACCCTGACCGCGTTCCTGCTCGGCGCGCTGTACGGCGGCGCACTGGTCGTCATGGGACGGGCCGGGCGCCGGACGGCGATCGCGTTCGGGCCGTTCATGCTCACGGGAGCCTTCACCGGGCTGCTGATCGGCGCGTACGCGGCCTGAGGTGAGCCCCGGGAAAACGCTGGCGTAGGCTGGCTTGGTCCGTCCACAACCCTTGACGAAAGGGACGCTCCCGGTGACCGAGAAGGCCGACCTTCAGTCCGTCCTCGACCGCGCCGCCGCCGGTGGGCGGATCACTCCGGAGGAGGCGCTCGACCTCTACCGCGACGCGCCCCTGCACGCGCTGGGCGCCGCCGCCGACGCCGTACGCCGCCGCAAGTACGCCGGCACCGAGCACATCGCGACGTACATCATCGAGCGGAACATCAACTACACGAACGTGTGCGTCACGGCGTGCAAGTTCTGCGCCTTCTACGCGGCCCCCAAGGACAAGGACAAGGGCTGGACCCGCGACCTGGACGACATCCTGCGCCGCTGCGCCGAGACCGTCGAACTGGGCGGCACCCAGATCATGTTCCAGGGCGGGCACCACCCGGACTACGGCGTCGAGTACTACGAGAAGCACTTCTCCGCCATCAAGGAGGCGTTCCCGCAGCTGGTGATCCACTCGCTGGGCGCGTCCGAGGTCGAGCACATGGCGCGGATCTCCGGCGTCTCCGTCGAGGAGGCCATCACCCGGATCCACGCGGCCGGCCTGGACTCCTTCGCCGGCGCGGGCGCCGAACTGCTCCCCGCCCGCCCGCGCAAGGCCATCGCGCCCCTCAAGGAGTCCGGTGAGCGCTGGCTGGAGATCATGGAGACCGCGCACCGGCTGGGCGTCGAGTCGACGTCGACCATGCTCATGGGCACCGGCGAGACCAACGCCGAGCGCATCGAGCACCTGCGGATGATCCGTGACGTACAGGACCGGACGGGCGGCTTCCGCGCCTTCATCCCGTACACCTACCAGCCCGAGAACAACCACCTGAAGGGCCGTACGCAGGCCACGCTCTTCGAGTACCTGCGGATGATCGCCATCGCGCGGCTCTTCATGGACAACATCCAGCACATCCAGGGCTCCTGGCTCACCACGGGCAAGGAGGTCGGCCAACTCTCCCTGCACTACGGCGCGGACGACCTCGGCTCGATCATGCTGGAGGAGAACGTCGTCTCCTCGGCCGGCGCCAGGCACCGCTCCAACCGGCTGGAGATCATCGACCTGATCCGCAAGGCGGGCCGTGTCCCCGCCCAGCGCTCGACCACGTACGAGCACCTCGTCGTCCACGACGACCCGGCGAACGACCCCGTCGACGAGCGGGTCATGTCCCACATCTCCTCCACCGCGATCGAGGGCGGCACCGCCCACCCCGAGCTGAAGCTGCTCGCTTCCAACTAGGGCCGCCTTGCTGACGATTCACGCCGACTCCCGTGGGCGGGCGCTCGTCGTCGACGGCGCCTGGATCGCCGCGGCGGGCCCGCTGGAGGAACTGGCCGCCGAACGGCCGCGGGCGCGGGTGCGCCGGTGGCCCGGCATCCTCACCCCCGGGCTGATCAACCTGCACGGCACCGAGCTGCTTCAGGAGGCGTACCACCCCGATCCGCGCGAGGCGGCGGAGCTCGGCACCGCACCGCTGACCGGGGAGGCGCTCGCCGCCCTCGCCATGGACGACGCCCGCTGGGGTGCCAGCGCCCGGCGCGGGGTGCAGCGCATGCTGGCCCACGGCACGGTCGCCGCCGCCTGCGAGGAACTGCGCAACCGGGCCGTGCGGGACGCCGTGCACCGCTCCGGCCTGGGGGTCGTGGGCCGGATCGGGCGCCCCGCCGGGGTGCCCTCGCTGGACCCGTACGCCTCCGGCCTGCCGGTGGAGTTCGCGTCCCCGAGGGAGCACGGCTCCGCCGCCCGGTTCGCCGTGTTCGACGTCGCGGACGAGGCGGACCTCCCGGCGGCGGGCGCGTCCAGCTGTGTGGCCACGGTGGTCGAGGGCAGGCTGGTGTACCGGCGGCGCTGAGCAGCGCCGTACCGGCGGCGCCCAGGCCCTAACCCGAGAACGCCTCCGCGAACTCCCCCGAACTCTGTTCCACCCCACTGCAGTTGGTGAGCGGGTCGTCCGTGTCCGTCCCGTCCTCGCACTGCTGGTCCCGGAACGTCGCCCACATCGACACCCACGCCACGCCCTTCTCCTCGGCGAACGCCCGCACCTGCGCCGCGTCGGCGAGGCCGAACGTCTCGTCGTCGACGTCGTTCGTCCCGATCATCGAGGTGAGCGCCATCGCCCCCCACGCGGTCGCGTCCGTCGTGCCGAACACCTCCTTCAACTGGGCCTGCGCGGCCTTCGCCGAGGTGATCGCGTACGCGCCCATGTCGCCGGTGTACGACTCGCCGTAGTTCATCGTCATCAGGTTGACCGTGGAGACCTGGACGTCGAACTTGTTCGCGGACGCCAGCAGGGCGAGGCCGTCCTCGTCCAGGCCGGACGGCATCACCGGGAGGGTGAAGGAGACCTCCAGGCCGGGCCGTTCCTCCTGGAGCAGCCCGATCGCCTCCGAGCGCAGGGCGACCGAGTCCGCGTCGGTCAGCTCGTCGCCCTCGATGTCGAAGTCGGCCTGGGTGGAGCCCGCCGCGTCGAGGGCCTCGCCGTACGCCTCCGCCAGCGCCGACGCGCTGTCACAGGTCGACGCCAGCTCCTTGCCGGAGGCTCCGCCGAAGGAGACGCGGACCGTGGCTCCCGACTCCGTCAGCGCCGAGATGCGCGACGTCACCGCCGAGTCGCCGACGGCCTCCGTCCCGTTCCACTCCGGCGTGCAGCCGCTGCCGTCGGAGATGACGAACGCCAGGTTGTACGCCGCCGGCGAGCCCGCGGAATCGTTGTCGGAGGCCTCCGTCGCGCTGACGTATGGCGCGTAGGAGGTGCCGGCGGACGCCGCCTGTGAGGCCGTCGCGGAGGGGGACGCCGAGCCCGGCCGGGGCGACTCGGGTGCTGCGGCCGTACTGCCGTCGGACCCTGCGGAGCACCCCGCCGTGGCCAGGGCAAACAGGCAACTGAGCCCGGCCATCGGCTTCAGGAAACTCCTCATCGCACATGCACCCGCTCTCGTGATTTCTGTCTCAGGGAAAATCTGAGTACGTATTCCAAGTGAAAATGTCTCACACGGCGACGTACAAATTTCGAACAGTGAACGCACAGGGCAGCCACGGACACGCCACGGCAAAAACGGACAATCACCCCTTCAATGGGGGCATTCAACCCTGGCCCGCGGGGCACGACCCGCGCAGGCTTTCCCGGACACTCTCAGGAAAGAGACAGGTTAAGAGCTTTCTCATGGGTCTCTCACATGAATTCCCGGGTTTCTGACACATAAAGACTCCCTAATATCCGGGGAATGCATTCCGAGTCTTCCGAGTCTGCCGTCGATCGCCGTGACGCCGTTCGCGGTCGCCGTCGCAAACGTGGCAGCAACGCCGCCGACGGGCCCGTGTTCGTGGACAACTCCGGACGCAGGTCCAAGCTGCTGCGCCGGGTCGGCATCCTCCTCGGCGTGGGCTGCCTCGCCTACGCGGCCGTTCTCGGCGCCGCCTTCATGGGCTGGGGCACGTCCCTCACGCCGTCCTCGCTGCTGCCGTTCGGCGGTGACGGCCAGAACGGTCAGGGACCCGGGGGCGGCATCCGCCCGAACGGGGGCATCGGCTACGAGGTCGGCGCGCCCGGCGGCACGGCCCCCTCGTCGCTGCCGACGGGCACCGCCTCCCCGTCCGCCTCCGCCTCCGCCAACTGACGGGACCGCCACCACCGCCATGACGACGACGACTCCCTCCCGCGGGCGCCGCCGCGCCCCCACCCGCATGAAGCGGGCGGCGGGCAAGGCCGCGGCACTGCAGAAACCGCGTGTCATCCTCGCCCTGCTGCTCCTGCTCGCGCTGACCAGCGTGATGCTGCTCGACGGCTATCTGCGCGCCGAGGTCGGCGGCGACCAGCGCGTGCGCACCGGCGCCAGCTCCAGCAAGGTCCCCGACGACGTCCTCGACGGCGGCCCGATCCTCACCTTCCGGGGCGGCCAGGCGACGACGGTCTCCGTCCCGGACAAGACGATCGCGCTCACCTTCGACGACGGCCCGAACCCGACCTGGACACCGCAGGTCCTCCAGATCCTCGAGGAGTACGACGTACCCGGCACGTTCTTCGTCGTGGGCTCGATGGTCTCCCGCTACCCGGACATCGTGAAGGACATGGTCGACCAGGGGAACGAGGTGGGCATCCACACGTTCACCCACGTCGACCTCTCCTACCAGAGCGACGCCCGCGTCAACCGTGAGATGCAGCAGACCCAGCTCGCCCTCGCCGGCGCGGCCGGCATCACGACCACGCTCTTCCGCGCCCCGTACTCCTCCGAGACGGACGCCATCGACAACTACAGCTGGCCCGTCTACAAGGCGCTCGGCGAGGACGGCTACACCAGCGTCTTCATCGACACCGACAGCGACGACTGGAAGAAGCCGGGCGTCTCGAAGATCATCAAGTGGGCCACGCCGGAGGACGGCGAGGGCGCCTCGGTGCTCTTCCACGACGCGGGCGGCGAGCGGTCGCAGACCATCGCGGCGCTGCCGACGTACATCAGGAAGATGAAGGCGAAGGGGTACTCCTTCACCACCATCAGCGGCGTGCTGCAGGAGCAGAACGGCGGCGGGCAGAACACGGCCGGCCGGCAGGCTTCCGGTGCGGGGGCCGTGGCGGGACAGCAGCAGGCGGCCGGTACCTCCGGTGCGGGCACCGCCGGGACCGGCGGGCAGTCCGGGGGCGTTCCGGACGGTGCGGGCTACGGCGCCGGCGGGAACACCGGCACGGGCGCCGACGCGGCGCGCAGCCCCCTCCAGGCGGCCCACCGCGAGGCCGGCGGCATGACCCTCTACGAGGGCAAGGCGCTCATCGCGGCGGTCGCGCTGGCCGAGTGGACGGTCCCGGCGCTGTCGGTGGGGCTCATGATCGTGGGCGTGGCGGTCATGGGCCGCTTCGGGATGATGCTCCTCCTCGCCCGCCGCCACTACCGGCAGCGCAACAAACGCCGCTTCAGCTGGGGGCCGACGGTCACCCGGCCGGTGAGCGTGATCGTCCCGGCGTACAACGAGAAGGAGTGCATCGCCAACACGCTGGAGTCGCTGGCGCAGAGCACCCACCCGATCGAGATCATCGTGGTCGACGACGGCTCGACGGACGGCACGTCCGAGATCGCGCGCGCCGCGGCCGACAAGCTCGGCATGCACAACGTCCGGGTCATCCGGCAGGAGAACGCGGGCAAGCCGGCCGCGCTCAACAACGGTGTCCGCAACGCCAGTTACGACATCGTCATCATGATGGACGGCGACACCGTCTTCGAGCCGGACGCCGTGCACCACCTGGTGCAGCCCTTCGCCGACCCGAAGGTCGGCGCGGTCGCCGGCAACGCCAAGGTCGGCAACCGCGACACGGTCATCGGCGCCTGGCAGCACATCGAGTACGTGATGGGCTTCAACCTCGACCGCCGCATGTACGACCTGCTGCGCTGCATGCCGACCATCCCCGGCGCGATCGGCGCGTTCCGCCGCGACGCCGTGCTGGAGGTCGGCGGGATGAGCGAGGACACCCTCGCCGAGGACACCGACATCACCATCGCCATGCACCGCGCGGGCCGGCAGGTCGTCTACCAGGAGCACGCCAAGGCCTGGACGGAGGCGCCGGGCTCGCTCAAGCAGCTGTGGTCCCAGCGCTACCGCTGGTCCTACGGCACCATGCAGGCGCTGTGGAAGCACCGCAAGTCCCTCACCGACAAGGGGCCCTCCGGCCGCTTCGGCCGGGTTGGCATGCCGCTGGTCGTCCTGTTCCAGATCGTCACGCCGGTCTTCGCCCCGCTGATCGACGTGTTCACGGTCTACTCGATGATCTTCATCGACTTCCAGGCGGCCCTGCTGGCCTGGCTCGCCGTCCTGGGCGTCCAGCTCGGCTGCGCGGCGTACGCGTTCCGGCTGGACCGTGAGAAGTACCGGTACCTGCTGATGATGCCGCTGCAGCAGCTGGCCTACCGCCAGATGATGTACCTCGTCCTCATCCACTCCTGCATCACCGCACTCACCGGCGGCCGCCTCCGCTGGCAGAAGCTGAAGCGCACCGGCGAGGTCGGCACCCCGGCGGGGGTGAGCGGATGAGCTGGGAGCAGCAGCAGGGGTACGGGTACGGGTACGGTCACCAGCCGCCCCACCCCCGGAGTCACGACCACGGGTACGGCCAGGAGTACGGGCAGCAGCAGTACGCGCAGCAGCCGTACCCGTATCCGCAGGAGTACGTGGGGTACGGCGAGTACGGAGAGTACGGGCAGCGTGTCGCCGTCGAGGAGACGGCGCCGCTGCCGGTGCTGGAGCCGGAACCGCAGCCGGAGGCCCCGGCCGGGGCGGCCGCCGAAGCGGAACCCCCGTCTCCGCCCCGGCCCCGCGGCCCCCGGCGGGACCGCTACTTCGACACCCTCAGAGCCCTGGCCCTCATCAGGGTCGTCACCTACCACACCTTCGGCTGGGCCTGGGCCGGCATGGTCTTCCCCTCCATGGGGATCATGTTCGGCCTGGCCGGCACCCTCATGGCGAAGTCCCTGGAGCGTCCGCCGCTGAAGGTGGTGAAGAGCCGGTTCCGCCGTCTCCTGCCCCCGTTCTGGTTCTGGGGCGTCTTCGTCGTCCTGGCGATGCTGATCCACGACTGGATGCCGAACTGGCAGATCGTCTACTGGATCGTCCCGCTGGGCGACCCCCCGGGCAATGCCTGGGGCGAGCAGGCCTGGGAGATCCTCTGGTACCTGCGTACCTACCTCTGGTTCGTCCTGCTCTCCCCGCTGCTGCTGCGCCTGTTCCGCCTCGCCCCGCTGCCGGTCCTCGCGCTGTCCCTCACACCGATCCTGGTGCTGAACTTCGTCTGGTCGGGCCCGGACAACCGGCTCGGCACCCTGCTGTGGGACCTGTCGACGTACCTGTTCTGCTGGATGGCCGGCTTCGCGCACCGCGACGGCGTCCTGGAGCGGATGAAGCCGGCCGCCGTCGTCGGGCTCTGTCTCGCGGCGATCGGCTTCGGCGGCTGGTACGCCTTCGCGCACCAGGCCGACTTCGGCACCTACGACCTGGACGAGAACCCGCTCGCGCAGGCCTACTGGTCGGCCGGCTGCGTGATGCTGCTGATGTGGGCGAAGGCGCACTTCCGGATCGACTTCGCCCGGCTCACCCGCTTCCCCCGGGCCGACCGCCTCGTCACCGTCTTCAACGCGCGCGCGGTCACGATCTATCTCTGGCACCAGATCGCGCTCGTGCTGGCCGTCCCCCTGATCGACCAGTTCTGGAACGTGCCCGCCTTCGAGACGTACCTGCCGCTGGAGAGCCAGTGGTTCATGTTCGGGGTGGCGTGGGTGCTGATCGCGGTCTTCGTCCTGCTGTGCGGGTGGGTGGAGGACGTGGCGGCGAAGAAGAAGCCGCGGCTGCTTCCCTGAGGGTGAGCCGCGGTCCCGTCCGGGCGGGCTGCAACAATGGCGGCGTGACCCGCGCTTCCCTGAACAAGCAGCCCCATGAAGTCGCCTCGATGTTCGACCGCGTGGCGGAACGGTACGACCTGACGAACGACGTGCTGTCGCTCGGCCAGGACCGGAGGTGGCGCAAGGAGGTCGCGAAGGCCGTCGACGCGCGCCCGGCGCAGAAGGTCCTGGACCTCGCGGCGGGCACGGCCACCTCCTCCCTCCCCTTCGCGCGGACCGGCGCGTACGTCGTCCCCTGCGACTTCTCCCTCGGGATGCTGCAGGTCGGCAAGAAGAAGCACACCTGGCTGCCGTTCACGGCCGGGGACGCGACGCGGCTGCCCTTCAAGGACGACACCTTCGACGCCGTCACGATCTCCTTCGGCCTGCGCAACGTCCAGGACACCGACGCGGCCCTGCGCGAGATGTACCGGGTGACCCGGCCCGGCGGCCGAGTGGTGATCTGCGAGTTCTCGCACCCGACCTGGGCGCCCTTCCGCACGGTCTACACCGAGTACCTGATGCGCGCCCTGCCCCCGGTGGCCCGCGCGGTCTCCTCGAACCCGGACGCGTACGTCTATCTCGCCGAGTCCATCCGCGCCTGGCCCGACCAGCCCGCGCTGGCCGAGCGGCTGCGCAAGGCCGGCTGGTCCAAGGTCGCCTGGCGCAACCTCACCGGCGGCGTGGTGACCCTGCACCGGGGCTTCAAGGAGAGCTGACGCCGCGGGCCCCAGGAGGAGGGCCGACGCCGGGGGCCCTGCGAGGAGGGCCGACGCCGCGGGCCGGGGCACTCGGTGCGGGGCTCATCGGCTGAGTGTCTCGAAGGGATCCCGGGCCTGGTCCAGCTCGCGCTGCAGCCCGCCTCCGCCCGGTTTCGGCACGCGCGGCTCCCGTACGCCGGCGCCTCCGCCGCCCTCGCCCTCGGCGAAGTCGAACCACACGGTGACGACGGCCCCGCGCGGCACCTCCACCCCGGGCGGCGGGTACTGCCGTACGACGTAGTCGACCACGGCTCGGTGGAAGTCGGGCCGGTCCGGAGCGGCCAGCAGCACACCGTGCGCCGCGGCCGCATCGCGCGCGTCCATGGCCATCAGACCGACGAACCGCGGCACGCGCACTTCGGGTGTTTTGGGTGGTACGAGCACAGATGTCACCCCCAGCGGTACTGGAAGGGTAACCGCACGGGTGTGCCATCCGGAAGCGCTGAGTGGCTTTCCGCGACTTTTCGCTACTCAGCGTCACCGGCTGCGGGGTGGTGGGGTGTCATCGTGGTTCGAGGCCGAGCCGGTAGCAGTGCCCCTGGCGCTTCGACTCCGGGGTCGTGAAGACCTCCGCGAGCCGCATGCCCAGGCGCCGGGTGACGGCGATGGACCGTGCGTTGCGCGCGTCGACCATGGCCACCACCTCGGGCACGCCGGCCGCCCGCACCCGCTCCAGCGTCATCTGCGCGGCCGCGGTGACGTACCCCTGCCCCCAGTACTCCCGCCCCAGCCGCCAGCCGATCTCGATCTCGCCCCTGGGCCCCCACTCCGCGGGCCACGGCTGCGCGCCCGTGAACCCGACGACCCTGTCGTCCTGGTCGAGCATCGTCCACAGACAGAAGCCGTGCTCGGCGTCGTGCCGGCGCTGGCGGGCGGTGAGCTCCTCGTAGGCGGAGAGTTCGGCGGACCTCCCGCCGTGGAACTCCATGACGTCCGGGTGGTCGAAGACCCGGTGCCAGGCGACCGCGTCCTCGTCCGTGGGGACGCGCAGCCGTACTACGGGGAGAGCTCGGTTCACGGGGCAGCCCTTCAGCCGGGTGATCAATTGTGCTGCATAGACTGCCCATGTCCAGTGCCGGTCGGCACGTAGATTCCGAACTTGGGGAGATCCCGCCGTGACCGTCGAGACCGAGCCCCACTCCGAGTCCGCCTCCGAGTCGTTCTCCGAGAACACCGCCGACGTCATCGTCGTCGGCGCGGGGCCGGCCGGCTCCACGACCGCGTACTACCTCGCGAAGGCCGGACTCGACGTACTCCTGCTGGAGAAGACCGAGTTCCCGCGCGAGAAGGTCTGCGGCGACGGCCTCACCCCGCGCGCCACCAAGCAGCTCGTGGCCATGGGCATCGACATCTCCGAGGAAGCCGGCTGGCTGCGCAACAAGGGGCTGCGGATCATCGGCGGCGGAGTGCGGCTCCAGCTGGACTGGCCGGATCTCGCCTCCTTCCCCGACTACGGCCTGGTCCGCAAGCGCGACGACTTCGACGAGCAACTCGCCCGCCAGGCCCAGAAGGCGGGCGCCCGCCTCTACGAGCGCTGCAACGTCGGCGCCCCGGTCGTCGACGACCGCACCGGCCGCATCACCGGCGTGCACGCCAAGCTGGGCGAGGAGAAGCGCGAAGTCACCTTCCGCGCCCCGCTGGTGGTGGCCGCCGACGGCAACTCCAGCCGGCTGTCGCTGGCGATGGGCCTGCACCGCCGCGAGGACCGTCCGATGGGCGTCGCGGTCCGCACCTACTTCACCTCCCCGCGCCACGAAGACGACTACCTGGAGTCCTGGCTGGAGCTGTGGGACCGCCGCGGCCCCGGTGAGGACCGTCTCCTGCCCGGCTACGGCTGGATCTTCGGCATGGGCGACGGGACGAGCAACGTGGGCCTGGGCGTGCTCAACACCTCCGACTCCTTCAAGGAGCTCGACTGGCGCGAGGTCCTCAAGGCATGGTGCGCGTCCATGCCGGAGGACTGGGGCTACACCCCCGAAAACATGACCGGCCCGATCCGCGGCGCGGCCCTCCCCATGGCCTTCAACCGCAAGCCCCACTACACCAAGGGCCTGTTGCTGGTCGGCGACGCCGGCGGTCTGGTCAACCCCTTCAACGGCGAGGGCATCGCCTACGCCATGGAGTCCGGGCAGATCGCCGCCGACGTCATCGTCCAGGCCCACGCCCGCGCCACCCCCGCCCAGCGCGAACTCGCCCTCCAGCGCTACCCGCGGATCCTCGCCGACACCTACGGCGGCTACTACACCCTGGGCCGTGCCTTCGTGAAGCTCATCGGCAACCCGAAGGTCATGAAGATCGCGACGCAGCGCGGCCTGACCCACCCGATGCTGATGAAGTTCACGCTGAAGATGCTGGCCAACCTCACCGACCCCACGGGCGGCGACGCGATGGACCGCATCATCAACGGCCTGAGCAAGGTGGCCCCGAAGGCCTGACCGAGGGACCTCCCTCCGGCCGCGGTCGCGGACGCGGGGGCAGCGCGAAGGGCCGCTGCCCCCGAGCGGCTGCGGCCCTTACGCGTGCGTGAGTGCTGTGGCGGCGTGTCTCAGAGGACGCGCACCGCACCCGACGCCGGGTATCCGGACAGGTCCTGGATGACGACGCCCTTGGAGGGGTTGGCCGCGTCCAGGTACTGGCCGTTCCCGATGTAGACGCCCACATGGTAGGCGGAACCCTTGGCACCCCAGTAGAGGATGTCGCCGACCTGGAGGTTGGACAGGGAGACGTCGGTGCCGACCGTCGACTGGTCCTGCGAGACGCGCGGCAGGTCGACGCCGACCTGCTTGAAGGCGGCCTGGACCAGGCCCGAGCAGTCCCACGCGTTGGGGCCGGTGCCGCCCATGACGTATGCGTCGCCCACCTGAGCCTTGAGGAAGGCGATGACCGTGGCCACGCTGCCGCTGGCGGGCGCGGAGACGGTCGTGGTGGACGTGGAGAGGGTGGAACGTCCCGCGGAACGGGAGGCGGCCTCCGCGGCGGCCTTGCGGGCCTCCTCCGCCTTCTTCTTCGCCTCGGCCTTCTTGGCGGCCGCGAGGTCCTTCTTGGCCTCCTTTGCGGCCGCCTCGGCGGCCGCGTCACGCTCGGCATCGAGCTGGTAGTTCGCGGCGGCCTGCTGCGTGGCCTGCGCGGACTGCGCCACCTGGGCGGCCAGGTCGCCCGTGAAGACGGGCAGTTCGAGCGTCTGGGTCACCGGCTCGGCGGCGTTGGCCGAACCGGCCGCCGTGGCGACGGCCAGCGTGCCGAGGACACCACTGGCGACTCCGGCCCGCATCGCGATCGTCGACGCGCTGCGGCGGGGTTTCCGGTGGCTGCGTATGTGAGCGGTGTGGGACATGAGTCCAACCGGTATCAGGGGCTCCTCCATACCTTCAAGAAACGTGTGCTGCGCCACATTTGTTCAATGGAGCCCCCGAACACCCTTCGCGCCACTCTTTATTGACGCCGTAACGGACATTGTGGACACGGGCGATCGGGCCTGTGATCATGGCCTTTCGCTGTTACGTCCGAATTGCCCTCCGCCTACCATCGGTTGGGATCGTTGGCCAAGCCCGGTTCTCAGAGGTCTCTCATCGATGTGGCGGAGGTCACGGAACGGTCACCGGTGGGGCCGCGTCACGCGCGTAGATCGACTTCGTTCCGCTCGTGAACGCGTGCACGCGTCCACATCCCGCCCCGGACTCCCCCCGATGTGTGAACGCGCTCCCCTATCAAGCCCCCGCGTCCATCGCCAATTTGCATGCAAGGGAAGCCTCTTGATATGGAGACGCCCCGTGCGGCCTGCGGTGACGAGCGCAAATGTCACTTCTTGTGATCACTCTGACGCTTCGAGTACGAAGATCACCGCTGATATGACTTCATGATCCTTCGTCAGGTGGTGGAGATCACAAAGCTTGTGCAATACCCCGTGTCGCAGATCACAGAGCGGCAGGCATAAGATGCGAGGCAGTTGGGCTTGTGACCTGCTTCACATGTTCGCGATCTTCGCCGGGACGAGCGGGGTTCGTGGGGCACATGAGGCGGATGTGAGTCCGATGCCATCGCCAGCAGTCAGTGCCGACTGAGAGGAGCGAGGAGCGGTGAACGCGTATGCGCCCATCCTCGTACTGGGAGCCCTCGGGGCAGGCTTTGCGATCTTCTCCGTGGTCATGGCCACGCTGATCGGGCCGAAGCGGTACAACCGCGCCAAGCTCGAGGCCTACGAGTGCGGTATCGAGCCGACCCCCACGCCGGCCGGCGGCGGGCGCTTCCCCATCAAGTACTACCTGACGGCGATGCTCTTCATCGTCTTCGACATCGAGATCGTCTTCCTCTACCCCTGGGCCGTCACCTTCGACGCCCTGGGTGTCTTCGGGCTCGTGGAGATGCTGCTCTTCGTGCTCACCGTCTTCGTCGCCTACGCGTACGTATGGCGGCGCGGCGGCCTGGAATGGGACTGAGGGGCCTTTAAGTCATGGGACTCGAAGAAAAGCTGCCGAGCGGCTTCCTGCTGACCACCGTCGAGCAGGCCGCGGGCTGGGTGCGCAAGGCGTCCGTCTTCCCCGCCACGTTCGGCCTCGCCTGCTGTGCCATCGAGATGATGACCACCGGCGCGGGCCGCTACGACCTGGCCCGCTTCGGCATGGAGGTCTTCCGCGGATCCCCGCGCCAGGCCGACCTCATGATCGTCGCCGGCCGGGTGAGCCAGAAGATGGCTCCGGTGCTGCGGCAGGTCTACGACCAGATGCCGAACCCGAAGTGGGTCATCTCCATGGGCGTGTGCGCGTCCTCGGGCGGCATGTTCAACAACTACGCGATCGTCCAGGGCGTCGACCACATCGTCCCCGTCGACATCTATCTCCCCGGCTGCCCGCCACGCCCCGAGATGCTGATGGACGCGATCCTCAAGCTCCATCACAAGATCCAGAACTCCAAGCTGGGCGTGAACGCCGAGGAAGCGGCCCGCGAGGCGGAGGAAGCCGCGCTCAAGGCCCTGCCCACGATCGAGATGAAGGGGCTGCTGCGGTGAGCGACGCGAACGGCACCCACGGCGCGAACGGGTCGAACGGGGTGAACCCCGAGAAAGACCTCTCCGCCTCCAACCTCCCCGGCCAGCGCGGCCAGGGTGGCGAGGAGGTCCGCGTCCAGCGCGGCATGTTCGGCGCCAACAACGGAGGCGACACCTCCGGCTACGGCGGCCTGGTCCGCTCCGTCCGCCTTCCCGGCCCGGCCGCCCGGCCCTACGGCGGTTGGTTCGACGAGGTCGCCGACGAACTGGAAGGCGCCCTGGAGGAACAGGGTCTCCTCCCCGAGAACGCGATCGAGAAGACGGTCGTCGACCGCGGCGAGCTGACCTTCCACATCGAGCGTGAGCACCTGCTCCGCGTCGCCCGCACCCTGCGCGACGACCCGGCCCTGCGCTTCGAGCTCTGCACCGGCGTGAGCGGCGTGCACTACCTCAACGACAAGGGCCGCGAGCTGCACGCCGTCTACCACCTGCGCTCGATCACCCACAACCGGCTGATCCGCCTGGAGGTCAGCACCCCGGACGCCGACCCGCACATCCCGTCCCTGGTCACCGTGTACCCGACCAACGACTGGCACGAGCGCGAGACGTACGACTTCTTCGGGATCGTCTTCGACGGTCACCCGGCCCTGACGCGGATCATGATGCCGGACGACTGGCAGGGCCACCCGCAGCGCAAGGACTATCCCCTCGGCGGCATCCCCGTCGAGTACAAGGGCGCCCAGATCCCGGCTCCGGACCAGCGGAGGTCGTACTCATGAGCACGTCACACGCTTCTCCCCGCGAGACCACCGAGGGCACCGTCTACACGGTCACCGGTGGCGACTGGGACGAGGTGGTCCAGTCCGCCGCCCGCGCCGACGACGAGCGCATCGTGGTCAACATGGGCCCCCAGCACCCCTCCACGCACGGCGTGCTCCGCCTCATCCTGGAGATCGAGGGCGAGACGGTCACCGAGGCCCGCTGCGGCATCGGCTACCTCCACACCGGCATCGAGAAGAACCTCGAGTTCCGCACGTGGACGCAGGGCACCACGTTCGTGACGCGCATGGACTACCTGACGTCCTTCTTCAACGAGACCGCATACTGTCTCGCCGTCGAGAAGCTCCTCGGCATCGAGGACCAGATTCCCGAGCGCGCCAAGATCATCCGAGTGCTCCTGATGGAGCTGAACCGGTTGTCCTCCCACCTGGTGTGCATCGCCACCGGCGGCATGGAACTCGGCGCCACCACGATCATGATCTACGGCTTCCGTGACCGCGAGATGATCCTCGACATCTACGAGCTCATCACGGGCCTCCGGATGAACCACGCGTACATCCGCCCCGGCGGACTCGCCCAGGACCTGCCGCCCGGCGCGGTCGACCAGATCCGCGAGTTCGTCAAGAAGATGCAGAAGAACCTCCCCGAGTACGACAAGCTCGCCACCGGGAACCCCATCTTCAAGGCGCGTATGCAGGACGTCGGCTACCTCGACCTGGCCGGCTGCATGGCCCTCGGCGCCACCGGCCCGATCCTGCGCTCCACCGGCCTGCCGCACGACCTGCGCAAGGCCCAGCCGTACTGCGACTACGAGACGTACGACTTCGACGTCCCGACCGCCGACTCCTGCGACTCCTACGGCCGCTTCCTGATCCGCCTGGAGGAGATGCGCCAGTCGCTGAGGATCGTCGAGCAGTGCCTGGACCGGCTGCAGCCCGGCCCGGTCATGGTCGGCGACAAGAAGATCGCCTGGCCCGCCCAGCTCGCCCTGGGACCGGACGGCCTGGGCAACTCCCTCGACCACATCAAGAAGATCATGGGCACCTCCATGGAGGCCCTGATCCACCACTTCAAGCTGGTCACCGAGGGTTTCCGCGTCCCGCCGGGACAGGCGTACGCGGCGGTCGAGTCGCCCAAGGGCGAACTCGGGGTGCACGCCGTCTCCGACGGAGGCACCCGCCCCTACCGGGTCCACTTCCGGGACCCGTCCTTCACCAACCTGCAGGCCATGGCGGCGATGTGCGAGGGCGGCCAGGTCGCCGACGTCATCGTCGCCGTCGCGTCCATCGACCCCGTGATGGGAGGCGTCGACCGGTGACCACCTCTTCTTCCGAGCGGGGCGTCAGCCTGGGCATGCCCGAACTGCCCGCGCCCGCCTACCCGGACGACGTCCGGGCCCGGCTGGAGACGGACGCGCGCGTGATCATCGCCCGCTACCCCGACTCCCGGTCCGCGCTCCTGCCGTTGCTGCATCTCGTGCAGTCGGAGGAGGGCCACGTCACGCGCACCGGGATGCAGTTCTGCGCGGACGTCCTCGGCCTGACCACGGCCGAGGTCACCGCGGTCGCCACCTTCTACACCATGTACCGCCGCCGGCCGAGCGGCGACTACCAGGTGGGGGTCTGCACCAACACCCTCTGCGCGGTGATGGGCGGCGACGCGATCTTCGAGTCGCTCCAGGAGTACCTCGGTGTCGGCAACGGCGAGACCACCGACGACGGAAAGATCACCCTGGAGCACATCGAGTGCAACGCGGCCTGCGACTTCGCGCCGGTCGTGATGGTCAACTGGGAGTTCTTCGACAACCAGACCGTGCAGAGCGCGAAGCGCCTGGTGGACGAGTTGCGGACCGGCCGCACGGTGTCGCCCACGCGCGGGGCGCCGCTGTGCACCTTCAAGGAGACCGCCCGCATCCTGGCGGGCTTCCCCGACGAGCGGGACGGCGCCGTCGAGGCGAGCGGCAGCGCGGGACCGGCCTCGCTGACGGGCCTCCGCCTGGCCAGGGGAGAGACCGCACCCGCGCGCGTGGTCCACCCGCGTGACGGCGGGCCGCACGACGAACCGCAGGACAGGGCGCCGAGCGGGGCGGCCGCGCGCGACGCGTCGCCGGCCGAGCACCTCAGTTCACATGACGCGCCGCAGGAGACATCGGCCTCCGACCCCGCCCACCCGGCAGGGCCCGCCGCCGAGGAGGGGGAGTGATGACCTTGGCACCCGAGCTGAAAGGCAGCAGCCCCGAGAAGCTGCTCGCACCCGTGCTGTCGGCCTTCTGGGACGAGGAGAGGTCCTGGTCGCTGGACGTCTACCGGAGGCACGAGGGGTACGAGGGGCTCCGCAAGGCGCTCGCCATGTCCCCGGACGAAGTGATCGCGTACGTCAAGGACTCCGGTCTGCGCGGGCGCGGCGGCGCGGGATTCCCGACGGGAATGAAATGGCAGTTCATTCCCCAGGGTGATGGAAAGCCGCACTATCTAGTTGTCAACGCCGACGAATCGGAGCCGGGCACCTGCAAGGACATCCCGCTCCTCTTCGCGAACCCGCATAGCCTCATCGAGGGCATTGTGATCGCGTGTTATGCCATCAGGTCTTCGCATGCCTTCATCTATCTGCGCGGTGAAGTCGTCCCGGTGCTGCGGCGGCTGCACGAGGCCGTGCGTGAGGCCTACGCGGCGGGCTACCTCGGCGAGAACATCCTGGGCAGCGGACTCGACCTCGAACTCACCGTGCACGCGGGCGCGGGTGCGTACATCTGCGGTGAGGAGACCGCGCTGCTGGACTCCCTCGAAGGCCGCCGCGGTCAACCGCGGCTTCGTCCCCCCTTTCCTGCGGTCGCGGGCCTCTACGCGTGCCCGACTGTGGTGAACAACGTCGAGTCCATCGCCTCGGTTCCCGCGATCCTGAAAAACGGGAAAGAATGGTTCAGGTCGATGGGCAGCGAGAAGTCCCCGGGCTTCACGCTCTACTCCCTCAGCGGCCATGTCGCGGGCCCCGGCCAGTACGAGGCCCCGCTCGGCATCACCCTCCGCCAGCTCCTCGAGATGAGCGGCGGCATGCGGCCGGGCCACCGCCTCAAGTTCTGGACACCGGGCGGCTCCTCGACCCCGATGTTCACCGACGAGCACCTCGACGTCCCTCTCGACTACGAAGGAGTGGGTGCCGCGGGTTCCATGCTCGGCACCAAGGCTCTGCAGTGCTTCGACGAGACGACCTGCGTGGTGCGGGCCGTCACCCGCTGGACCGAGTTCTACGCCCACGAGTCCTGCGGCAAGTGCACGCCCTGCCGCGAGGGCACCTACTGGCTCGTGCAGCTGCTGCGCGACATCGAGGCCGGCAAGGGCGTGATGTCCGACCTCGACAAGCTGAACGACATCGCCGACAACATCAACGGCAAGTCGTTCTGCGCCCTCGGCGACGGCGCAGCCTCGCCGATCTTCTCCTCGCTCAAGTACTTCCGTGCGGAGTACGAGGAGCACATCACGGGCCGGGGCTGCCCCTTCGACCCGGCGAAGTCGACGGCCTGGGCCGACCGCCCGGAGGTGAACGCATGACCGTGACCACCAGCGCTCCCTCGGGAGGGGGAGAAGCGGCGGTCCCGCCGGAGGACCTCGTGACGCTGACGATCGACGGCGCGGAGATCAGCGTGCCCAAGGGCACCCTGGTCATCCGGGCCGCCGAGCAGCTCGGCATCGAGATCCCCCGCTTCTGCGACCACCCCCTCCTCGACCCGGCCGGCGCCTGCCGCCAGTGCATCGTCGAGGTCGAGGGCCAGCGCAAGCCGATGGCGTCCTGCACGATCACGTGCACGGACGGAATGGTCGTGAAGACCCACCTCACCTCGCCCGTCGCCGAGAAGGCGCAGCACGGTGTGATGGAGCTGCTCCTCATCAACCACCCGCTGGACTGCCCGGTCTGCGACAAGGGCGGCGAGTGCCCCCTGCAGAACCAGGCGATGTCGCACGGCCAGGCGGAATCCCGCTTCGAGGGCCGCAAGCGGACGTACGAGAAGCCCGTGCCGATCTCCACGCAGGTGCTGCTCGACCGTGAGCGGTGCGTGCTGTGCGCCCGCTGCACCCGGTTCTCCAACCAGATCGCGGGCGACCCGATGATCGAGCTGATCGAGCGGGGCGCGCTGCAGCAGGTCGGCACCGGTGAGGGCGACCCGTTCGAGTCGTACTTCTCCGGCAACACCATCCAGATCTGCCCGGTCGGCGCCCTCACCTCGGCGGCGTACCGATTCCGCTCCCGCCCCTTCGACCTGGTCTCCTCGCCCTCGGTGTGCGAACACTGCTCCGGCGGCTGCGCCACCCGCACCGACCACCGGCGCGGCAAGGTCATGCGCCGCCTGGCGTCGAACGACCCCGAGGTCAACGAGGAGTGGATCTGCGACAAGGGGCGGTTCGCGTTCCGGTACGCGCAGCAGCGCGACCGGCTCGACACGCCCCTGGTGCGCAACGCCGAGGGCGACCTGGAACCGGCGTCCTGGCCCGAGGCGCTGCAGATCGCCGCACAGGGGCTGCTCGCCTCGCGCGGCAGGACCGGTGTCCTGACCGGCGGCCGCCTCACCATCGAGGACGCGTACGCGTACAGCAAGTTCGCGCGCGTGGCCCTCGGCACCAACGACATCGACTTCCGCGCCCGCGTGCACAGCACCGAGGAGGCCGACTTCCTCGCGGCCCGGGTCGCCGGCCGGGGCCGTGACCTCGACGGTACGGGCGTCACGTACACCTCCTTGGAGAAGGCGCCCGCCGTTCTGATGGTCGGGTTCGAGTCCGAGGAGGAGGCGCCCGGTGTCTTCCTGAGGCTGCGCAAGGCCTGGCGCAAGCACGGGCAGAAGGTGTTCTCGCTGGCCACGCACGTCACGCGCGGCCTGGAGAAGGCGGGCGGCACCCTGCTGCCGGCCGCTCCGGGCACCGAGACCGAGTGGCTGGACGCGCTCGCCGGCGGCGTCGGCCTGGACGAGGCGGGCAGCACGGCCGCCGCGGCGCTGCGCACCGAGGGCGCGGTGATCGTCGTAGGAGAGCGGCTGGCGGCCGTGGCCGGAGGCCTGACCGCCGCCGTACGGGCCGCCAACGCCACCGGGGCCGCGCTGGTGTGGATCCCGCGCCGGGCGGGGGAGCGGGGCGCGATCGAGGCGGGTGCGCTGCCGTCGCTGCTGCCGGGCGGCCGCCCGGCCACCGACCCGCGCGCGCGGGAGGAGGTCGCGGCCGTCTGGGGGCTCGCCGAACTCCCGCACCGCTACGGCCGTGACACGGGCCGGATCGTCGAGGCCGCCGCGACCGGCGAACTGCAGGCGCTGCTCGTCGCCGGTGTGGAGGTCACCGACCTGCCCGATCCGGCACGCGCGCGTGAGGCGCTCGCCGAGGCCGGCTTCGTGGTGTCGCTGGAGCTGCGGCCCAGTGAGATCACGCGGCAGGCGGACGTCGTCCTTCCGGTCGCCGCGGTCGCCGAGAAGGCGGGCACCTTCCTCAACTGGGAGGGCCGGGTCCGCTTCTTCGAGGCCGCGCTCAAGCCCGACCAGATGACCCGCCGCCCGGCACCGTCCGACGCGCGCGTGCTGCAGATGCTCGCCGACGCGATGGACGTCCACCTGGGCCTGCCGGACCTGCGCACCGCCCGTGCGGAGCTGGACCGGCTCGGCGCCTGGGACGGCCCGCGCGGCACCGAACCCCTGGAGACCGCGGGGGTGCTGCCGAGGCCCGCCGCGGGGGAGGCCGTACTGGCCGGGCACCGGCTCCTGCTCGACCAGGGCGTCCTCCAGCAGGGCGACGAGGCGCTCGCCGGGACACGGCACGCGGCCCACGCGCGCGTGTCGGCCGCCACGGCCGCGGAGGCGGGCGTCAAGGACGGCGACGTCCTCGCCGTCACCGGCGCCCACGGAGTGGTCGAACTCCCGCTGCGGGTCACCGAGATGCCCGACCGAGTGGTCTGGCTCCCGCTGAACTCCACCGGCGCGGGTGTCGCCTCCGACGCCGGGGCCACACCCGGCTCCCTCGTCCGCATCGGTCCGGCGACGCCGGCCGCCGAAGCCCCCAAGGAGGTGGAGGCATGAGCCCGTATCTCGCCGCTGAAGACCTCTCGATGTTCGGCCGCGACCCCTGGTGGCTGGTCGTCGTCAAGGCCGTGTTCTGCTTCGCCTTCCTGATGCTGACCGTGCTGTTCTCCATCGTGTGGGAGCGCAAGGTCGTCGCCTGGATGCAGCTGCGCATCGGCCCCAACCGGCACGGCCCCTGGGGCATGCTCCAGTCGCTCGCCGACGGCATCAAGCTGATGCTGAAGGAAGACCTCATCGTCAAGCGCGCCGACAAGGTGGTGTACGTCCTCGCGCCGATCGTCGCGGCCATCCCGGCCTTCATGGCGATCGCGGTGATCCCCTTCGGCCCGGCCGGCAACGAGATCTCGATCTTCGGCCAGCGCACCACGATGCAGCTCACCGACCTGCCGATCGCGGTGCTCTACATCCTCGCGGTCGCCTCGGTCGGCATCTACGGCATCGTCCTGGCGGGCTGGAGCTCCGGATCCACCTACCCCCTGCTGGGCGGTCTGCGCTCCTGCGCCCAGATGATCTCGTACGAGATCGCCATGGGCGCCGCGTTCGCCTCGGTGTTCCTCTACTCGGGGTCGATGTCGACGTCGACGATCGTCGAGCAGCAGCAGGACCGCTGGTACGTCATCCTGCTCCCGGTCTCCTTCGTCCTCTACATCATCACGATGGTCGGCGAGACCAACCGCGCCCCCTTCGACATGCCGGAGTCCGAGGGCGACCTGGTCGGCGGTTTCAACACCGAGTACTCGTCGATCAAGTTCGCGATGTTCATGCTCGCCGAGTACGTGAACATGGTGACGGTCTCGGCGGTGGCGACCACCCTGTTCCTCGGCGGCTGGCGGGCACCCTGGCCGGTCAGCGCCTTCTGGGAGGGCGCGAACCACGGCTGGTGGCCGATGCTCTGGTTCGTCGTCAAGGTCCAGCTGCTGCTGTTCTTCTTCATCTGGCTGCGCGGCACGCTCCCCCGCGTCCGCTACGACCAGCTGATGAAGCTCGGCTGGAAGGTCCTCATCCCGGTGTCGGTGACGTGGCTGATGCTCGTCGCGACCGTGCGGACCCTGCGCAACGAGAACTACGACTTCGCCGACATCGCCCTGTACGTCGGCGGCGGTGTCCTGCTCCTGCTGCTGCTCTCCTTCGTCGTGGACATGTTCCGCGGTGGCGGGAAGGAGGCGCAGGCCCCCGCCGAACCCGCCGGCTTCGACCCGATGGCGGGCGGATTCCCCGTCCCGCCGCTGCCCGGACAGGAGCTTCCGCCGGTGCCCAGGCGCCGTCCGCGCCGGGAGCGGGAGCTGATTGTCAGTGGTGGGTCGGACACTGTCAGTGACGGATCGCTGGATGGAAAGGAGGCGTCCGATGGCTGAGGAGCCCCAGGAGACCAAGCCCGGTTTCCAGAACCCCGTGGCCGGCTTCGGCGTGACCTTCAAGGCCATGTTCAAGAAGCGGCTGACCGAGCAGTACCCGGAGCAGAAGAAGACCACGGCTCCGCGGTTCCACGGACGGCACCAGCTCAACCGCCATCCGGACGGCCTGGAGAAATGCGTCGGCTGCGAGCTGTGCGCCTGGGCCTGCCCCGCCGACGCGATCTACGTCGAGGGCGCGGACAACACCGACGAGGAACGCTACTCGCCGGGCGAGCGGTACGGGCGGGTGTACCAGATCAACTACGCCCGCTGCATCCTGTGCGGTCTGTGCATCGAGGCCTGCCCCACCCGCGCGTTGACGATGACGAACGAGTTCGAGCTCGCCGACTCCAGCCGCGCCAACCTGATCTACACCAAGGAGCAGCTGCTGGCCGGCCTCGACGAGGGCATGGTCGACACGCCGCACGCGATCTACCCGGGGACGGACGAGCAGGACTACTACCGGGGGCTGGTCACCGAGGCCGCGCCCGGTACGGAGCGCCAGCCGGCCGTCTCCAAGGGAGAGGTGCCGCAGGAGGCCGCCGCCACCTCCGGTGAGGGCGAGCCCGCCTCGGAGGAGGTGATCCGCCGATGAGCGCGCAACTCGCCGCCTACTCCACCTCCACCGGCGAGGCCTTCCAGTTCTGGGTGCTCGGCACCGTCGCCGTCCTCGGCGCCCTGTGCACCGTCTTCATGAAGAAGGCCGTGCACAGCGCGCTCTGCCTGGCCGGCACCATGATCGTCCTGGCGGTCTTCTACCTCGCCAACGGCGCCTACTTCCTGGGCATCGTCCAGATCGTCGTCTACACGGGCGCGATCATGATGCTGTTCCTGTTCGTGGTGATGCTCGTCGGCGTCACCGCGGCGGACTCCCTGAAGGAGACCATCAAGGGACAGCGCTGGCTGGCCCTGGTGTGCGGCCTCGGCTTCGGCATCCTGCTGATCGCCGGAATCGGCAACGCCTCCCTGACGGAGTTCACCGGCCTCTCCCAGGCCAACGCGAACGGCAACGTGGAGGGCCTCGCCGCCCTGATCTTCACCAAGTACGTCTTCGCCTTCGAGATCACCGGCGCCCTGCTGATCACGGCCGCCGTCGGCGCCATGGTGCTCACCCACCGCGAGCGCACCGAGCGCGCCAGGACCCAGCGGGAGCTGGCCGAGCAGCGGGTCCGGGAGGGCAAGCACGTACCGCCGCTGCCCGCGCCCGGCGTGTACGCGCGGCACAACGCCGTGGACGTCGCGGGCCTGCTGCCCGACGGCACCCCGTCGGACCTCACGGTCAGCAGCACGCTGCGCGAACGCGGTCAGATCCGTGACGTGTCCACCGAGGCGCTGAACGACCTCAAGGCGCTGCAGCGGCGCGCCGAGGAGCGCCTGGAGCGCGGCGCGATCGAACCCCCGCAGCTCAAGGGGAACGCCCGGCGGACCGAGGAGGCGTCGAAGTGAACCCGGTCAACTACCTCTACCTCGCCGCCCTGTTGTTCACGATCGGCGCGACCGGCGTGCTGATCCGGCGCAACGCGATCGTCGTGTTCATGTGCATCGAGCTGATGCTCAACGCCTGCAACCTCGCGTTCGTCGCCTTCTCCCGGATGCACGGCAATCTCGACGGCCAGATCATCGCCTTCTTCACGATGGTCGTCGCCGCCGCGGAGGTCGTGGTGGGACTCGCGATCATCGTGTCGCTGTTCCGTTCCCGCCACTCGGCCTCGGTCGACGACGCCAGCCTGATGAAGCTGTAAGGGGTCGGAAGAATCGTGGAGAACCTGATTGCGCTGCTGATCGCGGCGCCCCTGCTCGGAGCGGCCGTCCTTCTGGTCGGCGGCCGCCGGCTCGACGCCGTCGGCCACTGGATCGGCACGCTCCTGTCGGCCGTCTCCTTCGTGTTCGGCCTCGTCCTCTTCGGCGACCTGCTCAGCAGGAGCGCCGAGGACCGGACGCTCACCCAGCACCTGTACTCCTGGATCCCGGTCGAGGGCTTCCAGGCGGACGTCGCCTTCCGCCTGGACCAGCTGTCGATGACGTTCGTGCTGCTGATCACGGGCGTCGGCTCGCTGATCCACCTGTACTCGGTCGGGTACATGGAGCACGACGAGCGGCGCCGCCGCTTCTTCGGCTACCTCAACCTGTTCCTCGCGGCGATGCTGCTGCTCGTCCTCGCCGACAACTACCTGCTGCTGTACGTCGGCTGGGAGGGCGTCGGTCTCGCCTCCTACCTGCTCATCGGCTTCTGGCAGCACAAGCCCAGCGCGGCCACCGCGGCGAAGAAGGCCTTCCTGGTCAACCGCGTCGGCGACATGGGCCTGTCGATCGCCATCATGCTGATGTTCACCACCTTCGGGACCTTCGCCTTCGGCCCGCTGCTCGGGACGGAAGGAGAACCCGGCATCGCCGGGGACGCGACCGAGGGCAGGCTCACCGCCATCGCCCTGATGCTGCTGCTCGCCGCCTGCGGCAAGTCCGCCCAGGTGCCGCTGCAGTCCTGGCTCGGGGACGCCATGGAGGGCCCGACGCCGGTCTCCGCCCTGATCCACGCGGCGACGATGGTGACCGCCGGTGTGTACCTGATCGTCCGCTCGGCGGCGATCTTCAACGGCGCCCCCGACGCCCAGCTCGTCGTCACCGTCGTCGGAGCCGTCACGCTCCTGTTCGGTGCGATCGTCGGTTGTGCCAAGGACGACATCAAGAAGGCGCTGGCCGGGTCGACCATGTCGCAGATCGGCTACATGGTGCTGGCCGCGGGTCTCGGCCCCATCGGCTACGTCTTCGCGATCATGCACCTGGTGACGCACGGCTTCTTCAAGGCCGGGCTGTTCCTCGGCGCCGGCTCGGTCATGCACGGCATGAACGACGAGGTCGACATGAGGAAGTACGGCGGCCTGCGCACGTACATGCCGATCACCTTCGTCACCTTCGGTCTCGGCTACCTCGCCATCATCGGTTTCCCGGGCCTGTCCGGCTTCTTCTCCAAGGACAAGATCATCGAGGCGGCCTTCGCCAAGGGCGGCACCGAGGGCTGGATCCTCGGCGCGTGCGCCCTGCTGGGCGCGGCCATCACCGCGTACTACATGACGCGCGTGATGCTGATGACGTTCTTCGGCGAGAAGCGCTGGCAGCCCGACGCCGACGGTCATGAGCCGCACCCGCACGAGTCGCCCAAGGTCATGACGATCCCCATGATCGTGCTGGCCTTCGGCTCGGTCTTCGCGGGCGGCTTCTTCAGCATCGGCGACCGCTTCCTGCACTGGCTCGAGCCGGTCACCGGCCACTCGCACGGCGACTCGCCGGTCAGCGCCCTCACCGTCACCCTCTCCACGATGGTGGTCCTGGTGATCGGCGTGGCCGTCGCCTACGCCCAGTACGGCCGCCGCCCGGTCCCGGTCGTCGCCCCGCGCGGGTCGCTGCTCACCCGGGCCGCCCGCCGCGACCTGCTGCAGGACGACTTCAACCACGTCGTCCTGGTCCGCGGCGGCGAGCACCTCACGCGCTCCCTGGTGTACGTCGACCACACCCTGGTCGACGGCGTCGTCAACGGCACGGCGGCCTCGGTCGGCGGCCTCTCCGGACGGCTGCGCCGACTGCAGAACGGCTTCGCGCGGTCGTACGCGGTCTCGATGTTCGGCGGTGCGGCGCTTCTCATCGCCGCGACCCTGCTGATGAGGGCGGTCTGATACCGATGTCCTTTCCCCTGCTGACAGCGACGGCGGCGCTCCCGGCGATCGGGGCGGTCGCCACGGCCGCCGTCCCGGCCGCCCGGCGCAACGCCGCCAAATCGCTGGCCCTGCTCGTCTCGCTCGGCACCCTCGCCCTGGCGGTCGCCGTCCTGGTCCGCTTCGACCCGGACGGCAGCCGGTACCAGCTCACCGAATCCCACTCCTGGATCAAGGACTTCGGGGTCCGCTACGAACTGGGCGTGGACGGCATCGCGGTGGCCCTCATCGCGCTCACCGCGCTGCTGATCCCGTTCATCATCCTGGCGGGGTGGCACGACGCCGACCCGCTGGAGACCGGCAGCCGCCGCTGGCGGCCCACCCAGGGCTTCTTCGCCCTGATCCTGGCCGTCGAGGCGATGGTGATCCTCTCCTTCGAGGCCACCGACGTCTTCCTCTTCTACATCTTCTTCGAAGCCATGCTGATCCCGATGTACTTCCTCATCGGCGGCTTCGGGGACCGGGCCCACGAGCACGGCGAGGAGACGGCGTCCACGCAACGGTCGTACGCGGCCGTGAAGTTCCTGCTCTACAACCTGGTCGGCGGCCTGATCATGCTGGCCGCGGTGATCGGGCTGTACGTGGTGGCCGGGAGCTTCTCGCTCACCGAGATCGCCGAGGCCCGCGCGAGCGGTTCGCTGGACATGGCGACGAACACCGAACGCTGGCTGTTCCTCGGCTTCTTCTTCGCCTTCGCGGTGAAGGCCCCGCTGTGGCCGCTGCACACCTGGCTGCCGAACGCCATGGGCGAGGCCACCGCCCCGGTCGCCGTCCTCATCACGGCGGTCGTCGACAAGGTGGGCACCTTCGCGATGCTCCGCTTCTGCCTCCAGCTCTTCCCGGAGGCCAGCAAGTGGGCGACACCCGCCATCCTCGTGCTGGCGGTGATCAGCATCATCTACGGCGCGCTGCTCGCCGTCGGCCAGCGCGACATCAAGCGGCTGGTGGCGTACGCGTCGATCTCGCACTTCGGCTTCATCATCATGGGCATCTTCGCGATGACGAGCCAGGGCCAGTCCGGCGCCACGCTCTACATGGTCAACCACGGCATCTCGACGGCCGCCCTGATGCTGGTCGCCGGGTTCCTGATCTCCCGGCGCGGCTCGCGGCTCATCGCCGACTACGGCGGTGTGCAGAAGGTGGCCCCGGTGCTCGCCGGCACCTTCCTGATCGGCGGTCTGGCGACGCTGTCGCTGCCCGGCCTCGCGCCGTTCGTGAGCGAGTTCCTGGTCCTGGTCGGCACGTTCGCGCGCTACCCGGCGATCGGCATCGTCGCCACCTTCGGCATCGTGCTCGCCGCGCTCTACACCCTCGTCCTCTACCAGCGGACGATGACGGGCCCGGTGAAGCCGGAGGTCTCCGCGATGCCCGACCTCCGCGCGCGTGAGCTGGCGGTCGTCGCCCCGCTGATCGTGCTGCTGATCTTCCTGGGCGTCTACCCGAAGCCCGTCACGGACATCGTCAACCCGGCGGTCAAACAGACCCTGTCCGACGTACACGAGAAGGACCCCCGGCCCGAGGTGGAGGCGGCCAAGTGAGCGCATCAGCCGTCCACAGCCTGTGGACAACAGCGGCCGGCGCGGCCGACCCGATCGCGAAGATCGACGCGCCCAAGATCGAATACGGGCAATTGTCGCCCACCTTGATCGTCGTGGGCGCGGCGATCGTCGGGGTGCTCGTCGAGGCGTTCGTGCCGCGCAAGCACCGCTACTACGCACAGCTGTTCGTGTCCGTCGTGGCGCTGGCCGCCGCGTTCGCCGCGGTCGTCGCCCTCGCCGCGGACGGGTACGGCACCACCAAGGCGCGCATCGCCGCGATGGGCGCGATCGCGGTCGACGGACCCGCCCTCTTCCTGCAGGGCACGATCCTGCTGGCCGCCCTGGTCGGCCTGTTCACCTTCGCCGAACGCCGCCTCGACCCCGAGGCGCACGGCAACCGGGTCGACTCCTTCGCCGCCCAGGCGGCCTCCGTGCCCGGCAGCGACAGCGAGAAAGCCGCGGTCAAGGCCGGTTTCACCACCACCGAGGTCTTCCCGCTGCTGCTGTTCGCGGTCGCCGGCATGCTGGTCTTCCCGTCGGCCAACGACCTGCTGACCCTCTTCATCGCGCTGGAAGTCTTCTCGCTCCCGCTGTACCTGCTGTGCGCCCTGGCCCGCCGCAAGCGGCTCATGTCGCAGGAGGCCGCGGTCAAGTACTTCCTGCTCGGCGCGTTCGCCTCCGCGTTCACCCTCTTCGGCATCGCCCTGCTGTACGGCTACGCGGGCTCCGTGTCGTACGCGACGATCTCGCAGGTCGTCGACGGCACCGTCAAGAACGTCAACCCGGCGCTCGCCGACACCATGGGCAACGACGCGCTGCTGCTCATCGGCACCGCGATGATCGTCATGGGCCTGCTGTTCAAGGTGGGCGCGGTGCCCTTCCACATGTGGACGCCCGACGTCTACCAGGGCGCGCCCACGCCGGTCACCGGCTTCATGGCCGCGGCGACCAAGGTGGCCGCGTTCGGCGCGCTGCTGCGCGTCCTCTACGTCGTCCTGCCCGGCCTGCGCTGGGACTGGCGGCCGGTGATGTGGGGCGTCGCCATCGTCACCATGCTGGGCGGCGCGATCGTCGCGATCACCCAGACCGACATCAAGAGGCTGCTGGCGTACTCGTCCATCGCGCACGCCGGATTCATCCTCGCGGGTGTCATCGCGACCACCCCCGACGGCGTCTCGTCCGTCCTGTTCTACCTGGCCGCGTACTCCTTCGTGACGATCGGCGCGTTCGCGGTGGTCACGCTCGTGCGCGACGCGGGCGGCGAGGCGACGCACCTGTCGAAGTGGGCCGGGCTCGGCCGGCGCTCCCCGCTGGTGGCGGCCGTGTTCGCGGTGTTCCTGCTGGCTTTCGCCGGTATCCCGCTGACCTCCGGGTTCGCCGGGAAGTTCGCCGTCTTCAAGGCGGCCGCGGAGGGCGGGGCCGCGCCGCTGGTCGTGGTCGGTGTGATCTCCTCGGCGATCGCCGCGTTCTTCTACATCCGCGTGATCGTGCTGATGTTCTTCAGCGAGCCGAGGCCCGAGGGCCCGACCGTCGCCGTTCCGTCGCCGCTGACGATGACGGCGATCGGCGTGGGCGTCGCGGTCACGCTGGTGCTGGGTGTGGCGCCGCAGTACTTCCTGGACCTGGCGAACCAGGCCGGGGTGTTCGTGCGCTGAGTCGCGCGGTGCCCGCGCGGTGGGCCCGGTCCTTGGGAGGGGACCGGGCCCACCGTCGTGTCCGGGTGACGAGAGTTTTACACAGGGTGAGCGGGCCGGGTCTGTGGATAACTCCGGCCCTGTCAGTCCGGGCCCCTATCGTGGAGGCAGTGGTCGAGGGACGACGTACGGGGGACGAGGCGATGGGCGGGACGGGTGGGATCAGCGAGATGACAGGGATCACCGGGGCACCGGGGCGGACGGAGAGCGAGGCCCTGGCCGCGCTGCACCGGGTCTTCGGGTACGAGGCCTTCCGGGGCGAGCAGGAAGCGGTCATCGAGCATGTGGTGGCCGGCGGGGACGCGGTCGTCCTCATGCCGACCGGCGGCGGCAAGTCGCTCTGTTACCAGATCCCCGCGCTGGTCAGACCGGGTACGGGAGTGGTCGTCTCCCCGCTGATCGCGCTCATGCAGGACCAGGTGGACGCGCTCCGTGCGCTCGGCGTGCGCGCCGGGTTCATGAACTCCACGCAGGACTTCGACGAGCGGCGCGTGGTCGAGGCCGAGTTCCTCGCGGGGGAGCTGGACCTGCTGTACCTGGCTCCGGAGCGGCTGCGCCTGGACTCCTCGCTGGATCTGCTCTCCCGCGGCAAGATCTCGGTGTTCGCGATCGACGAGGCGCACTGCGTGTCCCAGTGGGGCCACGACTTCCGGCCGGACTACCTGTCCCTCTCCCTGCTCGGGGAGCGCTGGCCGGACGTCCCCCGCATCGCGCTCACGGCGACGGCCACGCGGGCGACGCACGAGGAGCTCACCCAGCGGCTGAACATGCCGGCCGCCCGGCACTTCGTGGCGAGCTTCGACCGGCCCAACATCCAGTACCGGATCGTGCCCAAGGCCGACCCCAAGAAGCAGCTGCTGGCCTTCCTGCGCGAGGAGCACGCGGGCGACGCGGGCATCGTGTACTGCCTCTCGCGCAACTCGGTCGAGAAGACCGCCGAGTTCCTCACCCGCAACGGCGTCGAGGCGGTCCCGTACCACGCGGGCCTGGACGCGGGCACGCGTGCGGCGCACCAGTCCCGGTTCCTGCGGGAGGAGGGCCTGGTCGTCTGCGCGACCATCGCCTTCGGCATGGGCATCGACAAGCCGGACGTCCGCTTCGTCGCCCATCTCGACCTGCCCAAGTCGATCGAGGGCTACTACCAGGAGACGGGCCGGGCCGGCCGTGACGGCCTCCCGTCCACCGCGTGGATGGCCTACGGCCTCAACGACGTCATTCAGCAGCGCAAGCTGATCCAGTCCGGTGAGGGCGACGAGGCGTTCCGCAGGCGGGCCGCCGCCCATCTGGACTCGATGCTGGCGCTGTGCGAGACCGCCCAGTGTCGTCGCGGTCAGCTCCTCGCCTACTTCGGGCAGGAGCCGGACCCGGCGGGCTGCGGCAACTGCGACACCTGCCTCGCCCCGCCGGAGACCTGGGACGGCACGGTCGCCGCACAGAAGGTGCTGTCGACGGTGGTGCGGCTCCAGCGGGAGCGCGGGCAGAAGTTCGGCGCGGTGCAGATCGTCGACATCCTGCTCGGCAAGCGCACGGGCAAGGTCATCCAGTTCGACCACGACCAGCTGTCCGTGTTCGGCATCGGCGAGGAGCTCACCGAGGGCGAATGGCGCGGCGTCGTCCGCCAGTTGCTGGCGCAGGGGCTGCTCGCGGTCGAGGGGGAGTACGGCACCCTGGTGCTGACCGAGGCCAGTGGAGCGGTGCTGCGGCGCGAGCGCGAGGTGCCGCTGCGCAAGGAGCCGAAGAAGCCGGTCGCAGTCAAGGCGTCCGGCTCGTCCTCCCCCGGCAAGGGCAAGGCCAGGGCCGCCGCGGCCGAGCTGCCGGAGGACCTGCTCCCCGCCTTCGAGGCCCTGCGCGCATGGCGCGCCGAACAGGCCCGCGAGCAGGGCGTCCCGGCGTACGTCATCTTCCACGACGCGACGCTCAGGGAGATCGTCACGGCCTGGCCGACCTCGGTGCAGCAGCTCGGCGGCATCAGCGGCGTCGGCGAGAAGAAGCTGGCCACGTACGGCGAGGGCGTCGTCGCGGTCCTGGCGGAACTGAGCGGCGGGCCGGGCGCGGGCGGCGAGAAGGACGCCACCCGGGCACAGGCCGGCGCCGCAGACGACGACCACTGGCCCGAGATGGACGCGGAGCCCGAGCCGGACGACTGGATATAGACGCCGGGCGACCGGACGGGCGAGGAGGCCGAGGCACCCTCACAGCACCTGTGCCGCGTACGCCCTGACGTCCGCGTCCGAGTCCGCGGTGGCCGTGGCGAGCGCCGCGCGGGCGTCGTCGGTGCGGCGGTGGCGGGTGAGGGCCAGGACGGCGGCCTTGCGGGGCATCGGCGTTCGGGTCGGCGAGGGCCTTGGCGAGGGCCTCGGCGAGGGTGGCCACCGCGACATCGGGCGGGGCCGCGGACAGCTCCGTCGCGGCGCCGGCCCGCATCTGCCAGGCCGGTTCGGACAGGGCGGCCACGGCGCGGGCGGCGGGCGGGGCCGGGCTGCCGGTGCTGCCCAGCACGGCGTGGGCGGCACCCCGGACCAGGGCGTCGGCGTCCTCGGTGAGCCGGCCCAGCGTGGTGGTGACGGGGGCCTCCGGCGTCGCGTCGACCCCCGCCGGGCCCTTGGCCAGCGCTACACGGACCTCCCGGGAGGGATCGTCCGCGGCCCGGGACAGAGGGGCGGCCGCGTCCACCGACACCAGGGCGCGCACGGCCTCGATCCGGACGGCGACGTCCGGGTCGTCCAGGGCACCGCCGAACAGGTCCGGGCCGCCCAGACGCAGTGCCCGCAGCACGTCGAGGGCGGCGGCGCGGACGACGGGTCGGGCTCGGCGAGCGCGGCGACGAGGCCGTCGCGCAGGGCGGGCTCCGGCGGCAGGATCTGCCACCGTCGCGCCGGCCGGCCCTACGAGAGCGCGGTCAGTCCCGGCGCGAAGGCGATCAGCAGCGGGAGCAGCGGCACCAGGCCCGCCACGGCCGTCGTCAGCGCCCGGTGCCTGCGGCCCAGCCGGGGCGGCGGCTGGAGAAGACGCTCGACGCGTTCGCCGAGGAGGCGGTGGCTGGAGGCGCAGGACAGGACGCCCCGGTGCTGGTTCAGCTCGATCAGCGCCAGGGCGGTGGTCAGGTGGCCGCAGCGCCGGGAGGCGGTGTCGTCGGCGGCGAGTTCGACCAGCCGGTGGGTCTGGTCGCAGAAGTGGGAGAAGAGCGGAATGCGGGGGAATCCGGTGGCAAGGGCGGTCGAGAGGTGGAGCAGCCAGTCGTGGTGGGCGCGGGCGTGGCCCCGCTCGTGGGTGAGGACGGCGTCCAGCTGGTGGGAGGTCAGGCGGTGCAGGGCGCCGGTGGTGACGACCAGTTGGGGCGGGCTGCCCGGCATCCACCAGGCGTCGGGATACTCGTCCTCCAGCACGAGCAGCGGGCCGCGGGCGGACGGCAGGCCCGCGGGCAGGTCGGGGGCGCGTTCCCGCAGGTGGGCGCGGGCCTGGCCGCGGCGGCGGCGCGCGTCGAAGAGTTCGCGGGCCAGCATCGCGGTGGTCCAGGCGGCCCCGCAGGCCAGCAGCAGGGTCAGCGCGGCCGCCCAGGGCGGTGCGGCGGACAGGTCGTACGCCTCGGTGACCGCCGGCGGCGCCGGCGCGAAGACCTGGGCGCGGACGGTGTGGAAGACGGCGGCGGCGCCGAGCACCAGCGCCGTCAGGCAGCACAGCAGGACCGTGGCGACCAGGCACTGCCACACCCACAGCGCCACCACCGGCTCCCGCTCGGGCCACTCGGCCCGGGTCAGCGCGCGCGGGGCCGGCACGGCGGCGGTGAGCGCGACGGCGCTCAGCAGGAGCAGGCAGACGGTCATGCCATCGGTCATGCCATGGGCTCCGGATCCTGGTCGGCGAGGACGGACAGAGGGCGTGAGGGGCCGGGCGGGGCCGCACTCCGGGCACGGCGGTCCGGCCGGTGGTGCGACGGACGTGCGGCGGGCCCGGTACGAGGACCGTGCCCGCCGCCAGTATGACGGCGGTGACCGCCGGAGTCAGCCCGCCGGAAGCAGGCGGTCAGCCCGCGACGATCCGCCCGCTCACCTCGCCCAGGCCCACGCGCAGGCCGCCCGGCCCCGGGGCCCACGCCGTCAGGGTCACCTCGTCGCCGTCCTCCAGGAAGGTCCGCTTGCCGTCGGGGAGTTCGAGGGCGTCGCGGCCGTTCCACGTCAGCTCCAGCAGGGAGCCGCGCTGGTTCTCCGCCGGGCCGCTGACCGTGCCCGAGCCGTACAGGTCGCCGGTGCGCAGGGAGGCGCCGTTGACGGTCATGTGGGCGAGCTGCTGGGCGGCGGTCCAGTACATCGTCGAGAAGGGGGGCTCGGACACGACGTGGCCGTTGATCGCGATCGAGATGCGCAGGTCGTAGCCGCCGGGTTCGCGGTCCGCGTCGTCCAGGTAGGGCAGCAGGGGGTGCGTGCGCCGCGGCGGGGCCACGCGCGCCTCCTCCAGCGCCTCCAGCGGAGTGATCCAGGCCGACACCGAGGTGGCGAAGGACTTCCCGAGGAACGGCCCGAGGGGGACGTACTCCCAGGCCTGGAGGTCCCGCGCGGACCAGTCGTTGAGCAGGCAGAGGCCGAACACGTGGTCCCGGAAGGCGTCCGCGTCCACCGGCTCCCCCATCGCCGACGGCACGCCGACCACGAAGCCGACCTCGGCCTCGATGTCGAGGCGGACCGACGGGCCGAACACCGGCGCGGGATCGGCGGGGCCCTTGCGCTGCCCCGACGGGCGTACGACGTCCGTGCCGGAGACGACCACCGTGCCCGACCGGCCGTGGTAGCCGATGGGCAGGTGCTTCCAGTTCGGGGTGAGGGAGTCGGCCGCGTCGGGGCGGAAGATCTGTCCGACGTTCCGGGCGTGGTTCTCGGAGGCGTAGAAGTCGACGTAGTCCGCGACCTCGAAGGGGAGGTGCAGGGTCACCGAGGACAGGGGGTGGACGAGCGGTTCGAGTGCGGCGCGGTGCGCGGGACCGGTGACCGCCTCGGTCAGCGTGCGACGGACCTCCGACCAGGTGGTGCGGCCCGCAGCCAGCAGGGTGTTGAGGGTCGGCCGGGCGAGCAGGGGGGCGTGCGGCGAGCCGAGCGCGCGGGCCGCCGCGCCCGCGTCCAGGACGTGGTCGCCGAGCCGTACGCCGACGGTCCGCTCCGCCGCACCGGGGAGGGAGAAGACGCCGTACGGAAGGTTGTGCGGACCGAAGGGATCGTCCTCGGAAAGGTCGAAGGGGGGCATCGGGTACTGCCTCTCTTTCGTGCTCGCCATGTCGTGCTCGCGTGGGCTCCGCGGGTGCGGGGAGCCGCGCCACACGTTACGGCCGACCCCGTCCGGGAGACACGGGGTGCGGCCCGTGGGGCGCCCGGAAGGAACTCTCCGCTTCCGTTCGCTCACCGGAAGTCGCCCCCGGGGTGGTCCGCAATCTTGACGGAGCGGTGCGAAAGGGGACACTCTGAGCGGGTGCTGGAAGGCCTCGGGGAGGGGGCGTTCCCGCGGCACACCTGGGGGGCGGATGGCCATAGGGGAGGCCGGCCTCGGGTCGGCGCGGCGTGGTGCACGGCCCGAGCGGCTGGAAGAGACCATGCGCGGCAGACTCGGCCGGGAATGCGTGTACGTACCGTCGTGCAGATTCGGGCTGTTCGTGGCCTTGCGTCACTGGTGCCCGCCCGGCGGCAGAGTGCTGATGTCACCGGTCAACGACGACGTCATCTTCTTCGTGGTGCTCGCGGCCGGACTCCGGCCCGTGCAGGCGCCGTTGAACCCGCTGGACGCGTCGATCGACGTCGACGCCGTGCCCGACGAGGTGTGGGGCTCGCTGTCCGCCGTGCTCACGACGAACCTGTACGGCAACCCGGACGACGCGCCGAGCCTGCGGGACAAGTGCGACGCTCTGGGCATCCCGCTGTTCGAGGACGGCGCGCACGCGATCGGCAGCGAGGTGGGCGGGAGACCGGTCGGAGCCTGGGGGGACGCCTCCGTCTTCAGCCTTTCCAAACACGTCGGCGCCAAGGCCGGGGGCTTCCTGTCCTTCGCCGACCCGGGACTGCGCGACGCGCTGGAGAAGACCTGCGAGGACCTGCTGCTGCCGAGCAGGCTCACGGCGGAACTCGCCTACACGGTCCGGCCGTACGCGGAGGCCGCCGTGCGCGGGCTGCGGCTGCGGCGGGCGGCCTGGGCCACCATGCGGCTGCTCGGGCTGACGGAGCGCGAGGAGATCCGGATGCCGCTGCGCGCGCGGGAGCTGGCCCGGGCCGTGTCGGCGGCCCCGGACCTGGGCGCGCACGACTCCTGGGTGCGGGTCGACATGCACGACTACCGGCTGCGTTCCGGTCCGCTGCGGCTCGCGCGGATCGGGCGCCGGATGGACCGCCTGGACGGGGTGCTGGCCGCCTGCCGGTCCGGCACGGAGCTGCTGCTGTCCACGCCGTGGGCGAGACCGCACAGCAAGGCCGGCCCGGTCCCCGCCCACCCCCTCTTCCGGGTCCCCCTGTTCGTGGCCGACCGGGACGCCGCGCGAGCGGCGCTCGCGCGGCGGGGACTCGTCGTGGGCTACCTGTACGACCCGCCCCTGGACGACTACGCGGGGGAGCGGTTCACCGATCCGTCGCCCGACCCGGCCGGGGCCCGCTGGTTCGCGCGGCACGCGCTGCCCGTGGACCCGCTGCGGGCCCGGCAGGCCGTCGAGGCGCTGGACGACGCCAGGGTGCGGCCGGCCGAGGGACCGGGAGGGCCGGGACCCGCCCGTGGCTGAGACACAGGCCGGGATCCAGGTGCCCGGGCCTCCGGCGCCGGCCGCCGGGAGGGAGACGAACGGCCCGGCACCGGCCGACGCGCGCCACGGCAGCGACTCGCTGTTCAGGAACGCCTACTTCCTGATGCTCAGCACCGGCGTCTCCGCCGTGCTGGGCCTGGGGTTCTGGCTGGTGGCCGCCCGCTACTACGCGGAGGAGGCCGTCGGCCAGGGCTCGGCCGCGATCGCCGCGATGCGGCTGCTCGCCAGCATCACGGCGACCACGATGATCGGTGCCGTCGTCCGCTTCGTCCCGCGCGCCGGACGGGCGACCGGGTCGCTGGTGTGGCGGGCCTACGCGGCGAGTTCGGTGGTCGTGGCCGTCGCCGCCGCGGGCTTCCTGCTCACGCTCGACCTGTGGGGGGCGTCCTACGCGCCGCTGGGCACGCCGGCCGCGGGCGCCGCGTTCGTCGTGGCGTGCGTGGCGTGGGCGCTGCTCACCCTGCAGGACGGGGTGCTCACCGGGCTGCGCAGATCCGGCTGGGTGCCGGTCGGCAACGCGGTGTTCTCTCTCGGCAAGCTGGTCCTGCTGGTCGTCTTCGCGACCGCGCTGCCGGTGCTGGGCATCTTCGTGTCCTGGGCCGTGGCGATCGCGTTCTCGACGCTGCCGCTGGGCTGGCTGATCTTCCGCAGGCTCATCCCGCGTCAGGCCGCCGCCGACCGCGATCTGGAGCCGCCCCGGCTGCGGGAGATGGGCCGCTTCCTGGCCGGGGACTCGCTGGGCGCGCTGTTCAGCCTGGCGATGATCAACCTGCTGCCGGTGATGGTCGCGGTCCGCTTCAGCGCGGCGGAGAACGGCTACTTCTACGTGGCGTACACCGTCGGCGGCACGATGGAGTTCATGGCCATCAACATGGCCTCCTCGCTCACCGCCCATGCCTCGCACGACCCGCGCCAACTCGCCGAGGGCGTCCGCGGGGCGCTGCGCCGCATGACCCTGCTGCTGGTGCCGGTGGTGCTGGTCCTCGTGGTGTTCGCGCCGCAGATCCTCACGCCGTTCGACGAGGACTACGCCGAGCACGGCACCACCGTGCTGCGGCTGCTGGCCGCCGGGGCGCTGCCCCGGGTCGTGGTCGAGCTGTACATCGGGGTGCTGCGGGTTCAGGGCCGCACCGGAGTGCTCGCGGCGCTCCAGGGCGCCATGTGCGCCCTGGTACTGGGTGGTGCGGCCCTGCTGTTCGCGCCGGCCGGGATCGCGGGCGCGGGCTGGGCGGTGCTGCTCGGCATGACGCTGATCGCCGCGGTGTCCGTCGTCGGCCTGCGCACCGCGCTGCGCCGCACCGACCGCCTCCCCGCCGGCCCGCCCTCCGCCGCCCCGGCCCACGGCACCCGCTGGGCGAGGCTGAACGCCACCGCCGGGTACGGCACCACCTGGGCGCGCCGGGCGGCCTATGAGCGGGAGGGCATCGACGAGAACACGGTCGCCCTGTTCATCGGACGTCCCGGGTACGAACGCGAGGCGCTCCAGGCGGACACCCTGGCGCTGATCACCCGGCCGCACCCTTCCGGAGCGGGACGGGGCACCGACGGGGGCGGGGAGCCGACGGCGGCCCCGCGGGACGCGAGGGACCGGTCCGCGCCGGCCGACCTCCGGGAGCGGTGGACCGCGGGCGCCCTGTGGGCGCTGCTCGGCCTCGCCACCGCGGTCTTCTGGGCGGCGTTGCGCGGTCTGCCCTGGTCCGGCGGCCCCTACGACGACGTACGGACCGGACGGCACATGCTGGCGGCGCTGCCCCCCGCCGCGCTGGTCGCGGGCGGCCTGCTGCTCGTGGGGTTCGTCGGCTCGGTGACGCTGCGTGCCGCGCGCGATGTGCGGTTGCCGGGGGCGGCACTGGGGTCCGTGCTGCTCGCGCTGCACGCCGTACCTCCGGCCTTCGGCTGGGAACCGCGGCCGGTCGGCGGGGAGGTGGCCGCGCGGGCGGCCGGATTCCTCGCGGAGGGCGTGGGGCTGGACGGGCCCGAACCGCTGCTGCGGTGGGCGCCGGCGGTCGTGCATCTGCTGTGTCTCGTACCGCTGTGGCTGCTGCTCGCGCGGCTCGGCGGGCGGCTGACGTGGCCGGGGCGCTGGGGGGTGCTGTACCTCCTGGCGGTGGGCGGCTGGGTGTGGCGGCAGGAGCTCGCCCCGGTGGCCCTGCCCGTGCTGGGCGGCCTCGTCCTCGCCGTCCTGTTCCTGTCGTTCCACGGGCGAGCCGTGCGGGCCCGCCACCCCTGAACCGTCAGCGGGGCGGCACGGGCTGGTGGAAGTAGCCGTTCCGGCCGGCCTCGCGGTAACCCTCCAGGCCCGGACCGTCGTTGACGGTCAGATCGCAGGCGGCCTCCTCGGAGGTCGGCCGGTTCCAGTGGACCAGCGCCTTCACCTCGGGGAGCTTCTTCACGGCGGCGGGGATCCGGGTGTACCAGTCGCGCTGGCGCACCGGGTTGTCCGCGTCGGGCGCGGTGGCGTACTCCGCGAGCATCACCGGCTTGTCGTCGGTGACGTTCGCGCGCAGCCACTCGTAGCTGGGCCGCTGGCTGCGCAGGAAGTCCTTCCAGTCGCTGGTGCCGTGGCACTCGTAGTAGTTGTACTGGTCCATGGCGATCCAGTCGACGTACTCGTCCCCGGGGTACAGCGCCTTCATGTCCTCGGCGCTGCCGAGGTAGCCGGAGACGGTCCACACCCACACGACGTTGTCGGCGCCCAGTTCCCGGAAGCGGTCGCGCAGATGGCGGTACGCCGCGACGAACTCCTCCGGGGTGCCGGCGCCTTCCTCGATACGGGCGTCGGTCTCCTGGTCGAAGGAGAGGAAGACGCGTTTGCCGTAGGCCTTGATGCGCCGGATCTGCGGATCGAGGATCTCCTCGTCGTACTTCCCCGAGGCGATGTTCTTCCAGCCCAGCTGGGTCTCCGTCCAGTTCTCGTGGTGCGGCTCGGTCCAGACGGTGGACTCCCAGGCCAGCATGAGCAGCCTGTCCTTGCCGAGTTCCTGCTCGTCGGGGGTGAGGAGTTCCCCGTCGAGCCGGGTGCCCGACATGTCGTGGTAGTTGTAGACGAGGTCGAGCCTGCGGCCGATCCTCTTCTCGAAGCCGAGCACGGCGTCCTTGAGCGAACCGTTCCCGGCGTACGGAACGGCGGCTCCCCACCAGGCGCCGCAGGGCGGGACCAGCGTGTCGGTGGGAGCGCAGGCGCCGGTGGGCAGCTCGCCCGAGGCGGCGTCGGCCGGCAGGGGGTCCCCGGCCTGGTCCTCGGGGCGGCTCACCCAGAGGCCGAGCCCGGCGAGCAGCGCGGCCACCGCCACCAGGACGACGGCCGTGTAGCCGCGCCTCACGCCCCCCACGTCACCCTCCAGGCCCCTCGTCGTGGAGCTGCCCCTGCCGGCTCCCGTACCGCGCCCTCGTCCCGTCATGGCGCGCCACCGCCGGGCGGCCTGCGCCTTGCGGGCTCCACCGCGCCGCGCCGCGCGGCCGGCAGCGGCAGCCCCGGCAGGGCCGCGGTGACCGTGGTGAACGCGGCGAGCGGGACGAGGAAGGCGATCACCGAGAAGCCCTCCACCAGGAACAGCGAGGTGGCGGTGAGCACACCGAGCGACAGGCTGATGGGCGCGGCGAGCGCGACCGCCTCCAGCCGTGCCCCGGATGCCGGCGCTCCCGGCCGCGGATACAGCGCCGCGCAACCGGGGCCGAACAGGACGAAGAGCAGCACCGGGATCCAGCGCAGGGGAGAGGGGCCGGGGACGGCGGTGGCGGCCAGCGCGAGCCAGCCCGAGGCCCCGACGAGGACTCTGAGCCGTGTCGACGCGCCCCGGAGACCTCCCGCCTCCCGGGCGTCGCCGGTCCCCGTGCCGTCGGTCCCCGTGTCACCGGTCCTCGTGTCACCGGTCCCCGGGTTACCGGTCTTGCCGCGGCCGGTGTCCTCGTCGCCGAGGTCCGCGGAGTCTGTGGTCGTCACGTCGATCACCTCGGGTCCTGCGTCGTGGTCGGTCATCGGGCGGCCGGGCGGTACTCCAGGACCACGCCGTACGGATGGCTTTCGACGGTCCTGAAGAGCGGCGAGGCGGACAGCTTCGAGCGCAGGGCCGCGAAGCCGCCGGCCGGCAGCAGGCCCTCTCCGGCGGCGTAGACGTCCTGGGTGCGGGTGAGGACGACGTACGTCCTGGTCCCCCGCGGGATGCCGTCGACGAGATAGGAGACCGGGTCCTTCAGCATCTTCTCGTTCTCGGACAGCGCCTGTTCGGCGAAGAACCAGTGTTCGAGCCGGTCGTAGCGGTGGAGCGCCTGCGGGAAGGAGCCGCTGGTGGCGAGGATCAGCGAACCGTCGGGGGCGCGGTCCAGGGCCCTGGTGACCAGCGCGGTCTCCTCGGGCGGCGTGTAGAACATCTTCTCCTTGCCGTAGTACGACGGCAGGAAGCCGGCCAGCAGCATCAGCAGCACCGCCGGGAGGACGAACGCCGAGCCCTTGCGCCACAGCGCCCTCGCCCGGCTGCGACGGCTTCCCGCGACGGCGGGCACCAGCGCGGCGGCGGCGAAGAACGCCGCACCGGGCAGGGCGAACAGATACACCCGGAAGAGCATCTCGCCGCCGTAGTCGTTGACGGCGAACAGCGGCACCGGGGCGACGGACACCAGCAGCAGCGGCAGCGCACCCCGGGTCAGCCGGCGCCGCAGCACGACGGCGGTCCCCGCGAGGACGGCGACCAGGAGCACCATCACCACGTTGGCGGTGCCCGCGAGTTCGGGTCCGGGCCCGGTGAGCCGGCCGGCGTAGCCCGCGCGGGAGTTCTGTGTCAGCTCGCCGATCGACGAGCGGACGGTGGAGAGCGTCTCGACGAACAGCGGCCGCCCCATGGTCAGGTCCCAGGTGAGCATCAGCAGCACGGCGACGACCAGCAGCCCGTAGTTGCGGTAGCGGCGGGTGCAGCTGAGCGCGAGCAGACAGATGGTGAGCATCACCGGGGTGAGCTGGTGCGTGGCGTTGATCGCGGCGATCAGCGGGGCGAGGACCACCACGCAGACCGCGCGCTGTCTGCTGCCCGTCGGCGGCGGCACGGGGGCGGCGACCGGGTCGAGGAAGGTGCGGTCGCGCAGCCGTCCCGCGGAGCCGGGCCGTACGAAGTGCCGCAGCACCACCGCGAGGACCGTCAGATGCAGCAGGTAGGCGAGGGCCTGCGGGGCGAAGTAGTCCTGGCCCACCCAGTTGGCGAGCTGGAAGATCCACACGGCGGTCCAGATCAGCCGCCAGTCCTCGCAGAACGTGCGGTAGATCAGCACGAGCACCGGGATCGTCAGCAGACCGAAGACGACCGGCGCCCAGTTGGCGTACGCGGCGGCGCTCTCCACGCCGAAGGCGCGCACCAGACCCGCGTCGAGCGTGAAGAAGCCGGGCCACTGGTCGTACGCGGACATGTTGCCCGACAGCGCCGCGCCGGGCCGCAGCTCACCGTTGGCGAGCAGCGTGTCGACGACGGCGTCGTGCTTGGACGCCCACGGGTAGCGCACCGCGTCGTACAGGATCGCCGGGGGCGCCTTGAGCGCGAACAGCAGCGCGACGCAGTGCGCGGCGGGCCACCACGGCGCGGTGCCCGCCCGTCGCAGACTGAGGACGAAGCCCGCGGTGAGGACCAGCAACGACAGGTAGTAGGTGGCCGGGAGGCGGTCCAGCAGGCCGTAGTCGCCCATCTCCCGGAAGCCGGTGCGGGGCAGTGCGTACAGCCACAGCCCGGCGGCCGGGAGCAGCGTCAGCAGGCCGGTGCCGGGTGCGCGGCGCGCGATCCGCCAGGGGCGTCGGTCGCCGCCGGCGGCGGGGCGTGGGTCGCCGGGAGGGGGCGGCACGCTGCTCTCCGTGCTCGGTACGGACACATGGTGCTGCATGCCGAGGCTCCCTCCCCCAGGCCAACTATAGGAATTACCTCTGCTTTTCATGCCAAAACAGTCAGATCGATCTTCGGTGGGCCGGCCGCCGGCGGATCAGCCGGCGAAGACCGGGCCGCGTACGACGGCGCGGGCGCGGCGGTACCACCGCCAGCCGACCGTCTTCGGCCCGTCCCGGTACGGGGCGACCCGCGCCCCGCGTCCCGCCAGCCAGCCCTCGACGTCGGCGACGGTGTGGCTCCGCCGCACGATGAGCCGCGCGATGCGGTAGTGCTCGTCGCGGTCCGAACTGAGCGCGTGGCGCACGGCGGTGGCCGTCTCGTAGCCGGCGGCGGCCGCCATCCGCCGCACCCGGCCGCTGTTGTAGCCGTGCGGGTAGGCGAGATGGCGGACGGGGTGCCCGAGGGTGTCCTCCAGCGCCGCGCGCGACGCCCGCAGTTCCTGCGCGAGCGCCCGGGGCCCGAGGGTGTCCAGCTGGGCATGGGTGACGGTGTGACTGCCGACCTCCATGCCGTACTGCTCCAGCCGTGCCGCCTGCGCCAGCGTCATCATCGGCGCGGGCGGCAGCAGACTGCGCCCGCCCGCCGTGAGGGCGCCGGTGGTCAGGTAGGCGGTGGCGGGCAGTCCCCGCCCGGCCAGCGCCTCGGCCGTCGGACCGGGCAGGTCGGCGAACCCGTCGTCGAACGTGAGCAGCACCGGCCGGGGCGGCAGTGGCGCCCGCCCGGCGAGGTGGTCGGCGAGCGCGCTGATCGTGACGGGCGTACGGCCGCTGCCGACGACGGCGTCCAGGTGCGCGCCGAACTGCTTCGGGCTGACGGTGAACTCGGCGATCCACTCCGGCGGCTCCTCCATCACGGCGTGATACAGGAACACCGGGATCCCGCCGAGCCCCCCTCCACCACCCCGGCCACCCCCACCGAGGCCACCACCAGCCCCACCGCTCCGCCGGCCCCCGCCGGCCTCGCCGTTCCGGCTGCCGCCACCGAGGCTCCCGCCGGGGCCACCGTCAGCTCCGCCGCCCGGGCCACCGTCGGCTCCGCCGCTCCGGCTGCTGCCGCCGCCGGCTCCGCCGCTCCGGTGGCCGCCATCGACCCCGCCGCCCGGGCATCCACCGCCGACCTCGCCGCCCCGGCTGCCGCCGCCGGCTCCGCCGCTCCGATGGCCGTCATCGATCCCCTCGCCCCTGGTGCCGCCGCCGGCGCCGGCGGCGCCGTGCGTCTTCTCGTCTCTCTGCGCCCCCGCCGTCATCGTGTGACCCCCCGCAGTGCGCGTCGGGCCCGTAGATAGCCGAGTGGGCCGTACAGCATGCCCCGGCGCTGGAGACGGGACAGCCGGGCGGGCCAGGCGTGCGTGCGGTCGTCGTGGGCGCCGGGCGCGCCGTCCGCCGCCGGCCCGGCCTCCCGGCTCGCGGTCAGGGTCCGCGCGTACGCCAGCCCCCGGGGCAGCCGGGCCAGGAACGCCGGGAGCAGGCCGGGACGGTTGACCAGGAGGGCGGTGAGGCAGGCGGTGAGGCCGGCGCCGTAGCCGTACGCCTGGGTCTCCAGGTCGCGCCAGGTCTCCCGGTGGTGGTGCCAGACCAGGGCGTACGGGGTGTAGTGCAGCCGGTGGCCCTGGGCGAGGACGCGCACGAACCCGTAGAGGTCGTCGCCGCCCCGGGCGGGCGTGCCCGCGCCGGTCGCCGGGTCGAAGCCGCCGACCGCGCGCAGGACGTCCGTACGGAAGGCCATGCTGGCGCCGGAGCCGAAGCGGCCCGCGGTGAACGGGAACAGCGGCTCGTCGGCGGGCGGTTCGGCGGGGTCGTACGTGCGCGGCGCGAAGCCTTTCGCGAAGCCGCCGTGGCTCTCCAGGAGGACCTGGGCCGGCGTGCGCAGCCGGGCCGGAAGGATCAGGCCGGTGACGCAGCCGAGGCCCGGGTCGGCGGCGAAGGGCGCGGTGAGTTCGGTGAGCCAGCGCGGGTCGGTCACGACGTCGTCGTCGGTGAAGGCGACCACCCCGCCCCGCGCGGCCTCGACGCCCTTGTTGTGCGCGACGGCGAGACCGGGCACCGGCTCGGTCAGGTACCGCACGCGCTCGCCGTACTTGCGCGTCACCAGGTCCCGGGTCGCGTCCGTCACGGGCGCGTTGTCGACGACGACGATCTCGAAGTCCGGGTGGTCCTGGGCGAGGAGGGAGTCGAGGGCGCGGGCGAGCTGCTCGGGGCGCTCGCGGGTGGCGACGACGACGGTGGCCGGCACCACGGCCGAACCGCGGACCGCGGGAGCGGGCGCCGCCGCCAGTCGGGCGGCCGCCCCGGCGAGGACCGTCCTCGGGTCGGCGCCCTCCGGCACGTGGCCGAGCAGCGTCCCCACCGGCCGGCCGCCCCTGCGCACCAGCACGAACACCTCGCCGTGCGTGACGGGCGGGCTGCCCGGACCGGGTCTCACCCCACCGCCGTCCTCCAGCTCCAGCTCGGCGACCTGCACCGGTCTGATGCCGAGGAACCCCTGGATCTCCTGCTGTGCACGTGTCGCACGGAACATGACCCCCCCCTTGTTCCCCCTGTGTCACGGCCGTCGGAGCCGTCGGAGCCGTCGGAGCCGTCGGAGCCGTCAAGGCCGTCGGGCCACGGAAGCCGTCGTCAGGAACGGCGCAGCCTGCCCGCGCTCTTCAGGGCCCGTGCGGCCAGCGCGGCGAGCCTCGGCCGGCCGCGCACGAAGTGGTGCGCGCGACGGGACGGCTCACGGCTGAGCCAGTGGAGCGCGGCGCCCACCCCCGGACGCGTCCACGCTCCCTCGTACACGGGAAGCTCCCCGGTCCTCAGCGAGTCCTTGTACTCGGCCGCGCCCCGCCCCAGGTCGAGCAGGCCGATCCCCTCGGCGGCGGCCGCCTCGGCCATCCGCAGATGCAGCACGAGACCCGGCGAGTACTTCGAGAAGGCCGTCTCGTACGACGGGAACCAGCAGGCCAGGACGGTCGCCGAGCGCAGCCCGAAGTGGGCGGCGACCGGCCTGCCGCCGGCGTAGAGGACGGACAGCGTGCCGGAGCACTCCGGCGCGCGCGTCTCGTGCAGGATGTGCACGAGCCGGGTGATCCAGTCCTGTGCGAACCGGTCCCGGCGGCCGGTCCTGCGGTACTGCGCCGACTTCCAGGCCATGAGGGTGCGCAGCGCGGCCGGGTCGCGTTCGTCGAACACGAACCGCAGCGCGCCGACCTGGCGGCCGAGCCTGCGCTCCTTGGCGAGGGTGGTCTTCAGGAACTTCGGCGACTGGGCCCGCAGGACGGACTCGTACGTCTCGTAGCCCTTCTCCACGTCGATCACGTAGGACGTGTACTCCGCGGCCGCGTGCGGCAGGAGCAGCCCCTGTTCCGCCTCCAGGTTGTCGAAGGCGAAGCTGGACAGGGAAGCGGCCCGCATCAGTTCGTCGGCGTTCAGCCCGAGGCCCGGGGCCAGTACGGCACCCTGCGCGTCCGAGACGCCGTACGCGAGGGCCTGGCCCCGGCCGAGCCGGCCCCGCTCATGGGGCAGGAAGCCGACCGGCTCGCGCCCCTCGTACACCACCGCCACCCGTGCGTGTGGCCGCACGCGGCCCACGGCGTCGGTGAACTCCGGTTCCATGAACGGGTTGCGCGGCGCTGTCGACGCGGCGCGCAGTGCGCGCCACCGCTCCCGCTCCCCCTCGCCGAGATCAGCCGGCCTCAGCACACGGATACGCCCACTGCTCAACCTGACCCCCCGATCAAGTCCCCCCTGGACACATGGACGGTACCGTCCCAGACCGGGCGCGCGGTAGGGAGCGGAGCATGTTGTTGCCAACCGGTGCAGAGGCCCTCAACCGGTCGCTACCCGGCGATACGGCGGAAACCCGTTTCCCGTCGTTTCCCGCAGTTTCCGGCCGCTCCCGGCCCTTTCCCGTCGTTTCCCGCCGCTCCGATCCCCACCATCCCGGTCATCAACAGCGATCGGTCAACAAAAGAAGGGGAGTTGACACAAGAGGGCCGGACTCCGTCCTGGTCCGGTTCACGTCGAGTCCGGCGGGTGCGGGATCCGTATTCTCTGATCATGGCCGCACCCACCGCATATGCCGAGCGCATCGCGTATTCCCTCATCGCCACGGACCTGGACGGAACGCTGCTGCGCGGCGACGACACCTTCTCCGACCGGTCGCTCGACGCGCTCGCGCGGGTGGCGGCCGCCGGCGCGCGCCACCTGGTGGTGACCGGCCGCCCCGCGCCCCGTGTGAGCCCGTTGCTCGACCGCCTGCACAGCAGAGGGCTCGCGGTGTGCGGACAGGGCGCGCAGCTGTACGACGCCGCCGCGGACCGCCTGCTGTGGTCGGTCACCCTGGACCGGGAACTCGCCGAGACCGCCCTGGAGAAGATCGAGGCCGAGGTCGGGCCGGTGTACGCGGCCGTGGACCAGGACGGCGTCGACGGGCTGACGCTCATCGAGCCGGGCTACCGGATGCCGCACCCGACCCTGCCCGCCCTGCGCGTGGAGCGGCGCCGCGACCTGTGGTGCGAGCCGATCAGCAAGGTGCTGCTGCGCCACCCCACCCTGTCCGACGACGAGTTGGCGGCGACGGCCCGGGCGGTGGCCGGCTCGCTCGCCACCGTCACCATGTCGGGGCCGGGGACGGTGGAGCTGCAGCCGTGCGGGGTCACCAAGGCGACCGGGCTGGCCCTGGCCGCGGACCACCTGGGTCTGCGGCCCGAGGACACCCTGGCCTTCGGGGACATGCCCAACGACATCCCGATGTTCGACTGGGCCGCCCGGGGTGTCGCGATGGCCAACGCCCACCCGGAGCTCAAGGCGGTGGCCGACGAGGTGACGACGTCGAACGAGGACGACGGCGTCGCCGTCGTCCTCGAACGTCTCTGGGCCTAGGCCCGGTGGGCCCGGCTCAGTACGCGCCGAACACGTTGTCGATCGAGCCGTACCGCGCGGCCGCGTAGTTGCAGGAGGCGGTGATGTTCGCGACCGGGTCGTACGGGTCCCAGGAGGTGCCGGACACGTGGTACGCGTTGAAGGTCGGGTCGATGATCTGCAGCAGGCCCTTGGACGGGGTGCCGGCGGCCGCGTTGGAGTCCCACAGGTTGATGGCGGACGGGTTGCCCGAGGACTCGCGCAGCACGTTGCGGTAGATGCCGTTGTAGGTGCCCGGGATCCCGTGCTGCGCCATGACCTGGAGCGACGCGCGGATCCAGCCGTCGAGGTTGTTGGCGTAGCCGAGGCTGGTGGCGGTGGCCACGGTCGGGGTCGCCGCGGAGGCGGTGGTCGCGCCGAAGAGCGGGAGGGCGAGCACGGTGACGCCGGTGGCGGCGACGGCGAGCTTGCGGGCGAGGCGGCGGGGCTGAGCGGGCATGGCGAAGTTCCTCTCCGTCGCCTGCGAGGTGAGCTGTCGGGTTCGGGCGGGAGCTGCCCGGCCGGGTCCTCGCGGACTCGGCTTCACCCCGAGCCGTCCCGGTATGTCCTGAACATGCCCATAGGCATGTCCGGGTCCGCCCGGTGCGGCGACTTACCTGGTTCCCCCGCTCCTGCCCTGGTGTTCTCGGTGGGTGCCGGGGCGGTGGCAGGATTCGGCGTCCGCCCGACAGGCCGGGAACGTATGCGAGAGCACATGTCCGGAACAAGTGGCGGATTCACAGTTCGGCCCTATTGACCTTGGTCTGCGGTCTATGAGGTGCTTGATCCTTTGTGGCTGCAAACGTCAACTCGGTTGAGCGGGAAGAGGAATCGGAATGCGGCGGAGGGGAACCTGTTCCCCGGGGGAGTGAGCCAACTCACCGGCGTCCACAAGAGGGGCTAATCGGGCAATAGCCTCAACGGGTTATTAAGGGGCCGATGCCGAGGGGGGACCCTTATACGGCCAGGCTGTAACCGTGGGGGCTCGCGGTGATCGAAACATGACCGGATACGCTGACTTGAGTGAGCGCAGAGACCTATCGACAAACCGCGTAGTCGCCAGTAGACACCAGCAGACAGGAGACCCCTCGTGACCGTCGTCGAGCCGTTTGGGCTGAGCGTGCGGGACCAGGCTCTGGAAGCCGATGTCCAGGCCGGACTGGCGGCTGTCGAGGAAGGCTTGCTCGAGGCCACCAAGAGTGAGGTGCCGTTCATCACCGAGGCCGCCCAGCACCTGCTGCGGGCCGGCGGGAAGCGGTTCCGGCCGCTGCTCGTGATGCTCGCGGCGCGCTTCGGCGACCCCTACGCGCCGGGTATCGTCCCCTCGGCCGTCGTGGTGGAGCTCACCCATCTGGCCACCCTCTACCACGACGACGTCATGGACGAGGCCGCCGTGCGGCGCGGGGTGCCCAGCGCGAACGCCCGCTGGGGCAACTCGCTCGCCGTCCTCACCGGCGACTTCCTCTTCGCGCGCGCCTCGCACATCCTGGCCGACCTCGGCCCGGAGGCGGTGCGGGTGCAGGCGGAGGCGTTCGAGCGGCTGGTCACCGGCCAGATCCTGGAGACGGCCGGCCCGGTCGACGGCCGTGACCCGGTCGAGCACTACCTCGACGTCCTCGGCGGCAAGACCGGCTCCCTGGTGGCGGTCTCCTGCCGCTTCGGCGCGATGATGTCGGGCGCCGACGAGACCGTCGTGGACGTGCTGACCCAGTACGGGGAGCGGCTCGGCGTCGCCTTCCAGCTCGCCGACGACGTCCTCGACATCGCCTCCGACTCCCACGAGTCGGGCAAGACGCCGGGCACGGACCTGCGCGAGGGCGTCCCCACGCTTCCGGTGCTGCGGCTGCGCGAGCGCGCGGCCCAGCAGGCCCTGCCCGAGGACGTCGCGCTGTGCGAGCTGCTCGACTCCGACCTGAGCGACGACGCGAAGCTCGCCGAGGCGGTCGCCGCGCTGCGCGCCCACCCGGCGCTGGAACAGGCCCGCCGCGACACGGTGCGCTACGCCGAGGAGGCGCGGGCCGCGCTGGCGCCGCTCGTGGAGTGCGACGCGAAGGCGGCGCTCATGGGCCTGTGCGACGCGGTGGTCCACCGGGCCGGCTGACCCCCGACCCCTACGGGTCGGAGGACTCCGTCGTCGCTCCGTGTCATACCGCAGGTGTACACGGAGTTGAGTCCGTGGGGTGACGCCTCCTCACGCCGTATTTGGTCAGATGGACATCACGGAAAACACCACTCCTCACCGATTCGGGTGAGAATGGCGGCACGGGGTGGGACGTTCAACGTGAGATGACCAGCCGCCGCCGACGACGGAGGTAAGGCACACATGGCACCGAACGCAACCGACGACAGCACGACCGCCGGGGAGACGGACGACCTGCGCGTCGGGCGGCGCAAGGCCGTGCGGTACGTCGTCCCGGTCACCGTGATCGGCGTCGCCGCGGCGACGATCGGCCTGGTCCCGGCGCTCGCCGACTCCGGCGACCCGGACCTGCCGAAGATCACCGCACAGCAGCTCCTCGACAAGATCGCGGCTTCGGACGTGCAGCAGCTGTCCGGCACCGTGAAGATCAGCACCGACCTGGGCCTGCCCGACCTCGGCGGGCTGGAGAGCGGACTGCTCTCCGGGGCCGCGGGCGGCGGTGACGGGTCGTCCGCCGACCCCTCGGTCAAGCTCACCGAACTCGCCTCCGGCACCCACACCCTGCGCGTCGCCGCCGACGGCCCCGACCGGCAGAAGCTCTCCCTGCTGGAGAACGCCGCCGAGTACAGCATCGTCCACAACGGCAAGGACGTGTGGGGCTACGACAGCTCCTCCAACGAGGTCTACCACTCCACCACCGACGAGAGCGCGAAGGACGGGGCGGAGACCCCCGTGCCCGCCACGCCCAAGGACCTCACCGAGGACGCCCTCAAGGCGGTCGACGACACCACGTCCGTCACCGTCGACGGCACCGTGCACGTCGCGGGCCGCGACGCCTACAAGCTGCTGATCAAGCCGAAGCAGTCCGGTTCCACGGTCGGCGCGATCAGCGTGGCGGTGGACGCGAAGACCGGGATGCCGCTGAAGTTCACGCTGACCCCGGCGAGCGGCGGCGCCGCCGTCGTGGACGCGGGCTTCACCCAGGTCACCTTCGCCGCGCCGGCCGCCTCCACCTTCGACTTCACCCCGCCCAAGGGCGCGAAGGTCACCGAGGGCGACGACGCCGAGGCGACACCGGGGCACTCCGGCGCCTCCGGCGCCTCCGACGAAAAGCTCGAAGGCCTCGGCGGCCTCACCGGCGCCGAGGAGGCCGAGGGCTTCGACGTCCTCGGCAAGGGCTGGACCTCCGTCGCCGTCCTCGAGACCGGCGGCGAGGGCGTCCCCTCGGACGCCGAGCTCAACTCCGAACTCGGCTCCGACGCCGGCGGCGCCCTCAGCGGCTTCCTCGGCTCGTTCGGCGACAAGGTGAGCGGCAAGTTCGGCTCCGGCACCGTCTTCTCCACCCGCCTGATCAACGCCCTGGTCACGGACGACGGCACGGTCTACGTCGGCGCGGTGACCAAGGACGCCCTGGTGAAGGCGGCCGACTCGGCGAAGTAAGTACCCTACGGAGCCTGTCCGTTCCCAGCACGCGTGCGAAGGGGGAGCCCATGGATGACGAACCCGTCATCCACACCCATGCCCTCACCAAGCGCTTCCGCGGCGGCCAGCTCGCCGTGGACCGCCTGGACCTCACCGTCCCGGCGGGCAGCGTCTTCGGCTTCCTCGGTCCGAACGGCTCCGGCAAGACCACCACGATCCGCATGCTGATGGGCCTCATCGAGCCCTCCTCCGGCGCGGCGCGCGTCCTGGGGCAGCCCGTGCCCCGGGCCGCGCGCACCGTGCTCCCGCAGGTCGGCGCGCTGATCGAGGGACCCGCCCTGTACGGCTTCCTCTCCGGCCGCGACAACCTCCTCCGCTACGACGCCGCCGACCCGACCGCCGACCCGCGCACCCGGCGCAGCCGCGTCGCCGCGGCGCTGGAGCGGGTCGGGCTGACGGCCGCGGCCGGCAAGAAGGCGAGGGCGTACTCGCTCGGCATGAAGCAGCGGCTGGGGCTGGCCGCCGCTCTCCTCCAGCCCCGCCGGCTCCTCGTCCTCGACGAGCCGACCAACGGTCTCGACCCGCAGGGCATGCGGGAGATCCGGTCCCTGGTGCGGGAACTGGCCTCGGACGGCACCACCGTGTTCCTGTCCTCCCATCTCCTCGACGAGATCGAGCAGGTGTGCACGCACGCCGCGGTGATGGCGCAGGGCCGCCTGATCACCCAGGGCGCGGTGGCCGAGCTGGCGGCGGGCGCGCGCGGCCGGCTCGTGGTGACCACGCCCGACACCGCCGAGGCGGCCCGGGTGCTGAAGGAACAGGGCGCGGCGGACGTCGCCGTCGCCGAGGACCGGGTCACCGCCGAGCCCCCCGAGCGCGATCTCGCGGAGGTGAACGCCGCGTTGGTGACGGCCGGCGTCCGCGTCCGCGGCTTCGCCGTCGAGCGGGCCTCCCTGGAGGACGCGTTCGTGGCACTCACCGGGGAGGGGTTCGATGTCGCGGGCTGACGCGGTACGGGAGGCGCGGGCGCCCAGCCCCCTGTGGTCCCTCGGTCTCCTCCGCAGCGAACTCCTCATCACCTTCCGCCGCTGGCGCACGCTCGCGCTGCTGGGGGTCCTGGCGGCCGTGCCGGTCCTGGTCGGCATCGCCGTGAAGATCGAGACGGGGGACGGCTCGTCCGCCGGCCCGGGCGGCGGAGGGGGCGAGGGTGGCCCGGCCTTCATCGCGCAGGTCACCAACAACGGCCTGTTCCTGGTCTTCACCGCGCTGGCCGCCACGCTGCCGTTCTTCCTGCCGATGGCGATCGGTGTCGTCGCGGGCGACGCGATCGCCGGCGAGGCGAACGCCGGCACCCTGCGCTACCTGCTGGTCGCCCCCGCCGGCCGCACCCGCCTTCTCCTCGTCAAATACGCGACCGTGCTGGCCTTCTGCCTGGTGGCCACCCTCGTCGTGGCGGTGTCGGCGCTGACCGTGGGGGCACTGCTCTTCCCGCTGGGCGACCTCACCACCATCTCCGGCACGACCATCGGCTTCGCCGACGGTCTGGGCCGGGCCCTGCTGATCGCCCTGGTCGTCGCCGCGTCCCTGACCGGCCTGGCGGCGCTGGGTCTGTTCGTCTCCACGCTCACCGGCAGCGGCATCGCGGCGATGGCGACCACCGTGGGCCTGCTGATCACGGTGCAGATCCTCGACCAGATCCCCCAGCTCCACGCGATCCAGCCGTACCTCTTCTCCCACTACTGGCTGTCCTTCGCCGACCTGGTGCGCGACCCCGTCTACTGGGACGACCTGGTGAAGAACCTCGGTCTCCAGGCCCTGTACGCGGCGGTGTTCGGCTCGGCGGCCTGGGCGCGGTTCACGGCGAAGGACATCACGGCGTGAGCCGCGGTCAGGCGGCCTGGTGGGGGAGCGGTCAGGCGGCCTGGTGGGTGAAGCGGGCGAGCGGGGCCTCCCGCGCGAAGAACGACTTCGCGCGGGCCAGCGCCTCGGTGTCGCCGAGCACGTCACCGGGCTTGCTGCCGTTGCCGAGCAGCACCCCGCCGAAGCGCATCCCCAGGTAGGCGGCCGAGTTGTTGAGGGTGCCGACCAGCGGCTCGGCGACCGAGGCATCCGGGTCGGCGAGCACGGTCACGCCCCAGAGCGTGCGTCCGGCCATCGTCGCCTTGAAGTCGATGCCGGGGGTGCGCAGCCAGCCCGACCAGTGGTCCAGGTAGCGCTTGGCGTGGGTGGAGACCGAGTACCAGTACAGCGGTGAGGCGATGACGACGTCCGTCGCGGCGAGGGTCGCGTCGAGCAGCAGCCCGAGGTTCCCCTCCGTGGGCCGGACGTGGTCGCTGTCGTGCCGCAGGTCCTCGAACTCCGGCAGCGGATGCTCGGCCAGGCTGATCCACGTCTGCTCGACGCCGGGGTCCAGCTGTTCGGCGGCCCGGCGGGCGAGCGCCTCCGTGTTGCCGTCCGTACGGCTGCTGGCCAGCACGAAGAGAAAACGGCGGTCCATGGAAAGATCCCCCAGATAGTCGGCGTACGGTGATAATGCGCACCTGCATTATATGCGCACGCAATCAATTCTGGGAAGGGCGCTCCCGGCCGCCCGCGCCACCGCCAGCAGCAAGTCCTCCCGCCCGTGTGCCGCGACGACCTGCATCCCCACCGGACAACCGTCGGCGCCGAGGCCCGCCGGAAGGCTGACCGCCGGGTGCCCGCTCAGGTTGAACGCCCAGGTCAGCGCCGTCGAGTACCGCTCACCGGGGCCTTCGTGACCGTGCGCGGCGTTCGGCGTGGCCGGCGTCAGCAGGAGGTCGGCCCGGGCGAAGAAGCCCGCCAGCCGGGCGTCGTTCACCTCGCGGATCCGCCCGGCCGCCCCGCCGGGATCGTCCGCCGGCCGCCCCCGCAGCGCGAGCCACGCGGCGGCCGGATCCTCCAGCCGCGGCGGCGCCCCGCCCGGCAGCAGCCGTACGACACCGGTGTCGGCGAGCTTCACGGCGGCGGCCCGGGCGAGGGCCAGAGGCTCGGGATCGGGGACGGAGGAGGCGAAGCCGAGATCGGGGGCGAAGACGGCGGTGACCGGGAGCGCCGCCGGCCCGGCGGACGCCGAGGCGTACCGGCGGGACGTCGGCGCCATCACCCGCCAGTACGCCTCCGCGTCCGCCGCGGACCGCACGAGCACCCCGGGGGCGGCGAGGCCCGTACGGTCCGCGGACGGCAGCCGCCCGTTCGTCGTCTTCAGGCCGGTCACCCCGCACCAGGCCGCCGGGATGCGTACCGAGCCCGCGCCGTCGCTGCCGGTGGCCAGCGGCACCAGCCCGGCCGCCACCGCCGCCGCGGACCCGGCCGAGGAGCCGCCCGGGGTGCGGTCGGGCCGCCAGGGACTGACGGTGGGGCCGTGCGCGCCGAGGCCCCAGGTCTGCCAGGGCGTACCGGGCCCGGGCACCGCGGTCGCCCCGACGGGCACGCACCCCGCGGCGAGCAGCGGACCCGCCGCCCGCAGCCCGTACCGCCCCTTGACCCCGATCGGCACCCCGGCCAGCGGCAACCGCTCACCCGCCGCGGTCCGCGCGTCCACCGCCCGCGCCCGCTCGACCGCCTCCCCCGCCCACACCTCGGCGAAGGCGCTCAGGGAGGGATCGAACCGCGCGATCCGCTCCAGCGCCTCCTCCACGACGTCCACGGCCCGCAGCCGCCCACCCCGTACGGCCGAGGCGATCTCCACCGCGGAGAGCACCCCGCGCGGGACGCCGCTCAGCGCCTCACCCCGGTGAGCCGGGCCAGTGCCTCCGTCTCCCGGGGCGGCCGCCCGCCCAGCTCACCGAGGCGCCACTCGGTCACCCACGGGACGCGGTGGACGTCGGCGACCGACTCGATGACCCGCATCCGCTGCACCAGGGGCCGCGGCAGCCGCCCCGGCGCGTCCGCGACCAGGACCACCGCCTCCAGATCCAGCCCCGGCGGCGCCTCCCCGCGCCGGAAGACCTCCAGGGCCCGCAGGGCGGACTCCAGCCCGGCCGCGTGCGTACGCGCCACGAGGAAAACGGACGGCGGATCACCGGGGGCGGGCCAGTCGCGTCCGCAGTCGTGGCCGCCGAAGACCGCCGCGAGGGTGGAGGCGCCGGCCCCGCCGTGGGCGGCCAGCCAGGAGAAGCGGCGGGGAGCGGCGGCGGACGCGTACGGTCCGGGGCCCGCTTCCGGTTCCGGTACGGTGACCGGACCGCGGAGCCAGATCTCCGGGCCCCGCCGCCCCGGCGCCCGCTGTCCTTCCGGCGCCTGTGCCGTCCCCGTCGTCCGCATGGCCGTACTCCCTCCTCCTGATCGCCGTCCTCCGGAGCGCCACCGGGAGGCCGGGCGTGGGTTCCTGGAACGATGCTGTGACGTCGTGGTGACGCGCCGGCCGGGGGCGAACGGAGAAACTCAACAGTACGTGTACGCGTACGCGCACCTGGACGACCGGAGCGTGACGACGCATCCGAGTGAGGAACCGATGTCTCGACTCAGCCGTGAGAAGAAGCGGGAACAGAACCACGCCGGACGGCCGGCCGCCGCCGTGGTCGCTCCGCTCGACGTCCAAGTCCGCGCGGGCGGACCGGCGACGATAGGCGGTGTCCCGGTCACGGCGGCCGACGGCGAGGAGATCCAGCACGCCGTCCTGGGCCACCTCCACCGCATCGCCCTCGCCACCGGACACCCCGTCCTCGCCTCGGTCCACGACGAACGCATCGGCTATGTCGTCCCCCTCCGTATCGACCCCGACGGCTCCAGCCACTTCACGGCCGAGCCCCTGCGCACGCCGGCCTCACCGGCGGAGCGCCACCCTGAGCGTCCGGCCCAGGCACCCGAGCCCCCGGCACCCGCCCCGGCTGCCTCGGCCCCGACGGTCCTGCTGACCCCCGTGGGCCCGGCCCCGACAGCTGCGCCTTCGGTGTCTTCCGGCCAGTCAGCCGCCCCTCCGGCGCCTTCGGCTCCGGCGGCCCCGGCTTCGGTGACCCCGGTTCCGGCGGCCCCCGCGCCGGGCGCCCCCGCGCCCGTGCCTCCCGACGCCCCCGAGTCCCGGCGGGACAGGCCGACCCACCTCCTCCGCCAGGTGCACGCACCGGAGGCGGAGTACGACACCCCGCGGGACGACCCCTCGTTCCCGCCCCGGACCCCCGGGCAGGCCCCCGGCACCGTCGTGGCCCCCACCGGAGTCTTCGGCCCGCCCCCGGCGATGGACCCTCTCCCGGAAGCCGGCCCGACCGCCGCCCCGGACCCCGCGCCGTACCCGTCCCCGCGACCCACGCCCGCCTCCGAGCCGGGTCCCGCCTCCGCACCCGAGCCGGGTCCCGCGCCCGCCTCCGAGCCGGGCCCCAAGCCGCTCATCACCCCCGACCTCGAGGCGCAGGCGGAGGCCGACCCCGATCCCAAGCCCACCCCCGCCCGCGGTTTCGACGCCGTGGCGGAAGCGGTGCTCGGGGAGGACCCGCGCACCCTGCCCGGCGACGGCGGTGCCCCCGCGCTCCTCGGGGAACCGATGGCACAGATCAACGAGGCCGTGCGGGCCGGCCGGATCGAGGTGGCCGCCGGACTCGCCGAGCGGACCGTGCTGGAGGCCTCGGGAACGCTGGGGCCGGAGCACCCCGAGGTGCTCCGGCTCCGTGAACTCAGTGCGTACATCGCCTACTTGGCGGGCGACCCGCTCCGAGCCTTCCACGTCTCCCTCGACCTGGCCCGGATCCGCCGCCGCGCCCGGGACGGCGAGGCCGCGTACGGCAACGTCCAGAGCGCGGCAGCGGCCTGGCGTGCCGTGCGCGACCCGTTGCAGGGACTGAACCTGGGGACCGAACTCCTCGGCCTGTGGACGGAGCTGACCACCGAGGACGGACCGGCCGCCGACGACGTCGAGCAGCTGGAGTCGGCCCGCGCCCGCATGGTCCGGCTGGCCGAACGGGCCCGCAGGTCGGGCATGTAGAGGCGGCACCACCCCGGAAGCGGCCCCGGAAGCGACGCCGGGAGCGGCCCGGAGACGGGTCAGGAGGACAAGGTCCACACCGCGTACGCCGTGGCGTCCGCGTTGCGGTCCAGGGCCGTGTCGTTGATGTTGGCGGTGGTGTCGCAGGAGGAGTGGTAGCAGCGGTCGAAGGCCTGTCCGGCCGTGCCGCCCCACTTGGCCGCCTGCGCCGCCGTCTTGACGTAGTCGGCGCCGCTGAACAGGCCGCCCACCGGAACCCCCGCGTTCTTGAAGGGCGCGTGGTCGGAGCGGCCGTCGCCCTCGGTCTCGATCTCGGTCGGGACGCCGAGGCCGGCGAAGTAGTCCTTGAAGGTCTTCTCGATGGCCGGGTCGTCGTCGTAGACGAAGTAGCCGGGGTTCGGCGAGCCGATCATGTCGAAGTTGAGGTAGCCGCTGATGCGGGAGCGGTTCGCCGAGGAGAGGTTGTTGACGTAGTACCGCGATCCGACCATGCCCAGTTCCTCCGCGCCCCACCAGGCGAACCGCAGGTGCTTGGTGGGCTGGTAGCCGGCGCGGGCCACGGCGAGCGCGGTCTCCAGGACGGCCGCCGAACCGCTGCCGTTGTCGTTGATGCCCGCCCCGGCCGTGACGCTGTCGAGGTGGGACCCGGCCATGACGACCCGGTTGGTGTCGCCGCCGGGCCAGTCGGCGACCAGGTTGTAGCCCGTGCGGCCGGAGGAGGTGAACTGCTGGATGACGGTGGTGTATCCGGCGGCGTCCAGCTTGGCCTTCACGTAGTCGAGCGAGGCCTTGTAGCCGGCCCGGCCGTGGGCGCGGTTGCCGCCGTTGGCGGTGGCGATGGACTGCAGCTGGGCGAGGTGGGCCTTGACGTTCGCCACCGGGATGTCGGGAACGGCGGCGAGCGCGGCGGACCCGGGCGCGGGCGCCGCGCCCGCTATGGATCCTCCAGTCAGGAGCATGACAATCGAGGCGGCGCCGGTGGCGGCCGTACGCCGGGAAGCGGAGAGCGAGAGCTTCATGTGGGGGGCTCCGAATTCCGCGGGGAATCACAGGGATTCCACAGTGAATGGGGTCTCAGGATGGTGAAGGCGCAACTGACTCTGCGTCAAGGGCGATATCTGGACACGCGGTTCACATAGCGGACACCGGGATGCCTCGGCACCCTCCCGCACGGCCCGGACCGCCGCGTGTGATGCTGGCGTCATGACCGATCAACGCGAGGTTGCCGTCGTCCGCTGGCCGGGCCGGAGCCCTGCCGCCGAGAACGGGCCCGCCGCGCTGCTGGCGGCCTACCATCTGCGGACGGAGGCCGAGAAGGGTGAGGCCGTCGCCGGTGTGGACGGGCTGCCGGACCGCTACCGCGCGGAGATCGCGGACCCGCGGACCGCGTTCGCCGGCGATGCCGTGCTGGTGGCCCTCATCGGCGACGCCGCCGTGGGCTGTCTGGTGGTGACCGCTCCCGCCGACGGGCGGTCGGAGATCAAGAGGCTCTGGACGGACCCGGCCTTCCGGGGCCGGGGCATCGCGTCCGGCCTGCTCACCGCCGCACTCGCGCATGCCGCGGAAAGCGGCGTGCACACCGTGCGGCTGTCGGTGTGGGCCTGGCGGACCGGGGCCATCGCCCTGTACGAACGGTTCGGCTTCACGGTCACCGAGTCGTGGGACGAGCGGGAGCGACTGGTCTGCATGCAGCGCGCCGTGTGACCGCCCGGACCCCGGCCGGTCGGCTCCCGCACCCCACCTTGCGGCTCCCGCTCCCGATTCCCACCGGCCCGCTCCCGATCCCCGCCTGCCGGCTCACCGCCGATCCTGCGTGATCGCGAGCCCACCGGTCGGCTCCTGATTCCACTCTGCCGGCTCCGGCTCACCACCGGCCCGCTGCCGATCCCCGTCAGCCGGCTCGCGAGCCCCACTGGTCGGCTCCCGGTCCCCGCCCGCCGGCTCCGGCTCCCCCCGGTCGGCCTGCTCCTGATCCCCACCGACTCCTGATCCCCACCGACCCGCTCCCGAGGCCACCGACCCGCGCCCCGCCTGCCGACCCGTGCCCCGCCCGCGCCTAGTGCACGCAGAACTCGTTGCCCTCGGGGTCCGCCATCACCGCCCACTCACCGGAGGGCTCCTTCACCTCCCGCAGTAGGCTCGCCCCCAGTGCCCTCAGCCGCTCGACCTCGTCGGCCCGCCGACCCGCACCGGGGTGCAGATCGAGATGGAGGCGGTTCTTCACCGTCTTCGCCTCCGGCACCCGCTGGAACAGCAGCCGCCGCCCCAGCCCCGTGCCGCTGACCGGGTCGAACGGGTCGTCCGGATGCCGTACGGCGATCAGGTCCCGGAAGGCCGGACGGCCGTGGAACTCCACCGTCGCCGCCCCCGGCAGCGCCCCGGCTTCCAGCAGCCGCTCGATGAGCGCGCTGTTGTCCTCCACCTCGTAGTGCAGCGCGGCGGCCCAGAAGTCGGCCTGCGGATGCGGCTCGGCGGCGTCGATGACGAGCTTCCAGTGCAGCGGTGCAGGTGTCTCTGTCATACGGTCCACTTAAGCAGCCGGCACTGACATTCCGGCCGAGCCCGGCACCGACCGGCCCGTCCGGCGTCCGGGGCGAGGCTCTTGGAGGCCGAACGGGGGACGGGGCGGGGGGCAGGGGACGGTGGAGGGGCGGAGCCCCGGGTCAGACGTCCACCGCGGCGGACGGCGCCTCGGGAACCCGCGTCACCTCGACGGCCACCCTCGGCCGTCGCGCCGTACGCCACGCGTCGGCCGTCAGCAGCACCAGCGCCAGCCACACCAGCCCGAAGCCGGCCCACCGCTCGGGCGGCATCTCCTCGCCGAAGTACACGACGCCGAGCAGGAACTGGAAGACCGGCGCCAGGTACTGCAGCAGGCCCAGCGTGGACAGCGGCACCCGGATCGCCGCCGCGCCGAAGCACACCAGGGGCAGCGCGGTGACGATGCCGGTCGAGGCGAGCAGGGCCGCGTGGCCGGTGCCCTCGGTGGTGAAGGTGGAGCCGCCGTGCGCCGACAGCCACAGCAGATAGCCCAGCGCGGGCAGGAACTGGATCGCGGTCTCGGCGGCCAGCGACTCGACCCCGCCGAGGTCGACCTTCTTCTTCACCAGGCCGTAGGTGGCGAAGGAGAAGGCGAGGCAGAGGGAGATCCACGGCGGACGGCCGTATCCGACGGTCAGCACGAGCACCGCGGCGAGGCCGATGCCGACCGCCGTCCACTGCACCGGCCGCAGCCGCTCCTTCAGGAGCAGCACGCCCATCGCGATGGTCACCAGCGGGTTGATGAAGTACCCGAGCGAGGACTCCACGACGTGTCCGGAGTTCACGGCCCAGATGTAGACGCCCCAGTTCACCGTGATGACGGCCGCCGCGATCACCACCAGGCCGAGCCGGCGCGGCTGCCGCAGCAGCTCCCCGGCCCACGCCCAGCGCCGCACGACGACCAGGGCGACCGCGACGAAGGCGAGGGACCACACCATGCGGTGGGCGAGGATCTCCACCGACCCGGCGGGCTTGAGCAGGGGCCAGAACAGGGGGACCAGCCCCCACATCCCGTACGCCGCGAAGCCGTTCAGCAGACCTATCCGGCCCTCACTCCTCGACGCCCCGGCCACCGGCGTTCCTCCTTCGCACGTTCTCGCGTGCCTACACGCACGCGTGGACGAAGGTAACGCCGAGCGCCCCCGCCTGTCATGCCCGTATCGCCATACGGTCATGACAGGCCGGGGGCGGGGGTGTCAGCCCTTGAGTGCGGCCGTGATCGCCTCCGCCAGCGGAGTGGTCGGGCGGCCCGCCAGTCGGGACAGGTCGCCGCTGGAGACGACCAGCTCGCCCTTCTCGATCGACGCGTCCACGCCGGCCAGGATCGCGGCGAGCGGCCCGGGCAGCCCCGCGCCGGTCAGGATGCCGGTGAGCACCTCGGTGGGCACGGAGTTGTACACGATCTCCCTGCCGGTCTGCCGGCTCAGCTCGGCCGCGTACTCCGCGAAGCTCCACGCCTTGTCGCCGCCCAGTTCGTACGTCTTGTTCTCGTGGCCCTCGCCGGTCAGCACGGCGACGGCGGCGGCCGCGTAGTCCGCGCGGGCGGCGGAGGACACCCGGCCCTCACCGGCGGCCGCGACGACGGCATCGTGCTCCAGGACCGGGGCCAGGTTCTCGGTGTAGTTCTCGTGGTACCAGCCGTTGCGCAGCAGCGTGTAGGGCACGCCGGAGGAGGTCAGCGCCTGCTCGGTGGCGCGGTGGTCGTCGGCCAGCGCGGCGGTCAGGGAGCCCGGCGCGCTGGTGTACGCCAGCAGCGCGACCCCGGCGGCCTTGGCGGCGTCGATGACGACCTGGTGCTGGGCCGGGCGGCCCTTGTCGAACTCGTTGCCCGAGATGAGCAGCACCTTGTCGCCGGCCGCGAACAGGCCGTCGAAGGTCTCGGGGGTGTTGTAGTCGGCGGTCGCGATCTTCACACCGCGGGCGGCGAAGCCGGAGGCCTTGGCCTCGTCGCGCACGACCGCGGTGATCTGGTCCGCCGGGACCTTCTCCAGCAGCTGCTCCACGACGTGACGGCCGAGGTGTCCGGTGGCTCCGGTGACGACGATGCTCATGGCTCAGGAACTCCTAGGGGGGTAGCGGGTGTGCACTAACCCTAGGAGTGGCGCTAACTCCGCGAAAGTACCCACTTTGAAGTAAGGTACTGGTGTTGAGGTAAGTAACGAGGTGAGGCCCGGAACCTTGCGGTCCCGAGCCTCATGGCTCCCCCTCGGCCGGGGCCGGCCGGCTCAGCCGACGACCGTCCAGGTGTCCCCGCCCGCCAGCAGCGCGGCCAGATCGCCCTTGCCCTGCTGCTCGACCGCAGTGTCGAGCTGCTCGGCCAGCTGGGTGTCGTAGACCGGCCGCCGCACCGAGCGGAACACACCGATCGGGGTGTTGTGCAGGGTGTCCGGGTCCGCCAGCCGCGACAGCGCGAAGGCGGTGGTCGGGGACGCGGAGTGCGCGTCGTGGACCAGGATCTCCCCCTCGTTCTGCGGGGTCACGGCGACGACCCGCAGATCGCCGGTCGCCGCGTCCCGTACGACGCCCTTGGCCAGCCCGGCCCCGAACCGGATCGGCTGCCCGTGCTCCAGCCGGATCACCGCGTCCTCGGCCTGCTGCTTGTCCTTGAGGGCGTCGAAGGCGCCGTCGTTGAAGATGTTGCAGTTCTGGTAGATCTCGACCAGCGCCGTGCCCGGGTGGGCCGCGGCCTGCCGCAGCACCTCCGTCAGATGCTTGCGGTCGGAGTCGATGGTCCGCGCCACGAAGGACGCCTCCGCGCCCACCGCCAGCGACACCGGGTTGAACGGCGCGTCCAGCGAGCCCATCGGCGTCGACTTGGTGATCTTCCCCACCTCGGAGGTGGGCGAGTACTGACCCTTGGTCAGTCCGTAGATCCGGTTGTTGAACAGCAGGATCTTCAGATTGACGTTCCGCCGCAGGGCGTGGATGAGGTGGTTGCCGCCGATCGACAACGCGTCCCCGTCGCCGGTCACCACCCACACGCTCAGGTCCCGCCTGCTGGACGCCAGCCCCGTCGCGATGGCCGGGGCACGCCCGTGGATGGAGTGCATGCCGTACGTGTTCATGTAGTACGGGAACCGCGAGGAGCAGCCGATGCCCGAGACGAAGACGACGTTCTCCCTGGCCAGCCCCAGCTCCGGCATGAAGCCCTGGACGGCCGCCAGGATCGCGTAGTCACCGCAGCCCGGGCACCAGCGCACTTCCTGGTCGGACTTGAAGTCCTTCATGGACTGGCGGGCCTCGGCCTTGGGCACGAGGGAGAGCGCCTCGACCGTGCCGCCCTGGCGTTCCGTTGACGTCTCAGTCATCGATGGCCTCCTTGAGCGCCGCGGCGAGCTGCTCCGCCTTGAACGGCATGCCGTTGACCTGGTTGTACGAATGGGCGTCGACCAGGTACTTCGCCCGGACCAGGGTGGCGAGCTGGCCCAGGTTCATCTCCGGGATGACGACCTTGTCGTACGCCTTCAGCACCGTCCCGAGATTGCGCGGGAACGGGTTCAGATGGCGCAGATGGGCCTGCGCGATCGCCTCGCCGGCCGTCCGCAGCCGCCGTACGGCCGCCGTGATCGGCCCGTAGGTGGACCCCCAGCCCAGCACCAGGGTGCGCGCCCCGTGCGGGTCGTCGACCACCAGGTCCGGGACGTCGATGCCGTCGATCTTGGCCTGGCGGGTGCGGACCATGAAGTCGTGGTTGGCCGGGGCGTAGGAGATGTTCCCGGTCCCGTCCTCCTTCTCGATCCCGCCGATGCGGTGTTCGAGCCCCGGGGTGCCCGGGATCGCCCACGGCCGGGCGAGGGTCTGCGGATCCCGCTTGTACGGCCAGAAGACCTCGGTGCCGTCCTCCAGGGTGTGGTTCGGCCCCTGCGCGAACTGCACCCGCAGATCCGGCAGCTCGTCCAGCTCGGGGATCCGCCACGGCTCGGAACCGTTGGCCAGATAGCCGTCCGAGAGCAGCATCACCGGGGTGCGGTAGGTGAGGGCGATCCGCGCCGCCTCCAGGGCCGCGTCGAAGCAGTCGGCGGGCGTGCACGGGGCGACGACCGGCACCGGCGCCTCGCCGTTGCGCCCGTACATGGCCTGCAGCAGATCCGCCTGCTCGGTCTTGGTCGGCAGCCCGGTCGACGGTCCGCCGCGCTGGATGTCCACCACCAGCAGCGGCAGCTCCAGGGAGACGGCGAGCCCGATCGTCTCCGACTTCAGCGCCACACCGGGGCCGCTCGTCGTGGTGACGGCGAGCGACCCCCCGAAGGCGGCCCCCAGCGCCGCCCCGATGCCGGCGATCTCGTCCTCGGCCTGGAACGTGCGCACACCGAAGTTCTTGTGCCTGCTGAGCTCGTGCAGGATGTCGGAGGCCGGGGTGATCGGATACGAGCCGAGGAACAGCGGCAGATCGGCCTGCCGCGAGGCGGTGATCAGCCCGTACGCGAGCGCCAGGTTCCCGGAGATGTTCCGGTAGGTCCCCACGGGGAAGGCCTGGGCGGCCGGCGCGACCTCGTAGCTGACGGCGAAGTCCTCGGTCGTCTCCCCGAAGTTCCACCCGGCGCGGAAGGCGGCGATGTTGGCGGCCGCGATGTCGGGCTTCTTGGCGAACTTGGACCGCAGGAACTTCTCCGTGCCCTCGGTGGGCCGGTGGTACATCCACGACAGAAGGCCGAGCGCGAACATGTTCTTGCTGCGCTCGGCCTCCTTGCGGGTGAGGTCGAATTCCTTGAGAGCCTCGACGGTCAGGGTGGTCAGGGGGACCGGGTGGAGCTGGTAACCGTCGAGGGAACCGTCCTCCAGCGGCGAGGCCGCGTACCCCACCTTCTGCATCGCCCGCTTGGTGAACTCGTCCGTGTTGACGATGATCTCCGCACCGCGCGGCACGTCGCCGATGTTGGCCTTCAGGGCCGCCGGGTTCATCGCGACCAGCACATTGGGCGCATCACCCGGCGTGAGGATGTCGTGGTCGGCGAAGTGCAACTGGAACGAGGAGACACCGGGCAGGGTGCCGGCGGGCGCACGGATCTCGGCGGGGAAGTTCGGCAGGGTGGACAGGTCGTTGCCGAACGACGCCGTCTCCGAGGTGAAGCGGTCACCGGTGAGCTGCATACCGTCACCCGAGTCCCCGGCGAACCTGATGATCACCCGGTCGAGGCGGCGTACGTCCTTCGCCGTCCCGTCCGGTCTGCGCTGCTCTCCCACGACGGTACCGTCGGCCTGTTCGGCCTGCCCCGCCTGTCCCGTTGCGCTGCTGACCCGACTGGTCACTGAACTGGACCTCCCTCGAGGTGGCTGTCCCGGAGGGGCTCCCGAAGGCCCCCCTGGATCAACCCTACGTCTGTAAGGGTGCCCTTCCCTCGGTTAATCGGCAGGACGATCCACAAGACGGCCGATCGCCACGGTCACCGTGACGCTCACCGCCCCGGGAACGCGCCCAAGACGCTCCGAGACCCGGACACCCCGACTTGCCATGATTTCCCGCCCCCCGGCGTCACCCCGGAAGACGCACCGGCCGACCGCACCGGTTCACGAGGGGAACGATCCCCGGCGGCGCCCCGAGACCGCACGACGACCGGTCCACGACCGCACCAGGGCCGGTCGACGACTGGCACAGTGCCACTCCGTCACGAGTTCAGATAGGTGAGCACCGCAAGAACCCGACGGTGATCCCCGTCACTCGGCGACAGCCCGAGCTTCAGGAAGATGTTGCTCACATGCTTCTCGACGGCGCCGTCGCTGACCACCAGCTGCCTGGCGATGGCGGAGTTGGTCCGCCCCTCCGCCATAAGCCCCAGCACCTCCCGCTCACGCGGGGTGAGCCCGGCGAGCACATCCTGCTTCCGGCTGCGCCCGAGGAGCTGCGCGACGACCTCGGGGTCGAGCGCGGTCCCCCCGGAGGCCACCCGCACCACGGCGTCCACGAACTCCCGCACCTCGGCGACCCGGTCCTTGAGCAGGTACCCCACCCCGTGACTGGACCCGGCCAGCAGTTCGGTGGCGTACCTCTCCTCCACGTACTGCGACAGCACCAGGACCCCGAGCCCCGGATGCGCCTTGCGCAGCAGTACGGCGGCCCGCACGCCCTCGTCGGTGTGCGTGGGCGGCATCCGCACATCGGCGACGACGACGTCGGGCAGGGCCCCCTCGTCACTCAGCTCGGTGACGGTCTTGACGAGCGCCTCGGCGTCCCCGACGCCCGCGACGACCTCATGCCCCCGGTCGGTGAGCAACCGGGTCAGCCCCTCCCTCAGCAACACCGAATCCTCCGCGATGACCACCCGCACCCTGACCTCCACGCTCCCGTCCCCCCACGTCCACCCGCCCGACCGAACACCCCCAGCATCCCAGCAACACCCCCCTCCGCACCGCCCAACGCCCAAGCACCGGAGAAGGGGGCGCGACTTCTAGGGGGATTGGGACGGGGGCCGGGGGCAGGTGCGGGGGGACCGGGGGAGGGGGGAGGGGGGAGGGTTGCTGACCGAGGGAGCAGGGGTGCGGGCCGGGCCCGCAGGGGTGCGGCCCGAGGGAGGCGTGCGGCGGCCCGGGGGAGGTGCGCGGCCCCTCAGCTTCGCCAGGGCAGCTCCGCCGTGACCCTCGTAGGCCCGCCCACCGGCGAATCCACCACCAGAATCCCGTCCACCGCCTCCAGCCGCTCCGCCAGCCCCGCCAGCCCCGACCCGCCGGAGGCATCCGCACCGCCCACCCCGTCATCCACCACCTGCACCATCAACCGGTCCTCCACCCGCCACACATCCACCGAGGCCGACCGGGCCCCACTGTGCTTGCTGACGTTCTGCAGCAGCTCGGACACGGTGAAGTAGGCGATCCCCTCGATCGCCGGCGCCGGCCGCGACGACCCGAGATCCACCTCCACCCGCACCGGCACGGCACACCGCGACGCCACCGCCGACAGCGCCGCGTCCAGCCCCCGGTCCGTCAGCACCGCGGGATGGATCCCCCGCGCCAGATCCCGCAGCTCCTGCAGCGCCGTCTTCACCTCACCGTGCGCCTCGTCCACCATCCGCGCCGCCACCCGCGGATCCTCCCGCAGCTTCTCCTTCGCCAGCCCCAGATCCATCGCCAGCGCCACCAGCCGCGCCTGCGCCCCGTCGTGCAGATCCCGCTCGATCCGCCGCAGATCCGCGGCCGCCGTGTCCACCACGACCCCCCGGTCCGACTCCAGCTCCACCACCCGCGACGCCAGCCGCGACGGCCCGAGCAACCCGTGCACCAGCAGCCGGTCCACCGTCGTCAGCGCCCGCACGATCCACGGCGTGGCCAGCGTGACCAGCAGCCCCACCGACGCCGTGACGGTGATCTCGAACGGGTTGTCCAGATAGACCCGGTGCTGATCGTCCCCGTACAGCTGAAGCCCGCCCTGACCGCCGTACATCGGGAAGATCCAGAACCACAGCGGATACGTCAGCATCGTCCAGCCCACCACCCAGACGGTGAGCGTCACGCAGAACGAGAACACCGCCCACGGGAACTGCACCAGCACGAACAGCGCATGCCGCCACGACACCCCGCTCCGCAGCACCGCCCCCATCCACGCCATCACCCCGGCGCGGCCGTCCTTCCCCCGCACCCGCAGCGGCTCGGGATCACGCACCTCCAGCCCCAGCAGCCCCCGCGCCCGCGCCCGCTCCACCGCCCCGAAACCCCGGCACGCGGCCAGCCCCGCCGCCAGCACCGGGATGCCGAGGAAGGTCACCAGCAGCCCCGCCCCCACCGACAGCATGGTCACCGTGAAGACGAACAGCGCGACACTCAGCGGGAAGCCGAGCAGCACATAGGCGAGCTCACGCCAGTGCCGCCCGCTCAGCGGCTCGACCAGGGCGGCCGGCAGCCGCCGCCGCGCCCCGGAGCCGCCGTACCGCTGGTCGTCGTACTCCCCGTCGTACTCCCGGTCGTATCGCCCGTACTGTCCGGAGTGCCCGTACTGCGTGGCCATCGGCGCCGTCCCGTCCGTTCCGCTCGTCTCCACTCGCCCCGCTCGTCGCGCAGCTGCTGTGTCCTGCCTCCAGCCTCCTCCGCGCCGCCCCGCCGGACCATGGAGGCCGTCGGCCTGTCGGAAGGGGGGTTTTCCCTACCCCCGGTCCCGCCAGGGCAGCTCGGCCGTCACCGTCGTGGGACCCCCCGCCGGCGACTCCACGACGAACACCCCGTCGACGGCGTCCAGCCGCTCCGCGAGCCCCCGCATCCCCGTCCCCGCGTCCAGACGGGCCCCGCCCCGGCCGTCGTCCCACACCTGGATGAGCAGCCGGTCGTCCGTCCGCCACACATCCACCGAGGCCGACCGGGCCCCGCTGTGCTTGCTGACGTTCTGCAGCAGCTCGGACACGGTGAAATAGGCGATCCCCTCGATCGCCGGCGCCGGCCTGGACGCCAGATCGGCGGTCACCTTCACCGGCACCGTGCACCGCGACGCCACCGCCGACAGCGCCGCGTCCAGCCCCCGGTCCGTCAGCACCGCGGGATGAATGCCCCGCGCCAGATCCCGCAGCTCCTGCAGCGCGAGCTTCACCTCGCCGTGCGCCTCCTCCACCATCGCCGCGACGGCGTCGTCGGCCTGACCCTCCTGGAGCTTCTCCTTCGCCAGCCCCAGTCCCATCGCCAGATTGACCAGCCGCGCCTGCGCCCCGTCGTGCAGATCCCGCTCGATCCGCCGCAGATCCGCCGCCGCCGTGTCCACGACCACCCCGCGGTCCGACTCCAGCTCCGCGATCCGCCGCTCCAGCTCGTCGGACGGCGACAGCAGCGCCCGCACCATCGCCCGGTCCGCGTTGGTCAGGCCCCGCGTGAGGTAGGGGAGGAAGGGCCACAGCACGAACAGCGAGGGGAGAATGACGGCGAAGGTGAGGATGCCCCAGGGCAGCCGAATGAAGTCGTAGAGCACCGTGCGCCAGGCCACCGGGTCCTTCAGCGCGAGCCACATCCGCGCGACGGGCCCACCCGCACGGCGCAGCGGCAGCGGGCTCGGCTCGTCGATCCGCACCCCGAGCAGCAACCGCGCCCGCTCCCGCTCGAACCGGCCCACCAGCCGCGCCCCCGCCAGCCCGAGCGCGAGCAGCGGCAGCCCGATCACCGTGAGAGTCAGCGAGGCGCCGATGAACAGCACCGTCATCACGTACACGAAGCCGAACAGCGACATCGGCAGATTCGCCAGGAGATGCGCGATCTCCTTCCACGTCTGCGCGTCGAGAGCGGGCCGGACCGGCGGCGGCCCGCCGCCGGCCGAGCGGTCGTCGTCCGAGCGGTCGCCGGGCCGGACGTCGCCGGGCCGGACGTCGCCGGGCTGGTGGGAAGTGGTCATACGCGTTAGCCTGCCGCCCCGCGCGCCACCGCGCCATGAGGTTCGCCGCCCCCGCCTCCTGGGGAAAACCCCCGCCCCACGGTCCAAGGTGCGACGGCCTGCTTACCGTCCCTTTATCAGGGCCTAGACTCCGTGCGTACAGATCGTCGAAGAGGCCCGAGTGGCCGAAGAAGCCGAAGAGGCTGAGGTCAGGGAGCGAGGGGACGGACCGTGCGGGAACCGACCGTCGAGATCGCGGCGGACTACTTCCGGTCGTATTCGGTCGTCGGACTGCTCGCCGTCATCGGCGTGCTCTTCGTCGCCGTCGCCTTCGGCGCCGGACGCCTGCTGCGCCCGGTGGTGCCGACCCCCGAGAAACTCCTGACGTACGAGTGCGGCGTCGACCCCGTCGGCGAGGGCTGGGCCCACACCCAGGTCCGCTACTACGTCTACGCCTTCCTCTACGTCATCTTCGCCGTCGACTCGATCTTTCTGTTCCCCTGGGCGACGGTCTTCGCCGCCCCCGGCTACGGCGCCACGACCCTCGTGGAGATGTTCATCTTCCTCGGCTTCCTCGCCGTCGGCCTGCTGTACGCATACAAGAAGGGCGTCCTGACATGGACGTGACCCCCGAAGCGACCGCCTCCGACGACGTGACCGCTTCCCCACCCGTTCTCCTTCCGGAGCCGAAGCGCCTGGGCGCCCTCGCCCGCCTCGCCCCCGAGCCGATGAAGGTCGTCCTGAACTGGGGCCGCCGCTACTCGCTCTGGGTCTTCAACTTCGGCCTCGCCTGCTGCGCGATCGAGTTCATCGCCGCGTCGATGGCCCGCCACGACTTCATCCGCCTCGGCGTCATCCCCTTCGCCCCCGGGCCCCGCCAGGCCGACCTGATGGTCGTCTCCGGCACGGTCACGGACAAGATGGCCCCCGCCGTGAAGCGCCTCTACGAGCAGATGCCCGAGCCGAAGTACGTCATCTCCTTCGGCGCGTGCAGCAACTGCGGCGGCCCCTACTGGGACTCGTACTCCGTGACCAAGGGCGTCGACCAGATCATCCCCGTCGACGTCTACGTCCCCGGCTGCCCGCCCCGCCCCGAGGCCCTCCTCCAGGGCATCCTCAAGCTCCAGGAGAAGATCGCCCGCGAGTCCCTGCACGAGCGCTACGGCACGCCCCGCCCCTCGGCCGCCGCCCTGCAGAGCCCGCTGGTGAAGCCGCCCACCGCAGAGGGGGACGCGGGATGACCACGATCGGCTGGCTGCCGGCCCCCGTCGAGGACCTCTTCGGCACGGACGCCACAGCCGAGGAGTCCTACGCCGTCCTGACCGTCGACGTCCCGCCGGCGTCCTGGACCACCGCCCTCCGTGTCGCCCGCGACGAGCTGTCCTGCACCTACTTCGACTGGCTGAGCGCGGTCGACGAACCGGGCACCGGCTTCCGCGTCTCGGCGCACGTCGTGGCCCTCGGCCCGGTCCGCCGCCTGCTCCTGCGTACGACGGTCCCGCACGAGTCCCCGACGCTCGCCTCCGCCGTCGACGTCTACGCGGGCGCGGCCTGGCACGAACGCGAGACCCACGAGATGTTCGGCGTCGGCTTCGAGGGCCATCCCTCCCTGGACCACCTCCTCCTCCCCGAGAACTTCGAGGGCCACCCCCTCCGCAAGGACTTCGTCCTCGCCGCCCGGGTCGCCAAGGCCTGGCCCGGCGCCAAGGAACCGGGCGAGTCCGAGCACGGCGGCCCCAAGCGCCGCCAGATGCTTCCCCCCGGCGTCCCCGACCCGAACGAATGGGGCCCCCTCAAGGGGCAGCTCCCGCCCGCCCCGGCCCGCCCGGCCCGTGGAGCGGCGGCGGGCCGCGCCGCGGGAGAGCGCCCGGCCCGAGCGGCGGCCGGCGAACGCCCGGTCCGTCGCGCCCGTACGGCGGCCGAGGGCTCGGCCGGCCAGAGGCCCCCGGCGGCACCTGCGGCCCCGACCCCGAGCACGCCGGCCACGGAGACCGGCGGCCCCGCGGACACGGCAGCGACTCCCTCGGCCCCCCAGCCTCCGGCCGGCCCGCGCCGCTCGCGCAGCGCCTCCCAGGGCTCGGCCTCCCAGCGCACCCAGCCCCCGGCCCCGACTCCCGAGACCGGCCCCTCCCCGGCTCCCTGCAGCTCCGACGCCCCCTGGCATCACGCCCGCCCGGCCTTCGAAGAGCCGGCCCGCCGGCCGAAGCCGGACAGCGAGCCGGACCGGCGACCGACGCCGGAAGACGAGCCCGCCCCCCGGCCGAAGCCGGAACCGGAGGCCGCCGACCAGCGGAAGCCGGAACCGGAGGCCGCCGACCAGCGGAAGCCGGAACCGAAGACCGACCGGGAGTCGGAGCCGAAGACCGGCCGGGAGCCGGAGCCGGAGCGGACCCCCGCGCAGCCGGAACCGCGCCCGAAGCCGGACGCAAACCCGGACCCGAACCCGGACGCGCACCCCGACCCGAAGCCGGGGCAGGCTACCGCCCCCGACCCCGACGCCGAACCGCCCACCCCCGAAACCCCGTCAGGAGGCCCGCAGTGAACGACGCACTCGACGTCACCCTGCGCCTTCTGCTCGTGTTCGCCGTCTTCCTCACCTTCCCCCTGATCGTCGGTCAGACCGAGCACAAGGTCATGGCCCATATGCAGGGCCGCCTCGGCCCGATGTACGCCGGCGGCTTCCACGGCTGGGCCCAGCTCATCGCGGACGGCGTGAAGTTCGCGCAGAAGGAGGACGTGGTCCCCGCCGGCGCGGACCGCCGTATCTTCCAGCTCGCCCCCGCCGTCGCCCTCCTCCCTTACCTCCTCGTCCTCCTCGCCATCCCGATCGGCCCCGGCGAGGGCGCGGTCGGGCAGGCCCTGGACGCGGGCGTGTTCTTCGTCCTCGCCGTGATGGGCGTCGGCGTCCTCGGCTCCCTCATGGCCGGCTGGGCCAGCGCCAACAAGTTCTCCCTCCTCGGCGGCCTGCGCACCGCCGCCCAGCTGCTCGCCTACGAGCTCCCGATGCTGCTCACCGCCGCCTCGGTGGCGATGGCGGCCGGCACGGTCTCGCTGCCCGGCATCGTCGACGCCTTCGAGTGGTGGTGGCTGCCCTGGCAGATCGTCGGCGCGATCGTCTTCTTCGTCGCCGGCCTCGCCGAACTCCAGCGCCCGCCCTTCGACATGCCCGTCGCCGACTCGGAGATCATCTTCGGCGCCTACACCGAGTACACCGGTCTGCGTTTCGCTCTCTTCCTCCTCGCCGAGTACGCAGGGATCGTCGTCCTGTGCGGCCTGACCACCGTCCTCTTCCTGGGCGGCTGGCACGGCCCCTGGGGCGCCGACGGCCTCGGCTGGGTCTGGACCCTGCTGAAGACGGCCGTCCTCGCCTTCGTCGTCATCTGGCTGCGCGTGACCTACCCCCGGCTGCGCGAGGACCAGCTCCAGAAGCTCTCCTGGACCCTCCTCGTCCCCCTCTCCCTCGCCCAGATCGCCCTCACCGGCGTCGTGAAGGTGGTGATCCAGTAACCATGCCCATCCCCGGCTCCGGTCTGGCCAAGGGCCTGGCCGTCACCCTCCGCACGATGACCAAGAAGTCCGTCACCGAGCAGTACCCGGACGCCCAGCCGGAACTCCCGCCCCGCACCCGAGGCGTGATCGGCCTGTTCGAGGAGAACTGCACGGTCTGCATGCTCTGCGCTCGCGAGTGCCCCGACTGGTGCATCTACATCGACTCCCACAAGGAGACGGTCCCGCCCGCCGCCCCCGGCGGCCGCGAGCGCAGCCGCAACGTCCTCGACCGCTTCGCCATCGACTTCTCCCTGTGCATGTACTGCGGTATCTGCATCGAGGTCTGTCCTTTCGACGCCCTGTTCTGGTCCCCGGAGTTCGAGTACGCCGAGACCGACATCCGTGACCTCACCCACGAGCGGGACAAGCTCCGCGAGTGGATGTGGACCGTCCCGGCCCCGCCCGCCCTCGACCCCGCGGCCGAGGAACCCAAGGAGATCGCCGCCGCCCGCAAGACGGCGGACAAGCTCGCCGCGGCGCAGGCCGAGGCCACCGAGCCCCAGGGAGGAGAGTCGTGACCCTCGCCGCAGCGCCGCACGGCTTTCTCTCCCCGACCGGCGTCGAGATCGCCTTCGTCCTCGTCGGTCTGGCCACCTTCGGTGCCGCCCTGATCACCGTCACCACCCGGCAGCTCGTGCACGCCGCCCTGTGGCTGGTGGTCGCCCTCGGCGGCCTCGCCGTGGAGTACCTCCTGCTCACCGCCGAGTTCATCGCGTGGGTGCAGGTCCTCATCTACGTCGGTTCCGTCGTCGTGCTCCTCCTCTTCGGTCTGATGCTCACCAAGGCCCCCATCGGCCGCTCACCGGACGCGGACTCCGGCAACCGCTGGGCCGCCCTCACGGTCGCCGTCGCCGCGGCCGCCGCGCTCGTCTGGGTGGTCGTCGACGCCTTCCGCACCACCTGGATCGACCTGGACGGCCCCGCCGCCGGCTCCACCGAGGTCACCGGAGCGAGCCTCTTCCAGAACTGGGTCCTTCCCTTCGAGGCCCTCTCCGTCCTCCTCCTCGCGGCCCTGGTCGGCGCGATCGTCCTGTCCCGCAAGGCGAAGGCGGAGTCGAGCTCTCCCCCCGTGAACGCCCGAGGTGTCACCAGGAGTTCCCGGAACGTCACAGAGAGTTCCGAACAGGAAGGCGCCCGCTGATGCACCTCGCCTACCCCGCCGTCCTGGCCGCCCTCCTCTTCAGCACCGGCCTGTACGGCGTCCTCGCCCGCCGCAACGCGATCCTGGTCCTGATGTCGGTCGAGCTGATGCTCAACGCCGTCAACCTCAACCTGGTCGCCTTCGACGTCTGGCTCAGCCGCGCCGCCGAGGAGACCCTGCACTCCGGACAGGCCCTGACCCTGTTCACCATCGCCATCGCCGCAGCCGAGATCGGCATCGGCCTGGCGATCGTCCTCGCCGTGCACCGCAGCCGCGGCACCTCGGACATCGACAGGCTCCGCGAGACCGCCGAGGGCCACGAGACCGACACCCCCGAGACCGAGCCGGGCGCCGAGAAGGCTGAGGCCACCGCGTGACCACGACCACCCTCGCCGTACTCGTCCCCCTCCTCCCGTTCCTCGGCGCGGCCGCCGGACTGCTCCTCGGGCGCACCGCCCCCGGCTTCGTCCGCCCCCTCGCGGTCCTGCCGACCCTCACCGCCCTCGTCCTGGCCGCCGCCGTCGCCGTACGCCAGGGCGGCGACGCGGCCGTCGACGCGGCCACCGAACTCACCCCCACCGGCTCGATCCCGATCGAGCTCTCCCTGCACATCGACGGCTTCGCCGCCCTGGTCGCCGTCCTCGTCGGCACCGTCGCCACCTGTGTGCAGATCTACTCGACCGGCTACCTCCGCGAGGACCCGCGCTACCCCTCGTACGCCGCGCTCGTCTCCCTGTTCACCTCCGCGATGTTCCTGGTCGTCTACTCGGGCGACCTGATCGTGCTGCTGGTCGGCTGGGAAGTCATGGGCATCTGCTCCTACTTCCTCGTCGGCCACTACTGGGAGACCCCGGAAGCCCGCGCCGCCTCCATCAAGGCCTTCCTGGTCACCAAGCTCGGCGACGTCCCCTTCCTGATCGGCCTGTTCGCCCTCGCCACGGACGCGGGGTCCTTCGAGATCCAGAAGGTCCTCGACGCCGTCGCCCACGGCGGACTGGACCACCCGACCGTCGTCGCCCTGCTGCTCCTGGCGGGCGTGGCCGGCAAGTCGGCGCAGTTCCCGCTGCACACCTGGCTCCCCGACGCGATGGCGGGCCCCACCCCCGTCTCCGCGCTGATCCACGCCGCGACGATGGTCGCCGCCGGCGTCTACTTCATCGCCCGTCTCCTCCCCGTCTTCGAGGCCTCGGCGGCCGCGATGGTCGTCCTCGCCGTGATGGCCGCCGTCACGATGGTCGGCTCCGGCCTCGCGGCACTCGCGCAGGACGACATCAAACGCGTCCTCGCCTACTCGACGATCGGCCAGCTCGGTTACATGACCGGCGCCCTGGCCGTCGGCGACCGCTCGGCAGCCGTCTTCCACCTCCTCTCGCACGGCGCCTTCAAAGCCCTGCTGTTTCTCGCCGCCGGCGTGATCATCCACGCCGCCGGCACCAACTCGCTCGCCGCCATGTCCCGCATGAGCAACCTGCGCGACCGCATCCCCGACGCCTACTGGACGATGACCGTGGCGCTCCTCGCGCTCGCCGCGATCCCGCCGTTCAGCGGCTTCTTCTCCAAGGAGTCCGTCCTCGGCGCGGCCGAGCACGTCACCACCGGGCACACCGAGCACGCGCCCGGAGCCGCCGGCTGGCTCGTCCTCGTGGCCGGACTGGTCACCGCCCTCCTCACCGCCGCCTACGCGACCCGTCTGTGGCTGCTGGCCTTCCACGGCCGGGGCGCCGAGGCCCCCGACCACGGCCGCCAGCCCCTCACCATGACCGTCGTACTGTGGGTGCTGGCCGTCCCGTCCCTCGCCCTCGGCGCGCTCGCCTACCGCACGCTCCCCGACTGGTTCGACGGCGACGACCTCACCCCGGCCCTCACCACCTCCGTGATCGGCACCGGCGTGGCCGTGGCCGGCGCGCTCGTGGCCTACGCCGCCTGGCGCCACCTCGCCGCGCTGGCCGCGGTCGCCCCGATGGGCGCGGTCGCCGCCCATCCCGAGGGCGACGCGGCCCAGGTCGAGGCCGAGGCCATCGCCACGCACGCGCCCGCCTACGGAGACCTCTCCTCCGCGCCCGACCCGGCGGACCCCGGGCGGCTGCTGCTCGGCCCGCTGCACCGCCACGCGGCCGTCGGCTTCCACCTCGACGCCGTGTACCGGGCGCTGTTCGTCCGCCCCGTCCAGGGCGCCGCGAGCCTCGTCCGGTTCCTCGACCGCGAGGTCGTCGACACCTACGTACGCGGCGCGGGCACCCTGCCCCGCTGGCTCGGCGCCGCCGTACGGCGCGCCCAGACCGGCAACGTCCAGACCTATGTGAGCGCGCTGCTCGCCGGCACCGTCGTCCTGGCGGTCGCCGCCCTCCTCGTCGCCTCGGGAGCGTGAGCAGGCGTGATCGATATCAACGAGTCCGTGATGCAGTTCCTTCTCGCGTTCGTCGTCGTCGGCCCGCTCCTCGGCGCCGCCGCCGCTCTCCTGCCCGCCCCGCCCGGACTGAAGGGGAAGTCACCCGAGCAGGCCGTCCTCCGGCACGGCGTCACGGTCACCGGCGTGATCCTCGTCGCCGCGATCGTCCTCGCGCTCGGCTTCGACCACGACCACCCGTCGAAGATGCAGGCGAGCACGGACATCAGCTGGATCCCCGCACTCGACGTGCGCATCCACCTCGGCATCGACGGCATCTCCCTCCCCCTGCTGGTCCTGACCGCGCTGCTGACCTTCCTCTGCGCGCTCTACTCCTACTTCAAGCTGCCCGCGGGCCCGACCCCGAAGGCCTTCGTCGCGCTGCTGCTCGTCCTCGAGTCCGGCACCCTCGCCACCTTCGCCGTCCTCGACCTGCTGCTGTTCTTCCTCGCCTTCGAGACGGTCCTGATCCCGATGTACTTCCTCATCGCCCGCTGGGGCGGCGCGGGACGGACCCAGGCGGCCTGGAAGTTCATCCTCTTCACCCTGCTCGGATCCGTGGTCATGCTGCTCGGCCTGCTCCTGATCGGAATCAAGGCGGGCACCTTCGACATGGTGGCACTCGCCACTGACAACGGCCGGTCGCTGACCACATCCGTGCAGGTCATCGCCGTTCTGGCGATCGGGATCGGGCTCGCGGTCAAGACCCCGATGTGGCCCCTGCACAGCTGGCTGCCCGACGCCCACACCGCCGCCCCGACCGTCGGCTCGGTCCTGCTCGCCGGCGTCCTGCTGAAGATGGGCACGTACGGGTTCGTCCGGATCCTCCTCCCGGTCGCACCCGACGGCTTCCACACCTTCGCGCCCTACCTCGCCGCCTTCGCCGTCGTCGGGATCATCTACGGATCCCTGGCCTGCCTGGCCCTCGCCAAGCAGGGCGCGAAGGGCGACCTCAAGCGCCTCATCGCCTACTCCTCCGTCGGCCACATGGGCTTCGTCCTGCTCGGCATCGCATCGACGACCCCGACCGGAGTGAACGGCGCCCTGTTCGCCAACATCGCCCACGGCCTGATCACCGGCCTCCTCTTCTTCCTGGTCGGCGCGCTGAAGGACCGCACCGGCACCACCGACCTGGACGCCCTCGCCGAACAGACCGGCGCCGCCCTCTACGGCAAGGCCCCCCGCCTCGGCGGACTGCTCGCCTTCGCCGCCGTCGCCTCGCTCGGCCTGCCCGGCCTGGCCGGGTTCTGGGGCGAGATGCTCGCGCTGTTCGGCGCGTTCGACCCGGCCGACGACCTCAGCCGCCCGGCCTTCCTCACCTTCACGGCGATCGCCGCCTTCGGCACCCTGCTCACGGCCGCGTACCTGCTCGTCGTGGTCCGGCGCGTCTGCATGGGCGCCCTGCCCCAGGACGCGCCGAAGCTCGCCGACGTCGAGACCTACGAGTTCGCGGCCTGGACCCCGCTCGTCGCCCTCACCGTCATCGCCGGCCTGTGGCCGAAAACCCTCCTCGGCCTGACCGACCCGGCCGTGCAGCAGCTCCTCGCAGGAGGCACCCGATGAGCTCCCCGGCCCAGCCCCTCGCCGAGTCGCTGGTCCAGTCCGTCGACTGGCTCGCGATCGCCCCGCCCACCCTGGCCGCGGTGGTCGCCCTCGTCGTCCTGGTCGCCGACCTGTTCCTCCCGGACGATAGGAAGCCCCTCCTCGGCTGGCTGTCCGTCGCCGGACTCGCCGCCTCCACGGCCCTGCTGCTGCCCCTCCTCGACGGCGACCGCTCCACCTTCTGCCTGACCGGCGATCCGAGCGCGTGCAGCTACACGGCCGACGCCTTCACCCTCGTCATCCAGTTCCTGGTCCTCGGCGGAGCCCTGCTGGCCGCCCTCCTGTCGGTCACCGCGCTGAAGGACGCGCGCGGAAGACTCCCCGAAGGGGAGTTCTGGTTCCTGCTGCTGTCCTCCGCCGCCGGCGCCGCCCTGCTGCCCGCCTCCCGCGACCTCGCCACCCTCGTCGTCGCCCTGGAGGTCGCCTCCCTGCCCGCCTTCGCCCTCGTCGGCATCCGGCACGGCGACCGCAGGTCCGCCGAGGCGGCCCTGAAGTTCTTCCTGTCGTCCGTCACCGCGACCGCCGTCAGCCTGATGGGCATCAGCTTCGTCTACGCCACGACCGGCACCCTCTACCTCACCCAGGTCGCCGACCGCATCCAGCACGTCGACGGCCGGCTGGACACCCTCGCGCAGACGGGCGTGGTCCTCACCCTGGTCGGCTTCGCCTTCAAGACGGCCGCCGTCCCCTTCCACTTCTGGGTCCCCGACACCTACGTCGGCGCCCCCCTGCCGATCGCCGCCTACCTGTCGGTCGTCGGCAAGGCGGTCGGCTTCTCCGGCCTCATCCTCGTCACCGTCATCGCCTTCCCCTCCTACGCCGACGTCTGGGGCCCCGCCCTGGCCGCGCTGGCCGCCCTCACCATGACCGTCGGCAACGTCGGAGCCCTCCGCCAGCAGGCCACGCGCGCGTACAGCGCCGTACGCCTGCTCGCCTGGTCCTCCGTCGGCCAGGCCGGCTACCTCCTCGTACCGATCGCCGCCGCCGCGTACACCGACGACGCCGAACACGCCATCGGCTCCACCGTCGCCTACGCCCTCATGTACGCGGCGGTGAACCTCGGCGCCTTCGCGGTGGCCGCCCTGGTGGGCCGTACCAGCGCGCAGAACCGCCTCACCGACTACCGGGGCCTCTACGCCAGGAACCCCCTCTCGGCGCTCCTCCTGGCCTTCTTCCTGCTCTGCCTCGCCGGACTGCCACCGGGCATCATCGGTCTCTTCGCGAAGGTCACCGTCTTCTCGGCGGCCGTCGACGCCGGCCTCGGCTGGCTCGCGGTCGTCATGGCCCTCAACGTCGTGATCGCGCTGTACTACTACCTCCAGTGGACGGCGCTGCTGTTCCGAGCCCCCGAGGGCGAACCGGTCGAGCACCGCGTCCCCGCCCCCCTCACGGCCGCGATCGTCCTCACCGCCGCCCTCGGCATCGTCCTCTCCGGAGCACCCCAACTGGTCCTGCGCTTCACCGACACCGGCCTCTTCTAGCGCCCCACGCGCGCGTACGTGCCCGCCGCCGGGCGTACGCGCCCCGCCGCCACCCGGACGGCCCACACCCCTGCCCGTACGCACAAGGGAACTAGTGCCTCCCGCCTGGCGTTGACCAGTACGGAAGGTTCCACTGGAAGTGACACCACGGCGCCAGTGGGCACCGGGGAGAAGGAACGACCACAGGCAAAGGGTTCCCCCGCCGCACGATTTGGAGGGCGTACCGTGCACCGCCGGCACAACGGGCTCAGGACCGCAGTACTCCTCGGGGGACTGTCGGCGCTCATCATCGTCATCGGCAGCTTCTTCGGCCGTGCGGGGCTCGTCGTCGCCGTCGTGATCGCCCTCGGGACGAACGCGTACGCGTACTGGAACAGCGACAAACTCGCACTGCGCGCGATGCGTGCCCGCCCGGTCAGCGAGTTCGAGGCCCCCGCTCTCTACCGCATGGTCCGCGACCTCTCCACCCAGGCCCGCCAGCCCATGCCCCGCCTGTACATCTCCCCGACCGAGGCCCCCAACGCCTTCGCCACCGGACGCAACCCGCGCAACGCCGCCGTGTGCTGCACGGAGGGCATCCTGCGCCTCCTCGACGAGCGCGAACTGCGCGGAGTCATCGGCCACGAGCTCAGCCACGTCTACAACCGCGACATCCTCATCTCCTCGGTCGCCGGCGCCCTCGCCTCCGTGATCATGTTCCTGGTCAACTTCGCCTGGCTGATCCCGATCGGGCGCTCCGACGACGACGACGGTCCCGGCCTGCTGGGCCTGCTCCTGATCATGATCCTCGGCCCGCTCGCCGCCGGCCTCATCCAACTCGCCATCAGCCGCTCCCGGGAGTACGAGGCGGACGCCTCCGGAGCCCAGCTCACCGGCGACCCGCTCGCGCTCGCGGGCGCCCTGCGCAAACTGGAGAGGGGCGCCCAACAGCTCCCGCTGCCCCCGGAGCCCCGGATCGAGACCGCGAGCCACATGATGATCGCGAACCCCTTCCGTCCGGGCCAGGGGCTTTCCAAGATGTTCTCGACCCACCCGCCGATGGCGGAACGGATCGCCCGGCTCGAGAAAATGGCAGGTCGCCCCCAGTGAAGACCATCCTGAACGTCATCTGGCTCGTCCTGAGCGGCTTCTGGCTGTTCCTCGCCTACCTCCTGGCGGGCCTGCTGCTCTGCATCACGATCATCGGCATTCCGTTCGGCGTGGCCGCGTTCCGTATCGGCGTCTACGCCCTCTGGCCCTTCGGCTACACGACGGTCGAGCGGCGGGACGCGGGCGCCCCCTCCTGCGTGGGCAACGTGCTCTGGCTGGTCCTCGCCGGCTGGTGGCTGGCCCTCGGCCACATCGTGACCGGCCTCGCCCTGTGCGTGACCATCATCGGCATTCCGTTCGGCATCGCGAACTTCAAGCTGATCCCGGTCTCGCTGTTCCCGCTGGGCCGCGAGATCGTGCCCACGGACCAGCCGTTCGCCGCGCGCTGACGAGGCGTCCGCCCGGACCGTGTACGCGGCCCCGCGAGTGCCCGCCGGGGTGGGCTTGTTGTCCACAACCGGCCGGTCGTCCACAGGCCGGCCCGCTTGTCAGTGGCGGCCCGCACCATGGACGCATGACCGAGAACGAGCAGATGCCGGAAGCCGGGGACCCCGGCCGGACCCGCTCGCGCCCCCGTCAGCGTGAACGCGCCCACCGCCGTACCCCGTACGCGGCCGCGCCCACCGCCAGGACGCCCGCACCCGCCACCACGGACGTCACCGGCAGGGCGAACGCCAGGGTCACACAGCCCAGGAGACCCACCGCGGGCAGCGCCCTCGCCGCCGGGGAGGCGTCCAGAGTCCAGGCCGATGCGTTGGCCACCGCGTAGTACGCGAGCACACCGAAGGAGGAGAAGCCGATCGCGCCCCGTACGTCCACGGTGGCGGCCAGGACCGCCACCACCGCGCCCACGGCCAGTTCGGCCCGGTGGGGCACCTGGAAGCGCGGATGAACGGCCGCCAGCGCGCCGGGCAGATGGCGGTCGCGTGCCATGGCGAGTGTGGTGCGCGAGACGCCCAGGATGAGCGCGAGCAGCGAACCCAGAGCGGCCACGGCCGCCCCGACCCGTACCACCGGCACCAGCCCCGGCACGCCGGCCGCCCGCACCGCGTCGGCCAGCGGCGCGCTCGCCCGACCTAGCGCCCCCGCCCCCAACACGGAAAGGACCGCCACCGCCACGCACACGTAGACGGCCAGGGTGATGCCCAACGCCGTAGGGATCGCGCGAGGGATGGTGCGCGCCGGATCCCGCACCTCCTCGCCGAGGGTCGCGATGCGCGCGTACCCGGCGAACGCGAAGAACAGCAGGCCGGCGGCCTGCAGCACCCCACCCACGCCCCCCGAGGCCCCGACGTTCAGCCGCCCGGCGTCGGACACCCCGGAGCCCAGACACACCACGACCACGGAAGCGAGGACCGCCAGGACCACCGCCACGATCGCGCGCGTCAGCCAGGCCGACTTCTGGATGCCGCCGTAGTTCACCGCGGTCAGCGCCACCACGGCCGCGACCGCCACCGCGTGCGCCTGCCCCGGCCAGACGTACGCGCCGACCGTCAGCGCCATCGCCGCACAGGAGGCCGTCTTGCCGACCACGAACGACCAGCCGGCCAGGTATCCCCAGAACTCCCCGAGACGCTCACGTCCGTACACGTAGGTGCCGCCCGAGGCCGGATACAGGGCGGCGAGGCGGGCCGACGCCATGGCGTTGCAGTAGGCGACCAGGGCGGCGAGGGCGAGTCCGAGCAGCAGCCCGGAGCCCGCGGCGTGCGCGGCGGGGGCGAGGGCGGCGAAGACACCGGCCCCGATCATCGAGCCGAGCCCGATGACCACGGCGTCGCCGACGCCCAGGGTCCGCCGCAGTTCGGCGGGCGGTCCGGACTGAGTCATGGGCCGCACCCTACTGATCCACGGAACCGAGCGGTGTCGCCGTGACGTCGTCATCATCAACACGACACGAACCCGCGTGCGACGCAGGACGCGGGTGAGGGCGCTTGGGAGACGAGCACAGCCCGTCCGGAGCGAGCGAGATCACAGTGCCCGGACAGCGCGGGCACAGCACGGAAGGGCAGATTCAGGACATGGGCATCATCAGCTGGATCATCCTGGGACTGTTGGCCGGAGTCATCGCCAAGGTCCTGCTGCCGGGCCGTGACCCGGGCGGCTTCATCGGAACGACCTTCATCGGCATCGCGGGTGCGTTCGTCGGCGGCTGGATATCGGCCCGTTGGCTGGACCACCCCATCACCAAGGACTTCTACGACGGGGCCACCTGGGCGGCGGCGATCGGCGGATCGCTCGTGCTCCTGATCGTCTACCGCCTGCTGTTCGGCAACTCACGCGACTGAACGCGGCCCAGACCGGACGAGAGCGGCGGACACCGTGAGGCGGCCGCCCCTCTCGTCGCCCTCGTCACCGGAAGTGCGGGGCCGGCGGTCGACTACCGGTAGTTCACGAACTGCAGCGCGAAGTCGAAGTCCTGACCCTTCAGCAGGGCGATGACAGCCTGCAGGTCGTCACGGCTCTTGGAGCTGACGCGCAGTTCGTCGCCCTGCACCTGGGCCTTCACGCCCTTGGGGCCCTCGTCGCGGATGAGCTTCGCGACCTTCTTCGCGTTCTCCTGGGAGATGCCCTCCTTGATCTCCGCGAAGAGCTTGTACTCCTTGCCGGAGAGCTGGGGCTCGCCCGCGTCCAGCGCCTTCAGCGAGATCCCGCGCTTGATCAGCTTCGACTGGAAGACGTCGAGGACAGCGTTCACCCGGTCCTCGGAGTTCGCCTCCATGAGGATCTTCTCACCGGACCACGAGATCGAGGCGCCCACGCCCTTGAAGTCGTAGCGCTGCGAGATCTCCTTGGCGGCCTGGTTGAGGGCGTTGTCGACCTCCTGCCGCTCGACCTTCGAGACGATGTCGAAACTGGAGTCGGCCATGTCCTGTGGCTCCTTGTATCGGGGTGCGTGTGAGGTGCGTATCGGCGTACGTGGGGGCGGCCGCCGAGCCCGGTCCGATCCCGGGCCGCATCCGGACAAGCCTAGCCACCTGCGGTCCTCGCGGCGCAGATCAATCGGGTGGCGAAGCACCCCTCCCCATCGGGTATTGTTTACGTCGTTGCCAGGGAGCACCGCCGAAAAGCGGTTCGAAACGGCAGCAACCCCGGCGGTGTGCCCGAGCGGCCAAAGGGAGCAGACTGTAAATCTGCCGGCTCAGCCTTCCCAGGTTCGAATCCTGGCGCCGCCACACGGGAACGCAAGGGCCCGTGACCTGCTACTACAGCAGGTCACGGGCCCTTCGTCATGCCCGGCGGAGATGCGGCCCATGGGGCGGGAGCGCACGGTGGTACGAGGGGTGTCTCTTGTGGAGGTGATGGACATGCGACGCATGCTCACCAGTGGGACCCTGGTCGCCGCTCTTCTCCTCGCGGGAGGACCGGCCCTCGCGGCGCCTCAGGAGAGTGCCGCGGCGCGGCCCGGGAGAGCCGTGACCCATGGGCCCGTGGACGTCTGCGACTTCACCATCGGGCGGCCGACGCTGAAGGCCGGTTCGTCGGGGCGGGCCGTGCAGCAGGCCCAGTGTTATCTGAACCACTCCCTGTCGGGCCGCGACCTCGCCCTGGACGGCAAGTTCGGGCCCGTGACCCAGCGGGCGACGCTGCGGTTCCAGCGGTGCGCCGGCATCGTGGCGGACGGTGTCGTCGGGGCGCAGACCTGGTCGTTCCTCGTCTTCTGGGCCAACTCGACCGACGTCGTCTGCTGACCACCGGTCAGGCGCCGGGCGACTTCGCCGCCCGTTTCACCTCCGTCTCCACGTCGCTGCGCGGTCTGCCCTCGTCCTTGGCGTACGCCGTCACCGCGGCCTGTACGTCGCGGGCGAGGTCGCGCCAGGCCCGCCAGGCGGTCTCGTAGGTGCCGGTCTGGGTTTCCGACCACGGAGTGGCCGTCGGAGGGCCGTACGCGTCCCGTAGCTGCTCGACCCTTGCGTGGGTCTCGTCGGCCAGGCGCTGCATCGCCACGAGTTCCTCGAAGGTATGTGCCATATGTACGGATGCTAGGGAGATGTCGGCGGTTCCGCGCGGCGAGCGGGGCGGGTCCGCGGCCGGCTGCGCGCGGGGCGCACTGGGGCAGACTGGCCCCATGTCCAGCGTCTCCAGCCGTCGCAGAACCTGCCCCGAGTGCCGTCGCGAGATCGCCGTCGTCGCCGGCCGGTACGCCCGGCACGACCCGCCGGGGGCCCGGGAGAGCGGCGAGCTCGTCTCCTGCCCCGGGTCGCGCAGGACCGCCCAACTGGGGTCTTCCCAGCCTTCGTTGGACGGTTACGTCGTCCCCGAGTTCCCGGGCCAGCTCCCGCTGTTCTGAAGCCCGTACCCTGCGCGCTCCTGAGGGGTCTTCAGCTGAGCGCCTCTCAGTTCCCCGCCACCGACTTCACCGCCACCGACACCGGCGCCTTGCCGGCGATCAGCTCCAGGGTGAGGCCGGCGGTCGCCGGGGTGTCCAGGAGTTCGGCCAGGACGGCCGCCACGTCGTCGCGCGGGATCGGACCGCGGCCCGTGTGGGCCTCCAGGCGGACCAGCCCGGTGCCGGGGTCGTCCGTGAGCACCCCGGGGCGCAGGATCGTCCAGTCGAGGGAGGACAGGCGCTGCACATGCGCGTCCGCCTCGCCCTTGGCGCGCAGGTAGACGTCGAAGACCTCCCTGCCCTCGTGACGGGGGTCGGCGCCCATCGAGGACACGACCAGGAAGCGCCGTACGCCCGCCCGGACCGCCGCGTCCGCGAACAGCACCGCCGCACCCTTGTCCACGGTGTCCTTGCGGCCCGCGCCGCTGCCCGGGCCCGCGCCCGCCGCGAACACCGCCGCGTCCGCGCCCCGCAGCCGCTCGGCGACCGCCTCGACCGACGCCGACTCCAGGTCCAGGACGAGCGGTTCGGCGCCGGCCGCCCGCAGATCGTCGGCCTGCCCGGCTGTGCGGATGATCCCCGCGACCTCGTCCCCGCGCGCGGCGAGCAGCCGCTCCAGCCGCAGCGCGATCCGACCATGACCACCAGCGATGACAATGCGCATGCTTCCGACCGTACGCCCGGCCGCCCCCGTCCGCCGCACCGCACACGGGGCGGGCCACGCCGTGCCGTGCGCGGTACGGGGTTCCGCGCGCGCTACGGGGTGCTGCCGGGCGTCCGTGCGGCGTACGTCCGGGGCCGGGTGGCCGCGGCAAGGGCGCGCCGCACGCCCTTCTCCCACGCCGCACCGCACCCCTCTCGCGCGCCGCACCGGACCCCTCTCGCACGCCGTGCGGCACCCTTCTCGCGCGCCGTGCGGCTCCAGCCGTCTCGCAAGGCTGTCGGCGGCGCGTCCCGCACGCCGTACGACCCGGCCGTGCCGCGGCCCCGCGTCCCGTCCCGTGCCACCATCCCGCGTCCCGTGCCACCGCCCCGCGTCCCGTGCCGTGCCGCCGTGCGTGTCGCAGTGTCCCGCGCGCCCCCGTACCACCCCGTCCCGTCGCGCGCCGGGGCTATGACAGTTGGCCGCGGCCCTGTCGGGGCAGGCCCGGTTCTGTCGTTGCCGTCGAGGTGCAGTACTCCCGTACCGCGCTCGTCCGGGCCACCACGCGGCCGCGGTGGATGACGATGCGGCTGTACGCGAGGGAGAGCGCGGACGCCAGATGGTCGGCGCGGACGGCCAGCAGGTCGGCCGGGAAGCCCGCCTCGACCCGCACTTCCGGCAGGCCCAGGGCCGCCCGCGCGGAGGCGCTCACGGCGTCGTAGGCCTCCTCGGGGCGCAGGCCGTGGCGGGAGGCGAGGAGGTAGGCCGCCTCCAGGGGGTCGCCGCGGCCGACCGGGTTGGACACGTCACGCAACGCCCCGCTGCCCGCCGCCACCCGCACCCCGGCCGCGCGCAACAGCCGTACGGGCGCCGTGTCGTGGCTCTCCGCGGCGCCGCAGCCGCCCTGGGGCAGGCACACCACCGTCACGCCCGCGGCGGCCAGCCGGTCGGCGGTGCGGCCGGCCGTCTCGGCGGAGAGCCGGCCCAGGCCGCCGCAGGGCCCGAGGGTGACGCCGGGGCGCAGACCGCCCGCCATCGCGGCGAGGCGGGCCAGCCGGGCCGGGTCGGAGGCGTCGGTGTGCAGGTCGACCGGGCAGCCGTGCTCGGAGGCGACGTCGAGTACGGCCTCCACGTACCCCGTGGGATCGGGGTCCAGGTCCGGGCAGCCGCCCACGACGGAGGCGCCCGCCTTCAGCGCGTCCCGCAGCATCGCGAGCCCGTCCGCTCCGGCCACCCCGGTCAGGACCCGGGGCATCGCGACCGCCGTCAGTTCGGCGAGGCCCCGCAGTGAGCGCCGTGCCCGCAGTACGGCGGTCAGCGCGGCGAGGCCCTGGATGTCGCCCACGCGTACGTGTGCCCGCAGCGCGGTGGTGCCGTGCCCGAGCTGGAGCAGCGCGGCCTCGGTGGCGCGGCGCTGGACCTCGCGGCTGCCGTACGGCACGGGGCCGTCGAGGTCGGCCGTCAGGGCGGTGTCGGCGTGGGCGTGGGGCTCGGCGGGGGCCGGGAGCAGGAGGTAGCCGCCGAGGTCGACGCGCGCGGCGCCACGGGCCGGGCCGGGTGCCAGGCTGCCGGCCGTGCCGACCGCCTCGATGCGTCCGTGGCCCAGCCGTACGTCCACGGTCCGGCCGTCCGTCAGCCGTGCCCCGCACAGCAGGAGCGCGGCCGGGTCCGGCGTACCGCCCGGGGAACCGGACGGCGTCGGCGACGAGGGGGGTGGCTGGGGCCGGCTGTCGGGCATCGCGCTCCAGGGGGCTCGGGGCTGCGCGGCAAGGGCCGGGACCGCGCAGGGGGACGCCAGGTCACGCAGAGTGAGTCGAGCCTAGGGCGGAGCTCCGGTGCCGACGGGGAGGAGCGCAATAGTCGTACTTGCGTGGTGGCGGGTGTGGAGGGGGTGGCTTCGGGGGCTCCCGGGACCGCCGGGACCGGGGCGGACGGCCTTTCCGGCGACCGGGCGGGGCCGGTGCCGGCCCCGCCCGGGGGAGCCGTCCCCGCGCGCCGGCAGGCCCGTCCCCGCAGCCCCCGCTGGGCCCGCGAAACGGATTTGGGTGAACGGCTGCGGACCGTGTAATGTCTTCATCGCTCGCCCCAATAGCTCAGTCGGCAGAGCGTCTCCATGGTAAGGAGAAGGTCTACGGTTCGATTCCGTATTGGGGCTCTGGTGTGAGAGGTTCCCGCCGTGAGGCGGGGCCCGATCGCATCAAAGCGGTGTAGCTCAGTCGGTAGAGCAAGCGGCTCATAATCGCTGTGTCACCGGTTCAAGTCCGGTCACCGCTACTGACAGTAGCCGATTGCGGGGTCGGTCCTTCGATCGGCTACTCTTTCTTGCGTTGAATCAGTCCCATCCGTTCGTCAAGGAGCACTCACGTGGCTGCCACCGACGTCCGCCCGAAGATCACGCTGGCCTGCGTGGAGTGCAAGGAGCGGAACTACATCACCAAGAAGAACCGGCGTAACAACCCGGACCGTCTTGAGATGAAGAAGCACTGCCCGCGTTGCAACGCGCACACCGCGCACCGCGAAACGCGATAAATCAGGCTCGTACGCGAGGCCGTCCCCGAGTGATCGGGGGCGGCCTCGTGTCGTTGAGCGGCCTGTACCGGTCAGTAGAGCGACGCAGACCAAGAGCAGGAGGTGCCGAGCCGATGGCGCTCGACCAGTCCTTCGTGGGGCGGACCTACCCGCCCACCGATCCCTACGAGGTCGGCAGGGAGAAGATCCGCGAGTTCGCGGAGGCGGTGGGGGACACCAATCCGGTGTACACCGACCCGGAGGCCGCCAAGGCGCTCGGGTACGCCGATGTGATCGCCCCGCCGACCTTCGTGTTCTCGATCACCTTCAAGGCGGCGGGACAGGTCGTCCAGGACCCCCAGCTGGGCCTCGACTACAGCCGTGTGGTGCACGGCGACCAGAAGTTCGCCTACAAGCGGCCGGTGCGCGCCGGTGACCGGCTCACGGTGACGTCGACCATCGAGGCGATCAAGTCCATGGCCGGGAACGACATCCTGGACATCCGTGGGGAAGTTCACGACGAGGCCGGCGAGCACGTGGTGACCGCCTGGACGAAGCTCGTGGCGCGTGCCGCGGACGCGGGGGAGTGAGGAACCGATGACGGCGAAGATCGCTTACGACGACGTCGAGGTCGGCACCGAACTGCCCGCCCGCTCCTTCCCGGTGAACCGGGCCACCCTCGTGCAGTACGCGGGGGCCTCCGGGGACTTCAACCCCATCCACTGGAACGAGAAGTTCGCCAAGGAGGTGGGCCTGCCGGACGTCATCGCGCACGGGATGTTCACCATGGCCGAGGCGATCCGCGTCGTCACCGACTGGACCGGTGACCCGGGGGCGGTCGTCGAGTACGGGGTCCGCTTCACCAAGCCCGTCGTCGTCCCCAACGACGATCAGGGTGTGGTGATCGAGGTCAGTGGCAAGGTGGCGGCCAAGCTCGAGGACAACACCGTGCGGGTTGATCTGACGGTGGTCAGTGGGGGGCAGAAGGTGCTGGGGATGTCGCGGGCGGTTGTGCGGCTGGGCTGATCGGTTTCCGGTGCGGTGTGTGTACGGCTCTGTCCTGGACGGGGTCGTGCACGGGCCGCGGCCGGTGCCGTGGCTGGGCGGGGGGCGGGGTCGCCTGCCCGTGCGTGCGGGGTGCCGCTGCGCGCGCCCGTGCCGCCCCAGCCGCACGACTGCCCGCAGCTGCGTAGGGGGCGGGGTGCGTCTCGTAGGCTTGGGGCTGTGTTGGAGATCTACGATGCGCCGCTGGCCCCGCTGACCACCTTTCGGCTCGGGGGGTCCGCCGCTCGCTTGGTGACCGCGGCCACCGACGCCGAGGTGATCGACGCCGTGCGTGCCGCCGATGCCGAGGGCACGCCGCTGCTGGTGATCGGGGGCGGGTCCAACCTCGTCATCGGCGACAAGGGCTTCGAGGGCACCGCCCTGCGCATCGCCACGCGCGGCTTCGAGCTCACCGGGACACGGCTGGAGCTGGCCGCGGGCGAGGTGTGGACCGACGCCGTCGCCCGCACCGTCGAGGCCGGGCTGGCCGGGGTCGAGTGCCTCGCCGGCATCCCCGGTTCGGCCGGCGCCACCCCGATCCAGAACGTGGGGGCGTACGGGCAGGAGGTCTCCTCCACCGTCACCGAGGTCATCGCCTACGACCGCCGGGCCGGCGAGACGGTCACCCTGACCAACGAGGAGTGCGCCTTCGCCTACCGGCACAGCCGCTTCAAGGCCGACCCGGAGCGGTACGTCGTCCTGCGGGTCCGCTTCGAACTGGAGGACGCGGGCGGGCTGTCGGCGCCGCTCAAGTACGCCGAGACCGCGCGGGCGCTCGGAGTGGAGGCCGGGGACCGGGTACCGCTCGCCGAGGCCCGCGAGACCGTGCTGAAGCTGCGCGCCGGCAAGGGCATGGTGCTCGACCCCGAGGACCACGACACCTGGTCGGCCGGGTCGTTCTTCACCAACCCCATCCTCACCGACGCCGACTTCGCGGTGTTCCGCGCGCGCGTGCGGGAGCGGATGGGGGAGGGCGTCGAGCCGCCCGCCTACCCGGCGGGTCCGGGACACACCAAGACCTCCGCGGCCTGGCTGATCGACAAGGCCGGCTTCACCAAGGGATACGGCAGCGGACCCGCCCGTATCTCCACCAAGCACACCCTCGCCCTCACCAACCGGGGCGCCGCCACCACGGAGGATCTGCTGACGCTGGCCCGCGAGGTCGTGGCCGGGGTGCGGGAGGCGTTCGGGATCACCCTCGTCAACGAACCGGTGATGGTCGGCGTCGAGTTGTAGCGCGGCGGGTGGGAGCGCGGCGCGGTGGGGTGCGGCGCGTTGTAGTGCGCCGAGTGGTGGGTCCCGTCGGCTCGCTCCCGTACGGGAGGGGGCGTCCGCGGGTCCTGGGCCTCCCCCGATCCGTAGCCCGGGCTGCCGCGGGCGCCCCCTCCTCGATGGTGGCCGCTTCCCGTGGCGCAGCGGGCCCCCGCGTGCGGTTGATTCCCGGTCGGGTCGGCTGAAATACGGCCGAAAGCGCCTCGCGGGCGCCCCGGCGCCGCCAGTATGTGGGGCGACGGGGATCCGGGGAGGCGCGCGTGGCGGTCGGCGGGACGCAGGGAAGTGCCGGAGCGGGAGAGAGGCGGGGGCCGGTCGGCGCGGGTGCCGCCGGGGGCACTGGAGGCGCCGGGGGCGCCGGCGGCGCCGCTTCGGGACGCGGGGAGTTGTTCGACCGGGCCTCCGCGCTCAGCCGGGAGTGGGCCTTCGCGGACCAGGCCGCCAGGGACCAGGCCGCCGCCGAGCGAGCGGCCGAGGAGCGAGCGGCCGAGGAGCGGAACGGTCCCCGGACGGCGGGGGACGGTTCCGCTCCGCCGCCGCCCCCTTCCCATCCGTTACCCGACGAGGCCGTCACCGAGCGGATGCTGCGGGAGCTGGTGGAGACCGAGCGGACCGTGGGGGAGGTGGAGCGGCGGGCCCTGCGGATGGCCCGGGGGGCCCTGCTCGGGGTGCGCCATCTGGCCGGGGGCGGGACGGATCCCGAGCGGGAGCGGGCCGAGGCGATCACGCTGCTCAGGGAGGCGCGGACGGCGGTTCCCGTCACGGAGCGCGAAGTGCGGTCCCGGGAAGCCGTCCTCAGGTTGCTGATCCGGCTGCTGGTGCCGAAGCTTCCGGAGCTTCAGGGGCAGGGGGAGCAGAACTTCACCGAGATGATGAAGCTCGGCGCCGCCTACATGACGCCCGGCGGGCCGGGCTCGCTGGAGGACTTCGCCGAAGTGGCCTCGCTGCTGGAGGAACTGGCGGAGACGGCCGACCCGGCCGACCGCCCGGACCTGGACCGCTGGATCAGGGCCATGCGGATGATCGCCGGCATGAGGAACGACCGCGACTCCCTCCTCGACGTGATCGCCCAGGCCGACACCCTGGGGACCATGCCGCCCCACATCGCCCTCTTCATGAACGCGGCCGCGGAACTGCTCAAGGTGATGCCCGACACCCCGGCCGAGTCCGGCCCGGGGGCGCAGGACCCGGACGCGGACGGCCCGCCGACCCCCGAGGAGATGGTGCGCATCGCGCAGGAGTGGCTGCCCGCGATGGAGATGATGTCGCCCGGTCTGCTGAAGCCCGAGGAGTTCGAGCGGGCGGCCGAGGCGTTGCCGCTGGGCACCTGGCAGGAGCAGATGACCGCCGGTCTGGTCCGTATGACCCTGGCCATGCGCGACGGCCGGGCGGAGCGGCTGGTCGAGGCGGGCGAGCCGCTGCTGGAGGCATCCCGCAGCCAGGACGCCCCCGCCGGGCTGTCGCCCATCCTGCTGGCCGGGCTGCTGTCGAGCGCCGCCATGCAGGGCGGCAACCTCCTCGACGAGGCGACCGCGCACCGGCTGCTCACCGAGCGGTTCGGACGCGGGGACACGGAGGGGGACAGCCTGCAGGGGCCCGCCGGAAAGGAGCTGACGACCAGCGGCCGGGCCCTGCTGCTGCACCAGCGCATCAGCGCCGCGGCCGACGACGACCTCGACGAGCTGGACGACATCGCCGAGATCCTGCTGGACATGCGCCAGGGCCTGGCCGACGACGACAGCGCGGCGTCCCTCGTCCTGTTCAACCTCGGCACGCTGCAACTGCGCCGGGCCATGGCCATCGGGAACGCGGGCGGCATGGTGGGACCCCCGCTGCGGCGGGCGCTGATGTATCTGCGCGAGGCACAGGAGCATCCCGCGATGCCGGTGGCCCTGCGCGGGGTCATGGCCTCGATGGGGGCCCTCACCGGAGCGCTGGAACAGTACGTCGACCCGTCCTCCCGCAGGGTTCTCGAGGAGGTCGAGCGGGCCCGCGCCGCGCTCGGCGGCACCCCGGTCGTCGCCGACCAGGACATCCGGGCCCGGCACGGCATCGCCCTCGCCCTCAACGTCCAGCACGAGCGCCACGGCGACCCGGCCTCCCTCGACGGCGCGCTGCGGGAACTGGAGACGGCACGCGCCGGGATCGACGAGCACACCGGGTGCGGGACCGCCCAGGAGGTGTACCGGGAACTCGCCGTGCTGTACCGCCGCCGCGGCGCTCCGGGCGACACCGCGCGGGCGCTGGAGGCGACGGAGCGGCAGCTGGAGAAGGTCGCCGAGGACGTGCTGCTGCAGATCGGCGCCGAGCACGGGCTCGCCGCCGCCCGCGCCGCCGCCGACCGGGGTGTCACCGCGGCCGTCTGGGCCGCGGAGGCGGGCGACGCCGCCACCGCGCTGCGCGTCCTGGAGGCGGGCCGCGCGCTCGTGCTGAGGGCGGTCGCGGCCTCCGCCGGCGTGCCGGAGCAGCTGGAGGCGTACGGCGAGCACGAACTGGCCGCCCAGTGGCGGGACGCCGCCCGCGCGGGCGACGGCGCCGACGGCCCCCGTACACCGGCCGGCCTCCCCGACACCTCCGACACCCTCATCCCCAGCACTCTGCGCCGCCGCGCCCTGGCCGCGCTGCGGGACCGCGCCACCGGGGTGCCGGGCGGACCCGACGCAGCCACCGGGCCCGGCCGCGACGCCCAGATCCTGCGGGGCGGGCCCGCCTGGCAGGAAGTGGCCGACGCTGCCCAGCGGGCCGGCGTGGACGCCGTGGTGCACCTGCTGGTGGGGCAGGGGGACGGGCCCGGGTGGGCGCTGGTCGTGCGGCCGGGGGCGGCGCCGTCGCCGTGGGAGCTGCGGGGGCTGGGCCGGGCGGAGCGCGGGCCGCTGGAGCGGTATCTGGACGCGGCCCGCGACCGGTCGGCGTTCACCGAGCCCGGGACGCCGCTCGACGCACCCGGGCGCGCGCAGGCCGACGCGAAGTGGCAGGCGGCGCTGGAGGAGTTGTGCGACTGGGCGGGGCCGGCCGTGATGGGGCCGGTGCTGGACGCCGTACGGCCCGGGCGGCCCGCGCGGCCCGAGGACCCGGTGCGGCTGGTGCTGCTGCCCGCCGGGAACCTCGGCTCCGTGCCCTGGCACGCGGCCCGGATCGCGCCGGGGGCGGGGGAGCGGCCGGTGTACGCGGTCGATCTCGCCGTCATCAGCCATGCCGCGTCCCAGGCCGAGTTCCTGCGGTCCGTCGCCCGGGCCCGGCTGCCGGTGGCCGACGCGCCCGTGCTCGTCGCGGATCCGCGCTTCTCGCTGCCCAACGCGGAGCACGAGGTCGAGGGAGTGCGGGAGTCCTTCTACCCCCACGCCCGCTGCTACGGCTACCTCGCGCGCAACATGTGGAACGTCGACGGCACCCCCGAGGAGCTGCTGCCGCTGTTGCCGGGCGGGACGGCCGAGCGGCCCGCCACGCTGGTGCAGCTCAGTGTGCACGGCCGCGTCGGGGACCGGCCCACCGTGTCGAGGCTGCTGCTGCACCCCGCCCGTCCCGGCAGGGGCGAGGGGGACGACCCGGGGGCGCTGACGGTGCGCCAGCTCCTCGGGGCGCCCTCGGCGGCCGGACGGGACAGGGCCGGGCCGCTGGTGGTGCTCAGCGCCTGCGAGACCGACCTCAGCTCCCGTGACCACGACGAGGCGCTCACCCTCACCACCGCGTTCACCGCCCGCGGGGCCGCCGATGTGATCGGCTCCAAGTGGGGTGTGGACGACGCGAGTTCGGCCGTCCTCATGTACGTCGTCCACCACCACCTCGCCGAGGGCGCGGACCCGGCGCAGGCGCTGCGGCTCACCCAGCTGTGGGCGCTCGACCCGGCCCGCACCCTGTTCCCCGGCTTCCACGGGCCGCTGGCCGCCCGGATCAGGGGCAAGGCGGCGCTGCCGGTGGCGGCCTGGGCCCCCTTCATCCACCAAGGCAATCCCGCACCGGCCACCGGTCCGACCCGGAGGGAACACGTTGGACACCAATGAGCTGCTGGCCCTGCTCGTCCGCCACCGGGAGGAGCTCAGACAGTGGCTGGACGACGAGCAGTACCGGCACTTCCTGGCCATGCTGGAACGGCTCCGCGAGGCCGGCGCCGACGCCGACCGGGCCGCCATGGCGGTGATGGCGATCGTCCGCTCGCTGTGGCCCGTCCCGGACGAGGCCGGCGAACTCGCCCGGCTGCTGCACGTCTACGGCCGTGGAGCCGCCGCGACGGCGACCGTGCCCGCCGAGGACGCGCTGCTCGCGGCCCTGGAGGCGCTGTACGCGGCGCCGTCGGCGCGGGCGGCGGACCGCCCGGCGCCACCACCGGAACCGCCGGCGTCACCACCGGAACCGCCGGCTCCCTCGGTCGCCGACCTCGTCGCCGCCGCCCGGCGCAGGCTGCTGGCCGCGCCCTCACGGGAGGCCGCCGCGGGCGGGAGCCCGGCCGCCGGGGCCGGGCCCGCCGACGTCATCGTGCTGGCCGACCCGCAGGCGGGGCGACGCAGTCCCGACTTCCAGTTCGATCCGGACACCGGCCGTCCGCTGGACATCGTCGTACGGATCAACCGCATCCTGCTCGCCGACCGCGACCCCTGGGGTGCCGCCGACTGGTGGCTGGGCGGCAACTCCTGGCTGGGCGGGGCGCCCGCCGCGCTGCTCGGACGGGTGCCGGACGACCGGCTGGCCGACGCCGCGCTGGCCCTGGTGGAGGAGGACGGCGGTCGATGACACGGCAGATCCCTCCCTCGGTCACCATGGTGCCCCGCACCACCGTGCTCCCGGCCGGCACCCGGCTGTGGCGCTGCCACCGCTCCAACTACCCCGCGACCGGCTTCAAGGAGGCCGCGGCGCACACCCTGTTCGGCGGCAGCCGCTTCGACTGCACGGCCGAGGACCCGTACCCCTACCTGTACGCCACGCGTGAGCCCGCCACCGCGCTGGCCGAGGTGCTGCTGCGGTCCATGGACTTCGACCCGGTCCTCGGCAGCCGGCTGGTGCCGTGGGCGCAGGCCGCCCGGTACACGCTCGCCGAGATCGTCACGACGGCCGAGCTGACCCTGGTGTCGCTGCGGGTGGAGGAGGACCTGGCGGCGGTCTGCCAGGACAGCTGGCTGCTGGACTCCGAGCCCGACGACTATCCGCGCACCCGCTTCTGGGCGCAGGAACTGCGGCGGCAGGCCGACAAGGCGCAGGGGCTGGTGTGGCAGTCCCGGCGGCACCGGCCGCGGGAGGCCCTGGCGCTGTTCGGGGACCGCTGCGGCGCCACGCCGTTCGCACCCGAACCGCTGGTCAGCCACGACCTGGGCACCCTCGACGGCGCCCAGGTGGCGAACCGGCTGCTGGCACCGCTGCGCGCCGTGATCGTGCCCCCGGCGGGGTGAGGTCCTCGGGGGTCACGCGTCGGGCTCGACCAGCAGCACCGTGAAGGCGCAGTTCCGGCCGAGCCCGATGACGTCCCCGTCGCTCACGGCGACACGGGCGCCCCGGTCGATCCGCACGTCGTTGACGTAGGTGCCGTTCAGCGTGCCGTCGGCGTACTCGGTCAGCCACATCGCGCCGTCGGGCGTCAGCTGGAGCTCCGCGTGACGGCGCGACACGCCCTTGCCCTTGTCCCCGGCGAGCGCGGCCGCCACGGCGGTCGCCCACACCGGATGCCGGCCCAGCCGCAGCGGCGGGCCCTCGCCGTGCCGCAGGTCGACCGACGACCCGGGTCCGATCAGCCGCAGATGCCGGGTCGACTCCTGGCACTCCGGGCAGGCCGGGGAGCCGGGGGGCACGGCCGCACCGCAGGACCAGCAGGGGTGGGACGGGGGCGGCCCGGGGTACGGCGGCGGGTCGGGCCGGTTGTCGCTGTCGCTGTCGTCGTCGCTGTCGTCGGGGTCGTAGTCGGGGTGGTAGTCGGGTTCGTCCCGGTCGTCGTGGCCCCGGCCGTCGTGCGCCGGCCCGTCGTAGTACGGGCCGGCGTAGGGCGGGAGGACGGTGTCCTCGTCCATGTCGTCGATGACCGGCAGGTCGTCGAGGTCCGCGAGGCTCTTGTCCACATGGCGGCGCGGGCCCTCCGTCACCAGGGTGCCGCCTTCTGCATCGGCACCGCCCCGCCGGCCGACGCCTCCACCGTCAGGTCGACCCCGCCGTCCGGGAGGGGCGTGACCCGCGAGACGGTGACCACCGAGCCCGGCTCCAGCGTGCCGAGGTCGAACACCTCGCGGGCCAGCGGGTTGATGAGATGGGTCTCCAGTTTCATGCCGATGCCCCGGCCGCCGTTGCGCAGGTCCGCCGTGCACAGCGCGGCCAGCACCTCCTGCGCCTCCGGCAGCACCCGCAGGCGCAGGCCGCTCTGGCGTTCCATGTGGTCGACGATGTTGCCGAGCTGCCCGGTGAAGATGCGCCGCGCGGTCGCCGCGTCGATGTACTGGAAGACGACGATGTTCCCGCCGAGCCGGTTCAGCAGCTCCGGCCGCTTCAGGGTGTGCTCGAAGTGGTGGCGTACGTTGCCCAGGATCCGCTGCTCGAAATCCGCGCGCTCGACGGGTGTCTCGGGGATCTTCTCCTCGCCGGAGTAGGAGGCCAGGGGGCGGCCGTCCTCGCCCGACGGGCCGTGCACGCCCAGGTTGGACGTGAAGATGAGGACGCACTCGCTGAAGTACGTCGTCACGCCCTGGCCGTCCGTCAGCCGGCCGTCCTCCAGCACCTGCAGGAACTTGTCCAGAACGCCCTTGTCCGCCTTGTCGATCTCGTCGAACAGCACCACCCGGAACGGGTCCTCGCGCACCGCGCGGGTCAGCTCGCCGCCCGCCTCGTAGCCGACGTACCCGGGCGGCGCGCCCACCAGGCGGTCGGCCGAGTGCGGCGCCGAGAACTCGCTCATGTCGAAGCGCAGACAGGCGTCCTCCGTACCGAACAGGGTGGTGGCCACCGCCTTCGCCAGCTCCGTCTTGCCGGTGCCGGTCGGACCGGCGAAGAACAGCACACCCCGGGGCCGGTGCACGGCCGGCGAGGACGCCTGCGCGCCGGACAGCCCGAGCGCGGCCCGCTTCAGCACGTCCAGGGTCTGCGTCACCGCCTTCTCCTGGCCCTGCACCCGGCCGCTGATGTAGGCCTGGCCGTCCCGGATGCTGTCGGCCACCGCGCCCCCGGTCCACGGGTTGCGGCTGACGCCGAGCTCGTAGATCCGTACCGCCTCTTCCATCCGGTCGAAGGTGATCTTCGAGGCGCGGGCCAGCCGCATGCTCTCCCGCATGGCGCGCAGGGTGAGCCCGCTGGCCGCGCGGGCGAACCGCTCGACGTCCTCGTCCGTGGGCTCCTCCCGGACGTCCCGGTTCACCAGCGGGCCCACGTCCAGCCTGGCGGTGCCGGGGACGGCGGACTGCTGGGCACCGGGGACACCGGCCTGCTGGGCGAGCAGCGCGGCCATCCGGCGGCGTGTGCCGAGGTCCGGCGCCGGAACGCCGATGCTGCGCACCCGTACGCCGCTCGTCACCAGCCAGGCCGGCAGGTCCCGTTCGCCGTCCGCCAGCCAGATGACCGGGTTGAACAGGGCGCGGCCCGACTTGGCGCGGACGAAGGGCTGCGCCTCCTCGGCGATCTTCAGACAGCGCAGGAAGAACGTGCGTTCCTCGTCGCTGAGCTGGTTGACCTGGGTGGGGATCCGGGAGGCGTAGTCGACGATCAGGGCGGCGTGCAGGGGCTGCTGGTAGTCCTCGTAGCGGGGGTCCTTCTGCGGCGGGCCGGGCCGCTCGCCGACCCAGCCCCGCGAGAAGGACTCCAGGACCCGGGCCACCTCGTCGGTGTCGGAGTCGTCCGAACGGCCCGGCAGGCGGCGGGTGTTGCGCGCCAGCAGCGTGTTCATGTCCACCGAGCCGGAGCTGTGCGCGACCCGGAAGCCCGCCACCGGGTCGTAGCGCAGCAGGCTCTTGTAGCCGGCCCGCTGCAACGGCTCCCACAGCATGTCCTCCAGGGACACCGCCCGGTAGACCCGCCGCCCGTCGCTCAGGTCGTCGGCCACCACGTAGTCGTCGCGGATGTTGCCGTGCAGCACGTACTGGGAGTGGACGCTGAGGGTGTGGACGAGTTCGGCGGCGAACGGCGGATGAACCGTCCGGCTCACACGCAACGATTCGACAGGGGTGCTGGTCAAGGGGACTCCACGGGGCGGGTGGGCGGCGGGGCGGTGAGCCGCCGGCTGCGGTGGCGGGCGGTGGGGCGGTGGGCGGTGAGGGGTGGCGGGCGGAAGGTGGAGGCGGGCGGTTGTCGGTGGCCGGTGGCCGGTGGGCGTCGTGCCGGTGACCGGGCCGCGGCTCAGGCGCGCCGTCGGGCCGGTGGGACCCGGTGGCGGGTCAGCGGCGGTCGTCGCGGTGGCGGTGCTGTGGCTGTCGCCGCGGGCGGCGGGTGCGGGCGGGCCGGGCGGTGGATTCGCCGCGGAACGAGTCCGTGAGGCCCGGCGCCGGTTCCCCGGTGAGCACCTGGCTCTCCGTCCAGGTGAACTCCGCGCGCACCCCCTCCTCCTCGCTCAGCAGGCCCAGCTCGTCGACGTACGCGGCGCTCTCGGTGCAGCGCTCGGCGTCCAGCGCCTGCCAGCGGGCGACGGTCACCGGGTCGGCGGCCTCCCGCGCGGTGAGCGGTCTGCGCATGGTGAGGACACGGGCCTGGCCGGTGGCGGTGAGGCGGACCCGCAGCCAGTAGTGGCCGCCCCAGGCCGCCGGGGCGAAGTCCCAGTGCTCGGCGTCGGCCCGGGCGTGCACCGTACCGTCCCCCCACTGCTCGCTCGCCCGGCGCAGCGCCGCCACCAGGTACGCCCGGTGCAGGGCGGCCGAGCGGGCGGCGAGCGCCTGCTGGACGGTCCGCTCCTCCTCCTTCGACGCCGGGACGCCGTCGCGCAGCACGCGGTCGAGGATGCCGACCGCGGCGGGCGCCTCCGGCAGCGGGTCGACGCCCTCGGGCGCGCCGGCCCGGAGCACCTGCAGCCGCAGCGCGGCGTCGCGGCGGGCCGTCTCGGCGCGCTCGGCCCGCTCGGACTCCTTGTGCGCGATGAGCGCGGCCTCGTCGAGATAGCGCCGTACCGCCCTGGGCCGCCGCCCGACCGCCCGCCGGGCCTCCAGCAGGCAGTCGTCGATCAGCTCCCGGCTCTCGGAGGTGAACGCCAGCGGCAGCCGGGCGAGCAGCTCCGCGCCCTCGCGCAGGACGTCCTCCTCGGTGAGCGCGGGCTCCTGGTCCGTACGGGGCGGCCGTGCCGCCGCCGGCGCGGGCAGCTCGCCGCCGGCCGCGTACGTCTTGAGGGCGCGGCGGCGCTGCTCACGGAGCCGGTCGTACCAGTCGGCGCGCTCCGGGTCCTCACGGTGCTGGAAGGGCAGGCGCGCGGTGGCGCGGGCCGCGCGCTGGGCCTCCACCCGGCGCAGGGCCCGCTCGGTCTCGGCCAGCCGCTTCCACAGCAGGTCGAGGGGGACGCCGACGGGCTGCACCGGTGCGGGCAGCGGCGGGTCGCCCGGTCCGGCGGGGTCGAGGCCCAGCACCGTGACGCGGGCGTTGAGGCCGGCCGCGGTCTCCGCCGCGCGCCGCCAGCACTCGCTGCCGTCCTCCAGGGACATCTGCCGCCGGGCCATGGCCTCCTGCTCGACGGCGACCTTGTTGTTGAACGCCGCGAGCGCCATGGTGCCGCGCAGCGCCAGCCGGGTGACCAGCAGCGCGCCGCTGAGGTCGGCGAGTCCGATGAGCGCGGGCACGATCATGTCGTGCACCTGCTGGGCGGCCTCGTCCACCATGTGGTCGACGGCGTGCCCCACGGCGTCGACGTGGCCGGTCGCCGAGTGGGCCAGGTCGGAGACGCCGGTGTCCGGCATCTGCAGGCCGACCACGTCGGGCTGGGCCAGCGTGGGGTCCACCCCGGACGCCGAGACGTCCGGCATCACGGCGAACAGATCGGTGCCGGCGTACGCACTGCTCACGCCACTCCTCCAGTACGGGAACCGGGTAGGGGACCGGATGGGGAAGAACCGGCCGGGGAAGAACCGGACGGGGGACCGGACGGGGAAAGCGAGGGGGAGGCGGGCGCGGGGGACCCGGCGGGCCGGCGCGCTCCCGGCACCCCGCCGCGCGGATCGGCGTGCGGACCGGCGCCGGGACCGGCGGGCGGACCGGCCGGGGTTCCGGCCGGGGTCCCGCCGCGCGGACCGGCCGGCGGATCGCCCCGCCTGCCGCCCCGGGTGTCGCCCCGCGGATCGGCGGGCGGTGCCGACCGGCTGCCGCTGCGGGCGTCCGCCTGGTAGCGGTGCCAGGCCCGCACCCGCAGCACCGCCGAGACCAGCAGCACCAGCACGGTCCCCGCCGGCCAGATCCACACCGCGAGGAAGAACGTGCCCGCGACCGTGCCCGCCAGGGCCGCGGCGCCCACGGCCGCCCACAGGTACCGCTTCCACCCGCGCCGTCCGATCCGGCTGGTCAGCGGCAGCGCCCGCCGCGTCATGAGGCCCATCACGGAGAACCGGGGGTGGTACCAGGGGCCGATGTACCAGGCGGTCCAGCACTCGATCACGAGCAGCGCCGCCAGCGACGGCACGCTCAGCATCCAGGCGATCAGCACGGTGCTCTGCGGCGCCCACCCGTACACGTCGGCCAGGCCGACCAGGAAGGTGTGCGGGAAGAACAGCAGCAGCGCCCCGCCCGCGGCCCGGCCCAGCACCACCGGCAGCTCCAGCCGGCGCCGCACCAGCCGGGTGTGCTCGGCCCGCCGGCCGATGGCCGCCAGCTGCCGGCGTTCCTCCTGGGCCCGCCGGGTCTCCCGGGCCTGCGCCTCGGCCAGCGGCCGCAGCCGCAGGGTCAGCAGCAGCGGTACGGGGTCGTCGGCCGCCTCGGCCAGCCGGGTGAACCAGGGCACCCGCGCGGGCAGGGCGCGCAGCACGTCCCGCAGTTCGGCGCGGAGCCGCCGGGTGACCGGGGCGGGATCGGCGGCCAGGCGCAGCAGCTCGGCGGTGAGGGCCGGGCCGGTGGCGGTCGCGGCGCGCAGGTCGTCCCGGTGGTCGCGCAGCTCGGGTATCTGCGACAGCCGGGCGGTCGCCTCCGCCCACTGGCGGTGGTGGGTGTGCCAGCGCCGGGAGACGTACGTCAGTTCCTCGCCGCCGCGGCGCCGGGCCAGCCGGGTCAGCAGGCGCTGCCCGTACAGCTCGTTCATGACGGACGCGCACTGCCGGTCGCCGTCGGCGGCCCGCCCGGCGAAGGCCGGCAGGTCGCCCATGCCCAGCGGGATGCCGCGGTAGCCGGGCTCCTGCTGGGGCGCCATCCAGCCGATCAGGTCGATGAGGGTCGCCGCGTCCGGTCCGCGCCGCGCGCGCCGGAGCCGGTCCAGCAGCTCGTCGAGTTCACCGGCCCGGTCGGTGTCCGCCGTGGGACGGAACTCGGCGAGCCAGTCGGCGAGTTGATCCCGGCCGCGGCCCCGGGACAGCCGGCGGGTCATGGCGGGCCAGTCCGCGTCGAACACCTCGCCCAGTTCCGCCGGGTCGGTGAACCGCCGGCCCGCGTGTTCGAAGTGGGGTGCCTCGGGGTCGGCGGCCGGACGCCCGCCCGGCCGGGGCCGGGGCCCCTCGCGGACCACGTCGGGGGACTCGCGGTCGAGCCACCGCCGGACCTGCACGGCGCCCCAGCGGTGCTCGTGGTCCCAGGTCAGCAGCCCCTCGCAGAGGAGCCGGACCCGCGGATCGCGGATGCCGTCGAGGTCGATGTCGCCGCGCTGGACGGCGTCCATGACCGACGCCGTCTCGCGGTGCCGGACGGGATGCCGGCCGAGCGCGGCCTCCGCGACGACGATCCCGAGCGACCACCAGTCGTCCGCCGGCCGCACGATCGGCGTCATGAGCTGCGCCTGCGGCGACGCGTACCCGGGGGTGCCGGCCCAGCCGCGGCCCACCTGGCGCGGGAAGGGTCCGGTGGCGGAGATGCCGAAGTCGATCAGCACCATGGTCGCGGGGTCGTCGTAGTCGCCGAGGACCAGGTTGGACGGCTTGAGGTCCCGGTGCACCACACCCGCCGCGTGCAGGGCGGTCAGCGCGCCGTGCAGCCGTTCGACGATCCGCTCGACGTCGGTCGGGGGCAACGGGCCGGAGCGGTCGCGCAGATGGGTGGCGAGATCCGTGTTGCCGTGCGAGGGCAGCACATGGAACGGCGCCCCCCGGTCGACGCCCGCCTCCAGGACGTACGACAGTCCCGCGTGCAGCCGCCCCCGCGACAGCAGCGCGGTCACCGCCGGGTCGGGCGCGGCGTCCGGGTGGAACCACTTGACGATCCGTTCGGTGCCGTCGGCCGGGCAGCGCACCCGGAACACGGCCGCCCGCAGCTCGGCGGAGCGCCCCTCCTCGGCGGCCCGGTGCACGGTCTGCTCGCCGCGCCGGGGCAGCCGCTCACGCGGCTGGAAGCGGCCGGCCAGCGAGGGCGGCAGCTCGACCGGCTCGCCCCGCGGGTCGGGCGCGGCCATGCCACCGGTGCCGCCCGGCGGTTCGTACAGCGTCGGCGGGACCAGGCCGTCGTCGTCGCCATGAGGATCGGGACCGACTGGAAACGTCATGGAATTCACCTGCGCGCGGAATGGGCCCGGCGGGCGCCGGAGAGGGCGTACGGAAGGGCGTGGGAAGGACCGGCGTGAAGAGGTGGGGAACCGCGTGCGGAAAAGAGTGCGGAATGGTGTGCCGGAAAAGGGGCCGGGAGGAACACGGGATACGCATCCGCCGCGCCGCGCACCGAATTGCGGGACCCGACGGCAGGCAGCCCGGCACGGAAGGACGCCCGGGCCGGAAGAGTAGCGGGATCCCGGCGCCGCGCACCGGGAAACGGGGTAATTCGCGGAGGGTACCGGGCGGGTGCACCGATGCGGGGCGTACCGCGGGAAGGCGGGGCGGCCGCGGTACCGGCGTGGATATGTTGACCGCCATGAACCCTGATGGTCTGCCCGACCGCGCCGACCTGATACGGGAGCTGCGGCACCTGCGCCGCGGGGGCCTGCCCGCGCTGCAGGCCCTGGTGCCCGAGGCGCTGCGCGCGGCCACCCTGTACGCCGGGTACGCCGGGGGCGAGGAGGACCTCGCCGACGGCGCGGAACGCCTGATCCGCGCGGCCGCCGAGCGGCTCGGCACCGACGACCTGATAGGCCGCGCCGCCCAGTGCACCTACGGACTGCTGCCCGGCCGGCGCGGCGACCCGGCCGCGGACCGGCGCCGGGCCGCCGCCCTGGTGTACGGGGTGACCAGCGAGCGGTTCCGGCACAGCCAGGAGAAACAGGTGGTCGAGCAGCTGGCCGGGGCCGTGCTCGCCGAGGCCCGCGAGCCCGCCGGGCCCCCGTCGCGGCCGGCGCCGCGGGGCGCCGGGCCCGCCCGCACCCCGGCGGCCCGTCCGATGGTCGTACCGCGCACCGGGCTGGCCGGCCGGGCCGGGACCAGGCCGGTCACCGTCCATCTCTCGCCCATCGAACTGCTGCGGGACATCGACATCCTGGTCTCCTCCGAGAACGTCCACCTGGAGATGTCGAAGTCGTTCCGGCCCACCGTCTCCGGGGCGCTGCGCCGCTCGGCGGCCGTGGGCTGCGCGGCGGACGGGCCGGTGGCCGACGTCCTCGCGGACGAGCTCGCCGCCTGGGTGCGGGCCCGGCCCGGGGTGCTGCCGCTGCGGCCGGGCACGGTCGTGCCGACCGGCGCCGGCGCTCTCGCCGAGCGCGGGGTGCGGCGCGTCTACCACGCGGCCGTGGCGGTGCCGGACGGGCACGCCTACCGCGTCGACCCGCAGCACATCGCCACCGCCGTCGCCGCCTGCTTCGCCCGCGCGCGCCGGGAACGGGCGGACGGGCTGCCCGGCCTGCGCTCGATCTGCTTCCCGCTGCTGGGCGCCGGCCGCGGCGGCCTGGAGCGCGCAACCAGCGCGGAATGGCTGAGCTGGGCCATCGAGGACGCCCTCACCGCCGACCCCGGCTGGTCCGTGCACGTCGTGACGCGCCATCCGGACGCGGCCCGGATGTTCGGCGTGGAGGCGGCGGAGAAGCCGGAGCCATGAGCGGGACCGTAAGAGGTCGGACGCCCTGATTCGCGGGGCGCCGACGGGGGCGCACACGGTGCTTCCGGAGGTGCGCGAGGCTCGTTTAGGGGCGCGCGAGGCGCACGTCGGGGCAGGTGCCCCCGTGGGGCGCGCCATCACGGGCGCCAGCTGGGTCCGGTGAGGCGGATGCCGCCCGCCGCCAGCTCGCGCTCCAGCCGGCGCAGCTCGCCGCGGGCCGGGACGCCGTACACGCGGGCGCCCCCGCCGTCGGCGTCCGCCCGCAGGCTCACACGCGGTCCCGGCGGATGGAGGCGGGCGAGATGCGGGCCGTAGCGCAGGGCACCGAGGGCGGTCTGCGGGACGAGCCGCTGGTTGGCGGAGCCGCGCCAGACCAGGTCCGTCGGCTCGGCGACCCGGAACCGGCCCGTCACGACCGCGTCCGCGCCCGCCAGCGCCGACCACACCCCTTCCGGCACCTCGCCCGGCTCGTGACCGGTGTAGACGAGCAGGTCGGCGGCCCGCCCCGCCCGCTCGCGCAGCCGGCCGGCGCCGCGCAGCAGCGCCGCCAGCGCGGCGGGCTGGGCGAGGGGTTCCCCGCCGCTGACGGTCAGGCCCTCCGCGCCCCGCGCCAGCGCCGCCTCCCACAGGCGCAGCAGCTCACCGACGGTGGCCGCCCGGCCGCCCGCGGGATCCCAGGTGTGCCGGGACATACAGCCCGGGCAGGCCAGCGCGCAGCCCTGGAACCACAGGGCCAGCCGGCGCCCCGGGCCGAGCGTCTCGACCGGGAAGTACCCGTCGGCGACCCGCACCGGCAGCGCCGCGTCGGCGGCGACCGCCGCAGCGGTCTCTCCCGTCACTCCCGTCACGTTTCCCCCCGCTTCGGCATATGCCGCAGCCGTATGCCGAAAATCCCGCACGCGTATGCGAAGATCTTTTCTCCGTCTCCGGGCACACTCCCGCCCGAGCGGGAGGGAGCCTATTCCGAGTGCCGCCGGAACGGCCCGGGTTTTCGGAATCTTTCCAGGAACCCTCCGGTAACAAAGCCGGTGCTCCGGTCGTTCGCCGGTCGATCTCCGGCTGATTTCCGGATGCGGTAAATCCGCTGTCGTAAATCTCTCCCGCCCGCCTTCGTTTATCCCCTAGGCTGCGCGCGAATCCCCGTGGGTGGTCCGGGGAATCCGAACGAGGGGGATGGAATGAGCGAGGTGAAGTCCGTCCCGGCGGACTACGGCCGCGCCCGCCTCACCGCACGCACCCGCTGGCGGGCCACCCGCCGGGCGCGGCGGGACGGCAGGGCCGGCATAGGCACCGAGCACTACGCCCGGCAGCTGGAACGCGGGGCGCGCATGGCACTGGACGACCTGATGGCCCGGTTCCTGAAGGAACGCGCCGCCGCCGTCGGACGGGTGCACGAGGAGTCCGAGCGGATCGTGACGGAGTACGACGCCCCGCGCGAGGACGACCGCGGGCGCGAGGACGTACCGGCGGCCCTGGCCCGCTTCGGCGGCTGGGTGTCGCAGTGGCGCACGGAGGTGACGGCCTGCCAGCAGCGCGGCCTGGCCCTCGCCGCCTGCGCCGACCAGGAACTCGCCCACTACGAGGCCGCGTACGCGCGCGCCGCCCGGCTGGAGGAACTGCCGCCCGCCGGGGCACCGGGCACCGCGGCCCTCGACGACACCTGGACGGGCCCGCCGGACTGGCTGCTCGACGGGGTCGTGGTCCGCAGGGCGCTGCAGATTCTGGAGCAGAGGATCGGGTCGGCGGCCGCGGCGGCCGGCCGAAGAGAGCGGGGGAACCGATGACGACAACCACCACCGGCGCGATCCGCCCGGCAGGGGTGGCCGCCGCGCTGGGCGCGGCGGCCCTGCTGCTGACGGCGTGCGGCCCGCTGGACGGGCCCGAACGGCTCAAGGCCGACTGCGCGGTCGTCGTGGACGGCTCCGGCTCCGGCGCCGACAGCGACGACGGCTTCCGGGCGAAGGAGAAGCTGAAGGCGACGCTGCCCCGCTTCCTCGCCGACAAGAAGTGCAAGTACCTCTCCTACGCGCCCATCACCTCCGCGTCCGAGGCCTCCTCCTGCCAGGTGCCGCGCATCGACATCGACCCGGACTCCGACAAACGCTCGGAACGCGAGCCCCTGTGGACGCAGACCCGTGTCCTGGCCGAGGCCGGCGCCGAGAAGATGCTGGAGTGCGCCCGCGACCGCCAGCCCGGCTCCGACGTGCTGGGCGGCCTCACCCGCGTGGCCAAGGTGCCCCGCGACGGCGACGGCACCTTCCAGATCCTCGTGGTCAGCGACTTCGAGCAGGCCGACCCGGGCTTCAAACTGTCCAAGTACAAGATCGAGACGCAGGCGCAGCGGGACACCGCCGTCGACGCGATGGTCGCCGGCCGCAACCTGCCCGACCTGCCCGACACCACCGTCTACCGGGTCGGCTTCGCCATGCGCGGCGGCCAGACCAGCCCCGAACACGTCGAACAGCTCGGCGCGTTCTGGACGCAGCTGCTGGAGAAGGAGGTGAAGGTCGATGTCGACGACGGATACGGCGCCTGACGAGCCCCGCCGGCTCCGCAACCCCTTCCGCTTCCGCCGCTCCGAGGGCCGGGCCCCCGGCCTCGGCCGCACCGCCCCCGCCGCACCCCGCGGCCGGGTCCCGCTGTCCGAGACCCGCGAGGGCCGGAGCCTGCTGGAGCAGGCCGAGAACGCCGGCCGCCGCGCCGCGGCCGACGGCACGCTCAACCCGTACGTCCTCGGCTCCAGCCGCCGGCTGCCCTACTTCGGCCGGCTCCAGGGCATGCGCGACCACACCCGCAACCGGGTCGTCGCCGAGCACCACGAGCGCGAGGAACGCGAACTGCGGGCCTCCGCCCAGCTGTACGCCGACACGGCGGCCCGGACGGCCGAGGCCCGCCGGGCCCGGGACGCCCAGGAGGAGGAGACCCGCCGCCGGCACGCGGCGTCCGCCCGCCTGGACCGCGCGGCGACCCGGATGGCCGCCCGCGAGGACCGGCGCGACCGCCTGCTGCCCTGGATCGTCGCCCGCTCCGGGGGCGGCCGCCCGGACGGCACGGACCCCTCCACCGAACCCCCGGAGAAGGACCCGGAGTACGCCGAGGGCGAGGACGGCGGCCTGTACGCCCCCGACGAACGGGAAGGCGACTTCGCACCGCACCAGGCCCCCCGGCCCGCGACCGCGACGGAGGTGCCCTGGGAGGGCCTGACCGAGACCACGGCCATGGCCCGCTGGCCCCGCCGGGTCCTCACCCTGCTGCTGATCCTGGTCGAACTCCCCGTGTACCTGGGCGTGTTCCTGGCCATCCACGACGGCACCCCCGAAGGCCGGGTGAGCGCGTTCCTGCTGACCGCCGCCGTCGGCGTCGCCATGACCCTCGGCCCCTTCCAGGCCGGCCGCCAGTGGCGCCGCCGGGGTGCCACCGCCGCCCTGTGGCTGGTCCTGCCGGTCGCGGCCGCGCTCGTCACCCTGTGGGGCTGGGCCGCCTGGTACCTGGGCGACCTGCGCGCCCGCATCGTCTTCCGGGACGACGACACCTCCGGCCTCGCGGAGACCGCCCGGCAGCTGGGCGTCGACCTGCCGCCCGCGCCGACCCTGCTCGACCAGCTCCACCTGGACGAGCACACCGTCAGCGTCACCTTCATCGCCCTGCTCCTGCTCTCCGGCGGCATCGCCTTCCTGCTCGCCGTCTCCGAGGAGCACCCCTTCGTCGCCGCCTACCGGCTCCACGGCAAGCGGCTGGCGAAGGCCGAGGACGTGCTGGCGCGGGCGGAGGCGGCGGTCGCGGCGGCCCAGCGGGAGCAGGCCACCCAGGAGAGCCGGCGTACCGAGCGCGCCCAGGCCCTCGCCGCCGAACTCACGGCGGTGGACAACGTCTTCGAGGCGGCGGCGCACGCCTACCTCGACGGCGTCCAGGCGGCCTCGCGCGACCCCGCGGTCACCGAGGGCGCGATGCGCCTGTCGACCCGCTACCCGCTCCTGCCGGAACTCCCGGGCCGGCGATGACGAAAGCCGGGACGGCGGCCCGGCCCCAGGGCCCACCCCGCCGCCCCGGCTCTCCCGACCCGTGCCGCGCCGACCACACCGTCCCGGCCGCGCGACCGCCTCCGCCCCGGTCCTGCTGTCCCGGCCGTGCCGCCCCGCCTCTGCCGTCCCAGTCCGGCGGGTTCAGGACGCCAGTCAGTCGCCCCGGTCCTGTCGTCCCGGCCACGTCGTCCCGGCTCTGCACCCCGGTCCTGCCGTGCCGGTTCTGTCGTTCCGGTCCTACCTCCTGGCCGCGCCGACCCGGCCGCGCCGACCCGGGGCGGTGGGCTCAGGACGTCAGCCAGTCGTCCACGCCTGCCAGCAGCTTCGCCCGTACGCCCTCCGGCGCCGCCGAGCCCCGTACCGACTGCCGGGCCAGTTCCGCCAGTTCCTCGTCCGTGAAGCCGTGGTGGCGGCGGGCGAACTCGTACTGCGCGGCCAGCCGCGAGCCGAAGAGGAGGGGGTCGTCGGCGCCGAGCGCCAGGGGCACACCCGCCTCGAACAGCGTCCGCAGCGGCACGTCCTCGGGCTTCTCGTACACCCCCAGGGCCACGTTCGACGCCGGGCACACCTCGCAGGTCACGCCCCGCTCCGCCAGCCGCTTCAGCAGCCGAGGGTCCTCCGCCGCCCGTACCCCGTGCCCGAGCCGGGTCGCGTGCAGATCGTCCAGACAGTCCCGCACCGAGGACGGCCCCGACAGTTCGCCGCCGTGCGGCGCCGAGAGCAGGCCGCCCTCGCGCGCGATGTGGAAGGCCCGGTCGAAGTCCCGCGCCATGCCCCGCCGCTCGTCGTTCGACAGCCCGAAGCCGACCACACCCCGGTCCGCGTACCGCACCGCCAGCCGCGCCAGCGTCCGGGCGTCCAGCGGATGCTTCATCCGGTTCGCCGCGACCAGCACCCGCATTCCCAGCCCGGTCTCCCGCGAGGCCGTCTCCACCGCGTCCAGGATGATCTCCAGCGCCGGGATCAGCCCGCCCAGCCGGGGCGCGTACGACGTCGGGTCGACCTGGATCTCCAGCCAGCCGGAGCCGTCCCGGATGTCCTCCTCCGCCGCCTCCCGCACCAGCCGCTGTATGTCCTCCGGCTCCCTGAGGCAGGACCGCGCCGCGTCGTACAGCCGCTGGAAGCGGAACCAGCCCCGCTCGTCCGTGGCCCGCAGTCTCGGCGGCTCCCCGCTGGTCAGCGCGTCGGTCAGCGCGTCGGGCAGACGCACCCCGTACTTGTCGGCCAGTTCCAGCACGGTCCCGGGCCGCATCGACCCGGTGAAGTGCAGGTGCAGATGGGCTTTCGGCAGCTCAGAGACATCACGTACACGCTCCATTCAGCGATCCTGCCGTACGTCGAGGTCCTCCCGGTAGCCGTTTCCCCGAACGTGGTCTTGCTCGCACAAAGCAACGGGGGGCGCCGGTCCCGGATCCGGGACCGGCGCCCCCCGCACGCGGGAGCCGGACGTCAGTCCCTGGCCTCCGCCAGCAGCTTCTGGATCCTGCTCACGCCCTCGACGAGGTCCTCGTCGCCCAGCGCGTACGACAGCCGCAGATAGCCCGGCGTGCCGAAGGCCTCACCCGGGACGACCGCGACCTCGGCCTCCTCCAGGATCAGCTCGGCCAGCTCCACGCTGCTCTGCGGGCGCTTGCCGCGGATCTCCTTGCCGAGCAGCGCCTTCACCGACGGGTACGCGTAGAACGCGCCCTCGGGCTCCGGGCACAGGACGCCGTCGATCTCGTTGAGCATCCGCACGATGGTCTTGCGGCGCCGGTCGAAGGCCTCCTTCATCTTCGCCACCGCCGACAGGTCACCGGAGACGGCGGCGATGGCGGCGACCTGCGCCACGTTCGAGACGTTGGAGGTGGCGTGCGACTGCAGGTTCGTCGCGGCCTTGACGACGTCCTTCGGGCCGATGATCCACCCGACCCGCCAGCCGGTCATCGCGTACGTCTTGGCGACACCGTTGACCACGACGCACTTGTCGCGCAGCTCGGGCAGGATCGCCGGCAGCGAGGTGAAGGTCGCGTCGCCGTAGACCAGGTGCTCGTAGATCTCGTCCGTCAGCACCCACAGGCCGTGCTCGACGGCCCAGCGGCCGATCGCCTCGGCCTCGGCGGCGCTGTAGACCGCGCCGGTCGGGTTGGACGGCGAGACGAAGAGCACGACCTTCGTCTTCTCCGTGCGCGCCGCCTCCAGCTGCTCGACGGAGACCCGGTAGCCGGTCGTCTCGTCGGCCACGACCTCCACCGGGACACCGCCGGCGAGACGGATCGACTCCGGGTACGTCGTCCAGTAAGGCGCCGGGACGATGACCTCGTCGCCCGGGTCGAGGATCGCGGCGAAGGCGTTGTAGATCGCCTGCTTGCCGCCGTTGGTGACCAGGATCTGCGAGGCGTCGACCTCGTAGCCGGAGTCGCGCAGGGTCTTCGCGGCGATCGCGGCCTTCAGCTCGGGCAGACCACCGGCCGGCGTGTAGCGGTGGTACTTGGGGTTCTTGCAGGCCTCTACGGCCGCCTCGACGATGTAGTCCGGGGTCGGGAAGTCGGGTTCACCGGCGCCGAAGCCGATCACCGGACGCCCGGCGGCCTTCAGGGCCTTGGCCTTGGCGTCCACGGCGAGGGTGGCGGACTCGGAGATCGCGCCGACTCGGGCGGAGACCCGGCGCTCGGTGGGAGGGGTTGCAGCGCTCATACGGCCCATGGTTTCAGACCGGAAACCGGCCGGGCACACGGGTTTCACGGACTGGGCACCGGACGGGTCAGCCGACAGAACATCAGACTGAATCCGCTCAAGAGCACTTTCCGTTCGACGGCGCGCTCAGGACCACGTACACTCATCCGTCGTTGGCCTTCAACAGCCGTGCCCCACCCGGTGCACACACCGAGCACCCGGGCGGATGCGGTACGTTGGGGACACACAAAGGGTCGTAGCTCAATTGGTAGAGCACTGGTCTCCAAAACCAGCGGTTGGGGGTTCAAGTCCCTCCGGCCCTGCTACACACACCTTCGCCAGGATGTGTGCGCATGTACGTACAGCAATGCACCGCCGTGCGGCTCAGACCGGGCGCGGCACGGCCACGACCCGGGAACAGGTGAGGACGAATGGCGGATGCCGTGGGCTCCATCGACACGCCTGATGCCCAGGACGAGCTGCCTGAGGCGAAGAAGAAGGCCCGCAAGGGCGGCAAGAGGGCCAAGAAGGGCCCGCTGAAGCGCCTCGCGCTTTTCTACCGCCAGATCATCGCGGAGCTCCGCAAGGTCGTCTGGCCCACGCGAAGCCAGCTGACGACGTACACGACCGTAGTGATCGTCTTCGTCGTCCTCATGATCGGCCTTGTGACCGTGATTGACTATGGACTCAGCCACGCCGCCAAGTACGTCTTCGGCTGATCCGAGAGCGAAGGGCGCCGAGGTATCCGGCGCCCCTTTCGCATGTTCCACCCCTATGTATCCAGGAAGAAGCAGCCACCGTGTCTGACCAGAACCTGAACGACGCCATCGAGCCCGACGAGGTCGACGACGAGCTCGACATCGTCGAGGGCGCGGACGAGGTGGACGAGTTCGAGGCTGCCGACGCCGAGGCGGGCGAGGCCGCGGAGGAAGCCGCGCTCCACGTCGAGGACGAGGACGAGGCCTCCTCCGCGGAGGCCGAGGACGAAGGCGAGGCCGAGGAGGAAGAGCCGGCCGAGCCCGTCGACCCCGTCGCCGCCCTGCGTGAGGAACTGCGCACCCTCCCCGGCGAGTGGTACGTGATCCACACCTACGCCGGTTACGAGAACCGCGTGAAGACCAACCTGGAGCAGCGCGCCGTCTCGCTGAACGTCGAGGACTACATCTTCCAGGCCGAGGTGCCGCAGGAAGAGGTCGTCCAGATCAAGAACGGCGACCGCAAGACGATCCGCCAGAACAAGCTTCCCGGCTACGTCCTCGTCCGTATGGACCTGACGAACGAGTCCTGGGGCGTCGTCCGCAACACCCCCGGCGTCACCGGCTTCGTGGGCAACGCCTACGACCCGTACCCGCTGACCCTGGACGAGATCGTCAAGATGCTCGCCCCGGAGGCCGAGGAGAAGGCCGCCCGCGAGGCCGCCGAGGCCGAGGGCAAGCCCGCACCGCAGCGCAAGGTCGAGGTCCAGGTGCTGGACTTCGAGGTCGGCGACTCGGTCACCGTCACCGACGGCCCCTTCGCCACGCTGCAGGCCACGATCAACGAGATCAACGCCGACTCGAAGAAGGTCAAGGGTCTCGTCGAGATCTTCGGCCGCGAGACGCCGGTCGAGCTGAGCTTCGACCAGATCACCAAGAACTAGGTCTCACTGCTTCCGACCAGGTCAGGCGGGCTGTCAAAGCCTGTCTGACCTGCTCGGTTTTTGGCCGCGCATGGATACCCGTTATCGTTGTGCGGTATGCCTCCATCCGGATCATCCGGACCGGACGGCTGAAAAAACTCTCACTAGGACCCGGAGAGAGCAATGCCTCCCAAGAAGAAGAAGGTCACGGGGCTCATCAAGCTCCAGATCAACGCCGGTGCGGCGAACCCGGCTCCGCCGGTCGGCCCCGCGCTGGGCCAGCACGGCGTCAACATCATGGAGTTCTGCAAGGCCTACAACGCCGCGACCGAGTCGCAGCGTGGCTGGGTCATCCCGGTGGAGATCACGGTCTACGAGGACCGCTCGTTCACCTTCGTCACCAAGACCCCGCCGGCCGCCAAGATGATCCTCAAGGCCGCGGGTGTCGAGAAGGGCTCCGGCGAGCCGCACAAGACCAAGGTCGCCAAGATCACCGAGGCGCAGGTCCGCGAGATCGCCCAGACCAAGCTGCCCGACCTCAACGCCAACGACCTGGACGCCGCGTCGAAGATCATCGCCGGCACCGCCCGTTCCATGGGCATCACGGTCGAGGGCTGACCTCCACCCCCCGTACCACAGCAGAAGTGTGGCAGGGCCTGCTCGGCCCGTACCACGACTCCTCAGAATCACCAGGAGCAGTAGTGAGCAAGCGCAGCAAGTCCCTCCGCGCTGCGGACGCCAAGGTCGACCGGGAGAAGCTCTACGCCCCGCTCGAGGCCGTCCGTCTCGCCAAGGAGACCTCCACCAGCAAGTTCGACGGCACCGTCGAGGTCGCCTTCCGCCTGGGTGTCGACCCGCGCAAGGCCGACCAGATGGTCCGTGGCACCGTGAACCTGCCGCACGGCACCGGCAAGACCGCCCGGGTCCTGGTCTTCGCGACCGGTGACCGTGCTGCGGCCGCAGAGGCCGCGGGCGCCGACATCGTCGGCTCCGACGAACTGATCGACGAGGTCGCGAAGGGCCGTCTGGACTTCGACGCCGTCGTCGCCACCCCGGACCTCATGGGCAAGGTCGGCCGCCTCGGCCGCGTGCTCGGTCCCCGTGGTCTGATGCCGAACCCGAAGACCGGCACCGTCACCCCCGACGTGGCCAAGGCCGTCACCGACATCAAGGGCGGCAAGATCGAGTTCCGCGTCGACAAGCACGCGAACCTGCACTTCATCATCGGCAAGACGTCCTTCGACGACTCCAAGCTGGTGGAGAACTACGGCGCGGCCCTGGAGGAGATCCTCCGTCTGAAGCCGTCCGCCGCCAAGGGTCGCTACATCAAGAAGGCCGCGATCAGCACCACGATCGGCCCCGGCATCCAGGTCGACCCGAACCGCACCCGGAACCTCCTCGTCGAGGAGGACCCGGCCGCGGTCTGAACCTGACGGTTCCCTTTCGGTCGGCGACGAGCCCCGCAACCTTTCGAGGTGCGGGGCTCGTCCCATTGGTCGTACGCGATTAATTCCGTACGGCTGTCAGTGCCGTGCGTTAGCGTGCATGCACAGGATTCTCATGGGGGTGGGGCGAATGAAGCGCACATTCGTGCGGACGGCGGGCCTTTCCGTCGCGGCGATGAGCCTGCTGGCGGGGGTCACGGCCTGCAGCTCGGGAGGCTCCGGCGGATCAGGCGGCTCCGGTGGCTCCGACGGTTCCGGCGGGGACACGAGCCCCCGGTTCGACCCCATCGCCGCCCTGCGCAGCGCGGAGAAGTCCACGGACGGCGCCGACTCCGCGAAGGTCGAGTCCACCACGACCATGGGCTCGGTGATGTCGATGACCGCCGACGGCACCCTCGCCTGGGGCGACGGCCTCACCGGCAACCTCACCATCACGTACACCGGCGGCACCATGGCCGACACCATGCGCCAGATGGGCAGCGCCTCGATGGAGGCCCGCTATCTGCCGGACGCCTATTACGCCCGGATGGGCGACACCTTCGCCGAGCAGTCCGGCGGCAAGCACTGGATCAAGTACGCGTACGACGACCTGGAGACCCTCGGGGGCAGCAGTGGGGCGTATCTGAAGGACCAGATGCAGAACACCACCCCGAACCAGTCGGTGAAGCTCCTGCTGGCCTCCGGGGACGTGCGCAAGGTCGGCGAGGAGAAGGTGCGGGGACAGCGGACCACGCACTACTCGGGGACGGTCGACGTGGCCGACCTCGCGGAGAAGAACTCCAGCCTCAGCCAGAGCCAGCTCGACGACCTGAAGAAGCAGCTGGAGCAGGCCGGCGTCACCACCGAGACCGTCGACATCTGGGTCGACGACCAGGACCTGCTGGTCAAGAAGGTCGAGAAGGGCGAGACGACGGCGGGCGCGTACAGCCAGACGGCGTACTACAGCGACTACGGCACCGAGGTCGCGGTGGAGGAGCCTCCCGCGAGCGACACGGCCGACTTCACCGAGCTGGTGCAGCAGCAGTCGGCGGGCTGACCTTCCGACATCCACGGGGTCCGGGGGGACCTCCGTCCAAGGGGGACACATGAACAGACGTCGCAGGACCGCCGCGGCCGCCGCCACGGGGCTGCTGCTCACGGGTGCCGCGGCGTGCGGGAGCCAGGGCAGGGGCGCGTCGGACGGCGTGCAGCGGTCCGCCGCCCAGGTGCTCACGGCCGCCTACGAGAAGACGGCCGAGGCCAGGTCCGCCCGGGTCACCATGACGGTGTCCGCACCCGCCGCCCTGGAGGACGGCGGCGACATGAAGATGTCCGGGATCATGGGCTGGGAGCCCACCGTCATGGACGTCACGATGGAGGGGTCCGCCCTCGCCGCGGACCCCGGCGCCCCCGAGCGCGTCCGGATGATCGTCCGCGACAACGTGATGTACACGGACATGGGTGCCGAGGCGTCGGCCGAGATGGACGGCAAGCGCTGGATGAAGCTGGACATGGCCGCCATGGCGAAGGCCGCCGGCGGCGACGCCATGCGGAAGCAGATGACCTCCGGCCTGGAGAACATGAACCAGGACCCGGCCGAGCAGCTGGCCATGCTGCTCGACTCGCCCAACCTGAAGCAGTTGGGCAGCGAGAAGATCGGCGGCGTCGAGGCCAGGCACTACAAGGGCACGCTGACCGTGAAGGAGATGCTGGACTCGGGCGACTCGCTGGACGTCCTGGAGGCCGACGAGCGGGCCGAGGTCCTGAAGCAGATCGAGAAGGCCGGCGTCGAGGGCTACGACACCGACGTCTGGGTCGGCGACGACGATCTGCCGGTGCGCATGGACGTCGGCATGGCGACCCCCGAGGGGGACGTCGAGATCAGCATGAGCTTCTCCGACTACGGCACCGAGGCCGAGGTCGAGGTGCCGCCGGCCGACGAGACCTTCGACATGGCCGACATGTTCAAGGAACTGCAGAACGGCGGCTTCGCCGAGGACGGCACCGGCGACGCGCCGGCCGAGGACCTCGCCGACCTGGGCGATCTCGACCTGGAGGGGCTGGAGACCGCCCCCGCCCTCTGAGGGGCCGGGCGGCCCCTACGGGCGGATTTGCCTGACGGCGTCCGGGTCCCGTACTCTCCTACCGAAGCCAAAGACCGCTGGTCGTTGCTGTGCGCTCGCGAGAGGGTGCGGCGGCCGAAGGATCCGCTTGATGAGCGGACGACCCGCGCAGGTGACAGTGGAAGTGCTCCCGGACCGGAATCCGCCCACGGAATTCGTTCGGTCGAGCTACGCCCCGTGCGCCTGCGCCGGGGCGTTTCGTTTGTCCCGCCCCTTCCGAGCGGTCCTCTATCACCCGGAAGGAGGCCGACGCTCTATGGCAAGGCCCGACAAGGCTGCCGCGGTGGCCGAGCTCACGGAGCAGTTCCGTAGCTCGAACGCCGCCGTGCTGACCGAGTACCGGGGTCTCACCGTGGCGCAGCTCAAGACGCTGCGTCGTTCGCTCGGTGAGAACGCCCAGTACGCCGTGGTGAAGAACACGCTGACCAAGATTGCGGCCAACGAGGCCGGGATCTCCTCGCTCGACGACCTGTTCAACGGTCCGACGGCGGTCGCCTTCGTCACCGGTGACCCGGTGGAGTCGGCGAAGGGTCTTCGTGACTTCGCCAAGGACAACCCGAACCTCGTCATCAAGGGCGGTGTCCTTGACGGCAAGGCGCTGTCCGCCGACGAGATCAAGAAGCTTGCGGACCTCGAGTCCCGCGAGGTTCTGCTCGCCAAGCTGGCGGGCGCCTTCAAGGGCAAGCAGACTCAGGCTGCTCAGGTCTTCCAGGCGCTCCCGTCGAAGCTCGTCCGCACCGTGGACGCGCTTCGCGCCAAGCAGGACGAGCAGGGCGGTGCCGAGTAATTCGGCTCGCGAAATGACCGCCGCCTGAGGCAGTCCGCCTGAGGCGAGGTCGTAGCGGGCCGAACGTACGCCCGCCAGACATGTACATCCGGCACCAGCCGAATTAGTGGAAGGATCGCCCACCATGGCGAAGCTCAGCCAGGAAGACCTGCTCGCGCAGTTCGAGGAGATGACCCTCATCGAGCTCTCCGAGTTCGTGAAGGCGTTCGAGGAGAAGTTCGACGTCACCGCCGCCGCGGCCGTCGCCGTCGCCGGTCCGGCCGTCCCGGGCACCCCGGCCGAGGCTGTCGAGGAGAAGGACGAGTTCGACGTCATCCTCACCGGCGCCGGCGACAAGAAGATCCAGGTCATCAAGGTCGTGCGTGAGCTGACCTCCCTGGGTCTGAAGGAGGCCAAGGACCTCGTGGACGGCGCCCCGAAGCCCGTTCTCGAGAAGGTCGCCAAGGACGCCGCCGAGAAGGCCGCCGAGTCCCTCAAGGGCGCCGGCGCCTCCGTCGAGGTCAAGTAACACCTTCGCGGCCGCCCACGGCCGCAGCGTTGGCTGAAACAGTTCCCTCGGGGCTGTAACGCCCGCGCACCGAAGAGCGATCATCCATCCGGGTGGTCGCTCTTCGTCGTTCTCGGGGGTGCGGCCGCGGTTGCCTTGCACCTGCGCAAGCGGGGGGTATGGTGATCTTCGTCGTGTCTCCGGGCTCCGAGTTCGGGCATGGGGGGCCTTGACGAACCGCACGCAGCGCGCAATTCTCAGGACGCGTCGTCACAACGATCCGAGTTCCGAGGCATGGATCGACGACGAAGAGGGCAGTATCACCGTGCGTTGAGGGCTAGCAGACCGAGGGCGTTGAGAACAACGAGGGTCGCGAAAAACCCGCACTGGACATCAGTGTGCCAAGTGGCTACACTGACCCTTTGCGCTGCCTGTTAGCTGTCCCCTGCCCGTCACCAGGGGCATGCCCTCGCCCTAGCATCGACGACAGAACCTCCCCACCTGGGATTTCTGTCTCCGTGCGTGGAAGAGGGGCCGGTACGCGCGTAGTGAGTCCGAGCCCTCGGAAGGACCCCCTCTTGGCCGCCTCGCGCAACGCCTCGACCGCGAATACGAACAACGGCGCCAGCACCGCCCCGCTGCGCATCTCCTTTGCAAAGATCAAGGAGCCTCTCGAGGTTCCGAACCTGCTCGCGCTGCAGACCGAGAGCTTTGACTGGCTGCTCGGCAACACCGCCTGGCAGAGTCGGGTCGAGGAGGCTCTGGAGAACGGTCAGGACGTCCCCACCAAGTCCGGCCTCGAGGAGATCTTCGAGGAGATCTCCCCGATCGAGGACTTCTCCGGGTCGATGTCGCTGACCTTCCGCGACCACCGTTTCGAGCCGCCCAAGAACAGCATCGACGAGTGCAAGGAACGCGACTTCACGTACGCGGCTCCGCTGTTCGTGACGGCCGAGTTCACCAACAACGAGACCGGCGAGATCAAGTCCCAGACCGTCTTCATGGGCGACTTCCCGCTCATGACGAACAAGGGCACCTTCGTCATCAACGGCACCGAGCGTGTCGTGGTGTCGCAGCTGGTCCGTTCGCCGGGTGTCTACTTCGACTCCTCGATCGACAAGACGTCCGACAAGGACATCTTCTCCGCCAAGATCATCCCGTCCCGGGGTGCCTGGCTGGAGATGGAGATCGACAAGCGCGACATGGTCGGTGTCCGCATCGACCGCAAGCGCAAGCAGTCGGTGACCGTCCTCCTGAAGGCGCTCGGCTGGACGACCGAGCAGATCCTCGAGGAGTTCGGCGAGTACGAGTCCATGCGCGCCACCCTGGAGAAGGACCACACCCAGGGCCAGGACGACGCGCTGCTCGACATCTACCGCAAGCTCCGTCCGGGCGAGCCCCCGACGCGTGAGGCCGCGCAGACGCTGCTCGAGAACCTCTACTTCAACCCCAAGCGCTACGACCTCGCGAAGGTCGGCCGCTACAAGGTCAACAAGAAGCTGGGTGCGGACGCTCCGCTGGACGCGGGCATCCTGACCGTCGAGGACATCATCTCGACGATCAAGTACCTGGTGAAGCTGCACGCCGGCGAGACCGAGACCACCGGGGACAGCGGCGGCACGATCGTCGTCGAGACCGACGACATCGACCACTTCGGCAACCGTCGTCTGCGCAGCGTCGGCGAGCTCATCCAGAACCAGGTCCGCACCGGTCTGGCCCGTATGGAGCGCGTCGTCCGTGAGCGCATGACGACCCAGGACGTCGAGGCGATCACGCCGCAGACCCTGATCAACATCCGGCCGGTCGTCGCCTCCATCAAGGAGTTCTTCGGCACCAGCCAGCTGTCGCAGTTCATGGACCAGAACAACCCGCTGTCCGGGCTGACGCACAAGCGTCGTCTGTCCGCGCTCGGCCCGGGTGGTCTGTCCCGTGAGCGGGCCGGCTTCGAGGTCCGTGACGTGCACCCCTCGCACTACGGCCGTATGTGCCCGATCGAGACGCCCGAAGGCCCGAACATCGGTCTGATCGGCTCGCTCGCCTCCTACGGTCGCGTCAACGCGTTCGGTTTCGTCGAGACCCCGTACCGCAAGGTCGTCGACGGCCAGGTCACCGACGAGGTGGACTACCTGACCGCCGACGAGGAGGACCGCTTCGTCATCGCGCAGGCCAACGCCACGCTCAACGACGAACTGCGCTTCTCCGAGGCCCGCGTCCTGGTCCGCCGCCGTGGCGGTGAGGTCGACTACGTCAGCCCCGAGGACGTCGACTACATGGACGTCTCGCCGCGCCAGATGGTGTCGGTCGCGACCGCCATGATCCCGTTCCTCGAGCACGACGACGCCAACCGTGCCCTCATGGGCGCGAACATGATGCGTCAGGCCGTGCCGCTGATTAAGTCCGAGTCCCCGCTCGTCGGCACCGGCATGGAGTACCGCTCCGCCGTCGACGCCGGCGACGTGGTCAAGGCCGAGAAGGCGGGTGTGGTCCAGGAGGTCTCCGCGGACTACATCACCACGGCCAACGACGACGGCACCTACATCACCTACCGTCTGGCCAAGTTCGCCCGCTCCAACCAGGGCACCTCGGTCAACCAGAAGGTCATCGTCAACGAGGGCGACCGGATCATCGAGGGCCAGGTCCTCGCCGACGGTCCGGCCACCCAGAACGGCGAGATGGCCCTGGGCAAGAACCTGCTCGTGGCGTTCATGCCGTGGGAGGGTCACAACTACGAGGACGCGATCATCCTGTCGCAGCGCCTCGTGCAGGACGACGTCCTCTCCTCGATCCACATCGAGGAGCACGAGGTCGACGCCCGTGACACCAAGCTCGGCCCCGAGGAGATCACCCGGGACATCCCGAACGTCTCCGAGGAGGTCCTCGCCGACCTCGACGAGCGCGGCATCATCCGCATCGGTGCCGAGGTCATCGCCGGTGACATCCTCGTCGGCAAGGTCACCCCGAAGGGTGAGACCGAGCTGACGCCGGAGGAGCGCCTGCTGCGCGCCATCTTCGGTGAGAAGGCCCGTGAGGTCCGTGACACCTCGCTGAAGGTGCCGCACGGCGAGACCGGCAAGGTCATCGGTGTGCGCGTCTTCGACCGCGAGGAGGGCGACGAGCTGCCGCCCGGCGTCAACCAGCTGGTCCGTGTGTACGTTGCGCAGAAGCGCAAGATCACCGACGGTGACAAGCTCGCCGGCCGCCACGGCAACAAGGGTGTCATCTCCAAGATCCTGCCCATCGAGGACATGCCGTTCCTCGAGGACGGGACCCCGGTCGACATCATCCTCAACCCGCTCGGTGTGCCGTCCCGAATGAACCCGGGACAGGTCCTGGAGATCCACCTCGGCTGGCTCGCCAGCCGCGGCTGGGACGTCTCCGGTCTCGCCGACGAGTGGGCGCAGCGTCTCCAGGCCATCGGTGCCGACCAGGTCGCCCCGGGCACCAACGTCGCCACCCCGGTCTTCGACGGCGCCCGTGAGGACGAGCTCGCGGGTCTGCTGCAGCACACCATCCCGAACCGCGACGGCGAGCGCATGGTGCTCCCGTCCGGCAAGGCGCGGCTGTTCGACGGCCGTAGCGGTGAGCCGTTCCCGGACCCGATCTCGGTCGGCTACATGTACATCCTGAAGCTGCACCACCTGGTCGACGACAAGCTGCACGCCCGCTCGACCGGCCCGTACTCGATGATCACCCAGCAGCCGCTGGGTGGTAAGGCCCAGTTCGGTGGCCAGCGGTTCGGTGAGATGGAGGTGTGGGCCCTCGAGGCCTACGGCGCCGCGTACGCCCTCCAGGAGCTGCTGACCATCAAGTCCGACGACGTCACCGGCCGCGTGAAGGTCTACGAGGCCATCGTCAAGGGCGAGAACATCCCCGAGCCCGGCATCCCCGAGTCCTTCAAGGTGCTCATCAAGGAGATGCAGTCGCTCTGCCTGAACGTGGAGGTGCTGTCCAGCGACGGTATGTCCATCGAGATGCGTGACACCGACGAGGACGTCTTCCGCGCTGCGGAGGAGCTCGGCATCGACCTGTCCCGGCGCGAGCCGAGCAGCGTCGAAGAGGTCTGACGGGAGTCCGGCGGACCTTGAACCACCAAGGTCCGCCGGCCCCGGGACCCCCGTTTCAGACCCCAAGACTTACAACCCTGAGAGGGATTGACGCATAGTGCTCGACGTCAACTTCTTCGACGAGCTCCGGATCGGTCTGGCCACCGCTGACGACATCCGTCAGTGGAGCCACGGCGAGGTCAAGAAGCCCGAGACCATCAACTACCGCACCCTCAAGCCCGAAAAGGACGGACTCTTCTGCGAGAAGATCTTCGGTCCGACCCGGGACTGGGAGTGCTACTGCGGCAAGTACAAGCGCGTCCGCTTCAAGGGCATCATCTGCGAGCGCTGCGGCGTCGAGGTCACCCGTGCCAAGGTGCGCCGTGAGCGGATGGGCCACATCGAGCTCGCCGCCCCCGTCACGCACATCTGGTACTTCAAGGGTGTCCCGAGCCGGCTGGGCTACCTGCTCGACCTGGCTCCCAAGGACCTCGAGAAGGTCATCTACTTCGCGGCGTACATGATCACGTACGTCGACGAGGAGCGCCGTACGCGTGACCTGCCCTCCCTGGAGGCGCACGTCTCCGTCGAGCGGCAGCAGATCGAGAACCGCCGGGACGCCGACCTGGAGGCCCGCGCCAAGAAGCTCGAGGCCGACCTGGCCGAGCTCGAGGCCGAGGGTGCCAAGGCCGATGTGCGCCGCAAGGTGCGCGAAGGCGCCGAGCGCGAGATGAAGCAGCTGCGCGACCGCTCCCAGCGCGAGATCGACCGTCTCGACGAGGTGTGGACCCGCTTCAAGAACCTCAAGGTCCAGGACCTCGAGGGCGACGAGCTGCTCTACCGCGAGCTGCGCGACCGCTTCGGCACGTACTTCGACGGTTCGATGGGTGCCGCGGCGCTGCAGAAGCGCCTGGAGTCCTTCGACCTCGACGAGGAGGCCGAGAAGCTCCGCGAGATCATCCGCACCGGCAAGGGCCAGAAGAAGACCCGTGCGCTCAAGCGCCTGAAGGTCGTCTCCGCGTTCCTGCAGACCAGCAACAGCCCCAAGGGCATGGTGCTCGACTGCGTGCCGGTCATCCCGCCGGACCTGCGTCCGATGGTGCAGCTGGACGGTGGCCGCTTCGCGACCTCCGACCTGAACGACCTGTACCGCCGTGTGATCAACCGCAACAACCGTCTGAAGCGGCTTCTCGACCTCGGTGCGCCCGAGATCATCGTGAACAACGAGAAGCGCATGCTCCAGGAGGCCGTCGACGCGCTCTTCGACAACGGCCGTCGTGGTCGCCCGGTCACGGGCCCCGGCAACCGTCCGCTGAAGTCGCTGTCCGACATGCTCAAGGGCAAGCAGGGCCGCTTCCGTCAGAACCTGCTCGGCAAGCGTGTGGACTACTCCGCGCGTTCCGTGATCGTCGTCGGTCCGCAGCTGAAGCTGCACCAGTGCGGTCTGCCCAAGGCGATGGCGCTGGAGCTCTTCAAGCCGTTCGTGATGAAGCGCCTGGTCGACCTGAACCACGCGCAGAACATCAAGAGCGCCAAGCGCATGGTCGAGCGCGGCCGCACCGTGGTGTACGACGTCCTCGAAGAGGTCATCGCCGAGCACCCGGTGCTGCTGAACCGTGCGCCCACCCTGCACCGCCTCGGCATCCAGGCCTTCGAGCCGCAGCTGGTCGAGGGCAAGGCCATCCAGATCCACCCGCTCGTCTGCACCGCGTTCAACGCGGACTTCGACGGTGACCAGATGGCCGTGCACCTGCCGCTGTCCGCGGAGGCGCAGGCCGAGGCCCGCATCCTGATGCTGTCCTCGAACAACATCCTCAAGCCCGCCGACGGCCGTCCGGTGACGATGCCGACCCAGGACATGGTCCTCGGTCTGTTCTTCCTCACCACCGACGGCGAGCTGCGCGACACCAAGGGCGAGGGCCGTTCCTTCGGCTCCACGGCCGAGGCGATCATGGCGTTCGACGCCGGTGAGCTGGCGCTGCAGTCGACGATCGACATCCGCTTCCCGGTGGGCACCATCCCGCCGCGCGGCTGGACGCCGCCGGCGCAGGAGGAGGGCGACCCCGAGTGGCAGCAGGGGGACACGTTCCGCCTGCGCACCACCCTGGGCCGCGCGCTCTTCAACGAGCTGCTGCCCGAGGACTACCCGTTCGTCGACTACTCGGTGGGCAAGAAGCAGCTCTCCGAGATCGTCAACGACCTGGCCGAGCGCTACCCCAAGGTCATCGTGGCGGCGACGCTCGACAACCTGAAGGCGGCCGGCTTCTACTGGGCGACCCGTTCCGGTGTCACCGTGGCCATCTCCGACGTCGTCGTTCCCGAGGCGAAGAAGGAGATCGTCCGCGGCTACGAGGCGCAGGACGAGAAGGTCCAGAAGCAGTACGAGCGCGGTCTGATCACCAAGGAAGAGCGCACGCAGGAGCTCATCGCGATCTGGACCAAGGCGACCAACGAGGTCGCCGAGGCGATGAACGAGAACTTCCCCAAGACCAACCCCATCTTCATGATGGTTGACTCGGGTGCCCGAGGAAACATGATGCAGATGCGGCAGATCGCCGGTATGCGCGGTCTGGTGTCGAACGCGAAGAACGAGACCATCCCGCGTCCGATCAAGGCCTCGTTCCGTGAGGGCCTGTCCGTGCTGGAGTACTTCATCTCCACGCACGGTGCCCGTAAGGGTCTGGCGGACACCGCCCTGCGTACCGCCGACTCGGGTTACCTCACCCGTCGTCTGGTCGACGTCTCCCAGGACGTCATCATCCGCGAGGAGGACTGCGGCACCGAGCGCGGCCTCAAGCTGGCGATCGCCGAGCGCGGCGACGACGGCGTGCTGCGCAAGACGGGCAACGTCGAGACGTCCGTGTACGCGCGCTGCCTCGCCGAGGACATCGTGGTCGACGGCAAGGTGCTGGCCCCGGCCGGTACCGACCTCGGCGACGTGCTCATCGACGAGCTCGTCAAGCACGGCGTCGAGACGGTCAAGACCCGCTCGGTCCTGACCTGCGAGTCCGCCGTCGGCACCTGCGCCATGTGCTACGGCCGCTCGCTGGCCACCGGCAAGCTGGTCGACATCGGTGAGGCGGTCGGCATCATCGCCGCCCAGTCCATCGGTGAGCCCGGTACCCAGCTGACGATGCGTACCTTCCACACCGGTGGTGTGGCCGGTGACGACATCACCCAGGGTCTGCCGCGTGTCGTCGAGCTCTTCGAGGCCCGTACCCCGAAGGGTGTCGCCCCGATCTCCGAGGCCTCCGGCCGCGTGCGGATCGAGGAGACCGAGAAGACCAAGAAGATCGTCATCACGCCGGACGACGGCAGCGACGAGACGGCGTACCCGATCTCGAAGCGTGCCCGGCTCCTGGTCAGCGAGGGCGAGCACGTCGAGGTGGGCCAGAAGCTCACCGTGGGTGCCACCAACCCGCACGACGTGCTGCGCATCCTGGGCCAGCGTGCCGTCCAGGTCCACCTGGTCGGCGAGGTCCAGAAGGTCTACAACTCGCAGGGTGTGTCGATCCACGACAAGCACATCGAGATCATCATCCGGCAGATGCTGCGCCGTGTGACGATCATCGAGTCCGGCGACGCCGAGCTGCTGCCCGGCGAGCTGGTCGAGCGCTCGAAGTTCGAGACCGAGAACCGTCGTGTGGTCCAGGAGGGCGGTCACCCGGCCTCCGGTCGTCCGCAGCTCATGGGTATCACCAAGGCCTCGCTGGCCACGGAGTCCTGGCTGTCGGCGGCGTCCTTCCAGGAGACGACCAGGGTCCTCACGGACGCGGCGATCAACGCCAAGTCCGACTCCCTGATCGGCCTCAAGGAGAACGTCATCATCGGTAAGCTCATCCCGGCCGGTACGGGTCTGTCCCGCTACCGCAACATCCGGGTCGAGCCGACCGAGGAGGCGAAGGCCGCGATGTACTCGGCCGTCGGCTACGACGACATCGACTACTCGCCGTTCGGCACGGGCTCCGGCCAGGCCGTTCCGCTGGAGGACTACGACTACGGTCCGTACAACCAGTAGGTGACCGAAAGGGCGGTCACCCCGTTGCGCACGGGGTGGCCGCCCTTTTCGGCATGCCCGGCGGGCGTCCGCCCGTCTGACCGGTGACCTCGTCTCCGGCTGAGAACTGTGACCCGCGCCTGGCCTGGGAACCGTGGGCAGACACGGTGCGTTGATGGATGATGGAGACATTCAGCCGTCCGGGGGGAGGTGCCCGTGTCCTATCCGTCACCATGGCAGCCGCAGGGGCAGGTGCCGAGCGGATCCTCGATGCTCGCGTCCCACGCCGACCGCGAGCGCGCCGTGGACGTGCTCAGGGCCGGTTTCAGTGAAGGACGCCTGCAGCAGGACGAGTTCACCAAGCGCGTCGAGCGCGCTTACCAGGCCCGTACGGTCGGCGAGCTGCAACTCGTCGTGTCCGATCTGCCGCAGGGGCCCATGGCCGTCCAGCCGGCCCTCGTCCCGCCCCCGGGTTTCGGCCCGCCCGTCCCGCGGACGTTCCTGCCCGCCCCGCCGCCGCCCACGAACGGCAAGGCGGTCGGCTCCATGGTCTGCGGCGTGCTCACCACGATGACCGCCGGGCTCACCGGCCTGCCCGCCGTGATCCTCGGCCACAAGGCCCGCGCCGAGATCCGCCGCACCGGCGAGGGCGGTGACGGGTTCGCCATCGCGGGCCTCGTCCTGGGCTGGCTCTCCGTGGCGGGCTGGGCGTTCTTCGTGATGGTCCTCATCATGGCGGGGGTCTCCTCCTCCGGCTGAGCACCCCGCCCCCGGCCGCCCGGCCGCCCGGTCCCGCCTCGCTACGGAATGCCCAGTTCGAAGATCACGTAGTGCGCGTACCAGCCGGACGCGATCGACGCCGTGGCGAAGAACACCGCCAGGCTCGGCCACTTCAGCCGGCTCATCGCCGCCGCGGGGGCCAGCAGGAGCGGGAACACGGGAAGCAGGTACCGCCCCGTGTTGCCGAACATCTGCTGCGTCCCCAGCACGGTGACGATCGACGCCAGCGCGTACGCGACCAGCACCAGCGGCGGCTTCCTCCGCAGCATCAGCGCCACCAGGAAGGGCAGCGCCAGCACGATCTGGACACCCAGCAGATCGGGTACGGCGAAGGCGAACAGGTACTGGTTGTGGCCGACCGCCGTGTTGCCGAGGACGTCCAGCGTGTACGCGCCGAAGTCGAAGTAGTGCGCCCACCCCTCGCGCTGGAGCGTGAAGTAGGCGGTGAGGTCGCCCATGCTCAGCCCCACCCAGGCGATGTAGGTGAGCAGCCCCAGCGGTGCGGCGAGCATCGCGTACACCGGGCCCGCGACGCCGTGCTCGCGCCTGCTCTCCCGCCGCGCCAGCGTCACGATCGCGGCGAGCCCCACGGCCCCTATGAGCGCGGCGGACGTCGGCCGGTTCAGTCCGGCCAGGAAGGCGAGCATCCCGGCCGCCACCCACCGGCGCCGCATCACGCAGTAGCAGCACCAGGACGCGATCGCGACGAACACCGACTCCGAGTAGACCGCCCACTCCACGCCGGCGCCCGGCACCACGGCCCACAGCCCGGCCGCGATCGTGCCCGCCCGCACCCCCGCGAGCGTCGAGATCACGGCGTAGATCCCGGCCGCCGCCACGAACGAGGCCAGGACGGACACCAGGATCGCGGAGCCGTACAGGCCGAGACCGGTGATCTCGGAAACCCCTCTGATCAGCCCGGGGTAGAGGGGGAAGAACGCCACCGAGTTCTGCTTCACGGTGAAGAGACCGCCGGGCGCGAGCCGCTCCAGCGGCCGGGGGTCGTACCCCTTCTCCGCGACCTGGAGGTACCACCAGCCGTCCCAGGTGGCCAGGACGTCCCACCAGTGGGTGCCGCCGCCGAAGCGGGGGTTCTTCTTCTGGTAGTCGTCGGCCCACTCCAGCAGCCAGGCGAACACGGTCAGACCGACCAGCTTCGTCACGCCGTACAGGAGCAGCGGAGAGAGGTACGGTCGTAGACCGTCCGGCAGAGCGAGCCGGCGGCCCTGCTGCGGCCGGTCCCGGTCTTCGGGTATGGCGGAGTCCGTCGCCGCGTCGCTGCGGGCCGTGCTCATGACTGGGGTCCCCCCTGGTCGATCGCCGGAACGCCGGGCGCGGCCGTTGTCCGGTTGATCGTGAAGCGTGGTCATAAGATCGCACCAGCGTCGCACATGTGCGCCACAGGTGAGGGGAGGGCGCGTGACGGAGACGTCGAACACCGTGGCCGGGGCGGCCGTCCTGTCGGTCGTCATACCCATGTACAACGAGGAAGAGGTCCTTCCGGCGCTGGTCAGCAGACTGCGCCCGGTCCTCGCCGGTCTCGGCGCGGCGTACGAGGTCGTCGCCGTCGACGACGGGTCCACCGACCGCACGGCCGAGCTGCTCGCCGCCTTCCGTCTTGGCTGGCCGGAACTGCGGATCATCGGCCTGCGCCGCAACTCCGGCCACCAGGCCGCCCTCACCGCCGGCCTGGACCGCGCCCGCGGCGCCTACGTCGTCAGCATCGACGCCGACCTCCAGGACCCGCCCGAGAAGATCCCCGAGATGCTGGAGCTGGCCCGCGCCGAGCACCTCGACATCGTCTACGGCATCCGCGCCGACCGCGCCAGCGACACCGGCTTCAAGCGGTGGACGGCGGGGCTGTACTACCGGCTCGTGCGGCGGCTGGCCGGGCCGTCCGTGCCCGCCCAGGCCGGCGACTTCCGGCTGCTCAGCAGGGCCGCCGTGGACGCCCTCAAGGCGCTTCCCGACCAGCAGCGCGTCTACCGGCTCCTGGTGCCCTGGCTCGGCTTCCCCAGCGGGCAGGTGACCTACGAGCGCGCCCCGCGTCCGGCCGGGCAGAGCAAGTACCCGCTGGGCCGCATGATCCGCCTGGCCGTCGACAGCGTCACCGGGTTCTCCGCGGCCCCCCTGCGCATCGCCACCTGGCTCGGCGGTTTCGCCTTCCTGGTCTGTCTGGCGCTGATGGCGTACACCCTGAGCGCCCACGCCTTCGACCACACGGTCCCGGGCTGGACCTCCCTCTTCACCGGCGTGCTGTTCATCGGCGCGGTCCAGCTGATCTGCGTGGGCCTGCTCGGCGAGTACGTCGGCCGCATCTACACGGCCGTGCAGAACCGTCCGACGTACTTCGTCGGCCACGACACCGCGGCCGGGTCTCAGGAGGCGGCGGCCGGTCCGGGAACCCCGGAGGCGAAGGGCGCGGAAACCCCCGTACCACACCAGCGGTCGGGTTCGCGAACGTAACCGCCGCATGTCGGACGTACTGCTTCTGTTTTGACCGGAGTGATTGCGCTGGGTACGCTCAGACCTTGTGCCTGGGGTGTGCCCTGGCCCTCGTGCGTGCCATCACACCGCACCGGGGCAAAGAGCGGCCACCGTGATCCGTGCTTTCTTTCCGCCTCGCGGCGGAAGTCCGCGGGATCCGACACACCCGACCGCGTGGGTCGGCGATGTTCCAGGTTAGCTGTACCCATCGGCACACAGAAACCGGAGAAGTAGTGCCTACGATCCAGCAGCTGGTCCGTAAGGGCCGGCAGGACAAGGTCGAGAAGAACAAGACGCCCGCACTCGAGGGTTCCCCTCAGCGTCGTGGCGTCTGCACGCGTGTGTTCACGACCACCCCGAAGAAGCCGAACTCGGCCCTGCGTAAGGTCGCGCGTGTGCGTCTGACCAGCGGGATCGAGGTCACCGCTTACATTCCGGGTGAGGGACACAACCTGCAGGAGCACTCCATCGTGCTCGTGCGCGGCGGCCGTGTGAAGGACCTGCCGGGTGTTCGCTACAAGATCATCCGCGGCTCGCTCGACACCCAGGGTGTCAAGAACCGCAAGCAGGCTCGCAGCCGTTACGGCGCCAAGAAGGAGAAGTAAGAATGCCTCGTAAGGGCCCCGCCCCGAAGCGCCCGGTCATCATCGACCCGGTTTACGGCTCCCCTCTGGTGACCTCCCTGATCAACAAGGTGCTGCTGAACGGCAAGCGCTCGACTGCCGAGCGGATCGTTTACGGCGCCATGGAGGGCCTGCGCGACAAGACCGGCAACGACCCGGTCATCACGCTGAAGCGCGCTCTCGAGAACATCAAGCCGACCATCGAGGTCAAGTCCCGCCGTGTCGGTGGCGCCACCTACCAGGTCCCGGTCGAGGTCAAGCCCGGCCGTGCCAACACCCTGGCGCTGCGCTGGCTCGTCGGTTACTCCCGCGCCCGTCGCGAGAAGACCATGACCGAGCGTCTGCTGAACGAGCTCCTCGACGCGTCCAACGGCCTCGGCGCCGCTGTGAAGAAGCGCGAGGACACGCACAAGATGGCCGAGTCCAACAAGGCCTTCGCGCACTACCGCTGGTAGTCGCAGTCCACATCGAGACCGAGAGAAGACTGAAGCCTTATGGCTACCACTTCGCTTGACCTGGCCAAGGTGCGCAACATCGGCATCATGGCCCACATCGACGCGGGCAAGACGACCACCACCGAGCGGATCCTGTTCTACACCGGCGTTTCGTACAAGATCGGTGAGGTCCACGACGGCGCTGCCACCATGGACTGGATGGAGCAGGAGCAGGAGCGTGGCATCACGATCACCTCTGCTGCCACCACCTGTCACTGGCCGCTGGAAGACGTCGACCACACCATCAACATCATCGACACGCCGGGCCACGTCGACTTCACCGTCGAGGTGGAGCGTTCGCTGCGCGTGCTCGACGGTGCCGTGACGGTGTTCGACGGCGTCGCCGGCGTTGAGCCCCAGTCCGAGACGGTGTGGCGTCAGGCGGACCGCTACGGCGTTCCGCGCATCTGCTTCGTCAACAAGCTCGACCGCACCGGTGCCGAGTTCCACCGCTGCGTCGACATGATCGTCGACCGTCTGGGCGCTCAGCCGATCGTGATGCAGCTCCCGATCGGTGCCGAGGCCGACTTCCAGGGTGTCGTGGACCTGGTCCGCATGAAGGCCCTGGTCTGGTCCGCCGAGGCGACCAAGGGCGAGATGTACGACGTCGTCGACATCCCGGCCACCCACACCGAGGCGGCCGAGGAGTGGCGCGGCAAGCTGCTCGAGGCCGTGGCGGAGAACGACGAGGAGCTCATGGAGCTGTACCTCGAGGGCACCGAGCCCACCGAGGAGCAGCTCTACGCGGCGGTCCGTCGTATCACCATCGCGTCCGGCAAGGGCGGCGGCACCACCGTCACCCCCGTGTTCTGCGGTACCGCGTTCAAGAACAAGGGTGTTCAGCCCCTGCTCGACGCGGTCGTGCGCTACCTGCCGTCGCCGGTCGACATCGAGGCCATCGAGGGCCACGACGTCAAGGACCCGGAGACGGTCGTCAAGCGCAAGCCGTCCGACGACGAGCCGCTGTCGGCGCTGGCGTTCAAGATCATGAGCGACCCGCACCTCGGCAAGCTCACCTTCGTGCGTGTCTACTCCGGCCGCCTCGAGTCCGGCTCCGCCGTGCTCAACTCGGTCAAGGGCCGCAAGGAGCGCATCGGCAAGATCTACCGTATGCACGCCAACAAGCGTGAGGAGATCGAGTCGGTGGGCGCCGGCGACATCGTCGCCGTCATGGGCCTGAAGCAGACCACCACCGGTGAGACGCTCTGCGACGAGAAGAACCCGGTGATCCTGGAGTCCATGGACTTCCCGGCCCCGGTCATCCAGGTCGCCATCGAGCCCAAGTCGAAGGGCGACCAGGAGAAGCTGGGCATCGCGATCCAGCGCCTGGCCGAGGAGGACCCGTCCTTCCAGGTCCACTCGGACGAGGAGACCGGCCAGACCATCATCGGCGGCATGGGCGAGCTGCACCTCGAGGTGCTGGTCGACCGTATGCGCCGTGAGTTCAAGGTCGAGGCCAACGTCGGCAAGCCGCAGGTCGCGTACCGCGAGACGATCCGCAAGGCCGTCGAGAAGGTCGAGTACACCCACAAGAAGCAGACGGGTGGTACCGGCCAGTTCGCGCGCGTCATCATCGGCATCGAGCCGATCGAGGGCGGCGACACGTCGTACGAGTTCGTCAACAAGGTCACTGGTGGCCGTGTGCCGAAGGAGTACATCCCCTCGGTCGACGCCGGTGCGCAGGAGGCCATGCAGTTCGGCATCCTCGCCGGTTACGAGATGACCGGTGTGCGTGTGACGCTGATCGACGGCGCCTACCACGAGGTCGACTCCTCCGAGCTCGCCTTCAAGATCGCCGGCTCGCAGGCCTTCAAGGAGGCCGCGCGCAAGGCCAGCCCCGTGCTGCTCGAGCCGATGATGGCCGTCGAGGTCACCACGCCCGAGGACTACATGGGTGAGGTCATCGGCGACATCAACTCCCGCCGTGGCCAGATCCAGGCCATGGAGGAGCGGGCCGGTGCCCGCGTCGTCAAGGGTCTTGTGCCCCTGTCGGAGATGTTCGGTTACGTCGGCGACCTCCGCAGCAAGACCTCGGGTCGCGCAAGCTACTCGATGCAGTTCGACTCCTACGCCGAGGTTCCGCGGAACGTCGCCGAGGAGATCATCGCGAAGGCCAAGGGCGAGTAACGCACTCCGTTCACACGCCGTAGGCTTGACTCCGGAGCCTCCAGGGGCATTCATCCGCGTTCGTTCTCGTTCGCGGGGTTTGCCCCGGGGCCCGGGACTTAACAGCAAAGATCACCTGGCGCCGATGAAGTAAGGCGTACAGAACCACTCCACAGGAGGACCCCAGTGGCGAAGGCGAAGTTCGAGCGGACTAAGCCGCACGTCAACATCGGCACCATCGGTCACATCGACCACGGTAAGACGACCCTCACGGCCGCCATTACCAAGGTGCTGCACGACGCGTACCCGGACCTGAACGAGGCCACCCCGTTCGACAACATCGACAAGGCGCCCGAGGAGCGTCAGCGCGGTATCACCATCTCCATCGCGCACGTCGAGTACCAGACCGAGGCGCGTCACTACGCCCACGTCGACTGCCCGGGTCACGCGGACTACATCAAGAACATGATCACCGGTGCCGCGCAGATGGACGGCGCGATCCTGGTGGTCGCCGCCACCGACGGCCCGATGCCGCAGACCAAGGAGCACGTGCTCCTGGCCCGCCAGGTCGGCGTTCCGTACATCGTCGTCGCCCTGAACAAGGCCGACATGGTGGACGACGAGGAGATCCTGGAGCTCGTCGAGCTCGAGGTCCGTGAGCTCCTCTCCGAGTACGAGTTCCCGGGCGACGACCTGCCGGTCGTGCGTGTCTCGGCGCTGAAGGCGCTCGAGGGCGACGCCCAGTGGACCCAGTCGGTCCTGGACCTCATGAACGCTGTCGACACCTCCATCCCGGAGCCCGAGCGTGACGTCGACAAGCCGTTCCTGATGCCGATCGAGGACGTCTTCACCATCACCGGTCGCGGTACGGTCGTCACCGGCCGTATCGAGCGTGGTGTCCTCAAGGTCAACGAGACCGTCGACATCATCGGCATCAAGACCGAGAAGACCACCACCACGGTCACCGGCATCGAGATGTTCCGCAAGCTGCTCGACGAGGGCCAGGCCGGTGAGAACGTCGGTCTGCTGCTCCGCGGCATCAAGCGCGAGGACGTCGAGCGCGGCCAGGTCATCATCAAGCCGGGCTCGGTCACCCCGCACACCGAGTTCGAGGCCCAGGCCTACATCCTGTCGAAGGACGAGGGTGGTCGCCACACCCCGTTCTTCAACAACTACCGTCCGCAGTTCTACTTCCGTACGACGGACGTGACCGGCGTCGTGACCCTCCCCGAGGGCACCGAGATGGTCATGCCGGGTGACAACACCGAGATGAAGGTGGAGCTCATCCAGCCCGTCGCCATGGAAGAGGGCCTGAAGTTCGCCATCCGTGAGGGTGGCCGGACGGTCGGCGCCGGCCAGGTCACCAAGATCACGAAGTGATCTTGCGCCTGACTGGTGGCACAGCCTGAGCTGAGCACCTGAGAGAGGGCCCGTACGACTCCGGTCGTACGGGCCCTCTCGCCTGTCCGGGGCGCACGGGATGTGCGGCGCACAGCCGCTGCCCGCACCGCTCACGGTGCCGCCGCCGGCCCGCCGCGAGCGGCGCCCCCGCCTGTACGCCCTCGACGGCATCCGGCTCCTCGCCGCCCTCATGGTCGCGGACCACCACTACGCCGGCACCCGCCGAGTGAACCGGCCGGGCACCCGATCTGGGACCGCCCGACCTCGGACATCATCCCGACGGTCTTCCACGTCGCCGCCTACGGCTGGATCGGCGTCGAGATCGATCGACGAGGCCGAGCACGTGGGCAGCCGGCGGGGCGCGCTGGTCGGCTTCACCGTGTTCCTGCTGGCCGTGCTCGCCGTGGCGCTCGGCCTCGCGGACCGCGTCCGCCGGCGCCGGCCGGTGACGGCGGGAAGCCTGAGTACCCGCTCTACCCGCTGCACCACGCGGCGGGCACGGCCGTCATCAGCCGCCTGCACGCCGCCATGGACGCCCGGCTCCTCCTGGCCTCGCTCCTGGCCGGCTTCCTGGCCCTGAGCTGGGCGGTGCGCGGCTTCGTGGAGCGCCCGGCGGCGGGAGCGGTGAAGCGGGGGCTGGAGAGGTCGTTCGCCCGGGTCCGGGGTGCGGGACAGGCGGTGACCCGCGAGGCGCGGCCCCGCCCGGGCCGGATGTGAGGCAACGATGAGGTCTCACGTCCGCACGTCCGGGCGCGGAATGCGGGGGGTGTCACCCCGGGGCGTTTGACCTACGTCACGCTGCGGGTATTCTCTCCGGCTCGATTGGCGGAGGTGCTGCCCCGTATGGCAGACTAGCGGGGTTGCTCGGTCGAGTGTTGATGCTGCGCGCCTCCCGTCGGGAGGACCGGAAGCGAGTCCCACAGTACTCGTCGCCCTAACTGCCGCGAGGCAGCGCTGGGGCGGACGTACGGGAATCTTTCGGGAAGTGCGGTGCTGCACCGGCCAGGCACCCGGTGGACCTTCGTCCCCGGCTTGCGGTTCCGGAAGGGCCGTGTGCATTCCCTGCAGGGATGTTCGAACAAGGGGCATCTGTGTCAGCGGGAGCGCGACACGCCCGACCGCGTGGGTCGGAGAAACGAGACAGGAACACCGGGTTCCAGAGCGTTACGAGAGACAGGACTACTGAGTAGCCATGGCGGGACAGAAGATCCGCATCCGGCTCAAGGCCTACGACCACGAGGTCATCGACTCCTCGGCGAAGAAGATCGTCGAGACGGTGACGCGCACTGGTGCGTCGGTCGCGGGCCCGGTGCCGCTGCCCACTGAGAAGAACGTGTACTGCGTCATCAAGTCGCCGCACAAGTACAAGGACTCGCGCGAGCACTTCGAGATGCGCACGCACAAGCGCCTGATCGACATCCTCGACCCGACGCCCAAGACCGTTGACTCTCTGATGCGACTCGACCTCCCGGCCGGTGTCGACATCGAGATCAAGCTCTGAGGGTCGGTGATCTGAGAATGGCTAAGCAGATCAAGGGCATCCTGGGCGAGAAGCTCGGCATGACGCAGGTGTGGGACGAGAACAACCGCGTTGTTCCCGTCACCGTCGTCAAGGCCGGCCCCAACGTCGTGACCCAGGTCCGTACGAACGACGTCGACGGCTACGAGTCCGTCCAGATCGCGTTCGGCGAGATCGACCCGCGCAAGGTGAACAAGCCCCTCAAGGGCCACTTCGCCAAGGCCGACGTCACTCCCCGCCGCCACCTCGTCGAGATCCGTACCGCTGACGCCAGCGAGTACACCCTCGGCCAGGAGATCACCGCCGAGGTGTTCGAGGCCGGCATCAAGGTCGACGTGACCGGCAAGAGCAAGGGCAAGGGCTTCGCCGGTGTCATGAAGCGTCACAACTTCAAGGGCCTCGGCGCCGGTCACGGCACCCAGCGCAAGCACCGCTCGCCCGGTTCCATCGGTGGCTGCGCCACCCCGGGCCGCGTGTTCAAGGGCCTCCGCATGGCGGGTCGCATGGGCAACGAGCGTGTCACCACCCAGAACCTGACCGTCCACGCCGTTGACGCGGAGAAGGGTCTGCTGCTCATCAAGGGCGCGGTTCCCGGTCCGAACGGCGGCCTCGTCCTGGTCCGCACCGCGGCCAAGGGGGCCTGAGGTAACCGATGAGCACTGTTGACATCCTTTCGCCTGCCGGCGAGAAGACCGGTAGCGTCGAGCTCCCCGCGGAGATCTTCGGCGTGGAGAAGGTCAGCATCCCGCTGATCCACCAGGTCGTCGTCGCGCAGAACGCGGCTGCCCGTCAGGGCACGCACAAGACCAAGACCCGTGGCGAGGTCCGTGGTGGTGGCAAGAAGCCTTACCGCCAGAAGGGCACCGGCCGCGCCCGTCAGGGCTCGACCCGCGCGCCGCAGTTCGCCGGTGGTGGCGTCGTGCACGGTCCCGTGCCGCGCGACTACTCGCAGCGGACCCCGAAGAAGATGAAGGCTGCCGCCCTGCGTCACGCCCTCACCGACCGGGCCCGCCACAACCGCATCCACGTCGTCACCGGCGTGATCGAGGGCGAGACCCCCTCCACCAAGGCCGCTCGCACGCTGTTCGGCAAGATCTCGGAGCGCAAGAACCTGCTCCTGGTCGTCGAGCGCGCCGACGAGGCCGCGTGGCTGTCCGCCCGCAACCTGCCCCAGGTCCACATCCTGGAGCCGGGCCAGCTGAACACGTACGACGTGATCGTCTCGGACGACGTGGTCTTCACCCAGGCCGCTCTCGAGTCCTTCGTCGCCGGCCCGAAGGCCAACGACACCGAAGGGAGCGAGGCCTGATGGCTACGCGTCACCCGAGCATCGCCTCCAAGGCGGCCAAGGCCGCCAAGGCCGCGCGCGTCGCCAAGGCGAAGCGCCACGCCACCGAGGGCAAGAACACCGTCGAGACCCCGCTGAGCAAGGCGTACACGGACCCCCGTGACGTGCTGCTGAAGCCGGTCGTCTCGGAGAAGAGCTACGCGCTCCTCGACGAGAACAAGTACACGTTCATCGTCGACCCGAACGCCAACAAGACCCAGATCAAGCAGGCCGTCCAGGCGGTCTTCTCGGTCAAGGTCACCGGGGTCAACACGATCAACCGCCAGGGCAAGCGCAAGCGGACCCGCACGGGCTTCGGCCAGCGCGCCGCCACCAAGCGCGCGATCGTGACCCTCGCCGAGGGCGACCGTATCGACATCTTCGGCGGTCCGACCGCGTAAGCGGGTCGGATCGTCCGGTATCGGACGAGGACTGAGAAATGGGAATCCGCAAGTACAAGCCGACTACGCCGGGCCGCCGTGGCTCCAGCGTCGCCGACTTCGTCGAGGTCACGCGGTCCACGCCGGAGAAGTCGCTGGTCCGTCCCCTGCACAGCAAGGGCGGCCGTAACAATTCCGGTCGTGTGACCGTTCGCCACCAGGGTGGCGGACACAAGCGCGCCTACCGCGTGATCGACTTCCGTCGTCACGACAAGGACGGCGTGCCGGCGAAGGTCGCGCACATCGAGTACGACCCCAACCGCACCGCGCGCATCGCGCTGCTGCACTACGCCGACGGCGAGAAGCGCTACATCCTCGCCCCGCGCAACCTGCAGCAGGGTGACCGCGTCGAGAACGGTCCCGGGGCCGACATCAAGCCGGGCAACAACCTGGCCCTCCGCAACATCCCGGTCGGTACCACGATCCACGCGATCGAGCTCCGTCCCGGTGGCGGTGCCAAGTTCGCCCGCTCCGCCGGTGCCTCCGTGCAGCTGCTCGCGAAGGAGGGCTCGATGGCCCACCTCCGCATGCCCTCCGGTGAGATCCGCCTGGTCGACCAGCGCTGCCGCGCCACGGTCGGCGAGGTCGGCAACGCCGAGCAGAGCAACATCAACTGGGGCAAGGCCGGCCGCAAGCGCTGGCTGGGCGTTCGCCCGACCGTCCGTGGTGTCGCGATGAACCCGGTCGACCACCCGCACGGTGGTGGTGAGGGCAAGACCTCCGGTGGTCGCCACCCGGTCTCCCCGTGGGGTCAGAAGGAAGGTCGTACTCGTTCGCCGAAGAAGGCTTCGAACAAGTACATCGTCCGCCGCCGCAAGACGAACAAGAAGCGCTAGGAGCGGGTTTAGATGCCGCGCAGTCTCAAGAAGGGGCCCTTCGTCGACGACCACCTGATCAAGAAGGTGGACGCCCAGAACGAAGCCGGCACCAAGAACGTCATCAAGACCTGGTCCCGTCGCTCCATGATCGTGCCGGCCATGCTCGGCCACACGCTCGCGGTGCACAACGGCAAGACCCACATCCCGGTGTTCGTCACCGAGTCGATGGTCGGTCACAAGCTCGGCGAGTTCTCGCCGACGCGCACCTTCCGGGGTCACGTCAAGGAAGACCGGAAGTCGAAGCGCCGCTAGTAGCGGATCGCATTCAGACACGTAAGTAACTCTGAAGGGACAACCATGGAAGCCAGGGCCCAGGCGCGGTACATCCGCGTCACGCCCATGAAGGCCCGCCGTGTGGTGGACCTCATCCGTGGCATGGACGCCACGGAGGCCCAGGCTGTTCTGCGATTCGCTCCGCAGGCAGCCTCCGTGCCCGTCGGCAAGGTGCTCGACAGCGCCATCGCCAACGCCGCGCACAACTACGACCACACGGACGCCTCCTCGCTGTTCATCAGCGAGGCGTACGTCGACGAGGGCCCGACCCTGAAGCGGTTCCGTCCGCGTGCCCAGGGCCGTGCCTACCGGATCCGCAAGCGGACCAGCCACATCACCGTGGTCGTCGCCAGCAAGGAAGGAACCCGGTAATGGGCCAGAAGGTTAACCCGCATGGGTTCCGGCTCGGCATCACCACCGACTTCAAGTCGCGTTGGTACGCCGACAAGTCGTACAAGGACTACGTCAAGGAAGACGTCGCCATCCGTCGGATGATGACGTCCGGCATGGAGCGCGCCGGTATCTCCAAGGTGGAGATCGAGCGCACCCGTGACCGTGTCCGCGTGGACATCCACACCGCGCGTCCGGGCATCGTCATCGGCCGCCGCGGCGCCGAGGCCGACCGTATCCGCGGCGACCTGGAGAAGCTGACCAAGAAGCAGGTCCAGCTCAACATCCTCGAGGTCAAGAACCCGGAGACGGACGCTCAGCTGGTGGCCCAGGCCGTCGCCGAGCAGCTCTCCTCCCGCGTCTCCTTCCGTCGGGCCATGCGCAAGAGCATGCAGTCCGCCATGAAGGCCGGCGCCAAGGGCATCAAGATCCAGTGCGGTGGCCGCCTCGGCGGCGCCGAGATGTCCCGCTCGGAGTTCTACCGCGAGGGCCGCGTGCCCCTGCACACGCTCCGCGCGAACGTGGACTACGGCTTCTTCGAGGCCAAGACGACCTTCGGCCGCATCGGTGTGAAGGTCTGGATCTACAAGGGCGACGTCAAGAACATCGCCGAGGTCCGCGCCGAGAACGCCGCTGCCCGCGCCGGCAACCGCCCGGCCCGTGGTGGCGCCGACCGCCCGGCCCGTGGTGGCCGCGGTGGCGAGCGTGGCGGTCGCGGTCGTAAGCCGCAGCAGGCTGCTGCCGAGGCCCCCAAGGCCGAGGCTCCCGCCGCTCCGGCTGAGAGCACCGGAACGGAGGCCTGACCGACATGCTGATCCCCCGTAGGGTCAAGCACCGCAAGCAGCACCACCCGAAGCGCCGCGGTGAGGCCAAGGGCGGTACGACGGTCGCGTTCGGCGAGTACGGCATCCAGGCCCTCACGCCGGCGTACGTGACCAACCGCCAGATCGAGGCGGCCCGTATCGCGATGACCCGCCACATCAAGCGTGGCGGCAAGGTCTGGATCAACATCTACCCGGACCGCCCCCTCACCAAGAAGCCTGCCGAGACCCGCATGGGTTCCGGTAAGGGTTCGCCGGAGTGGTGGATCGCGAACGTGCACCCGGGCCGGGTCATGTTCGAGCTGTCCTACCCGAACGAGAAGATCGCCCGTGAGGCCCTCACTCGCGCCGCTCACAAGCTGCCGATGAAGTGCCGGATCGTCAAGCGCGAGGCAGGTGAAGCGTGATGTCGGCCGGTACCAAGGCGTCCGAGCTGCGCGAGCTGGGCAACGAGGAGCTTCTGGCGAAGCTCCGCGAGGCCAAGGAAGAGCTGTTCAACCTCCGCTTCCAGGCGGCGACCGGACAGCTTGAGAACCACGGCCGTCTGAAGGCGGTCCGCAAGGACATCGCGCGGATCTACACCCTGATGCGCGAGCGTGAGCTGGGCATCGAGACGGTGGAGAACGCCTGATGAGCGAGAACAACGTGACTGAGAACGCAGAAGCGCGCGGCTTCCGCAAGACCCGTGAGGGTCTCGTCGTCAGCGACAAGATGGACAAGACCGTCGTCGTCGCCGTCGAGGACCGCGTCAAGCACGCGCTGTACGGCAAGGTCATCCGCCGTACCAACAAGCTCAAGGCACACGACGAGCAGAACGCCGCGGGTGTCGGCGACCGCGTCCTCCTGATGGAGACCCGGCCGCTGTCCGCGACGAAGCGCTGGCGCGTCGTCGAGATCCTCGAGAAGGCCAAGTAGGTAGTTCCCGCAAGGGAATTCCAAAAAGTACGTTCCTGCGGGGCATTCCTCGCAGGACAGTTCCGCCAGGCTCCGGGAGCCGCTCCGCTGAGCGGCTCCCGGGGAACCGGCAGACAAACAGGAGATAGACGTGATCCAGCAGGAGTCGCGACTGCGTGTCGCCGACAACACTGGTGCGAAGGAGATCCTTTGCATCCGTGTGCTCGGTGGCTCCGGTCGCCGCTACGCGGGCATCGGTGACGTCATCGTCGCCACCGTCAAGGACGCGATCCCCGGTGGCAACGTGAAGAAGGGTGACGTCGTCAAGGCGGTCATCGTTCGCACCGTCAAGGAGCGCCGCCGTCCGGACGGCTCGTACATCCGCTTCGACGAGAACGCCGCCGTCATTCTGAAGAACGACGGCGACCCTCGCGGCACCCGCATCTTCGGCCCGGTCGGCCGTGAGCTGCGCGAGAAGAAGTTCATGAAGATCATCTCGCTCGCGCCGGAGGTGCTGTAAGCATGAAGATCAAGAAGGGCGACCTGGTCCAGGTCATCACCGGTAAGGACAAGGGCAAGCAGGGCAAGGTCATCGCGGCCTTCCCCCGTGAGGACCGTGTCCTGGTCGAGGGTGTCAACCGGGTCAAGAAGCACACCAAGGCCGGCCCGACCGCTCGCGGTTCCCAGGCCGGCGGCATCGTGACCACCGAGGCCCCGATCCACGTCTCCAACGTCCAGCTGGTCGTGGAGAAGGACGGTCAGAAGGTCGTCACGCGTGTCGGTTACCGCTTCGACGACGAGGGCAACAAGATCCGCGTTGCCAAGCGGACGGGTGAGGACATCTGATGGCTACCACCACCACTCCGCGTCTCAAGACGAAGTACCGCGAGGAGATCGCGGGCAAGCTGCGTGACGAGTTCAAGTACGAGAACGTCATGCAGATCCCCGGCCTCGTCAAGATCGTGGTCAACATGGGTGTCGGCGACGCCGCCCGTGACTCGAAGCTGATCGAGGGCGCCATCCGCGACCTCACCACGATCACCGGTCAGAAGCCGGCCGTCACCAAGGCCCGCAAGTCCATCGCGCAGTTCAAGCTGCGTGAGGGTCAGCCGATCGGTGCTCACGTCACGCTCCGTGGCGACCGCATGTGGGAGTTCCTGGACCGCACCCTGTCGCTCGCGCTGCCGCGCATCCGCGACTTCCGCGGCCTGTCCCCCAAGCAGTTCGACGGCCGTGGCAACTACACCTTCGGTCTCACGGAGCAGGTCATGTTCCACGAGATCGACCAGGACAAGATCGACCGCGTCCGGGGTATGGACATCACCGTGGTCACCACGGCGACCAACGACGAAGAGGGCCGTGCCCTTCTGCGTCACCTCGGCTTCCCGTTCAAGGAGGCGTGAGCGAGATGGCGAAGAAGGCTCTCATCGCGAAGGCTGCTCGCAAGCCCAAGTTCGGCGTGCGCGCGTACACCCGCTGCCAGCGCTGCGGTCGTCCGCACTCCGTGTACCGCAAGTTCGGCCTCTGCCGCGTGTGCCTTCGTGAGATGGCTCACCGTGGCGAGCTGCCGGGCGTGACCAAGAGCTCCTGGTAACCCCGCTAGTTCAGGGTTACCCAGGCTCTCGGTAAGCATCTGGGTGGACAGGGCCCATCTCCGCATGCCTTAGGCTTGTGGGGTTGGGCGCCTGTCGCGCCCGTACGACTTACTACGCCGTAGGTCCACCGCGCCGCACCCGTCCCGTCTCGGATCGGGGAGAGGGATGGCGCACCAGGAAACCCCGGCGAGAGAGGCCACAGGCCAATTCATGACCATGACTGATCCGATCGCAGACATGCTGACGCGTCTGCGGAACGCGAACTCGGCGTACCACGACTCCGTGACGATGCCGGCGTCCAAGATCAAGTCGCACATCGCGGAGATCCTCCAGCAGGAGGGCTTCATCACGGGCTGGCGAGTCGAGGACGCCGAGGTCGGCAAGAACCTCACCCTCGAGCTCAAGTTCGGCCCGAACCGTGAGCGCTCCATCGCGGGCATCAAGCGGATCTCCAAGCCCGGTCTCCGGGTGTACGCGAAGTCCACCAACCTGCCGAAGGTGCTCGGCGGCCTGGGCGTGGCGATCATCTCCACGTCCCACGGGCTCCTCACCGACAAGCAGGCCGGCAAGAAGGGCGTGGGTGGGGAAGTCCTCGCCTACGTCTGGTAGCAGAAGGGAACGGAGGAAACAGCTATGTCGCGCATCGGCAAGCTCCCCATCGCGGTTCCCGCCGGCGTGGACGTCACCATCGACGGCCGCACGGTCGAGGTCAAGGGCCCGAAGGGCACGCTGACCCACACCGTTGCTGCTCCGATCGACATCGCCAAGGGCGAGGACGGCACTCTCCAGGTGACCCGCCCCAACGACGAGCGTCAGAGCAAGGCCCTGCACGGCCTGTCCCGCACGCTGGTGGCGAACATGATCACCGGCGTGACCCAGGGTTACGTGAAGAAGCTCGAGATCAGCGGTGTCGGTTACCGCGTGACCGCCAAGGGTTCGAACCTCGAGTTCGCGCTCGGTTACAGCCACCCGATCCTGGTCGAGGCCCCGGAGGGCATCACCTTCAAGGTGGAGACCCCGACCCGGTTCCAGGTCGAGGGCATCGACAAGCAGAAGGTCGGCGAGGTTGCGGCCAACATCCGCAAGCTGCGCAAGCCTGACCCGTACAAGGCCAAGGGCGTCAAGTACGAGGGCGAAGTCATCCGCCGCAAGGTCGGAAAGGCGGGTAAGTAAGCCATGGCATACGGGCAGAAGATCCTGAAGGGCGACGCCTACAAGCGCGCCGCGATCAAGCGCCGTCACATCCGGATCCGCAAGCGGATCTCGGGTACGGCGGAGCGCCCCCGTCTCGTCGTGACCCGCTCGAACCGCCACATCGTGGCGCAGGTGATCGACGACCTCAAGGGCCACACCCTGGCTTCGGCGTCCACGCTGGACACGTCGATCCGCGGTGGCGAGGGCGACAAGTCCGCGCAGGCCAAGCAGGTCGGCGCCCTGGTCGCCGAGCGTGCCAAGGCCGCCGGTGTCGAGGCCGTCGTGTTCGACCGTGGTGGCAACCAGTACGCCGGGCGCATCGCCGCCCTGGCGGACGCCGCCCGCGAAGCCGGGCTCAAGTTCTGAGCCGCTTGTAGCTAGCGGAAAGAGAGAGGTAATCCAATGGCTGGACCCCAGCGCCGCGGAAGCGGTGCCGGTGGCGGCGAGCGGCGGGACCGGAAGGGCCGTGACGGCGGCGCTGCTGCCGCCGAGAAGACCGCGTACGTTGAGCGCGTCGTCGCGATCAACCGCGTCGCCAAGGTTGTGAAGGGTGGTCGTCGCTTCAGCTTCACCGCGCTGGTCGTGGTGGGCGACGGTGACGGCACCGTGGGTGTCGGTTACGGCAAGGCCAAGGAGGTGCCGGCCGCCATCGCCAAGGGCGTTGAGGAGGCCAAGAAGCACTTCTTCAAGGTCCCCCGCATCCAGGGCACCATCCCGCACCCCATCCAGGGTGAGAAGGCTGCCGGCGTCGTGCTGCTCAAGCCCGCGTCCCCGGGTACCGGCGTGATCGCCGGTGGTCCGGTGCGCGCCGTGCTCGAGTGCGCCGGTATCCACGACGTGCTGTCGAAGTCGCTCGGCTCCGACAACGCCATCAACATCGTGCACGCGACCGTGGAGGCCCTGAAGGGCCTGCAGCGTCCCGAGGAGATCGCGGCCCGCCGCGGTCTGCCGCTCGAGGACGTCGCCCCCGCGGCCCTGCTGCGTGCGCGTGCCGGGGCGGGTGTGTGATCATGGCGCAGCTCAAGATCACGCAGACGAAGTCCTACATCGGCAGCAAGCAGAACCACCGTGACACCCTTCGTTCCCTGGGCCTCAAGCGCCTGGGTGACGTGGTCGTCAAGGAGGACCGCCCCGAGTTCCGCGGCATGGTGCACACCGTCCGCCACCTCGTGACGGTCGAGGAGGTCGACTGATCATGGCGGAGAACAACCCGCTCAAGATCCACAACCTCCGTCCCGCCCCGGGCGCCAAGACCGCCAAGACCCGTGTCGGTCGTGGTGAGGCGTCGAAGGGTAAGACGGCCGGTCGTGGTACCAAGGGCACGAAGGCCCGCTACCAGGTTCCGGAGCGCTTCGAGGGTGGCCAGATGCCGCTCCACATGCGCCTTCCGAAGCTGAAGGGCTTCAAGAACCCGTTCAAGACCGAGTACCAGGTCGTGAACCTCGACAAGCTGGCCGCGCTGTACCCGGAGGGTGGCGAGGTCACCGTCGAGGGGCTCGTCGCCAAGGGTGCCGTTCGCAAGAACAGCCTCGTCAAGGTTCTCGGCCAGGGCGAGATCTCCGTGGCGCTGCAGGTGACGGTCGACGCCGTCTCCGGCTCCGCCAAGGAGAAGATCACCGCCGCCGGCGGTACCGTCACCGAGCTCGTCTGACCGCATCAGGCGTCTCGATGACTTGAGCGATCCCGACCGGGGATACCCCACAAATGGGGTATCCCCGGTTGGTCGTTCCTAGGGGAGCTGTGTCGCGGGTAAGGTGACCAGCACTGCCTACTTTTCACAAGGTTCTCCCCAGCGGGCACCTTGAGCGGCAGTCCGCCGTTACTCATGTCGTTGTTCTTATTGGACCTTCAAGACCGTCACCCTTGACGCAGATGCGCGGGGGTCGCAGGAGGCACCGTGCTCACCGCGTTCGCCCGGGCGTTCAGGACGCCCGACCTGCGCAAGAAGCTGCTCTTCACGCTCGGGATCATCGTGGTCTACCGGGTCGGTACGCACATTCCGATCCCCGGCGTCGACTACACGTCCGTTCAGCGCTGCGTCGACGAGGCGTCCGGCAACCAAGGCCTCTTCGGTCTGGTGAACATGTTCAGCGGCGGCGCGCTGCTGCAGATCACGGTCTTCGCGCTGGGCATCATGCCGTACATCACGGCGAGCATCATCCTTCAGCTGCTGACCGTGGTCATCCCGCGCCTGGAAGCCCTCAAGAAGGAGGGCTCGGCCGGTACGGCGAAGATCACGCAGTACACGCGCTACCTGACCGTGGCGCTGGCCATCCTCCAGGGCACCGGCCTGGTGGCCACCGCCCGCAGTGGCGCCCTGTTCTCCGGCTGCACCGTCGCCAGCCAGATCGTCCCGGACCGCGCGATCTTCACCACCATCGTGATGGTCATCTGCATGACCGCCGGTACGGCCGTCGTCATGTGGCTCGGTGAGCTCATCACCGACCGCGGCATCGGCAACGGCATGTCGATCCTGATGTTCATCTCGATCGCCGCGACCTTCCCGTCGGCGCTGTGGGCCATCAAGAAGTCGGGCACCCTGGCGGACGGCTGGATCGAGTTCGGCACGGTCATCGCGGTCGGTCTGGTCATGGTGGCCCTGGTGGTCTTCGTCGAGCAGGCCCAGCGCCGGATCCCCGTGCAGTACGCGAAGCGCATGATCGGCCGCCGTTCCTACGGCGGTACCTCGACGTACATCCCCCTCAAGGTGAACCAGGCCGGTGTGATCCCGGTCATCTTCGCCTCGTCGCTGCTCTACATCCCGGCTCTCGTGGCCCAGTTCTCCAGCGGGACCTCCAGCTGGAAGACCTGGATCGAGGCCAACCTGACCAAGGGTGACCACCCGATCTACATCAGCCTGTACTTCCTGCTGATCGTTTTCTTCGCCTTCTTCTACGTCGCCATCTCCTTCAACCCCGAGGAAGTGGCCGACAACATGAAGAAGTATGGTGGCTTCATCCCGGGCATCCGGGCTGGCCGACCGACCGCTGAGTACCTCTCCTACGTGCTCAACCGGATCACCTGGCCGGGTTCGCTGTACTTGGGTCTGATCGCTCTCGTCCCGACGATGGCGTTGGTTGGCTTCGGGGCAAGCCAGAACTTCCCGTTCGGCGGGACCAGCATCCTGATCATCGTGGGTGTGGGTCTCGAGACGGTGAAGCAGATCGAGAGCCAGCTCCAGCAGCGCAATTACGAAGGGTTCCTCCGCTGATGCGAATCGTCCTCGTCGGGCCGCCGGGTGCCGGAAAGGGTACGCAGGCCACTCGCCTGGCCGAGAAACTGCGCGTTCCGCACATCTCCACGGGCGACCTGTTCCGCGCCAACATCAGCCAGCAGACCGAGCTCGGGAAACTCGCGAAGTCCTACATGGACGCCGGCAACCTCGTCCCCGACGAGGTGACCATCGCCATGGCCAAGGACCGCATGGAGCAGCCGGACGCCGAGCGCGGCTTCCTGCTGGACGGCTTCCCGCGCAACGTCTCGCAGGCCGAGGCGCTGGACGAGCTCCTCACCACCGAGGGCATCAAGCTGGACGCGGTACTGGACCTGGAGGCCCCCGAGGAGGAGGTCGTCAAGCGGATCGCCGGACGGCGCATCTGCCGCAACGACTCGGCCCACGTCTTCCACGTGACGTACAAGAAGCCGGCCAAGGAGGGCGTCTGCGACGTCTGCGGCGGCGAGCTGTACCAGCGGGACGACGACTCCGAGGAGACCGTCCGGACGCGGCTCGAGGTCTACCACACGCAGACCGAGCCGATCATCGACTACTACAAGGCCCAGGGCCTCGTGGTGACCATCGAGGCCATGGGCCCGGTGGAGGAGGTCACCGGCCGCGCGCTGGCGGCGCTGAAGCGTGAGGGCGACGACCAGTAGTCGTCGGCCTGGTACGGCCGTGGAGTCCGCCCGGACACCACGGCCGTACTGTTGTGTACGTAACCCATAGACCTGAGTGACGGAGAGCGCAGGCCCCCATGGTGCAGATCAAGAGCCCCGAGCAGATCGCCAAGATGCGCGCGGCGGGGCTGGTCGTCGCCGCCATCCACGCGGCGACGCGGGAAGCGGCGGTGCCCGGGGCGACGACCAAGGACCTGGACGAGGTCGCGCGCAAGGTCCTCGCGGAGCACGGCGCCAAGTCGAACTTCCTGGGCTACGGCGGCTTCCCGGCGACGATCTGCACCTCGGTGAACGACGTGGTGGTCCACGGCATCCCGTCCGACGAGGTCGTCCTCAAGGACGGCGACATCATCTCCATCGACTGCGGCGCGATCGTGGACGGCTGGCACGGCGACGCGGCGTACACGGCGTTCGTGGGCTCCGGTCACGCCCCGGAGCTGATCGAGCTCTCGCGGGTGACGGAAGAGTCCATGTGGGCCGGCATCGCCGCGATGAAGCAGGGCAACCGCCTGGTGGACGTCTCCCGGGCCATCGAGACCTACATCCGCCGCCAGCCCAAGCCCGGCGGCGGCCGGTACGGCATCATCGAGGACTACGGCGGCCACGGCATCGGCACCGAGATGCACATGGACCCGCACCTGCTGAACTACGTCGACCGCAGGCGGGGCAAGGGCCCCAAGCTGGTCCCCGGCTTCTGCCTGGCGATCGAGCCGATGGTCTCCCTGGGCACCCCCCGCACCGAGGTCCTGGACGACGACTGGACGGTCATCACCACCGACGGCACCTGGTCCTCGCACTGGGAGCACTCCGTCGCCCTGATGGAGGACGGTCCGCTGGTGCTGACGGCGCCCGACGGCGGCAGGGCGAAGCTGGCCGAGCACGGCGTCACGGCCGCGCCGGATCCGCTGGCGTAATGATCTCCTCCTTGGGGCAGACTGCCTCGATTCGTGTTTCCGGGTGCGCTGACGTAGACTGACTCGTCGGCTCTTGTGCACCCGCATGCCTGCATGCTCGCGGAGAGTCGATCAAGGTAGTCGATTCGAAGGGCGAAGCGTGGCCAAGAAGCAAGGTGCCATCGAGATCGAGGGCACTGTCGTCGAGTCTCTTCCGAACGCCATGTTCAAGGTCGAGCTCCAGAACGGCCACCAGGTCCTGGCACACATCAGCGGCAAGATGCGCATGCACTACATCCGCATCCTCCCTGACGACCGGGTCGTGGTGGAGCTGTCTCCGTACGACCTGACGCGTGGCCGGATCGTCTACCGGTACAAGTAGATCTTGCCCCTGCCCCGTGCGCCGTTCGGCGTGCGGGGTTGCCGGCAACTGACCCGGAGAACCTCACATCCCATGAAGGTCAAGCCGAGCGTCAAGAAGATCTGCGACAAGTGCAGGGTGATCCGCCGTCACGGTCGGGTCATGATCATTTGCGAGAACCCGCGCCACAAGCAGCGCCAGGGCTGATCGCACACGGATCACACCCTCTGCATCGATATCGCAGAGACTTCGCGCGACGCGAGCTGAATATGTTCATACGCAGGACCCAGGCGGGGGTTTTTCCTTGCCTGACACCCCCGGTTCGGAGGCCGGGGACCCAGTTCGTACCTGGTACGGCGGCTGGGATCCGGTTCTGTGGAAGACCTCCGAAGATCACCAGGAGCCATTGAATGGCACGCGTTTCCGGTGTTGACATCCCGCGCGACAAGCGCGTGGAGGTCGCCCTCACCTACGTGTTCGGCATCGGCCGGACCCTCTCGCAGGAGACGCTGGCTGCGACCGGCGTCGACCCGAACACCCGCGTTCGCGACCTCTCCGAGGAGCAGCTCGTCGCGATCCGCGAGTACGTCGACAACAACATCAAGACCGAGGGTGACCTCCGTCGCGAGATCCAGGCCGACATCCGCCGCAAGGTCGAGATCGGCTGCTACCAGGGTCTCCGTCACCGTCGCGGTCTGCCCGTCCGCGGTCAGCGCACCAGCACCAACGCCCGCACCCGCAAGGGCCCGCGTCGCGCCATCGCCGGCAAGAAGAAGCCGGGCAAGAAGTAGTCCGCAGCGGACTCGCCGTCCAGCGGTCTTCGCTGTAGGACCGACCACCTCCCGTAGGAGTAATAGATGCCCCCCAAGGGTCGTCAGGGCGCTGCCAAGAAGGTGCGCCGCAAGGAAAAGAAGAACGTCGCGCACGGCCAGGCGCACATCAAGAGCACGTTCAACAACACGATCGTGTCCATCACGGACCCGGCCGGAAACGTGATCTCCTGGGCCTCCGCCGGCCACGTCGGCTTCAAGGGCTCGCGCAAGTCCACGCCGTTCGCCGCGCAGATGGCCGCCGAGTCGGCCGCCCGTCGCGCGCAGGAGCACGGCATGCGCAAGGTCGACGTCTTCGTCAAGGGCCCGGGCGCCGGTCGTGAGACCGCGATCCGTTCCCTGCAGGCCACGGGCCTCGAGGTCGGCTCCATCCAGGACGTCACCCCGACCCCGCACAACGGCTGCCGTCCGCCGAAGCGTCGTCGCGTCTGACGCACGGCCGACAGGTCTCGGGTTTCCGGGCGGTACGACCCCGTGAAAGGGCCGTATCGCCCGTACCCTTGCAGTACCCGCACTTTTCACCGGGTGCGGTTTCCGTCGGGCGTCAAATAGCGGGCGTCCACGAAAGAAGGATCTGATCACCTCATGCTGATCGCTCAGCGTCCCTCGTTGACCGAAGAGGTCGTCGACGAGTTCCGCTCCCGGTTCGTGATCGAGCCGCTGGAGCCGGGCTTCGGCTACACCCTCGGCAACTCCCTGCGCCGTACGCTCCTGTCGTCGATCCCGGGTGCGGCGGTCACGTCCATCCGCATCGACGGTGTCCTGCACGAGTTCACCACCGTGCCGGGCGTCAAGGAGGACGTCACCGACCTGATCCTGAACATCAAGCAGCTGGTCGTCTCCTCGGAGCACGACGAGCCGGTCGTGATGTACCTGCGCAAGCAGGGCCCGGGTCTGGTCACCGCCGCCGACATCGCGCCCCCGGCCGGTGTCGAGGTGCACAACCCCGACCTGGTCCTCGCCACGCTCAACGGCAAGGGCAAGCTGGAGATGGAGCTCACGGTCGAGCGCGGCCGCGGTTACGTCTCCGCCGTGCAGAACAAGCAGGTGGGCCAGGAGATCGGCCGTATCCCGGTCGACTCCATCTACAGCCCCGTGCTGAAGGTCACGTACAAGGTCGAGGCCACGCGTGTCGAGCAGCGCACCGACTTCGACAAGCTGATCGTCGACGTCGAGACCAAGCAGGCCATGCGTCCGCGTGACGCCATGGCGTCGGCCGGTAAGACCCTGGTCGAGCTGTTCGGTCTGGCGCGCGAGCTCAACATCGACGCCGAGGGCATCGACATGGGCCCGTCCCCGACGGACGCCGCCCTGGCCGCCGACCTGGCGCTGCCGATCGAGGAGCTCGAGCTCACCGTTCGGTCGTACAACTGCCTCAAGCGCGAGGGCATCCACTCCGTGGGTGAGCTCGTCGCCCGTTCCGAGGCCGACCTCCTGGACATCCGCAACTTCGGTGCGAAGTCCATCGACGAGGTCAAGGCGAAGCTGGCCGGCATGGGCCTGGCCCTGAAGGACAGCCCGCCCGGATTCGACCCCACGGCCGCCGCCGACGCCTTCGGCGCCGACGACGACGCGGACGCGGGTTTCGTGGAGACCGAGCAGTACTGATCGGTCGTTGCCGGTGAGCATCCGCTCATCGGGTTCCTGACCCCGGTACCTGATACGGCCGGGGCAGACACACAGGAGAAGAACCATGCCGAAGCCCACCAAGGGTGCCCGTCTGGGCGGCAGTGCCGCGCACGAGAAGCTGCTCCTCGCGAACCTCGCGAAGTCGCTGTTCGAGCACGGTCGCATCACCACCACCGAGGCGAAGGCCCGCCGTCTGCGGCCGTACGCCGAGCGTCTGGTCACCAAGGCGAAGAAGGGCGACCTTCACAACCGCCGTCAGGTGCTCCAGGTGATCACGGACAAGAGCGTCGTCCACACGCTCTTCACCGAGATCGGCCCGCGCTACGAGAACCGTCCGGGTGGCTACACCCGCATCACCAAGATCGGTAACCGCCGTGGCGACAACGCGCCCATGGCTGTCATCGAGCTGGTCGAGGCGCTGACGGTGGCGCAGCAGGCGACCGGTGAGGCCGAGGCCGCGACCAAGCGCGCGGTCAAGGAGGCCGAGGAGACCAAGGCCGAGGAGACCAAGGTCGAGGACGCGGCTCCGGCCGCGGACGAGGCCGCGGAGGCTCCCGCCGAGGAGTCGAAGGACGCGTAAGCGTTCTGCCGGGGGCTGTGCGTCGTCGGCCGCGGCGCCGTCGTGGCCGGTCGCGCGGTTCCCCGCGCCCCTTCAGGGCGTTGGCGGGCCCGTTCCTTATCAGGAGCGGGCCCGCCTTTGTGTTCTTGAGAGGATCTCTGTGTGAGTGACGAAGTACAGCCCGGTCATGTCCGTGTCCGCCTCGACCTGTCCTACGACGGGACCGACTTCTCCGGGTGGGCCAAGCAGGCCGGGGGCCGGCGGACGGTGCAGGGGGAGATCGAGGACGCCCTGCGGACCGTCACGCGGTCGGGGGAGACCACGTACGAGCTGACGGTGGCCGGGCGGACCGACGCGGGGGTGCACGCGCGGGGCCAGGTCGCCCATGTCGACCTGCCGGAACACGTCTGGCGCGAGCATCACGAGAAGCTGCTCAAGCGGCTCGCCGGGCGACTGCCCCGGGACGTCCGGGTGTGGGCCCTGCGGGAGGCCCCCAGCGGCTTCAACGCCCGTTTCTCGGCGGTCTGGCGGCGCTACGCCTACCGGGTCACCGACAACCCCGGCGGGGTCGATCCGCTGCTGCGCAACCACGTCCTGTGGCACGACTGGCCGCTCGACGTCGACGCCATGAACGAGGCCGCCCGGCGGCTCCTCGGGGAGCACGACTTCGCCGCCTACTGCAAGCGGCGGGAGGGCGCCACCACCATCCGTACGCTGCAGGAGCTGAGCCTGGTCAAGGGGGAGGACGGGATCATCACCGCGACCGTGCGCGCCGACGCCTTCTGCCACAACATGGTGCGCTCGCTGATCGGGGCGCTGCTGTTCGTGGGGGACGGGCACCGGGGGCCGGAGTGGCCGGGGAAGGTGCTGGCCGCCGGCGTACGGGACTCGGCCGTTCATGTCGTACGGCCGCACGGGCTGACGCTGGAGGAGGTCGGCTACCCCGCCGACGAGTTCCTGGCCGCCCGTAACAAGGAGGCCAGGAACAGGCGGACGCTGCCGGGCACGGCCGCGGGCTGCTGCGGGTAGGGCCCGCCCGGCCGCGCCGGGGTCAGCTGTTCGCGGCCGCCGACGCCTGGGCCTGGCCGCGGCGGTTGATCTGCTGGAAGGTGAACTCGGCGAGGTCGTCACCCATGGTGAAGGCCGCCGTGTCCTTCGTGGTGACGTCCTTGCCGCCGGTGAAGCCGGTGATCGTGAAGTAGGCGTAGCGGCCGTAGGAGTTGGTCGTCGAGCGGCAGATCGCGCCGTTGCAGAAGGCCTTCACGCCGCCGCCGGTGAGGGCCTTGACGATGCTCTTGCTGTCGGCCTGGCTCTTGACCTTCAGGGCCTGCGCCTCGGTGTCGAAGACGGCCACCCCGACCGTCACCGCCAGGTTGCCCTTGGTGTACGTGACGCGCATCAGGCGCGTGCAGCCGTTGGCGGTGAGGACCTTCGGCAGGGTGCCCTGGACCGCCGCGGTGCAGGTCTTCGAGTCGGCGGTGGGGCCCTTCTTGTAGACGTTCGACCCCATGGTCAGCTGGGTGCCGGGGAACATCAGGTCCGGGCTGTTGGCCGCCTTGTCCTTGGCCTTGCTGGAGACGAACTCCTTCGGGTCCAGCGGCGGCGGGGCGCTGGTCGGGGCGAAGGACGGGGTGCCGGACGCACTCGGCAGGTCGGCGGTCGGGGGCAGCGAGGACGTCGGGCGGTTGGCCTCGTCACCGCCGTCCGCGTTCACCACGCCCATGGCGACGGCGGCGCCTATGCCGATCGTGGCCAGCGCGCCCCCGCCGATGAAGAGCAGCCGGCGGCGCTTGTTCCGCGTCTCGGACGCCTCGGCCAGCGCGGCCCAGTCCGGGCTCGCTCCGTCGCTGCCGCTCCACGGCTGCTGGGAGTTCGGTTTCCACGGATCCCACTGGGACTGAGGTCCCCCCTGCCCATAGCTCATGGGGCGCATCTTAGACGGGAGGCGAGGGGTGCCGGTGTGTCCGCGGCCCGGCCGCCCCGGACCTTTCCGGCACGGGTGCACAACTCGGTCGTCCGGGCGGTGGGGCGGGCTCGTTTTGACCCGGTCGTGGAAACCCGGGTATCCTGCATCTTCGTTGTGTATTGGCTTGCTCATTCTCACGGGACGGGCCCTTACACCGGTCCACCGGGCCGATGACCAGCGACCAGCACGCGGTTTGCGTCACCGCAGTGCGGTCAGGGCTGTCGTGATCGTCTTCGGTGACCTTGTCAGGACCACTCACTCGAAGCGAAGGCTACGAACCGTGCGTACGTACAGCCCCAAGCCCGGCGATGTGACGCGCCAGTGGCACGTCATCGACGCTCAGGACGTTGTCCTGGGCCGTCTCGCCAGCACCGCCGCCTCCATTCTGCGCGGCAAGCACAAGCCGATCTACGCCCCCCACGTCGACACCGGTGACTTCGTCATCATCATCAACGCCGACAAGGTGCACCTGTCCGGCAACAAGCGGACCCAGAAGATGGCGTACCGCCACTCCGGCTACCCGGGTGGTCTGCGCTCCGTCCGCTACGACGAGCTGCTGGACAAGAACCCGGAGAAGGCCATCGAGAAGGCCGTCAAGGGCATGCTCCCGAAGAACTCGCTGGGCCGTCAGATGCTCTCGAAGCTGAAGGTCTACAAGGGTGACCAGCACCCGCACGGCGCGCAGCAGCCGCAGCCGTTCGAGATCACCCAGGTCGCGCAGTAACACCGGCCAGACCAAACCGAGCCAAGAGAATCTGAGGAATCACCGTGGCCGAGACCACTGCCGAGCAGCCGCTCGAAGAGCTTGACATCGACAGCTACACCACCGAGTCCGAGGTCCCCGTCGAGGGCGAGTACACCTCGGAGTCGCTGGCCTCCCGCTTCGGCGACCCGCAGCCGGCCGCCGGCCTGGGCCGTCGCAAGAACGCCATCGCCCGCGTCCGGATCGTTCCGGGCACCGGCAAGTGGAAGATCAACGGTCGCACCCTCGAGGACTACTTCCCGAACAAGGTGCACCAGCAGGAAGTCAACGAGCCGTTCAAGGTTCTCGAGCTCGAGGGCCGCTACGACGTCGTCGCCCGCATCGCCGGTGGCGGTGTCTCCGGTCAGGCCGGTGCGCTCCGTCTCGGTGTCGCCCGTGCGCTGAACGAGGCGGACGTCGACAACAACCGCGGCGCCCTGAAGAAGGCCGGCTTCCTCCGCCGCGACGACCGCGCGGTCGAGCGGAAGAAGGCCGGTCTGAAGAAGGCCCGCAAGGCTCCGCAGTACAGCAAGCGCTAAGCTTCGCTGCCTGCTCGTACGTGTACGGAGCGAGCACCGGCTCGCTCCCTGCGTACTCCGAACGCCCCGGCGGCACGCCACAGTGCCGTCGGGGCGTTCGTTTTCTCACAACCGTGGGCGTATAACGGCACAAGGTGCTCAAAGGCTTGTGTGATCGGATGTTCAGGGCATCAAATGCCTGAATGCGGGAGCCGCCGCAGATCATTCGACGCCCCCGCACGGCTTTTGAAACTGATGCTTCCTCAGGAGGACAAGTGGGACGACTCTTCGGCACGGACGGCGTGCGCGGTGTCGCCAACGCGGATCTGACGGCCGAGATGGCGCTCGGTCTGTCCGTCGCGGCCGCGCACGTGCTGGCCGAGGCGGGCACCTTCGAGGGTCACCGGCCGGTGGCCGTCGTGGGACGGGACCCGCGCGCGTCCGGGGAGTTCCTGGAGGCCGCCGTCGTGGCCGGTCTCGCCAGCGCCGGCGTGGACGTGCTGAAGGTCGGCGTGCTGCCGACGCCCGCCGTGGCCTATCTCACCGGGGTGCTCGGCGCCGACCTCGGCGTGATGCTCTCCGCCAGCCACAACGCCATGCCCGACAACGGCATCAAGTTCTTCGCGCGCGGTGGTCACAAGCTCGCCGACGAGCTCGAGGACAAGATCGAGAGCGTGTACGAGGAGCACCGGCGCGGTGAGCCGTGGGAGCGGCCGACCGGCGGCGGGGTCGGCCGGGTGCGGACGTACGACGAGGGGTTCGACCGGTACGTCGCCCACCTGGTCGCCGTACTGCCGAACCGGCTCGACGGCCTGAAGATCGTGCTCGACGAGGCGCACGGCGCCGCCGCCCGGGTGTCGCCCGAGGCGTTCACGCGGGCGGGCGCGGAGATCGTGACGATAGGTGCCGCGCCGGACGGGCTCAACATCAACGACGGGTGCGGATCGACGCATCTGGACAAGCTGAAGGCCGCCGTCGTCGAGCACGGCGCGGACTTCGGCGTCGCCCACGACGGGGACGCGGACCGGTGCCTCGCCGTGGACCACACCGGCGCGGAGATCGACGGCGACCAGATCCTCTCCGTGCTGGCGCTGGCCATGCGGGAGCGGGGGGCGCTGCGGTCGGACACCGTCGTCGCCACCGTCATGTCCAACCTCGGCTTCAAGCTCGCCATGGAGCGGGAGGGCATCCACCTCGTCCAGGCGGCGGTCGGGGACCGGTATGTGCTGGAGGAGATGAAGGAGCACGGGTACGCGCTGGGCGGCGAGCAGTCCGGACACGTGATCATCCTCGATCACGCGACCACCGGGGACGGCACGCTGACCGGGCTCATGCTCGCCGCGCGGGTCGCGGAGACCGGGCGGTCGCTGCGGGACCTGGCCTCCGTGATGGAGCGGCTGCCCCAGGTGCTGATCAACGTGCCCGACGTCGACAAGTCCCGGGTGTCCTCCTCCACGGAGCTCGCCGCGGCCGTCGCCGACGCGGAAGGGGAGCTGGGCTCCACCGGGCGGGTGCTGCTGCGGCCGTCGGGTACCGAGCCGCTCGTACGCGTCATGGTCGAGGCCGCGGACATCGACCAGGCCCGCTCGGTCGCCGCCCGACTGGCCGACGCGGTGAAGACCGCACTCGGCTAGAAACGACCCGGGGCGGGGTCCCGCGGACCGCGGTAACGCGGCGGCCCTGCGGGCGGCGGTCGTGTGACGTGCGGGGGCCCTACGGACCGCGGCCATGCGACGGTCCGCGGGCCCCGGTCACGCGACGGTCCGCGGGCCCCGGTCATGCGGCGGTCCACGGGCCCCGGTCATGCGGCGGTCCACGGGCCCCGGTCATGCGGCGGTCCACGGGCCCCGGTCATGCGGCGGTCCGCGGGCCCCGGTCATGCGGCGGTCCACGGGCCCCGGTCATGCGGCGGTCCGCGGGCCCCGGTCATGCGGCGGTCCGCGGGCCCCGGTCATGCGGCGGTCCGCGGGCCCCGGTCACGCGGCGGCCGCTCACGGCCACCCGCCCACCCGCCCACCCGAGCCTCGTCCAGCGGGGCCCCGCCCTTGCGCGTGCCGCGCCCTTCGGCCCTGCCTATGTCGCGCGCATGCTTCCTGGGCTCGTCTCGGGTAGGTGGGCTCCGGCCCCTGTCTGGGGTGCTCGCATGCTTCCTGGAGCCGTCTCGGGGCGGGTGGCTCCCTGCCCTGCGGGTGGCGCCCCGTATCCGCGAGGTCGTCCAGGCCCCGCCGCCCCAGCCCCCCCGCGCTCCCCGACCGTCACGGGCCCGGTTGTGAGGTGTTCATGTTGTAGGGGGTCGTGCCGTCGCGGCCTCGGAGGGCCCAGAGGGCGATGGGGGCCGCGGAGCCGACCAGGGCCGAGGCCAGGCACAGGCCGGCCTGGTAGCCGGAGAGGAAGGCGTCCGCGGGGCCGGAGCCCGCGGCGGTCGCGGCGTGCTCGACGAACGACACCATCGCGCCCACGAAGGCGATCCCGACGACTCCGGACGCCTCGCGGATGGCGCTGAACAATCCGGCCGCGATACCGGAAAGGTGATCGGGCGAGGATTCCAGCGCGCGGGTGGTCAGCGGAACGGCCAGCGCGGAACCGAGGCCGATGGTCGAAAGTCCCGGAAGAATAGGGATGAGACTTCCCTGCGAGCTGCCGAGGGCGACCATCAGCAGCCCGAGGCCCACCATGAGCAGGCCCACGGCGGAGATTCGTCCGTCTCCCCAGCGGCGTGCCGTCCTGGCAATGAAGGGGGCGGCGACGAGCAGGGAAAAGGCGACGGGGACAAACGCCAGTCCGGCCGACGTCGGGGCCAGACCGAGACCGTTCTGCAGGAATTGGGACGTGAAGAAATAGACGCCGCTCACGCTCAGCCCCCACAGCAACTGCGTGATGATTCCGCCGACGAAGGGACGTTGCCGAAAGAGAAGCCGCAGTGCGGTGTTCCGGCCCAGCGTCACCTCGTACGACAGGCCGACGGCCGAGGCGACGAAAATGACCCCCGACGTGGCCACGGGCACGCTGACGAAGCCGTTTTCGGGCCCTTCGATCAGACAGTGCGCGAGGGCCGCCAGCGCGCAACAGGCCAGGGCGACCACGCGAAGGGAAAGGGGCGCCGGCGGCGTGGGCGAGGAGCGGGCCGCGGGGCCGCGCCGGGGGACCACGAAGCCGACGAGCAGACTCACGCATCCGAGGGGCACGTTCATGACGAACACGGACTCCCAGCCCAGGTGCTGCGTCATGACACCGGAGACCACGGGTCCCAGGGCCAGCGCCGAGGCCAGCGTGGCGGTCATCGCGCTGAAGGCCGCGTTGCGCGCGCGGGGCGGAAGATCGTGCGACAGCACCGCCAGCGAGGCCGGCAGGATCAGTGCCGCGCCCGCTCCCTGGAGCCCTCGGCAGGCGATCAGGACCACCCCGGAGACCGCCGTGCCGCACCCGGCCGAGGCAAGGGTGAAGACGGCGACGCCGAGCAGCAGCGTCGCCCGCCGCCCGGCCGTGTCGGCCAGATGTCCGCCCAGCAGCAGAAAGCTGGCGAGGACGAGCTGATAAATGGCCGCCACCCACTTCAAGTCGGCTTCGCTCAATGCGAGTTCGGCTTGGATTTGAGGCAGTGCCACATTGACGATGGTGTTGTCCAGGGCCGTCATGAACGACGGCAAAAGGACTGCCGCAAAAAGGGCGATGACACGCGGTCGAGTCACGGAACCTGCCTCGGGCAGCGGGGGAGAGGTCGGAGGGGCAGTCACGTTCTTCGGGCCCCTCCTGCATACGCCGCACTCCGGTGATATCGAGCGCGACTCGCGGGGGTCCTGACGACGGACGGCGGCCGGACAGCCGCCTCGGCGTGTCACTGGAAGCCCGGCATATATCCGTGTTTGGCTGATCGCTCGCCACTATGACTATGAGCGGAAAGCGGTGATGGGTGGCGACGGCTGTCAGCAGTTCCGCCCCATAACCTGACGGCCGCGGAGTCCATTCCTTGCCCAGAACGAAGGTTCGGTGACTCAGTGCTGGAAACCGTGAGAGACACGATCAGCCACCATCTCGCTCGGGCCGCAGCACGAACACCCGACGAAACAGCGTTCACCTTCGTGGACTTCAGCAGCGACCGCGACGGCGTCCCGTCCCGTCTGACATGGCGCCAACTGGAGACGCGGGTACGCACCCTCGCGACGGCGCTGCGCCACCAGGGCGCGGCGGGCGAGCGCGTGGCCGTCGTGGGACCGCAGAACCTGGACTACGTCGTCGGCTTCCTCGCAGCCACGTGCGCCGGCGCGCTCGCCGTGCCCCTCTTCCCCCCGGACCTGCCCGGCCACGCGGAGAAGCTCGCCGCCGTCCTCGCCGACGCCGACCCGGTGCTCGCCCTCACCAGCCCCGGCGCGCAGCAGGCCGCGGAGAAGTTCTGCGCCAACCAGGACGGACTGCGTCTGCGCGTGGTCACCGAGCAGGACCTGCTCTCGGGGCCGGCGCCCGGGGACGCACCGGCCGGTGCGGAGACCTTTCATCCCCGACCCGAGGACCGCGCCTATCTGCAGTACACCTCGGGCTCCACCCGTGTGCCCTCCGGTGTGGAGATCACCCACGCCAACGTCTGCGCCAACGCGCGCCAGGCGCTGGAGGCCTACGACATCCGCGCCGGGCGCAACTGCACCGTCGGCTGGCTTCCCCTCTACCACGACATGGGGCTCGTCCTGGCGATCGTGCTGCCCGTGGTGGGCCATGTCCACTCCGTGCTGATGGATCCACTGGCCTTCGTCCAACAGCCCGTCAGATGGCTGCGGTTGCTGACCCGGCACCCGGGAGCGCTCACCGCCGCTCCCAACTTCGCCTACGACTACTGCGTGCGCCGCGTCACCGAGGAGGAGCGCGGCGAACTGGCGCTGGGGCCCGTCGCCGCCATGGTCAACGGCAGCGAACCCATCGCCGAGCAGACGCTCCGCCGGTTCCAGCAGGCGTTCGCCCCGGCCGGCGCGGTCCCCACCGCCATGCGCCCGTCCTACGGGCTGGCCGAGGCGACCGTCTTCGTCTCCGCCTCACCCGCGGGGGAGGAACCGACGGTCACCTGCTTCGACCGTGACGCGCTGGCGGCCGGCACCGCCCGGGTGGCCGACGCCCCCGGCGAGCGGGCGGTGACCCGCCTGGTCGGCTGCGGACGGCCCACCCGCCAGGAGGCCGCCATCGTCGACCCGGCCACCCACGTCCGTCTGGAGGACGGGCACGTCGGCGAGATCTGGCTGCACGGCCCCAACATCGGCCAGGGGTACTGGGGACGCCCCGAACAGAGCGACGCCACCTTCCGCGCCACCCTGCACGGCGACGACCCGGCCGACGCCGGCCGGCACTGGCTGCGCACCGGCGATCTGGGACTGCTCCACGACGGGCAGCTCTACATCACCGGCCGCATCAAGGACCTCGTGATCATCGACGGCACCAATCACTACCCGCAGGACATCGAGCAGACCGTCGAGAGCGCCCACCCGGCCGTCCGGCGCCATCACACCGCGGCGTTCTCCGTCCTCACCGACGACGGGGAACGCCTGGTCGTCGTCGCCGAGCACGCCCGTGATGTCGTGGCACCGCACAGCGTCCTTGAGGAGACGACCCGGGCCGTCCGCGCCGCGGTCTCCACCGCTCACGCCGTCGCCGTCCACGACTTCGTCCTGGCCGGGCCCGGCACCGTACCGCACACCACCAGTGGCAAGGTCGCCCGCGGCGCCTGCCGTGAGCGCTACCTCCAGGGCGCCTGGAGTTCCGACACGCGAGCACAGACGGAGGCCGGCACCGCATGAAGCGACCAGGCGGACACCAGGAGCCGGCCGAGGACGCCCGGACCACCGGCTCCACCAGGGACAGGGATTCCGGATCGGGCGTCACCGAACTGCGGAACGCGCTGGTGCGGCTGGTCTCGGACATCAGTGGCATCTCCCCGGAACAACTCGACGACGCCCGCCCTCTGGCGGAGTACGGCCTCACCTCCCGCGACGCCGTCGGACTGACCGGTGAGCTGGAGAAGATGCTCGACCGGTCGCTGTCCGCCACGTTGCTGTGGGAGCACCCCACCATCGGACAGCTGGTCAGCACCCTGGCGGCCGCCGACGACACCGGCGCCGCCGAAGCGGACGAGCAGCCCCGTACGGCCGGCGAAGCGGAGGCCGGCGCTCCCGACGAAGACGACGACGGCGCCGTCGCCATCGTCGGCATCGGATGCCGGCTGCCCGGCAACGTCCACGGGCCGGACGCGTTCTGGGAGCGGCTGCTGGCGGGAACGGACGTGGTCGGCCAGGTCCCCGAATCGCGCTGGACGAACTTCGCCGGCACGGCGCCCGACGTCACCGCGCTGATGGAGTCCACCACGCGGTGGGGCGCCTTCCTCGACGACATCGAGGGATTCGACGCGAGGTTCTTCGGCGTCACGCCCCACGAGGCCGAGGTCATGGATCCCCAGCAGCGGCTGGTGCTCGAAGTCGGCTGCGAGGCGCTGGACCACGCGGGAGTGCCCGCCCACGCCCTCCAGGCCACCTCCACGGGTGTCTTCGTGGGCCTGAGCGCCCTCGAGTACGGGCATCTGACCACCTCGGACCCCACCCGCCTGACCCCGTGGACGAGCACCGGCGCCGCCGGCAGCATCGTCGCCAACCGCGTGTCCTACCTGCTCGACCTCCGCGGCCCCAGCATCACCACCGACTCGGCCTGCTCGTCGTCCCTCGTGGCCGTGCACCTGGCCTGCCGCAGCCTGCGCAGCCGGGAGTGCGACACGGCGCTGGCCGCGGGGGTGAACGTGCTGCTGTCCCCGGCGGTCACCGCCTCGTTCGAACAGGCCGGGGCGCTGGCCGCGGACGGCAGGTGCAAGCCCTTCGACGCCGCCGCGGACGGCATCACCCGCGGTGAGGGCTGCGGCGTCGTCGTGCTCAAGCGGCTCGCCGACGCCCGGCGCGACGGCGACCGGGTCATCGCCGTCATCCGGGGCACCGCCGTGAACCAGGACGGCCGGTCGGCGGGGCTGATGGCTCCCAACCCGACGGCGCAGGAGGCGCTGCTGCGCGCGGCGCTGCGGGACGCGCGGATCGACGCCGCCGACGTCGACTACGTCGAGGCGCACGGCACGGGCACCCTGCTGGGCGACCCCATCGAGGCGTCGGCCCTCGGCGCGGTCGTCGGCCGTGACAGACAGCCCGACCGCCCGCTGCTGATCGGATCGGTCAAGAGCAACCTGGGCCACCTGGAGGGCGCGGCCGGCATCATCGGCCTGATCAAGACCGCGCTGGCCCTGCACCACGGCCGTATCCCGCCCAGCCTGCACTTCCACACCCCCAATCCGCACATCGACTTCACCGGGCTGGGCCTGCGCGTGGTCACCGAACCGACCGCGTGGCCCGCCCCCGACGACCGTCCCGGCCGCGCCGGTGTGTCCGCCTTCGGGTTCGGCGGTACGAACGCCCACGCCGTCCTGGAACAGGCGCCGCCCACCGGTCCCGGGTCCGCGCGCGACGCCCGGGACGACGACGAAGCGGGAGTGCCCCCGCACATCCTGGTGGTGTCCGCCCGTTCCCCGGACCGGCTGCCCGACGTGGCCGTGAGCCTGTCGCGGTGGCTGGCCGCCGACGGCGCGCCCGCCCTCACCGACGTCGCGCACACGCTCGCCGCGCACCGCCGCGGCCCGTCCTGCGCCGCGGTCGTCGCGCGGACCCGCCCCGAGGCGGCCGCCAAGCTCGCCGCGCTGGCCCGGGGCGAGACCGTGCCCGGCGTCGTCCCCCCGTCCGCCGACGCCCGGGCGGAACAGCCGTCCACGGCGCGCCGGCCGGTCTTCGTCTTCTCCGGGTACGGCTCGCAGTGGGAGGGCATGGGGCGGCGCCTGCTGACCGAGGACGCCCTCTTCGCCGCCCAGGTGTCCGCGCTCGACCCGGCCTTCCGCGCGGAGACCGGTTCCTCGCTGACCGACCTGCTCACCTCCGGTTCCGGCCGCACCGTGGACCGGGCCCAGCCGCTGCTCTTCGGACTCCAGCTGGCCCTGGCGCGGACCATGCAGGCGTACGGCGTGGAACCCGCCGCCGTCATCGGTCACTCGATGGGCGAGGTCACGGCCGCCGTGGTCGCCGGCGCTCTCGACGCCGACGACGGAGTCCGTGTCATCGTCCGCCGCTCGGCCCGCCTCGCCACCATCGACGCCGAACAGGCCGGGGCCATGGCCGCGATCGAGCTGCCCGCCGAGTCCCGCACGGACGTCCTCGGCCGCTATCCCGGCGTCGAGGTCGCCGTCCACTCCTCGCCCCAGCGCTGCACGGTGGCCGGGCCCGCCCAGGCGGTGCGCGACCTGGTGGACGAGCTGACCGAGCAGGGACACCTCGCCCGCCTCCTGGAGGTCGGCGGAGCCGGCCACTCGGCCGCCGTCGATCCCGTCCTCACGCCCCTGCGCGAGGACCTCGCCGGGCTGCGGCCGCGCACCCCCACCACGCCCTGGTACAGCACGGCCCTCGACGACGCCCGCACGGAACCGGGCGCGGACGCCGACTACTGGTGCGCCAACGTCCGCCGCCCGGTGCGCCTGCAGCACGCGGTGGCCGCGGCCGTCGAGGACGGGCACACCCTGTTCCTGGAGATCTCGCCCCACCCCATCGCCGTCGTCCCGCTCACCGAGACCCTCGACGCGACCCCGGGCGGCGACCAGGCCCTGGTCGTCCCCACCCTGCACAAGAACGCCGACGACACCGTCGACGTACGCGCCGCGCTGGCCAGGCTGCACTTCGCCGGTGTCACGATGAACGGCGACCTGTGGCCCGCCGGTGCGCGCATCGCGCTGCCCACCCCCGCCTGGCGGCACGAACGGTTCTGGTTCCCCCGGCCCGCCCCCTCGGCCGACGCCGCCGGCCACCCCCTGCTGGGCGTGCGCACCGACGACCCGAGGACCGGCGCCGCGCTGTGGCAGGGCGACGTCGGCACCCGCCGGCACGGCCCCCGGGGCACGGTCCACGACCGGGCGGTGCTGACCCTGGCCGAGGCCGCGGAACTGATGATCGAGGCCGGCCTGGACCTGTGGGCCCGCGAGGGCATCACCCACCTCGGCATCGAGGACCTGCGGATCCACCAGTGGCTGGCCCTCTCCAGCAGCACCCCCCTGACCGTGGTGTGGGAACCGGCCTCCCGCACCCACGGCTCCCTGTCCCTGCACGCCCGCGACACCGGCGCGACCTGGCGCTGCTACGCCTCGGCCCGTATCACCAGCGATCCCGGCCCCCTGGGCGAGCACCACCCCGACGCGGAGCCGGCACCGGCCCTCGTCCGGCACTTCGCGCCCGAGGAACTCCAGCGCCCGCACCGGCCGTCCTACGCACACCTGCTGACCGCCCTGCTGGAAGCACCCGGCGCCGCGGACACCCCGCCCGGCGGCGACCGCGCGGACCGGGCCACGGAGCACACCGTCCCGGTCGCCGTGCGTTCCCTGCACATCAAGGGGCCGGGCATCTTCGACACCGGCTACGACATCCACTGCGCGCCCGCCGACGGGGCCGACGCGGCGGACGCCGAAGGCGGGTGGTGGCATGTCGGCGCCCAGGGCGCCACGAGCGGCATCGTGGCCCGGTTCGTGCAGATGCGTCCCATCGAGCGGCACGAAGTGCCCCGGCCGCTGGAGTCGTGCACCTACGACATCCGGTGGGAGAAGTCCACCGCCCCGCTGCCGCCGGGCCGTCTGCACCGTGCCCTCCTCGTCAGCGACGAGCCGGACCCCGCCGACGGCACCACGGCCGCACTCGCGTCGGCACTGGAAGCCTGCGGTGTCGAGGTCACGCCGGCCGGTGCCGGGGAGGACGCCTGCGACGCCGCGCTCGACGCCTGGCTGGACACCCCGCAGGACGGCCCCAGCGCCGTCGTCCTGTTCCTCCCGCAGCAGGACCGCGACGACGACATGCGGCCCCTGCGCACGGCGGCACGGCTGGCCCGCCGCCTGGCCGGCGCCGCCGGCCGGCAGCCACCGCGCCTGTGGATGGCCACCGTGCTGGCGCAGGCCACGGCACCCGGCGAACCCGGGACGCCGCACCTGGCCTGTCTGCGGGGACTGGTCCGGGTCCTGGCCCTCGAACACCCCCAGCTGCGGGCCTCGCTGGTGGACGTCGACAAACAGCCCGGCGCGCTCGACGACCTCGTCCAGGAACTGCTCGCGAGCGGCGACGCCGACGAGATCGCCTGGCGGACCGGAACCCGGCTCACCGCCCGCCTCGCCCGCGCCGACCTCACCTCACAGCGCGACGAGCAGGTGGCGTTCGCCCGTCCCGACGGCGCCTACGTCATCACCGGTGGCCTGACCGGACTCGGCCTGGCGACAGCGGGCCGGCTCGCCGAACAGGGCGCCGGCCGCATCGTGCTCAACGGCCGCCGGGCCCCCGGAGCCGAAGCCCTGGCCGTGCTGGACGAGCTGCGGGCCCGGGGAACCTCCGTCCAGGTCGTCCAGGGGGACATCGCGGAACCGGAGGTGGCCCCGAGCCTGGTGCGGGCCGCCCTCGCCGAGGGCCACACCCTGCGCGGCATCGCGCACTGTGCCGGTGTCCTGCACGACCGCATGATCACGGACCTCGAACCGGCGGACGTCGACACGGTGCTGCGGCCGAAGACCGTCGGGGCCCGGCACCTGGAGGCGGCCATCGCCGGGCACGACCTGGACTGGTGGGTGATCTACAGCTCCGCCGCGGCCCTCCTCGGCTCACCGGGACAGTCCGCGTACGCGGCCGCCAACGCCTGGCTCGACGCCGTGGCCCACCACCGCAGAGCCGCGGGCCTGCCCGCCACCTCCCTCGCCTGGGGGCCGTGGGAGAACGTCGGGGCGGAGGCCGGGAACCCGGCGCTGGCCCTGGAGCCCATCCGGCTGGGCGAGGGAATGGACGCCCTCCAGGCTCTCGTCACCCTCAACCGCACCCACGTCGGCGTCGTCCACCTCGACACGGAGCGCGTGCTGGCGGCGTTCCCCGGCCTGTCGGCGATCCCCTTCTTCACCGACGTGCTGGAGGACGGCGCGGTCGGCGGCGACGACTGGGCCGGCCCCGCCGGCATCACGGCCCTCGGCGGCTCCGCCCCGGACGCGGTGTACGCCCGCCTGGTCAGGAGGACGGCCGCCATCATGGGGTTCGGCACCCACGAACTCAGCGACACGACCGCGCTGACCGAACTGGGACTGGACTCCCTGATGGCGGTGCGGATCCGCAACGCGGTCCGCCAGGACTTCGGCGTCGACCTCGCCGCCCCCCGCCTGCTGCGCGGTGCCAGTCTGCGCGAACTCGGCCGGGCGGTGCTGGAACAGCTCGGACTCGACTCCGCGGGACCCACGGCCGCCTCCGCGCCCGCGAGGGACGACACGCCGGCGGCCCAGCGGTCCGCCCCCGCGCTGCCCAGCTCCCTGGGGGCCAGGGACGCCGCGGAACGGCTGGTCGCGAGCGCCTGGGCGGAGGTCCTGCCCGAGGGGCCCAAGGACATCCGTGAGGACTTCACCACCGCCGGCGGGGACCGGCGCGCCGCCGCCGCCATGGCGGACGTCATCCACCGGCGCCTGGGCAACGACACCCAGCTGAGCCTGACGGCCGACGCCGTCCTCGCCCACCGCACCGTCGCGGCCATCGCCAAACTGATCCGGCCGGTGGTCAACCGGACCGGCCCGTCCTCCGTCACCACCCTGCGCCCCGCGGGCACCGGGTCACCGCGGGCCCCGCTGTTCACCTTCCACCCCGCCGGCGGCCCGACCTCGGTCTATCTGCCCCTGACGGGCCTGCTGCCGGACGGGCAGCCCGTGTACGGGATGGAGCGGATCGACGAGCTGAGCACGATGGAGGAGAAGGCGGCCCACTACCGCGCGCTCATCCGGGACATCCAGCCGGAAGGGCCCTACCACCTGCTCGGCTGGTCCTTCGGAGGATGTCTCGCCTACGAGGTGGCCCGTCAGCTGACCCAGGAAGGGCAGGGCATCGGATACCTCGGGCTGATCGACACCATCCTGCCGGCCGCCCTGCAGCAGAAGGAGTCCCCGGAGTTCCTGCTCGAACGCTTCGGCCGTTTCGCCGAGTACATCGAGAAGACGTACGGTCACCGCCTCGAGCTGCCCTACGAGGAGCTGGCGGCCACCCCGGACGACCAGCAGATCGACGTCATCATGCGGCTCGTCGCCGACGCCGGCCTCGACATGAGCCCGGGGATCATGGATCACCAGCGGACCTCGTACGTCGACGCCCGCGTCGGCGAACGGTACGCTCCGCGCCCCTACGACGGGCATGTGGTGCTCTACCGCGCCCAGCAGCCGCAGAAGCTCACCACCGCGCTGGACCCGCGCTACCTGCGCCAGGACGCCGACCTCGGCTGGGCGCCCCTGTGCCCGTCCCTGGAGATCGTCCCCGTCGGCGGCGACCATCTGTCGGTCATCGACCCGCCCCACGTCCAGACCATCGCGCGGCACCTCGTCCGCGCCCTGGGGTGGCCGGCCGAGTGAGCGGCGCGCCGCGCCTGTTCCGCGGGGCTCACCTGCGGAACAGGCGCAAGCGCTCCTCACCGATGCGGGCCCTGGCCTGCGGGTCGGTGACACCGAGGCCGGGGCGCGGAGCCAGACACAGCACTCCGACCTTCCCGATGTGCTCGTTGACCTGGACGGTCCGGGTGGCCGCCCCGACCTCCGCCAGCGGATACGTCGTCGACAGGGCGGGAACCACGCCGCCCAGCGCGATGAGCCGGTTGACCTCGCACTGCTCGTGCAGGTTCGCGCCGTGGCTGCCGATGATCCGCTTCAGCCGCATCCACAGGTAGCGGTTGTCGTAGGTGTGCTCGTAGCCGGTGCTGGAGCCGCAGGTGACGACCGTCCCGCCGCGCCTGGCCAGGAACACGGACGCCGCGAAGGTCTTCCTGCCGACGTGCTCGAACACGATGTGGGGGTCGTCGCCGACCGCCTCGCGGATCGCCCTGCCCATCCGCTTCCAGCCCTCGGGCCGCCCCAGCAGCGTGTCGTCCCCGCCCAGCACCTCCTGGCGGTTGATGACGGCCTCGCAGCCCAGCGACCTGAGCAGACGCGCCTTCTCGTCGGAGTTCACCACGCCGACCGGGATACCGCCGCCGTTGCGCACCAGTTGGACGGCGTAGGAGCCCAGCCCGCCGGTCGCGCCCCAGACGAGCACGATGTCGCCCTGCTTCATCCGCGCCCCGCGGTCGCTGACCAGCATGCGGTAGGCCGTACTGGCGCACAGCGGGTTGACGGCCGCTTCCTCCCAGGTCAGCGCGGGGGGCTTCGGCATCAGCTGACTCGCGCGGACGACGGCGTAGTGGGCCAGGCCGCCGAAGTTCGTCTCGAACCCCCAGGCCTTCTGCCCGAGGCCGAGCATGCCGTCGCGGTGGGTGTCGGGATCCTGCTCGTCGACGTAGGCCGGCGAGATCGAGACGTGGTCACCGACCTTCCATTTCCGCACGGACGATCCCGTGCGGACGATGACGCCCGCGGCGTCGGACCCCACGATGTGGTACGGCAGATCGTGCCGCGCCTCCCACCCCCCGGCCTGTCCCATGGCCTTGAGGAACTGGAAGGTGGGCAGCGGCTCGAACATGGCCGTCCACACCGTGTTGTAGTTGATCGCGCTCGCCATCACGGCGATCAGAGCCTCGTCCGGGGCGAGTTCCGGCATGGGAACGTCCCCGACGCTCAGGGACTTGCGTACGTCCTTGTCCTCGACGCCCTCGAACATGTTGACGTCGGCGGCGCGCACACAGGCCGCCGGGAAGTGGTCGGGGAGAGGGAGGGATTCGAGGGCCGCTGCGTCCGCACCCGCGATGACCGCTTCGGACAGGGGCGATGTCATTTCGGCTCCAATCTCGCTGACGTCTTGCGACTGTTCCACGAGAACCGCTGACCTGCCGCCCCGCAACCGTGGCTGTGCCGTATGGGCGATTGCCCTGCCGACGCCCGGTGAACGGTGTGTCCGCTGGTGATGACCAGCATATTTCCGACATGCTCTGGCGAGCTTATTCCCTCCTGAGGAGTTCCGCAGCCCATGAAATTCTTCGTGGTGTGCCTCGGGCTCGTCGCCGCATTGTTCTCCACCGAGGCGAATGCGGCTGAGCTGAGGCCGGACGGCACGCCTGGGCCTGCTGGTGCAGGCGCTCGTATCACTGCCGTGAAAAAGATCGACGACCGGGTGCGCGACCTCACGGTCAGTTCACCGGCCATGGGGAGGTCCATTCCCGTCCGCGTCATTCTCCCCGAGAGCTGGAGAAGGGAACCGCACGCCACCTACCCCGTTCTGTACATGCTCCACGGCGGTGACGACGACTACACGTCGTGGACGCGAGAGACGGACGTGGAAGAGCTGTCGCAGAACTCCGACGTGCTCATCGTCATGCCCGACGCCGGAAAAGCCGGTTACTACAGCGACTGGTTCGACGGTACGCACCGCTGGGAAACATTCCACACCGGCGAACTCGTACGGCTCATGGAGAAGAAATACCGGGCCGGCTCCTCACGAGCCGTCGTGGGACTTTCCATGGGCGGATTCGGCGCACTCAATTACTCGGCACACCACCGCGGACTGTTCCGGTACGCGGCGGCGATGAGTTCCTACGTGGATCTCAACGACCCCGGTGTGCGGCTGGCCATCGGACTCGGCTCGGGGCGGGACGGCGTCGACGTCAAGAAGGTCTGGGGCGACCCGGTGCGGAACTTCCGCGTCTGGCAGGCCCACAATCCCGCGGCCATGCCACGTGCCTTCCGCGGGACGCACGTCCATCTGTCCGTGGGCAACAGCGTGCCCGGACCGCTGGACCGGGGCCGCCCGATGGACGCGCTGCTGGCGAGCGTCCTCGGCGAAGCCGCCCTGCCGAAGCAGACCGTGAGGTTCGCGTCCTCGCTCCGTGCGGCGGGTGTGGACGTCTCGACGCATCTGTACGCGCCGGGGACGCATTCCTGGCCCTACTGGCAGAAGGAACTGCACCGCATCTGGCCCGTGGTCATGACGTCGCTGGGACAGCGCGCGCACACCGGTGCCGGGCACAGCGGCTGAGCGGAGACGAGCGCGGAGAGGAGAGGCGTCGGCATGGGGCGGACAGTGGTGATCTTCGCCGCCGGATCCCGGGGTGACGTCCAGCCCTGCCTGGCGCTGGGCCGGGCCCTGACCCGTGGAGGCGACACGGTCAGGGTCCTCGCCAGCGGGCGCTACCGGCCGCTGGTCGCCGGGGCGGGACTGGACTTCCACGCCCTCCCCGCCGACCCGGCGGAGATCATCGAGTCCGCCGAGGGCCAGGAACTCCTCGCCGGCCGCAGCAACCCGGTGGCCTTCGTCCGCCGGATCGACCGGGTCCTGCGTCCGCACATGATGCCGATCCTCGAGGAGACCAGGGCCGGCGCCCGGGGAGCCGACCTGGTGCTGGCCCCCACCTTCAGCTTCCTCGGCGTTCACCTGAGCGAGTACCTCCACGTCCCGCACGCCGTCGTCCACTTCCAGCCGAGCCAGCCCACGAGGGCCTTCCCGCACCCGTTCGCACCGGCCGCCCGGATGCTGGGCTCCCTGGGCAACCGGTTCAGTTTCGACGCGGTCGACCTCGGGTCCTGGCTCGTGTGCCGCAAGTACGTCAACGTGTGGCGCCGCAAGAGCCTCGGCCTCCCGGAGCTGCCCCTGGCGGCCCCCTTCCGGCAGGCCCGGCGCGCCCCCGTGCTCTGCGCGTTCAGCCCGGCGGTCGTGCCGAGGCCGCCCGACTGGGGGCCGAACGTCCATGTGACCGGCTTCTGGCACCACGACCAGCCCGAGTGGGAGCCCCCACGGCACCTGCTCGACTTCCTCGCCGACGGGCCCCCGCCCGTCTACGTCGGATTCGGCAGCATGCGGACCGGCGACCCCGAGGCGACCGACGCCCTCCTGCGGACGGCCCTGCGGCGCGCGAAACTGCGCGGGGTGCTGGCCGGGGATCCCGCCACCAGCGAGGACGACATCCTGGTGGTCGGCGACACGCCTCACGACTGGCTGTTCCCGAGGATGGCCGCCGTCGTGCACCACGGCGGGGCCGGCACGACGGCCTCGGCCCTGCGGGCCGGAAGGCCCTCGCTGGTCTGCCCGTTCTTCGGCGACCAGGCCTACTGGGCCGCACGGGTGCGTGGGCTCGGCGCCGGGCCCGCCCCGCTGCCGGCCCGTGATCTCGCCGTCCCCGAGCTCGTCCGGCGCCTGCGCGCCCTCACCCGGCACACGCCCTACGCCGACGCCGCGCGCCGGATCGGCCGGGTGCTGCGGGCCGAGAACGGCACGGCCCGCGCCTGCCAGGTCCTGAACCGGTACGGGGTCCGCACCGGTTGATCAGGAAGCCCTCGAACGGCCCCGCTGCCTCGACCAGAGCCATTTCTGGGTCAGCAGCGTCAGGGTGCCGGCCAGCATGATGCCCAGCAGGTTCAGGAGCAGTTGCTCCGAGGAGCGCAGGGTCTGGTTGGTGTCGCCGTAGATCAGGGCGACGGCCGCGTTGGCGGCGGCCGGGACCGTGGTCACCGAGATGGCCACGCCGACCAGGGCGCCCGACTTCGCGGACGTGAGGGAGAGCGTGCCGGCGGCCCCGGCCAGGAGGGCCACGACGAAGGAGAACCAGTCCGGGGCGTAGATGAACCCGGTGTTGGGTCGGTCGGCCTCCAGCTGCCCCTCGGTGAACAGGCCCACGGCGTCCATGAAGAGGCTGAACCCGGCCGTCGCCACCATCGCCACGGCGAAGCCCACCAGCAGCGCGACCAGGGAACGCAGCGCCAGCCGCGGGGCGCGCTGCACGATCGCCGTGCAGACACCGGCCAGCGGGCCGAACTCCGGGCCGACGGCCATCGCGCCCACGATCAGGATCGCGTTGTCGAGGACCACACCGCAGGCGGCGATCATCGTGGCCAGCGTGATGAAGGACAAGTAGGTGACGGAGAGCGTCGACTCCTCGTGGGTGGCGTCGGTGAGGTGCTCCCACAGGACCGCGTCCGCGCCCTCGCCCGGTGCCTCCGCCTCGGCGTGGTCGGCGCGCCGGGAGAGGGACAGGTCGATGTTCTCGACGGCGATCGAACCGCTCTCGTCCAGGCCCAGCTCCTGCAGCCCGGAGAGGAGTTCGTCGCCGGCCTCGCGGGCCACGTCGCACAGGACGACGTCTCCCACGGGGTTGCGGGCGGCGCCCTCCATCACCACCAGATGGGTGGTGCCGACGGTCTTGTCGATCAGGCGGACCACGTCGTCGGTCCTGTCCGACGGTGTGATCAGGCGCAGATGCAGCATGGGGGCAGGGTAGCCGTCAGAGTTTGCGCAGTCTCAGGCGCTGCACCTTGTGGTCGGGGCCCTTGCGCAGGACCAGCGCGGCCCGGCCGCGGGTGGGGGCGATGTTCTCGACGAGGTTGGGCTTGTTGATGGTGCGCCAGAGGGTGCGGGCGTAGTCGAGGGCCTCCTCCTCGGAGACCTGGGTGTACTTCCTGAAGTACGAGTCCGGGTTCTGGAAGGCGGTCTGGCGCAGCTTCCTGAAGCGGCTGAGGTACCAGCGCTCGATGTCCTCGGCGCTCGCGTCGACGTACACGCTGAAGTCGAAGTAGTCGGCGAGGCCGACGCGGGTGCGGCCGTCCTTGCCGGGGAGTGCCGGCTGGAGGACGTTCAGGCCCTCGACGATGAGGATGTCGGGGCGGCGGACGGTCAGCCGCCGGTCGGGGACGATGTCGTAGATCAGGTGCGAGTAGACGGGGGCGGTGACCTCGTCCTTGCCCGCCTTGATGTCGGCGACGAACCGGGTCAGGGCACGGCGGTCGTACGACTCCGGGAAGCCCTTGCGCGACATCAGGCCGCGGGCCTCCAGCTCCCGGGTGGGCAGGAGGAAGCCGTCGGTGGTCACCAGTTCCACGCGGGGGTGCTCGGGCCAGCGGGAGAGCAGCGCCTGGAGGAGCCGGGCGACGGTCGACTTGCCCACGGCCACGGAACCGGCGACACCTATGACGAACGGGGTGCCGGACTGGGAGCCCCGTTCGCCGAGGAAGGTGTTCAGGGCCCCTCTCAGCCCGTCCGTGGCGCCCACGTAGAGATTGAGCAGCCGGGACAGCGGGAGGTAGATGTCCCGCACCTCGTCCAGGTCGATGACGTCGCCGAGGCCGCGCAGCTTCTCGACCTCCTCGGCGGTGAGCGGCAGCGGCGTCTTGTCGCGCAGCGCGCTCCACTCGCGACGGGTGAGGTCGACGAAGGGAGTCGCCTCCGGCCTGGGCCGGTGGGCGCTCCGGGGCATCGGGGAGACCGGTGAGATCACAGTCCATTGTTAACGGAGTTTGAACGGGGTGGCGGGGTGGGGTGCGTCACGCCGGGCGGCGGCCCGGCACCCCGGCGAGGGCCTGACCAGCCTGGATGCCCTTTTTGTGATGCGGGCCGGGTTGTGCGGCCCCGGTCCCGAGGGCGCCCCCTGTGGCAGGGGGGCCCTCGGCGGGTCCTCCGCGCGTCTCCGCGTCAGCGGACGTTGCCGTACTCCATGGGGAAGTCCGGGGGCCAGGGCTGGGAGAAGTCGAACAGGGACGGGTCCTCGAACTTGCGGTCCGCCTCGCGCCACGAGGGGTTGCCGGAGACGACGAAGCTGTCCCCGTCCGGTTCGATCATCCAGGTGAAGCACGCATCGTCCGCGGGGAGGTCATGACGCTCCTTCAGCACCGCGAACTCCGCCTCCGACGCCCTGCGGACGTGGATCCCCTTCTCGTAGATGGGCTTGAGCAGCATGAGCTCCACATGCCCGAAGTACACCTCGACGCGGGTGTCCGTGTTGTCGACGGCAGTGGGTTCGCTGCACAACAGCAGCTGCCGGTGTGACGCCGAGAAGCTGACCACCCGGAACAGACGTCCCTCTCGTACGAAATCTGGCATTCTCCGTGCTCTTCCTGTCCTCGGGGTCTTCGGGTCACTGGGCCCGGTCCGGCTTTCGGCAAGTGAGACGCAACGACTTCCGATGCGGTGCCGTCCGGGGCTTCCGCTGCGGCGGCCGGCGGGGGTGAGGTCCTGTCCAGCGGTGCGCGCCGCGACGGTCCGCGCTGGGCCTCGGTCACCGTGACCGGAGTGGTCCGCCGGATACCGGGGAGCGACCATACGGCGTCGGGGGCAGCCTGCGATGACCGACGGCGTACTGCCAGACCTTGAAGTACCTTTCCGATCGGAACAGTTCGGAACCGGTGGACTCCGGCGTCACCTCACCCATTCAGTGCGTCCCAGTTCGGTTCGGGTATTTTGCTCCGCGGCATTACTCGGCGGCTCGCGGGTAAGCGAGTAGATCACCGGCCGGCACCTCGATTCAGGCGGCCTCTGGTACCGAGGCGCGGATGATCTCATAGCGCCCTCCGGCCGGCTCGTGCACCAGAATCTGGCGGCTCGATCCGTCCAGCAGATCCACCCGCAGATGAACCCCTGACGCACGCACGGCAACGGCGGCGAACACCCCCAGTGTCCGCCGCCGTTGCCGTCAACTACTGCCGTCAAGCCCCTCAGAAGCCTCGACGGGACGCACCTGATTGGGCTTCCGATTTGCTGGAGCGTTGGGAAAATCGCGGGCGGATGCCCATGCCCGCGAAAGATCGCTGCAACAAAGGATGCCACCTCATTTCAAATCTGGGCCTCTATCAAGAAATTCGGCGGCGGCTACGACCGCCTCCGTCAAGGTGCCAGCGTCGAAAGACGAACCAGATACTGAAGTATCTTCGACGCGATAGCGGCCGGCATCCAGAGGCTTGATGTGAAGCTCGCGCGATCCCTGCACTCCAAGATTCGTACTGAGCCGCAAAGTCCCATGACTCAGATTCGGGAACAGTCGACGGAAGCGATACTCGCCGTGAGCGGCCTCTACAAGAGGTCGCTCCTCTTCGAATATCTTCGAGTTCAGGAGCCAGTCCCACTGGGCCGGGACCGGATCACCCGCCTCCCGCGCCTTGGCGAGTCGCGTCAGCGTCATGAAAGGAAAGTTCTCTGCGAACTCGCCTACCGACATCCCATCACGCCACGCCATCGACGCGGCAACCAGATCAGCGAGATCATCGGTGGCACCTTCCGCCCAGACGAACCGGCCCTCTTGGATACCGACGAAGAATGTTCTCGTGGACTCGCCGAGCCACACCAAGACCTTTCCGCGACTTGAATCCACCTGCGCGGTGGAGATCACGCCCGACCCAGCCTCGGATTGACTGCGCACTCCGGCCAAATCGAGGCCGACCTTATCTGCCGCTTCGGCCATGGCCGAAGACAGCGAGCCAGCATCCTGAATCTCCGGATAGAGATCGAAGTTGATCATTCCTATCAGTGCTACACCGTCCACGAGCTCAATCTATGTAGAGGCGAATTCTGCCGAACGAACCCCAGTCGGGCTCCGGCACTGAGAATTCTCGACATCTGTGGCATATGGGCGCCCCGGGGTAAGCCCGTCCCTCGCAGCGTCAACGAAAGACCCAACTCCCTTCATGTTTACGTGAAGGATGTTTCTGGTATCCCTGATCGCCGCCTCTACCGGCCCTTGCCAGCCTTCCAGTTTCCCGAAGTGTTTGTAGCCCAGCTTTTCGGCCCACTCGTAGGTGCCTTCAGCCTTCTGACCCAGCGCAACGTTGCAATTGTGAACGAGTGCTGGAGTCTGTCCAGCCAGCACATGGTACGTGTGCTACGCGGTGCCCCTCTACCTGCTTCTTCGCTGGTCAGCGCGCGATTTGCGTTCCGCTGGTGTCCGTGGTTGTGCGGGGGAATCCGTGGGTGTTGCCGTCGCTACTGCCGTCAGGAGTCGAACGGCTGGCGCTGGTGCCATTCCTCGGCCCGGCGGTCACCGCGGCGTTTGTCGAGCCACCGTGTACGCCGTTGGGCCAGTAAGCCCTGTCCCTGTGCCGTCGAGCATGTCCAGGACCTCGAAGCCGACGCCCTCCGCGTAGCGTTCGAGCTCCTGGGGGAACAGGACGCGCCTGCGGATCTCGTCTCGGGCCTCGTCGCCCGAGGGGAGCAGCCAGTGCCGGTGCATGGTGTTGATCTGGGTCCGCAGGTCCCACGTGTGGCGGATGGTGACGGTCGCGGATCCCGTCGGGGTGTCGACCGTGGCGGTGGTCGGCTCGGTCCGGGTGATCGGGGCGACGGGGGAACACAGCACGAGTAGCGCTCCTGGCCGGGCGTGGGCGGCGAAGGTGGCGAAGACCTGGCTGATCGACTCGTTGTCGTGCACGTAAGCGAGGCTGTTGCCCATGCAGGTCACCACGTCCATGCGGCTGCCGAGTCGCACGGTGCGCATGTCGCCGGTGCGGATGTCCAGCCCGGGCCGGGCCTGGTGGGCGTAGTCGACCATGCGGGGCTGGAGGTCCACGCCGATGCACTCGAAGCGCTTGGCGAGGATCTCCAGGTCGCGGCCGGTACCGCATCCGAAGTCGACCAGGGTCCGGGCGTCCGGCCGGTGCAGCTCGATCAGGGTCTGGCACATTCCGGCGCTCGTGCTGTCGGACTGGACCACGTCGTAGAGTGCCGGATCGCGGTACAGGAGGTTGGTGGCTTCCACGTGCTCGGCTTCCGTCTCGGGGCTGGTCACATGAGGCTTCGCAGTCCGACCTCCAGGGCAAGCACATCGCACAGCAGATCGGGGACGACCGGCGCGGAGTCGGCGTTCCTCCCCGCCTTGGCGAGAACCTTGCCGTCAACGTAGCCGAGGTCCACCAGGATGGACTCCTTCAGCATGTCGTCCAAGACCGGCAAGCCGTAGGAACGTAAACCCTTCTCCAGGACGGCCAGGAAGTTCTCCGGTTCGGCCGGCGCGGCCACCCACTCGGGCAGCCCGGCCCGTCTGATCCGTTCGCGGAACAGCGCCTTGCCTCGCTTGTGCTCGTGCGGTAGCTGCTCCATGAACCGCACGATCCGCGGATGCGCGAGCGGGCTCACCGGCCAGATTCCGGCCCGGAGGAATCCAGGGTTGTGCATCCCGAACGCCATCAGGGTCGGTACGGGCAGCACTGGGATGGGGGCCAGGTGCTCATTGACTTCGGCGAGCGCTCGGACTGCTTTGTCGCCGAGCCACGGCACGGGTTCCGGCGTCGGCAGCTTGGCCTGAGTCCTGGAGTGGTGGGCGTTGATCTCGTCCCCGCCGCTGCCCGTGAACATGACCTCGCACCGCCGGGCGGCTGCCTGCTCGCGCACGACATCGAACGCCTCCTGGTAGAAGGCTCCCGCCGGATCGTGCGGCTTGCACAGATCGCGCACGCCCCCGGCGCAGAAGGGTGGGTGCTGCAGGGCGGGGGTGGCCGTGTCTCGGAAGCCGCAGTGCTCCACAAGAGCCCGACGCCGCTCGCGCTGCTGCCTGCCGGTGCTCCCTCCCACCAGCAGGCCGAAGCTGTACACCTCGGGGAAGCGCGCTGCTTTCACGGCCAGGGCGACGTTCCCGGAGTCCGCGCCGCCGGACAGCTCAACACCTACACATCCGGTTGCCGTCGGCGTCTGGCGGATCACGTCGGTCAGCAACTCGTCCAGAGTCATGAGTGGATCCACGCCGGGCCGCAGCGTACGCGGCTCAAGCACGTGTTCGGCGGGGTCGGGGTAGTGGATGCTGAGTCCCGAGGGAGTGAACGTGGCCGCTGCCCGTTCGGTGAGGCGGTAGACGCCTTTGAAGAGCGTCTCGGACGTGTAGCGGTGCTGCCTCGTCAGCGTGCGGGCGACAACGCGCGGCACCAGGCGGTCGGCCCGCAGATACGGTCGCAGTAGTGTCAGGTCCCACGAGGCGTGCAGTTCGCCGGCCTTCTCTGTCAGGTAGAGCGGGGCTGTGCCGAAGACACCCGCCGCCAGGCGGGCTTGTCCGGGCTCCATGGTGAGCGCGACGAAGTCGGCCTCGTCCCGCCTGCACTCCTTCACGCGGACCCGTACGCGCGGCGCCTGGTCATCGTTGACCTCCATGACCAGAGTGGACACGTTCGCGGGCTCGATCCAGCTCTCGCCGTTGATCCAACGGCCGCCCTGTGATCTCCACTTGGGCTCCTGGAGATCGGCCAGGCGCAGACGCATCGACAGCATGTCGTCCCTTTCCGATGCCGTGCGGCGGGGCGGGGCCACCTATGGCCCCGCCCCGCCTGGTGTCAGCCCTGCATCACTTGCTGCAGTGGTCGCCGTTGTTGTCGCCGCCGCCCGGCATCTTGTCGAGCAGCGCGGCCTCGACGGCCGGGACGCCGGTGATCAGGTCGCCGGTGAACAGCTCGTCCACGTTCATCGTTTTCTCCCTTACGGTTTTCAGTGGACTCCGCGGCCGATGCTGCGGAGTTGGACCCGTCCGGCTGCCGGACCCTTGCGAAGAAGGCAGCCGGGCGGGGTGCCCACCGCTTCCGGCGGCGGGCCCTCCCTCGTCACAGGTGGGGAGCCTGGATGCGTGACGGGGAGGAGTCAGGTGGGTGTGGATGCGGCGGCCACGCCCAGGACGAAGCCGACTGAACCCGAGATAGTGATGATCAGGAGCGGTCCGGCGTAGCGGCCGACGACTGCGGCCAACCGATTCATAGCCGCTCTCCACGGCTGCGCTCGTTGACCTCGCGTAGTGCGGCGCTCAGCCTCGCCGCTGCGTCCTCAGGCGTGGCACTGCGGTGCTGCGGGCAGCGACCCGGCGAGAATCGATTCGAACCCGGCGGCAGGTCCGTGCCCTCGTAGGTGTCGATCCTCAACACCCCGTCCACGCCCCGCTCCTCGGCCAGCCGGGCCAGACGGGCCCGCGCTTCACTTCTCATCCCTCAGCCCCTCAGACGACGGCTGCGGCGAGGTCTCGCCGTTCCCTGCTGTCTCTACGCAACCGCACGACCACGCTCAGCGGTACCGTTGCCGCAGCGTCAGGACTTGAAAGCCTTGAAAGTTCGCAAGGTCACGGGGAGTTGAGGGCATGGCCAAGCGTGAACCGAACGTGGCGCTCGGGCGCCTGCTCGCCGAGAGCCGTTGGACTCACCGTCAGTTCGCGCGGGCGGTGAACCGCGTCGGTACGGAGACCGGAATCCCTCTGCGTTACGACGAGTCGGCGGTGAGCCACTGGCTCGGAGGCACCGTCCCGCGCGGTGCGGTGCGCGCATGCATCCTCGAAGCCCTCTCCCGCCACCTCGGCCGCCCCGTCACCCATGCCGAGGCCGGGCTGCCCGTTCCACGCGATCGCTCCTCCGCGGCTGCGGATACCGTGGAAGGGGTGATCGTCCTGGGGAGGCTGGATATGGACCCGTCCCGCCGCAGTGTCCTGGGTGCCGGCCTGTTCTCCGTGGCCGTCACCATTCCCGGCTGGCCTGATGTGGTTGGGCGTGCCGACGCCGTCCAGTCCGGCCGCACGAGTCGCATCGGCATGAATGAAGTGGACATGGTCGTCGCCATGACCGAGCGTGTCTCGGAGCTGGACGACGAGTTCGGCGGCCGTCACGCACGCCCCATGGCGGCCTCGTTCATGGTCAACACTGTGGCCTCCTACCTGCGCGCCGACACGTCCGAGGACGTACGCAAGGCGATGCTGTCCGCCGCCTCGGACCTGCTCTACCTGACCGGCTACATGGCTGTGGACGAAGGGCTGCACGGTCTCGCGCAGCGCTACTACGTCAAGGCCCTGGAGCTGGCTGGCGCTGCCGAGGACCACCTGACGTACTGCACTACCCTGCGGGGCATGAGCGTCCAGGCAGTCGACCTCCGCCACGGGGCGAAGGCCATGGAGCTGGCCGACGCCGCTGCCGCCGCCTCCCCGAAAGCCGGGCCCCGGATGCTGGCCTTCCTCGTCGGCCAGCAGGCGCATGCCGCCGCGCAGACCGGCGACCGTGCGGGCGCGCTGCGCTACATCCGGGAGGCCGAGGCGGCCATGGACCGTGCCGAGTCACGCGGAAAGGCGTTCGGCTCGTATGACCCTTCTTCGCTCAACTACCACGTCAGCCAGGTGCGTTACGAACTCGGTGACAAGGCCGGAGCCGTCGAAGCCATGCAGCAAGCGGACCGGCTCCGCCCCAGCGTGTACCAGCGCACACGAGTACACCGTCGTGGCCTGTTGGCAGAGCGGCAGTTGGAACTCGGCCATCTGGAAGCGGCCTGCGTCACCTGGCACCAGGCCCTCGACGACTACCCCAAGGTGCAGTCCGGCCGCGCCGACGAGCGCGTGAAGGCGATGTTCGGTCTCTTGCGCCCTCATCTGAAGAACGCGACGGCCCGGGACCTGTACGACCGAGCACGGACGCTCGCACCACCGTCGCTGGTCACCTGATCCCCGTCGCACCTTCAAGCTCAGCCACAGAAAGTCAGCCACGACGGCGGGTGCGCCGAGAGATCACCCGCCACGTGTGCTTCCAGCAACCCCGCACCGGCCCCAACCACGCCTCTTCCTTCCGTCACGGCATCCGCCCTGCTCCGGCCTGGCCGCTCGGCAGCGGGATGGGCTGCTCGATCTGTGGCCTCGCCTGTGATGGCACGCCGACGACGATCGCGGCCTTTGGCTGCCGCGGCCTGACGTGATGCTGTGCGGCGTTCGGCGGAGCGGGCCGGCGGCGCCGCTGCGGGCCGATGCTGTTGCTTCCGGAATCGGGGTCGGCGCGCAGTGGCCCGCGCAAGCGGGACGCCCTTCTTGAATGTGTGACCCCACGTTTTAACGCTGTTGGAGGCCCAGTTCATACATCCGTTGCTGTTGTGAACGAGTACCGGCGTCTGCCCCGCCAGCACATAATACGTGTGCAGGTCGTCGACGGTGAGGTCGTAGACCGTACGCGGGGTCAGGCCCGAGCGGTCGTGCAGCGCGGTCACCGAGCGGACGGAGCCGTTTGAAGCTGCCGATGACCTGCCGGGTCCGCATCTGGCCGGTAGCCGGATCCGCGCCCTGGACGCCGCGCTGAAGACCGGTGTCGGCGTCGCTGACGCGTTCAAGGCCCTCAAGAAGCTGGACATCGACCCAAGCACGCTGGCGGCCATCGAGCAGAAGGTCAACATCGTCGAAGATGCGCTGACCAGCTGCCGCGTCAACAGCTTCCCGGCGGACACGCCGGTGCTGATGGCAGACGTACGCGTCGGCCGATCGGCTCGATCCGGGAAGGCGACCTGCTCCTGGCGACGGACGCCGAGACCGGTGCCCACGCTGCCCAGCCGGTCACGGACACCATCCGGCACGAGACGCGGCGGCTCGTCGACATCTCCTTCGCTGACGGGTACGGCCTGACCAGCACGGCTGGGCACCGGGTGTACGTCGCAGGACAGGGCTGGACCTTCATGGCCGACCTGCGGACCGGTGACCGGCTGCGTGGGCCGGACGGCACGTCCCGTGTCGTCAGTGCCCTGCACGACCGGTCGGGTCTGGCACCGCGCACTGTGTACGACCTGACGGTCGACGGGCTGCACACCTTCTACGTGGGTACGGAGGGCACGCCGGGCGCCCCGGCACGGGACGTCCTGGTCCACAACTGCCTCGACCTGACCCTGCACGACGGTGACCGCGGCGCCCACACGATCGACGACCATGTCGATACGACTCCGGAGCGAGCGCGCGCCAAAGCCCAGCGCGATTGGGAGAGGAACCCGAACCACCCTGGTGTGACCGGGGTCTGGAAGGATCTGGAAACTGCCCAGAACGCCGTGAACGAGGCGATGAAGAAGTGGCTCACCGGAGGGTCGCCGGCCCAGAACAAGAAGAACCAGGACCGGCTGGCGAAGTGGATGCGGGAGACCCCGAAGGACTCCGAGAGCCCGACGGACCTCCTCTCGTTCGACGGGCTACATGGTGTACACCTCGTACCCCAAGGGTGCGAGGCCGTGAGGTGAGGGTGCGACGACAGGACATCTGGATCGACTTCGGGCTCAGCGGGCTCACCAAGTGGTTCGCCGGGCCCTGGGCGGGTGAGGCCACGCCGGAGGAGATCGTCGCCGGTGCGGCGGACTGGGGTGACGGGGCGTATGCGGCGACGCTCCTGGACGACGCCCTGCGGCTGCTGGAGTCGTCGGTGCCCACCCGGGTGATCGACTTGCTCTGGCGTGCGGCGATCGGCCTGCCCTGCGACGGGGACGACGTGCGGAGGGACGGGCGGGCATGGCTGGGCGACATCGTCCGGATCTGTGCCGACCGGATACGCCTCGACCAGCCCTCCTTCACTCCCGTACCGCCGGACCCCCCGGCGGACGGGCCGCTGGAGGAGGCTGTCCTGGAGGAGATCCGCGCGGCCGCGCCGGACGTGCGGCACGCCGTCGGGGCCGGCGGGGCCGAGGTGGTGGGCGCGCTGGAGGAGGTGGTCGCCCGCGTCGATCCCGATCTCGGGTTCCGGCTCTTCCTGCGGGTGCTCAAGGCGTACCTGGTTCCGGTCGCGGAGTCGCGCTACCTCCGGTACCACGAGCTCGGCGAACGCTTCGGCTATCACGAGCTGGTCGTGGACGACGGAACACTCCAGTCCGTTCCGGATCCGGCCTGACGTCGAAAACACACGCTGAATCAAGGCCCGTACCTCTGGGGCGCCGGGGGTACGGGCCTCCCGAGGCCGTATCGGGCATCTGCCTGCGGTGCCCCATGGACCGGCTGTTGGAATTTCCGAATTCGGGCACGTGGAGGCGTGTTCGGGCGGCTTTTCGCGCCTAGGCTGCCGCGCATGTGCGGAATCGTGGGATACGTGGGGTCTCAGTCGGCGCTCGAGGTCGTGATGGCCGGGCTGAAGCGGCTGGAGTACCGGGGATACGACTCGGCCGGTGTCGCCGTGCTCGCCGACGGCGGGCTGGCCGCCGCCAAGAGGGCCGGCAAGCTCGTCAACCTGGAGAAGGAGCTCGGGGCGCGGCCGCTGCCGACCGGGACGACGGGGATCGGGCACACGCGGTGGGCCACGCACGGCGGGCCGACGGACGCCAATGCGCATCCGCATCTCGACAACGCGGGGCGGGTCGCCGTCGTGCACAACGGGATCATCGAGAACTTCGCCGCGCTGCGGGCCGAGTTGGAGGAGCGGGGCCATGAGCTGGCCTCCGAGACCGACACCGAGGTCGTGGCCCATCTGCTCGCCGAGGAGTTCTCCGCCACCGCCGACCTCGCCGAGGCCATGCGGCTGGTGTGCCGGCGGCTGGAGGGCGCGTTCACCCTCGTCGCGGTGCACGCCGACGAGCCGGATGTGGTGGTGGGGGCCCGGCGGAACTCACCGCTCGTGGTGGGCGTCGGGGAGGGCGAGGCCTTTCTCGCCTCGGACGTCGCCGCGTTCATCGCCCACACGCGGTCGGCGATCGAGCTGGGGCAGGACCAGGTCGTCGAGCTGCGGCGGGACGGGGTGACCGTCACCGGCTTCGACGGGCGTCCGGCGGACGTCCGCTCGTATCACGTCGACTGGGACGCGTCGGCGGCGGAGAAGGGCGGCTACGACTACTTCATGCTCAAGGAGATCGCCGAGCAGCCGAAGGCGGTCGCCGACACGCTCCTCGGGCGGATCGACGCCTCCGGCTCGCTGACCCTCGACGAGGTGCGGATCAGCGACTCCGAGCTGCGGGAGGTCGACAAGGTCGTCATCGTCGCGTGCGGTACGGCCTTCCACGCCGGCCTCATCGCCAAGTACGCCATCGAGCACTGGACGCGCATCCCGTGCGAGGTCGAGCTGGCCAGCGAGTTCCGGTACCGGGACCCGATCCTCGACGCGCGCTCGCTCGTCATCGCCATCTCCCAGTCGGGCGAGACCATGGACACGCTCATGGCGCTGCGGCACGCCCGTGAGCAGGGGTCCAGGGTGCTGGCCATCTGCAACACCAACGGGTCGACCATCCCCAGGGAGTCGGACGCGGTGCTGTACACGCATGCCGGGCCCGAGGTGGCCGTCGCCTCCACCAAGGCGTTCCTGACGCAGCTGGTCGCCTGCTATCTGGTGGCCCTGTACCTGGGGCAGGTGCGGGGCACCAAGTGGGCCGACGAGATCCGGGCCGTCATCCGCGACCTCGCGCGGATCTCCGGTGCGGTCGAGGAGGTGCTCGGGACCATGGAGCCGGTACGGGAGCTGGCGCGCTCCCTCGCCGGCAAGGACACCGTGCTGTTCCTCGGCCGGCACGTCGGGTATCCGGTCGCGCTGGAGGGAGCCCTGAAGCTGAAGGAGCTCGCCTACATGCACGCCGAGGGCTTCGCGGCCGGCGAGCTCAAGCACGGGCCGATCGCCCTGATCGAGGAGGATCTGCCGGTGGTCGTGGTCGTCCCCTCGCCCCGGGGCCGTTCCGTCCTCCACGACAAGATCGTCTCGAACATCCAGGAGATCAGGGCGCGCGGTGCGCGGACCATCGTGATCGCGGAGGAGGGCGACGAGGCGGTCGTCCCCTACGCCGACCACCTCGTACGGATCCCCGCGACGCCCACGCTGCTGCAGCCGCTGGTGGCGACCGTGCCGTTGCAGGTCTTCGCCTGCGAGCTGGCCACCGCGCGGGGCAACGAGGTGGACCAGCCGCGCAACCTGGCGAAGTCCGTCACCGTCGAGTAGGGCCTCAGGAAGGCGGCGGAAGCCTCGGCCGGGAAGGTGAGCGTCGCCCCGGCCGGGGCAAGAGGGCGCTGGGAAGGCCAACGATGCGGGTTAGCCTGCCGCCATGGAGCCCATCGAGCCCATGGAGCCCGTCGAGCCGCCGCGTGCCCTGTCGCACATCCAGTCCCTGCCCAGCTGGCTGGCCGGGCGGGTGGCGGAGCGCGGGCGGAGCCTGGTCGCCGAGGCGATCGCCGGGGAGGGGCTGAAACTGCCTCAGCACGCCGTGCTGGCGGCGGTGTCGGAGTACGGTCCGGTCGCCCAGGCCGATCTGGTGCGCCGGCTGGGCTTCGACGCGAAGGACGTGGTCCTCCTGCTCAACCACCTCGAAGAGGTCGGGCTGGCCGTACGGGGACCCGATCCGCACGACCGCCGGAAGAACGCCGTGCGGGTGACACCGGCGGGCGTACGGATCCTGGAGCGGTGCGCGGAGCGGGTCGAGCGGGCCAACGCCGAACTCCTCGCGCCGCTCGGCACGGAGGAACGCCGGCAGTTGACGGAGCTGCTGAGCCGGGTGCTCTCCCCGCGCCCGCGAACCCCCGCCCGTCGGGGACGGGGGCGTCGCGGTCGCGGCCGGCGGGACGTGCTGCTCCGCGGGCAGGGCCGGGCGGCGGTCAGCCGTGGTAGTTGATGTAGCCGTTGCCGTCGGCGTCGTTCGCGCGCTTGGTGTAGGAGTGGACGTCGGCGCGCGCCCCGGTCGGCTTGACCAGGTAGATGGTGTCCTTGTCGTTGTTCCAGATGAAGTTGCAGTTCTGGCGGTAGACGACGTTGCCGGCGTCGGAGTCGGTGCCGCGGCCGCCGCGCAGCTTGACGTAGTCGCCGGGCTCGAGCTTGTGGCTGGTGGGGAACGTGAACCTGTTGCCCGCGGCGTCCTTCACGACGTAGCCCTTGAGGTTCACCGTCGTGGTGCGGGAGTAGTTCTTGATCGTCAGGTACTCGTCCTTGGTGTTGCCGCCGGAACACCGGTTGGAGTCGCTGCCCGGGGCGTCGTACTGGACGCCCTTGACCTTCAGCGCGGACGAGTACTCGGTGGCCTGGGCCGGACCGGCGGCCGACACGGCGAGCACGCCGGCGGAGGCGGCAGCGGCGGCCGCGGACAGGGCGCGACGCATGGATATGCGCATGAGGAATCCCCCCTCAATGGTGCGATTGGAGCGCCTGGAGCATACCGAACGTGAGGACGGCGTGTTCTTCATGTGTCCATGTTGTGAAGAGGGTTATGGGCGGGATGGCCCGGGCGGGCCGCCGTTCAGGCAGGCGCTGAGGTGGGTCGCCGCGGTGAGCATGGCGAGGCCCCGCGCGGTCAGCCGTCGCCGCCACTCGTCCAGGGCCTCGGCCAGGGGCCCGGTGCCGCCGGCCGTGCGGATCCGCTGCACCACGGCGGCGATGTGGTCCAGCGGATAGCCCCCGCGCCGGAGCAGATGGGCGAGCTCGGCGTCGCGGAGGTCGGCTGAGCGGTACACCCGGTGACCGGTGGCCGGGTCCCGTGCCGGGGTGAGGATCCCGGCGGCTTCCCAGTTGCGCAGGGTCGCCGGGGTGACACCGAGCCGGTGCGCGAGTTCACCGATGGTCCGCGTGCCGTCGGCCGCCGGAGCCGGGGCGGCCCCGGACTCCGCCGTCAGATGATCCACCGCCCTGCGCACCGCGTCGAGGGTGGCCCGGTCGCGGAGCAACTGGTGGTGGCCGCGGTCGATGGCGGCCAGGGCGTCGTCGACGGCGTCACCGTGGACCGCGTTCATGATCTCGCCGGCGGCCGAATGGCCGTAGGCCGGGACCAGGGCGAGGAACGCGCGGAGCGCGGCCGCGTGCGCCTCGGTGTAGATCCGGTAGCCGCTGCGGGTCCGCTCGGCGGGCGGAAGGAACCCGTCCCGCTCGTAGTTGCGGACCGCCTGGGCCGAGATGCCGTGCTCGCGCGCGAGGTCGGCTGGTCGCATGGCTCTCTCCGGTTTGAGGGTTCACGGCAGGAACGGGCACGTCATGGCCTCACAAGTCTCCACCGGCTTTTCAAAGTTACGCTGGAGGCTCATGAGTCAGGACATCCGAGACTTCGTGACCCCGTCGTGCGAACTGCTGGCGCTGGGTGAACCGACCCACCAGGAACCGGCCTTCGCCGCCGTCCGCAACCGACTGTTCGCCCAACTCGTCGACCACGGCTTCCGGTCGATCGCCCTGGAGAGCGACCGGGTGGCCGCGCTCACCGTGAACGACTTCGTCCAGGAAGGGGTCGGCACCCTCGACGCGGCGATGGCCGAAGGCTTCTCGCACGGCTTCGGGGAACTGGACCCCAACCGCCGGCTGGTCGCCTGGATGCGCGCGTTCAACGAGGGCCGCCCCGCGGAGGAACGGCTGGCCTTCCACGGCTTCGACGCCCCGATGGAGACCATGAGCGCCCCCAGCCCCCGGCCCCGCCTCGAACACGCCCGTGCCTACCTGGGCCTCGACCTCGACCTCGACTTCGACCTCGACCTCGACCTCGACTTCGCGAGCCTCGTCGGCGACGACGAACGGTGGAGCCGTACCGAGGCGGTCATGGACCCGGCCATGTCGCCCGGCGCCACGCCCGAGGCCGACCGCCTGCGGGTGATCGCGGACGACATGCTCACCACGCTCCATGCGCGCGCACCGCAGCTGATCGCGGCGACCTCGCGCGCCGAGTGGCACCGGGCGAGGATCCACCTCACCGCCGGTCTCGGACTGCTGCGCTACCACCGGCAGTCGGCCCGGCGGATCGAGCAGGACGCCCGGATCACGCTCCTGGGCGCCACCCGGGACGCCCTCATGGCCCAGAACCTCCTCGACATCCGGAGCCTCGAAGCGCGGCGGGGCGCGACCCTGGTCTTCGCCCACAACCGTCACCTCCAGCGAAGCCTGAGCACCATCCCCGTGGGGGAGGCCGACCTCGACTGGTTCGGCGCCGGAGCCGTCCTGGGGGCGCTGGGCGTGCCGTACACCTTCGTCGCCGGCAGCCTGGGCCGCAGCGAGGCGCTGGGGCTGCGCGAGCCCGGGCCGGACACGTACGAGGGCGTCCTCCAACGCCGGATCACCACCTGGGGACTGACCGCGCCCGCCGCGCTCCCCTCCGCCCGCACCCGTACCGACACCACCCCGCGGCAGGGCTACTTCCCGCTCGACCCGGCCACCCTGGACGCCGCCGACGCGGTCCTGCACATCGCCGACGGCGCGCACGGGGACGGCACTCACGGGGACGGAACTCACGGGGACCGGCTGTAGCGTCCGTACGCCCCTGCCCAGACCGGAAAGCCCTGCGGGGCGGGCGAGTTCCGCTGAACAACGGGATCGTGCCGGACACGCCTCCGGCACGGCCCCCGGACAGGCCCTATCCGCGTCGGCGGCGGCGGGCCCGGGACAGGCCCGCCGTCATCGCCACCAGCGGCAGCCACATGATCCAGACGCCGGTCACGGCGTCCCACTCGGGGTTCTTCGCGCTCGCCTCGTCGGCCGTGATGACGGCGCACAGCAGACCCCAGCAGGCGGCCAGCAGGCCGACCGTCCACAGGGCGAGCGTCCAGGCCCAGGTGGACCGGCCGGTGCCGCCCCCGGTCCGGCCGCCGGAGGCCTCCCGCTTGCGCGGCTGCGGGATGCGGTCGGGCTCGCGGGCCGGCATGCGGACCACCGCCCGCGGCGGTACCGCCGCGTCGACGGCGGCCACGCGCTCCGGGGTGAGACCCCGGTAGAGGGTCGGTTCGACGCTCACCGAGAAGCCGTCGTGGCCGGTGAGGCAGCGGGCGCCGTCCGGGCGGGTGGTCATGGCGGCCGTCGCGTCGTAGCGCACGGTCACCGGTCCGCGCGGGGTCAGCAGGCTGACCCCTTCCGTGCCGATGACCAGGGTGACCTTGTCGTCCTCCAGCGACTGGTGACGCGTACCGCTGACCGACGTCTGGGAGAACTGCGGGGCCAGGGTGAAGCCCGCCCAGTCCACGCCCCGGCCCGGCACCTGCAGCAGCGCGCCGTTCCAGGCCTCCTGGGCGACCTCGCGCAGGTCCGCGAGGGTGACCGCGTTCAGCTCGGCCCGGTGCTGGCCGGGGCTCAGGATGCGGTGGCCGAGGAGCAGGCTCAGCGCGTACGAGGGGAGCGAGGCGGCGGCGAGGTCGGGGGCGTCGTACATCTTGAGGAGCTTGCCGCGCACGGAGTCCAGTTCGGACTGCTCGATGCGGCCCGCCCGCAGGCGTGCCAGCGTGTCGACGAAGCCTCCGACGACCGCGTCCTGCTTCTGCGGGAGCGCGTCGGCGTACGCGGTCAGCGTGGCGTACTCGGCGTCGCGCGGCGAGTAGTCGGCCTCCGCCGAGTAGGAGTAGCCGCCCTCCTGGCGCAGGTCCTGGAAGAGGGCCCGGCCGAGGACGTCCGCGAAGACGGAGGCGGCCGTGGACCGGCGGACGACGGAGGTCAGGACGACATGGCCGTCGTCGCCGTGGATGTAGGCGGGGGTGACCGGCAGGGCGCTCGTCGGGGCGGGCGCCGGGAGGCGGGAGCCCTGCGGGAGCGTCAGGTCCAGGCCGTCCGGGACGTGGTCGCTGGTGATCCACAGCACCGCGTTGTCGCGGGTGAAGCGGGTCGCCGCCCAGTCACGGACCTGGTCCGCCGTCAGGCTCCAGGTGCCCAGTTCGCTGTAGCTGGACAGACCGTAGCCCTGGGCGCCGTACCGCCACAGCGGCATCTGGTGGTTCGGGCCGCTGCCCCGGCCCGCCGCCTCCGTGCGGAGGATCTCCTTCTCCGTCTCCAGCCGGTCCATCGGCAGGTCGCGGAGCGCCGCGCACACGGTGTTGAGATACCTGACGACCTCCTCCTCGCTGCCGGTGACGTGGAAGAGCGTGTACGCGTTCGCCGTCGCGCCGTTGTAGTGCAGGTCGGACAGGCCGAGGCGGTGCAGGGCGAGGTGCTCGACGAGATGGGTGATCCCGGCGGTGGCCAGGGTCTCGTCGGCGCGTCCCACGCGGAAGAACAGGCCCGCCGTCACCTCGTTGGCGGAGGACGGCGCGTACAGGGTGGGGATGCCGCCGGTCGTCGTGTGGGAGACCAGGCCGTCGAGCACGTGCAGTTCGGTCGTCATCGGTGGTCAGGCCCCCAGTGCGGACTTGCGGTACTTCAGGAATGCGGCCTTCTGGTCGTTCGCGTACCACCACGGTGACTCGGTGGCGCGGTCGCCCAGGAAGGCGAAGTGCGGGGCCGCGTCGGCGAAGTGGCCCCCGAGGGAGAAGGCGAACGCGAACGCGTTGTGCGCGCCGATCGAGTTCCAGTCGGGGCGGTGGGCCGGGTGCAGCACGGAGACCTGGGCGGCGTTGCGGAGGTCGTCGCGGACCGGGACGCCCCGCATATAGGCGGTGGCCTCGGAGCCGTCCAGTTCGAGCCAGTGCTCGATGTGGGCGAGCGCCACCAGGGCAGCGGAGTTCGAGCCGTCGGGGGCGGCGGTCGCGCACTCCCGGGCGAAGCCGTGTGCCGCCTCCCAGGAGCCGCTCCACTTCGGGCACAGCTGCTGGAGGAGCTGGACCTGGGCGCGGTAGTGGTGCGGGTGGTGGGCGGAGAGGCGGTCGTAGCGGCGGCGGGCCTCCGCGTGGCCCAGTTGCAGACCGCGCGCGGTCATCAGACGGGCCGTCCAGGCGGGGGCGTATCCGGGCTGCTCGGCGCAGACCTCGATGAGGATCTGCTCGGCCTTGCGCAGCCAGCCGTGGAACCGGTCGAACTGGTCGCTGGAGACGTACTTCGCCCGGGCGCCGCTGCGGATGTCCCAGCCGATGTACACGTACCGCTCGGCGAGGGCGGCGCGGGGCAGCGGGTCGCCGGGGTGGTCGGCGACCGCCCGCTGCAGCAGCACCTCGGTGCCGTCGATGCCGGCGAGGGCGGCGACGGCGGAGGAGACCTGGTCGACCGAGTCCAGGCCCGCGAAGTAGGCCTGTACGGCAGCCCAGTCGTCGGACCGGGCGGCCGTGCGCAGGGGGATCAGCTCCGGTGTGTTGTCGAACAGGTCGAAGGTCGGCCCGTTCGTGGGTATGACGCCGCCGCCGCTACCGCTCATTTCTCCGCCCCCTGGTGCTGATCAAGTCGCCGCAGGCTAGCACCAGGCTGTGACGACGATGAGAGGGGCGGGGCCGCCTTTAAGGTGCTCGGCATGAGCATCATCGGGGTCGGTATCGACGTGGCCGAGATCGAACGGTTCGCGGCGTCGCTGGAGCGCACGCCCGCTCTGGCCCAACGGCTTTTCGTGGAGCGCGAGTTGCTGCTGCCCAGCGGGGAACGGCGCGGGGTCGCCTCCCTCGCGGTGCGGTTCGCCGCCAAGGAGGCCCTGGCCAAGGCGCTCGGCGCCCCGCCCGGGCTGCTCTGGACGGACGCCGAGGTCTACGTCGAGGACAGCGGACAGCCTCGGCTGCGGGTGCGGGGGAGTGTCGCGGCGCGGGCGGCCGAACTGGGCGTCAGGGCCTGGCACGTGTCGCTGAGTCATGACGCGGGCGTGGCTTCGGCCGTGGTGATCGCCGAAGGGTGAGGGGGTCGGTGTGAGACTGGCGGCATGCGTACTGCCTATTGCGTGGACACGGTCAGGGCTGCCGAGCGGGAGCTGATGGCCCGGCTTCCGGAAGGCGCACTCATGCAGCGGGCCGCGGCCGGGCTGGCCGCCGCCTGCGCCGAGCTGCTGGGGCGGGTGTACGGGCGGCGGGTCGTGCTGCTGGTGGGGAGCGGGGACAACGGGGGTGACGCCCTGTACGCCGGGGCGCGGCTGGCCCGGCGCGGGGCCGGGGTCACCGCCGTTCTGACGGCTCCCGGACGCGCTCACCCCGGCGGTCTCGCGGCCCTGCGGCGGGCCGGGGGAGCGGTCGCGGGAACCGGCGCCGGCGAGGACCTCGTCGGACGGGCGGACCTCGTGGTCGACGGCATCGTGGGGATCGGCGGCAAGGGCGGACTGCGGCCCGGGGCCGCGGCGCTGGCCGCCGCCGCCGAGCGGTCCCGGGCCGCCGTCGTCGCCGTGGACCTGCCGAGCGGGGTGGAGGCGGACAGCGGGGAGGTGCGCGGAGCCGCCGTACGGGCCGACCTGACGGTCACGTTCGGCGTGCACAAACCGGGGCTGCTGGTGGATCCCGCGCGGGAGCACGCGGGGGTGGTGCGGTTCGTCGACATCGGGCTGGGCGGCGTACTGCCGGACGAGCCCGAGCTGGAGGCGCTGCAGCACGCGGACGTCGCCGCGCTGCTGCCGGTGCCCGGGGGCGAGAGCGACAAGTACCGGCGGGGCGTGGTCGGGATCGCCGCCGGGTCCTCGCGGTACCCGGGGGCGGCCGTGCTGGCCGTCGCGGGAGCGCTGCGGGGCGGGGCGGGGGCCGTGCGGTACGTCGGGCCCGCCGGGGAGGCCGTGCTCGCCCGCTTCCCGGAGACCCTCGTGTCGCACGAGGGGCCGCACCGGGCGGGGCGGGTGCAGGCGTGGGTGGTGGGGCCGGGGGCCGGGGACGACGCCGCCACCGTCGCGGAGGTGCTGGCGACGGACGTGCCGGTGCTGCTGGACGCGGACGGGCTGCGGCTCGCCGAGCGGGAGACCGTACGGGGGCGCGGCGCGCCGACGCTGATGACCCCGCACGCCGGGGAGGCCGCCGCGCTGCTGGGAGTCGCCCGCGAGGAGGTCGAGAGCACGCGGCTGGCGAGCGTGCGGGAACTGGCGGCGCGGTACGGGGCGACCGTGCTGCTGAAGGGGTCGACGACCCTCGTCGCCGGGCCCGACGGCGGGCCGGTGCGGGTGAACGCGACCGGGACGCCCTGGCTCGCCACCGCCGGCAGCGGGGACGTGCTGTCCGGCCTCGCCGGGTCGCTGCTGGCCGCCGGGCTGAGCGCACGGGACGCGGGGAGCGTGGGCGCGTATCTGCACGGCCTGGCCGGACGGTTCGCGGCGCAGGGCGCTCCGGTGGGCGCGCACGACCTGGCCGAGGCGATCCCGGCGGCGTGGCGGGACGTACGGGACTGAGGGGCGTGGCCCCTGGCGGGGCCCAGGTCTGGTGGGGGCCGTGGTGGTTGGCGCGTGGCGTCGCGTCGGTGGGGTTGCGGTTGTTGGCGCGGGGTGGCACAGCGCCGGGGCGTGACTCCTGGCGCGGGGTTGGCAACGCGCCGGGGGCCTGGCACGGGGTGGCATTGCGCTGGTGGGGGCCCGTGGTCCCCGGCCGGGGTGGCATCGCGCGGGTGAGGGCCGTCCCCGCCCGGGGGGTCGCGGACCGGTGGGGGCCGTCGTTCCCGCCCGGGTTGGCAGCGGACCGGTGAGGGGCGTCGTTGCCCGCGGGAGGTGGCTTCCCCCAGAGGGGGGACCCCGGGTGGGCACCGGCCCGGTACTTGAGGGGCCGTCCGGCGGCTCTGAGACACTGGGCGCGATGAGTGAGACTGCCATGCCGCCCGCCGCCCCGTCGCGCGCCCGCGCCGAGATAGACCTGGCCGCGCTGCGCGCCAACGTGCGGACCCTGCGCGCCAAGGCGCCCGGGGCGGCGTTCATGGCCGTGGTCAAGGCCGACGGATACGGGCACGGTGCCCTGCCGTGCGCCCGGGCCGCCGTCGAGGCCGGAGCCACCTGGGTGGGGACCGCCACGCCCGAGGAGGCCCTCGCGCTGCGCGCCTCGGGCGGGCTGCCCGCGGACGTGCGGATCATGTGCTGGCTGTGGACGCCGGGCGGGCCCTGGCGGGAGGCCGTCGAGGCCGACCTCGACATGTCCGTCAGCGGGCTGTGGGCGCTGGAGGAGGTCGTCCTCGCGGCGCACGCGCTGGGCCGGCCCGCGCGCGTCCAGCTCAAGGCCGACACCGGGCTGGGCCGCAACGGCTGCCAGCCGGGCGACGACTGGGCCCGGCTCGTCGCCGGCGCGCTGGAGGCCGAGGAGGCCGGGCTCGTCCGGATCACCGGGCTGTGGTCGCACTTCGCCTGCGCCGACGAGCCCGGGCATCCCTCCATCGCCGCCCAGCTCGGCCTCTTCCGCGAGATGGTCGCGTACGCCGAGCAGCGGGGCGTACGTCCCGAGGTGCGGCACATCGCCAACTCGCCGGCCACGCTCACCCTCCCGGAGACCCACTTCGACCTCGTCCGCCCGGGCATCGCGATGTACGGCGTCTCGCCCGCCCCCGCCCTCGGCTCCTCCGCCGACCTCGGGCTGCGCCCGGTGATGACCCTGACGGCCTCGCTGGCCCTGGTGAAGCAGGTCCCGGGCGGGCACGGCGTGAGTTACGGCCATCACTACGTCACCCCCGGCGAGACCACCCTCGGTCTCGTCCCGCTGGGCTACGCGGACGGGATCCCCCGGCACGCCTCCGGGAACGGACCGGTCCTGGTGGCGGGCAAGTGGCGTACGGTCGCGGGCCGGATCGCGATGGACCAGTTCGTCGTCGACCTCGGCGGCGACGAACCGGGCCCCGGCGCGGAGGCCGTGCTCTTCGGGCCCGGCGACCGCGGCGAGCCCACCGCGCAGGACTGGGCGCAGGCGGCCGGAACCATCGGCTACGAGATCGTCACGCGCATCGGATCGCGGGTTCCCCGCGTCTATGTGAACGAGTGACGAAGCGGGTAACCCGCGGGTAGGACACATCGTCGTCAGCCGACGGGCCGTGACCGCGGTGTCGGTCACCCTGGTGGACAAGAGGAGCGGTACGTGAGCGAGAGCAGTGCGGAGGCAGTGGCGGACGCCGCCTCGGCGGCCGCCGCCGTCGCCTCCGCCACGGGGGCGGCCGGGGGCTGGCGCCGGGCGACCGGTATCGCCGGCGCCGCGATAGGCGTGATCGCCGCGGGTGCCGCGGCCGGTGTCGCCGTGGAGCGGATGACCGTGGGGCGCGCGATGCGGGCGAAGGCCCGGCTCGCGCTCGACGCGGCGGGGCCGTACGGCGCCCTGCGCGGCACACCCGGCAAGGCCGTCGCCGACGACGGCACCGAGCTGTACTACGAGGTCGACGACGTGGAGCCGCAGGGCGGGCCGGCCGGGCGGCGCCGACGGCTCTTCGGGCGCAAGGCGCCCCTCCCCGTCACCGTCGTCTTCAGCCACGGCTACTGCCTCACCCAGGACTCCTGGCACTTCCAGCGGGCGGCGCTGCGGGGCGTCGTACGGACCGTGCACTGGGACCAGCGCAGCCACGGGCGGTCCGCGCGCGGCGCGGCCCAGCTCGACGACGGGGTGCCGCTCACCATCGACCAGCTGGGACGCGACCTGAAGGCCGTGATCGACACGGCCGCGCCCGAGGGGCCGATCGTGCTCGTCGGGCACTCCATGGGCGGTATGACGGTCATGGCACTCGCCGCGCAGTACCCGGAGTTCATCCGGGAGCGGGTCGTCGCCACCGCCTTCGTGGGCACGTCCTCCGGCCGGCTCGGCGAGGTCAACTTCGGGCTGCCGGTCGCGGGCGTCAACGCGGTGCGGCGGGTGCTTCCCGGGGTGCTGAAGGCGCTCGGGCAGCAGGCGGCGCTGGTGGAGAAGGGGCGGCGGGCCACCGCCGATCTGTTCGCGGGGATCATCAAGCGGTACTCGTTCGCGTCCCGCGACGTGGATCCGGCCGTGGCGCGGTTCGCCGAGCGGATGATCGAGGGGACGCCCATCGACGTCGTCGCCGAGTTCTACCCGGCCTTCACGGATCACGACAAGACCGAGGCGCTCACCCACTTCGCCGACATGCCGGTGCTCGTGCTGGCGGGCATCGGCGACCTCGTCACCCCGAGCGAGCACAGCGAGGCCATCGCCGACCTGCTCCCGGACGCCGAACTGGTCCTCGTACCGGACGCCGGGCACCTGGTGATGCTGGAACACCCGGAAGTGGTCACCGACCGCCTCGCCGACCTGCTCACCCGCGCGGGTGCCGTCCCGGCAGGGGCTACCGTGGGGGGCTATGGAAGCACCAGCAGCACCGCACGACCCGGCTGAGACCGAGCTGACCGTCACCTCCCCGGAACAGATGCGTGAGCTGGGCCGCCGTCTGGCCAAACTGCTGCGCGCCGGCGACCTCGTGATGCTCAGCGGGGAGCTCGGCGCGGGCAAGACGACGCTGACGCGCGGGCTCGGCGAGGGGCTCGGGGTCCGGGGTGCCGTCACCTCGCCGACCTTCGTGATCGCCCGCGTGCATCCGTCCCTCGGGGACGGTCCGCCGCTCGTCCACGTCGACGCGTACCGCCTGGGCGGCGGGCTCGACGAGATGGAGGACCTCGACCTCGACGTGTCCCTGCCCGAGTCCGTGGTCGTCGTGGAGTGGGGCGAGGGGAAGGTCGAGGAGCTGACCGACGAGCGGCTCCAGGTCCTCATCCACCGGGCCGTCGGGGACACCACCGACGAGGTGCGGCAGGTGACCGTCACCGGGCTCGGCGAGCGGTGGGCGGCGGCGGACCTGAGCGTCCTGGCGGCGTAGGCGGGGTCCTTCCGCGGGGTGAATGTTTCCGACAGGACGTCGGCAAAATGTTGCATTCGGGGTCTTGTGCGTGGTCACATGGTATCCAGTCCGTGGTTAGGTCTGCCTAACTAGGTCCCGCCCCGCCCTCCGGGAGGCGCCCATGCCGGCCACCGAGCCCCAGGCCCCCAAGGCCCAGCCGCCGCGGCCCTTCACCCTCGCGGGGGCGTCCATGCGCGAGCTGCTGGAGTCGTGCGCCGCGGCCGATGCGGTGTCGAGACCGCCGCGGCTGCCCGACCCGGCGCCGGTACGGAAGCGGGTCGACCACCCCAGGGCGGCATAGGAGGACCGGCGGATCACCACGACCCCGCCGGCCGGGTGTCGGCCGCTTCGGCGGATCCTCGCCCGCTGCCCGGGTGAGGAGGTTCAGCGGATCACCACGATCCGCTGTCCGATCGTCGCGAAGTCCCACATCGCGTCGCCGTCCGCCCGCGACTGCCGGATGCCGCCCGTCGGCACCGTCGAGTCCGGTGCGGGCCGGGAGCCGTCCACCGCCGCGCTGAAGCCGATGGTCACGTCGTTGACGGTGGCGAAGCGGACGACGTGTTCCACGGGGGTGCCGTCGGTGCCGGTGGCCGTGCCCGAGCGGGAGGTGACGGCGTAGGTGCCGGGGGGCGGGTCCACCCGGCCGGGGGCGACCGGGAACGTGCGCTCGACGTTGCCCGCCATGCCGACCAGCCACACCCGGTTGTCGTCCAGCGAGTACACGACCCGCCGGCCGTGTCCGGAGCCCGTCGGCAGCGCCGTGGGGTGGGCCCGGTCGCGGGGTGCCTTCTTGGCGGCGGTGGAGGCGCCCGCGTGCGGCCGGGCCAGGCCGGGGGGCACGTTCGCCGACGCCTGGTAGGCGAGGACCCCGACCGTCGCGAGGGCCGCCGCCGTGAGCCCGGCGACACACGCCGAGCTGCTGACTGCCACCAGCGATCACCTCATCGTCATCGTCGTCGTCAGCGCGCCCACCGTCGCGCCCACCGTCGCAAACGGTGCAATCCGCGCATCTCGCGCTTGCCGGCGACGTTAGCAGCCGTCGCGGGCCCGACCTGGACATCCGACACAGGCGCCGGGGAGCCGTAGGCTGTTTGCGTGCTCTTGCTCGCTCTGGATACCGCCACTCCCGCCGTCACCGTCGCGCTGCACGACGGCACGGACGTCATCGCCTCCTCGAGCCAGGTGGACGCGCGCCGGCACGGCGAGCTGCTGCTGCCGGCCGTCGACCGGCTCCTCGCCGAGGCGGGCCGCAGGCTGGACGCCGTCACCGCGATCGTCGTCGGCATCGGCCCCGGCCCCTACACCGGACTGCGCGTCGGCCTGATGACCGCCGACACCTTCGGGCTCGCGCTCGGCGTCCCCGTGCACGGGCTGTGCACCCTCGACGGCCTCGCCTACGCCTCCGACATCGACGGCCCCTTCGTCGTGGCGACCGACGCCCGCCGCAAGGAGGTCTACTGGGCGCGCTACGCCGACTCCCGCACCCGCGTCACGGAGCCCGCCGTGGACCGGCCCGCCGACATCGCCGAGCAGGTGGCCGGACTGCCCGCCGTCGGCGCGGGCGCGCTGCTGTACCCGGACACCTTCCCGAGCGCGCACGAGCCGGAGCACGTGTCGGCGGCGGCGCTGGCCTCCCTGGCCGCCGAGCGGCTGGCGGCGGGCGGGGAACTCCCGGCCCCGCGCCCGCTGTACCTGCGCCGGCCCGACGCCCAGGTCCCCAAGAACTACAAGGTGGTCACCCCCAAGTGACCGAAGCCGTGACGCCGCGTCTGCGCGAGATGCGCTGGTGGGACATCGATCCCGTGCTGGAACTGGAGAAGGACCTCTTCCCCGAGGACGCCTGGTCCCGGGGCATGTTCTGGTCCGAACTGGCGCACTCCCGGGGGCCCGAGGCGACCCGCCGCTATGTCGTCGCCGAGCAGGGCGACGGGCGCGTCGTCGGCTACGCCGGCCTCGCCTCCTCCGGGGACCTCGCCGACGTCCAGACCATCGCCGTCGCCCGCGAACAGTGGGGCACCGGCCTCGGCAGCCGCCTGCTGACCGAACTGCTGCGGGCGGCGACCGCCTTCGAGTGCGCCGAGGTGATGCTCGAGTGCCGGGTGGACAACGTCCGGGCGCAGAAACTCTACGAACGCCACGGCTTCGAACCGATCGGCTTCCGGCGCGGCTACTACCAGCCCGGGAACGTGGACGCGCTGGTGATGCGCCTCACCGATCCCTCGGCATCCGCGGCCCAGGCAGGACCAGAAGCACAAGAAGACCAAGGAACCGACTCCCATGGCTGACGAACCCCTCGTCCTCGGCATCGAGACCTCCTGCGACGAGACCGGCGTCGGCATCGTCCGGGGCACCACCCTGCTGGCCGACGCCATCGCCTCCAGCGTCGACGAGCACGCCCGCTTCGGCGGGGTCGTCCCCGAGGTCGCGTCCCGCGCCCACCTCGAGGCGATGGTCCCCACCATCGACCGGGCGCTGAAGGAAGCCGGGGTGAGCGCGAAGGACCTCGACGGCATCGCCGTCACGGCGGGCCCCGGTCTGGCCGGTGCCCTGCTGGTGGGCGTCTCGGCGGCGAAGACGTACGCCTACGCCCTCGGCAAGCCCCTCTACGGCGTCAACCACCTCGCCTCGCACATCTGCGTGGACCAGCTGGAGCACGGCCCGCTGCCCGAGCCGACGATGGCGCTCCTGGTGAGCGGCGGGCACTCGTCCCTGCTGCTGTCCTCGGACATCACCTCGGACGTCCGCCCCATGGGCGCGACCATCGACGACGCGGCGGGCGAGGCCTTCGACAAGATCGCGCGCGTGCTGAACCTGGGCTTCCCCGGCGGGCCGGTCATCGACCGCTACGCCCGCGAGGGCGACCCGGCGGCCATCAGCTTCCCGCGCGGCCTGACCGGCCCGCGCGACCCGGCGTACGACTTCTCCTTCTCCGGCCTGAAGACGGCCGTCGCCCGCTGGATCGAGGCGAAGCGCGCGGCCGGCGAGGAGGTCCCGGTGCGGGACGTGGCGGCCTCGTTCCAGGAGGCGGTGGTGGACGTGCTGACCCGCAAGGCCGTCCGCGCCTGCAAGGACGAGGGCGTCGACCACCTGATGATCGGCGGTGGCGTCGCCGCCAACTCCCGGCTGCGCGCCCTGGCCCAGGAGCGCTGCGAGGCGGCGGGCATCCGGCTCCGGGTCCCCCGCCCCAAGCTGTGCACGGACAACGGCGCGATGGTGGCCGCCCTGGGCGCCGAGATGGTGGCGCGCAACCGGGCGGCGTCGGGCTGGGACCTCTCGGCGGACTCCTCCCTCCCGGTGACGGACCCGCACGTCCCCGGCCGGGACCACGACCATGTGCACGAGGTCGCCAAGGACAACCTCTACTCATGACGGTCGCACTGATGTGGGAGGCCCGGGCGGCGGAAGGCCGCGGCGGCGAACTCCTCGCCTGGGCCGAGGCCCAGCCCCTCCCGGAACGCCCCCTGCGCCGCGAGACCTTCCGCGCCCCCCAGGACCGCGTCCTGGTCATCACCTGGTGGGACGCGGACCCCGGTGACACCGGCGTGCCCGAACTCCCCGAACCGGCGGCGGATCTGGTGACCCGTCCGGTCCACCGCTGGCGCTTCGAGCCGGTCGAGCGCGCCTGGTACGCCGTCCGCTGCGTCTTCCGGCACGGCCCGCTGGACGTCTACGAGGAGCGCGTCACCCTGTGGACCGCCGACTCGCCCGACGAGGCGATCGCCCGCGCGGAGACGGAGGCCGCCGAGTACTGCGCGGCGCTCGACGAAGTCGAGTACGTCCGCTTCGCCGAGGTCTGCGCACTGGGCGGGCCGCCCGGACAGGGCGCCGAGGTCTTCTCCCTCATGCGCGAGAGCACCCTGCCGCCGGGGGAGTACGTGACGCGGTACTTCGCCACCGGCGCGGAGCGCACCGCCGAGCCGGGCCACGGGCCCGGTCCCCGCGTCCGCCGGCGGTGACGGCCGCGGCCGTCACGGCTGGGGTGCCGACAGGGTCCACACCGAGGTGACCAGGGCCGTGCAGGAGAGGGCGACGGCCACGGTCCCGGTCAGGGTCGCGTGGGTCATGACGAGGCCCACGACGGTGCCGAGGGCGGCGCCGGCGGCGGCGGTCCGCAGTCCCGCGTGCCAGGGAGGCACGGGGCGTACGGCGGTGCCGGGCGGGAGGACGAAGGCGTCCCGCAGGTCCGCGCGCACGGTCGTGTCGTCGTGGAAGAGCACGGCGGCCGGGGGACGGTCCCGCAGTCGCCCGAGGGGGACCAGACGGGTGCCGTCGGGCAGGACGGGCACGGCGGGGCGGCGGCTGCCCGGGGGCGCGCCGTGCACGGTCACCGGCAGTTCGGCCGGCGGCTCGTGCAGGGCGGGATGCCACATGACCCGCTGCCAGTGCCGGCCCTCGGGCGCGCTCAGCTCCAGCCAGGTCGCCGTCGGGGCACGCCAGGGCGCCCGGCGGGTGCCCACCCGGACCCGGGCCGTCATCGGGCGGCCGGGGCGGCGGGCGGTCAGCCGGAAGCGCAGACCACGCCAGAGCCAGACGAGGGTCAGGGGGAGGGCCACCGCGGCGCCCAGGAAGACCGGAACGACGAGGTCGTCCTCCTCCGCCGTCTCGTCCGGGTCGGCCGGGAAGCCCCGGGGACGGCCGGCCGCGGGGTCGTAGGCGACGCCGAATTCCTCGCCCTTGCCGTAACGGCCGGTGTCGTAGACGCCGAAACGCTGGACGTGGAGGTGCCCGCCGCCGTCCGTCCAGCGCACACGGACGTCCTCGTCGTCGCCGACGCCGTCCTCGACGACCACACCGGTCGTGCGGGCCGTGGCCCGGTCGCGGGCGTCCAGATAGCGTCCGGCGTGGACGCCCAGCCAGGCCGCGAACAGGGCGTAGCCGAGGACGGTGACGGCCACGCCGAGGAGACCCGTGCGCAGGGGGTGTCTCATGCGGGCGTCTCCTTGGGGCGGGCGTGGGTGCGGGCGGCGAGCGGGTGGTGGCCGAGGAGGAGGGTGGCCGTGTCGAGGAGGCCCGTGCGCGGGGGGTGGCTCATGCGGGCGTTTCCTCGGGGCGGGCTTTCGTGAGCAGGGCGCGGGGCCGGGACGGGTCGGCGGTGGACACGGCCTCGCCGAGCAGTTCACGCAGGTCGACCGTCCGGCCGTCCGGGGCGGTCAGGACCGTCGTCATCCAGCGGGTCGCCGGGGTCCACCCCGATGTCTCCAGCACCTCGGCCAGCGCCCCCGCCACCGCCGCGGCGTAGACCGTGCGGGCCAGTTGTCCGCGTACGGCGCGGGGTGCCCACCGCAGCCCGGGCTCCAGCCGGCGGGCCAGCCGCTGCCAGGTGCCGTCGGCGAGCGTGTCCAGGGCCGCCGCGACCGCGGCCGCCGGGGTGTCGTGGCCGGTGGCCCGGAACAGCAGCGCCGTGCCGGTGCCGTCGTCGAGTCCGCGCAGTTCCCCGGGGTCGAGTCCGAGCAGCCGTACCGGCTCCACGTCGTCCTCCTCCTCGCCGTCCTGCAGGGCGAGACGGTGGACGCACCAGCGGGCGGTCTCCGCCGCCTGCCGCAGCGGAACCGGCCCGCCGCCGTACGTCCCCGTGCCCGGGAGCGCGGGCAGGGCAGCCAGACGGGTCGCCACGGGCGGGTGGTCGGCCGTGTCGTACGGGTCGAGCGCGTCCTCGTCGGCGGCGGTACGGGCGGCGCGGCGGGCCACGTGCGGGTCGGCGAGAGCGGTGTCGAGGGCGTCGTAGAAGTCCGCGGGCCAGGCGTCCCGTTCGGCCAGCGCGGCCAGCCAGGTCTCGCCGAGACCCTCGAAGACGGCGTGCAGCGCCACGGTCCGGCGCAGCGCCGACCCCGTGGCCTCGGCGCCGGCGACGCGGGCCGCGTCGGCGTCGGCGGCCGTCTCCGCCCGCCAGAGCCCGGGCCGGGAGGCGCGCAGCAGCGGGGCCGCCGGCGCCGCGAGGGGGCGGACGCGGCCCTCCAGGCGGTGGGCGAGGCGGGAGCGGGCGTACCGCAGGAAGGCGTCGCCGCGGCCGGCGATATGGCGTTCGTGGGCCAGTTCGTGGGCGATCACGGAGGCGAGCTCGGCCTCCGTGAGGGTGCGCAGCAGGGGCAGACCGAGGAGCAGGACGTGGGAGCGCACCCCGGCGACCCGGACCCGTCCCAGGGACGCCTGGACGCCCGGCACGATCCGGACGAGCAGGGGTGCGCGGAAGCCGAGCCGCTCGGCCACGTCCCGGACGAGCGCGGCCAGTCCGGGTTCGTCGCCGGGGTTCACGGCGCGCCCGGGCAGCGGTCCGCGTTCCCGCGCGACGGCGCCGGTGATGCCGAACCAGAACAGCAGCACGGGGGCGAGGGGTGACCAGTCCGGGCCCCACAGCAGGGCGCCGGCGAGCAGGGCCGTGCCCACGACGGCGGCGGGGAGCCCGCTCAGGGCCAGCAGGGCGGCGCCCAGCAGCCAGGGCCGGGCGGTGTGCCGCGGGGGCGGCTCCGGTATGGGGATGTCCATGGGCGGTGGTTCCCGTCGCGCGGGTGGGTGTCGGCGGATTCTGCCACGCCGACACCCGCCTGCCGCACCTCAATTACGCGAAACCCGCACGTCGCACCGCAGCCGCCGCCCCGCCCCGGCCTCCCGCACCGCCCCCGTCAGCCGCACCCGGGCCACCTCCCGCACCTCGGCGCTGGACGTCCCGAGCCGCAGCTCCAGGTCCCCCGGCTCGATCACCCGGCGCCCCGAGCGGTCGGTGAAGGCGGACAGGTCGGCGTGGAAGCCGAAGGTCACACGGGCCGACGCGCCGGGCTCCAGCTCCAGCCGCTGGTAGCCGATCAGCCGTACGTCGGGACGCGTCACGCTCGCCACCGGGTCGTGCAGGTACAGCTGGACGACCTCCGCACCCGCCCGGTCCCCGGTGTTGCGGACGGTCACCGACACGTCGTACGAGCCGTCCGTACCGATCTCCTGGTCCGGGCCGCCGGTGAAGTCCTCCCAGGCGAAGGCCGTGTAGGAGCGGCCGTGGCCGAAGGGGTACAGCGGGGTCGGGTCCAGGCTGCTGACCTGGCCCGCCAGGCCCAGCGGCGGCTGGAGGTAGGTCCAGGGCTGGCCGCCCGGCACGCGCGGCACGCTCACCGGGAGGCGGCCGGAGGGGTTGACGCGGCCCGACAGCACGCCGGCCACTGCCGGGCCGCCCTCCTCCCCGGGGAAGAAGGCCTGGACGACCGCGCCCAGCCGACCGTGCCAGCGGCCGAGCGCGTACGGGCGGCCGGTGAGGAGGACCAGGACGACCGGGACGCCCGTCGCGATCAGCGCGTCCAGCAGGTCGCCCTGGACGCCCGGCAGGTTCAGGTCGGCCACGTCGCAGCCCTCGCCCGAGGTGCCCCGGCCGAACAGTCCGGCCCGGTCGCCGAGCACGGCCACGCACACGTCGGCCTCCGAGGCGCGGGTGATGGCCTCCGTGAATCCGGACGGGTCCGGGTCAGAGACCCCGCAGCCCTCGGTGAACGTCACCTTCGCGTCCGGGAGTTCGGTCCGCAGGGACTCCAGCAGGGTCGGGATGCCGATGCCCGTCTCGACCTCGGGGTGGTGGGTGAGGACGTGTGACGGGAAGGAGTAGCAGCCGAGCATGGCGAGCGCGTCCGCCGCCCTGGGGCCCACCACCGCGATCCTCGTGTCGGGGGCGAGGGGGAGCAGGCCGTCCGGGTTGTCCAGCAGGACCACCGACTCCTCCGCCAGCCGGCGGGCCAGCGCGCGGTTCGCCGGCGGGTCGAGGTCGACCGACTCGGGGGTCTCCGGCTGCCAGTCCTCGTCCAGCAGGCCCAGCTCGCACTTCTGGAGCAGCACGCGGCGGGCCGCCCGGTCGACCAGTTCCTCCGGGATCTCGCCCGCCCGGACGGCCGCGACCAGCGCCTCGCCGTAGTGCTTCACCGTCGGCAGCTCGACGTCGATGCCGGCCTCCAGCGCGAGGCGCGCGGTCTCGGCCGGGGTGCCGGCCACCCGGTGCAGGGTCTGCAGGAAGGCGATGCCGAAGTAGTCGGCGACGACGGTGCCCGTGAAGCCCCACTCGTCGCGCAGGAGCCGGGTCAGCAGTTCGGGGTCGGCGGAGGCGGGCACGCCGTCCCGTTCCGTGTAGGCGGCCATCACCGAGCGGGCGCCGCCCTCGCGCAGCGCCATCTCGAAGGGGGGAAGCGTCACGTCGGCGAACTCGCGGGTGCCCGCCCGGACCGGGGCCAGGTTGCGGGCGCCCGCGGAGGAGGCGTACCCGGCGAAGTGCTTGAGCGTGGCGACCACGCCCGCGGACTCCAGACCGCGGACGTAGGCCGTGCCGACCGTGCCGACCAGGTACGGGTCCTCGCCGATGGTCTCCTCGACCCGCCCCCACCGCGGGTCGCGGACGACGTCCAGGACGGGGGCCAGCCCCTGGTGCACGCCGACCGCGCGCAGGTCGCGGCCGATCGCCCGGCCCATCTCCTCCACCAGCGGCGGGTCGAAGGCGGCGCCCCAGGCGAGCGGCACCGGGTAGGCGGTGGCCCGCCAGGCGGTGAAGCCGGCCAGGCACTCCTCGTGGGCGACGGCCGGGATGCCGAAGCGGCCGGCCTCGGTGATGCGGCGCTGGGCGCGGGCCAGGGCGCGGGCGCCGAGCGCCGGGTCCACCGGGGCCGTGCCGAAGGAACGGGTCAGCTGGCCGAGCCCCCGGGTGATCAGCTCGGCGAAGTCGACGGCTACGTCGGCGGTCATGTCGTGCTGGTGCGGGGCGACTCCCTCGCCGTCCGTCGCGGCGCCGACCCACACGCCGTACAGCTGGGCGGTCCTCTCCTCCAGGGTCATCCGGGAGAGCAGGTCGTCGACACGGGTGGCGGCGGGCAGAGCGCGGTCACGCCAGGGGGCGGTGGTCATGAAACTCCTGTCAGGGCGCCGGTGATCCACCAGGTGGGCAGTGCGACAGAGCGTTCTGTGGACAAGATTACGAATGTTTCGAGCTGCATTCCGAATGTTCCGGGAACCTATGGCTTGGCAGTAGCTTCGTCAAGAGGTCGCGCGGGGATACGATCGCCGCCATGACACCCTCGGAGCCCGCAGAAACGCGGACGGAAACGCGGCCGACGCAGACCGCCACCCTCGCGGAGATCGCCCGTGAGGCCGGCGTCTCGGCGCCGACTGTTTCGAAGGTCCTCAACGGCCGTGCCGATGTCGCCCCCGCGACCCGCACCCGCGTCGAGGACCTGCTGCGCGCCCACGGCTACCGGCGCCGGCGTGCCGAGGCCACCCGCTCGCCCCTGATCGACCTCGTCTTCCACGAACTGGAGAGCGCCTGGGCGATGGAGGTCATCCGGGGCGTGGAGAACGTGGCGCGGGACGCCGGGCTGAGCGTGGTGCTGAGCGAGAGCGCCGGCCGGCTCACCCCCGGCCGGACCTGGGCCGACCAGGTCGCCGCCCGCCGCCCGCACGGGGTCGTGCTGGTGCTGTCCGGGCTGGACGAGTCCCAGCGGGCGCTGCTGACCAGCCGCTCCATCCCGTTCGTGGTGATGGACCCGGCCGGTGACCCGGGCGCCGACGTGCCGTCCATCGGGGCCACCAACTGGCAGGGCGGGCTGGCCGCCACCCGGCACCTGGTCGAGCTGGGGCACCGGCGGATCGGGGCGATCAGCGGGCCGTCGCAGATGATGTGCAGCCGGGCCCGGATCGACGGCTACCGGGCGGCGCTGGAGACGGCGGGGCTGCCGGTCGACGCCGGCCTGATCAAGACCGGGGACTTCCACCACGAGACGGGCTACCGGCTCGGCCGTGAGCTGCTCGACCGGCCCGACCGGCCCACCGCCGTCTTCGCCGGCAACGACCTGCAGGCCCTCGGCTGCTACGAGGCCGCCCGTGAGCTGGGGCTGCGCATCCCGGAGGACGTCAGCGTGGTCGGCTTCGACGATCTGCCGGTGGCGCGCTGGGTGGGGCCGCCGCTGACGACCGTACGGCAGCCGCTGACCGAGATGGCGGAGGCGGCGGCCCGGCTGGTGCTGGAGCTGGGGCGGTCCTCCGCGCGGGAGGCGCCGGCGGCGACGCGGGTCGAGCTGGCGACGAGTCTGGTGGTGCGGGCGAGCACGGGGGCGCCGCCGCTCCCGTAGGTCTCCTGGGGCGGGCGTGGCCGGAAGGTGATGTATTGACGAGTGTGGTGGACGCCTCCACACTCCTCCGAAGTCAATCGGTTGCACGACCGAAACTTTCGGAGGCACCCGCAATGAGATCCTCCAGCTCGTCGTACCGTTCCTTCCGTGCACGTCTCGCCGCCCTGCTCGCCGGAGCGGCCACCGTCGGTGCCCTGCTCACGGCGGTCGCGCCCGCCGCCCAGGCCGCCGACACCCCGCTGCGCGACCTCGGCGCCGCCAAGGGCAAGGTCATCGGTACGGCGGTCACCGGCTCCAAGCTGACCGGGACCTACGGCGACCTCGCCGGGACGCAGTTCGGCTCCCTGACCCCCGGCAACGCCATGAAGTGGGGCTCGGTGGAGCCGACCCAGGGGAGCTTCAACTGGGCCGAGGCCGACCAGATCGTGGCCTTCGCCCAGGCTCACGGCCAGCAGGTGCGCGGCCACACCCTGGTCTGGCACAGCCAGAACCCGAGCTGGCTGACCAACGGCAGCTGGACGTCCGCCCAGCTGAGCACCCTCCTGCAGAACCACATCACCACCGAGGCCGGCCGCTACCGGGGGAAGATCGCCGCCTGGGACGTGGTCAACGAACCCTTCAACGAGGACGGCACCTACCGTTCCACCCTCTGGTACGACGGCCTCGGCGCGGACTACATCGCCAACGCCCTGACCTGGGCGCGGGCCGCCGACCCGGCCGCCAAGCTGTACATCAACGACTACAACGTCGAGGGCGTCAACGCGAAGAGCACCGCCCTGTACAACCTGGTCAAGTCGCTGAAGGAGCGCGGGGTCCCGATCGACGGGGTCGGGCTCCAGGCCCATCTGATCCTCGGTCAGGTGCCCTCGACGCTCCAGCAGAACATCCAGCGTTTCGCCGACCTGGGCGTCGACGTGGCGATCACCGAGCTGGACATCCGGATGGCGCTGCCGGCCGACAGCACCAAGCTCGCCCAGCAGAAGGCCGACTACAAGGCGGTCACCGCCGCCTGCGTCGCGGTCGCGCGCTGCGTGAACCTCACCGTCTGGGGCTTCGCCGACTCGGACTCCTGGGTGGACAGCACCTTCCCGGGCTACGGGGCGGCGACCCCGTACGACGCGAACTACGCGCCGAAACCGGCGTACTACGGCATCGCCGAGGCCCTCGGGGGCACGACCACACCGCCGCCCACCGGGGCGTGCACGGCGGTGTACGGCGTGGGCAGCCAGTGGAACAACGGGTTCACCGGGAACGTCACGATCTCCTGCTCGGGGGCCTCGCTGTCCTCCTGGAAGGTGACCTGGACGTACGGCGCAGGCCAGCAGATCACGCAGGCGTGGAACGCGGCCTGCACCCAGTCCGGGGCGGCGGTGTCGTGCGTGAACGCCTCGTACAACGGGTCGGTGCCGGACGGGGGTTCGGTGAGCTTCGGGTTCAACGCGAGCTGGAGCGGCAGCAACCCGGTGCCCACGGTGACACTGGGCTGAGGCGCAAGGGGCCCGAGGTGACGGCGCGCTGAGAATCGTGAGATTTTCACGAGAAATGCCGCCGCCGTGGCCGGTCCTAACAGTCCGCTAATAATCCGGACCTACGTTCCTCCCCGTGACGCGACACGAGGAGCACGGCGAAGACGGCAGAAGAGCGGGCCGGCGGCCGAGAGTGCTGAAGGCCGCCGGCCTCACGCTGGCCGCCGCCCTGGTGCTGGGCACCGGGACGGCGGGCTGGGTCTACTGGCACCTCGACGACAACATCAAGAGCGTCGACATCGACAGCGCGCTCGGCGACAACCGCCCCGCGAAGTCGGTCACGACCCCCACCCCCTCGGGCTCGGCGTCCGCCTCGGCGTCCCCGCCGCCCACCGGGGCGGTCAACATCCTGGTCCTGGGCTCGGACTCGCGCAGCGGCGAGGAGAACCAGGAACTCGGCGGCGGCGACAGCTCCGGCGCCCGCTCCGACACGGCGATGGTCGTGCACATCGACGCGGGCCGGACCAGCGCCACCGTGGTCAGCATCCCGCGCGACACCCTGGTCACCCGCCCGTCCTGCCCGCTGTCCTCCGGCGGTACGTCGGCGGCGGCCTACGGCGTGATGTTCAACTCCGCCTACTCGCTGGGCGGGCCGGTGTGCGCGGTCAAGACCGTCGAGGCGATCACGGACGTCCGTATGGACCACTACATGGAGGTCGACTTCTCGGGCTTCGCGAAGCTGGTGAACGCGCTCGGCGGGGTCACCGTCACCACCGACGAGGACATCGACGACGACGACAGCCACCTCCACCTCGCGGCCGGCACCCATCATCTGAACGGCAAGCAGGCCCTCGCGCTCGCCCGCACCCGGCACGGCATAGGCGACGGCAGCGACCTCGGCCGGATCAAGCTCCAGCAGAAGCTGGTCAAGGCCCTGCTGGAGCAGATCGCCGCCACGAACCTGCTGACCAGCCCCGGCAAGCTCTACGAGGTCGCCGACGCGATCACCGGCAGCCTCACCACCGACACCGGCCTGAACTCCCTCGCCGAACTGACCGCACTCGGCCGGAGCCTGGAGGGCCTGACCGCCGACCAGGTCGAGACGGTCACCATGCCGGTGGTCACGGCCCCCTCCGACCCCAACCGGGTGGTGGCCCAGGAGCCGGCGGCGAGCAAGCTCTGGACGTCGCTGAAGTGAGTCACGGCCGGCCGCGGGAGGCCGGGTGATGTACCGAAAGGGTGCCCGGCCTGCGGAAACGCCGGACGGGAAGACTTTCTCGGAAAATCCTGGCGCGGGTGTCGATCCCGCCGTCTCCCGTTCGACGCAGGGGTGAGAGGCGGGGAGAGGCCCCGCCCGCGAGACTCGGCACCGTACGAGTGCACCGCACGAGTCTTCCGTCCCGAGGGAGTCACCATGCCCCGTTACCTGTCGCTCGTGAAGATCGACGAGGCCTCGGCCCCCGCCGAGGGTCCCAGCCCCGAGCTGATGCAGCGGATGGGCGAACTGATCGAGGAGGTCACCAAGGCGGGCGTCATGCTCGACACCGCCGGGCTCACGCCGTCCGCGCAGGGCACCCGGGTGCGCTGGGAGGGCGGGCGGATCTCCGTCACCGACGGACCCTTCACCGAGTCCAAGGAGGTCGTCGGCGGCTACGCGCTCATGCAGTGCAAGGACATGGCCGAGGCGATCGAGTGGACGAAGCGGTTCCTGAAGGTGCACGAGGACTTCTGGACCGTGACCTGCGAGGTGCGGGAGATCGCGGAGGGCTGAGCGTTCCGTTTGGCCGGGCGGCGCACGGGGTGTTCGATGGTGGGTTGTGGAACAGCAGCCCGCCGTCGCCCCCCGCGCCTCCGCCGCCATCGAGACCGTCTTCCGTCTGGAGTTCCCCCGCGTCGTCGCCGCCGTCACCCGGGTCGTCCGGGACGTCGGCATCGCCGAGGAGCTGGCGCAGGACGCCCTGGTCGCCGCCCTGGAGCAGTGGCCGGGCGACGGCGTGCCGGACAACCCGGGCGCCTGGCTCACCACCACCGCCCGCCGCCGCGCCGTGGACCTGGTCCGCCGCCGCGAGAACTACGCCCGCAAGCTCCAGGAGATAGGCCGCACCCTGGAGACGACGGCTCCCCCGCAGGAGCCCTCGGGCCCCGACGACATCGACGACGACCTGCTCAGGCTCGTCTTCACCACCTGCCACCCGGTGCTGTCCCCGGAAGCCCGCACCGCCCTGACCCTGCGCCTGCTCGGCGGCCTCACCACGGCCGAGATCGCCCGCGCCTTCCTCGTCCCCGAGCCCACGGTCGCGCAGCGCGTCGTGCGGGCGAAGCGGACCCTGGCCACGAAGAACGTCGCCTTCGAGGTGCCGTACGGCCCCGACCGCGAGGCCCGGCTCGGCTCGGTCCTCGACGTGATCTACCTGATCTTCAACGAGGGGTACGCGGCCACCGCGGGCGACGACCTGCTGCGCCCGGCGCTGTGCGAGGACGCGCTGCGGCTGGCCCGGCAGCTGGCCGCGCTGATGCCGAAGGAGCCCGAGGTGCACGGCCTCGTCTCCCTGCTGGAGTTCCAGGCCTCCCGCACGGCCGCCCGCACCGCCCCCGACGGCACCCCCGTCCTCCTGCGGGACCAGAACCGCCGCCGCTGGAACCGCATGCTCGTGGGCCGCGGCATCACCGCCCTCGACCGGGCCGGCGCCACCGCCGCCGGCGCCCCGGGCCCGTACGCCCTCCAGGCCGCCATCGCCGCCTGCCACGCGCACGCCCCCGCCTACGAGGACACCGACTGGGCCGCCATCGCCACCCTGTACGGCCTCCTGGCCGCCCGCGCCCCGTCCCCGGTCGTCGAACTCAACCGCGCGGTCGCCGTCTCGATGGCCGACGGCCCGGCCCCCGCCCTGGAGATCGTCGACACCCTGGCCGCCGCACCGGCCCTGCGCGACTATCACCTCCTGCCCAGCGTGCGCGGCGATCTGCTGCTGCGCCTGGGCCGTGCGGGGGAGGCGAGGGCCGAGTTCGAACGGGCCGCGGAGCTGACGGGCAACGCCCGGGAGCGGCAGCTGCTGCTGGCGCGGGCCGAGGCCTGTGACGCGTAACTCTGTTCCCCAGAAGCGCTGTTGAGCACTAAAGTGATCCAGTCGCTGTGGAACGGCTGTGCGGTCGACGGGGGAACCTCTCAGGGGAGAGACGCCGACCCGGCCTGCTCGCGGCACTTCTGACTATGTGATCCGTGATCCGTGATCCGTGGGGGTCGACAACTTGAGACTGTTCACGCGCCGCCGTGCCGCGGCGCTCGCCACCGCGGCGGCGCTCGCCGCCGTGGGCACCCTGGCCGTCGCACCCGGTGCCGCCGCCGACGACGCCGGGCCCTGGCCCGGCACCGAGGGCAGGATCCTCAACGACGGCGGACTGCTGATCGACCCGGCCACCGGCTCGGGCACCCAGATCCCGCACGTCGACACCTACGCCACCTGGGCGCCCGACGGCAGCCGGGTGATCTCCGCCTGGAGCCAGGTCTCCAGCGTCCGCCCCAACGGCACCGGGAAGATCACCCTGCCCTGGGCGGAGGGGGTGCGCTCCAGCGCCGCGTACGAGGACCTGGCCTTCTGGTGGGGCGGCCGCTACGTCGTCTTCTCCACCGGCGGCCAGATCGTCTACGGCCCCTCCGACGGCTCGTGGGCACCCCGTCCGCTGCTGACGGCGTCCCAGGAGCCGGCCACGGTCTGCGACAGCGAGCCGAGCGTGAGCTCCACGGGCCTGCTCGCGTTCGAGCGCCGCACCGGCGACTGCACCGGCACCCCCGCGGTCCACGTCTACGACGGCGCCGCGCGGACCGTCCGGCGCGTCCTCGCCGACGCCGAGCAGCCGGCCTACTCCCCGGACGGCACCAAGCTGGCGTTCGTCCGCAAGGACACCGACGGCATCCCGCAGGTGTTCACGGCGAACGCGGACGGCACCGACGCCAAGCAGCTCACCACCGGCCCGCGCTGGTACGCCAACCCGTCCTGGTCGCCGACCGGCACGCGGATCGTCTTCGACGCCCACACCTCGCCGTACAGCAACGACGTGCACACCATCGAGTACGCCGACACCGCCACCGGCGCGCTGACGGCCGTCACGGACGCCTCGCGCAGCAGTTCCGTCAACAACCCCAGCTGGCAGCCCCTGCGCAGGAACGGGGTCGGCCGGGTCTGGGGCACGGACGCCTACGCCACCAACATCGCCTCCTCCCGCTGGACCTGGAACACGCTCGGCGAGAGCGTGCCCGGCCTGATGAACGCCAAGTCCGCCGTGCTGGTCAACCGGGACGACGCGGCGTACGCCGTCACCGCGCCCGCCCTGGCCGGCAAGAAGCAGGGCCCGGTGCTGATGACCCCGAGGTCCGGGCTGTCGTCGGCGGTGAAGAAGGAGCTGAAGCGGGCGCTGAAGCCGGGGAGGACCGTGTACCTGGTCGGCGGCACGTCCGTCCTCAGCGGCACGGTCGCCACGCAGCTGAAGTCCCTCGGCTACGTCCCGAAGCGGGTGTCCGGCGCGGACCGTTACGCGACCTCGGTCGCCGTGGCGAAGGCCGTCAGCACCACCCCGAAGTACGTCTTCCTGGCCGGCGGCACCGAGTACCGGGCGGCCCTCTCCGCCGCGGCGGCGGCCGGCGCCGACGGCGGCAGCAGCGCGGGCGGTGTCGTCCTCACCAACGGCACGAAGCTCACCGCGTCGGTGAAGTCGTACCTCAACAGCCTGAACCCCGACAAGACCATGATCATCCCGGTCGGTTCGGCGGCGAAGTACGCGCTCACCCACACCGGCTTCTCCCGGTGGCCGTCGACGTACTCCTACTACCCGGTGCCGGGCGGCACGGACGCGGCGATCTCGGTTAACCTCGCCAGGTTCTGGTGGTCGGCACCGAGCCAGACCGCGCTCGCCTACACCGGCCAGTGGCGTGACGGGGTGTCCGCGGCCGGCGCCATGAACGTCTTCGGACCGGTCCTGTGGACCACCCGGCCCGCCCTCTCCGCCGAGGTCAAGAACTACCTGCTGCGGGAGTCCGCGAGCACCGGCTTCACGGCCGCCTTCGGCAACACCGGCGCGGTCACCCCGCAGGCGCTGGACACCGTGGGCGCCTCGATCAGCGCGGGCAGCAGCTACTTCGACTACCGCCCGTACTACAACGGCGTCATCCCCGCGAGCACGCGGGCCGCGACGTTCGCGCTGCGCACCAACGACGGCCAGGCCGCCACGGTGGAGCGGACGGGCCCGGTCGGGGCCGACCCGAACATGGAGCCGCTCAAGACGGCCCACCGGCAGTAGCGACCGTCCGTGCGGGGGCCCCGACGAGCATCGTCGGGGCCCCCGCCACGCGGGTCAGGAACACGGTCGCGGAGTTCGGCCCGTGCCCCTTGGGCAGCACCTTCCTGCGCAGCTCCTCCGGCTCCACGGCCGACCCCCGCTTCTTCACGGTCAGGATCCCGACCTCGCGCTCGCGCAGCAGCGCCTTCAGCTTCTTCACGTTGAAGGGGAGCTGGTCGGTGATCTCGTAGGCGGAGGCGTACGGGGTGGGGCGGAGGTCGTCGGCGGTGACGTACGCGATGGTCTCGTCGATCAGCCCGCCGTCCAGGTCCCGGGCCACCTCGGCGACGAGATGGGCGCGGATGACGGCGCCGTCGGGCTCGTAGAGAAAGCGGCCGAGCGGCCGGACGGCGGGGTCGGGCAGCCCGGTTCCGAGCAGGGTCCGCGGCCCCGGCAGCAGCGTCGCCCGCACGGCCCCCGGCTCGGTGCCGAACCACAGCACCGCCTCCTTCACGTCCCCGCCGTCCGAGATCCACTCGGCCTCGGCCTCGTCCGGGACCGCCTCGTGCGGCACACCGGGCGCGATCTTCAGGGCGGCGCGGGGAGCGGAGCGGGCGGCCGACACGGCCCAGGACAGGGGCGGGGAGTAGGCCTCGGGATCGAAGATCCGCCCACGCCCCCCACGCCGCGCCGGATCGACGAACACGGCGTCGTAGCCCCTCGTGTCCACCTCCGTCACGTCCGCCTCCCGTACGTCCACCAGGCCGGCGAGCCCGAGCGCGTCCGCGTTGGCCCGCGCGGCCGCGGCCGTCAGTGGATCTCTGTCGACGGCCAGGACCCGGATCCCCGCCCGGGCGAGGGCGATGGCGTCCCCGCCGATCCCGCAGCACAGGTCGGCGACGGAGGTCACCCCGAGCCTCCTCATCCGCTCGGCCCGGTACGCGGCCACGCTCGCCCGTGTCGACTGCTCGACGCCGTGGGGCGTGAAGAACATCCGCCCGGCGTCCTCGGCCCCGAACTTCGCCACCGCCCGCTGCCGCAGCCGGGCCTGTCCGAGCGCCGCCGACACCAGCTCGGCGGGGTGGTCGCGGCGCAGCCGCGTGGCGACGGCGAGCTCATCGGCGGGGGCGGTCCCCCGCACGGCGTCGAGGAGGGCGCGGCCCTCGGGGGTGAGGAGCGGGGCGAGGTCGTTCACGGGGTCATTGTCGGTCAGGGGAGCGCCGCGTGGTGCCGCGGCCGGCCCAGGCCCGCCGTCACCTGGGCCGCCGCTCGCCGCCGCGGCCCCGCACCCCGGCAGCCGGTCCTCCTGTGGTCCGGTCGGTGGACGGGGCGGCTCCGGCGGCGGTGTCGGGGCGGGTCCCGGGGCCGGGGCTGGGAAGATCCGGCGCCATGGGATCTGTCGTACAAAATGACAAAAATGACGCTGATGGGCAGGGGGCGGGCTCCGGGCGGGAGGAGGGGGCCGCTGTGGGTGGCGCGACCGGCGGGGCGACCGGTGGTGCGACCGGTGGTGCGACCGGCGGTGCCGGGTGGACCGGGGGCCCACGGGCCGGTGTGAGGGGGCCGGGTGACGGGGGGCGGGGGGCCGGGATGCGGGGGTGGGGAGACGGGCGCCGGCGGGCCGGAGTGCGCGGGCGGGGCGGTGGGCGCCGGCGGGCCGGGGTGCGGGGTGGCCTCGCGCTGCTGGCCGCGACCGCGATCGTGGCGGGCTGTGCGGAGGGCGGTGACCCGGCGGGCGCCGGGACCGACCCCGACCCCGCCCCCGGCCAGCAGGCCGGAGAGGCCGCGCCCCAGGTCCGCGCCCTCCACTCGTACGCCGACCGCCTGCGCGCCGAACAGACGGCCCGGGTCGCCGCCGCCCGGCGCTGGGGCCTGAGGAAGGTCCCGCTGACCCCGCCCGCCCCGCCCGCGAAGAAGCCCGGGATCACCACCCGGGACGGCTTCGAGGTGCGCGACCACGGGGAACTCGGACTCCCGCCCGTCTTCACCACCGTCCCCACCAGGGACAAGGTCGTCTTCCTCACCATCGACGACGGCGCCGAGAAGGACCCGGGGTTCCTGCGGATGATGCGCGAGCTGAGGATCCCGTACACGGCCTTCCTCAGCGACTACCTCATCCGCGACGACTACGCGTACTTCAAGAGGATGCAGGCCGCGGGGGTGACCCTGAACAACCACACCCTCCACCACCCCTACCTTCCCGGCCTGTCCTACCGGCGGCAGCGCGACGAGATCTGCGGCATGCAGAAGGTGATCCGCGAGCGGTACGGCAGGAGCCCCACCCTCTTCCGGCCGCCCTACGGCAACTACAACCGCGACACGCTGATCGCCGCGAAGTCCTGCGGGGTGAAGTACGCCCCACTCTGGGACGAGGAGGTCTTCGCGGACCACTGGGAGTACCGCGAGTGGGACCGGGACCTCCACCCCGGCGACATCGTCCTGAGCCACTTCCGCGGCCGGGGCGACTGGAAGGGCACCATGCCCGACATGGTCCGGCGGTTCCTGAACAAGGTCACGGAGAAGGGGTACGCGGTGGCACGCCTGGAGGACTACCTGTGAGGACGCGGGGGCTGGTGGCCGTACTGCTGGCGCTGACGGTGACGGCACTGGGCGGCTGCGCCCAGTCCGTCGACCCGATCGAACGGCTGGGCAGGAAGGCGGCGGAACGGGTGCGCCCGCAGGCCCCGGCCACCGGACGGGCCCACCACCGCCGGGCCCCGTCGGCGGCGGCCCCCGCACCCGCCCGGTCCTCGGGACCGCTGGCCGGCAGCCCCGCCCGGGCGGCCCTCCCGCCGGTCGTCGACCACATCCCCACCCGCGACAAGGTCGTCTTCCTCACCTACGACGACGGCGCCGAACGCGACCCCCGCTTCGTCGACATGGTCCGCGAACTCCGCCTGCCCGTCAGCGTGTTCCTCACCGACAGCGTGGTCGGCCCCGGCTACGGCCACTTCGCCCGCCTGCGCTCGGTCGGCGCCACGCTCCAGAACCACACCCTCGACCACGCGGCCCTGCGCGGCCTCCCCTACGCCGGACAGCGCGCCGAGATCTGCGGCCAGCAGGAGAAACTCCGCTCCCGCTTCGGCCTGCGCCCCCGGCTCTTCCGCCCGCCCTACGGCACCTACGACACCACCACGCTGCGCGCCGCGGCCGACTGCGGCATCGCGGCCGTCGTCCTGTGGCGCGCCGCCATGGGCCCGGCCGGCCTCACCTACACCCACGGCACGCCGGACCTCCGCCCCGGCGACATCATCGCCGTCGACCCGGACGAGACGGCCGGACCGGGCCTGCGGGAACGGACGGCACGCCTGCTGCGCCGGGTGCGGGAGCGGGGGCTGACGGTGGGCAGGCTGGAGGACCATCTCCCGGGACTCCTCAGCGCCGGCCGGCGGCCTCCAGCCCGTCCGGCGGTCGGGGAAGAGGGCCGTTCAGGGCCGAAAACCCCACCGACGCGCCGCGGGCATTAGCAGTCCGCTTGACCGAGTGCTAATCACGGTCATAGTCTCGGCTCTGGCACTCCCCACTGGAGAGTGCCAACAAAGCGACGGGCAGGTCCGGCACCCGCGACGACGGATCGACCTGGTCGCCACCTCAGACAGTTAACCCCGTGAGATCTCCGAAGGGGGAGGTCGGATCGTGACGACCGCCAGCTCCAAGGTTGCCATCAAGCCGCTCGAGGACCGCATCGTGGTCCAGCCGCTCGACGCCGAGCAGACCACGGCCTCTGGCCTGGTCATCCCGGACACCGCGAAGGAGAAGCCCCAGGAGGGCGCCGTCCTCGCCGTGGGCCCGGGCCGCTTCGAGAACGGCGAGCGTCTTCCGCTCGACGTCAAGGTCGGCGACGTCGTCCTGTACAGCAAGTACGGCGGCACCGAGGTGAAGTACAACGGCGAGGAGTACCTCGTCCTCTCGGCTCGCGACGTCCTCGCGATCATCGAGAAGTAGTTCACCCGAGCACATGTGATGCTTGACGCTGCGCCCCTGGCCCCCGCGACCACATAAGAAGCCGGGCGCCCGGGGCGCAGTGCCTTTTTCACCCACAGATTTCCGAGAGGGCTCCCGCTGTCATGGCGAAGATCCTGAAGTTCGACGAGGACGCCCGTCGCGCCCTCGAGCGCGGCGTCAACAAGCTGGCCGACACGGTCAAGGTGACGATCGGCCCCAAGGGTCGCAACGTCGTCATCGACAAGAAGTTCGGCGCCCCGACCATCACCAACGACGGCGTCACCATCGCCCGTGAGGTCGAGATCGAGGACCCGTACGAGAACCTCGGCGCGCAGCTGGTGAAGGAGGTGGCGACCAAGACCAACGACATCGCGGGTGACGGCACCACCACCGCCACCGTGCTCGCCCAGGCGCTGGTGCGCGAGGGCCTGAGGAACGTCGCCGCCGGCGCCTCCCCGGCCGCCCTGAAGAAGGGCATCGACGCCGCGGTCAAGGCCGTCTCCGACGACCTGCTCGCCTCGGCCCGCCCGATCGACGAGAAGTCCGACATCGCCGCCGTCGCCGCGCTGTCCGCCCAGGACCAGCAGGTCGGCGAGCTCATCGCCGAGGCGATGGACAAGGTCGGCAAGGACGGTGTCATCACCGTCGAGGAGTCCAACACCTTCGGTCTGGAGCTGGACTTCACCGAGGGCATGGCCTTCGACAAGGGCTACCTGTCGCCGTACTTCGTGACGGACCAGGAGCGCATGGAGGCCGTCCTGGAGGACCCCTACATCCTCATCAACCAGGGCAAGATCTCCTCGATCGCCGACCTGCTGCCGCTGCTGGAGAAGGTCATCCAGACCAACTCCTCCAAGCCGCTGCTGATCATCGCCGAGGACCTGGAGGGCGAGGCGCTCTCCACCCTCGTCGTCAACAAGATCCGCGGCACCTTCAACGCGGTCGCCGTCAAGGCCCCCGGCTTCGGTGACCGCCGCAAGGCGATGCTGCAGGACATGGCCACCCTCACCGGCGCCACCGTCATCTCCGAGGAGGTCGGCCTCAAGCTCGACCAGGTCGGCGTCGACGTGCTCGGCTCCGCCCGCCGCGTCACCGTCACCAAGGACGACACCACGATCGTCGACGGCGCCGGCAAGACCGAGGACGTCCACGGTCGCGTCGCCCAGATCAAGGCCGAGATCGAGAACACCGACTCCGACTGGGACCGCGAGAAGCTCCAGGAGCGCCTCGCCAAGCTGGCCGGCGGCGTGTGCGTGATCAAGGTCGGCGCCGCCACCGAGGTGGAGCTGAAGGAGAAGAAGCACCGTCTGGAGGACGCCATCTCCGCGACCCGTGCCGCGGTCGAGGAGGGCATCGTCTCCGGTGGTGGCTCCGCTCTGGTCCACGCCGCCAAGGTCCTCGAGGGCGACCTCGGCAAGACCGGCGACGAGGCGACCGGTGTCGCCGTCGTCCGCCGCGCCGTCGTCGAGCCGCTGCGCTGGATCGCCGAGAACGCCGGCCTGGAGGGCTACGTCATCACCTCCAAGGTCGCCGAGCTCGAGAAGGGCCAGGGCTTCAACGCCGCGACCGGCGAGTACGGCGACCTGGTCAAGGCCGGCGTCATCGACCCGGTCAAGGTCACCCGCTCCGCCCTGGAGAACGCCGCCTCCATCGCCTCCCTCCTCCTGACGACCGAGACCCTGGTCGTCGAGAAGAAGGAAGAGGAAGAGCCGGCCGCCGCGGGCCACGGCCACGGCCACGCCCACTGACCCGAGGCGCCCTCACCACCCGGCACCACCGATGCCCGGCCCTCCGCACACGCGGGGGGCCGGGCATCGGCGCGTCCGCGGACACCGCGGGTGATCCTCGGACGGGACACCGCCCGCCCCCACGGCTTCGCCGTCAGGTCTCCAGTGCGTCCAAGGCGCCCAGTTGCGCCATCAGGCCCAGGCGGTCGTACTGCCACCAGGCCTCGGCGATCTTGCCGCTCCGGTCGAAGCGGTGGACGGTCGTCCCGGTCATGGTGACCTGCCTGCCGGTCGCCGGGAGGCCCATGAACTCGCCCTTGTGGGCGCCGCGCCAGGTCCACCTGCTGCACACACGGTCGTCCTGGGCGAGCTGGTCCTCGATGTCGAAGGAGAAGTCGAAGCCGCCGCGCCACCTCTCCACCTCGCGGCGCATCGCGTCCATCCCGATGGTGTCCTGCTCGTTGGCCGGATCGTGGTCGTGGTAGTCCTGGGCGAGCAGACCGTCGAGCGGAGGCAGCTCCCCGTGCAGGGCCACCGTCTCGAAGAAGCGCCGCGAGGTCTCCGTGTACAACTTCTCGTCCCGGACGACGTCGAGATCCGTGAACGTGGGCATCTCGTCGCACAGGGCCACCAGATCCCGGAAGATCTTGTCGGTCTCGGGCAGGTTCGAGTTCCGCATCGCCTCCTCGTACGACGGGAACTCCACGATCTCGATGAAGTGCGACGCGTCCGAGCGGTCCTTGCCGACCACCGCGTGCGTCGCCGTCCGCTTCCCCTTGGTCTGTTCGACCCATGTGTCCATCAGCCGGTTCATCTCGTCGAACCGACTGGTCTTGCAGTCGATGAGCTGTACGAACGTCATGACACCGCCTCCGGCCCCCCTGGGTCCGGTCTTCCGACACGCCCATCTTCCCACCGGAGCGCCGACGTCACCCGCTTGCCGGCGAGGCCCGTTCCCCTACTGCCGAGCCCCGTCCGCCTCCTGCCGAGCCGTACGTCCCACACCTTCACAAAGCCGTACGTCCGTCAACTACCTGAGGGCCGTACGCCGATCGCCCCTACCGGGGGCCGTACTTCCGTCCCGTCCTGGAGCTGATCCCGCCCAGCAGCGAGCGCGGCGTCACCTTCACCAGGCCCATCAGCGCCTTGTAGCGCGGGTCGGGAATCGACAGTGACTTCCCGCGCGCCAGGTCGTGCAGCGCGGCCGCGACCAGCTTGTCCGCGTCCAGCCACATCCAGCCCGGGATGTTGTCCGTGCCCATCCCGGCCCGCTCGTGGAACTCGGTCCGCACGAAACCCGGGCACAGCGCCATCAGCCGCACCCCGCTGCCCGCCAGGTCCCTGGCCGCGCCCTGCGTGAACTGCACGACCCACGCCTTCGACGCCCCGTACGTCCCGCGCGGCACGAACGCCGCCACGGACGCGACGTTGACGACCCCGCCGCGGCCCCGCTCCCGCATGGTCGCCGTCGCCGCCGAGGTCAGCCGCAGCACCGCCTCGCAGTGCACCTTCAGCATCCGCAGCTCGTCGGCCATCGAGACGTCGAGATAGCGCCCCTTGTTGCCGAAGCCCGCGTTGTTGATCAGCAGGTCGACGGGGTTCTTGCGGTCGCCGAGCCGGGCGGCCACCGCCTCGATGCCGGTGTCCGTGGCGAGGTCGGCGGTCAGCACCTCCGCCTCGATGCCGTGCCGGTCGTGCAGTTCGGTCGCCTGCTCGCGCAGCCGTTTGGTGTCGCGTGCGACGAGGACGAGATCATGCCCGTCCGCCGCCAGTCTGCGGGCGAACGCGGCACCGATGCCCGCGGTCGAACCCGTGATGAGAGCCGTTGTCATGGCAGAAGCGTAGTGACCCGGAGTCCGGGGGTCCGTTCTCTGCACGGGGCCTCCCGAACGTGAAGGCGCCGTGCGCTCCCTTCCCGTGACAGCGGTTCAGCCGCCGTGCCGCTCCACGTACGCGCGGGCCGCCGCCAGAGCCTCCGGGTGCAGGGCCTCGCCCGCCGCGAGCAGCCGGGGCAGCAGCTCCCGGTGCGTGGTGCTCGCCTGGAACGCCATCCGTGCCGTCACCTCGTGCTCCGGGATGTGGACGATCTCGATCGCGTCCCCCGCGCGGACCTCACCCGGCTCGATCACCCGCAGATAGGCGCCGGTCGCCGCCTTCGCCGTGAACCGCTTGACCCACCGGCGCTCACCCACGTGGCCCTGGAAGGTGCGGCAGGGTATCCGGCCGGTGGTCACCTCCAGCACCACGTCGAGGCCGATCCGCCAGCGCTCGCCGATCCGCGCGTCCGAGACGTCGAGGCCGGTGGTGGTGAGATTCTCGCCGAACATGCCGTCGGCCAGCGGGCGCCCCAGCTCGCGCTCCCAGTCGTCGAGGTCCTCGCGCGCGACGGCGTACACCGCCTGGTCGTTCCCGCCGTGGTGGATCAGGGAGCACACCGTGTCCCCGGCCAGCCCGCTGCCTCCGACGCCCTTCGGTCCCGGCGCCGAGATCCGCACGGGCCCCTCCACCGGGCGCTTGTCGATGCCGGTCAGCCCCTGCGGGTGGTCGGAGTAGGGGACGGCCTTCGCACGGCCCGTATTGACGGAGAGAAGCCTCATGGACGCACGGTAGGGGACCCGGACTCAAAGTGTCGACGCATTTTTCGACTCCACGCCCAAGATGCGCTTATGCTCGGAGGGTGATCGAGGCTCGTCATCTCCGTGTGCTGCGCGCCGTCGCCGCCACCGGCTCCTTCTCGGCGGCCGGGCGCGAGCTCGGCTGCACCCAGCCGGCGGTCAGCCAGCAGATGAAGGCCCTGGAGGCGTCCGTGGGTACGCCCCTGCTGGTCCGCAGCGGCCGTGAGATGCGTCTGACGCAGGCGGGCGAGGCCCTGGTGCGGCACGCGGCCGGGATCCTCTCCGGCCTCACCGCCGCCGAGGAGGAGGTCGCCGCCATCGCGGGCCTGCGGGCCGGCCGGGTCCGCCTGGTCTCCTTCCCCAGCGGCAGCTCCGCGCTCGTCCCCACCGCCCTCGCCGCCCTGCGCGCCGACCACCCCGGCACCCGTGTCTCCCTGGAAGAGGCCGAACCGCCCGAGTCGGTCGAGGCGCTGCGCAACGGCGACTGCGACGTCGCGCTCGCGTTCCGCTATGCGCGCGTGCCGGGCGCGGATCAGACCGAGGAGTGGGGCGACCTGGTCGTACGGCCCCTGCTGACGGACCGGCTGGTCGCCCTCGTGCCGGAGCGGCACCGGCTCGCCCACGCGCCGGCCGTCGCCATCGGCGAACTCGCCGCCGAGCCGTGGATCGCGGGCTGTCCGCGCTGCCGGGGCCAGCTGGTGGAGGTGTGCGAGCGGGCGGGCTTCACGCCCCGTATCGACTTCGCGACCGACGACTACCCGGCGGTCGTCGGGCTGGTCGGCGCCGGTCTGGGTGTGGCCGTCCTGCCCCAGCTCGCGATCGAGTCCGTACGGCCCAGGGGGGCGCGCGCGGTGACGTTGGAGCCGGCGGTGCGGCGGGAGATCGTCGCGCTCACGCTGCCCGATCTGGCGCAGGTGCCGGCCGTGGCGGCCACGCTGGAGCAGCTGGGACGCGCGGCGCGGGCCAAGTGAGAACCCCGTTCACATGAGAGCGGCGGGCACGCATACGTGTCCGCCGTGATGTGCAAAAACGTTCCTTCATGTGTTCGACGACGCGTCTCTCGCGCCCGGCGACGCCGACACCAGGCGATTGCGCGCCCGGCCCATCAGTTCCTCGCGCTCGTCCTCGGTCAACCCGCCCCACACGCCGTACGGCTCGCGTACGGCCAGTGCGTGCGCCGCGCACTGCGCGCGGACCGGGCACCTCATGCAGACCTCCTTGGCCGAGTTCTCTCGAGCGCTCCGAGCCGCCCCGCGTTCGCCCTCCGGATGGAAGAAGAGCGAACTGTCCACCCCGCGGCAGGCGGCGAGCAGCTGCCAGTCCCACAGGTCCGCGTTCGGTCCGGGAAGGCGGGAGAAATCTGCCATTGCGTGACCCCTTGTAGCCGTTCTGAGCGGATACGGTGCCCACGACCGTACAACTACGATCTAAGGAGATGAAAATATGACCCATTGCGAATCTAGCCTCAGACACCAGCTAAAGGGAAGAAATAGGGCTGAATGGGGCATGGGTTGTGATGAAAGGTTGAGGGTCCGCGCGGCTCTCTCCACCGTGTCCGTCCCCTCACGTAGAGTGCCGAAGACTGCACACGGCCCCGTAACTCTTTCGAGTGACCATCGTTGAGAGTGCGGAGGCGGTTGAAAACACAAACGCTCGGGCAGGCGTCCGAGACGGTCGACCGCACAGGTGACGATTTCGTACCAGCCTGGAGGCACAAGGTGACGCGCATCAGCTGCGGAGGGCGGCCATGACATCCGTCCTCGTCTGCGACGACTCCCCGCTTGCCCGAGAGGCGCTCCGCCGCGCGGTCGCGACCGTGCCCGGCGTCGAGCGCGTGACGACGGCGGCCAACGGCGAGGAAGTCCTCCGCCGCTGGGGCGCCGACCGCTCGGACCTCATTCTGATGGACGTGCGCATGCCCGGACTGGGCGGCGTCGAGACCGTGCGGCGGCTGCTGTCCGCCGACCCGGGCGCCCGCATCATCATGCTCACCGTCGCCGAGGACCTGGACGGCGTCGCCCTCGCGGTCGCCGCCGGCGCCCGCGGCTATCTGCACAAGGACGCCTCGCGGGCCGAGCTGCGCGCGACCGTCACCCAGGCCCTCGCCGACCCGACCTGGCGGCTGGCCCCGCGCCGGCTGCGCTCCGCCGAGATGGGCGCAGCGCCCACGCTCACCGCGCGTGAGATCCAGGTGCTGGAAGGCATGAGCCACGGCCGCTCCAACGCGGAGATCGGGCGCGAGCTGTTCCTCTCCGAGGACACCGTCAAGACGCACGCCCGCCGTCTCTTCAAGAAGCTCGGAGCCTCGGACCGCGCCCACGCGGTGGCGCTCGGCTTCCGGTGGGGGCTGGTCCGTTAGGGCCTCTGCGGAGGGCCAACGCAGGACCAGCAGGGCCGGCAGGAGGGCCGCAGACGGAGGACCAGCAGGCGGTAGCCGGAGGATCAGCGGGCGGTAGCCGGAGGATCAGCGGGCGGATCAGCCCGGAGGGCCACCCGGCGGATCAGTTCGGTGGTTCGTCCCAGCGGGACGGTCCGGTGGTTCGGTCAGGCGCTTCGGTCAGGCGCTTCGGTCCGGTGGTTCGTCCGGTGGTTCGTCCGGTGGTTCGTCCGGTGGTTCGGTCCAGTGCGGCTGCGCCTGCGCGGCGCCGAAGAAGGAACGCCGGCCCTGTGGTCCGGGGCCCTTCATCCCGGCGGTCCGGCCTGGAGGGAAACGCCGGCATCGATGTGCCGGGCAGGCTCCGGGAAGCGGCCCCGGTTTCGGCGGGGCAGCCCGACAGGGGCAGCCCGTCGGAGTCGGTCCGTCGGGTCGGCCCGCGCCGGCCTCCGCCGGGTTCCGCGATCCGGGTCCGTCCGGGGTGCGGCTTCCGGTCCGGTCGGCGGACGCGGCCGGTTTCGCCGGGTGCCGGACGGCCGGCGCCCGGTCAGTGACGAGGAGCGGGCATGAGGGAACCTCCCTGCTCAGGCGGGGTCGAGCGGCCGGGCGCGCACCCCGTCCTCGGCGCGGTCGGCGGGGGTGGCGCGGGGCCCGGCCGGGCGCCCGCTGCTCGTTTCGCCGCGGATGCCGCATCCTTGAGATGTGGAGTCTCTCGGGGACGAGTCGGTCGAGCGGAAGGGGAGGGCGCAGGGGATGAGTTCCGGCGCACCTGCTCATAACGCTTCGGTGCACAACGACGGGCACGGTGCCGCGGACCCTTCGGCCGCAGTGCACCATGGACCGATGCGCGACGACGAGGCGGTCAGTGCCGTGGGGACGATCGGAGCACTCGTCCATCGCGCCGTCGACGGCGACGAGCAGGCCACGCACGACCTGCTCGCCCACGTCCACCCCCTGGCGCTGCGCTACTGCCGCACCCGGCTGTCCCGGCTGCCCGGCGACGCGCGCCACTTCGTGGAGGACCTCGCCCAGGAGGTCTGCGTGGCGGTCCTGCTCGCCCTGCCCCGCTACCGGGACACGGGCAGGCCCTTCGAGGCCTTCGTCTTCGCCATCGCCGCCCACAAGGTCGCCGACCTGCAGCGGGCCGCCATGCGCCACCCCGGCTCGACGGCGGTCCCGTCCGACGAGATGCCCGAGCGGCCGGACGACTCGCTCGGCCCCGAGGAGCGCGCGCTGCTCAGCAGCGATGCCGAGTGGGCCAAGAAACTGCTGGCCAACCTGCCCGAGAACCAGCGGGAGCTGCTCCTGCTGCGCATCGCGGTGGGCCTCACCGCGGAGGAGACCGGCCAGATGTTGGGAATGTCACCCGGGGCGGTCCGTGTGGCCCAGCACCGGGCGCTGAGCAGGCTGCGGGCCCTCGCCGAGCAGTGACTGCCCCCGGAGACCGGCCCCTTGGACGCCTTGGGTGAACAGGCCGGCCACCGATTCCGTACGAACATACGAAGCCCGGAGTGACGTCGGACCGTGGAATTCGGGAGCTCCGCTTCCCGTTAGCATGGACATCCGCACCGATCAAGGCCATTTGGGGAAGGTGTCATGACTGCCAACGTCGACGGAGTGCCCGCCAAATTCGCGACCCTCGGGCTCACCTACGACGACGTGCTGCTGCTGCCGGGCGCATCCGAGGTGCTCCCCAACGCGGTCGACACCTCGTCCCGCATCTCCCGGAACGTCCGGGTGAACATCCCGCTGCTCTCGGCGGCGATGGACAAGGTCACCGAGTCCCGCATGGCCATCGCGATGGCCCGCCAGGGCGGCGTGGGCGTGCTGCACCGCAACCTCTCCATCGAGGACCAGGTCAACCAGGTCGACCTGGTGAAGCGCTCGGAGTCGGGCATGGTCACCGACCCCATCACGGTGCACCCGGACGCCACGCTGGCCGAGGCCGACGCGCTGTGCGCCAAGTTCCGCATCAGCGGTGTCCCGGTCACCGACGGCGACAAGAAGCTGCTCGGCATCGTCACCAACCGCGACATGGCGTTCGAGAGCGACCGCTCCCGCCGGGTGCGCGAGGTCATGACCCCGATGCCGCTGGTCACCGGGCATGTCGGCATCTCCGGCACGGAAGCCATGGAGCTGCTGCGCCGCCACAAGATCGAGAAGCTTCCCCTGGTCGACGAGGCGGGCGTCCTCAAGGGCCTGATCACGGTCAAGGACTTCGTCAAGGCCGAGCAGTACCCCCGGGCCGCGAAGGACGCCGAGGGCCGGCTGCTCGTCGGTGCCGCCGTCGGTGCCAGCCCCGAGGCGCTGGAGCGCGCCCAGGCCCTGACCGAGGCCGGGGTCGACTTCCTGGTCGTCGACACCTCGCACGGCCACAACAGCAACGCCCTCAGCTGGATGTCGAAGATCAAGTCCAGCGTCGGCGTCGACGTCATCGGCGGCAACGTCGCCACCCGCGACGGCGCCCAGGCCCTGATCGACGCCGGTGTCGACGGCATCAAGGTCGGTGTCGGACCCGGCTCGATCTGCACCACCCGCGTCGTCGCCGGCATCGGCGTCCCGCAGGTCACCGCGATCTACGAAGCCTCCCTCGCCGCCCGCCCGGCCGGCATCCCGCTGATCGGCGACGGTGGTCTCCAGTACTCCGGCGACATCGGCAAGGCCCTCGCGGCCGGCGCCGACTCGGTGATGCTCGGCAGCCTCCTGGCGGGCTGCGAGGAGTCCCCGGGCGAGCTGCAGTTCATCAACGGCAAGCAGTTCAAGTCCTACCGCGGCATGGGCTCCCTCGGCGCGATGCAGTCCCGCGGCCAGGGCAAGTCGTACTCCAAGGACCGCTACTTCCAGGCCGAGGTCGCCGCCGACGACAAGCTCGTCCCGGAGGGCATCGAGGGCCAGGTGCCCTACCGCGGCCCCCTCGGCAACGTGCTGCACCAGCTCGTCGGCGGCCTCCGGCAGACGATGGGCTATGTCGGCGCCGCCACCATCGAGGAGATGGAGACCAAGGGCCGCTTCGTCCGGATCACCTCCGCGGGCCTCAAGGAGAGCCACCCGCACGACATCCAGATGACGGTCGAGGCGCCCAACTACAGCAGCAAGTAGGCGCACGGGCTTCCCGAGGGCGGTCCCGGTAACTCCGGGGCCGCCCTCGTCGTGCCCGTCGGCGATACTGGAAGACGCTGAAACGCATCAGGGAAAGGCCACAGACGTGACTGAGATCGAGATCGGGCGCGGCAAGCGCGGCCGCCGGGCGTATGCCTTCGACGACATCGCCGTCGTCCCCAGCCGCCGTACGCGGGACCCGAAGGAGGTCTCGATCGCCTGGCAGATCGACGCCTACCGCTTCGAGCTGCCCTTCCTGGCCGCTCCCATGGACTCGGTCGTCTCCCCGGCCACCGCCATCCGCATCGGCGAGCTCGGCGGCCTCGGCGTGCTGAACCTCGAGGGCCTGTGGACGCGGTACGAGGACCCGCAGCCGCTGCTCGACGAGATCGCCGAGCTGCCGGCCGAGGCCGCGACCCGCCGGCTGCAGGAGATCTACTCGGCCCCCATCAAGGAGGAGCTGATCGGCGCGCGCATCAAGGAGGTGCGCGACTCCGGCGTGGTCACGGCCGCCGCGCTCTCCCCGCAGCGCACCGCCCAGTTCTCCAAGGCCGTGGTGGACGCGGGCGTGGACATCTTCGTCATCCGCGGTACGACGGTCTCGGCGGAGCACGTCTCGGGCTCGCACGAGCCGCTGAACCTGAAGCAGTTCATCTACGAACTCGACGTCCCGGTGATCGTCGGCGGCTGCGCCACCTACACGGCCGCCCTGCACCTGATGCGCACCGGCGCGGCGGGCGTCCTGGTCGGCTTCGGCGGCGGCGCGGCGCACACCACGCGCAACGTGCTGGGCATCCAGGTGCCCATGGCGACCGCGGTGGCCGATGTCGCCGCCGCCCGCCGGGACTACATGGACGAGTCCGGCGGCCGGTACGTGCACGTCATCGCGGACGGCGGTGTCGGCTGGTCCGGCGACCTGCCCAAGGCGATCGCCTGCGGCGCCGACTCGGTGATGATGGGCTCCCCGCTCGCCCGCGCGACCGACGCGCCGGGCCGGGGCCACCACTGGGGCATGGAGGCGGTCAACGAGGAGCTGCCGCGCGGCAAGAAGGTCGACCTGGGCACGGTCGGCACCATCGAGGAGGTCCTCACGGGCCCGTCCCACACCCCGGACGGCTCGATGAACTTCTTCGGCGCCCTCCGCCGCGCCATGGCCACGACCGGCTACAGCGAGCTGAAGGAGTTCCAGCGCGTCGAGGTGACGGTGGCGGACTCGGTGCACCGGCGCTAGACCGAAGGACACGGGAAGGGGCCGGTCACTCACTCAGGTGAGTGACCGGCCCCTTCCGCATGCCCGGGCGGGCCTGGGGCGTGCGAGGTGGGGCGGGGGCGCGCGGTTGCGTTCGCGGCGGGGGCGCCCGTGGGACGCCATCGCAAGCCCAGCCGCTGGGACCGGATCCGTCTTCGGATGGTCCAGTTCAAGAGGAGGTGGATCTTGCGACTCTTCGGATGGTGCGCGGCCGCCCCCAAACACAGTAGGGGCGGACACTCCGTGATCCATCCAGGAGCCTGCCGCAGTGGCCCCTGCGGTGGGCTCCAGCTGGTTCCACCGTACTGGGGCAGAGGGGCCAGTGCCACCAACCGCCGAGGTCGGCGACCCCGCGCGCCCCCCTTCACAACCGATGCGCCGCCCCCGTGGGCGTGGCCCCCCGGGTGTCCAGCAGCAGCTGGGCCTTCACCGACAGGCCCTGCAGGTCGTACGTGCGGTGGTGCTGGAGGAGGATCGTGAGGTCGGCGTCGGCGGCGGCCTCGTAGAGGGAGTCGGCGCGGGGGACCGGGCGGTCCAGGACGCTCCAGGACGGGACGTGGGGGTCGTGGTAGCTGACGGCGGCGCCCAGCTCCATCAGGCGGATCGCGATCTCGCGTGCGGGGGTGTTCTGCAGGTCGGCGAGGTCGGGTTTGTAGGTGACGCCGAGGAGCAGGACGCGGGCGCCGCGGGCGGACTTGCCGTGCTCGTTGAGGAGGGCGGCGGCGCGCTGGACGACGTAACGCGGCATACGGCTGTTGACCTGCTGGGCGAGTTCCACCATGCGCAGGGGGCTGCCGGGCCGGCCCGCGCGGTCGAGGGGGACGGAGTGGCCGCCGACGCCGGGGCCGGGGCGGAAGGCCTGGAAGCCGAACGGCTTGGTCTCGGCGCAGCGGACGACGTCCCACAGGTCCACGCCCAGGTCGTGGCAGAGGACCGCCATCTCGTTGACCAGGGCCATGTTCACGTGCCGGAAGTTGGTCTCCAGGAGCTGCACGGTCTCGGCCTCCCGCAGGCCACGCGCGCGTACCACCTTGTCGGTGAGACGGCCGTAGAAGGCGGCGGCCGACTCCGTGCACGCGGGCGTGAGGCCGCCGATGACCTTCGGCGTGTCGGCCGGGGAGAAGGAGCGGCTGCCGGGGTCCACCCGGCTGGGGGAGTAGGCGAGGTGGAAGTCGCGGCCCGCGCGCAGACCGGACGTCTCCTCCAGGAGCGGCCGCAGGAATTCCTCCGTCGTGCCCGGATACACCGGCGACTCCAGGATGACGGTGGTGTGCGGGCGCAACTGCCCGGCCAGGGTGCGGGCCGCCGCCTCCACCTGGCCGAGGTCCAGGCCGCCGTCCGCGTCGCGCGGGGTCGGGGCGCAGATGACGGCGGTGCGCACCCGGCTCAGGGCGGCGGGGTCGGTGGCGGGCCGGAAGCCCCCCGAGAGCATCCGGCGCAGTTCGGCGGGGGTGAGGGACCCCGCCTCGGGGCCGGTCCGGTAGCCGAGGGTGGAGATGCCTGCGGCCACGGCGGCCTGGGCCAGGGGCAGGCCGAGCGGGCCGAGTCCGATGACGGCGAGATCTGCGGGCATGGCGTGGGCCGTCCTTCCCAATAACCGAAGCGGGACAGGTGCGCAAGCCCTGTGGACAGGACGGGCGAGCGCAATGTCAGACTAGGAGTAAATATGACCGTTATGTGGGATTGATCGGCTGTGTTGATCGGCTGTTTCGTGAGTCCGTGCCGGTCGTCGGGAATGCGGGCGGGCCGGGTGGGGCAGCCGTGTTTTCCGGGAAGCCCGCTCCGGTTCCGTGAGAGTTGTCCACAGGCTGGGGGTGAGTGGTGGCTGAAGTCGGGCGGGCCGGTCAGAATTTTGGGCAGGGGGACACCGAGCGGGCTCCGCCCTGAGGGCGCGGCCGGCGCGACGGACAGCGGGAGGCAGTGGTGAGGACAGCGACACTGGGGCCGGCGCAGCGAGCCGAGTCACTGGCGGCCATGGCCGAGCGCGAGCTGGACGTGCTGGTCGTGGGAGGCGGCGTGGTCGGCGCGGGCACCGCCCTCGACGCCGTGACCCGCGGCCTGTCCACGGGCCTGGTCGAGGCGCGTGACTGGGCGTCGGGCACGTCGAGCAGGTCCAGCAAACTGATCCACGGCGGTCTGCGCTATCTGGAGATGCTGGACTTCGCCCTCGTCCGTGAGGCGCTGAAGGAACGCGGACTGCTGCTGGAGCGGCTCGCCCCCCACCTGGTGAAGCCCGTTCCGTTCCTGTACCCGCTCCAGCACAAGGGCTGGGAGCGCCTGTACGCCGGTTCGGGCGTCGCGCTCTACGACTCGATGTCCATGGCCCGCGGACATGGACGCGGCCTGCCGATGCACCGTCACCTGAGCCGTCGTCACGCCCTGCGCGTCGCACCCGCCTTGAGGAAGGACGCGCTGGTCGGAGCGCTGCAGTACTACGACGCCCAGATGGACGACGCCCGCTTCGTCGCCACCCTCGTGCGCACGGCGGTGTCCTACGGCGCGAAGGCGGCCAACCGCGCCCGGGTGACCGCCTTCCTGCGCGAGGGCGAGCGGGTCGTCGGCGCCCGGGTGCAGGATGTCGAGGGCGGCGGCGAGTACGAGATCCACGCCCGGCAGATCGTCAACGCCACCGGGGTGTGGACCGACGACACCCAGGCGATGGTCGGCGAGCGCGGCCAGTTCCACGTCCGCGCCTCCAAGGGCGTCCACCTCGTCGTGCCCAGGGACCGCATCAGTTCCTCCAGCGGCCTGATCCTGCGCACGGAGAAGTCCGTGCTGTTCGTCATCCCCTGGGGCCGGCACTGGATCGTCGGCACCACCGACACCGACTGGGACCTCGACAAGGCCCACCCGGCCGCCTCCAGCGCGGACATCGACTACGTGCTGGAGCATGTGAACTCGGTCCTGCGGGTGCCGCTGACCCGCGACGACGTCGAGGGCGTGTACGCGGGACTGCGCCCCCTGCTGGCCGGCGAGTCGGACGCCACCAGCAAGCTGTCGCGGGAGCACACCGTCGCCCATCCCGTGCCCGGCCTGGTGGTCGTGGCGGGCGGCAAGTACACGACCTACCGGGTGATGGCCAAGGACGCGGTCGACGAGGCCGTGCACGGGCTCGACATGCGGGTCGCCGAGTGCGTCACCGAGGACGTGCCGCTGCTCGGCGCGGAGGGCTACCGGGCGTTGTGGAACGCGCGGGCGCGCATCGCCGCGCGCAGCGGGCTGCACGTGGTGCGGGTGGAGCATCTGCTGAACCGCTACGGGACGATGGCCGAGGAGGTCCTCGACCTCATCGCCTCGGACCCCTCGCTGGGCGAGCCGCTGCAGGCCGCCGACGACTATCTGCGGGCCGAGATCGTGTACGCCGCCTCCCACGAGGGAGCGCGCCACCTGGACGACGCGCTGACCCGGCGTACCCGCATCTCGATCGAGACCTTCGACCGCGGCACGCGCAGCGCCCGGGAGGCGGCCGGGCTGATGGCGCCGGTGCTGGGCTGGGACAAGGACCAGATCGAGCGCGAGGTCGAGCACTACGAGAAGCGGGTGGAGGCCGAGCGCGAGTCCCAACTGCAGCCTGACGACCTGACGGCTGACGCGGCGAGGCTGGGGGCACCGGACATCGTGCCGCTGTGAGGGCGGGCGGAACCCGGCCGTGCGCAAGGCCGTTCAGGAACCGGGATCCGCGCGTGCCGTCGTACCCACGCCCGCGTGTTTGCGCCGTTCTCCCCGCGCCGGCCGAGGGGCCCGGTGAAGGAAGGACGAAAGACGGATCCGGCCCGTCGCGCCCGCTGTTGAGGGGTTCCCGCGGCCGCGATTCCGGTTTCTGGCCGGACTTTGCTGCACCTTCTGGCCGGAAAGCTCCCGTCCCGGGGTGCATCGCGGAGGCGGGGAGGGGCACCCTGGGCGTCGGGCACTTGTCGGGTGAGGGACAATGGAGGCTCTGTCAGGGCGGGTTGCATGAGGGGACGCATGTCGGAGGCGGAGCGGGCGGGCACACCCCGTCAGGACAAGAGCGCACGTCTCCTCGCCGGGCGGTACCGGCTGGGGGGCGTACTCGGCCGCGGCGGCATGGGGACGGTGTGGCGCGCCGAGGACGAGACCCTCGGGCGCACGGTCGCCGTCAAGGAGCTGCGGTTCCCGTCGAACATCGACGAGGACGAGAAGCGCCGGCTGATCACACGGACGCTGCGCGAGGCCAAGGCCATCGCGCGGATCCGCAACAACAGCGCGGTGACGGTCTTCGACGTGGTCGAGGAGGACGACCGGCCGTGGATCGTGATGGAGCTCGTCGAGGGCAAGTCGCTCGCCGAGGTCATCCGTGAGGACGGCGTGCTGGAGCCGAGGCGTGCCGCCGAGGTCGGTCTCGCGATCCTCGACGTGCTGCGCTCGGCGCACCGCGAGGGCATCCTGCACCGTGACGTGAAGCCGTCCAACGTGCTGATCGCCGAGGACGGCCGGGTCGTGCTCACCGACTTCGGCATCGCCCAGGTCGAGGGCGACCCGTCCATCACCTCCACCGGCATGCTCGTCGGCGCTCCCTCCTACATCTCCCCGGAGCGGGCCCGCGGGCACAAGCCGGGGCCGGCGGCCGACCTGTGGTCGCTCGGCGGTCTGCTGTACGCGTCGGTCGAGGGCTCGCCCCCGTACGACAAGGGGTCCGCCATCGCCACGCTCACCGCGGTGATGACCGAGCCGCTGGAGGAGCCGAAGAACGCGGGGCCGCTGAGGGACGTCATCTACGGGCTCCTCACCAAGGATCCCGAGCGCCGGCTCGACGACACCGGTGCGCGGTCCATGCTCAACGCCGTGATCCACGCGCCCGACCCCAAGGAGACCGAGCCGGCGGACGCCACCAAGCTGGTGCCGCTGCCGGCCCAGCCCGACCGCCAGGGCGGGAAGGGGAGTTCGGCCGGGGAGGCGGGCGAGAAGCTGCGCGGGGCGCTGCGTTCCGTGCGCAAGAAGGCGGCCGTCGCGGCCGGGGCGGCCCCCACGGCGGCCGCGTCCCGCACCAGGCCGGGGAGCGGTGCGGCGGCCTCCGGGTCCACCGCGTCGTCCACCGCGGCTTCCGCGTCCGTGGGGACGGACGAGACACGCAGGACCTCGGCGACGACCGCGGCCGCGCAGGCCGGCCGGGCGACGACGGCCCCGGCGTCCGCCGGCACCACGTCCGTGTCGTCCTTCGGCTCCGTGGGCGGCGGCCGGGGCGGCCAGGGTGCGCAGGGCCCCGCCGGGGCCGGCACCAGGCCGAGCGGCGGGGCGAGCGGTGGTACGAACGGCGGTACGGGCGGCCGGAGTTCCGGGTGGCCCGTGATGACTCCGCCGGACCTGCCGCCGCGGCCGGTGCCCAGGGCGCCGCTGACCGACGTGGTGCCGAAGCGGACGCTGGTGATCATCGCCGTCGTCGTGGCGCTCGCGGTGCTCGGCACCGTGCTGGCCCTCACGCTCGGCGGCGGTGACGACGAGAAGGCCGGCGGCGCACAGAGCGGCGGCGCCGGGACCGTGGCGAGCGGGAGCGCGAGCGCCTCCACCAAGGAGGACAAGGACAGCGGGACCCGCACGGACGGGTCGGCCTCGCAGTCCCCGGGCTCCACCGCCTCCGGTGCCACCCCGGGCAACACCTCCACGGCCGGCGGCAGCGGGTCCGACGTCTCCGCCACCGAGGAGAGCCAGGCGGCGACGACGTACAAGGGCGGCCAGGGGTACTCGATCGGGCTGCCCACCGGGTGGAAGTTCCAGTCGGCGAGCTCCGCGGGCGACCGGTTCACCGGGCCCGACGGACAGCGGCTGCTGGTCGCCTGGACCAGCACGCCCAAGGACGACCCCGTCGCCGACTGGAAGAACCAGGAGCGCTACATGACGCGCTCTCAGTACAAGAAGATCCGCATAGCGGCGGTGAACTACCGCGGCTGGAACACGGCCGACTGGGAGTTCACCTACGCGGAGAGCGGCATCAAGTACCGCGTCATAGACCGCGGTTTCGTCGTGAGCGACAGCCAGGGATACGCGCTGATGTACACGGCGAAGGCCGCCAAGTGGTCCACCGAACTGCGCAAGAGCACCTGGCGGACACTGACGGACACCTTCACCCCCAAGAAGTAGCGACCTGGCGGACAGGGGGGTCACGCACCGTGTTCGGAGCGTGTTCGGGGCCCGAGATATGGGATCCCCTCTTTGCAGGTTGCCTCCGGCACGTATCGTGAGTGCCTGCGGACCGTACGCATCCAGCTCCATGGCCGGATACGGCGGGAACGGCCCGCGAGACGAACGGAATTGACCGACCGGGCGGCCGGGGGAGGCACCGTGGACGACTACGCGGGACGGGTACTCGCCGACCGCTACCGCCTGCCGCTGCCGCCCTCCGACGAGTACGAACTCACCGAGACCCGTGCCTTCGACACCTACAGCGGGCAGGAAGTCCTGGTCCGGCAGGTGCCGTTGCCCGAGGTCGTCGAGGCGGAGGTGCTCGACGCGGAGGGGCTGCCCGAGGGGTTCACTGCGCGTGAGCGCGGGAGCGCCGGACGGGCTCCCGGAGCGCGGGCGGCCGCGAGTACCCGGCGGCCCGCCGATCCCGTCGTACGGCGCGCGGTGGAGGCGGCGCAGGCGGCGGCGAGCATTCCCGACCATCCACGGCTCGACCAGGTCTTCGACGTGTTCGCCGAGGGCGGCTCGCTGTGGATAGTGAGTGAACTGGTGGCCGCGCGGCCGCTCGCCGCGCTGCTCGCCGAACAGCCGCTGACGCCCTACCGGGCGGCCGAGGTCGCCTCCGACGTGCTCATGGCCCTGCGGGTGCTGCACGCGCACGGCTGGGTGCACCGCAACATCACCGCGCGCACCGTCCTCGTCTGCGACGACGGGCGGGTCATGCTGACCGGGCTGGCCGTCGGAGCGGCGGAGGAGGCGCTGTGCGGCTACGACCCGGTGCCCCCGGAGGACACGGAACCCGGGACGCCGGGCGCGCCCCCCGCCCCTCACCGTCCGACGGCACCCGGCGCCGTCCCCGGCCCGGCCGCGGGCGGCGGGGCACTCGGCCAGGCGCCGGGCGCCGGTGGCCGCGTCCCGGGGACGGGTGCCGGTGGCCGCGTCCCGGCGCCGGGCGCCGGTGGTCGCGGATCGGATGCCGGAGTTCTCGGCTCGGGCTCCGGCGGTCTCGTGCCGGGTTCCGGAGGCAGCGGTCACGGGCCGGGTGCCGGTGGGAACGGCGCGGGGGGCGGTGGTGTCGGGGGCTCCGGGGGTGTCGATCCCGAGGCTGCTCGGCGGGCCGCCATCGAGGCGCGGGCGGCCGGTGGGCTGCCGGGCGAGCCGGTGAGCGGAGGCGGCGCGTCGGGCGCGGGGGCCGACGGGGCGGCCGTGGAGACCGGCGGGGACATCCGTGCCGCGCGCGCCGGGGCGATCGCCGCGTACCGTGCGGGCGCGCGGGCGGCGGCCCGGGTCCAGGAGGCCCAGCAGAACGGCCGGGCGGCGCTGCCGGGCGCCCGCACCCCGGCCGAGAACGCCAACGGAGCCGTGACGGCGTCGCCGTACGGCGCGCCCGGGAGCGGTGCGGCCGACCCGCCGTCCGGAGCGGCGGGCCGGATCGCCGACCCGTACGGAGTGCGGGGCGCCCCCGCGCCGAATCCGGCAGCGGGCTCCTTCCCCCTGCCGTCCGGCGGTGTCCCGCACCCGCCCGTGCCGCTGTCCGCCCAGGCGGGCGCGGATCCCGGCGACGGGCGCGCCCCGGCGCGTTGGGACGACCTCGTGGCCGCCGGGGTGCCCGGTGCCCCCGTCCGGCGGGGGCCCGCGACCGCGCTGGCCGCCGAGCGGGCACGGCAGGCGCGGATGGCGGTCGTCGGGCCCGTCACCGAGCGGTGGGCGCCCGAGCAGGCCGGACCGGTGCACGAGAACTGGCAGCTGGCCGCGCCGATCGGTCCCGCGACCGACCTGTGGGCGCTCGGCGCGCTGCTCTTCCGGGCCGTACAGGGACACGCGCCCTACCCGGAGGAGTCGACGGCGGAGCTGGTGCAGATGGTGTGCGCCGAGCCGCCCGCCTTCGCCGAGGAGTGCGGGCCGCTCAGGCCGGTCGTCGAGTCGCTGCTGCGTCAGGACCCCACCGAGCGCCTCGGCTTCGAGGAACTGCGCGGCTGGCTGCGCTCGCTGGTGCGGTCCGCGCCGGAGCCGGAGGCGGGCACGTACGTCGTCGCCGCGCCGCCCGTCGACCCGCACCGCCTGCCGATCGTGCGCCGCAAGGGCGAACTGGTGCGCAGACGGCGCGCCGGGCTGCCCGCGACCCACGGCCGGCACAAGCGGGCCCGGCAGGACACCGGCCGCTCCCCGCGCAGCCTGGGCCGCGTCCTGCTGGTGCTGATCCTGCTGTTGCTGGCCGGGGCCGTCGCGTACGCGATGCTGTTCATGCCCAAGGCAGGCGAGGAGGACGCGGCCGCCGGCACCGGCGGCAACCGGCAGCCCGGCGCCACCGCCTCCGCACCGGCCGGACAGGCGCCCGAGGCGAGCAGCGAGCCCCGGCCCGACCAGACCTCGCCGGGCACCACCACCGGAGCGGAGACCACCGGGACCCAGACCGGCTCCGGCCCGGACGCCGCCGACGGCTTCACCGTCCGCGAGGACGCCGCCGGTTTCCGGGTCGCCGTCGCCAACGGCTGGGACCGCGCCGGGAAGAACGGACGCGGTCAGGTCGTCTACTCCCACGGAGACTTCGAGCTGATCGTCGTACCGGGGCGGGACAGCGCGTCCGCCAACGGCAGCGACCCGATGGTCTACCAGCGGGAGAAGGAGGCCGAGCTCCAGCCGTACCGCGACTCCAGCTGGGCGACGGCCTCCGGGCTGCGCACGACGACGGTCGGCGCGCGGACCATGGCCGAGGGCCAGTTCACCTGGTCCGACGGCGGGCGCGAGCTGTACGTCCGCAACATGGCGGTCCTCATCGACGGCCGGTACCACGTCGTGCAGGTCCGGGGGCCGGAGGCGGAGCGGGACGAGGTCACGCGGCTGTACGAACAGGCGGCGGCCACCTACCAGTACACCGGTTAGTACGCACGCCGGCGCGCCGGTCGGTCCCAGCCGGCGCTCCGGTTCCCGTACGGCCCCAGAAGCGACAACCGTCACAGTGCTGTCTCCTTGCCGCCCCGCTGGTTCCCCGGACGCGGCCCGGTCTTTACGCTGACCCTGTCAAGACCATTGCGGGGCAACGTGAATCAGATGCAGGGCCTGCTCCTCGCGGGCCGCTACCGGCTTGCCGACTCCATCGGCAGCGGCGGCATGGGCCGGGTGTGGCGCGCCCACGACGAGCTGCTGCACCGGGCCGTCGCCATCAAGGAGCTGACCGCCGCGCTCTACGTCGCCGAGAGCGACCAGGCGGTCCTCCTCGCGCGCACCCGGGCGGAGGCGCGCGCGGCCGCGCGGATCAACCACTCCGCCGTCGTCACCGTGCACGACGTGCTCGAACACGACGGCCGGCCGTGGATCGTGATGGAGCTGGTCGAGGGCCGTTCGCTGGCCGACGCGGTCAAGGAGGACGGCCGGGTCGAGCCCGCCGAGGCGGCCCGGATCGGCCTGTGGGTGCTGCGCGCCCTGCGTGCCGCGCACTCCGCCGGTGTCCTGCACCGTGACGTCAAGCCCGGCAACGTGCTCCTCTCGCACGACGGCCGGGTCCTCCTCACCGACTTCGGCATCGCCCAGATCGACGGCGACACGACGATCACCCGCACCGGAGAGGTCGTCGGCTCCGTCGACTACCTCGCCCCTGAGCGGGTGCGCGGCCACGACCCCGGCCCGTCCTCCGACCTGTGGGCGCTCGGCGCGACGCTCTACACGGCGGTGGAGGGGCGCTCGCCGTTCCGGCGCACCTCGCCGCTGACCACCCTGCAGGCCGTCGTCGAGGAGGAGGCCGCCGAACCGCGGCACGCCGGCCCGCTCGGCCCCGTCATCACCGCCCTGCTCCGCAAGGATCCGGCCACCCGCCCCGGCACCGCCGAGGCCGAACAGCTCCTCGCCGAGGCGGCCGAGGGACGCCGCCCGAGCGGGGCGCAGGCGTTCGTGCCCACGCAGTACGGCGGGCCGGGCGGGTACGGCGCACCCGACCGGACGACGAGCGGCGCGGGCTCGCCGTTCGCGCCGACGGGCCCGGTCGGACCTGGTGTGCCGGCGGCCCCGGAGGCGTCGACGCCCGTCCCCGGCACCACCGGCCCGACCGCCGTCGGCGCCCCGCACCCCGGCGCCCCGCACTCCGGCCCCGTGCACCTCGGCACCGCCTCCGCCCCGCCCCCGCGCCGGCGCCGGCTGCGCACGCTCGCGCTCGTGGTCGTGCTCGCCGCGCTGGTCGGCGGGGGCACGGCGGTCGCCTTCCAGAAGTGGGACGAGGGCCGCCAGGAGACCGGCGGTTCCACGACCTCCGCCTCCGGCACGCCGAGCCCCACGGCCACCGGCGACCAGGACGCCGTACCCGAATCCTGGACGGAGGTCACCGACCCGCTGGGCTTCGCGCTCTCGCTGCCCGACAAGACCTGGGCCCGGACGGTGTACCAGGACGAGGGCGACCTCCAGCAGATCGACTACTCGCCCGACGGCGGCGAGCACCTGCTCCGCATCGCCCTCGACAAGTCGCCCGACTACGACGACCCGTACGCGCACCAGAAGGACCTCGAACAGCAGCTCCAGCGGCTGGTCGACTACGACACGGTCTCACTGGAGAAGAACGTCTACCGCGACCGCGACGGCTCCGCATGGGACTACACGTGGACCGCGCTGGCCAAGGACACGGAGTTCCCCGGGCCGCGCCGGGCGATCGAGGAGACGTACATCGCCCGTGACGGCACGGAGTACGCGATCTACATGTCCTCCCCGGCGAAGGACTGGGCGACGACGGCCGAGCAGTTCACATCGATCCTGCGGAGCTGGCGGGAACCCAGCGCCTCCTGACGGGGGGTTGGCCGGTCGGCCACCCGGAGCCGGGACGTCCGGTGGGGCATGATGGGCGCATGGGGACCGAGGGGGACGCCGTCCGGGTCATCGCGGGCCGCTACCGGCTGGAGGCGAGGCTCGGCCGGGGCGGCATGGGCGTCGTGTGGCGCGCCACGGACGAGCTGTTGGGACGGCGTGTCGCGGTCAAGGAGCTGGCGCAGGACGACACGCTCTCCACCGAGGAGGCGCGCGGCCGCCGCGACCGGACGCTGCGCGAGGCGCGCGCGGTCGCCCAGCTGAGCCACCCGCACATCATCGTCGTGCACGACGTGGTCGAGGACGGCGAACGCCCGTACATCGTCATGGAGCTGATCGACGGCGGCTCGCTCGCCGACCGGATCGCCGAGCACGGCCCGCTCGCCCCGGACGAGGCGGCGCGGATCGGCCTCGCCCTGCTCGGCGCCCTGCGCGCCGCGCACGCGGCCGGGGTGCTGCACCGCGACATCAAACCGGCGAACGTGCTGCTCGAACGCGACAGCGACCGGGTCGTCCTCACCGACTTCGGGATCGCGCAGGTCGCGGGCGCCACCACGCTCACCGAGACGGGTTCCTTCGTCGGCTCCCCCGAGTACACCGCGCCGGAACGGATGTCGGGCGCGCACACCGGACCCGAGTCCGACCTGTGGTCGCTGGGCGCGCTGCTGTGCACCGCGCTGAGCGGCGAGTCGCCCTTCCGGCGCGACTCGCTGGGCGGCATCCTGCACGCCGTCGTCTTCGCCGAGATCCGGACACCCCCGCAGGCCGCGCCGCTGCTGCCCGTCGTACGGGGCCTCCTCGAACGGGACCCCGGGCGGCGGCTCGGCGCGGCGGAGGCGGAACGGCTGCTGCGCGCCTTCCGCGACACCGGGCGTACGCCCCCGGCGGCGTCGTCCGGCTACACCCCGACCCGGGCCGACCTGCCCCAACAGGGCCTGGCTCAGCAGGGACTGTCCCCGTCGCGGCTCGGCCAGTCCGCCCAGGAACGCTCCACGCGCGGCGTGCTGATCGCCGCGCTGCTGGTCGCCGCGATGGCGGGCGCGGGCGTGTCGGCGGCGGCGCTGCTGGTGAACCGGGACGGCGAGGGAGGCGGTTCCCCCACGAGTTCGGCGCCCCGGGAGACGACGAGCGCGGCGCCGGGGCCGACCGCCAGTGGCTCGCCCGGCCCCACGGCCGCCTCGCCCACGCCGACCGGCCTCCCCTCCACCACGGCCTCGCACGCCGCGAGCCGCGCCTCCGACGACCGCCCGACGGCCCCCTCCGGCTACCGCGTGGCCGACGACCCCGCCGGGTTCTCGCTCGCCGTGCCGGACGGCTTCACGCGCGTGCCGCAGGGCGAGCGCGTCTTCTACATGTCCCCGGGGCGGACCTTCCGCCTCGGCATCAGGGTCGCCGACCCGGAGCCGGGCGGCCCGCTGGCCGTGCTGCGGCGCGCGCACGCCGGGGGGCCGGACGCCAACCCCGGTTACCACGACGGCAAGGTCACCGAGACCACCCACGGGGCGCATCCCGCCGCCCTCTGGGAGTTCACCTGGGACGGCTTCAGCGCGGCGGAGGGCCCCCGGCACACGTACGACCTGTGCTGGGAGGAGGACGGGCGGTTGTACGACGTGTGGGTGTCGGCGCCGGTCGGGAAGGTGCGGGAGGCCCGGGAGTACTTCGACGTCGCCGTTGACACCTTCGTGACAGGGTAGTTGCACTCCACCGATGGATACCGGCCTGTCCGGCGCGATATGGATGGACACATGAGTCACAACGGGGGCGTGGGCCACGAGTCCGACGAGACGACGAGTTTTGTTCTGCAACCGCCCGACCCGCAGTACGCCGCCGTACCCGCCCCGGCGCCGGCGCCCCCGCGGGCGGGAGTGCCGCAGGAACCGGGCGTCGGGCGGCTCATCGACGGGCGCTACCGGCTGCTCGCCAAGCTCGGGCACGGCGGCATGGGCACGGTGTGGCGGGCCAAGGACGAGACCGTGGACCGTGAGGTCGCCGTCAAGGAACCCCGCGTGCCGGACCACCTTCCCGAACGCGAACGAGCCAACGCGTTCGAGCGGATGCGGCGCGAGGCGCGGGCGGCGGCCCGGCTCGACCACCCCGCCGTGGTCAACGTGCACGATGTCGCCGTCGTCGACGGACAGCCGTGGATCGTGATGGAACTGGTCCACGGCCGCTCCCTCGGCAGCGCCCTCCAGGAGGGCACGCTCAGTGCCCGCGAGGCCGCCCGGATCGGACTGGAGGTGCTGGGCGCGCTGGAGGCCGCGCACGCGGCGGGCATCCTGCACCGGGACGTGAAGCCGGACAACATCCTGCTCGGCCGCCACGACCGGATCGTGCTCACGGACTTCGGCATCGCCCAGATCGAGGGCGAGACCAATCTGACCGACACCGGCGGTTTCGTCGGCTCGCCCGAGTACATCGCGCCCGAGCGGGTGCTCGGCCAGCGTCCCGGGCCGGCGTCCGACCTGTGGTCCCTCGGGGTGGTGCTCTACGCGGCGACGGAGGGCGTGTCGCCGTTCCGCCGCAGCAACACGCCGGCCACCCTCCAGTCCGTCCTCAACGCCGTGCCCGCCCCGCCCGCCGCCGCCCGCGGCCCGCTCGCCGAGGCCGTCAACGGGCTGCTGGACAAGGACCCGGCCCGCCGCCCCGGCCCCGCGCGGGTGCGGGCCCTGCTGGAGGCCGCCGCGCGTCCGCCCGCGCCGCAACCGCCGCCGCCCCCGCAGCCCACCCAGGTCGTGGGCGAGGCCGACGTGCCCGCCCGGCGGCGCCGGTTGCGCCGTGCGGCGTGGACCGGGCTCGGGGCCGCGGTCGTCGCGGCGGCGGTGACGGCGTACCTGGTGCTCGCCGATCCGTTCGCCGGACCGCTGCCGGACGGCTGGAAGACGTACCATGAGAAGGACGTCACCGCGACGCTGGCGGTGCCCGGCACCTATGTGCGCGGCGAGCCGGAGAAGGACGCCGACGAACACTGGGTCAGCTACACCGACCCCAGCGGAGCCGTCTCGGTCGTCCTGGAGGTGGCCCGCAGGGCGGAGGACACGGGCAAGGCGATCAAGGCCTCCGCGGCGGCCGAGATGTACGCCGACGACGGGGACTTCAAGGAGTCCGGCAGCTACGAGCTCGACATGCCGAAGGCCCCGCGCACCAGGACCGACGACAACGCGGAGTACCAGGGCCGCCCCGCCGCCGGGAACACCGTGGTCTACACCACCGACGACAGCCAGGACCCGCTCCCGCGCGAACTGAGGATCTTCTACTACAAGTCCCGCGCCGGGGACATGTACAAGCTGCTCATCGGGTACCCGGGCAAGGGTGACTTCACCGAACGGGGCCGCGAGGTGGCGCGGACGGCGATCGCGAACCTCGACGTCGACAAGCTGTAGGTCGTGGTAGGCATGGGGCATGAGCAACGACGGTGACCCCGTGGACGCCAACGACCGTACCGTGGGCGGGCGTTACCGGCTGATCGAACGGATCGGCTCCGGTGGCGCGGGCACCGTCTGGCGCGCCCACGACGTGCTCGGGGACCGCGAAGTCGCCGTCAAGCAGCCCCGGTTGCCCGGCACGCCCGAGGACGAGACCTACCGCCGGGCCGCCCACCGCCTCCACCGGGAGGCCCGCGCCGCCGCCCGCGTCGACCATCCGTCCGCCGTCTCCATCCTGGACGTGGTCGTGGAGGAGGGGCAGGCCGAGGGCGGGGACGGACTGCCCTGGATCGTCATGGAGCTGATCCGCGGCGAGTCCCTGCGCGAGGCGCTGGCCCGCGGCCCCCTCGACCCCGCCGAGGCCGCCCGGATCGGCCTCGCCGTCCTGGGCGCGCTGCGCGCGGCGCACGCCGTCGGCATCGTCCACCGCGACGTGAAGCCCGCCAACGTCCTGCTCGGCCCGCACGGCCGGGTCGTCCTCACCGACTTCGGCATCGCCCATGTCCACGGCGAGGAACCCCTCACCGGCACCGGCGAGTTCGCCGGCTCCCCGGAGTTCGTCGCCCCCGAGGGCCTGTCCGGCCGCGGCGCCGGCCCCGCCTCCGACCTGTGGTCGCTCGGCGTGCTCCTGTACGCCGCCGTCGAGGGCCGTTCCCCGTTCCGCCGTACGACCCCCGAGGCCACCCTCGCCGCCGTCCTCGCCGCGGCCCCGCCCGAGCCGGTCCACGCCGGTCCCCTCGGCCCCCTCCTCACCCGCCTGCTCGCCCGGGACCCGGAACAGCGGCCGGACGCGGCGGAGGCCGCGGCCGAACTGAAGGCGGCGGCGGGGGAGCGGGGCGCGGCGGCTGAGGAGGAGCGGGGCGCGGCGGCTGGGGGCGGGGAGACGCCGGCGGAGGGGGGTTTGGGCGTATCGGCCGGGGACCAGGAGGCCGAGGTGTCCGCACCCGTCGCTGCCGCTGCCGCTGCTCGTGCCGCCGCCGCTGTCGCCGGCGGAAGGCCGGGGCCGCACCCCGCGGCACCCCCCGATCCCGGGCTCCTCGACGAAGCACGCCGCACCACCACCCCCACCCGAACACGCCGCCCGCTGCGCTCCTTCGCGCTCCGCCCGCTCCCCATCGCCCTGCTCGCGCTGCTGCTCGCCGGTGGGGTCTGGCTGGCCGGGACGGGCTGGGGGCAGTCCGACGCCGGGGCGGTCACGGAGTGGACCGGGACCTACACCACGGCTCCGGCGCAGCCCACGGAGTACGCCTCGCCCTCGGCCTGGGTCGCCCACGACGTCCTCACCCTGGACGCCGTCCTGTCGGTCCCGTCCGGCTACGAGATGTCCGCGCGACGGGGCGGCGCCGACGCGCAGCCCCGGCTCGTGGTCTACTCGGCCGGCTCCGTCGACGTACGCCTCGCCCTGTGGGACCGGGCCCCCGCCGCCCCGATGGTCCGGGCGGCCGAGGCGCACGGGACATGGCTCGGCCGCGACGAGGACGCGCGCACCCGGACCACCCGCACCACCTTCCACGGCTACGAGGCGGCCCTCGCCGACACCACCTACGGCCTGGACGAGAACCCCACCCGGGTCATGGAACTGTTCGTCCGCACCGACGACGGCCGTATGTACGAGCTGCGCGTCGACATGCCGAAGGGGACGCCACAGGAGAAACAGGGCACGACGGTGTTCGAGGGCGCCCGCGACCGCCTGGAGCTCGACAGCCGCTGACCGGCCGGACACGCGAATCGGACCGGCACAACGGCCTGATCAGCGGGTTCGTTGCCAGTGGTCACTGGCGCCGTGTGAGCGGTCGGTGAATCCCGTTACCGGCGGGTACCCAAAGCGCTTCCCGCGGCATACCCTGCGCGTCATGACGGACTCGCAGGCCCCGGAAAAGACCGGCACGAAGACCACGGCCGCTACGAACCCCCTCGCCCCCGCCCCCGCCGGCGTCCGCACCGCCGCCGACGTGGTCACCCCCCAGCTCGTCGCCCAGCTGACCAAGGGCGTCGTCGGCTCCGGCCGTACCGCGAACCACACGCCGTTCACCGGCGAGAAGCTCGCCGACCTGCCCGAGTCCACCCCCGAGGACGTGCTCAAGGCCTTCGAGGCGGCCCGCGCCGCGCAGGCGGTGTGGGCGCGGACGCCGGTACGGGAGCGCGCCGCCGTCCTGCTGCGCTTCCACGACCTGGTCCTGGAGCGCCAGGCCGAGGTCCTCGACCTGATCCAGCTGGAGACCGGCAAGGCACGGCTGCACGCCCACGAGGAGGTGCAGGCCGTCGCCGTGGCGGCCCGTCACTACGGCCGCAGGGCGACGGCGTATCTGAAGCCGAAGCGGCACGCCGGCGCCATGCCGACCCTCACGAAGGTCACCGAACTGCGCCACCCGCGCGGTGTGGTCGGCCAGATCGCCCCCTGGAACTATCCCCTGGAGCTGTCCGTCGGCGACGCGCTCCCCGCGTTCGTCGCGGGCAACGCGGTCGTCATGAAGCCCGACACGGAGACCTGCCTGACCGCCCTCTGGGCACGGGACCTGCTGATCGAGGCCGGCCTGCCCGCCGACCTCTTCCAGGTCGTCCTCGGCGAGGGGCCCGTGATCGGCCCCGAGGTCGTCCGGCACGCCGACTACGTCTCCTTCACCGGCTCCACCCGCACCGGCCGCGAGGTCGCCCAGGGCGCCGCCGCCCGCCTGATAGGCGCGTCCCTCGAACTCGGCGGCAAGAACGCCATGCTGGTGCTGGACGACGCCGACGTCGAGAAGGCGGCCGCGGGCGCGGTCCGCGCCTGCTTCTCCTCCGCCGGCCAGCTCTGCGTCTCCATCGAGCGGCTCTACGTCCACGAGTCGGTCGCGGACGCCTTCATCGAGCGCTTCGCCACCCGCACCCGGGCCATGCGCCTCGGCAACTCCCTCGCCTACGGTGCCGACATGGGCTCCCTGGTCGGCGAGCGGCAGCTTGAGACCGTCACCCGCCATGTCGAGGAGGCGGTGGCCAAGGGCGCCACGGTGGTCGCCGGCGGTGTCGCCCGCCCGGACATCGGCCCCTACTTCTTCGAGCCGACCATCCTCGACGGCGTCACCGAGCCCATGGCGGTGTGCGCGGAGGAGACCTTCGGCCCGGTCGTCTCCCTCTACCGCTTCAGGACCGACGACGAGGCGATCGAGCTCGCCAACTCCACGCCGTACGGCCTGAACTCCTCGGTCTGGACGAAGGACGCCCGCCGCGGCCGCGAGGTCGCCGCCCGGCTGCGCACCGGCACGGTCAACGTCAACGACGGCTACGCCCCCGCCTACGGCAGCGTCCAGTCCCCGATGGGCGGCATGAAGGACTCCGGCCTCGGCCGCCGCCACGGCTCCGAGGGCATCCTCAAGTACACCGAGGCCCAGACGGTGGCCCAGCAGCGACTGCTGCCGATGGCGCCGGCGCTGGGCATGAACGACGAGAAGTACGCGGAGTTCATGAGCAGGAGCCTGCGGCTCATGAAGGCCTTCCGTTTCCGCTGACCGTTTCCGCAAGAGGGGGCCGCCCGACGGGTTCGGCCCGCACGAACGCTCGACGAGGAGAGAACGTGCCCCAGGACGCCTACGACTACGACGTCATCGTCGTCGGATCGGGCTTCGGCGGCTCGGTGACCGCACTGCGCCTGACCGAGAAGGGTTACAAGGTGGGCGTCCTGGAGGCCGGCCGCCGCTTCACCCGGGACACCCTGCCCAGGAACTCCTGGGACCTGAAGAACTACCTGTGGGCGCCGAAACTCGGCCTGTACGGCATCCAGCGCATCCATCTGCTGGGCAACGTCATGGTCCTCGCCGGCGCGGGCGTCGGCGGCGGTTCCCTCAACTACGCCAACACGCTCTACGTCCCGCCGAAGGCCTTCTTCGACGACCCCCAGTGGCGTGACATCACCGACTGGCAGGAGGAGCTGAAGCCGTACTACGACCAGGCGCGCCGCATGCTCGGCGTACGGCTCAATCCGACGATGACCCCCTCCGACGAGCACCTGAAGGCGGCGGCCGAGCGGATGGGCGTCGGCGACACCTTCCACATGGCGCCGGTCGGTGTGTTCTTCGGCGACGGCGAGGACGCCGACGGCCAGGCGCGGGCCAGGCCCGGGGAATCGGTGGCCGACCCCTACTTCGGCGGCGCGGGCCCGGACCGCAAGGCGTGCACCGAGTGCGGCGAGTGCATGACCGGCTGCCGTCACGGCGCGAAGAACACCCTCAACGAGAACTACCTCCACCTCGCCGAGAAGGCGGGCGCGGTCGTGCACCCCCTGACGACGGTCGTGTCGGTCACCGACGACTCGCAGGGCGGCTACGCGGTGGCGACCCTGCCGACCGACGACCGCCGCCCGTCGAAGGGACGGACCTACAAGGCCCGCCGGGTCGTCCTCGCCGCCGGCACCTACGGCACCCAGACCCTGCTGCACCGCATGAAGGCGAACGGCCTGCTGCCGTACCTGTCGGACCGGCTGGGCGAGCTGACCCGCACCAACTCCGAGGCCCTGGTCGGCGCCCAGACCGACGACCGCCGCTACCGCAGGGCGACCGGCCGGGCGAAGGCCGACTTCACCCGAGGCGTCGCCATCACCTCCTCGATCCACCCGGACGAGAACACCCACATCGAGCCCGTCCGCTACGGCAAGGGCTCCAACTCCATGGGCGGCCTGTCCATCCTCCAGGTCCCCTACGCGGAGGGCTCGTCGAGGGTGGCCGGCTGGCTGGCCAACGCGGCCCGGCACCCCCTCCTCGTGCTGCGCTCGCTCTCCAACCGGCGCTGGTCGGAGCGGACCATCATCGGCCTGGTGATGCAGTCGCTGGACAACTCGCTGACGACGTACCTGAAGCCGGCGGGCGTCGGCAAGGGCCTGCTGACGGCACGCCAGGGTCACGGCGCGCCCAACCCCAAGCAGATCAGGGCCGCCTCCGAGGCCGCCTCCGCGATCGCCGCCGACATCAACGGTTTCGCCGGCTCCAACGTGGGCGAGCTGATGGGCACCCCCCTCACCGCCCACTTCCTCGGCGGCTGTCCGATCGGCGACTCCCGCGAGACCGGCGTCATCGACCCCTACCACCGGCTCTACGGCCATCCCGGCATCTCCGTCGTCGACGGCGCCGCCGTCTCCGCGAACCTGGGCGTCAACCCGTCGCTGACGATCACGGCCCAGGCCGAGCGGGCGATGTCGTACTGGCCGAACAAGGGCGAGACGGACCCGCGTCCGGCACAGGGGGCGGCGTACGAGCGGCTGAAGCCGGTGGAGCCGCGGGAGCCGGCGGTCCCGGCGGACGCGTTCGGCGCGCTGCGGCTGCCGTTCCTCGGGATGCCGGCGGTGCCGCCCAGGAAGTGAGCGGCCGCGGGCCGGCGCGGGCAAGCGAAAGGGACCTGCACCCCCCTCCGAGCGCAGGTCCCTTCGCTGGTCCGTGGCGCGTTACGCGTGCGCGCCGGTCCTGCGCCGACGCACCGCGACGACCGCGCCGGCGCCGGCGACGACGGCGATGCCGCCGACGAGACCGATGACCGGGAGCGCGGAGTCGGCGCCGGTGGAGGCGAGGCTGCCGCTGATCTCCTTGGCCTCGCCCTGGGCGCGGGTGCCGTCGGTGGCGTCGGGCTTCTGGCCGTTCGGCTCGGCGTCGTCGACGTCGCCCGCGTCGCTGCCCGCGGCGAGGATCTCCACGTCGTAGAAGTCACCGTTGCCGTAGCAGGCGGAGTCCTTGCCGGCGTAGATGGCCTCGCTGAGCGCGAACGACGATCCGGCCGGGGCCGACGCCTTGACCTTCACCCGCAGGTCGAGGGTGGTGGAGCTGTTCTTCTCCAGGGAGTCGAGCAGCGCCACGAAGGAGCCCGTGACGTTGACCGTCTTGCCGTCCTCGTCCTCGTAGGAGTCCTGGAAGCCGTCGGTCCACTTCCCGTCCTCCTTGACCTGGATGACGGCGAGACCCTCGGACAGCCAGGCGTCCGTGTCGTCGCCGTACTCGAGGAACGCGTCGATGTAGACGTTCGTCAGGTCCTGGTCGGAGTCGTTGTCGACCTTGAACTCGAAGTCGTGCCAGCCGGAGCCGGCGACGATCTTGTTCGGCAGGCCGGTGATCCGGGCGGTGAGGTTCTCGTCCAGCGCGAAGGACTTGCAGTCCGTGAACGGGTCGAACGGCTCTTCGTCGTCGCTCGCCGAGGAGCTCGCGGAGACCGAGGAGGACGCGGTGGACGAGGAGGAGGAAGAGGCCGAAGAGGACTGCGAGGCGCCGTCGGACGGCGAGCCGGAGGCGCTGCCGGTCTGCGACTGGGACGCCGAGGCGGTCGTGGTGTCCGACGAGGAGACCGACGCCTCCGACGTCTGCGACTCGGAGGTCGAGGCGGACGCGCTTTCCGACGAGGACTCGCCGGCCGTCGGCGTGCTGCTCTCCTGCGCGAACACGGCGGGCGCGGAGAGCAGGGCGAGCGGCACCAGCGCGGCCGTCGCGGCCGCGGTGACGAGAGTCCGGCGAAGCTTCATGAAGACCTCGAAAGATCGTGTCGGGGGAGGTCTTCCGCGAATGTGGGGCGCGGGAGTGACCCATGTGTCGGTAGATGTGACCCGCGAATCCTGTGAACAGTTGTCCCCGCCTCACGGGAACTTTATGTGACCCGCATCACATCGGCGGCGTCCGTGGTCTCTGCCGCCCGTGTACGACGAGGGGCATGGCCTCTGCCGCCCGGGCATGACGAAGGGCCCCGCAGGGCGGAGCTGCGGGGCCCTTCTCATCGTCAGCACCGACGTCAGGGCGGCGCCGGTGCCGGGGGAGCGGCGCCGGGGGGTTGCGCCGCTTGTTGGTCTGGACCTCTGGCAATCACCCAGGACAATGCACGCAATACGGTTGTCCGGGACAGGACTTGGAGCTGTGGGGGCTTTCTACGCATCGTGCTGGATGAACACGGCGCCCGCAACCGTCTGACCCAGCCCTTGTGTGTTTTTGCCATGTCCGCCGGCCGGCCCCGGGCGTCCCCGAGGCCGACCGTTCTCTTGGGTGACCGGGCTGCTGTCCCCTGCCGTCCGGTCACTTCCCTGGAGCGAGGTCCCACGACGCACGGCACGATCCGTCCGTCTCATCGCTCCAGTGAGCCACGCGTGGTTCTTCCGGGCCCGCACCTGGCTGGAACGGACACCGGGACCAACGAGACGCGCCGAGGGCGGTCACGCGCCGTACGGGTGAGAGGGAGACCGAACTCAGATGCGACCCCGGCACAGCTCCAGCAGCGTCATCGCGAGCGCGGTGCCCGGCTTGCCCAGGGCGTCCCGGTAGTGACCGAGGACCTCCATCTCGCGCGAGAGGTTCACGCGCCGGCCGCCGGAGGTCATCCGGGCCTCCTGGATGACGGCGGACACGGCCATCCGCTCCTGGATCAGCCCGATGATCCGGTCGTCGAGGGCGTCGATGCGCTCACGGGCACCGCTGATCACGTCGGCGGCCTCGGGGGTACGGGCGCCGGTCACATCGAGGGCGGTCATGGGGGCTCCTCATCGGTAAGGGGGGTGCCCCGGAGCGGCAGGGTCCGGAAAAACGCCAGGCGCCCCGGACCTTGTCGGCCCGGGGCGCCTGGGGAAGTCGCTCGTCAGTTGCTCAAGCAGCACGACCATGGCAGCCGGTGGGCCGGGTGCCATAGGTAAAGAGGAAGGCCGAGTGCGTGAGCATGGGGCCAGTATGCCATCCCGGGACGACGGCGAGGTCACCCGCGGCCACCCCGTTAGACTCGGTACCACAGCCCCTCGCCCAACCGCCGGAAGGCACCCCGTGTCATCAGCGACCCCCGCCGCCCCCGACACCGTCCTGGTCGTCGACTTCGGCGCGCAGTACGCCCAGCTCATCGCCCGTCGGGTCCGCGAGGCCCGGGTCTACAGCGAGATCGTGCCGAGCACCATGCCGGTCGCGGAGATGCTCGCCAGGAACCCCGCGGCGATCATCCTCTCCGGCGGCCCCTCGTCCGTGTACGAGGAGGGCGCCCCGCGCCTGGACCGCGCGATCTTCGAGGCGGGCGTCCCCGTCTTCGGCATGTGCTACGGCTTCCAGCTGATGGCGCAGACCCTCGGCGGCACGGTCGACAACACCGGCGCCCGCGAGTACGGCCGCACCGACCTGCACGTCTCCCGGGCGTCCTCCACCCTCTTCGAGGGCACCCCCGCCGAGCAGCACGTGTGGATGTCGCACGGCGACGCCTGCTCCGCCGCCCCCGAGGGCTTCTCCGTCACCGCGTCCACGGACGTCGTCCCGGTCGCCGCCTTCGAGAACGACGAGAAGAAGCTCTACGGCGTCCAGTACCACCCCGAGGTCATGCACTCCACGCACGGCCAGCAGGTCCTGGAGCACTTCCTCTACCGCGGCGCGGGCCTGACCCCGTCCTGGACGACCGGCAACGTCATCGAGGAGCAGGTCACCGCGATCCGCGAGCTCGTCGGCGACAAGCGCGCCATCTGCGGTCTGTCCGGCGGCGTCGACTCCGCCGTGGCCGCCGCCCTCGTCCAGAAGGCCATCGGCTCCCAGCTCACCTGCGTCTACGTCGACCACGGCCTGATGCGCAAGGGCGAGACCGAGCAGGTCGAGAAGGACTTCGTGGCCGCGACCGGCGTGCAGCTGAAGGTCGTCGACGCCGAGGAGCGGTTCCTCAAGGCACTCGCCGGGGTCTCCGACCCCGAGGAGAAGCGGAAGATCATCGGCCGCGAGTTCATCCGCGTCTTCGAGCAGGCCCAGGCCGAGATCATCGCGGACGAGGGCCCGGCGGTGGAGTTCCTGGTCCAGGGCACGCTCTACCCGGACGTCGTCGAGTCCGGCGGCGGCACCGGCACGGCCAACATCAAGTCCCACCACAACGTGGGCGGCCTGCCCGAGGACCTCGAGTTCAAGCTGATCGAGCCGCTGCGCAAGCTCTTCAAGGACGAGGTCCGCATGGTCGGCCAGGAACTCGGCCTGCCGGAGGAGATCGTCCAGCGCCAGCCGTTCCCGGGACCGGGTCTGGGCATCCGTATCGTCGGCGAGGTCACCAAGGAGCGGCTCGACCTGCTCCGCGACGCCGACGCGATCGCCCGCGAGGAACTCACCGCCGCCGGTCTCGACCGCGAGATCTGGCAGTGCCCGGTGGTCCTGCTCGCCGACGTCCGCAGCGTCGGCGTCCAGGGCGACGGCCGCACCTACGGCCACCCGATCGTGCTGCGCCCGGTCTCCTCCGAGGACGCCATGACCGCCGACTGGTCGCGGCTGCCGTACGACGTCCTGGCGAAGATCTCCACCCGGATCACCAACGAGGTGCGCGACGTCAACCGCGTGGTCGTCGACGTCACCTCCAAGCCGCCGGGCACCATCGAGTGGGAGTAGGGACTACCGGCGCCTGACGACGCGCAGGGCCTCACCGGGCTTCCAGACCTGGACGACGAGATACGTGTCGTCCTCGACACGGGTCCTCACGACCTCCGTCAGCTCGGTGCGGAAGAGGTGGAACGGCTCCGGCGGTTCCACCTCTTTCACGTACCCGCCCTTGATCCGCGGGTCGTCGACCTCGACCGCCCGCCCGGCGACCCGTACGTCCCCGCCGCCCATCCCGGTGCCCTCGCCCGGGTTGGCCTGGAGGGCGAAGCGGGGGTCGCGGCGCAGATCGAGCGCCTTGACCGAGCCCGGCATCATGCCGAGCCACAGCTCGCCGTCCCAGAAGCGGACCTCGAGCCCGGTCGTCCGCGGGGAGCCGTCCTTGCGCAGGGTCGCCAGCACGTGATGGGTGAAGGCGGAGAAGCGCTCCTCGACGGTCTTCGCGAGGTCCGGCTCCGCCGCGGCGAACGCCGCCCAGTTCGATGTCATACCTGGAGTGTGACTCCGAAACAGGACATCCTCTGTCGTAGTTCTGTCGCGTCCTGACGCCGCACGTCATCTTTACATAACAAGCCTGTTCTCCTGCGCTGACCGACGGTAACTTCCGCCCGTACACCCACCCAGTGCTGGAGGACCGATGCACGGGCCCACGCCGCCTGCCCCGCTGCCCACCGACCGGCTGCAGTTCGCGATGCCGCCGATGCACGACTCGGTGGAGGACGAGCGACGGCACCGCAAGGAACGCCTGGCCGGCGCCGTGCGCCTCTTCGGACGGTTCGGCTTCGAGGACGGCGTCTCCGGCCACATCACGGCCCGCGACCCCGAGTTCAGCGACTGCTTCTGGGTCAACCCCTTCGGGATGTCGTTCAAGCACGTCACCGTCAGCGACCTGGTCCTCGCCAACTCCGACGGCCAGGTCGTCGAAGGCCGCTACCACGTCAACCAGGCCGCCTTCACCGTCCACGCCCAGGTCCACGCGGCCCGCCCGGACGTCGTCGCCGTCGCCCACTGCCACTCGGTGCACGGCCGCGCCCTTGCCGCCCTCGGCGAACTCCTCGACCCCCTCACCCAGGAGAGCTGCGCCTTCTACGAGGACCACGCCCTCTACGACGCCTACACCGGCGTCGCCGTCGACGCCGAGGAGGGACGGCGCATCGCGACCGCGCTCGGCTCCCGCAAGGCCCTCGTGCTGCGCAACCACGGGCTGCTGACCGTCGGGGACTCCGTCGACGCGGCGGCCTGGTGGTTCCTGTCCATGGAACGCTCCAGCCAGGTCCAGCTCACCGCCCGCGCCGCCGGCCGGCCCCTCCTGATCGACCACAGGGCGGCGGTGGCCACCCGGGAACAGCTCGGCGGCGACCTGGTCGCATGGATCAACTACCAGCCCCTGTGGCAGGACATCAGCCGCAGCGAACCGGACCTGCTGAGCTGAGCCGCCGGCCGGTCGGGCGGGCGCTCAGAAACCGCGCAGTATCACGGCCTTCGTCGAGGTGAACTCCTCGTCCGTGAGCACCCCGTCCCGGTGCAGCTCACCCAACTCGCGCAGCCGGCGCAACAGCACGTCGTGGTGGTCACCGCGGGCCGGGACCCGCGGCGGGACCGCGACCTCCGCGTTCCCGGCCTCCACCTGCGACGACGGGTGCGGCAGCCGGGCCGTGACCGCGGTCGCCACCAGTGCGGTCAGCAGATCCCGGCGCACACTGCCCCACAGATCCAGCGCATACGGATCCTTCTCCGCCGGCAGCTTCGAGAACACCGTCTCGCGGGTCACGAACCGCAGAAAGCCGTCCTCGTAGCCGGAGTTGGGCAGCCACTCGACCTGCACGAGATCCCCCACCGCGATGATCCGCGGCCCCGTCGCCCGCTTCACCCGGTCCGAGGTGTCCGCCCAGTCGATCCGCACATGGGTGCCGTCGAAGGAGACCGTGCCGTCGGACGAACGCACCGACACCGGCACCGGCGGCCCCGGCAGCAGATACGCGCGGGTGGGCTCCTTGGGAATCTGGTCGAGCAGCAGCGCGTGCCGGATCTCCTCCGCGACGTACTCGGCCACCCCCGAACGGTCCACGTCCACCGCCAGCCGGTACGGATCCGCCGCCTCGGGCAGCCGCCCGCCCGTCGCCTGCAGCAAGGGGTCCGCGCCCTCCCGCAACCGCATCCGCAGCCGCCCCCGCCGGCGCTCGGGCTCGTAGACGATCCCGGCGACGGCCTCCAGCGGCACGGCGATCTCCCCGTACGTCTGCCGGAACAGCGGCACGGAACGGTGCAGCCCCGGCGTGATCCGGACCGTCGTGCCGTCAAAGGCCCAGCTGCCGTCACGCTGGATGATCTCGGCCATACGCAAATTCTCGCAGCCAGGTCAACACGGCCACCGCCTTCTTCACCCGTATGGACCAGGCCTGCCGGGTGGACACGGTATGCCGTAGGGCACAATTCGCTGTCATCACGGGCGAGTTGTCAGCAGGGCGGCGGCCGGGAACCTCACCGGTTTCCCCAAGGGCCTCCGCCCGTACGGGTCACGGGGAAGGCGGGCGTAGGACGTGGCGGTGCAGGAGGCTAGACAGGGCGCGAACCCGGGCACGGGTACGGCCCCCCACGACGGCGGCTGCACCTGCGGGGACTGCCCGCACGGAGCCCGCGAGGGACACCGGCGCGCGGTCGCCGCGTTCCTGCTCAAACGCGACGAGTTCGCCGCCGGACAGGGCCTCCCGGCCGCCGTCGCCCACTCCGCCTCGGCCTCCCGCCAGTGGGTCTCCGAGGAACTCACCCAGTCCGCGAACCTCGTCGCCGAACGCGGCCGCGTCGAGGGAGAGGCCTGGCTGTCCCGCCTCTGGCTGCGCACCGCGCTCACCGTCTGGACGGCGGTCGTGCTGCTGTTGCTGGTCCAGGCCCTCACGGCGATCGGCGCCGGCTGGACCTCGGCCCGCACCGCCGGACTCCTCGCCGCCCTCGTCGTGGCCGGCGCCCTCACCGCCGCCTCCTGGTTCCACCGGGCCCGCGGCGGCGCCCTCGCCCCCGTCGTCGGCGAGGACAACCGCCTCTCCACCTCCCGCGCGGTCGCCGCCGCCTGGGTCCTCCTCGTCGCCTACGCCGTGCTCGTCCTGGTCGGCCGCCTCGCCGCCGCCTCCGGCCACACCGAACGCGACACCCTCATCGCCGGGCTCGGCCTCGCCCGAGGCGCCGGGGCGGTGACCGTCCTCGCCGTGGTCTGCGGCATCGCCGTGCTCGTCCGCCGCGTGGTCGGGCTGCGGGTGCTGGGACAGCGGCTCCAGAAGGTGCGCGCGCACCGGCCGAAGGCCGCCGACCTCCTCACCGACGACTCCGGCCGCGGCACCTTCGCCGACATCCAGTACGTCGTGATCAACGCCGTCGCCCTGGTCTTCGCCGCGGTCCGCCTCGCCCGCCGCCCCGACCAGCTCCCCGACCTGCCCTGGGGCCTCGCGGTCGTGGTCCTGGTCTCGGCCGCCACCTATCTCGCCGGCAAGTACGCCGAGGGCGGCCGCCCCGTGATCCTCTCCGTCGTCCGCTCCCGCGAGGCCGGCGACCTCGACGCCCCCATCCGCACCGGCGACGACATCGAGATCCGCGGCGCCGGCTTCGTCCCGCCCGGCGCCCAGACCGCCGACCGCCTCTCCCGCATGGTCGTCCGCATCGGCCCGGTCCACGTCCACGTCCCTCTCGTCCCCGTCACCGGCGGCTTCGACAACCCCACCGACGCCGTCCTCACCGTCCCGGTCCCGGCGGACGTCGAACCCGGCCGGGTGGAGGTCCAGGTGGTCACCGCGGCGGGAGTGGAGACCAACCGGTACGCGATCGACGTCACCGAGTGACGGGGCGGGCGGTGTGAACCCGCGGAGCGCACAGCCCTTGCCAACAGTTGAGCGCACCCCCTATGTCGTACGTATGGTCTGTTGAGGGGTCCTACCACTCGGCGCGAGAGGCGGCTGCGGACGATGACTCACGGCATGCGGACGGACACCCACCCCCCTTACCTCGGCGGCGGCCAGGGCTGGCGGGACACCGCCACCCGGTACGCCCTGCTTCCTCTCCGTGTCTTCCTCGGCGTCACCTTCATCTACGCCGGCCTCGACAAACTCACCGACAGCGCCTTCATGAAGGACGGCGGTGCGGGCTCGATCGGTGACACCATGCGCGCCGTCCGCGACTCCTCGGCCATCCCCGCCCTGGTCGACCTGGCCCTGAAGAACCCGGTCGGCTTCGGCTACGCCATCGCCCTCGGTGAACTCGCCGTCGGCATCGGCCTGCTGATCGGTCTCCTCGCCCGTCTCGCCGCCCTCGGCGGCGCGCTGATCTCCCTCTCCCTCTGGCTGACGGTGAGCTGGGCCTCCGACCCGTACTACTACGGCAACGACCTCGTCTACCTCATGGCCTGGCTCCCCTTCGTCCTCGCCGGCGCCCCCTACCTCTCCCTCGACGCGGCCTGGCGCAACAGGCGCCGGCACCGGGCGGGCGGTTTCGACTGACTCCGTTCAGATGACGCTGTCCGTGCCGGCGGCCCCGGCCCGGGCGCCCCTGCCCGCTCGGCGCCGTCTGCGGAGGGAGCGGGCCACCACGCCCGCCGCACCGGCCAGGCAGAGACCGGCCACGACCAGCGGAACGACCGCGAACCACGGCGTCTCCCACAACCCGCCCGCGTCCCCCGCGTACAGGACACCCGCCAGGGTGAAGAACGCGCCGACGACCAGCCTGCCGGGCTGGAACTCATGACGTAGCACGGGTCACCTCCGCCTGTCCGACCCCGACCCGGAGGTCGAGGTCGATCGTCCCGGCCTTCTCGGCGTCCGACACCGGCGACAGCGTCACCGTCCTGTGCTTGCCGGGCTCCACGTCCACGTCCTCCTTGTCCTCGCCGGGCAGTTGTACGTCGCCCAGTCCCACGTCGATGCTCACCCTCACCGTCACGTCCGGCGGCACGATCACCCGCAGCCGGCCCACCCCCACCTCCGCGTCGGTGCTCACCGTCTGCCCCGCGGCCACATCCAGCCGGGACAGGTCCAGCGTCCCGTCACCGGTGCCGAGGTCGTAGGCCTCCCGCACGTCCGCCGCCGTCGCGGGCCGCCAGGTCCTCTCGGCCCAGTGCGTGCTCACGTCCTGGGGCAGGACCGCCGAACCGGCCAGCAGGCCCGCGGTGACGATCGCCATGAACACCGATCCCGCGCCCGTGCGCCCCAGGAACGAGCTGACCGCGATGCCCGCGCCGAACACGATGAGCGCGGCGGCCAGACCAGCCTGGAGACTGGTGCCCAGCGGGTGGTCGTCCCAGGTGAGCCGGGTGACGAGGCCGCCCGCGAGCACGGCCAGCAGGAACACCCACCCGCCCGTCCAGCGGGGTCCGCGCGGAGCGGGGGAGCGGCCGGGCGGAACGCGTATGTCCTCGCGGTCGCCGGCGTGACCGGTGAGGCTGACGTTGATGGCCGCCGCGATGTCCCGGTCGCGCGGATCCCGGGGGCCCCACAGATAGCCGGTGCCGCCGTCGTGGGTGCCGTCCTTGACTATGGGGTCGCGCCACCAGGAGGGGTAGGCGGCGGGGACCGGCGGTGCCTGGGCCTCCGGCGGGGCGTCGGCGACGGCCTGTGCGGCCAGCGGATCGGGGTCGGAGGAGTCCCGGTGCCGCGACCAGTACCCGGCTCCCGCGAGAAGGAGGGAGAGGACGACGGCGAAGGTCAGGACGCTCCCGTTGTTCAGCATCGTCAGGAACACGCCGCAGCCGACCAGCGCGAACAGCACGGCCGCGAGGGCCTGGCCGTCGACCCGGCCCGTCAGCAGCCTGCGCACCTCGTTCTGGTCGTCGTCGGCGTACGGGACGAACAGCCAGGCGAAGCCGTAGAAGATGAGGCCGATGCCGCCGGTCGCGGAAAGCACGGCGAGCGTGATCCGGAAGATCACCGGGTCCATGTCGCACTGCCGGCCCAGCCCCGCGCACACCCCGGCGAGCATCTTGTGCCGCCGGTCCCGGCGGAACCCGGCGGGCTGCGCGGCCGCCTCGGCTCCTTCCTCCGCGCCCCGGGCCGCGGCCTCCGCTGCTGCCGCAGCCATCGCCGCGCCGACCGCCGCCTCGGCCGCTGTGAGGGTGTCGTCGCCCCGTCCGTCCCTCACCCCGCCCGCCGCGTCCGCCTCCTCGCTCGCGGTCCCCTTCCCGGCCCGGCCCGCCCCCTCGGTCATGCCGCGTGCTCCCTGTTCTCCGTGCGCGGGCGCGCCCGCCCGTCCGTGCGCGCGAGGCTTCTCACCCGCGGCGTCCCGGGCGCCGGTGGACGGGGCGGCCGCGTCGGGCGCGGTGCCCCCGTCGGGCACGGCGTCCGCGGCGTGCTGGTGATTTTCCATGACTCCATGGTGGCGGCCCGGCGGCCCCGGCGGCAGCCGGAACGACCCTGGTCGGACCCTGATATCGGCCCTGAGCCGGGGCCGGGGAGGCGTTCGAGCCGCGGGGGCGCCGAAGATCAGGGGCGTCTCGGGGACGAACCCTGATGCCCGGCCCCGCCCGACGTGTGACCATCGTTGGCATGCCGGAAGCCGCAGCAGCGCCACTCGTCGAACCGCGGCCGCCGCGCAAGCTCTACCGCAGCAGCGACGGTCGCTGGCTGGGTGGCGTGGCGCGGGGGCTCGCCGGGCATCTCGGGCTGCCCGTCGTCTGGGTACGGCTCGTCTTCGTCGGCCTGTTCCTGGCGGACGGCCTCGGCGCCCTGCTCTACGCGGCCTTCTGGTTCTTCGTCCCGCTCGGCGTCGGGGGCGTCGGCGACCAGAAGCCCCCGTCCCTCGTCAGCACCGAGACCGCGCCCGACGGCCGCCGCAGACTCGTCGCCCGCAGACCGGACCGGGGCCAGATCGTCGCCCTGCTCCTCATGGTCGTCGTCGCCCTCGTCTTCGTCGGCAACGTGAACCTGGGCAACGGCGCCAAGGCGTATCTCCTGCCCGCAGTCCTGGTCGGCGCGGGTGTCGCCCTCGTCTGGCGCCAGGCGGACAACGCCCGCCGGGCCCGCTGGGTCGAGGTCGGCCGCAGACGCCGCACGCTCACGCTGCTGCGCGCCGGCGCCGGCGTCCTCCTCGTGACCGCCGGTGTCTCCGGCATCTTCGTCCTGCAGGGCTCCGCCGCCCACCTCGACTCGGTGCTGCAGGCGGCGCTCGCCGTCCTCGTCGGCATCACGCTCCTCGCCGGGCCCTACCTGGTCCGGATGACCCAGGACCTCTCCGAGGAGCGTCTGATGCGCATCCGGGCCCAGGAGCGCGCCGAGGTCGCCGCCCACGTCCACGACTCCGTGCTGCACACCCTGACCCTGATCCAGCGCAACGCGGAGAACGCGAGCGAGGTGCGCCGTCTCGCCCGTGCCCAGGAGCGGGACCTGCGCACCTGGCTGTACAAGCCGGAGGGCACGGGCAAGGACGAGGCGGACGAGCCGGCCACGGTCGCCGACGCGGTCCGGCGCAACGCCGCCGAGGTCGAGGACAAGCACGGCGTCCCCCTCGAGGTCGTGGTCGTGGGCGACTGCCCGCTCGACGAGCGGGTCGGCGCACAGATGCAGGCCGCGCGCGAGGCGATGGTGAACGCCGCCAAGTACGGTGGCGACGGCGGAGCCGTGCAGGTCTACGCCGAAGTCGAGGGCAGGACGGTCTTCGTGTCCGTCCGGGACCGCGGCCCCGGCTTCGACCTGGACTCCATACCCGCCGACCGCATGGGCGTCAGAGAATCGATCATCGGCCGCATGGAGCGCCACGGCGGCACGGCGCGGCTGCGGGCCGTCCCGGGCGGCGGCACGGAGGTCGAGCTGGAGATGGAGAGGGCGGAGAACACGTGATGAGCGACCCGACCGAGACGAACACGACGGCGGGAGCGGGGGAGGCGGCCGAGCCGGCGCGGACCTCCGGCGAGAGCGCGGGAGGGCGCCGCGTGCGGGTGGTCCTCGTCGACGACCACCGTATGTTCCGCACCGGTGTACAGGCCGAGATCGGTCAGACCGAGCAGACCGGGGTCGAGGTCGTCGGTGAGGCCGCGGACGTCGACCAGGCGGTCACCGTCATCACCGCGACCCGGCCCGAGGTGGTTCTCCTCGACGTCCATCTGCCGGGCGGCGGCGGGGTCGAAGTGCTGCGGCGCTGTGCGCCGTTGATGGCCGACGCCGAGCAGCCGGTGCGCTTCCTCGCCCTGTCCGTCTCGGACGCGGCGGAGGACGTGATCGGGGTGATCCGCGGAGGCGCCCGCGGCTATGTCACCAAGACGATCACCGGTAAGGACCTGGTCGACTCCATCTTCCGGGTGCAGGAGGGCGACGCGGTCTTCTCGCCCCGCCTGGCCGGGTTCGTCCTGGACGCCTTCGCCTCCACCGACGCCCCGCCGGTCGACGAGGACCTCGACCGGCTCACCCAGCGCGAGCGCGAGGTGCTGCGCCTCATCGCCCGTGGCTATGCCTACAAGGAGATCGCCAAGCAGCTGTTCATCTCGGTGAAGACGGTCGAGTCCCATGTGTCCGCGGTGCTCCGCAAACTCCAGCTGTCCAACCGGCACGAGCTGACGCGGTGGGCGACGGCCCGACGGCTGGTGTGACGGCGCGACCGTCGGCGGCTGCGTCTCACACCACCCGTGTCGCCCCCGCGAACGGCATCTCGTCGATCGGGGCGATGCGGACCGGCGCCGACGGGTTCGGGGCGTGGATCATTCGGCCGTTGCCGATGTAGAGACCGACGTGGGTGATGCCGGAGTAGAAGAACACCAGGTCGCCGGGGAGGAGTTCGGAGCGGGAGACGCGCCGGCCGGCGCCGATCTGGGCGTATGTCGTGCGGGGCAGGGAGATTCCGGCCGAGCGGTAGGCGGCCAGGACGAGGCCCGAGCAGTCGAAGGCGTCGGGGCCGGTGGCGCCCCAGACGTAGGGGCTGCCGAGCTTGGAGTAGGCGAAGGAGACGGCGGCGGCCGCACGGGAGTTGGGGGCGGTGCTCGTGCCGGGTGCCTGGAGGCTGTCGCGTGCGCCGGAGGAGGCGCGGGAGGCCCGGTCGCTCACGCCGGTGCCGCCCCCGTCCGCGCCGATCCGGGCGCGTTCCGCCGCCGTCAGCCGGGAGAGCAGACCGCGGGCCGCGGCCAGCTTGTCGGTGATCGTCTTCTTGTGTTTCCTCAGCTCGGCCTGACGGGCCTTGAGGGAGGTCAGCTCGACGCGTGCGGAGCCGCGCAACTGCTCGATCTCGCGCAGCTGGTGGCGGACGCGGGCGACGGCGGCCGACTGCCGGTCGCCGGCCCGTTCGGCGAACGCGGCGCCGTCTAGGTACTGGTCGGGGTCGTCGGAGAGCGCCAGTTGCACGGCCGGGTCGAGACCGGCGCTGCGGTACTGCGCCGCCGCCATCGAACCCAGCGCCTCGCGGGCCGAGTTGAGCTTCTCCTCCTTGCGCGCGGCCTGGTCCTGCAAGCTCGCCAGGTGCTGCTCGGCGGCGGTGGCCTTCTCCCGCGCGCCGTTGTACTTCTCGGTGGCCGCCTCCGCCTCCTGGTACAGCTTCGCCACCCTGGCCTTGATCTGCGCGGCGGTCAGCTGCGGCTCGGCCTGTCCGGTCCCGTCGAAGGCCGTGGCCGTCGCCGCGCCGGCGAGGGCGAGGGTGAACGCCGTACGGGCCGTCCTGCCGCCGAGCGAGCGCTGTCGGGGCTTGCGGTGCGCTGCCACGTGGGACTGCACGTCCTTTCGTACGACCGCCTCGGCCGGGCGGTCGTCGGACGGTCGTCGGACGGACCCACGGCTGTCAGGCGACCCGTCGGCCGTCCGGGGGAGCGGACGGACGACCGAGGAGAGCGGCTGACCTGTCCGACGGCGGCCCGCACAGGGGGAGCGGGGCGCGCCGCCGGACCTTCTCGGCGGTGGTGGCCGACTGCCGCCCCTGGCCCGGGCGGCGGTGGGGAGCCGGTCACCTGGGGGAGGACGCTAGGCCCGACTGTGACGGGTCGGTGACGCGATGTACGGAAAAGGCGGGAGCGGACCGCGGGACGACGGTTTCTGCCCGGGGGACCGGACCGGAGGTGTCGGGTTCGCGCGGCGCGGTGACCGATGCGGCGATTCCGTCGCACCTCGGTACGGGAGGGTGCTATGGGGCGCACAGAGGCAAGCGGGGCCACCAGGGGAGGGCCGGTGTGAGCGGCACCCGCACGGCTGATTAGCATCCGGCTTCATGGACGTACTCATCCATCTTTTCGTCGGCCTGCACATCATCGGCATCGCCGCGCTCCTGGGCGGCTTCCTCACGCAGATGAAGGCGATGGGCCAGGGCACGGCCCGCTTCGTCCCCGCGATGCTGCACGGCGCGGCGACGATGCTGATCACCGGCGTGATCCTGGTCGGCCTGAACCAGGCGGACGACGAGCCCGTCAACAACGTCAAGATCGGTGTGAAGCTGGCGCTGCTGGTCGTGATCCTGGGCCTGGTCTACGTGAAGCGGGACGACGAGAAGGTGGACAAGCCCCTGTTCGGCCTGGTCGGCCTGCTGACCGTGGCGAACATCTTCATCGCGGTCCTCTGGACCTGAGGGACCCCCGCCGGCCTCCGCGGACTCGTCAGCCCCGCCCGGTCCCTCCGGACGGGCCGGACGGACCGGAGTCCGTGGATCCGGCGAAGGCACGGGTCGTGGCCAGGGCCGCCACCGCCACGGCCAGCCACGCCCCCACCGCGACCCACAGCAGCACCTCCCCGGGCCCCCTCAGACCGGGGACGCGGACGGCCCTGGCGACGGCCAGCATCGCCACGGCCGTCATCCCCATCGGGAACACCGTCGCCCACCGCCGCGTGTCGTAGCGCGGCCGGGGCCAGAGCACCTCGGCGGCGAGCAGGGCGCCGTACCAGCACAGCGAGAGCACGAGCAGTCCGACGGTCAGCACGCGCAGGACGCCCCGGTCGTCGGCGTTCCACAGGTACTCCGCGCGGTCGGCGGTGATGAGCCTCGCCCCCGCCAGCGCGGAGATCGCCAGCGCCCCGCCCGCCACCCACTGGTCCCCCGCGCCCTGGGCCACCTGCCGCCAGTCGAACAGGACCAGCATCGGCACATAGAGCACGAGCCCCAGCCAGAACAGCGCCAGCGCGGTGTACGCCGGCCAGGTCGTCGCCTCCGCCCTGCCGAGCGTGGCGGCCAGCACCGCGAGCCCCTGGGTGGCCACACAGCACAGGAACACGTCCCCGGGCATCCGCCGTTCCCGGTGTCCCGCGACACGCCGGAGGACCTGCCGTGCGACCCCGGCCAGCAGGAGCGGCCACAGCACCGCCGACAGGGCCAGCAGCGCCCAGGCGAGGGTCTGCCAGCCGAGCGCCGAGACGCGTGTGCCGAGGACGGTCGTGGCGGCCACGGCGGTCAGTCCGTCCGGCGTGCGGGCCTCCGCCCACCACCGCTCGCGCTGCCGCACCAGCCGTACGGCGAAGTCCGCGCCCAGGGCCACCCACGCGGCGCCGGCCAGCGCCAGCGCGACACGGGACAGCACCTCGTATCCCACCAGGTGCAGTCCGACCGACAGGACGCCGGTGGCCAGAACGGCGGCCCCGGCCGCCGGCGGACGCCGCGCCCACCAGGCGCGCGGGGAGGAGGAGCCGGACATGGGGCCGATGCTAGGGAGCGCGGAGCGGCTTGTGCGGGGGCACACGCGCGGCGGGCCGCAAACACGCGCGGGTGGCCGCACACGACACGTACGCGCGCGTGGCCGCGGAAAACGGTCCACGCGCGCGTGCCTCGGGCCGGGTGGCCCGTGGGCGTGCCTCAGGCGGGCGCACCACGCCAGGCGGGGCGCACCGCGCTAGGCCGGGCGCACCACGCTGTGGATGGCCGACTCGCCGTCGTAGTAGATCGACTCCTCGCGGACGTACGCGCCGGGCTTCGGGGCGTGGATCATCATGCCGTTGCCGATGTAGAGGCCGACGTGGCTGATGTCGTCGTAGAAGAAGACCAGGTCGCCGGGCTGGGCGTCGGCGAGGGAGACGGTGGTGCCGGCGTTCACCTGGTCGTAGGTGGTGCGGGGGAGGGTGACGCCCGCGGCCTTCCAGGCGGCCTGGGTGAGGCCGGAGCAGTCGTAGGAGTCGGGGCCGGTGGCGCCCCACACGTACGGCTTGCCTATCTGCGCACGGGCGAAGGCGAGCGCCTTCTCGGCCTTGGTGGCGTACGACGAGTCCGTGGTGGACGTCGAGGAGCCGGCCGTCCCGCTGGTGTCGGTGCTCTGCTGCTGGGCGGCCTGTTCGGCGGCCTGCTGCTGGGCGAGCTCGGCCGCCTTGCGCGCGGCCTCCTCCTGCTTCTGCTTCTCGATCGCCGCCAGCCGCGCCTTCTCCTGGGCCGTCAGCTGCGACAGCAGTTCGCGCGCGTCGCCGAGCTTCTTCTGGACCGTGGCCTTGGCGGTCTTCAGGTCGCCCTGTGTGTCGGTGAGCGTCGCGAGGCTCTCGGTGGCCTCCCGGCGCTTCTTCATCGTCGCCGACTGCTCGGTGAAGTAGTCGTCGACGGCGCCCTTCTGGCGGTCGGTCAGCCGGCTCATCAGCTGCGTCTGGTCGAAGTAGTCCTGCGGGGAGTCCGCGAGCAGGAAGGTCGCCGTGTCGGGCGCGGAGGCGCCGGTGCGGTACTGGGCCGCGGCGAAGGAACCCAGCTCCTCCCGCGCCTCGTTGAGCTTCTGGGTGCGCTGGGCGACGTCGTCGAGGAGGGTGTCGACCCGTTTGCGCTGCTTGGTCGTCTTCTCCTTGGCGGCGTTGTACTTCTCGGTCGCCGACTCCGCCTGGCGGTAGAGATCGTCGACCTTCTTCTCGACCTCCTCCAGGCTCGGCTTGCCGTCGTCGGACGGCGCGGCGTTCGCCGTCTGGGAGAGCAGGGCCACGGAGGTGAGGGCGGCGGTGGCGAGGGCGGGCGTGCGGATGCCCGCCACGCGCGAACCCGCGGAACGCGGCTTGCGGTGCTGCGACGCCAAGGGAGGCGACTCCTTCCAACGGTCCGCCTACCGGGTTAGCTGTCGGGTTCGGGCGGGTGGTTCGGAAGGGTTGCCCTACGGCCTGCTCCGATGGGGAGTCGGGCCGATTCACCCCAAGGTCTCGGTGGGTCCCCGGCTCCGGCTGCCGCGAGGGGGCGCGCCGGACTCGGCGGAGGCCGCGCGGCCCGGCGGGGTTCGCCGGTGGGGGTCGTGCGGCCTGCCCGGCACGGTAGCCAACTCGTGTGGTCCCTGTGAAGGTTGATGGGTGATATGCCCGATACATTTTCGTGACATCGGGCAAAGTCCGGGCGAGGGTCGCGGACCGTGCGTTTCCCGCTCCGGGGAGTGAGTGAAGGTCGCGTTCCGCTTCTCCCGGAGGCGGGCCGCCGGGCAGGTTTTCGGGACGGGTCCGCGTTGTCGGTGGGGCACCCTAGACTCGGAGAGCGATGAGCAGCCTCTTTGACGACAGCTTCCTGGCGGACCTCCAGGGCCCACGCGGCCCCGAGGAGGAACCCCCGCCGCCGCCCGAGGACGATCACACTCCGGAATCGGTTCCGGACGATCTGTTCGGCGGGAAGTTCGACGTGCCCCCGGACCGCGACGCCTACTACCGCGACGGCGCCCCGCGCCCGGCGCTCGACGCGGCGGCGCTCCTGGAGGGGCTCAACGACAACCAGCGCGCGGCCGTCGTCCACGCCGGCACCCCCCTGCTCATCGTCGCCGGCGCCGGCTCCGGCAAGACCCGTGTGCTCACCCACCGCATCGCCCACCTCCTCGCCGAGCGGGACGTCCACCCGGGCCAGATCCTCGCGATCACCTTCACCAACAAGGCCGCGGGCGAGATGAAGGAGCGGGTCGAGCAGCTCGTCGGCCCGCGCGCGAACGCGATGTGGGTGATGACCTTCCACAGCGCGTGCGTGCGCATCCTGCGCCGCGAGAGCAAGAAGCTCGGCTTCACGTCGTCGTTCTCGATCTACGACGCCGCCGACTCCAAGCGTCTGATGGCCCTGGTCTGCCGTGACCTGGACCTCGACCCCAAGCGCTTCCCCCCGAAGTCCTTCAGCGCCAAGATCAGCAACCTGAAGAACGAGCTGATCGACGAGGAGGACTTCGCCGCCCAGGCCGCCGACGGCTTCGAGAAGACCCTCGCCCAGGCCTACGCGATGTACCAGTCGCGTCTGCGCGAGGCGAACGCCCTCGACTTCGACGACCTGATCATGACGACGGTCAATCTGCTGCGTGCCTTCCCGGACGTCGCCGAGCACTACCGCCGCCGCTTCCGGCATGTTCTCGTCGACGAGTACCAGGACACCAACCACGCCCAGTACGCCCTGGTCAGAGAGCTGGTCGGCACCTTCGAGCACCCGGTGGACGTACCGCCCGGCGCGTACGACGTGCCGCCCGCCGAGCTGTGCGTCGTGGGTGACGCCGACCAGTCGATCTACGCCTTCCGGGGCGCGACGATCCGCAACATCCTCCAGTTCGAGGAGGACTACCCGGACGCGACGACGATCCTCCTGGAGCAGAACTACCGCTCCACGCAGACGATCCTCTCCGCGGCCAACGCCGTCATCGAACGCAACGAGTCCCGCCGCCCCAAGAACCTGTGGACCAACGCGGGCGCGGGCGCGCGCATCACCGGCTATGTCGCCGACACCGAGCACGACGAGGCGCAGTTCGTCGCCGACGAGATAGACCGGCTGACCGACGCGGGCGACGCGAAGGCCGGCGACGTCGCCGTCTTCTACCGCACCAACGCCCAGTCCCGTGTCTTCGAAGAGGTCTTCATCCGCGTCGGCCTGCCGTACAAGGTCGTCGGCGGGGTCCGCTTCTACGAGCGCAAGGAGGTCCGGGACGTCCTGGCCTACCTGCGGGTTCTCGCCAACCCGGAGGACACCGTCCCGCTGCGCCGCATCCTCAACGTCCCCAAGCGCGGCATCGGCGACCGCGCGGAGGCGATGATCGACGCCCTCTCCCAGCGGGAGAAGATCAGCTTCCCGCAGGCGCTGAAGCGCGTCGACGAGGCGTACGGCATGGCCGCGCGGTCGACGAACGCGGTGAAGCGGTTCAACGCCCTGATGGAGGAGCTCCGGACGATCGTCGAGTCCGGCGCGGGCCCCGCCACCGTCCTCGAGGCGGTGCTGGAACGCACCGGCTACCTCGCCGAGCTGCAGGCCTCCACCGACCCGCAGGACGAGACCCGCATCGAGAACCTCCAGGAACTCGCCGCCGTGGCACTGGAGTTCGAGCAGGAGTCCGGCGAGGGCGAGACCTCCGGCTCCCTCGCCGAATTCCTGGAGCGGGTCGCGCTCGTCGCCGACTCCGACCAGATCCCCGACGAGGACGAGGACGGCTCCGGCGTCATCACCCTGATGACCCTGCACACCGCCAAGGGCCTGGAGTTCCCGGTCGTCTTCCTCACCGGCATGGAGGACGGCGTCTTCCCGCACATGCGCGCCCTCGGGCAGAACAAGGAGCTGGAGGAGGAGCGCCGCCTGGCCTACGTCGGCATCACCCGCGCGCGGGAGCGGCTCTACCTCACGCGGTCCGCGATGCGCAGCGCCTGGGGGCAGCCGTCGTACAACCCGCCGTCCCGGTTCCTGGAGGAGATCCCGGCCACGCACGTGGACTGGAAGCGGACGGGAGCCACCGCGCCCGTGTCCTCCGGTCCGGTCTCCGGGGTGGCGTCGTCGCTGGCCTCGTCCTCCCGCTCGCGTTCCTCGGCCGCCGGCGCCTCCGGCTTCGCGACGCGCAGGGCGGGGGCGGAGAAGCCGGTGGTCGCGCTGGCCGTCGGCGACCGCGTCACCCACGACCAGTTCGGGCTGGGCACGGTCGTCGGCGTGAAGGGCACGGGAGCCAACGCGGAGGCGACGATCGACTTCGGCGACAGCAAGCCCAAGCGGCTGCTGCTGCGGTACGCCCCGGTGGAGAAGCTGTAGCCGTGTGAAGTGAGCCCCCGCTGTGGCGACGGGGGCTCGCAGCGGTGTGGGGGACGACTACGTCGGGTCGAGCCCGTGGCTGCGCAGCCACGGCAGGGGGTCTATCGCGGAACCGCCCGCCGGCCGGACCTCGAAGTGCAGGTGCGGGCCGGTGGAGTTGCCGGAGTTGCCGGAGTAGGCGATCGGGTCGCCGGCCTTCACCGTCGTACCGGAGGCGACGCGGTAGCTGGAGAGGTGGCAGTACCAGGTCTCCGTGCCGTCCTTCGCCGTCACTATCATCATGTTGCCGTAGGCGCTGTTCCACTGCGTCCGTACGGTGCCGTCGGTCGCCGCCATCACGGTCGTGCCGTAGGAGACCGGGAAGTCGATGCCGGTGTGCTGGGACATCCAGTTGACGCCGGCCTGGCCGAAGTAGGCGCTGAGCCCGCGCGCGGCGACGGGGAGGGCGTACTTCGGGCGCAGCCGCTCCTTGCGGGCCGCCTCGGCCGCCGCCTTCTTCAGCTCGGCCGCCTGCTGCGCCTTGAGGTCGATGCGCTCCTGGGTGCGGCTGGCCCGGTCGGCGAAGTCGTCGGCCTCGGCGGTGAGGGTCTCGAGCTGGGTGTCCAGCTTGTTGTTGGCGGCGGACGGCTTCACGGCCTGGGCGTCCGAGGCGGACGCCGTCGTGTTCGTGTCGTCGCCGCCGGTCAGGGTGCCGACGGAGGCGGCGGCGATCCCGGCGACGCCCATCACACAGGCCGAGGGCACGGCCACGGTCAGCAGCGCGGAGCGCTTCGCGGGCGTACGGCGGCGGGAGCGGCCCGCGTTGCGGGCGGCGGCGCGGGTGAGGGGCGCCGGGGCGGTCTCCTCCTGGTCGTCCAGGAGGGGGAGTTCGACGGCGGGGAGCTCACCGGTGGAGGCCGACTCGCCGCCGTCCGGGCCCTGTTCGTCGTAGCCGATTGTCTCGAAGGTGGCGGTGGCCTGCTGGTCGAAGGGGACCTCGGCCGGCTCCTCGTATGTGTCGGAGACCGGGGCGGCGGTGGTCTCGCCCCCGTCGGAGTTCCACTGCGTGGCGTCGTAGGCGCCGGTGTCGAAGGCCTGGGTGCCCCATTCCCAGTGCTGGGTCTGCTCGACCGGACTGCCGGCCGGCCCGGGCTGCAGCCAGGTGTTCGCGTCCCAGTGGCCGCTGGTGTCGGAGGTGGTGGCCTGCGCCGGGACGACCGGCTGCTGCTGGTGGTCGGTGGGCCAGCCGGTCGTGTCGTACGCGCCCGAGTCGTAGGCGGCGTGGTGCTGGGCCGCGTACGGGTCGTAGTTCAGGGTGTGGTGGGCGCCCGTGTCGTGGAGCTGGTGGCCGCCGGTGTCCACCATCGTCGGGTGGGCGCCGATGGTCCACTGCCCGTCGCCGTAGGTGGTGCCCGAGCCGTCGCCGGGAAGGCTGCCGAAGAGGGGGTCGGCCGTGAAGTGGCTGGTGCCGTGGGCGCCGGTGTCGTAGCCGTTGTACGAGGTGAAGCCGTCGTACTGGGCTTCCTGGGTGCCGTACGACGCGTAGGGCGTGGAGTCGGCGTCGGAAGCCGGAGCCGGGGTGGTCGTGATCCCCGACGGGTGACGGTCGTTCACCAACTTCTCTCTCGCCTCGACAACAGGGGCTGCCAGAGCAGTGCGGCGACTGTACCCGGCGGTACGCGGGCGCGACAATCTTCCGCAGGTTTCGTGCTCGCAGGAAACGGGCAATCGGCCGTGTTTCGGGGGACTGTGGGCGCGGGTTTGGCCCTATGTTCGAAGAGTGTTCGATGCCCGGGCGGGTGGCTGCCGGGGCGCTGTACGGGTGACGGGCCGCCGGCGGTCTCAGGCGCCGCCGATTCGCGGGCTGTGTCAGGCCACCGTCAGCCCGCCGGTGTGCGCGTCGGCCGCGGCCGACGGCTCGGGCGTGTCGAGGGCCTCCCGTATGCCGGTCGCGACCGCCGGGTGGACGGGCAGGGCGAGATGTCCGATCCCGGTCACGCGGACGTTCTGCACGCTCAGGTCGGGGTGGTCGATGCAGGCGGTCTCCAGCGGGACCATCAGATGGTCGAGATCGCTCCAGAAGCTGACGAAGTGCGTACGGCAGCCGGGAGCGGGCCGGGACAGTTCCTCGATGACCTGCGAGCCGGGGCGCATCTGGCGCACGATCGGGTGCGCGTTCGCCAGGGGCGCCACCCGCGTGCCGGAGTGCGGGGTGCCGAGCGTCACCAGCGTGCGGACCCGGACGTCACCGCCCAGCCGCTGGACGTAGTAGCGGGCTATCAGGCCGCCGAGGCTGTGCCCCACCACGTCGACCCGGACGCTGCCGGTGCGTGCGCAGATCTCCTCGATGTGGCGCCCGAGCAGCTCGGCAGCGGTGCGGATGTCGCAGGTCAGAGGGGAGTAGTTGAGCGACTCGACGCGGTGCCTGCCGTGCTGGGCGAGGCTGCGGCGCAGCAGGACGAAGACGGAGCGGTTGTCGATGAACCCGTGCAGCAGGACGACGGGGAGCGGGGCCGGGGTCCGCAGCTGTGCGGGGCACTCGGTGCCATTTTCGTCGGTCTCGCCGTTCGGTGCCGCCGGGAGCACGGGGCGGCAGCGCTCCTGGGCGATGCCGGAAGGGTAGAGCAGGAGGTGTCCCGCGAGGATCGCGAGGTCCAGGACGGTGGCCTTCAGCAGAGCCGTGGAGAGCCCCGCCAGCCTGCCCGTCAGGCTCGGCAGGTCGGGCAGCAGACGCTGGCACAACGGAAAAAGGGGCTGCAGCACCCTGCTGACCTGCATCGCCGACCTCCTGTCGGCACACCGAGGACATCCCTGTCCCCCGTGTGCCCTCGTGGAAGTCGCGGCGGAGGCGGTCGGCCGGGCGGCGGCGGGGTTCTCGGCCCCGGGCGCCCGTCGCGGCTACGCCGATGCGCCGTACCACCGCGCCGCGCGGCCTGCGGCGCGGTGGTACGGCGACCTCGTTGCGGCTCCCGTTTCTGTCCCATTGTGTGATTTCCCCCTCGGCTCGTGCCGCGAAACGGCCGGTTGCGGGATGCTGGCGATAACGGTCGTTCACTTCCCGGGTGGGTGGCACGGGGTGCCCGGACCCTCGAGGATGGACGCAGTCGCTTCAGGGAGGCAGTGATGGGTGTGGCAGGCGGTCCGATCCGCGTGGTGGTGGCCAAGCCGGGACTCGACGGCCACGATCGCGGCGCCAAGGTGATCGCCCGGGCGCTGCGCGACGCCGGCATGGAGGTCATCTACACCGGACTCCACCAGACCCCCGAGCAGATCGTCGGCACGGCGATCCAGGAGGACGCGGACGCCATCGGCCTGTCCATCCTGTCCGGGGCGCACAACACGCTCTTCGCCGCGGTGATCGAACTGCTGAAGGAGCGGGACGCGGCGGACATCCTCGTCTTCGGCGGCGGGATCATCCCCGAGGCGGACATCGCGCCGCTGAAGGAGAAGGGGGTCGCGGAGATCTTCACCCCCGGGGCGACCATGGCCTCGATCGTGCAGTGGGTGCGGGAGAACGTCAGGCAACCGGCCGGAGCCTAAGCCCCGTCGTCGTCTTCCCCTCTGCCGTGCGGCGTCCGGGCCCAGGGCCCGCTCGGGTCGGCAACTCCCCTCAGTTCCTGCGCCATCACCGCCCTCAGGCGCAGTGTCGTGCCCAGCCGCTGGAAGGCCTCCGCCCAGTAGCCCCCGGCCCCGGGTGAGGCGTCCTCCGGTTCGTCGGGCACGGCCAGCAGGGCGTCCAGGCGGGAGGCCTCCGACGGGTCCAGGCAGCGTTCGGCCAGGCCCATCACCCCGCTGAAGCTCCACGGGTAACTGCCCGCGTCCCGTGCGATGTTGAGAGCGTCGACCACCGCACGGCCGAGCGGGGCCGCCCAGGGCACCGCGCACACGCCGAGCAGCTGGAACGCCTCCGACAGACCGTGGGCCGCGATGAACCCGGCGACCCACTCGGCCCGTTCGCCCACCGGGAGGGTGCTCAGGAGCTTGGCCCGCTCCGCGAGGGAGACCGCGCCCGGTCCGCCCGCCCCGGGCGCCGACGGCGGTCCCAGCAGCGCCCGCGACCAGACCGCGTCCCGCTGGCGTACGGCGGCCCGGCACCAGGCCCCGTGCAGCTCGCTCAGCCAGTCGTCGGCCACCGGGAGCGCGACGATCTGCTCCGGAGTACGGCCGCCCAGTCGCGCCGGCCAGGCGGCCAGCGGGGCCGCCTCCACCAACTGGCCGAACCACCAGGACCGTTCGCCCCGGCCGGACGGCGCCTTGGAGGAGACGCCGTCGCGTTCCATGGCCGCGTCGCACTCGTGGGGTGCTTCCACGACGAGCGTCGGCCTGTCCCGCGTGTGGTCGACGGCCACGCACGCGCCGGCCCGCACCGCCATCCGTGCCGCGAGCGCCGAACCCGGCAGCGCCGACAGCAACTCGGCCGCCGTCGCCCGTACGTTGCGGCTGCGGTCGGCCAACGCCTCCTCCAGGAAGGGCTCGTCGCGTGCGCCGAGGCCGGTGCGCAGCGAGTCCAGGAACATCAGGCGGTCCTCGGCGCGCTCCGTCGGCCAGGTCGATTCCAGCAGCTCACGCGCGGTGTCGGGGACACGGGACCGCAGCGACGCGAGGAGGGCGACGCGCTCGGCGAACAGCCCCTCCTGCCAGAGCTTCTCGATGCGGCCGGTCTCCTCAGGGCGCGGCAGTGAGGCGTCGCCCCCCGGTGCCGCGCGGCGCGCGAACCGCCAGTCCGGGTTCAGCCCGGCCAGCCACAGGGCGCGCGGGCCCGCGAACCGCAGCGCCGCCGGGCGCAGATCCGTACGCCCGCGTGCCGCGTCGAGCAGCGCGGGCAGGGCCTCGGCGGGCGGGGCGTACCCGTGGGCGTTCGCCGCCGCCAGCCACTGGGGCAGCAGCTCCATCAGGTCCGGTGCGGTGCCTCTGCGGCCGGCTCCGCCGCCGGGGCGGTCGGCGAGCAGCAGCGCGAGCCGGCGGGCGGCCGGCGCGGGCAGTGCGGGGCGCGGGTCGGCGGGCGCCGGTTCGGGACGGGGCGCGGCACGGCCCGGACGCAGCCCGGCGCGGCGGCGTACGGTCTCGGCGGCCGCGGCGTCCAGCAGGGCGGCCGGCGCCGACCGGCCGGGGGCGGTTCCCGGCGGTGTACGGCGATCCGTGCCCAGGAGGGCCGCGGTGACCAGGTCGTCCCAGGTGGGGGCGGGAGCGGTGGACGCCGGGGCGGTGTTCATGCGTGTCCCCTCGGTCGTGGTCACAGGCGGACCGCCCCTCCCTCGCCGGCCGGCCAGGCGGTCAGGGGGGTGAAACCCCGGTGGCCGCACTCGCCGAACACCTTGACGGGGGCGCCGCCCGACAGGGCGACCAGGCGCCACAGGCCGGGACGGGCGGCAGCGGCGGGGGTGAGCGGCAGGGCCGTGTCCCCGTCGGCGTCGGCGAGTTGCCACGAGGTGCCGTCCGGCGTCGGTACGACGTCGTCCAGCGTCACCGGGACGGACTCCTGCCAGGGGTCCTCGCGCAGCGCCTCGCCGTAGCGGGCGGCCGCCTCGGCCGTCCTCATGCCCGGCGGGCGGGCCGTGGTCGGCACGGGGGACCCGAACTGCTCTCCCAGGGCGACCCGTTGGCGTCCGCCGCCCGGGTAGGCGGACAGTTCGGCGTCCAGCGCCAGGCCGACCGGCAGGGTGAGGCCGGGGGCGCGGCCGGCGGCACCGTAGGACAGGACGAGGGCCGTGCGGCCGGAGGCGGTGCCGTGGAGCCAGATACGGCGGGTGGTCAGTTTCGGGTCGTGCGTGTCGTGCTGGGCGAGGACCAGCCAGTGGTCGCGCAGGGGCGGGCCGGCCGGTGGGGCGGTCAGGCCGACGCGGGTGCGGACCGTGGCCGCGAGGGCCTGCGGGAGCCGGTCACGGTGCAGCCAGCCCTGGTCGAGGAGATGGAGCAGGGCGCACTCCTCCAGCAGCCGCACCGGCCAGTCGGGGCCGGAGCCCGGGATCGTCCCCAACTCCCTCACCCGCGCCGCCAGTCCGGGCGCCTGGGCGTCGACCATGCGGGCGGCCGTCTCCTCCCACAGCCCGTGACCCGCCTGCTCCGTCGTGGCGAGACCGGCGCGCAGGAGATCGGCCAGGCGCTGCTCCAGCTCCGTCGCCCCCGTGGTGATCCGCTCGGCGCGCCGCTCCGCTCTCCGGCGCGCCGCCTCCGGATCGGCGGAGCCGGAACCGGCACCCGCCGTGCCCGCCTCCCCTGTCTCCGGGGCGCGCCCACGCCGCCCCGCGCCCCACTCCTCGGCCCAGTCGGGCGCCCGCCCCACCGGAACGGCCGCCTCCCCGGCCGTCCAGAGCAGCAGCAGCCCGAGCGCGTGCTTGCACGGCGACTTGCGGCTGGGGCAGGTGCAGTCGTACGCCGGGCCGGAGGCGCCGAGAGGGGTCGCGGTGTCGACGACCGTCCGGTACGACGCGCCGCCGCTGCCCCCGCAGACTCCCCACACCGCCCCCTCCCGCGAACTGCCCGCGCCGGACCACGGACCGGCCACGCCGAGTTTGCTCCCCGCTTTGCGCGACGCGGCGTCAGGTGCCAGTGCCAGCACCTGGTCCGCGGTCCAGCGCACCCCCTGCTGAGTCATGCCACCGACGGTAGGCCCTCCCACTGACAATCGGTCCCGCGCGCATCGGACCAGCGCCCGCTGCGCAGTGTTTCCGCAGGTCAGATCGCGTTGTCAGTGGCGTGGTGCACGGTGGACACCAGATCCGAACCGGCCGAGCTGGAGGGGACCTCAGCCATGTCCGTGTCCGCAGACCCGACGTTCGCGCAACCCGGTCGGCAGCAGCCCGCGGAGGCGTTGCGGCCGCATGCCGAGCACGCCTTCGCCGGCGAACTCGCCGCCCTCGCCGCCCACGACGACCGCCCGCGCCCGGCCCGCTGGAAGCTGTCACCGTGGGCCGTCGCCACCTACCTCCTCGGCGGCACCCTGCCCGACGGCACGGAGATCACCCCGAAGTACGTGGGCCCGCGCCGCATCGTCGAGGTGGCCGTCTCCACGCTGGCCACCGACCGCGCCCTGCTGCTGCTCGGGGTGCCGGGCACCGCCAAGACCTGGGTCTCCGAGCACCTGGCCGCAGCGGTCAGCGGCGACTCGACCCTGCTGGTGCAGGGCACGGCGGGCACCCCGGAGGAGGCGATCCGCTACGGCTGGAACTACGCGCAGCTGCTGGCGCACGGACCGAGCCGGGACGCCCTCGTCCCCAGCCCGGTGATGCGGGCCATGGCGGAGGGGACGACGGTCCGCGTCGAGGAATTGACTCGCGTTCCGGCCGATGTCCAGGACACACTCATCACCATCCTGTCGGAGAAGACGCTGCCGATACCTGAGCTGGGGCAGGAGGTTCAGGCGGTTCGCGGCTTCAACCTGATCGCCACTGCCAACGATCGGGACCGCGGGGTCAATGAACTGTCCAGCGCCTTGCGCCGCCGCTTCAACACGGTGGTGCTGCCGCTGCCGGCGAGCGTCGACGCAGAGGTCGACATCGTCGCGCGGCGCGTCGACCAGATCGGCCGCTCCCTCGAGCTGCCGGCCGTGCCTCACGGGGTCGACGAGATCCGCCGCGTGGTGACCGTCTTCCGTGAACTGCGCGACGGGATCACCGCCGACGGCCGCACCAAGCTGAAGTCTCCGAGCGGCACGTTGTCCACGGCCGAAGCCATCTCCGTCGTCACCAGCGGCCTTGCCCTGGCCGCGCACTTCGGCGACGGCGTGCTCAGGCCTGGGGACGTCGCCGCCGGAATCCTCGGCGCCGTCGTCCGTGATCCGGCCGCCGACCGGGTCGTCTGGCAGGAGTACCTGGAGACGGTGCTCCGCGAACGCGACGGCTGGACCGATTTCTACCGCGCCTGCAGGGAGGTGAGTGCGTGAACGGGAACGAAGAGGACTCGAGGTGGCCCAGGCTCCGACCGGGACCGAAGGGGGGTGCGTACGTGAACGAGGACGAGGACTCGCGGTGGCCGCGCCGCTGAGGACGCACAAGTGAGGAGATGACGGGGGGATGCGATGACGGGGATCCAGCGGGCCGGCCAGCCCGCCGACGACTCCAGGTGGCCGCTGCTGCTCGGGGTCCGGCATCACGGGCCGGGGTCGGCGCGGGCGGTGCGGGCGGCCCTGGAGGCCGCCCGGCCGCGGACCGTGCTGATCGAGGGACCGCCCGAGGCCGACACGCTGCTTCCCCTGGCCGCCGACCGGGAGATGCGGCCGCCGGTCGCGCTGCTGGCCCACGCCGTCGACGAGCCCGGCCGCTCGGCGTTCTGGCCGATGGCCGAGTTCTCCCCCGAGTGGGTGGCCCTGCGCTGGGCCCTGGAGCACGGCGTGCCCGCCCGCTTCATCGACCTCCCGGCCGCCCACACCCTGGCATGGCACGGCGGGGCGGACGCCGAGCAGGACGAGGAGTACGAGGGAGGGGCGCCGGGCGACGGGCTGCGGGTCGATCCGCTCGGCGCCCTCGCCGAAGCCGCCGGGTACGACGACGCCGAACGCTGGTGGGAGGACGTCGTCGAACACCGGGGCGTGGGCGAGGGCGACCCGTACACGCCCTTCACCGCCGTCGAGGAGGCCATGACGGCGGTGCGGGAGACGCACGAGGGCGGAGGACGGGACCGCGACCTCGTGCGGGAGGCCCATATGCGGCTCCAACTGCGCGTCGCCCAGCGCGAGTTCGGTGCGGACGGGGTGGCCGTGGTGTGCGGCGCCTGGCATGTGCCCGCGCTGCGGCGCAAGGCCGCCGTCGCCGACGACCGGGCGCTGCTGAAAGGACTGGCCAAGGTCAGGACGGACCTGACCTGGGTGCCGTGGACGTACCGCAGGCTGGCGCGGGACGGGGGATACGGAGCGGGGGTCGACTCGCCCGGCTGGTACGCGCATCTGTTCCGGGTGCCGGACCGGCCGGTCGAGCGGTGGCTGACCAAGGTGGCCGGGCTGCTCCGCGAGGAGGACCGGATCGTGTCCCCGGCGCATGTCATCGAGGCGGTCCGGCTCGCGGGGACGCTCGCCGCGCTGCGCGGCCGTCCGCTGGCCGGCCTGAGCGAGACGACGGACGCGGTGCGGGCGGTGCTGTGCGAGGGGTCGGACGTACCGCTGGCCCTGGTGCGCGACCGCCTGGTGGTCGGGGACGTGCTGGGGGAGGTGCCGCCCGGCGCGCCGGCGGTGCCGTTGCAGCGCGACCTCGACCGGACGCAGCGCCGTCTGCGGCTCAGACCGGAGGCGGCGGACCGGGACATGGACCTCGACCTGCGCAAGGAGACCGACGCCGGGCGCAGCCGGCTGCTGCACCGGCTGAGGCTGCTGGGCGTGGAGTGGGGCGAACCGCTCGCCTCGCCTGGCAGCACGGGAACGTTCCGGGAGACATGGCGGCTGCGCTGGGAACCGGAACTGGCCGTGCGGGTCGCCGAAGCGGGGGTGTGGGGGACGACCGTCCGCGCCGCGGCCACGGCCAGGGCGGAGGCGGACGCCGTGTCCGCGCGGGGACTCGCCGAGGTGACGGCGCTCGCCGAGCGCTGTCTGCTGGCCGGTCTCCCGGACGCGCTGCCCACGGTGATGCGGGTCCTCGCCGACCGGGCGGCCCTCGACACGGACGTCGGCCACCTCGCGCAGGCGCTGCCCGCCCTGGTCCGCTCCCTGCGCTACGGCGATGTGCGCGGCACCGACACCGGCGCGCTGGCGGACGTCGCCGCGGGCCTCGCCGAACGGATCTTCGTCGGTCTGCCGCCGGCCTGCACCGGCCTGGACGCGGACGCGGCGGACGAGATGCGGCGCCATGTGGACGCGGTGCACGGGGCGGTGGGGCTGCTGGCGGAGACGGCGGCCCTGCGGGACGCCACCGCCGGCCCGGCCGACTCGGCGGGTGACGGGGCGGGGGTCGGCTGCGGGGAGAGGGGACGAGGTCTGGCCGGAGCGTTCGGTGCGGGGGACCGGGAGCTGCGCGCGCGCTGGCGGGGCGTGCTGCGGGGGCTGTCCGCGCGGGACCGGGTGGCGGGGGTCGTCCGGGGCCGGGTCGTACGGCTGCTGCTGGACGACGGGGAGATGGGGCGGGAGGAGGCGGCGCGGCTCATGGGGCTGGCGCTGTCGCCGGGGACGCCGCCGGGGGACGCGGCCGCGTGGATCGAGGGCTTCGTCGGCGGAGGTTCCGGAGGCGGACTGCTGCTGGTGCACGACGAGCGGCTGCTCGGGCTGGTCGACGGATGGCTCACCAGGGTGCCGGCGGAGGCGTTCACGGATGTGCTGCCGCTGCTGCGGCGGACCTTCTCGGCGTACGAGCCGGGGGTGCGCAGAACGCTCGGCGAGCTGGTCCGGCGCGGGCCGGGGGAGCGGGCGAGCGCGGCCGGGCCGGGGGCGGCAGTGCCCGGGTTCGCGCACGATCTCGACGCCGGCCGGGCCGACGCGGTGCTGCCGGTGGTGCGGCTGCTGCTGGGACTGGACGGCGACGAGGCGGGCGCGGGTGACACCGGTGGCGCCCATGGCACTGATGGCGTCCATGGCGCCGATGACGCCCATGGCACCGGTGACGCCAAGGGCACGGGCGACAAGGACTACGTGGGGATGAACAGGTGACGGGCGATCAGGGGGACCCGGCGGTCCAGGAGCGGCTGAGGCGCTGGCGGCTCGTGCTCGGCGGTGACGCCGCGGACGGTACCGGTCACGCGCTCTCGGGACGGGACGCGGCGATGGACGGGGCGCTCACCGCGCTCTACGGGAAAGGGGACGGACCGGCGACGGGACGGGACCGTTCGGCGGGTCTCGGGGCCTCGGCGCCGTCCGTGGCGCGATGGCTCGGGGACATCCGGACGTACTTCCCGACCTCCGTCGTCCAGGTGATGCAGCGTGACGCCATCGACCGGCTCGGGCTGTCCGCGCTGTTGCTGGAACCGGAGATGCTGGAGGCGGTCGAGGCCGACGTGCACCTCGTCGGCACACTGCTCTCCCTCAGCAAGGCGATGCCCGAGACGGTGAAGGAGACGGCCCGGGTCGTCGTGCGCAAGGTGGTCGAGGACCTGGAGAAGCGGCTCGCCACCCGCACCCGGACCACCCTCACCGGCGCTCTCGACCGCAGCGCCCGCGTCCACCGGCCGCGCCACCACGACATCGACTGGAACCGCACGATCGCCGCCAACCTCAGGCACTACCTGCCCGAGTACGGGACGGTCGTGCCGGAGCGGCTGCTCGGACACGGGCGGGCGGGGCGGTCCGTGAAGAAGGAGATCGTCCTCTGCGTCGACCAGTCGGGGTCGATGGCGGCGTCCGTCGTCCACGCGTCCGTCTTCGGGTCGGTGCTCGCCTCGATGCGGTCCGTCGACACCCGCCTCGTCGTCTTCGACACCGCGGTCGTCGACCTCACGGACCAGCTGGACGATCCCGTCGACGTCCTCTTCGGCACCCGGCTCGGCGGCGGCACGGACATCAACCGGGCGCTCGCGTACTGCCAGTCGCGGATCACGCGCCCCGCCGAGACCGTCGTCGTGCTCATCAGCGATCTGTACGAGGGCGGCATACGCGACGAGATGCTGAAGCGGGTCGCGGCGATGAAGGCGTCGGGGGTGCAGTTCGTGGCGCTGCTCGCGCTGTCGGACGAGGGGGCTCCGGCCTACGACCGTGAGCACGCGGCCGCGCTCGCGGCGCTGGGCGCACCGGCGTTCGCCTGCACACCGGAGCTGTTCCCCGAGGTGATGGCGGCGGCGATCGAGAGGCGCCCGCTTCCCGTGCCGGACACCGTGTGACGCGCCGTACCGCGAACGACAAAAGCGACATGGATGACATGACTACCCATCGGTAACAGGGGGGTTGCGCTACCTCGGGACTCGCGTGCAAGGATCGGCGGCACGTTTCGTCGCACGGGAGGATCCTCCCTTCTTGACCTCTCCCACCGCTCTGCCCGGTGCCGCTCCGCGCGTCCTGCGCGAGGCGGCCGGACGGCGTGCGCTGCAACTGGCGCTGCTGGTGGGTGGGTTGCTCGCGCTCGGGTTCCTCTGCGGAGGGCAGGCGCAGGCGGCGGACAGGTCGGAGAGCGCGCCGGCGGTGACTGCGGTGCCTGCGGCGGTCGCGGAGGTGACGGACCAGGTCTCGTCGTCGACCTCGGCCTCGGCCTCTTCCTCGACCTCGACTTCTTCCTCGAAGTCGGCCTCGTCCTCGGCGTCGGCTCCGACTTCCACTTCGCCTTCGCCTTCGGCCTCGGCGTCCGTGGTGCACAGCGAGCGTGTCGTGCGGCCCGTGCGTGAGGTCGTGGCGGCGGTGACGGACCGGTTGGCACAGGCCTCGGCGCCGGTGCCGCCCGTCTCACCGGTCGTCCAGGATCTGCGTGACCTGACGGACCTCACGGACCTGGCGGATCTGCGGGATCTCTCCGATCTCCCGTCGCTTCCCGTGCAGACCCTGCCGGTCGAGCCCCTTCCGGCCCCCGTCACCCAGGCGCCCCGGCCGGCCTCCCCGGTGACCGCGTCGCCCGACGGGAAGACGGCCGACGTCTCCACGGCGACGGCTTCGCTCACCGCGTCGTACGGACCCGTGGTCCCCGCGCTCGGCGACGCGGCCGTCGCGCGCGCCGCGTCGCACAGCCCGCTCCGCATCGGTGGCGGTCACGCCCCCGCGCACCGGGCGCCGGGCGGTGAGCCCTCCGGCCTGCTGGGCGGTGCGTCCGTTCTCGACGGCGGTGGGGCGCGGCACGGCGACGCGCACGCCGTGACGGCGTATCACCGGGTGCCGCTGCTGCTGGTGCCCGGCAGCGCCGTGCGGTCGGACGCGGCCGAGACCCGGGACAGGCACCGGGACATTCCGGTCTTCCCCGGCTAGGACAAGGCAGCCCTTCCCCCGCTGCAGACCTGCCGCGCGGGGGTGGAACAGGTCTGCCCACCCGCCCGGAGCCGCCCCCCGCTCCGGCGCCGGAACGTCCCAAGCCTTCCGAAGTCTCGGAACCCCCAAAGGATCTGACGCACGCATGAACAAGAACATCCGCCGTTCCATCGTCATAGCCGCCGGTGTCACCGGCGCGTGGGCGCTCGGTTCCGCCGCGGCCAGCGCCGACGAACTGCCCGCCTCCTCCGTCTCCACGCCGGACACCGACGTCACCGGCGCCCTCACCGGCACGGTGGACGGTGTCGTCTCCGGTGTGCGGGACACCGTCGACGGCGTCACCGAGGACGTGACCACGACGGTCTCGGACACCACCACCGACGCCACCGGCACCGCCGACACCACGGGCACGGCCGCCGACCCCACCCGCACCGCCGGGACCGTCACCACCACCGTCACCGGCACCGGCGGCGGGTCCGAGGCCGCGGCCAAGGTGAAGGGCGGCGCCGCCCAGGTCATCCGGGGCGCCAAGGCCGCACGCGCGGAGAAGGCGGCGCGGGCCGGCGCCGAGGCCGTCGGCGGGACCGGGTCCGCCGTGGTCACCGAGGCCGGTGCCGCCCAGGCACAGGCGCCGGCCGTCCCGGACCTCCCGGAGGACGACCGGAGCGCCGTCGACTACCTCTTCGGCCCCCTCTCCGCCTTCGCCCCCGAGCTGGAGCAGGCCCTCGCCGCCGCCCAGACGAAGCTCCAGGGCGCCCAGTCGGCCGCCCGTGCCCAGGCGCGGGGTGCCGACGGCGTCGTACGGACCACGGCGCGGCAGACGGCCGCGGGCGCGGGCCGTACCGGTGCCGGGGCGACCGGCGCCGCCCGGGACACGGTCGTCGGCGCCCAGGGCCGTACGGCTGCCGCGGCCGCCACCGCCGGGTGCGAGGCCGCCGCTGTCAGGTCCGCCGCCGAGGCCTCCGTCGCCGCCGTCCCGGGCCATGTCACGGGAACGGCCGGCGGGGTGCGGCAGCAGCTGGTCGGCACGGTCGCGAGCGTCCCCGGGACGGTCACCCCGGTCGTCGCGCGGGCGGCGGACGCGGTCGTCCCGCCGGTGGCCGCGACCGCCGTGGACGGTGTGCTGCCGGTCGCCGGCCGGGCGGTCGCGGACGCCGTTCCGCTCGCCGGGCAGACCGTGACCGGTGTCGCCCCGGTCGCCGCCCCCGCGCTGAACGGCATCACGCCCGCCGCCACCGACGCGGCGCAGGGTGTGACGGCCACGGCGGGAGGTGCCGTCGACGGTGTGCCGCCCGTCGCCACGGACACCGTCCACGGTGTCACTCCCGTGGCCACCGGAGCGGTCACCGGGGTCCGGCGGACCGCCGGTCACGCCGTCGACGCCGCGACCGCGTGGGCGCACCGCGTCGCCGGGGACGTTCCGCCGGTCGTGGACGGTGCCGTCCAGGGGGTGCGGCCCGTCGCGGGCGGCGCCGCGAGCGGGGCCGGGGCGGTCGCCGGTGGGGCGGGGTCGCACGCGCGGGCGGTCGCCGACGAGGCGCTCTGTGACGTGCGCGCGGTCGCCGGTGGCGTCGCGGGAGAGGTTCCCGGGTACGCCGCCGGTGTCGCCGCCGCCGTGCCCGCGTACGCGGCCGGTGTCGCCGGCCAGGCCGTCCCGTACGCCGGCGGGCTCGCGGGCCAGGTCGCCGCGGACGTGGCGGAGGCCGTGCTGCCGCCCGTGGTGAACACCGCCGTGCACGGCGTGGTGCCCGTCGCCGGGCAGGCCGCCGGGGACGCGGGTGCGCTCGCGTACGGGGTGGCCGGCGACGTACGGCCCTTCGCCGGCGGGGTCGTCGAGGACGTGCCGCCGCTCGCGCACGGCATGGCCGGGCAGGCGGGCGGTCTGGCGTACGGCGTCACCGGGCAGGTCCCGCCGTTCGCCGACGGGGTCGCCGGCGCCGTACGGCCCGTCGTGGACACCGTCACCGGGACCGTGGCCGAGACCGCCGGGCCGGTAGCCGGCGGTGCCACCGCGCTGGCGTACGGCGTCGGGGGCGAGGCCGCTCCCTTCGCGGGCGGGGTCGCCGGCGAGGCCGGTTCCTTCGCCGGCGGGGTCACCGGCCGGACCGCGCCCTTCGCGCAGGACGTGACCGGGACCGTCGGGGCCGGCGCGGGCCCGCTGGCCGGGCACGCCCTCACCGGGGTGCGGGGCGTGGCCGACGAGGCCGCCCCCGCCGGCCCGGCCGCCGCCCCTTCCGCCGCCCAGGCGAGCCCGTACCGAATCTGACCGCGAAGCGCTCCCGTCCCCTCGGTGAACCCGGGTGATCCACCGGTGGTCCGCGGGAAGCGCGACCGCTCCGGCCGCGGGCGAGGCCCGCGCCGGACAGACGCGGCCGATCGACTTCCTGAGGTGGCAGGCCCCGGACGGCCGAACGCCGTCGGTTTCGTCCGGCCGAACCCTCGGGGAGGAGGCCGGGGGGTCCCCATTGGGGTGGGGATCGCCCGGCCGGAGCCCCTCCAGGGGCTGGTCGAGGGACCTCACCGGGTCAACCCCAACCCGGTGAGGTCCCGCACCCGCGACACTCCGTGCCAGTGAGTGCGACATCATGTGACAGGTATCACCGCTCAGGTGTGACCCGCGATTTAGAGGCCCCCCGCAAGCAGCGATAACCTGCGAGACGGACATGCCGCGCGCTCGGACACCGTGTGCGCCTCCCTAGTGACACATGCGGACGTCACGTTGCCGATCGCGGCACGCCCACGCATCCAACGAACCGCGAGATCACTGATAGGGACGGAAGCGCGTGGACCTGTTCGAGTACCAGGCGAGGGACCTCTTCGCCAAGCACGATGTACCGGTGCTGGCCGGTGAAGTCATCGACACGCCTGAGGCGGCGCGCGCGATCACCGAGCGTCTGGGCGGCAAGTCCGTCGTCAAGGCGCAGGTGAAGGTCGGTGGTCGCGGCAAGGCCGGCGGCGTCAAGCTGGCCGCCACCCCGGACGAGGCCGTCGCCCGCGCGACGGACATCCTCGGCATGGACATCAAGGGCCACACGGTCCACAAGGTGATGATCGCCGAGACCGCTCCGGAGATCGTCGAGGAGTACTACGTCTCCTTCCTCCTCGACCGTGCCAACCGCACCTTCCTCTCCATCGCGTCCGTCGAGGGCGGCATGGAGATCGAGGAGGTGGCGGCCACCCGTCCGGAGGCCGTCGCCAAGACGCCGATCGACGCCAACGAGGGTGTCACCGAGGAGAAGGCCCGCGAGATCGTCGCGGCCGCCAAGTTCCCGGCCGAGGTCGCCGACAAGGTCGTGAACGTCCTCGTGACCCTGTGGAAGACCTTCGTCGAGGAGGACGCCCTCCTGGTCGAGGTCAACCCGCTGGCCAAGGTCGCCTCCGGTGAGGTCATCGCCCTCGACGGCAAGGTGACCCTGGACGACAACGCCGAGTTCCGTCACCCCGACTTCGAGGAGCTCCACGACAAGGCCGCGGCGAACCCGCTCGAGGCCGCCGCCAAGGAGAAGAACCTCAACTACGTCAAGCTCGACGGCGAGGTCGGCATCATCGGCAACGGCGCGGGTCTCGTCATGAGCACCCTGGACGTCGTCGCGTACGCCGGTGAGGCGCACGGCGGCGTCAAGCCCGCCAACTTCCTCGACATCGGCGGCGGTGCCTCCGCGGCCGTCATGGCGAACGGCCTGGAGATCATCCTCGGCGACCCGGACGTCAAGTCCGTCTTCGTCAACGTCTTCGGTGGCATCACGGCGTGCGACGAGGTCGCCAACGGCATCGTCCAGGCGCTGAAGCTCCTCGAGGACCGTGGTGAGGAAGTCACCAAGCCGCTGGTCGTCCGGCTGGACGGCAACAACGCCGAGCTGGGTCGCAAGATCCTCTCCGACGCCAACCACCCGCTGGTGCAGCGCGTGGACACCATGGACGGCGCGGCCGACAAGGCCGCCGAGCTCGCGGCTGCGAAGTAAGGAAGAGGGACTCAGACAGCCATGGCTATCTTCCTCAACAAGGACTCCAAGGTCATCGTCCAGGGCATGACCGGTGCCACGGGCATGAAGCACACCAAGCTCATGCTGGCCGACGGCACGAACATCGTCGGTGGCGTGAACCCCCGCAAGGCCGGCACGTCCGTCGACTTCGACGGCACCGAGATCCCGGTCTTCGGCACGGTCGCCGAGGCGATGGAGAAGACGGGCGCCAACGTCTCCGTCCTCTTCGTGCCGCCGGCCTTCGCCAAGGCCGCCGTCGTCGAGGCCATCGACGCCGAGATCCCGCTCGCGGTCGTCATCACCGAGGGCATCGCCGTCCACGACTCGGCCGCGTTCTACGCGTACGCCGGCTCCAAGGGCAACAAGACCCGGATCATCGGCCCGAACTGCCCCGGTCTCATCACGCCGGGCCAGTCGAACGCCGGCATCATCCCGGGCGACATCACCAAGCCGGGCCGCATCGGCCTGGTCTCGAAGTCCGGCACGCTGACGTACCAGATGATGTACGAGCTGCGTGACATCGGCTTCTCGTCGGCCGTGGGCATCGGTGGCGACCCCGTCATCGGCACGACCCACATCGACGCCCTGGCCGCCTTCGAGGCCGACCCCGACACCGACCTGATCGTGATGATCGGCGAGATCGGTGGCGACGCCGAGGAGCGTGCCGCGGCGTTCATCAAGGACAACGTGAAGAAGCCGGTCGTCGGCTACGTCGCGGGCTTCACCGCGCCCGAGGGCAAGACCATGGGCCACGCCGGCGCCATCGTCTCCGGCTCCTCCGGCACGGCCGCCGCGAAGAAGGAGGCCCTCGAGGCCGCCGGCGTCAAGGTCGGCAAGACGCCGACCGAGACGGCGAAGCTCGCCCGCGAGATCCTCGCCGGCTGATCCTCTCGGCTGAGCGCCGGTGGCCCGTTCCCCATGCGTGGGGGCGGGCCACCGGCGTTTTCGCCAGGGCGGGCCGGCGGGCTAGCGGGTCAGGGGGAGCAGGCGTTCCGGGCCGTTGGCCGGTTCTGATCGCAGCTTCTTGCGCAGGGTCGTCTGCTTGTTCGACAAGGTGCCCGGGGCCGCCTTCGGGGGGATTCCCTGGACGGTTGTGCCCGGGGGGACCGGGGGGTCGTACCGGGTGGGGGCCGTGCGCAGGGTGAGGGCCGTCGCGCCGACGAGCGCCGCCGTGAACGCGATCGCCGCCCGGGTCCAGTAGCGGGCACGGCGCTCGCCGCCCGCACGGACGGCCGGGGCCCGGGCCGCGCGCAGGCGCTCCGCCGAGGCCACCTCGGCGAGGCGCTGGTGCAGGACGGCGGGGTCGGCCAGTTGCGGCAGGGCCGCGGCGACGGCCTCACGCGCGTGCAGGAGGCGGTTCGCCGCCGCCCGCGTGCTCGCCTCGGTCTCCGCCGCCGTCTCCGGCAGGTCGAGGCCCACGCCGTCGTAGAGGAGGAGCGTGCGGCGGTACGCCGGCGGGAGGGTGAGGAGTACGGCGAGCAGGGCACGGTCCGCGGCGTCGGCGGGCGGTGGTTCGGGATGCCGGAAGCGGGGACGGAACCGGTGCCAGGGGGAGAGCGCGTACTCGTACGCCGCCGCCCGCACCCAGCTCGGCGGGTCGCGGTCGACGGCCACCTCGGGCCAGCGCTGCCAGGCGAGTTGGAAAGCCCGTTCGACCGACTCGCGGGCGAGTTCGCGGCGGCCGCAGAGGAGGTAGGTCTGCCGTACGAGGGCGGAGGAGCAGAAGGAGTAGAGGGCGTCGAAGGCCTGAGGGGGTGTCGGGTTCTTCACGCGTACGCCTCCCGCTGGCGGCGGCGCCGGGAGCATTTCCGTACGAAAAAGAACATAACCGTATATTGAGTGACACGGCGATGGTTCGCCCGTTACGCCGGGAAAGCGCGTGTCGTTGGGACCATGGCGGTCGTGACCCGGATGCCTGCTCGTCGAGCCTTCCCGTCCCTGCCGTCCTTCCTGGCTCCCCTGCCCGCGCTGTCCTCCCGGATGCGGGACCGCTCGCCCGGTCTCGTCGCCGCCGCGGTGGGCGGGGCGCTGGCCGCCGGGCTCGGGCTCGGGGCGTTCGCCGTGCTGGTGATGGTGCTGTGGATCAGTTCGCCGTATCCCGACAGCGGACCGAGCGGGGCACTGCATGTCGCCGCCGCGCTCTGGCTGCTGGCGCACGGGGCGGAACTGCTGCGCACCGAGACGCTGTCCGGGATGCCCGCGCCGGTCGGCGTCACACCGCTGCTGCTGCTCGTGCTGCCGGTGTGGCTGGTGCACCGGGCGGCACGGGACGCGGTGGACGACACGGGCGGGATGGCGGCGCCGGGGGCCGGCTCGATGGGGCCACCGGTGAGCGCGCGGACGGCCTGGGCGGGGGTCGTGCTGGGCTATCTCGCCGTGGCCGCGGGGGCGGCCTGCTATGCGGCCGGGGGTGCGCTGCGGCCCTCGTGGACGTGGACGGTGGTGTGTGTGCCGGCGGTGACCGTGGTGGCGGCGGGGGCGGGGGTGTGGTCGGCGTGCGGGCGCCCTCGTGAGCCGCTGGAGCGGGTGCTGCCGGGGTGGCTGGGGAGGGCCGTGTTCGGCGAGGGAGGGCCGGGTGGGGTGGCGGAGTCCGGTGGCCGGGAGCGGCGGGAACGGCGGGAGTGGGTCGGGGTGCGGGCCGCGGGGGCCGGTGCGGCGGTGCTCGTGGGGGGCGGGGCGCTGCTGGTGGCCGTCTCGTCGGTGTGGCACGCGGGCGCGGCCCGGGGTGCGTTTCTGCAGCTGACGGAGGGGTGGTCGGGGCGGTTCGCCGTGCTGTTGCTGTGTGTGGCGCTGGTGCCCAACGCGGCGGTGTGGGGGGCCGCGTACGCCCTCGGGCCCGGCTATGCGCTGGGGGTGGGGCATGCGGTGACGCCGCTGGGGTCGGATCCGGCGCCGCTGCTGCCGCCGTTTCCGTTGCTGGCGGCCGTGCCGGAGGCCGGGGCGGGGACCGTGTGGAACTGGGCGGCCGGGGTCGTGCCGGTCGCGGCCGGGGTGGTGGTGGGGGTGCTCGTGGGGGGTGCGGGGGCTGGTCGCAGTGGCGGGGTGGCGGAGGCGCGGGTGGACGCGTGGTCGCGGCGGCGGACCGTGGGGAGTGTGCTGGGTGCGGGCGTGGGATGCGCGGTGGTGGTGGGGGTGCTCGCGGGGCTGGCGGGCGGGCCGCTGGGGGTGGGGGCGATGGCCCGGTTCGGGCCGGTGTGGTGGCAGGTGGGGGGCGCGGCGGTGGTGTGGCTGGTGGGGGTGGGGGTGCCGGTGGGGTTGTGGGTGCGGAGGTGGCGGGGGCGGGGGGTGCGGGAGTTCTCCTGGACGGGGGTGGGGGCGGGAGCGGGGGGCGAGGGCCGGGAGGGGGGTTCTCCTCGGGAGGGGAAGGCCCGTGAGGAGTTCGGGAGTGAGCTGTACGACTTCGCGGCTGTGGCGGACGTCGAGGAGATCACGGCTGGCGTGGGAGGCGCGGACACCGTGGGTGGCGCTGGGGGCGCGGGTGCGGGGGAGGCGGGGTGGCATGGGGACGGGGCCCGTGAGGAGCGGTGGGCCGCGTTGCGGGAGGTGGCGGGTGAGGAGCGAGCGGGCGCGGAGCGAGCGGGTGAGGGGCGAGCGGGCGCGGAGCGAGCGGGTGAGGAGGGGGTGGGGCGGTGACCGTCGGGTGTGCTCGCCCCCGCCGCCCCTTCCCGTCCCGTCCCCGGGGGCTGTGCCCCGGACCCCCCTCGGCCCTGGACGGGCCTCGTCCTCAAACGCCGGACGGGCTGAATTCAGAGCCCGCCTCGCTCAGGTGTTCGCGCCCAGGATGCTCTTCAGTTCCTTCGGGAGGAGGTCGTCGCAGGACTGTCTGGCCTCAGTGGTGAGGGCGTCCTTGGTGCAGGTGTAGTAGTCGCGGTAGACCAGCTGGGCGGTGAAGGTGACGGCGACCAGGGCCAGGGCCAGGGACGCCGTGACGAGGCCGCTGATCGCGGCGGTCCGCTGGGGGCGGCCGGGAGGCTCGGTGGGGGCCGGGGCGTCCGGGTCGGGCGTGCGGGGCTTGGCGCGCAGGGCGCTGATGCCCCAGTTGAGGGCGAGGGCGCCCAGGAGCAGCGCCACGTACGGCCAGCCGAAGAGGACGAAGAAGAAGGCCCACATGCCGCACAGAAGGGCGTAGCGGGCGCGGCGCTGGGCCGGGTCCGTGGGGTCCCAGCGCGGGCCGGGGGTGGGGCCGGGGCCCTCGGGGCCCTCGCTGCCGGGGCGCTCGCCGAAGCCGCCGCCGGGGGAGCGGCCGGGCTGCTGGTCGCTCCACTGGTTGCCCCAGGGGGAGCGGCCTTCGGCGGGGGTGTCGCCGTCGCCGCCCGCCGGGCGCCGGGGCTGCCACGGGCGGTCGGGGGTGCCCTCGGGGGGAGGGGCGAACGGGTTGTCGTCCCGGCCGGAGGAGTCGGTCGAGGGGGTGTCCGAGGGGTCCCGGGGGGCGTCCGGGGGCGACGTCGGGCGCTCGCGCAGCAGGGCGCCGCGCTCCCCTCCCGGCACGGGCTGCGGGGGGAGCGTGTGGAGTCGCAGGCTGCGGTCCGGCATCAAGTGAGCGTCTTCCCCTAGGTGATACGGCTGTCTGAAGTGAGCTCTCGCACGGGGAACGCGCCGCACTGTCACCGCGTTCCCGGTCCCGCTCCTCGCAGACGCTACCTTCCGGCCACGCCCCCGTCCCGTGGGGGCCTCCTCGTGTGCCGGTATCGTTGCTGACGGTCGGCTGCTTCGTAGGCTTCCCCGTATCCGGGGGCCCGATGCATTCGTACGAAGGTACAAGTCGCAGGTGAGTCGCACGTGCTCGCCGACCGCGCGGAGCTGCTCCCCCGAGAAAGGGCCCCACCGTGGCCGCCAAGCCGTCCGTGGCCAAGCGCCTCGTCGTGCTCGTCTCCGGATCCGGTACGAACCTCCAGGCGCTCCTCGACGAGATCGCCGCCACCGGCGCCGAGGCCTACGGGGCCGAGATCGTCGCCGTCGGAGCCGACCGGTCCGGCATCGAAGGGCTCGCCCGTGCCGAGCGCGCCGGGATCCCCACCTTCGTCCGCAGCGTCAAGGACTTCGGGAGCCGGGAGGAGTGGGACGCCGCCCTCGCCGAGGCCGTCGCCGGCCACGAGCCCGATCTCGTGGTCTCCGCCGGGTTCATGAAGATCGTGGGCAAGGAGTTCCTCGCCCGGTTCGGGGGACGGTTCGTCAACACCCATCCCGCACTGCTGCCCAGTTTCCCCGGCGCCCACGGCGTGCGTGACGCGCTCGCGTACGGGGCCCGGGTCACCGGCTGCACCGTCCACTTCGTCGACGACGGTGTCGACACCGGTCCGATCATCGCCCAGGGCGTGGTCGAGGTCCGGGACGAGGACGACGAGAGCGCTCTGCACGAGCGCATCAAGGAAGTCGAGCGAAGGCTGCTCGTCGAGGTCGTGGGGCGCCTCGCCCGCAACGGCTATCGCATCGAGGGACGAAAGGTAGTTATCCAGTGACCGCCGAGAGCAACGCCAAGCGGGCGATCCGCCGTGCGCTTGTCAGCGTCTATGACAAGACCGGGCTCGAGGAGCTCGCCCGCGGGCTGCACGAGGCCGGCGTCGAGCTGGTGTCGACCGGCTCCACCGCCGCCCGCATCGCCGCCGCCGGCGTTCCCGTCACCAAGGTCGAGGAGCTCACCGGCTTCCCCGAGTGCCTGGACGGCCGCGTCAAGACCCTGCACCCCAAGGTGCACGCCGGCATCCTCGCCGACCTGCGGCTCGACAGCCACCGGCAGCAGCTGGACGAGCTGGGTGTGGAGCCCTTCGACCTCGTCGTCGTCAACCTCTACCCCTTCCGGGAGACCGTCGCCTCGGGCGCCTCCGACGACGAGTGCGTCGAGCAGATCGACATCGGCGGGCCGTCCATGGTGCGCGCCGCCGCCAAGAACCACCCGTCCGTGGCCGTCGTCACCAGCCCCGCCCGCTACGGCGACGTCCTCGCCGCCCTGAAGGACGGAGGCTTCGACCTCGCCGCCCGCAAGCGGCTCGCCGCCGAGGCCTTCCAGCACACCGCCGCCTACGACGTGGCGGTCGCCTCCTGGTTCGCCTCCTCCTACGCGCCGGTCGACGACTCGCGGTTCCCCGACTTCCTCGGCGCCACCTGGGAGCGGGAGAACACCCTGCGCTACGGCGAGAACCCGCACCAGCCCGCCGCCCTCTACGTCGACGGCAGCGGCGCCGGCCTCGCCAAGGCCGAGCAGCTGCACGGCAAGGAGATGTCGTACAACAACTACACGGACACGGACGCCGCCCGCCGTGCCGCGTACGACCACGACGAGCCGGCCGTCGCGATCATCAAGCACGCCAACCCCTGCGGTATCGCGGTCGGCGCCGATGTCGCCGAGGCGCACCGCAAGGCGCACGCCTGCGACCCGCTGTCGGCCTTCGGCGGGGTGATCGCCGTCAACCGCCCGGTCAGCAAGGAGATGGCCGAGCAGGTCGCGGAGATCTTCACCGAGGTCATCGTCGCGCCCGACTACGAGGAGGGGGCCCTGGAGGCCCTCGCCCGGAAGAAGAACATCCGGGTGCTGAAGGCCCCCGGCGCGCCCGCGAACCCCGTCGAGGTCAAGCCCGTCGACGGCGGTGTCCTGCTCCAGGTCACCGACCGGCTGCAGGCCGAGGGCGACGACCCGGCGAACTGGACGCTGGCGACCGGTGAGGCGCTGTCCGAGGCCGAGCTCGCCGAGCTGTCCTTCGCGTGGAAGGCGTGCCGGGCCGTGAAGTCCAACGCGATCCTGCTCGCCAAGGACGGTGCCTCGGTCGGCGTCGGCATGGGACAGGTCAACCGGGTCGACTCCGCGAAGCTCGCGGTCGAGCGGGCCGGCGCCGAGCGGGCGCGCGGCTCGTACGCCGCCTCGGACGCCTTCTTCCCCTTCCCCGACGGCCTGGAGATCCTTGTCGAGGCCGGTGTGAAGGCCGTGGTCCAGCCGGGCGGTTCGGTCCGCGACGAGCTGGTCGTGGAGGCCGCGAAGAAGGCGGGCGTCACGATGTACTTCACGGGCACGCGGCACTTCTTCCACTGATCCGCGTCCACCCGGAGGCGGGCGGCCCGGCACCTCGCCGGACCGCCCGCCTCCGTCCGCTCAGGTCAGCCAGACCCCGCACTGGCTCGCGGTGACCCACTCGTGGGAGCGGAACTGGTCGTTGGCGCCCACGCCGTTGCTGAGGGTGTTGTCGGTCAGGTTGTCCGCGAAGTACTCGTTCGGGGACAGACAGCCGTAGCCGCCCCGGTACCCGGTCAGCGACCAGAACTTGACCACGTCCCGGCCGCCGGTGAAGCCGGCGTTCATGACGGACGTCGCCGTGTCCCAGGCGCCCTGGAACCCGCCGCCCGCGGCGTTCCAGTCGTCGTCGTCGCCCGCGGTCGCCCCGAGCAGGGTGCCGGTGCAGTCGAGGTCCTGCCAGGCGTAGACGTTTCCGTTGCGGCCCGGCCACTTGCTGTTGCAGACGGTGGCCCGGGTGCCGGTCTCGGCCGCCTGGGCGGCCGTCGCGGGCACGCTCAGCCCGAGCGCGGTCAGTCCGAGGACCGCTGCCGTGATGGCGAACTTGCGCATGGTGTCTTCCCCTCGTTTCGTTGAATCTGTCGCACCACGTCAGGCGCGCTGCGGCACGATCCGTACCGCGCGGTCGTACGCCTGCCGCTGGAGGCGCCGGTAGGTGTCCAGCGCCTCGTCGTACCGGTCAGGAAGCCGGTCGACGTAGTGGGCCTCGCGGTCCGTGGCCACGGACCGCAGGGAGACGGAGCGGGCGCATCCGGCGTCGGCGACGGCGGTCGCGCGCTCGGCGGCGAACGCCTCGTCGGCGCGGGCCGGTCCGAGACGCGCGGTGTTCTGCCGCATCGCGTCCCGGGCCGCCTGCGGGTCCGCGTAGGCCGGACCCGACGTGCCCATGCACCGTGACCAGGCGGCCACCGCCGCGGTCAGCCGCCGGTCGCGCATCAGGTCGCCGGCGTACAGGGCGTTCAGACCGGTGGCGGTCTTGGAGACCCGGAACCACCGGCCGGGGTCCCCGTAGAGAGCCCGCTCGGCCTCTTCCGTGCAGCCGCCGAGGCGCTTGCGGACCTCGCGTCCGCTGCCCGGCAGCGTGGCCGACAGGATCCTGACCCGGGCGCCTCCGTCGAGCGCCTCGTCGAAGGCGGCCCGGCGGGCGGCGGACAGCCCCCGCCGGTACGCGGCGAGCGGGTGGTGCAGCCGCAGCCGTTCCTGGCGGGCGCCGATCCGGCCGCCGTACCCGTGGGCCCGTGCCCACGCCACGTCGTCCTGCACGTACCGCACCGGCATGTTCTCCCGCAGGGTGAGGGTGCGGTCCTCCCAGTACGTGAAGCCGTGGCGGGCCATGCACCGGGCCGTCAAGCGCTGCTGGGCGTCGGTGACGCGCAGCTCCTGCTGCCAGGTCAGCGGCTCGGGCCGGCCCCGCCCGGCGGGATCCGAGCCGTGCCCGCATCCGGTCGCGGCGGCCCCCGTCAGCGCCGCGACCGCGCACAGCGAGGCAAGTGCGCGCTTCATGGGACGTTCCCCCGTTCCCCCTGTGGTTCCCCGTCGCCGCCCGTCTCCGGTGCGGCACTCACACCATCGGGCAGTCCGGGGACGAGGGGTACCTCGGACCTCTGAGGGTCACTTCCGGCCCGGGGGCGTGTACTCCTGGAGCCAGTGGGCGACCTGCGCGGCGTAGGCGCGGTACGGCCCGGGCACGCCGCCGGCCTTGTTCACCACGCTCCAGGACGTCCGGTAGGCGGCGGCGACCAGGACCCGCCGGTCGCCGGGGAGGCCGGCGGACAGGCGCGGCGCGATCCAGCAGAGGTAGCGGCCCATCGCCGGGATCGACTCGGCCGGCGGGAAGGGAGGCGACGGGACGGTCTCCCCGGGGGTGCCGTCCTCGTTCATCCACCAGCGCAGCACGCGCGGGGTCCAGCGGGCGATGCCGTACTCGTCCAGGGCGGGATCGGAGAGGTCCGGGTCGAAGTCGCTCTCCACCTTCAGCATGGCCGCGATCAGCGGGGCGGTGACGGCCGGCTGGTCGCAGTCGTGCGCCGTCTCGACGATCAGCAGGCGGTACGCGGCGGGTACGCCCTTGTCTGTACGGAGGTCCTCGGCGCCGTACAGCGCGGCGCCGTTCACCGGCGCGCCCCGGCCCTTCGCGTCCCCGGCGGCGCCGTCACCGGCCCAGGTGGCGATGCCGTACCCGAGGGCCGCCACGGAGGCGGTGGCGAGGGCGGCGCCCAGGACGGTCGTACGGCGGGACGGGCGGCGGAACCGCGCACCGGTGGGGGACGTCGCGGTGACCGTCTCCACCCGGCGCAGCAGGGCCTCCGTGCCGATCCGGTCGGTGTGCGTGCGGGTCAGACAGGCCCCGACGATCTCCCGCCAGGCGGAGGGGAGTTCGGGGGACAGCCGCAGTACCTCGGTGCCACGGGCGTAGGCGACGGCCGCGTCGCGGCGGACGGTGGGGGTGCTGCCGGGCAGCGGGAAGGAGCCGGTGAGGACGAGGTGGGCGAGGACGCCGAACGCCCAGACGTCCGCCGAGGGCCGGATCCGGCGGCCGCGTTCGCCGATCTCGGCCCACAGCAGCTCGGGCGGGGTGTAGTCGGGGGTGGAGAAGGCGGGGGTGTAGCCGTGGGTGCCCTCCAGTTCGGCGGCCATGTTGAAGTCGGCGAGGCGGGCCGAACCGTCCGCCATCAGCAGCACGTTGGCGGGTTTGAGGTCGCCGTGCACCCAGCCCGCCCGGTGCAGCTGGGCCAGGCCCGCGCAGACCTGGGCGAGCAGCGCGGGACCGGCCGCGGGCACGGGCGTCCGCCCCAGCAGCGCCGACAGGGAGTCCTCGGCCTTCTCCAGCACCAGGACGGTGGCGCCGTCGAGTTCGGGGTGCGACGGGTCGTCCACGGTGAGGGCCTCGTAGAGGCGGACGAGCCGGGGACTGGTCAGGCGGCTCAGCAACTCCAGCTCCCGCTCGGCGAGTTCCCGCAGATGGGTGAGCTGGCGGGGGGTGCGGGTGCCGGTGGGCAGGAACTTGAGGGCGGCGCGTCCGGGCAGGTCGGGCGGTCCGGCATCGTTGTCGTCGGGGCGCCGCCGCGCCGCGTACACGCTGCCGAACGCCCCGGTCGCGATCGGCTCCCGCACCTCCCAGCGTCCGACCCGGTAGCCCCGGGGCACCCGGACGGCGTAGGCCTCGGTCACCGCACGGCCGCCGGCCCGGCCGACGGGGCCGGCGGCGCGGCCAGGACGCCGAGGTCGTCCTCCCGCACCAGGTCGAAGCGGAGTGCCAGGGAGACCAGCGCCTCCTTCTTGCCGTTGAGGCGGGGGCCCGGGTCCGCGGTCTCGGGGCCGGGTTTCAGGCGCAGTTTCACGGCCAGGTAGTCGATGTTCCACTGCACCGAGGTCCGGGAGGCGGCGGGCCAGCCGGGCCGCAGCCGGGCGACGACCTGGTCGACGGTGGGCAGCGGGGCGTGCGGTGCGCCGCGCAGCCGCGGCTCGCACAGGGCGGCGAGGACCGCGAAGTAGCGCTTGGTGCGGTCCAGGGAGAACGCGGGCGCCGTGGTGGCGCCGTCCAGACCCGACGTCGTCCCCAGGTAGTCGTGGCGCGGCGCCCACACCTCGACCGCCAGCAGGTCGCCCGCCGCGGGCAGCACCATCCGGGCGAACTCGAAGGGGACGGGCGCGTCCAGCCGGCCCGGCGCGACCTTGATGTGCTCGCCCGCGCCCTCCGGGTTCTCCACGACGTACGTCTGACCGCGGCTGAAGTTGCTCAGGGTCCAGAACGCGCCCCGCGCGGCGATCTCGCCCGCCCGCCGTGAGACGCCCTCGTGCGGGATCCGCAGGCCGTCGGCGCCGGCCGAGCGCCCGAAGCTCAGCCGTTCACCGGAGGCGAGCCGGAGTTGGCGCTCGAGGCCGCCCGGCCCGTGCCCGGGTTCCGGCGGAGGTACGACGATGATGCTGTACACGGTGTGTCTCCTGGTGGCCACCCGCGGTTACCGCCCCAGAGTGGGCGACGGGACGGGGCCGTGTCACGACACGACACGGCCCCGGCGAGGAATGGCGAGAAGACGCCCGTCGCGGTGCGGACGGGTCAGTGGCGGGGCCGGCTGAACCAGGCTCCGCCGCTGATCATCGCCGAGAGGATGGTGATGCCGAAGGCGAGCGAGATGACGCCGCCGAAGGCGCCCGCACCCGTTGCCATGGCGCCCCTGACGATGTTGACGACGCTGCCCAGGATCATCAGGGACGCGTAGACCATCGTCGTGACGCGGATGCCGCCGCGGCCGTTCCGCATCTTCACGCCGAGGAAGACCGACAGGCTGCCGAGCGCCAGCATCAGCAGCGCGACCAGGGCCACCACGCCGGCCGCCGCGTCGCCGCTGTCGTCCAGGGAGTCCGACGAGCCCGCGACCCCGATGAGGATGCCGAAGATCACCGCGGCCAGGAACTGGAAGCCCGCGAGGACGAACAGCAGCACCCGCGCGGTCTGCACGATGCCCGGCATCTGCATCGGCGCGCCGTAGCCGTAGCCGTAGCCCTGGGGGACCGGCGGCGCCTGCGGGTAGTGGTAGCCGGGCTGGCCCTGCGGAGCGGTGGGGTAGCCGTAGCCGGGCTGCTGCGGCGGCTGGCCGGGCTGGGGCTGCTGGGGCGGGCCGTAGGGGTTGTTCGGGTCGCCGAAACTCATGGCGTCACTTCCTCCGTCGGTGAACGAGTGCGGGGGACGACGGGCGGCCCACTGCGGAGGAAGATCAGAGTGCGGTGCGTCCCCCCGGTACTGCCCGCGGCACTGTGGCCCCAATCGTTCTGCAATGGCCGGTTTCTTGTCCAGCCGCATTCGGGTCCCGGATTGGTACCGGGGGCCCGTCATCCGGGAGGATGGGGTCATGACCGCCCAGATTCTCGATGGCAAGGCCACCGCAGCCGAGATCAAGTCCGAGCTGACCGCCCGCGTGGCGGCGCTGAAGGAGAAGGGCGTGACGCCCGGGCTCGGCACGATCCTGGTCGGGGACGACCCCGGCAGCCAGAAGTACGTCGCCGGCAAGCACCGCGACTGCGCCGAGGTCGGCATCGCCTCCATCCAGCGCGAACTGCCCGCCACGGCCACGCAGGAGGAGATCGAGGCGGTCGTACGGGAGCTCAACGAGGACCCGGCCTGCACCGGCTACATCGTCCAGCTGCCGCTGCCCAGGGGCATCGACGAGAACCGCATCCTGGAGCTGATGGACCCGGCCAAGGACGCCGACGGACTGCACCCGATGAACCTCGGCCGGCTCGTCCTCAACGAGCCCGCCCCGCTGCCCTGCACGCCCAACGGCGTGCTCACCCTGCTGCGCCGGTACGGCGTGGAGATCAAGGGCGCCGAGGTCGTGGTCGTCGGCCGCGGGGTCACCATCGGCCGGCCGATGCCGCTGCTGCTCACCCGCCGCAGCGAGAACGCCACGGTGACCCAGTGCCACACCGGCACCCGTGACCTGGCCGCCCACCTCAAGCGCGCGGACATCATCGTCGCCGCCGCCGGTTCCGCCCATCTGATCCGCGGCGAGGACGTCAAGCCGGGCGCCGCCGTCCTCGACGTCGGTGTCTCGCGCAACGCCGAGGGGAAGATCGTGGGCGACGTCCACCCCGACGTCCGCGAGGTCGCCGCCTGGATCTCCCCGAACCCGGGCGGCGTCGGCCCGATGACCCGTGCCCAGCTGCTCGTCAACGTGGTCGAGGCGGCGGAGCGCAGTGCGGACTGAGGACACCTCCGGCAAGGCCGAGGACGACATCGAGGTACGGGACCCCGTCAGCGCGGTGGACGCCGACGGGGTGGCGCGCCGCCACACCCGCCGCTTCCCCCTTTTCACCAAGGACACCGCGCGCCCCGAGGGCGCCGGAAGGGCCGCGTCGGGTGACGCCCTGGCCGCCCGCCAGTGGCCCATCATCGCGGTGTCGGGCCTGGTCGCGGTCGGTCTGCTGGTGACCGCGCTCGACCAGTTCCGGGCCGGCACGATACTGATCGGGGTCGCGCTGCTGGCCGGCGCGGTGCTGCGCTGGCTGCTGCCCGGCGTCGGCATGCTCGCCGTGCGCTCCCGCTTCACCGACATAGTGACCTACGCGGTGCTGGGCACCGTGATCGTCCTGCTGGCGATGATGGCCCAGCCGGACCCGTGGCTGCAGATACCGTTCCTGAAGGACACCCTGCACTTCACGGTCAGCAGCTGAGCGGCCGCGATCCGCGCGTACGGCGGCCCGTCCTCTCCCCCGAGAAGGACGGGCCGCCGTGCGCGTTCCACGCTGCCAAACGGTGAACCGCCTGTTCAACCGCTGTCCGGGCGCTGTGGCACGGAGGTGACCGTTCCGTGCCGGAGTCGCGCCCGCCCGCTCCGGGAACCGGGTGGCCGCCGGCTGTCGTCCCGTCCATCGGACCGACGAGGAGGTGGGCGGGATGGGCGCCTGGCAGCCGCTGCCGGACGGGCTGCCGCCGGAGGTACGGCACCTCGTGGAACGACTGCGGCAGCTCAAGGACGGCACGGGCCTCAGCCTGGCGGCGCTCGGCGCCCGCACCGCGTACAGCAAGTCGTCCTGGCAGCGCTACCTCAACGCCGTCCAGCCGCCGCCCCGGCAGGCCGTCGCCGCGCTGTGCCGGGTCGCGGGCCTGACCGACGCGGACACCGAACGGCACGTCGTGCGCTGGGAACTGGCCGTGGAGGCCTGGCCCCGCCCGGCCGCGGCGGACCCCGGCGACGAGTACGAGGACGACCCCACGGTCCCCTGGTGGGAACGACTGGAGGAGCCCGCGCCGGCCCGCCCCGCCGGACGGCTGCTCCTCTGCGCGGTCCTGCTGCTGCTCGCCCTGCTGCTCACCGTGGTCGGCGGAGCGGTCGCCTTCGGCTGACGGCCCGTTCCGGTGCCGCCCGTCCGCGTACCGGTCGTGCCGATACGTGGACAGTTTTCGCCTGTGTCCCGAATCGTCTGGACATCGGCGCTAGCGTGACCCGGGGGGGACTGGCGGAGTAAGGGGGGATCCATGCCTCGTCGGCGGAACCTGCCGGACGAACTCGACCCGAGGGTGCGGGAGTTCGTCGAGCAGTTGCGGAAGGTGGTGGACCGCGCCGGGCTGGGCCTCGGGGCGGTCGCGGACCGTACGGGGTACGGCAGGACGTCCTGGGAGCGGTATCTGGACGGGCGGCTGCTCGCCCCCAAGGGCGCGGTCATCGCCCTCGCCGAGATCACCGGTACCCCGCCCGCCCGTCTGACCGCGCTGTGGGAGCCGGCCGCACGCGCCTGGAACGGTACGGAGCCGCCGCGGGACCGGACCGTGGACGCCGGGGCCGGGCCCGCGGTCGGGGCCGCGCCGCCCGGCCGGGCGCGCGCCCCGCAGGGGGAGTTCGGGCCGCCGCCGTCCCAGGAGCCGCGGAGGGGGGCGGCCGGCGGCGGGCGGACGGCCCTGTTCCTCGCCGGCGTCCTCGGTGTGGTGACCGTCGTCGTGGGGGCGTTCCTGCTGACCGGCGGCGGGGAGCAGCGGCGGACCGCGGGCGCCTCCGGGACGCCCTCGCCATCGGCCCGCGCCGGCGCCGTTCTGCCCTCCGGGGTGCTGTGCCAGGGTTCCGGCTGTACCGGCAAGGACGCCGAGGCCATGGGGTGCGGCGGCGGCCTCGCGACCACGGCGAGGAGCGCGCCGGTCGGCCGGGCCCTGGTCGAGGTCCGCTACAGCCGGACCTGCGGCGCGGTGTGGGGCAGGGTCACGCAGGCCGTACCGGGGGACGTGGTCCGGGTGACCGTCGGCTCGCGCCGCGCGTCCGGGACCGTCGCCACGTCCGCCGAGACGATCGCGTACACCCCGATGATCGCGGCGGGGAGCGCGGACCGGGCGACGGCGTGCGCGGTGCTGGCCTCGGGGGAGGAGGGCTGCACCGGCTAGGGGGTGTTTCGAAAGTCCCGCACAGCACCCGCGGCGCCCGGCACGCACCCTCGCCGCACCGGACGAAGACCCAAGCAGCTCCGCTACGAGGGCCTTCGTCCGGCACGCCGAGGGCACGCACCGAACACCGCGGGCACCGCACAGGACTTTCGAAACACCCCCTAGGCCCGTCGGACCCCGGGCTCTTCCGTACGGGTAAAAATCCGCGTGCGGAGGAATACCCGCACCCGTGCCGGGAACGCGAACCGTACCCCCACGGGAGTCCGGCACGACCCGGTACCCCCACCCGGCGGCCGCCCGGTTCCACCTCTCCCGGACCGGCGGCCGCCGTTTCCGTGGTTCCCGCGCACGAGGTGACCACTCTGTGGGACGGGCCACACGGCCCCGGCCGTCCGGGATCCCGGATGCGCGATAGCCTGACCGCTGGTCGGATCTCTTGATGCCAAGAGATCGATCATTTGTACGTCCCACCCGGGGCAGGGACGCCCCACCGACAGCTGTCATACGGAGAACGCCATGACCCGCACTCCCGTGAACGTCACCGTCACCGGCGCGGCCGGCCAGATCGGTTACGCCCTGCTCTTCCGCATCGCCTCGGGCCAGCTGCTCGGCGCGGACGTGCCGGTCAGGCTGCGTCTCCTGGAGATCACCCCGGCGCTGAAGGCCGCCGAGGGCACCGCCATGGAGCTCGACGACTGCGCCTTCCCGCTCCTTCAGGGCATCGACATCACGGACGACCCCAACGTCGCCTTCGACGGCACCAACGTCGCCCTGCTCGTCGGCGCCCGCCCGCGCACCAAGGGCATGGAGCGCGGTGACCTCCTGGAGGCCAACGGTGGCATCTTCAAGCCGCAGGGCAAGGCCATCAACGACCACGCCGCGGACGACATCAAGGTGCTCGTCGTCGGCAACCCGGCCAACACCAACGCGCTGATCGCCCAGGCCGCCGCCCCGGACGTACCGGCGGAGCGCTTCACCGCCATGACCCGTCTGGACCACAACCGCGCGCTGACCCAGCTCGCGAAGAAGACGGGCTCCACGGTCGCCGACATCAAGCGCCTGACCATCTGGGGCAACCACTCCGCCACGCAGTACCCGGACATCTTCCACGCCACGGTCGCCGGCAAGAACGCCGCCGAGGTCGTGGGCGACGAGAAGTGGCTCGCCGAGGACTTCATCCCGACCGTCGCCAAGCGCGGCGCGGCCATCATCGAGGCCCGCGGCGCCTCCTCGGCCGCCTCCGCCGCCAACGCGGCCATCGACCACGTGTACACCTGGGTCAACGGCACGGCCGACGGCGACTGGACCTCCATGGGCATCCCGTCGGACGGCTCCTACGGCGTCCCGGAGGGCCTGATCTCCTCCTTCCCGGTCACCACCAAGGACGGCCGCTACGAGATCGTCCAGGGCCTGGACATCAACGAGTTCTCCCGCGCCCGCATCGACGCGTCGGTGAAGGAGCTGGAGGAGGAGCGCGACGCGGTCCGCTCCCTCGGCCTCATCTGAGTCTCGTCCGCCCCTGAGACACCGCCCGCGGGCCCCCTTCCGGTACGTACCGGAAGGGGGCCCGCGGCGTTTCCCGCCGGGCTCGTCCCGCCACCGGTTCCCCGGTCCGCCCGGCCGCCCCCGCTCTCGTACGGGAGGTCCGGTCCGGACACCCGTCGCTGAAGGGCGAGTTGACGCCCGAGCGGTCCGCGCGAGACCGGTCGCCCGATCGTGTCGCGACGCGGCAGGCCGCACGGGTTGGGGGCCGCCGCCGACGGAGGGCTTCCTTCCGTCCGTTGTATACGGATATGTCCGACTCCCCCGTGACGCACCGCACTTTCCGGCCGCGATTGCGCATGCAACCGAGAGTCGGGGGCAGGCGATCGCGGTCCCCGAGAGCGACCCGCGGGTGACAGAGGGGGACGGAACAGGAACGGAAGGCAACCACCGACCATGGTCGACAGAACGCAGCAGCAGGCACCCGACACCGTGCACACGGGAGGCGAGTGGCGCGCCGCCCTCTCCGGCGCCACCCGCGAGATCCTCGACCCCGCCGACGGACGCCCCTTCGCGGTGGTCGCCGAGGGCGACGAGAAGGACGCCGACCTGGCGGTGGCCGCCGCCCGGCACGCCTTCGACGAGGGCGACTGGCCCCGCACCCCGGCCGCCGGACGCGCCGCGCTGCTGCGTCGCGTCGCCGATCTTCTCGTACGCGACCGCGAACGGCTCGGTCTGCTGGAGAGCCGGGACGCGGGCAAGACCCTCGAAGAGGGCCGCGTCGACATCGACTGTGTCGCCGACGCGTTCCGCTACTTCGCCGACCTGGTCGCGGCCGAGGCGCCCGGCCGGGTCGTCGACGCGGGCTCGGCCGACGTGCACAGTGTCGTCGTCCATGAACCCGTCGGCGTCTGCGCGCTGATCACCCCCTGGAACTACCCGCTCCTCCAGGCCAGTTGGAAGATCGCCCCGGCGCTCGCCGCGGGCAACACCTTCGTCGTCAAGCCGAGCGAGATCACGCCGCTCACGACCGTCGCGCTCGTCGAACTGCTCGTCGAGGCGGGCCTGCCGGCCGGGGTCGCCAACGTCGTCACCGGCCCCGGGCACACCGTCGGCGCCCGGCTCGCCGAACACCCCGACGTGGACCTCGTGTCCTTCACCGGCGGCCTGGTCAGCGGCACCAGGGTCGCCCAGGCCGCCGCACCCACCGTCAAGAAGGTCGCCCTCGAACTCGGCGGCAAGAACCCCAACGTGGTCTTCGCCGACGCCTGCGCGACCGCCGAGGGCTTCGACACCGCCGTCGACCAGGCGCTCAACGCGGCCTTCATCCACAGCGGCCAGGTCTGCTCGGCGGGCTCCCGGCTGATCGTCGAGGAGTCCGTCCGGGACCGCTTCGTCGCCGAACTCGCCCGCCGCGCCGCCCTGATCCGCCTCGGCCGCGGCACCGAGGAGGGCGTCGAGTGCGGCCCCCTCGTCTCCGAGCAGCAGCGCGCCAAGGTCGAGGCGTACGTCGAGTCGGCGCTCTCCGAGGGCGCGGTCCTGCGCTCCGGCGGCAGGCGCCCCGACCCGGGCGAATCCCGCCCCGCCGGCGGCTACTTCTACGAGCCGACCGTCCTCGACCGCTGCCACCGCGAGATGCGGGTCGTCCGCGAAGAGGTCTTCGGCCCCGTCCTCACCGTCGAGACCTTCCGCACCGAGGACGAGGCGGTCGCGCTCGCCAACGACACCGAGTACGGCCTCGCCGGCGCCGTCTGGACCGCCGACCCGGGCCGGGCGCGGCGCGTCGCGGCACGGCTGCGGCACGGCACCGTCTGGATCAACGACTTCCACCCCTACCTCCCGCAGGCGGAGTGGGGCGGCTTCGGCAAGAGCGGCGTGGGCCGCGAACTCGGGCCCGCCGGGCTCGCCGAGTACCGCGAGACCAAGCACGTCTACCAGAACCTCGCGCCGAAGCCCGTCCGCTGGTTCGCCGGCTGACCCCGCCCCGCTCGCTCACGCCCCTCCAGGAGTACCGCCATGTCCCCGTGTCCGAACGAGTACGACTATGTCGTCGTCGGAGGCGGAACCGCCGGTTCCGTCATCGCCTCCCGGCTCACCGAGAACCCCGACGTCACCGTCGCCGTCATCGAGGGCGGCCCCAGTGACGTCGGCCGCGACGACGTCCTGACCCTGCGCCGCTGGACCGGCCTGCTCGGCGGCGAACTCGACTACGACTACCCGACCACCGAGCAGCCACGCGGCAACTCCCACATCCGGCACAGCCGCGCCCGCGTCCTCGGCGGCTGTTCCTCCCACAACACGCTCATCGCGTTCAAGCCCCTGCCGTCCGACTGGGACGAGTGGGAGGAGGCCGGCGCCAAGGGCTGGGGCGCGGTGCCCATGGAGGCCTACTACGCCCGGCTGCTGAACAACATCGTCCCGGTCGACGAGAAGGACCGGAACGCCGTCGCCCGCGACTTCGTCGACGCGGCGCGGACGGCGCTCGGCGTGCCGCGCGTGGAGGGCTTCAACAGAAAGCCGTTCACCGAGGGCGTGGGCTTCTTCGACCTCGCCTACCACCCGGAGGACAACAAGCGGTCCAGCGCGTCCGTGGCGTATCTGCACCCCGTGATGGACGAGCGGCCCAACCTCAGCATCCTCCTGGAGACCTGGGCGTACCGGCTGGAGCTGGACGGCACGCGCGCCGAGGGCGTGCACGTCCGCGCGAAGGACGGCGAGGAGTTCCTGGTCCGGGCCCGCCGCGAGGTCGTGCTGTGCGCGGGCGCCGTGGACTCCCCCCGGCTCCTGCTGCACTCCGGCATCGGCCCCAGGGCCGACCTGGAGGCGCTCGGCATACCGGTCGCGCACGATCTGCCGGGCGTCGGCGAGAACCTCCTCGACCACCCCGAGTCGGTCATCGTCTGGGAGACGCACGGCCCGATCCCGGAGAACTCCGCGATGGACTCCGACGCCGGCCTGTTCGTCCGCCGCGACCCCGGACAGCCGGGCCCCGACCTGATGTTCCACTTCTACCAGGTCCCCTTCACCGACAACCCGGAGCGTCTCGGCTACGAGCGGCCCGAGTCCGGTGTCTCGATGACCCCGAACATCCCCAAGCCGCGCAGCCGGGGCCGCCTGTACCTGACCAGCCCCGACCCGTCCGTCAAACCCGCCCTCGACTTCCGCTACTTCACCGACGAGGACGACTACGACGCCCGCACCCTCGTCGACGGGATCCGGCTCGCCCGGGAGATCGCCCGCACCGAGCCGCTCGCCGGCTGGCTCAAGCGCGAGGTGTGCCCCGGCCCGGAGATCACCGGCGACGAGGAACTGAGCGAGTACGCCCGCAAGGTCGCGCACACCGTCTACCACCCGGCGGGCACCTGCCGCATGGGCGCCGTCGACGACCCGCTGGCCGTGGTGGACCCGGAGTTGCGGATCCGCGGCCTCGACGGCATCCGCGTCGCCGACGCGTCCGTCTTCCCGACCATGACCGCCGTGAACCCGATGGTCGGGGTGCTCATGGTCGGGGAACGAGCCGTCGACCTGATCGGAGGCGGTGCGTGATGACCACGGCCACGCAGACTCCGGTCTTCTCCGTGAACAACCTGTGGAAGGTCTTCGGCCCGAAGGCGGACCTCGTCCCCGCCGACCCCGCACTGTCCGCCCTGCCCCCGGCCGAACTCCGCTCCCGCACCGGCTGCACCGCCGCCGTCCGGGACGTCTCCTTCGACGTGCGCAAGGGCGAGGTCTTCGTCGTCATGGGCCTGTCCGGATCCGGCAAGTCCACCCTCGTGCGCTGTCTGACCCGGCTGATCGAGCCGACGGCCGGCACCATCGCCATCGACGGCGAGGACGTGGGCGCCATGGACCGGACCCGGCTGCGCGAACTGCGCCGCCACCGCGCCGCGATGGTCTTCCAGCACTTCGGCCTCCTCCCGCACCGCACGGTCCTCGACAACGTGGCGTACGGCCTGGAGATCCAGGGCGTGAGCCGCGCCGAACGCCGGGCGCGGGCCCGGGAGACGGTCGCCAAGGTCGGCCTCGAAGGCATGGAACAGCGCAGGCCCGGACAGCTGTCCGGCGGCCAGCAGCAGCGGGTCGGGCTCGCGCGGGCACTGGCGGTCGATCCGGAGGTGCTCCTCTTCGACGAGCCGTTCAGCGCCCTCGACCCGCTGATCCGGCGGGACATGCAGGAGGAGGTGATCCGGCTGCACCGCGAGGAGGGCCGCACGATGGTCTTCATCACCCACGACCTCGCCGAGGCCCTGAAACTCGGCGACCGCATCGCCCTGATGCGCGACGGCCGGGTCGTCCAGCTGGGCACCCCCGAGGAGATCGTCGGCTCCCCGGCCGACGACTACGTCCGCGAGTTCGTCCGCGACGTCCCGCGCGAACACGTCATGACGGTCCGCCGCGCCATGCGCCCCCCGGCGGCCGGCGAATCCGCGAGCGGCCCGGCGGTCCCGCCGGACGCGACGGTCTCCGAAGCCATCGAGGCGGTGGCCCGCGCGGGCACACCGGCCCGGGTGGTGGACGCGGGCCGGTGCGTGGGGGTCGTGGACCACGAACAACTGCTCGGCGTGGTGGCGGGCACCGTGGCCGCGGGCGGCCGGCCCGCCCCGGCGGCGGCCCCGGTGGGCGCGGCGGCACCCCGTGAGGGCGCGCAAGCGACCCGACTCCCGAGCGCCGGCCCGGAGGTGGTCTGATGGCAACGGTCACCGCTCCCACCCCCCGGCTCGCCCTCCCCACGGCCCTGAAACACCAGGCCTTCCGCAAGCTCGCCCTGCTCGCCCTCGCCGCCGCCGTCCTCGTCCCCATCGCCAACGCCCGCTGGTCCAGCGGAAGCTGGCCCGACACGCTCACCGTCGACCTCACCCGGCCCCTCACCGCCGTCAGTGACTGGATCATCGACAACCGGGACAGCCACCCCCTGTTCCTCTACTTCTTCGGCTACCTCAGCAACGCGGTGGTGCTCTCCGTACGCGCCGTCTACCTCGTCCTGCTGGCCGCGGGCTGGGCCGGAGTCAGCGCGGCGGCGGCCCTCGTCGCCTGGCGGACCGCCGGGCTCAGGCTCGCCCTGGGCACGGCGGCCGCCTTCCTCGCCTGCGGTCTGCTCGGCATGTGGGTGCCGACCATGCAGACGCTGGCCCTGATGGTGGTCGCCGTGCTCGCCTCGGTCGTCACCGGCGCCCTCCTCGGTCTCGCCGCCGGTCTCTCCGACCGCATGGACCGCGCCCTGCGCCCGGTCCTGGACACCATGCAGGTGCTGCCCGCCTTCGCCTATCTGCTGCCGGTCGTGCTGGTGTTCGGCATCGGCGTCCCCGCGGCCGTCCTGGCCACCGTCGTGTACGCCGCCCCGCCCATGGCCCGCCTCACCGCGCTGGGCCTGCGCGGCGCCGACAAGGGGGTCCTGGAGGCGGTCGAGTCGCTGGGCGCGACCGCCCGCCAGCGTCTGCTCACCGCCCGGCTCCCGCTGGCCCGCCGGGAACTCCTCCTCGGCCTCAACCAGACGATCATGATGGCGCTGTCCATGGCCGTCATCGCGTCCGTCATCGGCGCGGGCGGCCTCGGTGACCGCGTCTACCAGGCGCTGGCCTCGGTCGACGTGGGCGCGGCCCTCGCCGCCGGCATCCCGATCGTGCTCCTGGCCGTCGTCCTGGACCGGGTGACCGGCGCCGCCGGCGACGGCATGCCGCGAACCGGACGCGCGGCCTGGGCGTACGCGCTCGCCGCCACCGTCGCCGCGGCCGTGGCCGGACGGCTGGCCGGCCGGCTCGACTGGCCGGACGCCTGGACGGTGAACATCGCCGAACCGGTCAACCGCGCCGTCGACTGGATGACCGCGCACCTCTACTCGGGCGTCCCGGTCGTCGGCGGAACCGCCGACTGGGCGGGCCACTTCACCACCTGGGTCCTGGACCCGGTCCGCGACGGTCTGCAGGGCCTGCCCTGGTGGGCGGTGCTGCTGCTGGTCGCGGCCGTCGCCTGGCCGATCGGCACCTGGCGCACCGCGCTCACCGCCGTCCTCGCCATGGCCGCGATCGGCGTGCTGGGTGTGTGGACGCCGGCCCTGGACACCCTCTCCCAGGTCCTCGCCGCCGTCGCCGTGACCCTCGTGCTGGGCTTCGCGACCGGCATCGCCGCCGCCCGCAGCGACCGCTTCGAGGCGCTGCTGCGCCCGGTCCTGGACGTCTTCCAGACCATGCCGCAGTTCGTGTACCTGATCCCGGTCGTCGCCCTGTTCGGCGTGGGCCGCGCGCCCGCCGTCGCGGCGGCCGTGGTCTACGCCCTGCCGGCCGTCGTCCGCATCACCGCGCAGGGTCTGCGCCAGGTGGACCCGGCCGCCCTGGAGTCCGCGCGCTCGCTCGGCGCCACCCCCGGCCAGCAGCTGCGCCAGGTCCAGCTCCCGCTCGCCCGGTCCGCGCTGCTGCTCGCCGTCAACCAGGGCGTGGTCCTCGTCCTCGCCGTCGTCATCATCGGCGGCCTGGTCGGCGGGGGCGCGCTCGGCTACGACGCCGTCTTCGGCCTCGCCCAGGGCGACCTGGCCACCGGTCTCGTCGCCGGGGCGGCCATCGTGTGCCTCGGCCTGATGCTCGACCGGGTGACCCAGCCGACGGAACGCCGCGCCAGGAAGGGAGCGTGACATGCGCGTTCGTACGATCCCGGTCCTCGGGGCCCTGGTGCTGCTGACCGGCTGCGGTGCCGCCGACATGACCAGGCAGGCCTCGCCGTTCGCCAACGCCCAGGGGGCGCGGACCGTGACCCTGTCCGTCCAGTCCTGGGTCGGCGCGCAGGCCAATGTCGCCGTCGCCCAGTACCTCCTCGAACACAAGCTGGGCTACCGCGTCGACACCGTCCAGGTCGACGAGATCCCCGCCTGGGACGCGCTCAGCCAGGGCCGGGTCGACGCGATCCTGGAGGACTGGGGCCACCCCGACCAGGAGCAGCGGTACGTCGACGACAAGAAGACGATCGTGCGCGGCGGCGACCTCGGCGTCACCGGGCACATCGGCTGGTACGTCCCGACGTACTTCGCGAAGCAGCACCCCGACGTCACGAACTGGAAGAACCTCGACAAGTACGCCGACCGGTTCCGCACCGCCGAGAGCGGCGGCAAGGGCCAGCTGATGGACGGCTCCCCGTCCTACGTCACCAACGACAAGGCCCTGGTGAACAACCTGGACCTGGACTACCAGGTGGTGTTCGCCGGCTCGGAGGCCGCGCAGATCACCCAGATCCGGCAGTTCGCCAAGGAGAAGAAGCCCTTCCTGACCTACTGGTACTCGCCCCAGTGGCTGTTCGAGAAGGTGCCGATGACGGAGGTGAAGCTCCCCGCCTACAAGGAGGGCTGCGACGCCGACCCCGAGAAGGTGGCCTGCGCCTACCCGCACACCCCCCTGCAGAAGTACCTCAACGCGGACTTCTCGAAGAAGGGCGGCGAGGCGGCGGCCCTCCTGAAGAAGTTCAGGTGGACGACCGAGGACCAGAACGAGGTCTCGCTGATGATCGCCGACCAGAAGCTGACCCCCGCGGAGGCGGCGAGGAAGTGGGTGGACAGCCACCCGTCGACGTGGAAGAAGTGGCTGTCCTAGGGGGTGTTTCGAAAGTCCCGCACAGCACCCGCGGCGCCCGGCACGCACCCTCGCCGCACCGGCCGAAGACCCAAGCAGCTCCGCTACGAGGGCCTTCGTCCGGCACGCCGAGGGCACGCACCGAACACCGCGGGCACCGCACAGGACTTTCGAACACCCCCTAGACATGCCTCACCCGTGCCGGCCCGGATGGTGGTGCCCCGGCGCCATCCGGGCGGTCACCCCGAAGCGGTTCCAGGCGTTGATCACCGTGATCGAGGCGATCAGACGGGCCAGTTCGGCCTCCTCGAAGTGCTCGGCCGCCTTCTCGTACACCGCGTCGGGCACGAAGCCGTCCGTCAGGACGGTCACCGCCTCGGTGAGCGCCAGCGCGGCGAGCTCCTTCCCGGTGTAGAAGTGCGCCGACTCCTCCCAGGCGCTGAGCTGGACGATCCGCTCGACGCTCTCACCCGCCGCCAGCGCGTCCTTGCTGTGCATGTCGACGCACAGGGCGCAGCGGTTGATCTGCGAGGCGCGGACCTTCACCAGCTCCAGCAGCCTGGGGTCGAGGCCCTGCCGGGCGGCCGCGTCGAGCCGCCGCATCGCCTGGTAGACCTCGGGGGCCAGCTCGGCCCAGCGCAGCCGGGGGGTGTGTTCGGGGGCGTAGCGGACCTGTTCGCCGGTCGTCGTCTCGGTGGTCATGCCCTCGACCCTAGGAGCGGGGCAGCCCACGGGTATGGTCCAGTTTCATGGCGAAATCGTGGGCCACTCTCGGTGTCGACCTGCATCTCGAACCGGCCGGCCCGGGGCTGCGCCGGGGTCTGACCGACGCCCTGCGCGAGGCGGTCCGCGGCGGCCGTCTGGCGCCCGGTACCCGGCTGCCCTCCTCCCGTTCCCTCTCCGCCGACCTCGGCGTCGCCCGCAACACGGTCGCCGAGGCCTACGCCGACCTCGTCGCCGAGGGCTGGCTCACCGCGCGCCAGGGCTCGGGCACGAGGGTCGCGGAGCGGAGCGTGGTCCCGCCGGCCGGCGCGGCGGCCCGCCGGCCCGCACACCGCCGCCCCGCCTACGACCTGCGCGGCGGCACCCCCGACCTGGCCGCCTTCCCGCGCGCCGAGTGGCTCAGGGCCGCCCGCCGCGCCCTCACCGCCGCCCCGTACGACGCCCTCGGCTACGGCGACCCCCGCGGCCGCGTCGAACTGCGCACCGCGCTCGCCGGCTACCTGGCCCGCGCCCGCGGCGTGCGCGCCGACCCCGAACGCGTCCTGATCTGCGCCGGGTTCGCCCACGGCCTGTCCCTCCTCGGCGGGGTCCTGCGGGCGCGCGGCGCACGGACGGTCGCCGTGGAGTCGTACGGACTGGACGAGCACTGGGCGCTGCTGGGCCGGACCGGTCTCGGCACGACCGTGCTGCCCTTCGACGAGCTCGGCACGGACCCCGGCGAGCCGGCCGGTGCGGGCGCGGTGCTGCTCACCCCCGCCCACCAGTTCCCGATGGGCGTGCCGCTGCACCACGACCGGCGGGCGGCCGTCGTGGCGTGGGCGCGGCGCACCGGCGGCCTGGTCCTGGAGGACGACTACGACGGCGAGTTCCGCTACGACCGCCGGCCCGTCGGCGCCCTCCAGGGACTGGACCCCGACCACGTCGTGTACCTGGGCACGGCCAGCAAGTCCCTCGCGCCCGGCCTGCGCCTGGCCTGGATGGTGCTGCCGCCGGGCCTGGTGGAGGAGGTGGCGTCGGCCAAGGGCGGCGTGGACACCTGCGGGGTCCTGGACCAGCTGACGCTCGCCGAGTTCATCACCTCCGGCGCGTACGACCGTCACGTCCGCGCGGCACGCACCCGTTACCGACGGCGCCGGGACGCGCTGGTCGCGGCGCTCGCCGAGCGGGCGCCCGCGATCCGGGTCACCGGGATCGCGGCGGGCCTGCACGCCGTCCTGCCCCTCCCGCCCGGCACCGAGCGGGAGGTGGTGCGGGCGGCGGCCGCGCGCGGCCTCGCCCTGGACGGCCTCGCCCCCCGCTTCCGCCGCCCCGACGCGATCGCCGCGCCCCTGGACGCCCTCGTCGTCGGGTACGGCACCCCGCCGGACCACGCGTGGTCGGGGGCGCTCGACGCGCTGTGCGCGGCATTGTCCTTCGGCAGCCGGGAATTCCCCTGACCACGCCACCGGAATCCGCATTCCTGACCGACGGCTGGTGGCAGAGTCCGGCGCCGCTCAGCGGGCCGGGCCGTCTTGTGGACGACGACCTGCTCCGAGGGCCGCACCCCGGCCGCCGACAGACGTGCGGACGGATCGTCGACCACGTCGGCCAGGGTCGCGCGATGCCCTGGTGGCGACGACATTGTCAAAACCGTCGAGCACTTCCAATCGCCGCTCGCCCACGCAGCGCCTGGAGCGGTGGATACAGTCATTTCTTGTTGAACAGAAGCGCCGGCGGGAAAACCGCGCCCATATTCACGCACCACGCTCCGGCGTCGAGTACGGAATGGCGACCCGCGGCGTTCAAGGTTCAATGAAGTTTTTCGATACTCTCACCACTGTCCGAAACGTAACTCTATACGGTTTTTTGGTTGCGCTTGGTGCCTTCTGTCGACCGATACCGTCGGTAATTCATCCGGGATTCCCGGAAGTGCTTGCCGCCCCTCCGGAGGAAGTGCACGATCGGCCTTCCGGATCGAAGGAGAGCGGCATGTCCAGGTACGGCTGGAATCTGTCCGAAGAGGGGCACGAGGGAATCGGGGGAGTCGAGGGAATCGAACGAGCTCGTTCCGTGCTCGGGTCGGCCCGGAAAGAAGTCGCCTCCCACCCCCTTTACCGGCGGATGTCCGGCCGGGAACACCTGAAGACGTTCATGGCCCACCACGTGTTCGCGGTGTGGGATTCCATGTCCCTCCTCAAGTCGCTCCAGCACGAGCTGACCTGCGTCGACGTGCCCCGGGTGCCGCGCGACCCGGCCGTGGCCCGCAGGCTCGTCAACGCCGTCGTGCTGGTCGAGGAGAGCGACGAGCTGAACGGCGGCTTCACCAGCCACTTCGAGCTGTACCGGGCCGCCATGGCCGAGGTGTCGGCCGACACCACCCGCATCGACACCTTCATCGCGCTGATCGAAGAGGGTCACGACGTGTCGGCGGCCCTGCGCGTCGCCCGGGTCCCGGCCCCGGCCGCCGCGTTCGTCACGACGACCTTCGACGTCGTCGCCCACCGTCCCCTGCACTGCCGGGCCGCCGCCTTCGCCTTCTCCCGGGAGGACCTGCTCCCGGACCTGTTCCGCCAGGTGATCGAGGAGCAGGGCACCGGCCGCTTCCCGCTCTTCCGCGACCACCTCGCCCGCCGCATCGAGGCCGACGGCGAGGAGCGCACCCCCCTGGCCCTCCAGATGGTCGCCGACCTGTGCGGCACCGACGACACCCGATGGCAGGAGGCGGTGGACACCGTGAAGCTGGCGCTGGAGGCGAGGTGCCGCCTGTGGGACGGGATCATGGAGGCCATGCCCTGAGCCCCGGCCCCCAGGCGCACCCCGGCCGACGGGGAACCCCGGCGTCGCACCCGCGCCCACCGACTCTCTAGGCTGACGGCCGGAAATCGCCTTCGAGGCGAAAGCCGGACACGGCGACGGCACGGCGACGGGGAGACGGGAACATGGCGGAAGCGCGCAGGCGCCTGCGGTCCAGCACGGTGGTACTCGGCGGCATGGGCGTCGTCGCCGCGGCCCTCACCTCCTGCGGCTCCGACCCGGACCGCCGCTGCGTGGACCGCGACACCTACGACTCCCTCTACGGCTACAAGGTCGTCGCCGACAAGAACTGCAAGTCCTCCGGCTCCTCGGCCAACGGCAAGGGCAGGAAGTCCGGCACGGGCACGGCCGGGAAGAGCGACGCCGCCTGGTACTACGACGCCGACGTCAGCAACGGCTGGGCGGACTCCGGCACCTTCAGCAGGAGCGAGGCCGTCGACCGGGGCGGCTTCGGCTGCTCCGGCTCCGGCAGCGGCGGCGGCTGAGCGGAGGTACGCCATGCAGCGCCACACCATCGCACCCCGCCCCGGCTGGCAGCGGACGGTGGAGGAGCAGGGCCTCGTCTACCCGCTCACCCGCCACCCCGACGGCAGCCTGCGCCCGTACTGGGACGAGAGCGCGTACTACGCCTTCACCCTCGACGAGGTGGAGGCCCTGGAGGAGACCGTCGAGGAACTCCACCGCATGTGCCTGGCCGCCGCCGGACACCTCGTCGCGCGAAACCGCCTCGCCGACCTCGGCATCACCGACCCGCGCGTCGCCGCCGCGGTCACCGAGGCCTGGCACCGGCGCGCCGAACTCCCCTCCGTGTACGGCCGCTTCGACCTGCGCTACGACGGCACCGGCCCGGCGAAGCTCCTCGAGTACAACGCCGACACCCCGACCTCGCTGGTGGAGGCGGCCTCCCCGCAGTGGTTCTGGATGGAGGAACGCTTCCCGGGCGCCGACCAGTGGAACTCCCTCCACGAACGCCTCGTCGCCGCCTGGAAGAAGCAGGGCCCGCTCCTCCCGCCCGGCAGCCCCCTGTACTTCGCGCACTCCACCGCCGACGAACTCGGCGAGGACCTGATGACCGTCGCCTACCTCAAGGAGACCGCCGAACAGGCGGGCCTCGACACGGCGTTCATCCCCGTGGAGGACATCGGCTTCGACCGCCTCTCCGGCCGCTTCGTCGACCACCGGCTCCGGTTCATCCGCAGCTGCTTCAAGCTCTATCCCTGGGAGTGGCTCACCACCGACCGCTTCGCCGGCCACGTCCTCGACACCCTCGACAACGGCGGCGGCACGGGCACGACGATGTGGATCGAGCCCGCCTGGAAGATGCTGCTGAGCAACAAGGCGCTGCTGGCGATCCTGTGGGAGCTCTACCCGGGCCACCCCAACCTCCTCCCCGCCTATCTGGACGGCCCGCGCGAGCTGGCGGCCACCACCGGTTACGTCGCCAAGCCCCTGCTCGGCCGCGAGGGCGCCGGCGTCACGATCCACGAGCGGGCCGACGCCTCCGCCGCACCGGTCCCGCGGGACGAACCCTGCTGCTACCAGCAGCTCGCCCCGCTCCCCGCCTTCGACGGCAACCACGTCGTCCTCGGCGCCTGGGTCGTGGAGGAGGAGGCGGCCGGCCTCGGCATCCGCGAGTCCTCCGGCCTGATCACCGACGAGTACGCCCGCTTCCTGCCCCACGTGATCCTCTAGGGCCCGTCAGCCGGACAGGCCCTGGATCCCCAGCACCGCCCTCAGCTGCTCCAGCCCCCAGTCCAGGTCCTCCCGCGAGATCACCAGCGGCGGCGCGATCCGCAGCGTCGGCCCGTGCGTGTCCTTCACCAGCACCCCCCGGTCCATCAGCCGCTCCGACACCTCACGGCCCGACCCCAGCGCCGGCGCCACGTCCACCCCCGCCCACAGCCCCCGCCCCCGTACCGCCGTCACCCGCCCGGTGCCGGTCAGCGCCCGCAGCTCGCGGAGCAGATGCTCCCCGAGCCGGGCGGCCCGCTCCTGGTACTCGCCCGACCGCAGCATCGCGATCACCTCCAGCGCCACCGCGCAGGCCAGCGGATTCCCGCCGAACGTCGACCCGTGCTCCCCGGGCCGGAACACGCCGAGGACCTCCGCGTCCGCCACCACCGCCGACACCGGCACGATCCCGCCCCCGAGCGCCTTCCCCAGCACGTACACGTCCGGTACGACCCCCTCGTGCTCGCACGCGAAGGTCCGCCCCGTCCGGCCGAGCCCCGACTGGATCTCGTCGGCGACGAACAGCACCCCCCGCTCCCGGGTCAGCTCCCGCACCGCCGCCAGATAGCCCTCCGGCGGCACCAGCACCCCCGCCTCGCCCTGGATCGGCTCCAGCAGCACCGCCACCGTGTTGTCGGTCACCGCCGCCCGCATCGCCGTCACGTCCCCGTACGGCACGATCTGGAAGCCGGGCGTGTACGGCCCGTAGTCCGCCCGGGCCCCGGGGTCGGTGGAGAAGCTGATCAGCGTCGTCGTACGGCCGTGGAAGTTGTTGCCGGCGACGACGATCTTCGCCGTCTCCGCCGGAACACCCTTGACCCGGTACCCCCACTTCCGGGCCGTCTTCACGGCCGTCTCCACCGCCTCCGCGCCCGTGTTCATCGGCAGCACCATCTCCATGCCGCACAGCTCGGCCAGCTCCGCGCAGAAGGCCCCGAACCGGTCGTGGTGGAACGCGCGGGACGTCAGCGTCACCCGCTCCAGCTGCGCCTTCGCCGCGTCGACCAGCCGCCGGTTGCCGTGCCCGAAGTTCAGCGCCGAGTAGCCCGCCAGCAGATCCAGATAGCGCCGCCCCTCCACATCCGTCATCCAGGCCCCGTCGGCCGTCGCGATCACCACCGGCAGGGGGTGGTAGATGTGCGCGGTGTGCGCGTCGGCGGCGGCGAGGAGCGCGTCGGTGGTGCTCACGGGACCTCCAGAGGTGCGGTCGGCCCCCTTCCTATCGTCGCTCGCATGGTGGACGCGGGACGTTCGCGCTCCGGCGTGCCCGGTAGGCTGGCGGCGGGCCGTGACTGGCGCGCTGGGATGGATCGGACCATCGGGGAGCGGCCTGTGAGCAACACAGTGCCGTGCGCCTGGGCCGAACCGTGAACCCGTGACCGCTTTCCAGCACCCACGCCACCCGGAGGCCGACGACATGTCAGAGCAGCAGCCCCTCTCCACCGAGTCCACCGCCTTCCGCGCCGCCCTCGACGTGGTCCGCGCCGTCGAGCCGCGCGTCGCCGACGCCATCGGCCAGGAGGTCGCCGACCAGCGCGAGATGCTCAAGCTGATCGCCTCCGAGAACTACGCCTCCCCGGCCACCCTCCTCGCGATGGGCAACTGGTTCAGCGACAAGTACGCCGAGGGCACCGTCGGCCGCCGCTTCTACGCCGGCTGCCGCAACGTCGACACCGTGGAGTCCCTCGCCGCCGAACACGCCCGCGAGCTGTTCGGCGCCCGGCACGCCTACGTCCAGCCGCACTCCGGCATCGACGCCAACCTCGTCGCCTTCTGGGCCGTCCTCGCCGACCGCGTCGAGGCCCCGTTCCTGGAGAAGACCGGCGCCCGCCAGGTCAACGACCTCTCCGAGGCCGACTGGGCCGAGCTGCGCCGGGCCTTCGGCAACCAGCGCATGCTCGGCATGTCCCTGGACGCTGGCGGTCACCTCACCCACGGCTTCCGCCCGAACATCTCCGGCAAGATGTTCGACCAGCGCTCCTACGGCACCGACCCGGCCACCGGCCTGATCGACTACGAGGCGCTGCGCACGAGCGCCCGCGAGTTCAAGCCGCTGATCATCGTCGCGGGCTACTCGGCCTACCCCCGTCTGGTGAACTTCCGGATCATGCGCGAGATCGCCGACGAGGTCGGCGCGACCCTCATGGTCGACATGGCGCACTTCGCGGGCCTGGTCGCCGGCAAGGTCCTGACCGGCGACTTCGACCCGGTCCCGCACGCCCAGATCGTCACCACGACCACCCACAAGTCCCTGCGCGGCCCGCGCGGCGGCATGGTCCTGTGCGACGACTCCCTCAAGGACCAGGTCGACCGCGGCTGCCCGATGGTCCTCGGCGGCCCCCTCCCGCACGTCATGGCCGCGAAGGCCGTCGCCCTGGCGGAGGCCCGCCGGCCCGCCTTCCAGGACTACGCCCAGCGCATCGTCGACAACTCCCGCGCCCTGGCCGAGGGCCTGATGCGCCGCGGCGCCACCCTCGTCACCGGCGGCACGGACAACCACCTCAACCTGATCGACGTGGCGACCTCCTACGGCCTCACCGGCCGCCAGGCCGAGGCGGCCCTGCTCGACTCGGGCATCGTCACCAACCGCAACGCCATCCCGGCCGACCCGAACGGCGCCTGGTACACCTCCGGCATCCGCGTCGGCACCCCGGCGCTCACCACGCGTGGCCTCGGCACGGCCGAGATGGACGAGGTCGCGGGCCTGATCGACCGCGTCCTGACCACCACCGAGCCGGGCACGACCAAGTCGGGCGCCCCGTCCAAGGCCTCGCACGTCCTGGACGCGAAGGTGGCGGAGGAGATCTCCCAGCGGGCGACGGACCTGGTCGCGGGCTTCCCGCTGTACCCGGAGATCGACCTCGGCTGAGGTCTTCCGGAGGCGCGGGGAACCGGGCGGCCGGCTTCACACCGTCCGCGGTTCCCCGCGCACCGCGACCACCCCCACGCCTCTGAGACAATGATGAACATGGCCTCAGACCGTCCCCGCGTGCTCTCCGGAATCCAGCCCACCTCAGGCTCGTTCCACCTCGGCAACTACCTCGGCGCCGTCCGCCAGTGGGTGGCCCTGCAGGAGACCCACGACGCCTTCTACATGGTCGTCGACCTGCACGCGATCACGCTTCCGCAGGATCCGGCCGACCTGCGCGCCAACACCCGCCTCGCCGCGGCGCAGCTCCTCGCGGCCGGTCTCGACCCCGAGCGCTGCACGCTCTTCGTCCAGAGCCACGTCCCCGAGCACGCCCAGCTCGCCTGGGTCATGAACTGCCTCACCGGCTTCGGCGAGGCGTCCCGCATGACCCAGTTCAAGGACAAGTCCGCCAAGCAGGGCGCCGACCGCGCGAGCGTCGGCCTGTTCACGTACCCGATCCTGCAGGTCGCCGACATCCTGCTGTACCAGGCCGACGAGGTCCCGGTCGGCGAGGACCAGCGCCAGCACATCGAGCTCACCCGCGACCTCGCCGAGCGTTTCAACGGCCGCTTCGGCGAGACCTTCACGATCCCGAAGCCCCACATCCTCAAGGAGACGGGCAAGATCTACGACCTTCAGGACCCGTCGATCAAGATGAGCAAGTCGGCGTCCACGCCGAAGGGCCTCATCAACCTGCTCGACGACCCGAAGGCCACCGCGAAGAAGGTCAGGAGCGCGGTCACGGACACCGACACGGTGGTCCGCTACGACGCCGAGAACAAGCCGGGCGTGAGCAACCTGCTCAGCATCTACTCGACCCTCACCGGCGTGAGCATCCCCGAGCTGGAGCAGCGCTACGAGGGCAAGCTCTACGGCGCGCTCAAGACGGACCTCGCGGAGGTCGTCGTCGACTTCGTCACCCCGTTCCGGGACCGCACCCAGCAGTACCTGGACGACCCGGAGACGCTGGACTCGATCCTGGCGAAGGGCGCGGAGAAGGCACGCGCCGTCGCCGCGGAGACGCTCTCCCAGGCGTACGACAAGGTCGGCTTCCTCCCCGCGAAGCACTGACGGCGCTCGGAAGCACCCGGGGCGCGCCGCACACTCGTTCCTCCGGGCGGAGCGCTGCACATCACTTCCCTTGCGCCTGCCCAGAGCACAGCCGTGGCCGTACAGTCGATAGCCGTACGACTGAGACGACTGAGTACGAACCCGGCACCACGAACGGCATCTCATCGGACATGACGACAGGAGACGACGTGGGGACCGTAACGATCGGCGTGTCGATCGCGGTCCCGGAGCCTCACGGCAGCCTGCTCCAGGAGCGGCGCGCGGGCTTCGGCGACGCCGCTGCTCACGGCATCCCCACGCATGTCACGCTGCTGCCGCCGACGGAGATCGAGGCGGGCGCGCTGCCGGCCGTCGAGGCGCACCTCACCGAGGTCGCCGCGGCCGGCCGCCCCTTCCCGATGCGGCTGTCCGGCACGGGCACCTTCCGGCCCCTGTCGCCGGTGGTGTACGTGAAGGTCGTCGAGGGCGCCGAGGCCTGCGCCCGGCTGCAGCAGCGGGTCCGTGACGCCTCCGGCCCCCTCGTGCGTGAGCTGCAGTTCCCCTACCACCCGCACGTCACCGTCGCGCACGGCATCGACGACGCGGCGATGGACCGCGCCTACGAGGAACTCGCCGGCTACCAGGCCGAGTGGTCCTGCACCGGCTTCGCCCTCCACGAGCAGGGCCCCGACGGCGTCTGGCGCAAGCTGCGCGAGTACCCGTTCGGCGGCGCGGTCGTCCCCCCGCAGGCCGCGCACGTCGACCGCGGCGGTCTGCCCACACGCTGACCGCCCGCCGGGAGCCCCGCCACGGTCACAGCAACACCCCCTAGACGGGCAGCCTCCGGAACAGCCCGCGCGGGACGTGCCGGAGCGCCGACATCACCGCCCGCAGTACCCCGGGCACCCACACCGTCTCCGACCTGCGACGCAGCCCCAGCTCGACGGCCGCTGCGACGGCCTCGGGGGTGGTGGCCAGCGGCGCCTCGGTGAGCCCGGCCGTCATCCTCGTACGGACGAAGCCGGGGCGTACGACCATGACGTGCACACCCGTGCCGTGCAGCGCGTCGCCCAGGCCCTGGGCGAAGGCGTCGAGGCCGGCCTTGCTGGAGCCGTAGATGAAGTTCGAGCGGCGGGCGCGCTCCCCGGCGACGGAGGAGAGCACGACCAGCGAGCCGTGGCCCTGGGCCTGGAGCGCGCGGGCGCACACCAGGCCCGCCGACACCGCGCCGGTGTAGTTGGTCTGGGCGACGCGCACCGCCGCCGCAGGGTCGCACTCGTCGTGCGCCTGGTCGCCGAGGACGCCGAAGGCGAGCAGCACCAGGTCGATGTCGCCCTCGGCGAAGACCTTGCCCAGAACCGTCTCGTGGGAGCCGGGGTCGAGCGCGTCGAAGGCGACGGTACGGACGTCGGCACCGAGCGCGCGCAGGCCGGCGGCCGCCGACTCCAGGGCGGGGGAGGGGCGCCCGGCCAGCCACACCGTGCGGGTGCGGCGGGCGACCAGCCGGCGGGCGGTGGCCAGCGCGATCTCGGACGTACCGCCGAGGACGAGGAGGGACTGGGGGAGGCCGAAGGCGTCCTTCACGACAGCTCCTAGAGGTTGAGGCGCCGGGACAGATCGGAGGTGAGGACCCCGCGCGGGTCAAGCTCCGCGCGCAGGGCACGGAAGTCGGCCAGGCGCGGGTACATCGCGGTGAGCAGTTCGGGGCGCAGCCGGGAGTCCTTGGCGAGGTAGACGCGTCCGCCGGCGGCGGCCACCTCCTCGTCCAGTTCGTCGAGGAAGGCGCCCAGGCCGGGCAGGGCGGCCGGGATGTCCAGGGCGAGGGTCCAGCCGGGGCGGGGGAAGGACAGCCAGCCCGGGTCCGCCTCACCGAACCGCTTGAGGACGGCGAGGAAGGACGGGCAGCGGTGCGCGTGGATACGGGCCACGATCCGGCGCAGGGCGTCCTCCTGGCCGTACCCCACGACGAACTGGTACTGCACGAAGCCGCTGCGGCCGTAGACGCGGTTCCAGTGCGGGACGCCGTCGAGGGGGTGGAAGAAGGCGGAGAGCCGCTGGAGTTCGCCGGTCCGCACACGGGGCGCCCTGCGGTACCAGAGCTCGTTGAACAGTCCGACGGTCGTGCGGGTCAGCAGACCGTTCGGCAGGAAGGCGGGGGCGGCCGGCAGCCGGGACGGACGGAAGGCCAGCGGTGCCCTGCGCGCGCGTGCGGGCAGCGCGTCCAGGGGCGCGTGGTCGCCGCGGGTGAGCACCGCGCGTCCGGTGGCCGCCCCGCGCGCGAGGAGGTCGATCCAGGCGACGGAGTAGCGGTAGCGGTGGTCGCCGGCCGTCAGCCGGGCCATCAGGTCGTCGAGGTCGGCGGCGCGTTCGGTGTCGACCGACATGAGGGACGTCTGGACGGGATGGAGCCGGACCGTGGCCGTGAGGACGACGCCGGTCAGGCCCATGCCGCCGGCGGTGGCGTCGAACAGGGGGGTGCCGTGGCTCACCGTGCGGATCGTGCCGTCGGCGGTGAGCAGTTCGAAGGACAGCACATGCCGCGCGAAGGATCCGGACACGTGATGGTTCTTGCCGTGGATGTCGGCGCCGATCGCGCCGCCCACGGTGACGTAGCGGGTGCCGGGGGTCACCGGGACGAACCAGCCGAGCGGCAGCAGGACCTCCATCAGCCGGTGCAGGGAGACACCGGCGTCGCACAGCACGGTCCCGCCCGCGGCGTCGACGACGTGGATCCGGTCCAGTCCGGTCATGTCCCACACGGCCCCGCCGGCGTTCTGGGCCGCGTCCCCGTACGCCCGCCCCAGCCCTCTCGGGATGCCCCCGCGGACTCCGCAGTCCCGGACGGCGACCACGGCCTCCTCGTACGTCCGGGGGCGGATCAGCCGGGCGGCGGAGGGGGCGGTGCGACCCCATCCCGTGACGGAAACGGTCTCGGCAGGCATGGGTGTGACCGTATCGCCCCTATATGAGCGAATACTTTTGAAACCTCCCACCACTCCCCGAAATGGGTGATTAATGGGATGTCGCTCAATATTGCCGGAGTTCCGGTGGGGTCGACGTGAACAGTGAGCCACATGGACCACCTCGACGACCTCGACGACATGGACCACCGGATCCTCACCGCGCTGCGCGCCCGGGGCGCGGATCCGCGCGTCGCCGGTGCCGCGCGCGCCCTGTCCCGGGCGGGCGAGCACGGCGCGCTGTGGCTCGCGGCGGGCCTCGTGGGAGCCGCCGTGGACGGCCCGCGGCGCGGCGCCTGGCTGCGCGCGACCGCGCTCACCGCGGGCGCGCACCTCGCCAGCATGGGCGTGAAACGGATCGTGCGCCGCCCGCGCCCCGCCCATGTCGAGCCCCTGGTGCGCACCCTCGGCCGGCACTCCTTCCCCAGCTCGCACGCGACCTCCGCGGCGGCCGCCGCCGTGGCCTTCGGCGCCCTCGGGGCCCACGCCGTCCCGCCGCTCGCCGCCGCGATGTGCCTCTCCCGTCTCGTCGTCGGCGTCCACTACCCCTCCGACGTGGCGGCGGGCGCGGCCCTGGGGGCGCTCACGGCCCGGCTGGGAGCGCGCTGGATGCGAGAGGGGCGCCGTGGCTGAGGCAGTCCTCCACCGGCAGCGCACCCACCGTCGCCGGTCGCCCCAGCCGCCGAGCCCCCGCACCGGCGGCCTCCTCGGCGGCCTGCTGCGGACCGCCCGCCCCAAGCAGTGGGTCAAGAACGTGCTCGTCGTCGCCGCCCCCGCCGCGGCCGGCCGGCTCTTCTCCCCGGGCGCGCTGCCCCGACTCGCCCTCGTCTTCGCGCTGTTCACCGCCTGCGCCGCCGCCGTCTATCTGGTCAACGACGCCCGGGACGCCGAGGCCGACCGCGCCCACCCCACCAAGCGGCACCGCCCGGTCGCCGCCGGCGTGGTCCCCGTACCCGTCGCGTACGCCGTCGGAGGCGCCCTCGCGGTCCTCGGACCGGCCCTCGCCGCCTGGCTGGCGAACCCGGCCGTCGCCGTCCTCCTCACCGGCTACCTCGGCATGCAACTGGCGTACTGCGTCAGCCTGAAGCACGTCCTCGTCGTCGACCTCGTCGTCGTCACGACCGGGTTCCTGATGCGGGCGACGGCCGGCGGGCTCGCGCTCGGCATCCCCCTCTCCCGCTGGTTCCTGATCACCACCGGCTTCGGCGCGCTGTTCATGGTCTCGGCCAAGCGCTACTCCGAGGCCGTCCAGATGGCCGGCAAGGCGGGCGCCACACGGGCGTTGCTCACCGAGTACACCACCGGCTACCTCCGGTTCGTCTGGCAGCTCGCGGCCGGTGTCGCCGTGCTCGGCTACTGCCTGTGGGCCCTGGAGGAGGGCGGTGTCCCGCACACCGGCCTGCTGCCCTGGCGCCAGCTCTCGGTGGTCGCGTTCATCCTGGCCGTCCTGCGCTACGCCGTCTTCGCCGACCGGGGCACCGCCGGCGAACCCGAGGAGGTGGTCCTCGGCGACCGCGCCCTCGCCCTGATCGGCCTGTCCTGGCTCGCCATGTACGGGCTGGCGGTGGCCCATTGGTAGGCGAACGGCGCGAACTCCTGGGCTTCGCCGCCGCCGGCCTCCTCGCCTACGCCGCCGACCTCGCCCTGTTCACCTGGCTGCGCGGCCCGGCCGGCCTCGACCCCCTCACCGCGAAGACGCTGTCCTTCCTCGCGGGCTGCACGGTCGCCTACCTCGGCAACGCGCTCGGCACCTACCGCCACGCGCGCGTGCGGGGCCCGCGTCCGTACGCCGTGTTCTTCGCGGTGAACGTCGCCGGCGCCCTCGTCCAGCTCCTCTGTCTCACCATCAGCCACTACGGCCTCGGGCTCACCTCGCAGCGCGCGGACACCCTCTCCGGAGCCGTCATCGGCATGGCGCTGGCGACTGTCCTGCGGTTCTGGGGTACTCGCACTCTGGTCTTCCGCGTCGTTTCCCGCGAATAGGGCAGAGTTCGGATCATGGACTGGCTGAAGAAGCTTCCCGGTGTCGGGCCGTGGGTCGCCCGCCTCATGGCCACCCACGCCTGGCGGTCGTACGAGCGCCTGGACCGGGTCAAGTGGACGCGGCTGGCGGCCGCCATGACGTTCATCAGCTTCGTCGCGCTGTTCCCGCTGCTCACCCTGGCCGCCGCGATCACGGCGGCCACCCTCAGCGAGTCCCGTCAGCGCGAGGTCCAGGACAAGATCGCCGATCAGGTCCCCGGCATCTCCGACCAGCTCGACATCGAAGGGCTGGTGCAGAACGCCGGCACCGTCGGCCTGATCGCCGGAGCCGTGCTGCTGCTCACCGGCATCGGCTGGGTCGGCCAGATGCGGGACTGTCTGCGCGCCGTGTGGGAGCTGCCCGACAGGGAGGAGAACCCGGTCCTGAACAAGGCCAAGGACGCGGGCATCCTGGTCGGTCTCGGCGGCGCGGTCCTCGCCACCCTCGCCCTCTCCACCGTCGCCTCGGCCCTGGTCGGCCGGATCACCGACACCCTCGGCATCGACAAGGAGGGCTGGGGCAGCGTCCTGCTGCACCTCGCCGCCTTCGCCATCGCGGTCCTCGCCGACTTCCTGCTCCTGCTGTACGTCCTGACCCTGCTGCCCGGCGTCGAGCCGACCCGCCACCGGCTCTTCGTCGCCGCGCTGATCGGCGCGGTCGGCTTCGAACTGCTGAAGCTGCTGCTGAGCGGCTACATGCAGGGCGTGGCCGGCAAGAGCATGTACGGCGCGTTCGGTGTGCCCATCGCCCTGCTGCTGTGGATCAACTTCACCTCGAAGCTGATCCTCTACTGCGCCGCGTGGACGGCGACGGGCAGCGCCCCCGACCACCGGCCGGACGACGACGTCATCGGCGACGGCGTACCAGATCCGGCAGCGGCCACCGGCGGTTGACCAGGAACGCCCCGGCGGCCAGCAGCACCAGCACCCCGCCGGCGATCGCCAGCGCCGTCCACATCCCGCGCGCGCCGTCGTCGGCGGCGGCGCCGGCCACCGGCTGCCCCGAGGTGCCGCCCTGCCCGGCCTTCGCGGACTCCCCGGAGGAGGGGTTCGCGCCCGGCTGCGCGCTGGCCCGGCCGCTCGCCCGAGCGCTGGGAGCGGTGCCCTGCGGCGCGACCAGCTCGCCCACCGGGGTCACCTTCCCGGCCGCCGCGAAGCCCCAGTCGAACAGCTTGGCGGTCTCCTTGTAGACCTCGTTGTGGTCGCTCTTCTCCGGGTTCATCACGGTGACCAGCAGCACCCGCCCGCCCCGCTCGGCGACGCCCGTGAAGGTGGCGCCCGCGTTGGTGGTGTTGCCGTTCTTGACCCCCGCGATGCCCGGGTACTGCGAGATGTCGTAGTCCCCGGCCAGCAGCCGGTTGGTGTTCTGGATCTCGAAGGACTGGCGGACCGTCCTGCCCTTCTTGTTCTTCTTCGTCTCGCCGGGGAACTTGGCCGTGACCGTCGAGCAGTACTCCCGGAAGTCCTTCTTCTGCAGCCCCGAGCGCGCGATCAGGGTCAGGTCGTACGCGGAGGAGACCTGGCCGGGCGCGTCGTAGCCGTCCGGGGAGACGACGTGCGTGTCGAGCGCCTGGAGTTCCTCGGCGTGCCGGTTCATCTCCCTGACCGTGTCGGCGACACCGCCGTTCATCGACGACAGCACGTGCACGGCGTCGTTGCCGGAGCGCAGGAAGACACCGAGCCACAGGTCGTGGACCGTGTACGTCTCGTTCTCCTTTATCCCGACCAGGCTGGAGCCCGACCCGATGCCCTCCAGGTCCTTCGGCACCACCTTGTGCGCGGTGGTCTTCGGGAACTTCGGCAGCACGGTGTCGGCGAACAGCATCTTCATCGTGCTCGCCGGGGGCAGCCGCCAGTGCGCGTTGTGCGCGGCCAGCACCTCGCCCGACTCGGCGTCCGCCACGATCCACGAGCGCGCGGTGAGGTCCTTCGGCACCACCGGCGCGTCCCCCGCGAGCGCCACCTGCGTACCGGCCTGCCCGAGACGGGCGCCGCCGACGGTGGACATGGTCGCCGGGGGAGTGGCCGACGGGGACGTGCTCGTGGAGGGCGACGGCTTGGGCGCCGCCAGGGAGACGGGGGTGGTCAGCGCGAGGGACGCGAAGGACGCTGCGGTGACCAGCAGGGATCGCCTGACGGTCTGCTTCATGGGTGCGGGCACGACGGAGAACGTACCGGGCAGGCGGCGGGAAGTCCCACCGCCCTCCCCACCCCGGTCAAAGAACCGGACACCCGACGGCGATACTGAACACATGAAGCTCAGCCGCCCCCTCTCCTGGTTCCTGCTCGCCTTCGGGGTGTGGAGCTGGGTCATCTGGGTCACTTTCGTCAAAAACCTGGTCAAGGACAGCAGCGGGCTCGCGTTCGACGACGGCGACCCCACGGCGTACTTCTGGGTCCACCTGACGCTCGCCGTCGTCTCCTTCGTATTGGGGACGGTCATCGGGGTCATCGGGTTGCGCGGTCTGCGCGCACTGCGCCGGACGTCATAGCCGATGGTGATCGTCTTCGTCCTGCTCGCCCTGGCGGTGCTGGTCGGCGCCAACTGGTACCTGTGGCGCCGTCTGTTCCGCGACACCACCCGCGGCCCCGGCTGGGCGCGCCGCGGCGGCGCCGTGCTGATCGTGGGCGGCTGGGCCCTGGCGATCGGCGCTCTCGTCGCGGAACGCGCGGGCGCCCCCTTCTGGCTCCAGCGCACCCTGGCCTGGCCCGGCTTCCTGTGGCTCGCGCTGTCGGTCTACCTGCTGCTCGGAGTCGTCGCGGGCGAAGCGGTACGACCGCTGCTGCGGCGGTTCCTGGAGCGACGCGCGCGGCGGGCGGCGCGGACACCCGTCGCGGAGCCCGCGCCGCAACGGGTCCCGGCCGGGGGGCCGCCCGCCCAGGACCCGCCGGAGCCCGCGGCGGACGTGGCCGAAAAGGCCGCCCCCTCCCGCCGTCTCTTCGTCTCCCGGGTGGTCGGCGGCGCGGCCGCCGCCGTCGCCGTGGGAACCGTGGGACAGGGCACCTACGGCGTGCTGCGCGGCCCGGGCGTCAAGCGGGTGACCGTCCCGCTGGCGAAGCTCCCGCGCGCCGCCCACGGCTACCGGATCGCCGTCGTCAGCGACATCCACCTGGGGCCCGTCCTCGGGCGGGGCTTCGCGCAGAAGGTCGTCGACACCATCAACGCGACCCAGCCCGACCTGATCGCGGTCGTCGGCGACCTGGTCGACGGCAGCGTGAAGGACCTCGGCCCGGCCGCGGCACCGCTGTCCCGGCTCCGGGCCCGGCACGGCGGCTTCTTCGTCACCGGCAACCACGAGTACTTCTCCGGCGCCGCCCAGTGGGTCGAGGAGGTGCGCCGGCTCGGCCTCGACCCGCTGGAGAACGCCCGCACCGAACTCCCGTGGTTCGACCTGGCCGGCGTCAACGACCTCGCGGGCGAGAGCGAGGGCCAGGGCCCCGACTTCGACCGGGCGCTCGGCGACCGGGACACCACGCGCGCGTGCGTGCTCCTCGCCCACCAGCCGGTCCAGATCCACGACGCCGTGCGCCACGGCGTCGACCTCCAGCTCTCCGGCCACACCCACGGCGGCCAGCTCTGGCCCGGCAGCCTGATCGCCGAGGCCGCGAACCCCACCCTGGCCGGTCTCGAACGCTACGGCGACACCCAGCTCTACGTCTCCCGGGGCGCCGGCGCCTGGGGCCCGCCCACGCGCGTGGGGGCACCCTCGGACATCACGGTGATCGAGCTGGCGTCGAAGCAGGCCTGACCCCTCCCCGGGCCTGTGCGGACGCTGTGAAACCCGCCCGAAACACGCGTCGGTAAGTTCTTTCCCATCTCGGCAGAATCCTCTTCCCCGCGCTGAAACACGTGTGATTAGGTGAGCCCGCCACCAAGGGGGGTGGCTTTCTGTGTAGTACTGGGCCTTTTCGTGGCCTGGGGAGGGCAGGACATCACCATGCGATCGATTCGCATGCGGATCCTCGTGACAGTGCTGGTTCTCGCGGTGGTCGGGGTGGGCGGCCGGCAGTTGCTGGCGTCGGAGGACGACAGCGGCGCCACCATCACGGTGGGGACGACGGACACCATCACGTCACTGGATCCGGCGGGCGCCTACGACGCCGGTTCCTGGGCGTTGTTCAGCAACGTCTTCCAGTCGCTCCTGACGTACGAGCCGGGCGGCGTCTCGCCCGTGCCGGACGCGGCCAGGAGCTGCTCCTTCGCGAAGGGCGGCCTGACGACGTACGGCTGCGAGCTGCGCGACGACCTCACGTTCCCGAGCGGCCGCACGATGACCGCCGAGGACGTGAAGTACTCCTTCGACCGGCTCAGGAAGATCGACTCGGACGTCGGCCCCGCCTCACTGCTGTCCACCCTGAAGTCGGTGGACGCCGACGGCCTGAAGGTCACCTTCCATCTGTCCTCGCCGGACGCCACCTTCCCGTTCAAGGTGGCCACCGGCGCCGGTTCGATCGTCGACCACACCCGTTATCCGGCGGACGGCCTGCGCACCGGCACCTCCGTCGACGGCACCGGACCGTACACACTGACGGCGTACCAGAAGGGCGAGCGGGCCGACCTGGAGCCCAACTCCCGTTACCGGGGCGCGGTGAAGACCGGCTCGCCGATCGCACTGCGCTACTACCCCGACCCGGACGCGCTGGAGAAGGCGTGGAAGGCCGGGGACGTCGACGCGGCCACCCGCCAGCTGCCGCCCGCGGTCCTCGCCGCCCTCAACGCCAGCGACCCGGACCAGCGCGTCAGCGAGGCCGACAGCTCCGAGACCCGCAACCTGTACTTCAACACCCGCGCCTCCTCGCCGCTGCACTCCACGGACGTCCGCAGGGCGATGGCCTGGCTGATCGACCGCGAGCAGCTCGCCGCGACCGTGTACGACGGCACCGTCGAGCCGCTGTACTCCCTGATCCCGGCCGGCCTCACCGGCCACACGACCTCCTTCTTCGACACCTACCCGGACCAGAACTCCGAGAAGGCCCGCAAGCTCCTGGAGGAGGCCGGCGCCGGAATCCCGGTGAAGTTCACCTACGGATACGGCCTGGGCAGCGGTGCCGCGGCGGCCGAGGCCAAGGAGCTCAAGCGGCAGCTGGAGGCCAGCGGACTGTTCGAGGTGAACGTCAAGGGGTACGAGTGGACCGACTTCCAGAAGCGCTGGGCGAGCGGCAAGCTCGACGCGTACGCCGTCGGCTGGGTCGCCGACTACCCCGACCCGGACACCTACGCGGGTCCGCTCGTCGCCACCGACTCCACCATGAACACCGGCTACAGCAACAAGACCGTCGACCGGTACATCAGCGACAGCCGGCAGTACGCCGACCGCGGCCAGGTCGCCGACGACTTCAAGAACCTCCAGCAGGTCATCGCCGACGACGTGCCGGTGATCCCGCTGTGGCAGCGCAAGGAGTACGTCGTCACCAGCGCGGACGTCGGCGGCGGCCAGTACCTGGCGGACGGCAACGGCGTGTTCCGGCTGTGGGCGCTGGACTGGATCTGACCCCTTGTCCCTCCGGCCCGTGCGGTGACCGCACGGGCCGGTCCGGCGTGGCGGATCCGGGGCGCCGGGGGCATGCGCCCCCGTGACACCGGGCAGTCACCCCAGGCGGCACCATGTGACGGAGGTGTGCACGGGGTGAGGAGCAGACGTGCTGAGACGCAACTCCTTCCGGCTGCCCCGGCATCCGGCGTCCGTCGGCCTGGCCCGGCACCGGGTGCGGGACCATCTGGCGGACTGGGGGCACGCCCCGGACGGCCGGGCGCTGGCCGACGCGCTCCTCGTGGTGTCCGAGCTCGCCACCAACGTCGTACGCCACGGGCCCCTGCTGGAGCGGGAGTTCGAGGTGGCGGTCACCGCGCTCGCGGACGGCTCCTGCCTCATCGAGGTCTCCGACGAGGACCGGCAGGAACCCCGGCTGCGGGTGGTCGGCGAGTGGGACGAACACGGCCGCGGCCTGCACCTCGTGGAACACCTCGCCACCGCCTGGGGCGTGTGGAGCAGGGGCCGCCACGGCAAGACGGTCTGGGCGCTGGTCGTGGCGACCGCCTGACCGCGGCCCGTCAGCCGCACACCGCCGGCCGCGCCGGCAGTTCCACCGTCACCCCCAGCCCCTCGCCCGGCGCCGTCCGTACGCTCACCTCGCCGCCGTGCGCCCGCACCACACCCTGCACGATCGCCAGCCCCAGACCGCTGCCCGCGCCGCCGCCCGCCCGGAAGAAGCGGTCGAAGACCCGTGCCGCGTCCTCCGCCGCCAGCCCCGGCCCCTCGTCCCGCACCGACAGCCGTACCACCCCGTCCGCGCGCTCCGCCCCGAGCCGCACCGGCACGTCGGCGGGCGTGTGCGTGCGCACGTTGGCCACCAGGTTGCCCAGCACCTGGCGCAGCCCCGACTCGTCGGCCCGCACCAGCAGCGCCCCGTCCGCGTCGACCGTGACGGGCCGCCCGGGCTGCTGCGCCCGCAGGTCCTCGGCGGCGTCCCGCACCAGCCGGCTCACGTCCACGTTGCGCAGGCGCAGTTCGGGCCGCTGATCGAGGCGGGCCAGGGTGAGCAGCTCGTCGACGAGCCGGCCCATCCGGTCCACCTCGCCGTTCATCCGGTCCCAGGCCCGTCGGCGCTCCTCCGGCTCGCGCAGCATCCCCTGGTCGTACAGCTGGAGATAGCCGCGGATCGCGGACAGCGGGGTGCGCAGCTCGTGCGAGGCGTCGGCGACGAACCGGCGCAGCTGGGCCGCGCTGCGCTCGCGCGTGCGGTACGCCGTCTCCACCTGGTGCAGCATGGAGTTCAGGGCCAGCCGCAGCTGTTCGACCTCGAGCGTGGTCTCCCGGCTGGAGGGCACCCGCCGGGTCAGGTCGCCCTCCGCTATCGCCGACGAGGTCTCCACCATGTCCTCCAGCGGCCGCATCCGCCGCCGCACGCTGAACAGCGTCAGGCACGCGAGCAGCATCAGCAGCAGCGTGCCGACCGCGAGATCCAGTCTGAGGGCCTTGGCGACGCCCTGGTGCAGGGCCTCCGTGGAGGTGGCCAGCAGGATGTAGGGCCCGTCGGCGAGCCGGGTCGCGGTCACCCGGTACGCGGCGCCGTGCACGCTGACGTCGCGCGGCTCGGACTCGGCGGCCAGGGCGCGCGGGTCGGCCACGGCGTCCGCGAGGGCGCGCTGGACGTCGGTGGGCGCGACGTCGAAGAGGGTGAGGGCCGTGCCCCTGGCGTCGACGGCGGTGAAGACCGAGTCCGGGGTCGGCCGGTCGTCCGAGCCGCCGGGCAGGATCCGGTCGCGGACCACGCCGAGCACGCTCAGCGAGTCGATCTGGCGCAGGGTGAGCCGCGAACTGCCCAGCGAGTTGCGCATCTTGGTCAGATCCGTGTCGATCTGGCCGAGCAGGTAGTGCCGCATCCCCATCAGGCTGACCGCGGTCGCCGCGACGACGCCGACGGCGAGCAGCGCGACGTTCGCCAGCGTCAGTTTCACCCGCAGGGAGCGCAGCCCCCGGCCACGGCGCGGGAACCTCATGCCAGCCCGTATCCCACGCCCCGCCGGGTGGTGATCACCGGCGCTCCCAGGACGTCCAGCTTGCGCCGCAGATAGCTGATGTAGGTCTCGACGACCGTCGACTCCGTCGGTGTGTGCTCGTACTGCCAGACATGGCGCAGGAGTTGCTCCTTGGGCACGATCCGGCCGCCGTTGCGCACCAGGAACCGCAGCAGCGCGTACTCGGTGGGGGTCAGCTCGACCGAGCGGCCCGCGCGGTGCACGCTGTACGTCGTCTCGTCCAGTTCCAGGTCGCCGTAGCGCAGCGGCGGGCGCTGCGGCAGGACGTCCGCCGGGCGGGTACGCCGCAGGACGGCCGTGATCCGGGCGACGACCACGTCGATGTCGAACGGTTTGGTGATGTAGTCGTCGCCGAAGCCGAGCGCTCCGACGATCTCGGCCGGCGCGTCCCGCGCGGTGAGGAACACCAGGGCCAGATCGGGCCGTTGCGCCCGCAGTTCCCGCCCCAGGGCCCGTCCGTCCCCGTCCGGGAGCATGACGTCCAGCAGCGCCACGTCGGGCCGGGTGCGCCCGGCGAGGGCGAGGGCCTCGCGGACCGTGGCCGCGGTCATGACCTCGAAGCGGTGGTAGCGCAGCGCGATGGCGAGGACGTCCGCGATGCTCGGCTCGTCCTCGACGACCAGCACGGTGCCCGGAGCCGTCGACATGCCCCCAGTATCGGCGGCCGCGCCGGCGACCGGGCCGGTTCCCGCTTTGGAGTTCCTTGAGAGTCGTGGCCGGTCGATGTCCACGCGGGCGTGCCGCCGACGATCCTGGTGCCAGGACCTGGGGGACCCGTCGACCGTGGTGAAGGAGTTGTGATCGTGGCGGCATTGGCACGCTGGTGCTACCGGCACAGACTGGTGGTCCTGTTGCTGTGGGTGGGGGCGCTGTTCGGCCTGGGATTCTCGGCCTCGGCGGCGGGAACGGACTACGCGAACGTCTTCTCCCTCCCCGACACGGACTCCAAGAAGGCGTACGACCTGATGGAGAAGGCGTTTCCCGCGCGCGCGGGCGACACCGACACGGTCGTCTGGAAGGTCGACGAGGGCACGGTCCGCGACCAGGACGTACGGTCCCGGATCCAGCCCGCGCTCGACGAGATGGCGGGGATGAAGGGCGTCGGCGGGGTCACCGGCCCGTACACGGCCGGAGGCGCGGCGCAGATCAGCGCCGACGGCAGGATCGCGTACGCGCAGATCACCTTCGCCGACCAGGCGAACGCCGTGCCCAAGGAACTCGTCCAGGACGTCGTCGACACCGCGCGGGACGCCGAACGCGACGGCCTGGAGGTCGAGCTGGGCGGCCAGGCGATCCAGCGGGTGCAGGAACCGCCCACCGGCCTGGCCGAGATGGTCGGTCTCGTGGCGGCCGCGATCGTGCTGTTCCTGGCCTTCGGCTCGCTCTTCGCGATGCTGCTGCCGCTCGCCGTGGCGGTCTTCGGGGTCGGCACCGGCCTGTTCTCGACGCAGCTGCTGAGCCATGTCACCGACATCCCCGACCTGGCCCCGCTCCTGTCGTCCCTGATCGGCCTGGGTGTCGGCATCGACTACGCCCTGTTCATCGTCACCCGGCACCGCAAGGGCCTCCTGCGCGGCACCGACCCGGAGGAGTCCGCGGTCACCGCCCTCAACACCTCCGGCCGGGCGGTGCTGTTCGCGGGCGGCACGGTCTGCATCGCCCTCGCGGGCATGCTGGTGACGAACCTGCGCTTCCTGGACGGGGTCGTCATCGGTACCTCGCTGACGGTCGTCCTGAGCGTCCTCGCGGCCACCACCCTGCTGCCCGCCCTGCTCGGCTTCCTCGGCCCGCGTGTCCTGAGCCGCAGGCAGCGCGGGCGGCTCGCCGCGCAGGGGCCCGAGGTGGAGCAGGCGAGCGGGCCCGCGGCGCGCTGGTCGGCGGGCGTGCAGCGCCGGCCCCGTACGGTCGCCGCGCTCGCGCTGGTCGTCATGGCCGTCCTCGCGCTGCCCGTGCTGTCGCTGCGCCTGGGCGCCACCGACCAGGGCAACGACGACGCCTCCACCACCACCCGCAAGGCCTACGACCTGCTCGCGGAGGGCTTCGGACCGGGCTTCAACGGCCCGCTCCAGGTGGTCGTGGACGGCACCGACACCACGGCCCTGGTGCAGGGCATCGAGGACACCGCCGGAGTCGCCCGGGTGGCCGCGCTGCCGCCCGCGCGGGGCGTCACCGTCATCCAGGTGGTGCCCACCACCTCGCCGCAGTCCGAGGAGACCGACACCCTCATCGACCGTCTGCGCGACGACGTCATCCCGCGGGCCGGTGCCGAGGCGCACGTCGGCGGGGTCACCGCGGTCTCCAAGGACTTCGCGACGGTCACCGGCGACCGCCTGCCCCTCTTCATCGCGACGATCATCGGTCTGGGCTTCCTGCTCCTGCTGATCGCCTTCCGCTCCCTGGTGGTGCCGCTGACGGCCGCCGTGATGAACCTGATCGCCGCCGCCGCCTCCTTCGGCGTCCTCGTCGCCGTCTTCCAGTGGGGCTGGGGCCTGGACCTGCTCGGCCTCGGCAAGGAGGGCCCGATCAACGCCTTCCTGCCGGTCATCATGCTGTCCCTGCTCTTCGGGCTGTCGATGGACTACCAGGTGTTCCTGGTGAGCCGGATGCACGAGGAGTGGGTGCACACCAAGGACAACGCGCGCGCGGTGCGGGTGGGGCTGGCCGAGACCAGCAGGGTGATCAACTCCGCCGCCCTCATCATGGTCTGCGTCTTCCTCGCGTTCGTCCTCAGCGGCGACTCCGGCGCGGCGATGGCGGGCGTGGGTCTGGCGGCGGCGGTCGCACTGGACGCGTTCATCCTGCGGACGGCGCTCGTCCCGGCCGCGATGCACCTCCTCGGCGCCGCCAACTGGTGGCTGCCGGCCGGGCTGGAGAAGCGGCTGCCCCATCTGGCGGTGGAGCCGAAGGAGGAGGGGGCGCCGGGCACCGGGCACGGTGAGGGTCCCGCCACGGTCCTGCACGGCTTCGTACGGGACACCGCCGGCGACCCCGTCGAGGGCGCCGCGCTCACCCTGAGGTCCACGGGCGGACGCCCTCTGGACACCGTCACCTCTCTCGCCGACGGCTCGTACATCCTCTCCGCCCCGGCGCCGGGGACGTATCTGCTGGCGACGACGGCACCGTCGTACCCCACCCGGGCGCGGCGGGTCACCGTCACGGAGGAGCCGCTGGTGTACGACGTGGAGCTGACGGACGTCCCGGAGGCGACCGAGGTCACCTGACGCCCGGGGTCACCTGTCCTTCTTCCCCGGGTCCGGCAGGGCGTTGGTCATGCCGGGCAGGAAGTCCGTGAACAGGTCGTGGATCTCCATCACGAGGGGGCGCAGCACCCGGAACCGGGCCAGTGCCACACCGCGCGCGGTGAGGCGTGCGCCGCGGTCGGCGAGCCGGTAGCTGCGCTCCCTGCCCTCCGTACGGTCGTAGATCCAGTACATGACGAGGCCCATCTGGGAGAGCCACATCAGCTCGGGCAGCACCTCGCGCAGTTCCTCCGGCACCTTCGCCTTCGAGCCCGCGAGCACCTCCTTGTGGACGGCGATCGCCTCCACGCGCGCGTGCTCCGACTCCGCCGAGAAGGGGCTGAGCGGGCTGTCGGGGTCGGCGGCGTTCTTGAAGAACTGCACCGCGAACTCGTGGTACGGCGTGGCCACGTCCAGCCAGGCCCGCAGCACGCCCGCCATCCGGGCCTCCAGGCTGGTCTCCCGCGCCAGGATGCCGCGGACCGCCTCGCGGTGCTCCGCCGCGAGACGGTCGTAGAAGCCCTGGATCAGCCACTCCTTGCCGGCGAAGTAGTAGTAGGCGTTGCCGACGGAGACCCCGGCCTCCTGGGCGATGGCCCGCATCGTCGTCTTGTCGTAGCCGCGCTCCTGGAACAGCCGCATCGCCGTCTCCAGGATCAGCGCGCGGGTCTGCTCGGACTTCGACGTGGGCGACGACGCGTGCGGCTCGGCCGGGGGAGCGGGAGTGGGCTCGGCGCGGCCTTCGCCGTCGGCGGGCTCGTTGATGGCGGACACGGAGAGAGAGCCTAGTCAGTGGAGCAGGAGCCGTCGGCACAGGAGGGCGGGGTGTAGGTCCACCCGTGACGCCGGTCGAAGGACCACCCGTCGGCCGAGTAGTACGCGCCCCCGCCCCAGCCGGTGTCCCGCCTCTGCGCCCCGCGCCACCGGGCGGCGGCCAGGACCGCGCCCTTGGCCAGCCGTGCCCCGGCGGGCGTGCTCAGCCGGTGCGCCAGGGGCCGGTGCTCGCGCAGCGCCCACAGGGTGACGATCCAGGCGGCGGCGCCCCGGTAGACCTGGCCGCCGTCGCCGACCACGGTGATCTCCTCGAGGGTGGCGCGGTGGTCGAGCCCGGGGAAGCGGGCGGCGGCCTCGGCGGATCCGGCCGCGACGAGGTCCAGCGGGACGAGCTGCCGCTGCCGGCTCAGCCAGTCGCGCACGAAGGTGCACAGGGTGCAGTCGGCGTCGTAGAGGACGGTGAGCCGGCGGACCGGGACGCGGGTGGCGTCCCGGTCGTCGGCGGCCTGTGCGGCTGCCATCGTGCTCACGCCCCGGCCGAGGCGGCCCAGTCCTGCGGGGGGACCGGCGGGATCTGCTCCCGCTCCATGACCCCGCGCCGCCGGATCCGGTTGAGCACGTAGACGTTGCCCAGGTGCATCACGCCGAGCACCAGCAGCACCACGCCGAGCTTGGTCGACAGGGCCTCGAAGATGCCGCGGGTGTCCTCGATGGTGTCGTCGCCGCTCAGGTAGAGGGCGACGAAGCCGAGGTTGACGAGGTAGAAGCCGACCACCAGGAGGTGGTTGACGGCGTCCGCGAGCTTCTCGTTGCCCTGCAGCACGTCGGCGAGGAAGACCCGTCCGTTGCGGCTGAGGGTCCGGGCGACCCAGACGGTCAGACCGATGCTGACGACCAGGTAGATGACGTAGGCGATGACCGTGCGGTCCATGCGTCCCCCTTGTTGAACGCGTTCAAAACGCTGACAGGGATGACTGTAGCTCAGTTTTGAACACGTTCAAGACGTGGCGGAGTGGGACCTGCGTCACGTCCTGCGCGCGAGCTCCGGCCGCTTGGTGTAGTCGGTGAACCCGAGGACGTTCCCCCAGGGGTCGGCGACCTCGACGGTCCATCCCGTCGCCACGGAGAACGGCGGATCGAGCGGCGCGATCCCGGCGTCGGCCAGCCGTCTGGCCGCCACGCGCGCGTCCGGCACCTCCAGCCACAGCCGGGGCGAGGCCCACGGGGGCGGCCGGTGCCCCAGCGCCTCCTCCTGCCGCAGCAGGATCCCCGGGGTCTCGCCCCCCACCTTCAGCAGCGCGATCCCGCCCTCGTCGAACCGGAACGCCACCGTGAAACCGGCCCCCTCGTAGAACCGCACGGCCTCGCCGAGGTCGCCGACGGGGAGCAGGACGTTGTCGAACCCGAGCAGTTCGTAGGACTCGTCATCTGACATACCGTCAGAATAGGTGGCGGCCCCGCAGGAACCGGTGATTGCCGGCGGAGGAAAGAGCAGCGGACGACCGGGCCAAGCCCACCCCGGCTTCTCCGGGGTCGGTTTTCTGCTGCAAGATGACGTGCACCCACTTTGCACGCAGATCATCCGCTCAGACGACTACGGGGAGAACTCGCCTTGTCCGAACAGCCGCAGCACCCGCAGCAGCCCCACCAGCCGCCCCAGCCCGGGTACGGCTACCCCAACGCCGGCGGCCCCGGCCCCTACGCCGGTCAGCCCGGCGGGCAGGCCGGCCCCTACGGATACCCGCAGCAGGGCCAGCCCCAGCCGGGCTACCAGCAGGGCTACCCGCAGGGTGGATACGCCGCCCCCGGTTACGTGCCGCCGGGCACCTTCACCGGCGACCCCCACGCCCCCTACGGCTACGACCCCTACGGGCGTCCCTACTCCGACAAGTCGAAGATCGTCGCGGGAGTCCTCCAGCTCGCCCTGGGCAGCCTCGGTGTCGGCCGGTTCTACATGGGTCACGTCGGCATCGCCCTCGCCCAGCTCTTCACCTGCGGCGGCCTCGGCATCTGGGCCCTGGTCGACGGGATCATGATCCTGACGAGCAACGACAAGACCGACTCCAACGGGCGGGTCCTGCGTGGCTGAAGCGGAGCGCCCGTCCGCGCTGCGGCACCCGGCTGCGGCACCCCTCGCGGTGCTCGCCGCCGGCGCGGCGGGCTCCGCCTATCTCTACGGCACCGACCCCCACCAGCCCGGCCATGTGCTCCCGCAGTGCCCGTTCCGCCTCGTCACCGGTCTGCTCTGCCCCGCCTGCGGCGGCACGCGCATGACCTACGACCTGATGCACGGTCACTTCGCCCAGGCCTGGCTGGACAACCGCGTCCTGCTGCTCGCCTCCCCCTTCGCCCTCGCGCTCCTGGCCCGCTGGATCTGGGAGGGCCTGCACGGCCGCAGCTGGCACCCGCGCCTCGGCGGCCGGGGCGTGGCCGTCGTCCTCGGTGCGGCCGTGGCCTGGACGGTGGTCCGCAACGCCTTCTAGGCGGCAGGTCACACTTCGTTTTCGCGGACGCCGTGAGCGAACGCGGAGTTGGCGAATTTTGATCACGGAACAGGAACGATCGGTCACAGCTACTCCCTTTTGCGCCACTGATCTCTCTAGGCTCACGTGACACAGGGGGGACGTCCGCGCGTGGTCAGCACCAGGCACGGGCGTGGTCGTCGACGACGGTCGGCGTAGGTGAACATCTCGTCGTATCCCTCCTGGACTCCCCGTCCGGAGCAAGCCGGCTCCGGTCATTCGAAGTCATCCCAGGAGCAGTTCTCATGACCGTCCCCACCCCCGAGGCCCCCTACGGCGTCGACCCGCTGGGTCGCCCGTACTCCGACAAGTCCAAGATCGTCGCCGGTATCCTCCAGCTGTTCCTGGGCACCCTCGGCATCGGACGCTTCTACGTCGGCTCCGTCGGCGTGGGCATCGCCCAGCTGCTCACCTGCGGCGGCCTCGGCTTCTGGGCCCTGATCGACGGCATCCTGTTCCTCACGAGCAACGACCGCACGGACAGCCAGGGCCGCGTCCTGCGCGGCTGAGCCCGGAGCACCGCCGACGGCGAGGGCCCCCTCCTCTCGAGGAGCGGGGCCCTCGCCGTACTCATGCGTAACTTCACCCGGGAAACGCGGTACCGGAGATCGAACTGCCCTAGGCTGTCGAGGATTTGAAGATTTCGTGCAGCTTGAGAGGTGGAAGTGCGCATGTCCCGCACACCGTCAAGACGTACCGTTCTCCGCGGGCTCACGGTCACCGGGGCCGCGGTGGCCGGTTTCGACCCGGCCGCCCGCAGCTGGGCCGCGGCCGCGCCCGAGTCCGGCACGGAGACGGCGGCACTCACCAGGATTCCCCGCCTGGACGGCACGCTCGTCACGGACGAGTCCTCACTCACCGCCGCGGCCGAGGACTACGGGCACATCGTGCACCGCCGTCCCTCGGCCGTCCTGCGCCCCGGCTCGGTCCGTGACATCGTCACCATGGTCCGGTTCTGCAACGACCACTGCCTGCCGGTCGCACCGCGCGGCCAGGGACACGCCCCGTACGGTCAGGCGCAGGTGGAGGGCGGGCTGGTCATCGAGACCGCGACCCTCGCGGACATCGGCCCCGTGGACCCGGACAGCACCACCGTCACCGTCGGCGCCGGCGCCCGCTGGAGCGAGGTGGCCAGGGCGACGCTCGCCCACGGCCTCACCCCGCCGGTCTTCACCGACTACCTCGAACTCTCCGTCGGCGGCACCCTGTCCGTGGGCGGCCTGGGCGGCCAGGCCCAGCGGCACGGCGCCCAGGTCGACAACGTCACCCAGCTGCGGGTCGTCACCGGAGCGGGCGAACTGGTCCGCTGCTCCCCGTCCCGCCGCCCCGACCTCTTCCACGCCGTCCTGGCGGGCCTCGGCCAGTGCGCCGTCATCGTCGAGGCCACCCTGCGCCTGGTGCCGGCGCCCGAGACCGTACGCCACTACCAGCTGACCTACGACGATCTCGCCACCTTCCTCGACGACCAGCGCACCCTCGTCCGGGAGGGCCGCTTCGACTACGTGGAGGGCCAGGTCCACACGGACGCCGCGGGAGCCTTCCGCGTCTACAGCCTGGAGGCCGTCGCCTACGGCCCGCCGGTCGGCCCCGCCCCGGACGACACCGCTCTCCTGCGCGGCCTGCGCCACGACCCGTCGACGGTCCAGTACACCGACCTGCCGTACTTCGACTTCCTCGACCGGCTGGCCCCCGTCATCGCGGCCATGAAGGAGGCGGGCATCTGGACGTACGCCCACCCCTGGCTCAACCTCATGCTCCCCGGCTCCTCCGCCGCGTCCCTCGCGGCCCCGCTCCTGGACGCCCTCACCCCCGCCGACCTGGGCGCCGGAGGCGTGATCCTCTTCTATCCCCTCCTCCGCGAACACCTCACCACGCCGCTGCTGCGGACCTCCGACGAGGACGTCTCGTACCTCTTCGACATCCTCAGCGCGGCCGCACCGGGCGACTCCGCGGGCATCGACCGCATCCTGTCGGCCAACCGCGCCGCCTACGACACCGTCGCCGCGGCCGGCGGCACCCACTACCCCGTCGGCAGCATCCCCTTCACCCCCGACGACTGGCGCACCCACTTCGGCCCCGCCTGGCCGGCCTTCGCATCGGCCAAGAGCACCTACGACCCGGCCGGCGTCCTGGTCCCGGGCCAGGGCATCTTCTGACGCCGCCGCCCCGGAGCCGGATCCCGTCTCCGGCTCCGCACCCGTCGTCGGCACCGGAGGCGGCGAGAGGGTTGTGCATCGGGCGGATCCATGAAGGATGACCGTATGTGGATCGAGCTCATCTCCTCGCTGTCGGCCGACGTGGAACTCGCGGCCGGACCCGGCTGCGAGGAGGAAATGCGGGTGGCGGAAGTGGTGCTGGGGCATCCTCTGCCCGCCGCGCTCAAGGACTTCTGGCGGGTGGCGGACGGCGCCCGGGACAAGCACGGGGCCGGGGTGGTGTGCTCGGTCGGTGAAGTCGTGGACCGGAACCTGGAGTTCAGGAGTTCGGCCGGCTTCCGGGGGCGCTACATGCCGTTCGACCCGCTGCTGCTCTTCGGGGAGAGCGGGGGCGGCGACCTGTTCGCCTTCGTCGTCAGGCCCGAGCGGCCCGACGTCTTCGTCTGGGAGCACGGGAGCGACAGCCGCCGCCGGGTGGCGGACGGACTGGAGGACTACCTACGCCGCCGCCTCGCCGGCGGAGACCCGGAGTGGTACGCCTCCTGGTGAGAGCGGCTCAGCCGCACGTCTTCCGCCGGCCTGTTCGCAGTGATCCCGGCCGCGTCGAGGGTGACCCCGGCGCCGACGGAGCCGGGGAGGACGGCGGACCCCGGTGCCCCTCTTGATCACGTTCACCCGATCGTGGCGTGTGACGCCCGAGGGCCCCGCCCCCGGTGGTGAGACCGGGAGACGGGGCCCTCGTGGACGTACCGCGGAAGGCGGGGTCAGAAGCGGCGGGTGATCAGGGCCTTCTTGACCTCGGCGATCGCCTTCGTGACCTCGATGCCGCGCGGGCAGGCGTCCGTGCAGTTGAACGTGGTGCGGCAGCGCCAGACACCGTCGCGGTCGTTCAGGATCTCCAGGCGCTGCTCGCCCGCCTCGTCACGGCTGTCGAAGATGAAGCGGTGGGCGTTCACGATCGCGGCCGGGCCGAAGTACTGCCCGTCGTTCCAGAACACCGGGCAGGAGGAGGTGCAGGCCGCGCAGAGGATGCACTTCGTCGTGTCGTCGAAGCGCTCGCGGTCCTCGGAGGACTGCAGACGCTCGCGCGTGGGCTCGTTCGTGTCCTTCGTGATCAGGAAGGGCATCACGTCCCGGTACGCCTGGAAGAACGGCTCCATGTCGACGACCAGGTCCTTCAGGACCGTCAGGCCCTTGATGGGCTCGACCGTGATCGGCTTCTCGGGGTTGATGTCCTTGATCAGCGTCTTGCACGCGAGGCGGTTCTTGCCGTTGATCCGCATCGCGTCGGAGCCGCAGATGCCGTGGGCGCAGGAGCGGCGGAAGGTCAGGGTGCCGTCGAGGTCCCACTTGATCTTGTGGAGGCCGTCGAGGACGCGCTCCTTCGGGTCGATCTCCAGCTGGAAGTCTTCCCAGGTCGCCTCCGCCGAGACCTCGGAGTTGAAGCGGCGGATGCGGAAGGTGACCGTGATGTACGGGGAGTCGGCGAAGCCGGGCTCGGGGGCGCCGGCCGCGTCCGCCTTGTCGAGGGTCGGGGTTGCCATCAGTACTTACGCTCCATCGGCTGGTAGCGGGTCTGGACGACCGGCTTGTAGTCGAGACGGACGGTCTCGGTGCCGTCGTCGCCCACCTCGCGGTACGCCATGGTGTGGCGCATGAAGTTGACGTCGTCGCGGTTGGGGTAGTCCTCGCGGTAGTGACCGCCGCGGGACTCCTTGCGGGCGAGCGCGGAGACCGCCATGACCTCGGCCAGGTCGAGCAGGTTGCCCAGCTCGATCGCCTCGAGGAGGTCCGTGTTGAACCGCTTGCCCTTGTCCTGGATCGAGACGTTCCGGTAGCGCTCGCGCAGCTCCGCGATCTTCTCGACCGCCGTCTTGATCGTCTGCTCGGTGCGGAACACCATGACGTTCGCGTCCATGGTCTCCTGCAGCTCGCGGCGGAGCACCGACACCCGCTCCGTGCCCGTCGACGTGCGGAGCCTCTCCACCTGGTCGATCACGAACTGCGCCGGGTTCTCCGGGAGTTCGACGAAGGCCGCCTTCTGGGAGTACTCGGCGGCGGCGATGCCCGCACGGCGGCCGAACACGTTGATGTCCAGGAGGCTGTTGGTGCCCAGGCGGTTCGCGCCGTGCACCGACACGCACGCGACCTCGCCGGCCGCGTACAGGCCGGGGACGACGGTGGTGTTGTCCGCCAGGACCTCACCCTCGACGTTCGTCGGGATGCCGCCCATGGCGTAGTGCGCGGTGGGCTGGATCGGGATCGGGTCCGTGTACGGCTCGATGCCCAGGTAGGTGCGCGCGAACTCGGTGATGTCCGGGAGCTTGGCGTCCAGCTGCTCCGGCGGGAGGTGGGTGAGGTCGAGGTAGACGTGGTCGCCCTCGGGACCGCAGCCGCGGCCCTCACGGATCTCCGTGTAGATGGAGCGGGACACGACGTCACGCGACGCCAGGTCCTTCATCACCGGCGCGTACTTCTCCATGAAGCGCTCGCCGTCCTTGTTGCGCAGGATGCCGCCCTCACCGCGGGCGCCCTCCGTCAGCAGGATGCCCATGCGCCAGATGCCGGTCGGGTGGAACTGGAAGAACTCCATGTCCTCCAGCGGCAGACCCCGGCGGTAGACCGCCGCCTGGCCGTCACCGGTCAGCGTGTGCGCGTTCGACGTCACCTTGAAGAACTTGCCGCAGCCGCCGGACGCGTAGATCACGGCCTTCGCCTGGAAGACGTGGATCTCACCGGTCGCCAGTTCGTAGGCGACGACGCCGGCCGACTTGCGGACGCCGTCCTCCTCGGTGATCAGCTGGTCGAGGACGTAGAACTCGTTGAAGAACTCCACGCCCTCCTTGACGCAGTTCTGGTACAGCGTCTGGAGGATCATGTGGCCCGTGCGGTCCGCGGCGTAGCAGGACCGGCGGACGGGAGCCTCGCCGTGGTTGCGGCTGTGACCGCCGAAGCGGCGCTGGTCGATCGTGCCGTCCGGGGTGCGGTTGAACGGCAGGCCCATCTTCTCCAGGTCGAGGACGGAGTCGATGGCCTCCTTCGCCAGGATCTCGGCGGCGTCCTGGTCGACCAGGTAGTCACCGCCCTTGACCGTGTCGAAGGTGTGCCACTCCCAGTTGTCCTCCTCCACGTTGGCCAGCGCGGCGGCCATGCCGCCCTGCGCGGCGCCCGTGTGGGAGCGGGTGGGGTAGAGCTTGGTCAGGACCGCGGTGCGGCTGCGCTTCGTCGACTCGATGGCCGCGCGCATGCCCGCGCCACCGGCGCCGACGATGACGGTGTCGTACTTGTGGATCTTCATGATTCTCGCAGCCCCGTGCCTAGCGGATGTTCGGGTCGAAGGTGAAGATCACCAGCGTGCCCAGCAGGATGGTGAACACCGTGGCGGTGTAGAGCAGGCCCTTGAGCCACAGCCGGGTGTTCGCGCGCTCCGCGTAGTCGTTGATGACCGTGCGCAGGCCGTTGGCTCCGTGCAGCATCGCGAGCCAGAGCATCAGGAGGTCCCAGACCTGCCAGAAGGGGGAGGCCCAGCGGCCGGCCACGAACGCGAAGCCGATCTTCGACACGCCGCCGTCCAGCACCAGCTGGATCAGCAGGTGGCCGATGACGAGGACGACCAGCACGACGCCGGACAGGCGCATGAAGAGCCACGCGGCCATCTCGAAGTTGCCCCGGGTGGACTTCGGGGACTTCTTGGTGCGCTTGCGCGGGGCCTCGATCAGGGGCGCCGGGTTGTCGACGTTGTAGACAGGGCCGCCCTCGACGGGGCCGATCCCGGACGCGGTGGTTTCAGTGGTGGCCATCGGTGTCAGCTCCCGAACAGTTCACGAGCGGCGTGGCCGAGCACGGGGTAGATCGCCCCGAGCATCAGCACGACCCAGACGCCTACGACGGTCCACAGCATCTGCTTCTGGTAGCGCGGACCCTTCGACCAGAAGTCGACGGCGATGACGCGCAGGCCGTTGAGCGCGTGGAAGAGGATGGCGGCGACGAGGCCGTACTCCAGCACGGCGACGATCGGGGTCTTGTACGTGGCTACGACCTTGTCGTAGTCCTCGGGGGAGACACGCACGAGAGCGGTGTCCAGGACGTGGACGAACAGGAAGAAGAAGATGAGGACGCCGGTGACTCGGTGAGCCACCCAGGACCACATTCCTTCCCGGCCGCGGTACAGCGTTCCAGCCGGCACGGAAGAACCCTCCGGGAGCGGGGATTGGGGCCTGCCGGCTTCGGTGTCGGACGGGCCCGGCCGGGTACGGTCCACCGGCCCCCAGCATCGTAGCGACGCGCTGGCGCTGGGCTTACGCCGGGCCTACCGGTGTGATCAAACTGGCACGCGTATGGGTGAGCCGCGCGGCATCTGCGGCGGTTGCTGCCGTTATGCGCCGCGTGCGGTGTCGGGGCTGGTCAGGCCCCCGCGGCGGAGCCGTGCCTCGGCTACGGAGCCGTGCCCCTGAGGAATCCGGCCAGCCGCTGTCTCGCGAGGCGGCGGAGTTCTTCCGCCGCCACCACCCGTTCGTCCTCCGGATCGTTTGTCAATCGTGACCGGATTCCCTCGAGCACGTGGTCCAGGGTCTCGGCCGGGGGGACGCCGTCCAGGCAGATGACGAACGTGTACCCGAAGCGGGCCGTGTAGGCCGCGTGAGCCGCTCCCAGGGCCATGTGCGCCGCTTCGTACGCGTCCTCCGGCAGGGCGGGGAGGGGCTCGCCGGCCAGGGCCTCCGTCAGATCCTCCGGCGTCAGGTCGTACGCCGCCTCGTCCGACGCGGCCAGCAGGGCGTCCAGCGTGGGGTACGGGCGGTGCTCCGCGACCCTGCGGGCCCAGCAGAGGCTGTGGAGGCAGCCGAGGAGGGCGCTGAGGGTCTCCTCGACGCCGGCGGTGTTGAACGCGTCCAGGGAAGGGCCCGGCAGTGGTGCCTGGGATGTCCGGGCCTGCGCCGGTATGGGAAGGCGGCCGGTGAGGTGGGGAAGACGGTGCGCAGGCAGCGTGGATCCTCGCGTCACGAGTGGTGTGGCAGGGGATGTGGTGAAAGGTGTGGCGCAACGTTATCGGGAGTGGTCATCACGTGTCCGACGGTTGCCCGAATTTCACTCGAACGGGAGAGTTTCGGAACGGGTGGTGGACTCCTTCGTCGCGCTTCGGTCACCCGGGCGCCGTACGGTTGGCGGGGTGAGCAGGCACAGGCATCGGCGCCCGGCGCCACGGAGGAAGCAGGAGCGGAGCCCGCGGCAGCGGGTCGTGCCGCGGGCCCTGATGGCAGGCGGGCTGGTGGCCGCCCTCGGGATAGGCATGGGGCTGTGGGCCTCCGACGGCGACGACAGCGCGCCCACCGGATCCGCGGCGGGCCGGCAGACCTCCCCGGGCGCCTCCGCGGGCGAACCGGGGATCGCCGCCGCCACGCCGTCCGCCAGCCCCAGCCCCACCCGCAGCTACCCCCTGTCCACCACCCCGCGCACCATCCCCGCCGTGCGCGCCCACGCCCCGGCCCGCGGCCCCGGCTGGCGGCCCGCCGCCAAGCACCGGGTGGTCGTCAGCGACCCGCGCCTCGCCGACGAGGGGCGGCTGATCGCCGGTGAGCTGGGGATGACGTACGCGGGGGAGAAGGGCGACTCCCGGGCCGGGGACCTGCGGCTCGCGCTCAACACCGGCGGGGGCGGCGATCCGGAGTCGTACACCCTGACCGTGCGGCAGGGGAAGGTCACCGTCAGCGGGCCCTCCGACGCCGGCGTCTTCTACGGCACCCGCACCCTCAAGCAGGAGGTGGCCAAGGGGACCACGGCACCGGAGGGCGTCGTACGGGACGCGCCCGCCAAGCCGCAGCGGGCCTTCTCGCTCGACATCGCCCGCAAGTACTTCTCGCCCGGCTGGATCGAGGACCGGATCCGTGAGCTGGGGGATCTGAAGTTCAACCAGCTCGGGCTGCACTTCTCCGACGACCAGGCGTTCCGGATCGAGTCCGACACCCATCCCGAGATCGTCGCCGCGCAGCACCTCACCAAGGCGCAGGTGAAGGAGATCGTCGATCTCGCGGCCGAGCGCCACATCACCGTCGTGCCCGAGATCGACTCGCCGGGGCATCTGGGTGCCGTCCTCGCCGCGCACCCCGAGCTGCAGCTGCGCAACGTCAACGGGGTCGCCACCCGCGGCGCGATCGACATCTCCAAGGACGCCTCCGGGAAGCTCCTCGACGACCTGCTGGGCGAGTACGCGGGCCTCTTCCCCGGCGCCCAGTGGCACCTCGGCGGCGACGAGTACCAGGCGCTGACCGTGTCCAGCCCGGCCGCCTCCTACCCGCAGCTCGCCACCGCCGCCCGGCAGCGCTACGGCTCCGGCGCGGGCGTCGCCGACCTCGCGACCGGCTGGCTCAACGACCGCGCCGACACCGTCCGCGCCCACGACCGGACCATGCGGGTGTGGAACGACGGCTTCTTCCGCGGTACGACCGTGAAGCCCGCCTCCGACCTGGTGGTCGCGTACTGGACCGGCAAGGAGATCGGGGCGCGGGTGCCGACGGAGTACCTGGACGCCGGGCGGAAGGTGCTCAACTACAACGACGAGTACCTCTACTACGTCCTCGGCGAGCCGCAGACCTTCGTGTACCCGACCGGTCGGCGGATCTACGAGCAGTGGACCCCGCGCGTGCTGCGCGGCACGACCGCCGTGCCCGCGAAGTACGACGCCCAGATCCTCGGCGGATCCTTCTCCGTCTGGTGCGACCTCGCGAACTCCCAGACCCAGGACCAGGTCGCCGCCGGGATCCGGATGCCGTTGCGGGCGACGGCGCAGAAGCTGTGGGACGCGCGGACACCGTCGCTGTCGTGGGCGCGGTTCACCGCGCTGGCGGGGCGCCTGGGCTGAGCCCGCGCCATATCAGGTGGACGCACCGGGCCGGTGCACCGTATGTTCCGCAGGCCGCGCGTTGCTGCTGATCATTCGGGGGGACCTTCATGCCGCGCTCACCTGTCCTGCTCGGGCGGGCCACCGCCGTCCTGCTCGGGCTGACCGCCGCCACCGACCTGTTCGCCCTCTGGGCGGGGTCCGTCCTGCTCGACGCCAACGACGAGGTCTACTTCGGGAGCGGGGCGGACCGGTTCGACGCCGCGGACCGCTTGTACCGCGCGGTCGGCCTCGCCCAGACCGTGGCCCTGATCGCCACCGTCGTGGTGTACCTGTGCTGGTTCCACCGGGTGCGGGTCAACGCCGAGTGGTTCCGGCCGGACGGGCACCGCATGTCCCGTGGCTGGGCGATCGGCGGCTGGTTCACCCCGATCGTGAACCTCTGGTATCCGCGCCGGATCACCGTGGACATCTGGGACGCCAGCGGCCCCGGCGCCCCCTGGGAGCGGCCGCGCTCGCACGCGCTGGTCAACGCCTGGTGGACGCTCTGGGTGCTGTCGCTGCTCGCCGACCGGGCCGGGTCCCGGATGTACGCCCGGGCGGAGACGTCCTCGGAGCTGCACGACGCCCTGTTCCAGGTGATGTGCGCCGACGGGCTCGACCTCGCGGCCGCCGTGCTCGCGATCCTCGTCGTGCTGCGGCTGACGGCGATGCAGAACGCGAAGGCCCTCCAGGGCCCGCCCGGCGACCCCGCCTTCCCCGCCGCCCCCGGCGGTCCCGCGGGTCCTGCCGCCCCCGCGGGTCCTGCCACCCCCGATGCCCCTGGCGTCCCCACCGGTCCTGCCAGTGCCGCTCCCGCGGGTCCCGCGGCCCCCGCGGGCCCCTCCGGACCCGTCCGTCCCGTTGGCTGAAAACCTCTCCCTGTGACACTCCTGGCCCGTTGCACGCAGTAAGGGAAAGTGTGGGCTCCGTAAGGTAGGCGCCCTGGCGAGGGAGGCGTGGATGAGCCTGGTGGAACTGATCGCTCAGGCCGACGAACGCGGACTGGCCGCCAGTGGGCTGGCTTGTTTGGATCGGTGTGTGCCCCTGCTCGGCGGTGACGACGACATCCTGCGGCCGCTCTGGGCCGGCCTCGCGGGCACGGCCGACTGGGGCGAGGGGCTGGAACTGGCCCGCGCCAAGCTGACCTCGGGCGAGGACGGCGGCGAGGCCGCGCTGCTCGCCCGCCGGATGCTCGACGCGGCCCCGGGCGACCGGTCCGCCGCCGAGGTGCGGGTGTGGGCCGACGCCTGCTCCGTCGCCTCGCTCCAGATCCACCGTCTGCTCGACCCGGCCGAGGACGCCGACTCGGTCGACTCCCGCCGCGAGGGCCGTACGGAGGGCATGCCGCCGCTCGTCGCCGCCGAGCTGCGCCGCCAGATCACCGTCCTGGAGCTCCTCGCGAGCCACGGCGTGGCCGGACTGCGGCCGGCGCTGGACGTGTCCACGGAGGGGCGGCGGGTGCTGCGGGCCGTGGTGTCGCGCCGGGCCCGCGGACGCTCCTGAGGCCCGCCGTCCCGATCCGCCGGCTCAGGGCGCGAGCCACTTCACCACCGCGTCCTGGTGGAGCGCGGTCGCGGTGTAGAACGCCGTCAGCTCGCGGTGCGCCGCGGCGAAGGCGGCCCGGGTGCGGGGCTCCTCGGCGGGTCCGCCGTGGCGCGACAGCAGCTCGGACCGGGCCGGACGCCACAGCTGGTCGAAGTCGGCGGCCTCCAGGAAGGCCGCGACCCGCGCCGTCTGGGCCGCGGTGAGCAGCAGGAACGGCGGTTCCTGCGCGTCGGCCGTGTACACCCGTCCGCCGCCGAGGACCGCGTACGCCCCGGGGCCGGCGTCCGCGTGCTCGGGTGGGGTGTCGCTGTAGAGGAACTGCTGGTCGCGGTCCACCCGGTTCCCGCCGTCGCGGGCGGTGTCGCGGTGGTCGTCGAACAGCCTTCGCAGCCAGACGGCGCTGTTGCGCAGCGCCGAGGGGGGTACGGCACGGAGGTCGAGGTACGCGCTCATCACTCAAGGAGCGCAGCAGGGCGCGGAACCATCACTCCTGTGGCGGTTCGGCGCCGGTTCCGGGAAGGGCCCCGGATCCGGGTGACGGATCATGGTCGCCCCACGCTCTCCCGTATATGACCAGTACGACTCGCCAGACCTCCGCCCGGCCCCAGGCCGCCCCGAAGCCCGCGCGCTGGGCGGCGGACGCGGTGTGCGCCCTGCGGGAGGGCGCCCGGCTGTATCTCGACCACTCGGCACAGAGCCTGTGGCGCGTCGACCGGCTGATCGAGGACCTGCGCGCCGAGGACACCCCGTACCCGGCCGTGGAGAGCGTGCTGCGCGGGCTCGGCGCGTACGCCGGTGAGGTGATCGTCCGCCAGACCGGCGCCGAGTGGTGGGCCACCGGCGGCGACCACTGGGTCCGCACCCCCGACGGCCGCCTCTGGGACCCCCTCGACGAGGCCCGCCGCTGCTTCGGCGGGCACGGGTCGCTGCGGTTGCTGTGCCGGGACGCGATGCGGGGCGGACAAGGGTGAGCGGACCGGCTCCGCCGCCCTCGCGGGTGCTTGTGTGACGGACGACACGTTTGTGGCCTGTGATGTTCGGGTGCCGCCGTCCGCTGGGACAGCGGGGAGCCGACGCGGTTCCCCCGGATCCAGTGGGCCGAGCGAAGGGGTGGGGACCCATGAGCACCAGGGCGGACGAGCACACGCCGGACACGGGGGAGATACGCGCGGCGGGCATGCGGGCGTGCGCCACGGCGTTCGTCACCCGCGTCACCGCCCGCCACCGCCTGCCCCTCGACTACTCGGTGGCCAGCCTGCGCGTCGTCGACTTCCTGGTCGACGGGCTGCGCAAGGGCGGCGCCGACCGGGAGCGCGCCCACGCCACCCTGGTGGACCTCGGCGCGTACGTCGGTGAGGTGCTGGTCCGCCGCGCGGGCGCGGTCTGGGTGGACCTCGACGAGCGGCAGCGCGGCTGGTTCGGCCAGCCGGTCGGGGTGCGGATGCCGGACGGCCGGGTCTGGAACCCCCTCGGCAAGGTCGTCAACCGCTTCGAGAGGGGCGGCCCCGAGGAGTCCCTGCAGACCTTCTACCTCACCCTGCACGGCCGCGCCCGCCGGGCGGCGGCGTGAGCGCCCCTTCGGCCGCCGGTCCGCGCGCCGGCCCGGGCCTGGTGGCGGGCCCGCGCTGTGACACTTCTGTGCGGCCCGGCGCTGATGACCGTGGGGGCGTGGTCCCGCCCGGACCCGGGGTCCGGCCGGACAGCGACCCGCCCGCAAGGAACTCCGTACGAACGAGGACAGTCTTGGGCCAGGGAGGGGAACCCCGGCGCGCACAGGCGTACGACGGGGAACTGGGCGCGGCCGTGGCACGGGCCCAGGGCGGTGACGAGACCGCGTTCGCCGTCGCGTACCGGATCGTGCAGCCGGGGCTGCTCGGCTACCTGCGCGGGATCGTCGGCGACGACGCCGAGGACGTGGCCTCCGACGCCTGGCTGGAGATCGCCAGGGACCTGGGGCGGTTCAAGGGCGACGGCGCCGGCTTCCGCGGCTGGACCGCGACCATCGCCCGGCACCGCGCCCTGGACCATCTGCGCAGGCTGCGGGTACGGCCCCGCGCGGCGGTGCTGGAGCAGGACCTCGTCATGGACCTGCCCGGCCCGCACACCACGCACGACCAGGCGCTGGAGTCCCTCTCCACCGAGCGGGCCCTGGAACTGGTCCGGCGCCTGCCGCAGGACCAGGCCGAGGCCGTGCTGCTGCGGGTGGTCGTGGGGCTGGACGGCCCCTCGGCGGCCCGCGTGCTCGGCAAGCGCCCCGGCGCGGTCCGCACGGCCGCGCACCGCGGCCTGAAACGGCTGGCCCGCCAGCTCGGCGTCGCGGACGGGAACGACGCAGGTGTGACGGATGGCGGACCTCGCACGCTGGGGGAGTCGAAATGAACGGCGACGGCCGCGGACCGTATGGATCAGCGACGGCCGAACGGACGGGACAGAGGCGGAAACGGACATGGGTGAACGGCTGAACGACGGCGGAGAGCCGGTCCGTCGGCGTGCGCACCCTGCCGAGACGACCCCGGCGGCGGACGCGGTCGACGTGGAGCTGGAGGCGCTGCTCGCCGAGGCCCTGCGCACGGCCGGCGGCCCCGGCGCGACGGCCGCGGGCAGCGAGGGCGAGCTCCGGGCCCTGGCCGCCTTCCGGGCCGCCCGGGACGCGGGCGAGCACCGGGCCGCCCGTACCCGGCGCCGCGACGACTGGCGGCACCGGACGCGCCGCCGGACGGCGCGCTCGCTGAAGGCCACGCTCTCCGTCGCGGTCGCGAGCCTCGCGCTGGGCGGCGTCGCGTTCGCCGCGATCGGGTCCGCCACGCGCGACGCCGACGGGGCCCAGCACCCGAAGCAGTCGGCGAGCGCGTCCGAGGGCCGCTCCGCCACCCCCTCGCTCACCCCGTCCCCGAGCGCCTCGGCGGACCGGGACCGCCCGGTCGGCGCCCAGGACACCGAGGCTCAGTGCCGCGCCTACGACCAGGTGAGCGGCCGGGGCAAGGCGCTGGACTCCACGGCCTGGCAGCGGCTGGTGACGGCGGCGGGCGGCGAGGAGCGGGTCGAGGCGTACTGCGCGGCGCAGACGGCGTCGGCGTCCGCCGCGGGCAGCGGCAAGGGCTACGGGAACAGCGGCGGCCGGAGCGGGGGCACCGGCGCCACGGAGAACGCCGGGAGCGCGGGGGCCGCCGGGAACACCGGCGGTGGTCAGCAGAAGGCCGGGAAGACCGCGACGCCCGAGAACTCGGCCAAGGGCAACGCGAAGAACCCGTAAGCCTGTTCTGATCGAGGAAGCCGTAAGCCTGTTCTGGTCGACGAACCTGGAAGCCTGTTCCGGTACGGCCGCGCCGGGCCGCGCGTCGCGCTGCGCGAGGACCGCGTCGTGGGGTGCGGGGCCCGTGCGGGGCCCGAGGCCGGCCACCGAGGCAACGGCCGGGGCCGCCACCCCCCACAGGAGAGGCCCCGGCCGTCGCGCGGCACGGACCGCGCGGCGGCCCGTACTCCCTACAGCGCCGGGCGTGCGTTTTCTGTCACACCCCGGGGCGCGTCCGGGGGCGTCCCGACCGGCATCACGAGTTAGTTGCATGTTGTACGGACATGGACGGGCGACGCTTTCAGGTCGTAACGTGCCTTTCGCGCCGGACGGCCAAGCGGCAGACCACCGCAACGACCTGCGGTCTCGAAACCGCGACCATCGACCGACCGAGGAACCACGACGTGGGGGACGACGCGGAGCTGACAGCCGCGGTGCTTGCGGCACAGAACGGGGACGAGACCGCTTTCCGGGCTGTGTACCGCGCGGTGCACCCGCGGCTCCTCGGGTACGTGCGCACGCTCGTCGGCGATCTCGACGCCGAGGACGTGGCCTCCGAGGCCTGGCTGCAGATCGCCCGGGACCTGGAGCGGTTCAGCGGCGACGCGGACCGTTTCCGCGGCTGGGCCGCCCGGATCGCCCGCAACCGCGCGCTCGACCACATACGGATGCGCGGACGCCGCCCCGCGATCGGCGGCGACGAGACGGAGCTGACCGGACGGCCCGCCGAGTCCGACACCGCCGGCGAGGCCATCGAGGCGCTGGCCACCGGCCGCACCCTCGACCTCATCGCCCGGCTGCCGCAGGACCAGGCGGAGGCCGTCGTGCTGCGGGTCGTGATGGGCCTGGACGCCAAGACCGCCGCCGACACCCTCGGCAAACGGCCCGGTGCCGTCCGCACGGCCGCGCACCGGGGCCTGAAGAAGCTCGCCGAACTGCTCGGCGGGGACCCGGAGACGGCCGGTGTCCTCGACGCCCTGCCTCCCCAGCGAGGGCCGCGTTCGCGCGCGGTGACGTCCGCGAGTGTGACGCCGGCGAGCGCGCGGACGCAGAAGGACATGTGATGGCCGACAAGCAGGACAGGTGGCTCGACCGCGAGACGGCGGAGCGTCTGCTGCGCGGTGAGTCACCCCACGACGCTGTCGCCCCCGAAGCCCGTGACCAGGCCGAACGCCTCGCCAGAACGCTTTCGGCACTCTCCGCGCCGGGCGCCGGACCGCTTGCGGCCGACGAGGAGCTCCCCGGCGAGGCCGCGGCCCTGAAGGCCTTCAGCGAGGCCCGCGCGGCGCGGGAGTCACGGGAGGCCGGGGGCGCCCTCGCCCGTGCCGGGACGACCGCCGACGCCGGACTGGTCCGCATCGGCGGCCACACCCGGGAACATGCCTCCGGCCGCTGGAGCCGGCCCCTCCGGTGGGGACTGGCCGCCGCGCTCGCCGCCGGCATGGTCGGCGGGGTCGCGATGGCGGCCGGCACCGGAGTGCTCCCGAGCCCGTTCGACGGGGCCGAACCGGCGCCCGGGGCCTCCGTCTCGGCCGCCGCGAGCCCCGACCGCCTGCCGCCCCCGCCTTCGCCGGGCGCCTCGGGCGGTACGGACGCGGCGACGCCCGACGGCGGCAGCGGTGCCGCCGGCCGTGACAGCGGCGGGGAAGCGAAGGGCGGCGACGGCTCCACCGCCGCGCCGGACGCCACCGGCACCTGGCCCAAGGGCGTGACCTCGTCCTGCCGTGACGTCCGGGACGGCAGAACGCTGGACGCCCGCCGGCGCCAGACCCTGGAAGGCCTCGCGGGCGGCTCGTCACGCGTGTGGCGGTACTGCGCGGGCGTCCTCGGCGGCACCTCCCGCACGGGCGAGGGGGACGACGACCGGGACTCCTGGTACGACGACGACGGCCCTGCCCGCGAGGACGGACACAGCGGCGGCGGCGCGTCCGGCCGGAACGGCGGCTCGACCGGCACAGGCCACGAAGCCGCGTCCGGCGGCACCGGCTCGGACGACGACTCCCGGTCCCACGGCAGGTCCCACACCGGCGGCACCAGGGGCAACACCGACGACGACCGGAACGACGACCACTCCACCACCGGCAAGAACCACCGCCACTAGCCGCGCCCCCCCGTCTCACCCGAGGGGGCCCTGCTGCCCCGCCGGGCGTCACCCGCGCGCCCTGCCCGCGCTCCGCGCCCCCCGCCGCGCCCCCGCCGGCCTCCGGCCGCCCGCCTCGTGCCGTCGTCGCCCTGGTGTGCCGCTCGTGGGCGACGCTCTGACCTGCGGGTTCATGATTCGGGGAAATTTTTTTCGCGTGGGGTGTGACGTTTTCCGGGGGCGCGGCGCAGTAAGTAGTGAGCCGACTGGTCATCGGCCCTCGCACTGAGCCGGGGTTCCCCCCGTACCTACGGCTCGTGCACCTGGCGCGGGCGGGACACGTTCCCCCGGTCCCGCCCGCGCCCCAAGCTCACCAGGACACCACCACCTTGTCGCCGTTGCGCACCTGCGCGAAGAGCGCCGCGATCGCCCTCTCGTCCCGGACGTTCACACAGCCGTGCGAGGCACCGGCGTACCCGCGGGCCGCGAAGTCGGCCGAGAAGTGCACGGCCTGGCCGCCACTGAAGAACATCGCGTACGGCATCGGCGTGTGGTAGAGCGTGGACACATGGTTGCGGGACTTCCAGTAGACGCGGAAGACACCCTCCCGGGTGGGCGTGTACTGCGAGCCGAACCGTACGGACATCGTCGACACGGTCCGCCCGTCGATCATCCAGCGCAGGGTGCGGCTCGTCTTGTCGATGCACAGCACCCGCCCGGTCAGGCAGCGTGAGTCGGGCGCGGCGGCCGGCTGACCGCCCATCGGATACAGCTCCCACTGCCCCGGTTCGTGCGTCATCCGCACCAGCCGCTGCCAGGTGACGGTGTCCGTCTTCCCGGTCGGCGGCAGTCCGCGCTTGCCCTGGAACCCCCGCACGGCCTTCTCGGTGGCCGGGCCGTAGGTCCCCGTGGGCGCCTCGAAGAGCCAGGCGAGCTGCCGCAGCCGGGCCTGCAGCTCGCGCACGTCCCGACCGGTGTGGCCGCGCTGCCACAGGACGGCCGGGGCGGGGGACGGTGGGGCCGGTGTGGGGACCACGCTCGGCTTGTCGTCGCGGGTGGTGCCGCTCGGGGACGGCGCCGTACCGGTGCCGTCGACGTGGACCGGCGGGCGCGCCCTGCCGTCCTGCGCGTCCGGGGACTGCACGGTACAGCCGCACAGCGTCGCCAGTGCCGCCGTGCCGGCCAGGGCGATGATCGATCTTCGCATCCGCATGCCTGAGATGTTCCCCCGCGACGACCGAGCGCGAACGGCCCGGCGAGTGGCCCGACCGGTGAGTGACCGGTGACACTCGGAGCCAAGGCGGCGACTGCTCGGCGGGAGGCATCACACCCATGACGCGTCACTCGGAGTCCGGACTGCCCATCGAGCCGGTGTACGGTCCCCAGGCCCTGGAGGGCTGGGACGCGGCGGAGAAGCTGGGCGAGCCGGGAGCGTATCCCTTCACCCGGGGCGTGTATCCGTCGATGTACACGGGCCGTCCGTGGACCATGCGCCAGTACGCGGGCTTCGGTACGGCGACGGAGTCCAACGCGCGGTACAAGCAGCTGATCGCCCATGGCACGACGGGCCTGTCGGTGGCCTTCGACCTGCCCACCCAGATGGGTCACGACTCCGACGCCCCGATCGCGCACGGCGAGGTCGGCAAGGTGGGCGTGGCCGTCGACTCGGTCGAGGACATGCGGGTGCTCTTCGACGGGATCCCGCTGGACCGGGTCTCCACGTCGATGACGATCAACGCCCCGGCGGCCCTGCTGCTGCTCATGTACCAGCTGGTGGCGGAGGAGCAGGGTGTCGCAGCGGAGCGGCTGACGGGCACGATCCAGAACGACGTGCTGAAGGAGTACATCGCGCGCGGGACGTACATCTTCCCGCCCAAGCCCTCGCTGAGGCTGGTCGCGGACACCTTCAGGTACTGCCGGGCGGAGATCCCGAAGTGGAACACGATCTCGATCTCGGGCTACCACATGGCGGAGGCGGGCGCGTCGCCCGCGCAGGAGATCGCGTTCACCCTGGCGGACGGTGTCGAGTACGTCCGAACGGCGGTGGCGGCGGGCATGGACGTGGACGACTTCGCCCCGCGGCTCTCCTTCTTCTTCGTCGCCCGTACGACGATCCTGGAGGAGGTCGCGAAGTTCCGTGCCGCCCGCCGGATCTGGGCGCGGGTGATGAGGGAGGAGTTCGGCGCGCGCAACCCGAAGTCGCTGATGCTGCGGTTCCACACGCAGACGGCCGGGGTGCAGCTGACGGCCCAGCAGCCGGAGGTCAACCTGGTACGGGTGGCGGTGCAGAGCCTCGCCGCGGTGCTGGGCGGCACGCAGTCGCTGCACACCAACTCCTTCGACGAGGCGATCGCGCTGCCGACGGACAAGAGCGCGCGGCTGGCGTTGCGCACCCAGCAGGTGCTCGCCCACGAGACGGACGTGACGGCGACGGTCGACCCGTTCGCGGGCTCGTACGTGATCGAGAGCATGACCGACGACGTGGAGGGGGCCGCGGTCGAGCTGATGAGGAAGGTCGAGGACCTCGGCGGCGCGGTGGCCGCGATCGAGCACGGCTTCCAGAAGGACGAGATCGAACGCAACGCCTACCGGATCGCGCGGGAGACGGACTCCGGCGAGCGGGTGGTGGTCGGCGTCAACCGCTTCCGGCTCGACGAGGAGGAGCCCTACGAGCCGCTGCGCGTCGACCCGGCCATCGAGGCCCGGCAGGCGGAACGCCTCGCCGGACTGCGCGCGCGGCGCGACCGGCAGGCGGTGGACACCGCCCTCGCCGCGCTGAGGACGGCGGCCGAGGGCGAGGACAACGTGCTCTACCCGATGAAGGAGGCCCTGCGGGCCCGGGCGACGGTGGGGGAGGTGTGCGATGCCCTCCGGGCGGTCTGGGGGACGTATGTGCCGGCGGACGCGTTCTGATCCTCACCGATCAGCCGCGCATTTCGAGGAAGGCCTGGAGACCGTCGTCGCGGGAATCGGCGCGCGGTACGGGGTTTCCTGAGAAGCGGCCCGGGCTTCACCGGGAATTCACCCGCGCGGTGCCGACAGCGCATTTCGCAGCCTCGGCGTCAGCTTTTCCTCCACCAGTCTGTTCATCGCGTAGGCCAGCAGCAGCATCGACGCGATCGTGAGGAGGAACGTGGCGTAGGAGGGGACGCCGAGGCGGCGGTGCAGGGTCTCCACGACCACCCAGCCCAGGTGCTCGTGCACCAGGTAGAAGGGGTAGGTGAGCGCCCCGGCCACCGTCAGCCAGCGCCAGTTCACCCGCTCCAGCCAGCCCAGGGCGATCGCCCCCACCGCCACGAAGCCGAAGGCCACGACCGCGATGATGCCGAAGGACGTGCGGTGCGCGAAGGCGTCCGGGTCCGCCGCGTTCCACAGGCTGCGGACCGCGTAGTGCTGGCCGATCAGGAAGCTCACGCCGGTGATCCCCCAGGCGTACGGGTCCCGGCGGTCGCGGTGGACCAGGTACAGGCCGACCCCGCCGACGAAGAACGGCGCGTACTCCGGCATCAGCACGAGGTCGAGCAGCGGCTGGTGCGCGCCCTGCGCGATCGCCGCCGCCAGGATCCAGCCCGCGCAGAACAGGATCACCCGGCGCCGGTTCGCGCCCGGCAGGACGACGCACAGCGCGAACAGGGCGTAGAAGCGGACCTCCGCCCACAGCGTCCAGTCCACCCCCAGCACCCGGTCCACGCCCAGCGGCTGCTGAAGCAGGGTCAGGTTCACCAGGACGTCGCTGGGCGAGACCGTCTCGTACACCACCACCGGCAGGGCGAAGACCGCCGTCACCAGCAGGACCGCCACCCAGTACGCGGGCAGCAGCCGGGCCGCGCGGGAGGCGAAGAACGAGCGCGGCGAACGGCCCCAGCCGCTCATGCAGATGACGAAACCGCTGATCACGAAGAAGATCTGGACGCCGAGGCAGCCGTAGGAGAACGGTGTGTGCAGGGTCGGGAAGACCCTCGCCGCCGAGGTGCCCCAGGCGTGGGTGATCTCGCCGCCCCGGCCGCCGTAGTGGTAGCAGGCCACCATCAGGGCCGCGAGCAGACGGAGGCCGTCCAGGGCGCGCAGCCGGCCGCCCGAGGGTGCCGCCTTCGGGGCGTCGGCGATGAGGCCGCCCTGTGCCGTCTTCACGACCGTCTGTGTCACGCCGGTGTCCCTCGGAATGCGAATGAGTGCCGTCTATGTGGACCCTATGGCGTCACCCGCAAAACTTCTGTTCGACCGCCTCAGCATTCGCTCCTCTGTTCCGAGGGGTTCACCTGGGCGTCGTTTTCCTTTCTTACGTTCTCCCAACCTCCCCAGGTTTCGATACGTCAATATGCTTTTCATACGCCCAGGAGAACCATGACGAGGGTCCGCAGCAGAGGGTCAGACACCAGGCCGCAAAGGCCCTCGTCAGCGCCATCCCCGGTCACAGTGGACGAGTGCCTGCGCGCCTGCTCCGTGCACAGCGGCAAGCTCGTCGGCAGCCTCGACCCCCGCCGCCTCGCGCTCGCTGAGGCACTGCGTCAACTCCTCGCCCTGTGGGCGACCCAGGAGACGGCCGCGCCCGCGCCCACCGCGGCCGGACTCCTGCGGCGCACCAAGGCGGCCGCCACCGGCAGCGGCGGCACCCTCGGCAACGACGTGCTCGACGCGCTGCTCAACGTGGGCAACAAGGCGGTCGTCTGCGCCTACGACGACGAACTGCAGCTGACCCTGCTCATCACCGACACCATCCTCCACCAGCGCCGCAACTCCCGTGCCGGCTGGCGGCTGCGCGGCCGGATCCTGGAGGCCCTGGGCCGGCCGGAGGCCGCCGCGGAGGCCTACGAGCGCTACCTCGACCTCACCAAGGAGGACGGCTTCGGCGTGCGCGCCCGCGTCGACGGCATCCACGCCGCCACCCGGGCCCGCACCGAGCTGCTCACCCTCCTTGGCCGCACGGTCCCCGAGTCCGCCCGCTTCAGCGACCGCCCCGCCACCGACGTGTGGGCCGAGGGCCTCGCCGCGCACGCCGTCGGCGACCAGAGCGGCGCCGAGGCCCGCCTGGTCGGCGCCCTGCTCGCGATGGACCGTCAGGGCACGCCCGAACAGGAGGTCCAGGAGGCGCTCGCGCACTACCTCGACCTGGCCACCTCCCGGCAGGCCCGGCCCACCGCCGAACTGACCCGGGCCCTCGCCCTGTACGCCGACACCCGCCGCAACCACATGCGCGGCCCGGTCCCGGACCCCCTCTTCGACGGCGTGCAGTGGCTCAGCCTCGGCGAGTTCCGCAACCGGATCGCCGGCAAGTCGATCTGCCTCATCGCCAACTCCGGCACCGTCGCCGAGAGTTCGCTCGGATCCGAGATCGACGGCTACGACCTCGTCGTGCGCTTCAACTCGTACCGCATCGACCCCGCGCACACGGGCCGCAAGACCGACATCCACGTCACCATCCACAAGCACAACTACAACTGGGACCAGCGGGTCGACACCCGGCTCGTCTTCAGCGGCAGCTCGCCCGACTGGAAGTACTCGGTGCGCAACAAGCTCGTCCCGGGCGCGCAGACCTGCGTCAACGACGAGTCGCTGCGCTGGCCGGTACGGAACATCGGCGGCTGGACCACCGAGCGGTTCGAGGCCATCCCCACCTCCGGCTTCAACATGCTCTGGCTGCTGGACTTCCTCGACGTCAGCCCCACCCTCGACCTGATCGGCTTCGACTTCTACGAGAGCGGCGCCTACCGCCTCCCCGAGGCGATGAAGCTGGCCATCACCAACGTGCACGCATACGGCAGCGAGAAGGCGTGGGTCATGGAACGGGCCCAGAGCGTCTCCGGCATGAGGATTTCCCTGCGATGACGACCACCACCCCCGCGCCCACCACCCCCGCCCCCGCCGCCGACGCGAGCGCCCTGACCGGCAAGCGCCGCATCGCCTTCGCGAGCTTCGTCGACGAGAACTACCTCCCCGGCTTCCTCGTCCTGCTGCGCTCCCTCGCCCTGTCCAACCCGGACGTCTGCGAGGACTTCCTCGTCCTCCACGACGATCTGCGCCCCGCCTCCGTCGCCGCGATCCGCGCCCTGCACCCGCGCGTGCGGTTCCGCCGCGTGGACGCCGGCCACTACGACTCCTACGTCAAGGGCGACCAGGACAACTACCTGGTCCGCAAGGCGTACTTCATCCTCGACGTCTTCCGCATCCGCGACTACGACACCGTGATCACCCTGGACACCGACATGGTGGTCCTCGGCCCGATCACCGAACTCCTCGCCCTGCGCCACGGCCTCGCCGCCGTCCCGCAGTTCTTCTACGGCGACAAGACCCGCATGCTCAACAGCGGACTCCTCGTCATCCAGAAGGAGTACCTGACCGACGAGTTCTGCGCGAAGATCGACGCGATCGGCCGCAGCGGGCGCTACGAGCTCGACAAGCACGACCAGGGCATCCTCAACGCCCTCCTGGACGGCGACTTCGTCGACCTCGACCCCCGGTACAACTACGTCAAGCGCCGCCTCTCCGGCGACCTCCCGGTCCCGGACGACACCGCCGTCCTGCACTTCACCGGCCGCCACAAGCCCTGGCAGGGCGGCGAGGCCGGCTACACGCAGGCCCAGGAGCGCTGGGCGGAGTTCGAGCTGACCGACGCCGAACTCCACGCCGCCTACCTGGAGGCCGGCGACACCCTCCACCACGACCTGCTCATCCACTACGGCACCCCGCACGTCGAGCGCACCGGCGACGTCGACACCGCCCGCAAGGTCGCCCTCGCCCACATAGGCGCCGGCGACTACCAGGCCGCCGTCGACATCCTGGAGCGCGTCCACCTGCCGGTGGACGAGGCCTGGCCGCACGAGGTGTACGGCAACGCCCTGATGAGCGTCTCCCGCTACGAGGAGGCCAGGGCGCAGCTCCATCTCGCCACCGCCGCCCCCAACCGGGCCGCCACCGCCTTCTCCCGGCTCGCCCAGATCGCCTGGGTCCACGGCGACGACACCCGGGCCCGCGAGTACGCCACCGCCGGCCTCACCGTCGACCCCACCCACCGCGCCAGCCGCATCTGGCACCAGCGCACCCTCGGCGTCCCCGCCCAGCAGCAGGGCAGCCCCGAGGACCAGCTCGCCCACGTCGCCTTCTACATGGACCGCCAGGGCAACGCCGGCGACAAACTGCTCCCCGAGAGCGTCCGGCTCGCCTTCGGCCCCGACACCACCGCCCGCCGCTGGCACTCCGTCCACGCCCACCGCCTCTTCGACGAGGCCGCCCTGGAACGGGTCAACGCCCGCCGCGGCCTGGTCATCGGCGGCGGCGGACTGTTCATCCCGGACACCATGCCCAACGGCAACAGCGCCTGGCAGTGGAACGTCCCGGACGAGCTGCTGAGCCGCGTCGACGTGCCGATCGCGGTCTACGCCGTCGGCTTCAACGCCTTCGACGGCCAGTCCTACCGGGCCAACCGGTTCCGGGAGTCGCTGCGCCTGCTCGTCGAACGCTCCTCCTTCTTCGGCCTGCGCAACCACGGATCCATCGAGAAGGTCCGGGCGATGCTCCCCGCCCACCTCCACGACAAGGTCCGCTTCCAGCCCTGCCCGACCACGGTCACCCGCCGGCTGGTCGACGGCTGGCAGGACCCGGCGACCCGCGACGACACGATCCTGGTCAACGCCGCCTACGACCGCGCGGGCCTGCGCTTCGGCCACGACTACGGCTACTTCCTCGCCCAGATGGCCAAGGCCGTCAAGGACCTGGGAGAGCTGGCCGAGGTGCGGTGCGTGGCGCACTCCCTCGACGACGAGAAGCTCGCCTTCGACCTGCGCCGCGAACACGGCGTCTCGCTGCCCGTCATCCCGATGTACGACTTCGGGAACGACGAGATCCGCGACCTGTACGCCCGCACCAAGCTGGTCATCGGCATGCGCGGCCACGCCGGCATGATCCCGTTCGGCTGCGGCACCCCGATCATCAGCCTCATCTCGCACCCCAAGATGGCGTACTTCCTGCGCGACATCGACCGTCCCGAGTGGGGTGTCTCGGTGCACGACCGCAACCTCGCCGCCCTCCTCGTGGAACGCTCCCGCGACCTGCTCGCCGACCACGACCGCACCGTCGCCGACGTCCACGGCCGCCAGCAGGAACTGTGGAAGGTCACCGAGGCGAACGCGGCCGATCTGCGCACCGTCCTGGGCGGCTGACCCCATGGCGACGACGACCGCTCAGGTCGACGCGCCCGCCGCCGCACGCGTCCGCCGGTCACCCCTGTGGTGGCCGGCGGTCGCCGTGCCGGCCGCGGCGGCCGTCGTGTACACCGTGCTGACCCGCCGGCTGACCGGTGATCTCCAGTACGTGCTGGGCGCCCTGCGCCTGGGCGGCGAGGCCGGCTACTCCCCGTCCGAGGTCTTCACCCACCGCCCCTTCTTCTACCGGTGGTTCATCGCGCTGCTGGACATGCCGACGGCCGGCGGCGTCGTCGTACGGGAGACGGTGATCGAGGCGGAGGGCGCGGTCCTCGTGGCCGCGGCGGCCCTCGCCCTCCACACGGCGCTCCTGCGCCGGGTCACCGCCCGGGAGGCGGCCCTCACCGCCGGCGCCACCGGGCTCGTCCTCGTCCTCGCCCCGCGGACCGACTTCCTCCAGCCGGAGTGGACGGCGGTGGTGCTGACCGTGTTCGGCGTCGCCGCCGCCCTCGGCGTCCGCCGCCCCTGGCCGGCCGCCCTGCTCGCCGCGCTCCCGCTGGGCCTCGCGGTGATGATGAAGTACTCCACCGCCTCCACGGCCGCCTTCGGCGTCCTGATCCTGTGGGCCGTCGACCGGGGCCGCGCGACCCGCGTCGCCCTGGCCGCCGTACCCGGCGCGCTCGCCCTGTTCGGCCTCAGCGTCCTCGCCGGCTCCCACGAACTGCAGTGGACCGAGGACATGCCGCAGATCAACCAGTCGGCCCTCAGCCGCACCGGCATCCGCCCCGGCTTCGTCCTCCACCGCTCCTTCGAGTTCCTCGCCGACCGGGCCCTCCTCACCCCGGTGCTGCTGCTCCTGCCCGGTGCGCTGCTGCTGCTCCTCACCCGGGTGCGGGGCCGCGCCCGTCGCCTGGAGCTGCTGACGATCGCCCTGCTCACCGGCTTCGGCTCGCTGGCCGTGGTGATCGTCCAGGGCAACTGGTTCCCGTACCACGCCGTCCAGCTGACCGTCTTCGCCGCCGCCGTGTGGGGCCTCGCGGTGGGCGGTTCGCGTACCCCGCCGTGGTGCTTCGGCACCGTGTCCCTGCTGTACGGCGCCCTGCCCGCGCTCTACACCCGGCTGCCGGAGGGGGTGCAGCGCCCGGCGACCCTGTGGGTGCTCGGCCTCGTCGCCCTGCTCGCCGCGGTGGCCGACACCCGGCTGAAGGGCCTGCCCGGACGGTCGGCGGCCCCGGTCGCGCTCGCCGGTGTCGTCCTGCTCGCCGGCCCGGTCTGGCCGAGTTCCCCGCACCTGGCCCAGTACGGCAGGGTGTCGTCGACCAACACCACGTTCCACCGGAACGCGGAGATCAAGCAGAGGGACGCCGACCGGCTCCGCGCGCAGCTCCCGGCCGGGGCGAAGGTGCTGTACCTGGCCTTCGGCGACACGGTCTACCACGTCGGCCACCCGGCCCAGTGCCGCTACCCGATCGCCACGTTCCTCCAGCGCACCCGCTTCGTCCCGGACGTGGCCGGCCTGAGGTCGTTCCAGGAGAACGCGGACTGCGTCGACCACGACCCGGCGCCCTACGCGATCCTGGACCGGGCCTGGTTCCGGCTCGCGTACGTCGACGCGGGGCTGCGGCGCCGCGTCCGGGCGACGTACGACTGCCCCCCGCTGGATCCGAAGACACCGTTGGTGGTGTGCACACGGAAGTGACCACGACGAAGGGCCCCGGTCGACCGACCGGGGCCCTTCCCGTGCGGAGGGCGTCAGCGCAGGCCGAGGGAGGCGGTCACCTTCCGCGCCATCTCCACCGAGTAGCTCTGCCCCCGGTCCTGCGGATAGATCTGGGCCATCGTCGCGAGGGTGACCCGGCTCATCGGGGTCTCGTGGCCGGGGATCAGCGCCCGGTACTCCGGCGTCACCACGGGCTGGGCGAAACCGGCTCTGGAGAAGTGCCAGTCCTTGATCCAGGACGCGTCGAACTCCGGGTTGATCCGCTTCAGGTACGGCACGAACGCGTCGAGCAGCTCACCGGGGTCGGTGGTGAACCGCCAGTCCTCGCGCTCGACGTAGTTGCCGACGTAGAGGACGTGCCGTCCGCCGTACACCGCGGGGTCGATCATCCGGGTGTGCTCGACGACCGCCAGGAACGGGAAGTCCGGCTCGTTGATGTTGAGCCAGTAGTAGGGGATCACGCTGCGGTCCGTCTCCAGGACGAAGCAGGTGGCGCCCAGGTACTGGTTCCTCCACACCGTGTCCTCGGCGGGCAGCCCGGCCGCCTTGGCGAAGGCGGGCTGCGGGGTGGTGACGATCAAGCGGTCGAAGCGGTACGTCGACCCGTCCGCGCAGGTCACGACGGGCGTCTCGCCCTCCTGGCGGATCGTCTCGACGGCCTTGCCGAACTCGACTTTCCCGCCGCGCTCCTCGATCCCGTCCCGCAGCGCCGCGTAGACCCGCTCGAAACCACCGTCCACATAACCGAGTTCGAAGGTCCGGCAGTGGATACGGGCCCACAGCCATGCCATCGACACCTGCTCGGCGCGGTCGCCGAACTTGCCCTTCAGCAGCGGCTCCCAGATGGCCGCCGTGGCCTTCTTCCCGGCCCGCCTGCGCAGCCAGGCGAGGGCGGTGAGGTCGTTGTAGCGCTCGCCGTTCCGGACGGCCTTCAGCACGGCCGACGAGCCCGCGAAACGCACCGCGTCCAGCGGCGAGAACCCCGGGAAGCGGAGCATGTCGAACGGGGTGGTGAAGTCGATCAGCTTCCCGTCCCGGTAGATACCGGTCGTCGGCTTGTGGAAGCGCAGCGCGTCACCCAGTCCCAGCTCCTCGATGAGCGCGATCATGGCCTTGTCGCTGCGGAAGATGTGGTGGTAGTAGCGCTCCAGCGGAACCCCGCCCACCTCCAGCGAGGCCGCCAGCCCGCCGAGTTCGCCGGCCGCCTCCAGGATGGTCACCTGGTGGCCGGCCCGTACGGCGTCCCAGGCGGCGGTCAGCCCGGTGGCACCGGCGCCGATGATGCCGAGGTTCATCCGAAACTCCACTTTCTGTTGAGCACGAACTGGAGCGCCAGAACCAGCGGCAGGGAACCCGCCTTGACGAGGTTGGCGTCGACCCCGAGTCCGTCGGTGAAGGCGAGGAAGAGCAGGTTCGTCAGGACGACGCCGGTCAGGCCGACGGCGTAGAAGCGCAGGAAGCGGACGACGATCCGGTCGCGGCGCTCGAAGGTGAACCGTGCGTTCAGCACGAAGTTGTTGGTGATGGCGAGCGTGGTGCTGAGCGCGTTCGCGAACTGCTCGTCCATTCCCGCCGTGTTGTGCAGCAGCAGGAAGACGACGAGGTCGAGGGTGACCCCGCTGCCGCCGATCAGGGTGTAGCGGACGAGCTGGCGCACGGTGCGGGACCGGTCGCCGGCGACCGCCACCGGGGCCGTGGTCTCAGTCATGGGCCTCGGGCCCGCCGATCACCTCGCGCACCAGATACAGCGGGCGCCCCTGGGCCTCGCTGTAGATGCGTCCGACGTAGGTGCCGATCACGCCCAGCGACAGCATCTGGACGCCGCCCAGGAACAGCACGACGACCATCAGCATCGTCCAGCCGGAGACGGTGATGTCGGGCCGGAGGAACTTCATCGCGAGGGCGTAGAGGATGCCGGTCATCGACAGGGCCAGGACGACGAAACCGAGCCGCGTGATCATCTTCAGCGGCACGGTGGAGAAGCTGGTCACGCCGTCGACGGCGAGCTTGGCCATCTTGCGCAGCGGGTACTTGGTCTCGCCGGCGAAGCGCTCGTCGCGGTCGAAGGCCACCTCCGTCTGCCGGTACCCCATCGAGGCGACGATGCCGCGCACGAACCGGCTCTTCTCGCGGTACTTGCGCAGCTCGTCGGCGACCCGCCGGTCCAGGAGACGGAAGTCGCCGGTGTCCAGCGGGATGTCGACCTCGGTGGAGGAGCGCAGGAGGCGGTAGTAGAGGTGCGCGGTGGTCCGCTTGAACACGGTGTCCTGACGGCTGCGCCGCCGCGCGTGCACGATCTCGGCGCCCTCGCGCCAGGCGTCCACCAGCTCCAGGCTGACCCGGGGCGGGTCCTGGAGATCGGTGTCCATGACGATCACCGCGTCGCCCCGCGCGACGTCCAGACCGGCCGTGATGGCGATCTGGTGGCCGAAGTTGCGGGCGAAGTCGACGATCCGGACCCGGTCGTCCTGCTCGGCCAGACCCCTGAGGACCGCGAGCGAGCCGTCGGCGGAACCGTCGTTGACGTACACCAGCTCGAAGTCGAGGTCCGGCCGGCCGGCGAGGGCGGCGGTCAGCTCGGCGTGGAAGGCGGCGATGCCGTCCCGCTCGTTGTAGACCGGCAGGACGTAGGAGATCAGGGGCCGCCGCCGCGGGGCCTTCGGGGCCGGCGGGAGAGGCGCGGGAGCGGGAACCGGGGCGGTTGCGGGCGGGCGTATGTCCTGCTGGGTCATGTCGGCCCGCCCGCATTCCTGAACGGGGCTTGGGGGAACGCTGTTTGCAGCATTCGGGGAAGCTATGGAGCGTGGGTTAACCCCGGCCCAACTCCTCACGTCCGGAAGCGGACGTCCCCATTGCTCTTCGTCTTTTCGGGTTTATTCGCGCATTCGGTGACGGATCATCGCCCGATCGACTTCCGCAACGCCTTCGCCCGCCGCACGACCCAGCGCGCCGTGGAGTTGTGCGGAAGGAACGAAAGCCGTTCCGGGATACCGCCGGGCAGCCCCAGTGAGGTCAGCCGCTTGCGCCGGAAGTATCGCCGGGTACGCGGATCCAGACGGGTGCGCAGGTAATCCTCGGCCGCCGGACGGAGACCGGAAAGGATCTGCGGCTGCATGACGAATCCGACGGCGGACAGCAGACCGGCCACGGTGTCGGCCGGAATGATCTCGTCCTTCTCCTCCAGATCCGGCAGCAGCGCGTCCGCCAGCACCACCGGCACCCGGTTGCTGTTCTGGAACGGCGTCAGCCGCTCCAGCAGCGCCTCCGTGCCGATCCGGGCGGCCGGCAGCCCGTAGAACGCCGCCGCGGTGAACAGCGCGGTGGAGAAACAGCCCACGACCAGCGCGGGCCGCGCCCTCTGGAACAGCACCTCGGCGAGCACCGGTGTGTCCAGGACGGTGAGTTCGACACCCAGTTGCTCCGCCTCCGCCTCCAGCAGACGGCTGTAGCGGGCCGGCGCGGTCGGATGCGGCTTGAACACGATCGAGCGGTGGCCCCGCGCCACCGCACCCCGCATCATCCGCACATGCAGGTCCTCCTCCTCCCGCACGGAGAGGATGTCCAGCGCGGACAGGTACTGGCCGAGCAGCAGCGCGAAGCCGTCGGGCAGCGGAGGCAGCCGCGGCACGGCGTCGGCGACCTGCCCGAGCACCTTCAGGAACGCACCCGCCGGGACCGTCCGCGCCGGCACCTCGAACTCGCCGAGCAGCAGCGGTACGAGACCGGGCACCAGGTCCAGATGGAGCAGCCCGCGCACCCGCGTACCGATCAGCGGGTCGAGCTTGTTGCGGGTGGGGCCGTAGCTCATCAGGCCGTCGGCGTAGACCTCGACCGGCGCGCCCGGGAACACCTGGGCGACGGCCTGGGCGGGGTTGACCTGGATGGACTCCAGGACGATCTCCACCCGGTCCTCGCCCAGCCCCCACAGCAGCCGCAGATACCGCTCCAGGAGCGGGACGTCGTCGGGGCGCGGCGACCAGGCGCCGGGGTGGAAGGGGCTGATCGCGTCGTTCCAGGACAGCACCGCGTCGAACCGGTCGCGCAGCGGCTCGAAGCCCGGCATCTCGTCGACGGCCGGGGTGGTCTCCGGGGTCGTCGCGTTGTTGCACACCAGCAGCAGCCGCCGGTCCGCCGCCGGGAAGCAGCCGGCGTCGAGGGCGGCGGCGAGCGTGGCCGCGCCGTACAGCGTGGAGGCGCAGAAGATCTGTGTCGTCGTGGGTGCCATCAGGCGGCCGCCTTCGCGCTGGTGATCTGCCGCCGCAGCCGCCGCAGCCGGGCGGAGCGGCGCAGGTCCATGGTGTCGAGAACGTCGGTGAGCAGCTCCTGCGGCATCCGCTTTATGGCCGCCGAGCTCATCGTGCGCAGCTGCCTGGCCACGGCCGGCTCGAACTTGTCGGTCTCCGCGAGGTGATGGGCGATGATCGCGCAGTACGTGCGCACCGCCTTGGGCAGCAGCCGCTCCGCCTCCCGGTCCCGGGCGGTCTCCTCGACGACCTGGTCGAAGGCGCGGATGAAGTCCAGCTGGCGGGCGTCGCCGATCTGGGTGAGGGAGGAGGCGACCCCCCGGCGGTAGAAAACGCCGTGCAGGTTCAGCACCGCGAACGACTCCGCCTCCCGGTGCAGTTTCCAGATCCAGGGCCGGTCCTCGGCGGTGCGCAGCCCGTCCGTGAAGTGCAGCAGACCGCGGTCGAGGAGGCGGCGGTGGTAGGCGCCGGCCCAGGCGTAGGGGTAGTCCACGGACGTGGAACGGTCGGCGGGCAGGATCGCCTCGCGGGGGCTGAGCACCTCGTCCCGCCGCCCGAGCGGATGCCGCACGATCGTGCGGGCGCGCCCGGTGGCCTGCACATGGTCCGTCCGCACGAAGTCGCAGCCCAGCGTCTCGATCGCGGTGACCAGTTCGGTCAGATGGCCGCGCGCGAGCCAGTCGTCCCCGTCCAGGAACGTCAGGTACTCGCCGCGCGCCGCGTCGAGCCCGGTGTTGCGCGCGGTGGCGAGGCCCCCGTTCTCCTCATGGCGGACATGACGCACCTGGGCGACCTCCGAAAGCTCCTCGACCGCCCGTTCGAGAATGGCCGGAGTTTCGTCCTTCGATTTGTCGTCCACCAGCACGAACTCGAAGTCCGGCCGGGCGTTCAGACGAAGGCTTCTGAGGGTGTCCGGTGCGTATTGCTGGACGTTGTAGAACGGCACGATCACGGAAAGCTTTGGCACGCCGAAATCCTAGGAGGGGCCCCGGCAGCGGAACTTTCCGTTGAGGGGACGGGGGGTGAACTCGATGTGTCGGAATGGTGCACCGCGTGTGCGTGATGGCCGTCCGCGGGCCAGTTCGGTGTCCGGTGGGCTGCTGTTAACTTTTCGTTGAGTCGCGGTTGGGCCAACCCTGGGTTTTGCTTTCTAGCGTCTTCGGCGTGCCAGCAAGTACTGCGAACCCCCCGCGGATTGCCGTCCTCGCGGACTCGGACACCCGGTGGAAATGGGGTGCGCTGACCGCCTCCAGGATCGTGCCCGGACCAGCGAGCGGGGTGCAAGCCGACCCCGTCCTCCCCGTCCTCGACGGGTTCCTCCTGCGCGGCCGGGCCACCCCCACCCCGCGTCAGCTCGCCGAGGTGGGCGTGCGCGCCGACTCCCTGCGCGAGGTCACGGCCGTCGAGTTCCTGCGCGCCATGACGCGGACCTCGTACGACGTCGTCGTCCTCGCGCTGGTCGGCGGCGGCGTCCAGGCGGTCCTGCACGGCCTCAAGCGCGTCTGGGAGGGCACCGCCGCACGGCCCGTGGTCGTCACCGGTTACGTCGGCGTCGTCTACGAGAAGCTCACCGACGGACTGCTGCTGCGGCACGGCGCCGACCTCGTCCTCGCCAACTCCCGCCAGGACGCGGAGCGGTTCCGCGCGGTGTACGAGGGCGTGGGCGCCGACGCCTCCTCCGTCACCGAGGTGGCCCTGCCCTTCCTGGGCGGCGCCCCCTACACCGGCGAGCACGACCCGTCGGCGGAGCAAGGGCGCAGGCCCTACACCGTCGTCTTCGCCGCCCAGCCCTCCGTGCCGGAGAGCCGCAAGGACCGTACGTACCTGCTGAACCGGCTGGTGCAGCACGCCCGGCTGCACCCCGAGCGCGAGGTGCTGCTGAAGCTGCGCTCCAAGCCCGGCGAGCACACCACGCACATCGAGGAACTGCCCTACCAGAAGCTGGCGCAGCGGCTCGACCTGCCGCCCAACTTCCGCCTGGTGTACGGCAACATGGGCGAGGTCCTCGACCGCACCGACCTCCTGGTGACGATCAGTTCCACGGCGGCCCTGGAGTCGCTCCACCGTCGTGTCCCGACCGTCGTGCTCAGCGACCTCGGGGTGCGCGAGGCCCTCGGCAACCACCACTTCGTCGGCTCCGGCTGCCTCGCCTCCTGGGACCAGCTCGACGCCGGCCACCGGCCCGCGCCCGACGAGGAGTGGGTGTCCCGGCAGGGCGTCGCCGCCGACGGTTCCTACGGCAGCGCCTTCGACGCGGCCCGCGAACGCATCGCGAAGCTGCTCGACCGGCCCGGCGGACTGCCGCCCCTCACGCCCTACTACACGCCCGCCACCGCCCCCGGCTATCTGCCCGGGATCCTCGCCCGCCACCACCTCGGCCCCGACGGCAGCCCGCTGCCCGGCGCGCCCGCCGCCGACAAGGAGCCCGGCCCGGTCCGGCAGATCGTGCGCCGGGCGGCGCGCGGCGCCTACCGGCACGGGGTCCAGCGGGTGGCGCCGGTCATCCGGCGGATGGGGGAGCTGTGACCCTTCAAGGAGAGAAGCCGATGTCCGACTCGTCAGCGGGGGTGCGCCGCGTCCTCGCCGTGATCCCCGCCCGCGGCGGCTCCAAGGGAGTGCCCGCGAAGAACCTGGCCCCGGTGGGCGGTGTCCCGCTGGTGGCGCGCGCGGTCCGCGAGTGCCGCGCCGGCCGGCTGGTCACCGACGTGGTCGTCTCCACCGACGACCAGGCCATCGCGGCCGCGGCGCGCGAGGCGGGCGCCGAGGTCGTGCTGCGGCCGGCCGCCATCGCCGGCGACACCGCCACCTCCGAGGCCGCCGTCCTGCACGCCATGGACGCCCACGAGGCCCTGCACGGCTCCCCGGTCGACGTCGTGCTGCTCGTGCAGTGCACCAGCCCCTTCCTCGTCCGCGAGGACGTCGACGGGGTCGCCGCGGCGGTCGCCGAGCAGGGCGCGGACACCGCCGTGACCGTCGCGCCGTTCCACGGCTTCGTCTGGCGGCACGCCGACGGGGCGGACGAGGACGGACTCGGCGTCAACCACGACAAGTCCTACCGCCCGCGCCGCCAGGACCGCCCCCAGGACTATCTGGAGACCGGCGCCGCCTACGCGATGGACGCCCGTGGCTTCCGCGAGCACGGGCACCGCTTCTTCGGCCGCACGGAACTCGTCCGCACCGACCCCGCGCGGGTCCTGGAGATCGACGACCCGCACGACCTCGCGCGGGCCCGCGCCCTGGCCCCGCTCCTCGACGCGGACCGCCCGGACGCCCTGCCGGCCCTCGACGACATCGACGCGGTCGTCCTCGACTTCGACGGCACCCAGACCGACGACCGGGTGCTGATCGACTCCGACGGACGGGAGTTCGTCTCCGTCCACCGCGGGGACGGGCTGGGCATCGCCGCCCTGCGCAGGAGCGGCCTGAAGCTGCTCATCCTCTCGACCGAACAGAACCCGGTGGTCGCCGCCCGCGCCCGGAAGCTGAGGCTCCCGGTCCTGCACGGCATCGACCGCAAGGACCTCGCACTCAAGCAGTGGTGCGAGGAACAGGGCATCGCGCCGGAGCGCGTGCTCTACGTCGGCAACGACGTCAACGACCTGCCCTGCTTCGCCCTCGTGGGCTGGCCGGTGGCGGTCGCGAGCGCCCACGACGTCGTACGCGGCGCCGCACGCGCGGTCACCTCCCTCCCCGGAGGTGACGGCGCGATCCGGGAGATCGCCGGCTGGATCCTCGGACCTTCTCTCGACCCCCTCACCACGTAAGGACATCTCCGCCATGAGCACCAACTCCCGTCTGCGCACGTTCGGTTCCCGCGAGGTCGGCCCCGGCCGCCCGGTCTACATCTGCGGCGAGATCGGCATCAACCACAACGGCGAGCTCGAGAACGCCTTCAAGCTGATCGACGTGGCCGCCGAGGCCGGCTGCGACGCCGTGAAGTTCCAGAAGCGCACCCCCGAGATCTGCACCCCGCGCGACCAGTGGGACATCGAGCGCGACACGCCCTGGGGCCGGATGACCTACATCGACTACCGCCACCGCGTGGAGTTCGGCGAGGACGAGTACCGCCAGATCGACGAGTACTGCAAGGAGAAGGGCATCGACTGGTTCGCGTCCCCGTGGGACACCGAGGCGGTCGCCTTCCTGGAGAAGTTCGACGTCCCGGCTCACAAGGTCGCCTCGGCCTCCCTCACGGACGACGAGCTGCTGCGCGCCCTGCGCTCCACGAACCGCGCGGTCATCCTCTCCACCGGCATGTCGACGCCCAGGCAGATCCGCCACGCGGTCGAGGTCCTCGGCTCCGACAACATCCTCATGTGCCACGCCACGTCGACGTACCCGGCGAAGGCCGAGGAGCTCAACCTGCGTGTGATCAACACGCTGGAGAAGGAGTACCCGAACGTCCCGATCGGCTACTCCGGCCACGAGACCGGCCTGCAGACCACCCTGGCCGCCGTCGCCCTCGGCGCCGTCTTCGTCGAGCGCCACATCACCCTCGACCGCGCGATGTGGGGCTCCGACCAGGCCGCCTCCGTCGAGCCGCAGGGCCTCACGCGCCTCGTCCGTGACATCCGCACCATCGAGGCCTCCCTCGGCGACGGCGTCAAGAAGGTCTACGACTCGGAGCTGGGCCCCATGAAGAAGCTGCGCCGGGTCTCCGGGGTCGTCGCGGAGGCGGAGATCGCCGCGGCGGCGGGCGAGCCGGTCACGGTCTGAGACACCCACCACTACGGGACGGTCGTACGAGGATGAGCCCCCGCGCCGGCACGCGCACCGGCACCACCCCCCACACCCTCGCGTTCGTCGAGAGCCCGGTGCAGCTCCTGAACGTGCTCGAGTGGGCGCACGCGCGGCACGCGCCGCCCGCCCGGGAGGAGCCCGGCGCGCAGCTCACCCTCGTCGTCCTGTCCCCGAACGACCCCATGACGCGCGGCCAGCTGCGGCGCATGGCGGAACTGGCCCGCGACGAGGGCCACGCGGTCCGCTGGGAGGAGGCGCGGGGCGGTACCACGGCCCCCTTCCGCACGATCGGCGGCCTGACGCCGATGCTGCGGCGGGCGAGGCGGGTGGTGATGGGGGACCCGTTCTCGCGCTACGTGCAGCTGCTGCTCACCATCACCAGGGCCGCCGACCTGGTCGTCGTCGACGACGGCACGGCCACCATGGAGTTCGTGGGCCAGCTGGCCCGGGGCGAACGGCTGGTCCGCTGGCACCGCAAGGGCGGCCGGCCCGGCCCCCGCGACGTCCTCTTCGCCCCGGTGTCGTCCTCGGCCAGACGCCGGCTGACGCCGGCCCAGGGCCGCCGGGTGGAGGTCTTCTCCTCGATGCCGATAGACGACAGCCCCGAGGGAGTCACCGTCACGGCCAACACCTTCGCCTGGACCCGGGCACGCTTCGGTCCGCCGCGTGTGACGAAGGGCGCGGACATGGTCGGTACGTCGCTGGTGGAGACGGGGGTGGTGGACGCCGACCGCTACCTGGAGGCGGTACGCGCGCTGGCGCGGGCCCATGGCGCGGCCCGCTACTTCGCCCATCGCCGCGAGAGCGCGGACAAACTCCACCGGCTGGCCGTGGAGACGGGCCTGGAGGTGGTCCGCCCCGACCTCCCCCTCGAACTGATCGCCCGGCGGGGCCCGATCGGCCGGACGGTGCTCAGCTTCCCGTCGACGGTGGTCCACACCCTGCCGCTGGCGCTGTCGGGCACGGACGTCCGCGTGGCCGTCTGCGACATCGACCCCGCCTGGCTGACCGACCGCGCCTCGCCGCGGGCCCAGGGCTTCCTCTCCGGCGTGACGGACACCGCCCGCGACGTCCACCGCCTGGCAGCCGTACTACCGGCCTAGCCCGCACCCCGGCGTGCCGCCACGGGTCGCCGGCCGACAGCGGGTCCGCGGTGGCCGGTCGCGCAGTTCCCCGCGCCCCTGGGGGGTTGCAGTCGCGTTGCCCGGTGGCTTCCGTGGCTGCGTGAGGCGTCGCGGGTTGTGGGCCGACAGCGGGTCCGTGGTGGCTGGTCGCGCAGTTCCCCGCGCCCCTGGGGGGTTGCAGTCGCGTTGCCCGGTGGCTCCCGGGGCTGCGTGAGGCGTCGCGGGTTGTGGGCCGGCTGCGGGTCCCCGCCGCGCAGTTCCCCGCGCCCCTTTGACCGCGTAGCTGCGGGCAGTCGTGCCGCTGGGGCGGCACGGGTGGGCGCAGCGGCACCCTGCGCGCGCCGGCAAGCGCACCGCACCCACCCCAGGCCCGCTCAGGCCGCCGGGGCGGTCAGGGCGGCCTTGGCCGCCAGCCGGAGGCGTCGACGCGCTCGTCGGACAGCGCCCCGACGTCGTGGCAGCTCGTCTCGTGACCGCCGGGATCAGCACGCGGTGGCGAACTACGCCCGCGGGTCCGTGGTGGCGCGAGCCGTACGCCCCGCCGCCGCTGACGTGACCGGGCCCGGCGCGCGCGCCAGGAGGAAGGCGCGGGGGCGCCGCGCCCCCTCGTCCGGCGCCAGGACGACACGCGCCCGCACCTCCAGCCCCGCGTCACCGAGCAGCGCGGCCACCGCCTCCGGATCCCGGAAGCAGTAGCGCAGCGAGACCTCCTGCCCGAACCGCTCCGTGATGTGCAGCTGCTCCCCCCGCCCGGTCTGGAAGGCGAGCAGCAGCCACCCACCGGGCACCAGGACCCGCCGGAACTCCCGGATCACCCCGGGCAGTTCCGCGTCGGGCACATGGACGACGGAGTACAGCGCGAGCAGCCCGCCCAGAGAGCGGTCGGGCAGATCGAGCCCGGTCATCGACCCGACATGGAACCGCAGATGCGGATGCGTCCGCGAGGCCAGCGCGACCATGCGCGGCGAGACGTCCACCCCGAACACCGGCAGCCCGAGGGCGTCGAGCCGCCGCGTCACGAACCCGGGCCCGCATCCGACGTCGGCGACCGGCTCCCCGCCCCCGCGCTCCTTGACCAGGTCGGCGAACCCGGAGACCAGCGAGTTGTCCATGACCCGGTGCCCCAGCCCGTCGGGAAACTCCTCGGCGTAGGCCTCGGCTATCGCGTCGTACGAGGTGCGGGTGGCGTGCAGGAAGTCGACGTCCAGGTCGGTCATGGGGGCGCACACTACCGGCGCGCCGGGCGGGCCGACGGGTGCTCCTCCCGATGGCCCAAGCCCGGGGAGCGGTTTTTCCCGCGGTGCTCGCGCGGTGTGAAGGGCGCGTCGCCCTGCGCCGAGGGATCCGTGGCCGATCCCGGAACGTGGACAGACGGGGCGTACCCCCCGCTGGTCGTGGTATGCGTGAGGGAAGGAAGAGGGACGGCGCCAAGGAAGAATTCGGCGAGTTTACCCACCCTCTGCAGCAGCCATGCGTCGCGCGGCCAACTTTTCTTCCTCCAACGGGTTGAAATTTTGTTGATCGGGTCAGTTGACCGCTTCGGCGTCCTACCCTTCAGAGGGTGAAGCAACTGATGTCCCGAGAGTCCGAGGCCGATCCTTCAGAGCGCGCCCTGCCCGGCACGCTGCCGGAAGCCCTGCGTGCGGAGCTCGTCGCCTTCCGGCGCGACATGCACATGCACCCCGAGCTCGGCAACCAGGAGTTCCGTACGACCGCCGCGATCAAGGCCCGCCTGGAGAAGGCAGGCCTCACGCCGCGCGTCCTCGCCGTAGGAACGGGCCTCATCTGCGACATCGGGATCGAGGAGGGCGAGCCGGTCTCCGGCGTGCCCATCCTCGCCATGCGCGCCGACATCGACGCCCTGCCCATCCCGGACACGAAGACCGAGTGCGCGTACCGCTCGACCGTCCCGGACCGCGCCCACGCCTGCGGTCACGACGTGCACACCACGGTCGTCCTCGGCGCCGGCCTCGTCCTGGCCGAGCTGCACCGGCAGGGGCGCCTCCCGCGTCCCGTGCGGCTGATCTTCCAGCCCGCCGAGGAGGTGCTGCCCGGGGGCGCCGCCGACGCCATCGCGTGCGGCGCCCTGGACGGGGTCGGGCGGATCATCGCGGTGCACTGCGACCCGCGAGTCGACGCCGGGTTCATCGGGCTGCGCGAGGGTGCCATCACCTCGGCCTGCGACCGGCTGGAGATCACCCTGGACGGCCCCGGCGGCCACACCGCCCGCCCCCACCTCACCACCGACCTCGTCACCGCGGCCGCCCGCGTGGTCACCGACGTGCCCGCGCTCGTCGGCCGGCGGGTCGACACCCGGGCCGGGCTGGCGGTCACCTGGGGACGCATCGAGAGCGGGCACGCCCCGAACGTGATCCCGCAGCACGCCGAGCTGTCCGGCACCGTGCGCTGCCTGGACATCGAGGCGTGGCGCCAGGCCCCGGACATCGTCGTGGCGGCGATCGACGAGGTCGCCAACCTGCACCGCGCCAAGTCCGAGATCAACTACGTGCGGGGTGTGCCGCCCGTCGTCAACGACGGCGACGTGACCGGGCTGCTGCGCGAGGCGATGTACGCCCGGCGCGGCGAGGGCTCGGTGGAGAACACCGAGCAGAGCCTCGGCGGGGAGGACTTCTCCTGGTACCTGGAGCGCGTGCCGGGGGCCATGGCCCGGCTCGGCGTCCGGCCGCCGGGTGAGCGCACGGTCCGTGATCTGCACCAGGGCGACTTCGACGCGGACGAGTCCGCGATCACCGTGGGCGTCGAGCTGTTCACGGCCGCGGCCCTGCTGGACGCCGCCACCCGCGACGTATGACACGGCGGTGACCGCCAGGGGGGCGACGGGATGACCGGAAGGCACCCCTTCGTCCCCCTGTGTCACCCACCCGTAACCCCCAGGACGCGCTTGTAACCCAAGGTCGGCACGAATCGATAACGGGACCGGGAAACCCCGTTCCCCTGCCCTTCTACGCGCGTTACTGTCGCCGGAATCGCCAGCCGGTACGGCTTCTCGGGGGAGCCCCCCGGACGGCGCCACCAAGGGGAAAGCGGGCCGGTCACGGCGCCGTGGGGATGCGAAGGGGTGCTTGCTGTGCGTCTGATATCTCGGAGGAGCAGATTCTCCCGGGCGGCGGTGACCGTCGCGGTCGTCGCTCTGGCTGCCGCCGGCTGCGGCGAGTCCAGCACCGGTTCCAAGACGAGCGACTCGGAGTCGTCCGGAAAGTACTCGGGCAAGGGCATCGGCCTGGCGTACGACATCGGCGGCAAGGGCGACCAGTCCTTCAACGACGCCGCCTACGCCGGCCTGCAGAAGGCCGAGAAGGAGTTCGGCATCAGCGGCCGGGACGTCGAGCCGCAGGACAACGAGACCGACGCGGACAAGATCCAGCGCCTGACCCAGCTCGCCCAGGCCGGCTACAACCCGGTGATCGGCGTCGGCTTCGTCTACGGGCCGGCCGTCAAGGCGGTCGCCGCCAAGTTCCCGAACACCACCTTCGGGATCATCGACGACGAGACCGTCCAGGCGAAGAACGTCGCCGACATGGTCTTCCACGAGGAGCAGGCCTCCTACCTGGCCGGCGTCGCCGCCGCCAAGGCGTCCAAGAAGGCCCACATCGGCTTCATCGGCGGGGTGGACATCCCGCTGATCCGCAAGTTCGAGGCCGGTTACGTCCAGGGCGCCAAGTCGGTCAACCCGAACATCAAGATCGAGTCGCAGTACCTCACCGAGACGGCCCAGGAGGGCGGCTTCTCCAGCCCCGACAAGGGCAAGGACGCCGCCGGCGGCCAGATCGAGGCCGGTGCCGACGTCCTCTACCACGCGGCCGGCCTCTCCGGTCAGGGCGTGATCACCGAGGCCGCCGCCAAGAAGGTGTGGGCCATCGGTGTCGACTCCGACCAGTACAGCCAGAGCGCGCTCGCCGCGTACAAGGACTACATCCTCGGCTCGGCGCTGAAGAACGTCGGCGGCGCGGTCTACGACCTCGTGAAGTCCGTCTACGAGGGCAAGCCCCTGTCCGGCGTGGTCCGCGGCAGCCTCTCCAACGACGGTGTCGGCTTCGCCGACTCCAACCCGAAGTACAAGGCCATGACGGACGTCGTGGACGCCGTCGACAAGGCCAAGCAGGACATCATCGACGGCAAGGTCACGGTCAACACCAAGTAACGCCCCGGCGGGGCCTTCGTAACACAGGTTCCGTCCCCTTCCTACGCCCTTACGGGCGTCCTTGCAGCCCATAGGCCCCTTGCCTCCCGCAAGGGGCCTTCCGCTGTCCGTAACCTGGGCTACAACTGCGGCCACAGCTCGATAACGGAGCGGACAGAAGGGTTTTTCCTGCCGGTCTACGCGCGTTACGCTGCGGCGGAACCAGCGCCTGGTTTGGGCGCTTGCACAAAGGAGTCTCGTTCCATGCGCCGGGTGTCCCGAATCGCAGCTGCGGGTGTTGCCACCGCAGCTCTCGCAGTGACCGTTTCCGCCTGTGGAAGCTCGTCCACCTCGTCCTCCTCGTCCGAGAGCAGCAGCAAGAACCTGGGCCTCGCTCTCGCGTACGACGTCGGCGGCAAGGGCGACCAGTCCTTCAACGATGCCGCCACCGCCGGCCTGGAGCAGGCCGACAAGGAGTTCGGCTACAAGTCCACCGCGGTCGAGCCGCAGGACGGCGAGTCCGACGCGGACAAGGTCCAGCGCCTGGAGAACCTTGCCAAGCAGGGTTACAACCCGGTGATCGGCGTCGGCTTCGCCTACGCTCCGGCCGTCAAGGAGGCCGCGGCCAAGTACCCGAAGACCACCTTCGGCATCGTCGACGACGAGCAGATCAAGGCCGACAACGTCGCCGACCTCGTCTTCCACGAGGAGCAGGCCTCCTACCTCGCCGGTGTCGCGGCCGCCAAGGCCACCAAGTCCGACGTGGTGGGCTTCATCGGCGGTGTGGACGTGCCGCTGATCCACAAGTTCGAGGCCGGCTTCAAGCAGGGCGTCGAGGACACCAAGAAGGGCGTCACGGTCAAGTCGCAGTACCTGACCGAGACCGCCGCCGAGGGTGGCTTCTCCAGCCCCGACAAGGGTGAGAGCGCCGCCGAGGGCCAGATCGACGCGGGCGCGGACGTCATCTACGCCGCCGCCGGCCTGTCCGGCCAGGGCGTCATCAAGGCCGCCAACGCCAACAAGATCTGGGCGATCGGCGTCGACTCCGACCAGTACAAGCAGGACGCGCTCAAGGCGTACAAGGCCTCGATCCTGACCTCCGCCATGAAGAACGTCCAGGGCGCGGTCTACAACCTGGCCAAGTCGGTCGAGGACGGCAAGCCGGCGACGGGCGTCGTCCGCGGCAGCCTGGAGAACGGCGGCGTGAGCGTGTCGAACTCCAACCCGACCTTCGCCGGCAACGCCGACATCCAGGCCGCGATCAAGAAGGCCGAAGAGGGCATCAAGGACGGCAGCATCACCGTCAAGACCTCCTGACCCCGGAACTGAACCGGTCAGAGGCATTGGCCAACAGGGCGCTGCAATGACAGCGTTACGGCCACGGAACGGGGCGCGGGCAGGATCGGCCCCGGCGCCGGTCTCGCGCCCGCCTGGCGACGCCTGGCACACCCGCTCGCGGCGGTGCCGGAAGACCCCCGTAGCCACGGCTACGAGGTCCTTCCGGCACCGTGCGGGCGCACACACCGGACGCCGCCCGGCCCGTCCTGACGGACGGACCACGCGAGATCGGCTCCGGGGCCGCTCGTGCCCCGTTCGCGCGGCAGAATGCTCGGAACGGATCCGGACTTGATCGAGATCGCTATCAAGATCATTCAAGGTCGATTCGATCCGGGCACTATTTAAAGCAGGGGCGCTACGCGCGTAGAGCGGCCCCTTTTTCAAGGAGAGTGCGCCATCGACGCGTCCAGCAGCCCTCCGCTCACCGCACAGTCGACGATCGCGGTAGAGCTGGCGGGGATCACCAAGCGCTTCCCCGGTGTCGTCGCCAACCACGACATCCACCTGACCGTCCGCAAGGGCACCGTGCACGCCCTCGTCGGCGAGAACGGCGCCGGCAAGTCGACCCTGATGAAGATCCTCTACGGCATGCAGAAGCCGGACGAGGGCACCATCGCCGTCGACGGCGAACAGGTCACCTTCTCCAGCCCCGCCGACGCCATCGCCCGCGGCATCGGCATGGTCCATCAGCACTTCATGCTGGCCGACAACCTCACCGTCCTGGAGAACGTGGTGCTGGGCAGCGAGAAGCTGCACGGCATCGGCGGCGCCGCCCGGAAGAAGATCAAGGAGATCTCCGACCGCTACGGCCTCGGCGTCCGCCCCGACGCCCTCGTCGAGGACCTCGGTGTCGCCGACCGCCAGCGCGTGGAGATCCTCAAGGTCCTCTTCCGGGGCGCCCGGACCCTGATCCTCGACGAGCCGACCGCCGTGCTCGTCCCGCAGGAGGTCGACGCGCTCTTCGCCAACCTGCGCGAGCTGAAGGCCGAGGGCCTCTCGGTCATCTTCATCTCCCACAAGCTGGGCGAGGTCCTCTCCGTCGCCGACGACATCACCGTCATCCGGCGCGGCACCACCGTCGGCACCGCGGTCCCCGCCGAGACCACCCCGCGCCAGCTCGCCGAGATGATGGTCGGCAGCGAGCTGCCCACCCCGGAGACCGCCGAGTCCACCGTCACCGACCAGCCCGTCCTCCAGGTCGAGAACCTCACCGTCTTCGCGAGCGGCGGCGCCTCCCTGGGCGTCGAGTCCGAGCCCGTGGGCCCCGGCTCCCTCGTCGAGGCCGGCGGCGAGGTCAAGCGCGTCCTGGACGACGTCAGCTTCACCATCCACGCCGGTGAGGTCATGGGCATCGCCGGCGTCGAGGGCAACGGCCAGACCGAGCTGATCGACGCGCTCATCGGCACCAAGAACGCCGACTCCGGGACCATCGCCTTCCTCGGCGAGGACATCACCCCCTGGCCCACCCGCAAGCGCCGCGAGTCCGGCGTCGGCTACATCCCCGAGGACCGCCACCGCCAGGGCCTGCTCCTGGAGGCCCCCCTCTGGGAGAACCGCATCCTCGGCCATGTCACCGAGACCCCCAACGCCAAGGGCTTCTGGCTGAACCCCAAGGGCGCCCAGGCCGACACCCGCCGGATCGTCGAGGAGTTCGACGTCCGCACCCCCGGCATCGACGTCACCGCCGCCTCCCTCTCCGGCGGCAACCAGCAGAAGCTGATCGTCGGCCGCGAGATGAGCCACAACCCGAAGTTCCTGATCGCCGCCCACCCCACCCGCGGTGTGGACGTCGGCGCGCAGGCCCAGATCTGGGACCGCATCCGCGAGGCCCGCCGCGAGGGCCTGGCCGTGCTGCTCATCTCCGCCGACCTCGACGAGCTCATCGGCCTGTCGGACACCCTGCGGGTGATCTACAACGGCAGGCTGGTCGCCGACGCCGACCCCGCCACCATCACCCCGGAGGAGCTCGGCTCCGCCATGACCGGCGCCGCGACCGGTCACCTGGAACACGTAGAGACGCCTGCGGAAGACGACGCAGCCGCCGGTCCGGAGGACGAGGCCCGATGAAGAAGTTCGACAAGGAGCGTCTGCTCCTCGCCGTGGCCGGCCCGGTCATGGCGCTCGTCGCGGCGATCCTGCTGACCTCGGTCGTGCTGATCGCCTCGGGCAAGAGCCCGATCGAGCCGTACACGCTCATGCTGGAGCAGATCGGCTACTCCGACGTCCAGGTGCTGATCATCAACCAGGCGTCGCTGTACTACGTCGCCGCCCTGGCGGTCGCCCTCGGCTTCCGCATGAACCTCTTCAACATCGGCGTCGACGGCCAGTACCGCCTGGCCGCGATGATGACCGCGGTGGTCGGCGCGCACGTCGACCTGCCGGCCTTCCTCCAGGTCCCGATGCTGCTGCTGGTCGCCGCCCTCACCGGTGGACTCTGGGCCGGCGTCGCGGGCGTCCTGAAGGTGACCCGCGGCGTCAGCGAGGTCGTCGCGACGATCATGCTCAACGCGATCGCCACCAGCCTCATCGCCTACCTCACCCTGCCCGAGGTGTTCGGCGAGCTGGTCGGTGACAACAAGACCACCGGCATCATGAAGGAGTCCGGCTGGGTCCCCGGCATCGACCTCGGCCCGGACGTCGGCGAGATCTACGGCCTGGTCTTCCTCGCCGTCGCCCTCGGCGTCGTGTACTGGCTCGTCCTCAACCGCACCCGCTTCGGCTTCGACCTGCGCGCCACCGGTGAGTCCGAGTCGGCCGCCGCCGCCTCCGGCGTCGACGCCAAGCGCATGATCCTCACCGTGATGATCGTCTCCGGTGCCGTCTCCGGCCTCGCCGGCCTGCCGCTGCTGCTCGGCAGCGCCCACACCTACAGCCTGAGCTTCCCGACGGGTGTCGGCTTCCTCGCCATCGGCATCGCCCTGCTCGGCCGCAACAACCCGGTCGGCATCGCGTTCGCCGCCCTCCTGTGGGCCTTCCTCGACAAGGCGTCTCCCGCCCTCGACTACGCGACTCCCGAGCCGTACGAGAAGGAGATCGCGATGATCATGCAGGGCCTGATCGTCTTCGCGGTCGTCATCTCCTACGAGGTCGTCCGCACCTGGGGTCTGCGCCGCCAGCAGAAGCGTGTCGGTGAGGAGCTCGCCGCCGCCGCGAACACCAAGAAGGAGGTGGCGGTCTGATGAGCACCGCGACCATCGCGAAGCCGAAGGCCCATCAGCCCCGCAAGGGCGGCCGCCGGATGTCGCTGCCCGTACTCCTGCTGGTCATCGCGGGCGTGCTGATCCTCACGTCGGTCGTCCGGCTGATCACCGGCGCGGACGGCATCACGTCCACCGGCCAGATGTCCACCGCGCTGCGCGCCGCCGTGCCGATCGGCCTCGCCGGCCTCGGCGGTCTGTGGGCCGAGCGGGCGGGCGTCGTCAACATCGGCCTCGAGGGCATGATGATCCTCGGCACCTGGTTCGGCGCCTGGGCCGGCTACCAGTGGGGCCCGTGGACCGGTGTCGTCTTCGGCATCGTCGGCGGCGCGCTCGGCGCCGTCCTGCACGCCATCGCCACCGTCACCTTCAACGTCAACCACATCGTCTCCGGTGTGGCCCTGAACATCCTGGCCCTGGGCACCACCCGCTACCTGTCGAAGTTCACCTTCGAGAACGCCCCGCAGGGCTCCTCCAAGCAGTCCCCGCCGATCGAATCGCTGGGCACCTTCGACGTCCCCGGCCTGTCCGGCTGGCTGGAGACCCTCAACGGCAAGCACTGGTTCCTGGTCTCCGACCTCGCCGGCCTGGTCGGCGGTCTGATCACCAACCTGTCGCCGCTCACCGTCGTGGCCGTCGCCCTCGTGCCCGGCACCTGGTACGTGCTGTGGCGCACGTCCTTCGGCCTGCGGCTGCGCTCCTGCGGCGAGAACCCGGTGGCGGCCGAGTCCCTCGGCGTCAACGTCTACAAGTACAAGTACATCGCCGTGATCATCTCCGGCGGCTTCGCCGGTCTCGGCGGCGCCTTCCTGTCCATCGTGGCGTCCAACGTCTACCTCGACGGCCAGACCGCCGGCCGCGGTTACATCGGTCTCGCCGCGATGATCTTCGGCAACTGGATGCCGGGCGGACTGGCCCTGGGCGCCGGCCTGTTCGGCTACACCGACAGCCTCAACCTGCGCGGCGGCACCACCAACGTGCACGCGCTGATCCTGCTGCTCGCGATCCTGCTGGTCGCCGGGGTGGCCTACCTGGTGTGGCGGAAGAAGTACGTCCCGGCCGCGATCACCGCCGCGGTCTCGGCCCTGATGTTCGTCTGGTACGTCAGCACGGACGACGTCCCGAACCAGGTCGTCACGGCCACCCCGTACGTCGTCACCCTGCTGGTCCTCTCCCTGTCCGCCCAGCGCCTGCGCATGCCGAAGGCGGACGGCCTGCCGTACCGGAAGGGACAGGGCAAGTGACGCCCGCCGCCACGCCGGCCGACCCGGTCGACTGGGAGAAGCTGCGGACGGTGGCCCGGGACGCCATGTCCCGGGCGTACGCCCCGTACTCCGGCTACCCCGTCGGCGTGGCGGCCCTCGTCGACGACGGCCGGATCGTGTCGGGCTGCAACGTCGAGAACGCCTCCTACGGGCTCGGCCTGTGTGCCGAGTGCGGGCTGGTCTCCCAGCTGCAGAACACCGGCGGCGGCCGGCTCACGCACTTCACCTGCGTGGACGGCAGGGGCGAGATCCTCGTCCCGTGCGGCCGCTGCCGCCAGCTGCTGTACGAGTTCGGCGGCGACGGCCTCCTGCTGGAGACGCCGGCGGGGATCGTGCCCCTCTCCGAGATGCTCCCGCAGGCCTTCGGGCCGGACCACCTCACCCAGTGACCCCCGCCCGGCCCCTCTGACTGGCGCAGAGGGGCCGCGCACTTTCCGCAACGACTTTCTGCACCACCCGCACCACCGGAAGGAAAGCCATGGCCATGGACGCCATCTCCGTCATCCGCACCAAGCGGGACCGCGGTGAGCTCAGCGACGAGCAGATCGACTGGGTCATCGACGCGTACACCCGTGGCGAGGTCGCCGACGAGCAGATGTCGTCGCTCGCGATGGCCATCCTGCTGAACGGCATGAACCGGCGTGAGATCGCCCGCTGGACGGCCGCGATGATCGCCTCCGGTGAGCGCATGGACTTCTCGTCCCTGTCCCGCCCCACCGCCGACAAGCACTCCACCGGCGGTGTCGGCGACAAGATCACGCTTCCCCTTGCCCCCCTGGTGGCGGCCTGCGGCGCCGCGGTCCCGCAGCTCTCCGGCCGCGGCCTCGGTCACACCGGCGGCACCCTGGACAAGCTGGAGTCCATCCCCGGCTGGCGCGCGCTGCTGTCGAACGAGGAGATGCTCTCCGTCCTCGACGGCACCGGCGCCGTGATCTGCGCAGCCGGCGACGGCCTCGCCCCCGCCGACAAGAAGCTGTACGCCCTGCGGGACGTGACCGGCACGGTCGAGGCGATCCCGCTCATCGCCTCCTCGATCATGTCGAAGAAGATCGCCGAGGGCACCGGCTCCCTGGTCCTGGACGTGAAGGTCGGCACCGGCGCCTTCATGAAGACCATCGAGGACGCGCGCGAACTGGCGTCCACGATGGTGGGCCTCGGCACGGACCACGGTGTGAAGACGGTCGCCCTGCTGACGGACATGTCCACCCCGCTCGGCCTCACCGCCGGCAACGCCCTGGAGGTCCGCGAGTCGGTCGAAGTCCTGGCCGGCGGCGGCCCCGCCGACGTCGTCGAACTGACGATCGCCCTCGCCCGCGAGATGCTCGACGCGGCCGGTGTGAAGGACGCGGACCCGGCGAAGGCGCTGGCCGACGGCTCGGCGATGGACGTCTGGCGCCGCATGATCGCGGCCCAGGGCGGCGACCCGGACGCCCCGCTGCCGGTGGCCCGCGAACAGCACGTCGTCACGGCCCCCTCCTCCGGCGTCCTCACCCGCCTCGACGCCTACGACATCGGCATCGCCGCCTGGCGCCTCGGCGCGGGCCGCGCCCGCAAGGAGGACCCGGTCCAGGCGGGCGCGGGCGTCGAACTCCACGCCCGCCCCGGCGACACGGTCACGGCGGGCCAGCCCCTCCTGACCTTGCACACCGACACCCCGGAGCGCTTCGACTACGCCCTCCAGGCGGTGACCGGCTCCTACGACATCGCCGCCCCCGGCACGCCGTTCACGGCATCGCCGGTGGTGCTGGAACGTATCGCCTGACCTGCGGTTTCCCCATTCGGGTGAACGGGATCGGTGGACCTGAACCGATCCCGTTCGGCATGCTGTGATCGGTGACGCACCGATTGGAGACCGCCATGAGCGCACTCACCGTGGGCCACGACCCCGAGCAGAGCTGGGACGACCTCGTCCGGTTCTGGGAGGAGATGGAAAGGCCCGAGGGCAGCAAGGTGGAGATCATCGAGGGGATCATCACCGTGTCACCTGCTCCCGCGTCCCGCCACAACGTGATCGCGTCCCGCATTCAGCGACGCCTGTACTCAGTGATCCCTGAGGATTGGGAGATCTTCCAGACGCAGGCCATCGCCGTTCCGTCCCGGCTGGGCATGTTCATCCCGGACCTGCTCGTCGCGCCGGTTCAGGAATGTGCCGAGTCGGAGACGTATCTTCCAGCCGCCCTGGCCGAACTGGTGGTCGAGGTCACTTCCAGGAAGAACGCCCGCCACGACCGCGTCAGCAAGCCGGCGGCCTACGCCTCGGCAGGCATCCCGTTCTCTCTCCTCGTCGACCGCTGGGCGCCCGACGGCCCCACCGCGACCCTCTATGGCGAGCCGCACGGCGATGTCTACCGCCCGCTGGCCGTCGCCAAGTTCGGCGAGCCCCTGGTGCTTCCCGCCCCCTTCGGCGTCACCATCGACACCAGCGAGTTTCCCACCGAGTAGGGCCAGGCCCGATGAGTTGACCCCCGCCCCGGGGTCTACCGCACGTGGACCCCAAGACACCGCCCGTGCTCGCACTGACCGGCCCGGTCACCCCCGCTCGGGTGGCAGGGACCGCCGACGCCGTACGCGCCCTGCTGGCGGCCGGCGGTGGTGGGGTCGTCGTCTGTGATGTGAGCGCCCTCGGGCCGCCCGGGCTCGCCGCCGTGGAGCTGCTGGCCCGCCTTCAGCTCGCCGCGCGGCGCGCCGGGGGGCGGCTGCGCCTGCGCGCCCCCGAGCCCGCCCTACGCGCCCTGCTCGACCTCGTCGGACTCCCCGTCGAGGTGGAGGGGGAGACCGAACAGCGGGAACCAGCGCCGGGTGTCGAGATAGAAGTGGAACCCGGTGAGGCGGCCGTCTGAGATCTCGAGGATCTGGATCGCCCAGGGAGCGAAACCGCCCGCCTCCGGGTCCGGCTTGTACTGGGCGAAGCCCGGCAGGCCGTTCACCCGCACCGGCAGCAGACGCGAGCCCTCGCACGCCGAGCCGAGCGTCGTCATGAAGCCCGTGATGTCCTCGTGGCCCGTCAGCCACAGGTCGAACGGCGGCATCGACATGACGGCGTCCTCGTGCAGCAGGGCCGTCAGCGCCTTCATGTCGTAGCCCTCGAAGGCCGCTACATAGCGCTCCAGCAGCTTCTGCTGCTCCTCGTCCAGCGGGTCGGACACGGCCGCGTCCGCCCCCGCCTCGGCCCGCTCGGCCAGGGTGGCCCGCGCCCGCTGCAGCGCGCTGTTGACCGAGGCGACCGAGGTGTCCAGCAGTTCGGCGACCTCACTCGCCCGCCACGCCAGCACCTCGCGCAGGATCAGCACCGCCCGCTGCTTCGGCGGCAGCCGCTGCAGCGCGGCCATGAAGGCCAGCCGCACCGACTCCTTGGCGACCGCCGCCTCCGCCGGGTCCTCCACCGCCGGCAGGACCCGGGCGTCGGGCATCGGCTCCAGCCAGGTGTGGTCGGGCCGGGGGGAGAGGGCCGCCCGGGCGAGGGGCGTCGGCGCGGAGAGGTCCATCGGGCGCGCCCGCTTGTTGCCCGCCGTCAGCATGTCCAGACAGACGTTCGTCGCGATCCGGTACAGCCACGAGCGCAGACTGGAACGGCCCTCGAACTTGTCGTAGCTGCGCCAGGCGCGCACCAGCGTGTCCTGCACCGCGTCCTCGGCCTCGAAGGAGGAGCCGAGCATGCGGTAGCAGTAGCCGGTCAGCTCGACCCGGTGCCGCTCCAGCCTGGCGTCGAGGTCCTCGACCGTCGCCGTGCCCGCCGTACCGTCGCTCATCGTCGTCCACCCACCCCTGTGGCCGTCCTGTCACGCGCCTTCGCGTCCAGCACTTCGGAAGCTACCGCAGGCCACTGACAACGGCCTGCCGAGCCGGCAGAACACCAGGTCCGGGCGGGAAGGGTCAGTGCGCGGCGGCGAAGGTCCGCCGGCGCGCCGCCCGCGTCCCGAGCACGGTGATCGTGACGACCCCGAGCACCGCCAGGAGGCCCACGCCGACCGTGCCGGCCCAGCCACCGGAGTGGAATGCCGTCGCGCCGACCGTCGAGCCGGTGCTGGAGCCGACGTAGTAGGCCGACTGGTAGAGGGCGGAGGCCTGCGCGCGACCGGTGGTCGCCGTCTTGCCGACCGCCGAGGACGCCACCGCGTGCCCCGCGAAGAAGCCCGCCGTGATCAGCACCAGGCCGAGCAGGACCGGCACCAGCGAGTCCGCCAGGGACAGCAGCAGGCCCGCCGCCGTCGTACCGCCCGCCAGGTACAGGGCCCCGCGTCGCCCGAGCCGGCCCACCAGGCGGCCGGCCGTCGACGCCGACACCGTACCGACCAGGTACACCAGGAAGATCGAGCCGACGATGCCCTGCGGGAGCGAGAACGGCGCCTCGGTCAGCCGGTAGCCGATGACCGTGTACACCCCGCCGAAGACGGTCATGAACAGCGCGCCGATCGCGTACAGCCGGCGCAGCAGCGGGTCGGACAGGTGATCACGGACCGTGCGGGCCAGGACGCGGGGCCGCAGCGAACCCGCCGTGAAGTGCCGGGGCGCCGGCAGCAGCAGCCGGAACGCGACGGCGCAGCCCACCGCGAGCGCGCCGATCACCCCCAGCGCGACCCGCCAGCCCCACTCCTGCGCGACCCAGCCGGTGATGACCCGGCCGCTCATCCCGCCGACACTGTTGCCCGCGACGAACAGCCCGATCGCCGTCACCAGCGCCTTGGGCCGGACCTCCTCCGCCAGATAGGCGGTCGCCGAGGCCGGCAGCCCGGCCAGGGCGGCGCCCTGCACCGCCCGCAGCACCACCAGCGCGCCCAGCGACGGCGCGAAGGGGACCAGCAGCCCGACGGTCACCGCGACGGCGAGCGAGGCGGTCATCACCGTACGGCGCCCGTAGCGCTCCGACAGGGCGCTCATCGGCAGTACGAACAGCGCCAGCCCACCGGTCGCCGCCGCCACCGTCCAGCTCGCCTCGCTCGCCGCCACCCCGAAGTCACCGGAGATCAGCGGCAGCAGGGCCTGCGTGGAGTACAGGAGGGCGAAGGTCGCCACACCGGCGAGGAAGAGCGCGAGGCTCATCCGGCGGTAGCCGGGACCACCGGGGGTCATACGGGAGTCGGCGGCGGGGACGAAGGACGCGGCGTCCACGATCGTGGACGCCCCGGTACTGGCGGGAGACATGCTTCGACCGTAGGGACACGCCCCTTCATCCGTCCAATGCACGGACTCGGCATAATCGTTCCCATGGTGCATCAGCAGAGGTCACAGCTTCACCTGTCACCGTCCAGTGACACAGAAGACATGACCGTCATGTCGCGGTCGCTGGCCCCGAGGCTCGCCTACTTCGCGGGCGTCGCCCGGACCGAGCACGTCACCCGCGCCGCGCAGGAGATGCAGGTGCCGCAGTCGACCCTTTCCCGGGCGATGGTCCGCCTCGAACAGGACCTGGGCGTCGACCTGTTCGCCCGCAGAGGCCGCACGGTCTCCCTCACCCCCGCCGGCCGCACCTTCCTCACCTCGGTCGAACGCGCCCTGGCGGAGATCGAGCGCGCCGTCGACGAGGTCCGCGCCGACGCCGACGCGGCCACCGGCAAGGTCGCCTTCGGCTTTCTGCACACCATGGGGGCCGAGACCGTCCCCGGCCTGATCCACGCCTTCCGCGCCGACCACCCCCGCGTCCGCTTCAGCCTCGTCCAGACCTACGGCGAGGCGATGATCGAGCGGCTGCGGGCGGGGGAACTCGACCTGTGCCTGACCTCGCCGGTCCCGGACGCCCCTGACCTGGTCGCCCGCCGGCTGGACGAGCAGAAGCTGCGCCTGGTCGTCCCGGCCGACCACCGTCTGGCGGGACGCAGGCGCGTCCGGCTGGCCGAGGCCGCCGACGAGACCTTCGTGACCCTCGAACCGGCCTACGGCATGCGCCGCATCACCGACGACCTGTGCAAGGAGGCCGGCTTCAAGCCCCGGATCGCCTTCGAGGGGGAGGAGGCGGAGACGCTGAGAGGTCTGGTGGCGGCAGGGCTGGGGGTGGCCCTGCTGCCGCCTCCCGCCGTGGCCCGCCCGGGCGTGGTGGAACTGACGGTCACGGCCCCGCGCGCGGTGCGGGAGATCGGCGTGGCCTGGCTGGACGGCCACCCGGACACACCCCCGGTGGCGGCCTTCAAGCGGTTCCTGCTGTCGAAAAGGGGCAACTTGCTGCCGACCTGAGGGCGGCGACCCCAGGGGCGCGGGGCCGTGCCGGTGTGCGGTTCCGCCGCGTGGGCGCGACCAGCCCCCGGCGAACCAGCGCCCCGCGACGATCCGCGGCCCCCCTCACCTCACCGGCGCCACGAGGAACCGAACCCCGCGGCGAGCGGCATCCGCAACCCCAGAGGAGGCGGAGCCGCCAGCGCGTCCTCGACCGGCCGCGAGAACCGCCTCCCGAACAACACCCCCATGACGAAGTCCTCGGCCAGCGCCAGCACCTCGTCCCGGTACTGGTGCAGCCCGTGGCCGTCGGCGTGCACTTCGAACCGGCACACCTCCCGGTTCGCCTTCTTGGCCCGCGCCGCGAGCCGGAACGACAACTCCGGATCGCTGCGGTCGTCATGGGTGCCGTGCACCACCATCACCCGCCGGCCCACCAACTGCTTCACCGGTTCGGGTGGCGCGGCCACGTCCTCCTGGGGCAGCCAAGGGGCGAGCGCGAGCACCGAGTTGACGGCCTCGTGGCCCCCCGCCCGCAGCGCCGCCCGTGCGCCCATGCCGACCCCGGCGAGGCACACGGGAACGTCTCCGTACCGGCGTACGACCTCGTCGGCGGCCCAGGCCGCGTCCGCGGCGAGATGGGCCTCGCCGCCGTTCCAGCCGCGGTAGCGGTAGTGCACGACATGCGTGGCCAGCCCCTCCTCGCGGCCCGCGCGCGCGAGTCTTCGCCCGAGGCCGCGCACGGAGGCGGCCGCCCACATCGGGGACGGTCTGCGCTCGGAGACCTCCTCGCCCCCGGGGAGCAGCAGCACCACCCCGCTCACCGTCGTCGGCTCCACGCCGAACGCCCTCCCCAGCCGGGCCGTTCTGACCGGCGTCGTTTGGTGTGCCATGACAGAACAGTGTCAGAAGCGGCGGTGTACTCCACCCGTCCGTGCGGTCACCGTTGCGTATCGACGGACGTGTGCGACGCGCGTTCTACGCGCGTAGGAGTTAGAGTGCGGAAATGACGAGCCAGAGCATCCAAGCGGGCATCACCCCGAGCTCGGACCAGATCCGGCGGGCGCCCAAGGTTCTGCTGCACGACCATCTCGACGGCGGGCTGCGCCCCGGCACGATCGTCGACCTCGCCCGGGAGACCGGGTATCCCCATCTCCCGGAGAGCGACCCCGACAAGCTCGGCGTCTGGTTCCGGGAGGCCGCCGACTCCGGTTCCCTGGAACGGTACTTGGAGACCTTCTCGCACACCGTCGGGGTGATGCAGACCCGGGACGCGCTCGTGCGGGTCGCCCGCGAGTGCGCCGAGGACCTCGCCGAGGACGGTGTCGTCTACGCCGAGGTGCGCTACGCCCCCGAGCAGCATCTCGAAGGCGGCCTGACCCTGGAGGAGGTCGTCGAGGCCGTCAACGAGGGCTTCCGGCAGGGAGAGCGGACGGCCCGTCAGAACGGGCACCGGATCCGCGTCGGCGCCCTGCTCACCGCGATGCGGCACGCCGCCCGCGCCCTGGAGATCGCCGAACTCGCCAACCGCTACCGCGACCTCGGCGTCGTCGGCTTCGACATCGCGGGCGCCGAGGCCGGCTACCCGCCCACCCGGCACCTCGACGCCTTCGAGTACCTGAAGCGGGAGAACAACCACTTCACCATCCACGCCGGTGAGGCCTTCGGACTGCCCTCCATCTGGCAGGCCCTGCAGTGGTGCGGCGCCGACCGCCTCGGGCACGGCGTGCGCATCATCGACGACATCGAGGTCGGCGAGGACGGCAGCGTGAAGCTCGGCCGGCTGGCCTCCTACGTCCGCGACAAGCGCATCCCGCTGGAGATGTGCCCCAGCTCCAACCTCCAGACCGGCGCGGCGGCCTCCTACGCGGAGCACCCGATCGGCCTGCTGCGGCGGCTGCACTTCCGCGCCACGGTCAACACCGACAACCGGCTGATGTCCGGCACCAGCATGAGCCGGGAATTCGAGCACCTTGTCGACGCATTCGGTTACACGCTCGACGATCTGCAATGGTTCTCGGTCAATGCTATGAAGTCAGCATTCATTCCTTTCGATGAACGACTCGCCATGATCAATGACGTGATCAAGCCCGGATATGCCGAGCTGAAGTCCGAATGGCTGTTCCAGCAGACGGCCTCCACCAGCGGTTCCACGGCCACGGAGAGCTGAACACAGGGTTGCGCGGAGCGCGGAATGCGGGCGGGCGTTCACAATCCGTCCGCATTTCGATGTTTGCGGCGCCCCCCGTTCCGTGTTTACGGTCGTGGACCGATCGGTTCCCCGTATCCCATTCGAGGACGCATTCATCATGAAGCAGTCTGCTGCCAAGACCCTCGGCGTCGCCGCCCTCGGCGCCGCCATCGCCGCCGTCGGTGCCGGCTCCGCCACCGCCGCCCCGGCCGTCCCGGACGCCACGCAGGCCCTGGACGGGGTCACCAAGACGCTGCCGCTGGAGAACGTCACCAAGATGCTGCCGGGAGCCTCCGAGGCGCTGGGCCGGGCCCAGCTGTCGCAGGCCCAGCCGGCCCTCGCCACGAGCCTGGCCGCCGCCCAGCCGGCCGCTGAGCAGGCGCTCGCCCACGGGCCGACCAAGCCGGTCGCCGGACTGCTCGGCGGTCTTCCGGTCGGCCAGGGCCTGCCCACGCACGGCCTGCCGGTGAACGGGCTGCCGATCGGCTGAACCCCGCAGCCACGCCGTCGGGGCGCACCCGGAGTTCCGGGCGCGCCCCGACGGCGTGTGCACGGGCCGGGTCACCAGGCCGCGCGCGCCTTGTCCTCCGAAGGCAGCAGGATCCACAGCGCTATGTAGAGCAGGAACTGCGGGCCGGGCAGCAGACAGGAGACCAGGAAGATCACGCGCATCGTCGTCGCGGAGGTGCCGAAGCGGCGGGCCAGCGCGGCGCACACTCCGCCGATCATGCGGCCGTTGGTGGGGCGGGCGAGGCTGGACATCGCGGCTCCTTCGTGAGCGTCGGAGAGAGGCGGCCCCTGCGGCTGCCCCGTCTGCCTTCCACGCTACGGAGACGAAGGGGACGAAGCATCACTCCCCGGGGCGATCCCGACCCCGAGAATCCTCGGCTTACGGGGCGACCCCCACCCTGGGAATCCTCGGGGCACGACCCTGAGCCGCTTCCTCCTGCGGCACGGCCGCCCGCACCCGGCGCTCGCCCCTGCGCCGCAGCCACACCCGGGCCGCCGGCACCACCGTGGCGTGCGCGAGGGCCACGCCCGCGGTGTTCAGCAGCAGCGAGTCGACGTCCGCGACCTGACCGGGCACCCCGGTCTGCAGCAGCTCGATCGCCAGCGACAGCAGGGCACCCGCCGTGACCGTACGGATCAGCGAGGCCAGCGGTGAGACCCGGAGCCGGCCGTGCACCAGCGGCAGCAGGACGCCCAGCGGGGCGAGCAGCGCCAGCCCCTCGCCGATCCGCCGGGCCGCCTCCTGCGGGCCCAGCCTCAGGTCGGCGCGGATGCCGTCGAACGGATGCAGATTCGTGGGCATCACCCAGGGGACGTCCCTGGGGCGCAGCGTGACCCAGGCCACGAACAGGAGGTGTGCGACCAGGAGGACAATCCCGGTCGCACGGAGACGGATCGCGGCGCTGCCGCCGATGGAGCCTTGACGCTGCACGACCCCCTAGACGCACCCCTCGGCACGATCGGTTCCGGCGTCCCGCCCGGCACTGGCACGAGCCACCGGCGACACCGGTCACCGCCGCCCCGCCGGCCGACGGTGACCTGCGCGGACGACGGCCCGGGGACGCCGGGTGAGGCGTCCGCCACATCCGGAGCCGGTCAGCCGCCCGTGACCTCCGACGACGGCGGCTCGGCGCTGCCCGGCCGGGTGCGGACCTCGTCGGTGCACTCGTAGCGGCGCAGCGGCTCGGAGCCGGGGCCGCCCAGCACGACCGAGCCGTCACCCTCGGCCGCCGCCGAGTCGGAGAAGGTGCACACCAGCTGGGCGAGCGCGTACGAGGTCAGGTCCCCCGGCGGCACGCTCAGCCGCAGCGCGTCGTCCGGGTCCTTCGGTCCCGGCCCGCTCACCGTCATCCCGCCGCGCACGTCGGTGGTGTACCCGGCCTCCTTCTCGGCGGCCGGCGGCGACGCGGCGAGCTGGTCGAGCAGGCCCTGCGCCACCACCACGCGCCGCTCCGAGTCCGCCGCCCCGTCCGCCACCCGCACCGAGCGGTCGACGGCCACCAGCGACGAGCCGCACAGCAGGAACACCTGCACCGGCACCCCCGCGCGCGCGGACTGCGCCGTCACGTCCGGCTCGGTGAGCGAGCAGCGCACCCGCGACGGTGCCGGCCCGAAGTCGGTCGGCACCTCGGTGGCCCGGATCCCGCACCCGGTGAGCAGTCCGGCGAGGAGAGGGAGCGCGAGCAACCGGCGTACGTTCATCAGGCGTCCCCCTTGCCCTGCACGGGCTTCTCGGCCTTCTCGCCCTGTTCCACCAGCTGTGACGCGTCCCGCGGCAGCCGCAGCGTGAACACCGCGCCGCCCTCGGGGGAGTTGGCGGCGGTGATCTCGCCGCCGTGGATGTGGGCGTTCTCCAGGGCGATGGACAGGCCGAGGCCACTGCCGTCGGAGCGCGGCCGGGACGCGCTCGCCTTGTAGAACCGGTCGAAGACGTGCGGCAGCACCTCCTCGGGGATGCCGGGCCCGTGGTCGCGCACGGCGATGACGACGTCCTCGGCCGACTCGCGCACCGACACCCGCACCGGGGAACCGCCGTGCTTGAGCGCGTTGCCGATGAGGTTGGCGAGGATCACGTCCAGGCGGCGCGGGTCGAGCCGGGCGTGGATGCCGCGCTCGGCGTCCAGATCGACCGCGTCCAGCCACGCGCGCGCGTCGATGCAGAAGGTGATCTGGTCGGCGACGTCGACGTTGTCCAGGACCAGCCGCGCCGTACCGGCGTCGAAGCGGGTGACCTCCATCAGGTTCTCGACGAGGTCGTTGAGCCGCCGGGTCTCGCTGACCACCAGCCGGACGGCGGGCTCGATCATCGGGTCGATGCTGCCCGACTCGGCGTCCAGCTCCTCCTCCAGCACCTCCGTGACGGCGGTGATCGCGGTCAGCGGCGTCCGCAGCTCGTGCGACATGTCGGCGACGAACCGCCGGGACGCCTCGTCCCGCGCGGCCATGTCCGCGACCCGCTTCTCCAGGGCCTCCGCCGTCCGGTTGAACGTCCGTGACAGATCGGCGAGTTCGTCGGTGCCCGACACCCGGAGCCGGGTGTCGAGCCGCCCCTCGCCGAGCCGCCGCGCGGCCACGCCCAGCCGGTGCACCGGCTTCAGCACGGTCGTGGCGGCGGCCTGCGCGAGCAGCGCGGCGCCGATCAGCGCGAGCCCGGTGGCGATCCCCAGCGACCAGGCCAGCGAGTTGAGGTCGTCCGCCTCCGGCTCCAGCGACTTGCGCATGTACCCGGTCGGACCGCCGCCGATCACCTTCGTCCCGGCCACGAGATACGGCGTCCCGTGGTCCACGACCCGCTGCCAGTAGAGGTGGTACGGCGACTCGTCGGCGCCGCCGGCGCCCTGCTTCTTGTTGACCGCCGTACGCAGCGACTCGGGCACGTCCTCCAGCGAGAAGCCGTTGAGCCCCCCGGAGTTGCCGTACACGGTCTTGCCGCTCGCGTCCTCGCCGACCAGCAGCACGCTGAAGCGCTGGCTGCTGTTGGCCATCTGCCCGGCGGTGTGCTGCAGTTCGTCCTGCGTCGGATGCTCGGGCAGCGAGCCCGCCCGGTTCTGCATCTCCTGCTCGAAGTCCCGCAGCACCGCGCCCTGGGTGCGGTCGAGCACGGCCTCGCGGTTGAGCCAGTACGCGATGCCGGACGCGGACACGGCGGCGGTCAGCGCCACCGCCCCGAAGACGACGACGAGACGCAGCCGCAGACTGGTGAAGCGCAGCCGTGACAGATGACCCTTGCGCACCGCGGACCAGCCGCGGAACCCCCCTTGCGACGGTGTCACTGAGGGGCGTCCAGGCGGTAGCCGACGCCGCGGACGGTACGGATCAGCGTCGGGGACGAGGGCACGTCCTCGACCTTGGCGCGCAGCCGCTGCACACACGCGTCGACGAGCCGCGAGTCACCGAGGTAGTCGTGCTCCCACACGAGGCGCAGCAGCTGCTGCCGGGACAGCGCCTGCCCCGGCCGCCGGCTCAGCTCCAGCAGCAGCCTGAGCTCGGTCGGGGTGAGCTGGAGATCCTCGCCGTTCTTCGTCACCGTCATCGCCGCGCGGTCGATGACCAGGCTGCCGAAGGTCGCCGCGTCGTTCGACTCGCGCTCCCCGCGCCGCAGCACGGCCCGGATCCGGGCGTCCAGCACCCGTCCCTGGACGGGTTTGACGACGTAGTCGTCGGCGCCGGACTCCAGCCCGACCACGACGTCGATGTCGTCGCTCCTCGCGGTGAGCAGGATGATCGGCAGCTGGTCGGTGCGCCGGATGCGCCGGCACACCTCGAAACCGTCGATGCCGGGCAGCATCACGTCCAGGACGATCAGATCCGGCCGCTGCTCGCGCAACAGCTTCAGACCGTCCTCACCGCTCGCAGCGGTCGCCACACGGTGCCCCTGGCGCGTCAGTGAGAGCTCCAGGGCCGTACGGATGGCGTCGTCGTCCTCGATCAGCAACAGGGAAGGCACGGGCTCATTCTGGCCCATGAGGGGGCTGTCGTTCGACCTGTGGGCCCGGGTGGGACGCCGCAGCGGGACGGTTTCGGCTGCGCGTGCGGCGCACGGAGGGCCCGCGGCCTGCCGCGCCCGCGGGTGCCACGGTGCACGCCGCGGCCCTCCGCACTCCGCGGACCTGCGGTTTCGGCCGGCCACGGCTGCGGCACGCCCCACCGGGCGGACCCCGGGGCGGGCGGCACCGGCGGCACGGCGACGGCCGGGAACCGGGCCGGCCGTCGTGGTCCCGAGGCCGCTGGACCGGCCTTGGGGAACAGAGGTCCAGCGGCCGGGCGTTGCGACCACCGTCACGCTCACGGCTGCCGGTGCGGCTCGCACGCGCGGGGATCAGCGGCGGATGAGGCCGAGGTCGGTGGCGGTGGCGACGGCGGCGGTGCGCGAGTCGACGCCGAGCTTGACGTAGACGCGGGCCAGGTGGGACTTGACGGTGCCTTCGGTCAGGTGGAGGCGGCCGCCGATGGCCTGGTTGGACAGCCCGGCGGCGACCAGGGTGAGGATCTCGGTCTCCCGCCGGGTCAGGGCGGTGCCCGGTGTGCGCAGCCGGTTCATCAGCCGGTCCGCGACGGTGGGCGCCAGCGTGGTGCGTCCGGCGGCGGCGGTGCGCACGGCGGCGGCCAGGTCCTCGGGCGGGGCGTCCTTGAGGAGGTAGCCGGTGGCACCGGCCTCGATGGCGGGCAGGGTGTCGGCGTCGGAGTCGTAGGTGGTGACGATCAGCACGCGGGGTGCGCCCGGTCGGGCGGTGATCCGAGCGGTGGCCTCGGCACCGCCCATGCCCTTGCCGAACTGCAGATCCATCAGCACGACGTCGACGTCGCCTTCCGCGGCGCGGGTGACGGCCTCCTCGGCGGTGGCGGCTTCGGCCATGACGACGAGGCCGGGTTCGGTTTCCAGTACGGCGCGCAGTCCGGCTCGTACGACGGGGTGGTCGTCGGCCAGAAGAAGGCGGATGGGTGCGTCGTGGGTCACGGGCGGGCCTCGGGCTCGGTCTTGGGGGGCGGGGTGAGCGGGAGTCGGACGGCCAGAGCGGTGCCGTGGCCGGGGGTGGATTCGATCACCAGGGTGCCGCCGAGGGCGTTCATGCGGGCGCGCATGGACGCCAGGCCGAAGCCGCCGCTTTCGGGGTCGGGGGCGGGCAGTTGCCCGGGGTCGAAGCCGTGCCCGTCGTCGACGACGCCGAGGGCGATGTGGTCGCCGAGGTAGCTGAGGGTGACCTCGGCGCTGGTGGCCTCCGCGTGGCGGACGGTGTTGGCGAGGGCGGACTGGGCGACGCGCAGGAGGGCGACCTCGTGCGCGGTCGGCAGTGGCATGGGCTCGCCGGTGAGGTGGAAGCGCGCGGCGAGGCGGTGGCGGGCGGACGTGGTGGTGCACAGTCGTTCCACGGCGTCGGCCAGGGTGGTGCCCTCCAGAGCGGGCGGGGTGAGCGCAGCGACGAAGCGGCGGGCTTCGGCGAGGTTGTCCACGGCGGCCTGGCGGGCCGCGTCGACATGGCGGGCGGCGGTGTCGGGCCGGTCGGGCAGGGCGCGTTCGGCGGCGCGCAGCAGCAGCTGGATGCTGGAAAGGCCCTGGGCGAGGGTGTCGTGGATCTCGTGGGCGAGCCGCTCGCGTTCGGCGAGCACGCCCGCGGTGTGCTGGGCCCGGGCGAGGTCGGCCCGGGTGGCGGTGAGCTCCTCGATCAGTCGCCTGCGCTGTTCGCTTTCGCGGTACAGGGCCTGGTAGCCCCACACCACCGCGACGGCGACGGCGGCACCGAGCGCGGGACCGATCGCCATGGCCGGGCTGAAGGAGCCGGTATGGGCGGCGAAGGCCGTGACGGCCGCCACGGCGGTCGCGATCACCGCGGCCAGGCCGGTGCGGCGGGGCAGCAGGTGGAGCTGGAGGAAGTACAGCGGGAACGCCACCCACACGGCGTCGGGTGTCAGGGCCAGCAGCACGAGCCATACGGCGCCCGTGGCGGCCAGCCACCAGGCCGCGGCGGGACGGGACCGGCGCGTGTGGGGCAGGAGCGGCCCGGCGGCGTACACCAGGCCGCATGCCGCGGCTGCGGCGACGACCTGTGCGGTGTGGGCCCTGCCGTCGGCCACGGCCCGGCCGGCAGCCAGGGCGAGCAGTCCGAGGACCAGCAGGTGCAGGCACCACGCCAGGGCCCGGGTGGTCGGGGTCAGAACAGGGGCAGCGGTGTTCACAGTGCGTCCCAGGTTACGGAGGCAGGCGTCCGGGGGCCTCCATCGAAAGGTGGAACCCGCGGACCGTCTTTCGGCCCGCGAAGTGCTCTCCTGCGCCAGACGCGCGGACGGGGGCAGGCAGCGACGGTGGAGTCGTACCGCTTCCCGATGAAAGGACAGGCCGAGGCCGTGTTCGTCGCCTGGAGAGATCTGAAGTTCGCCAAGGGGCGCTTCGCCCTGATGGGCACCGCCGTCGTGCTGATCACCCTGCTGGTCGGGCTGCTGTCCGGGCTGACAGCCGGACTGGGCCGGCAGAACACCTCCGCCATCACGGGACTGCCCGCCGACCGGGTTGCCTTCCAGACCCCCGGCGGCGGCGGGGACCTGTCGTACTCCGGCTCCACCGTCACCGGGCGGCAGTGGCGGCAGTGGTCCGAGGCGCCCGGGGTGGAAAGCGCCGAACCGCTGGGGATCACCACGACCAAGGCCACCGCCGGCGACAGGAGCACGGGGGTCTCGGCCTTCGGCGTCCAGCCCGGCTCCCGCCTCGCCCCGGACAGCGGCAAGATCAGTGACAGCGCGGTGGTGCTGTCCACCACGGCCGCCGACGACCTCGGCCTGCGCCCGGGCGACTTGCTCACCCTGGCCGGTCAGCGGCTCGAGGTGGCCGCCGTGCGGGGCGACGCGTACTTCAGCCACACCCCGGTCGTCTGGACCAGCCTCGAGGTCTGGCGGAAGACCGCCCCGCCCTCCGGCACCGGCGACGACCTCACCGCGACGGTCATCGTCCTGGACACCGCCTCCGGGGCCGACCTGGCCGTGACCGAACGGCAGACCGGCACGAGGACGGCCGCCATCGAGGACTCGCTGTCCGCGATCGGCTCCTACACCTCCGAGAACGCTTCCCTGCAACTGATGCGCGGCTTCCTGTTCGCCATCTCCGCCCTCGTCGTCGGGGCCTTCTTCACCGTGTGGACCATGCAGCGCAGCGGCGACGTCGCCGTCGTCAAGGCACTCGGCGCCTCCACCGCCCACCTTCTGAAGGACGCGCTCGGCCAGGCCGTCGTCCTGCTCGCCGGCGGCACCCTGATCGGCACCGCCATCGCCGCCGCCCTCGGCGCCCTGGTGGCCGGGTCCGCCGTGCCGTTCCTCCTCACGCCCGCCACCGTCCTCGTGCCGGCGGTCGTGATGGTCGCGCTCGGCATGCTCGGAGCCGCCCTGCCCATCCGCCGCATCGCCTCCGTCGACCCGTTGACCGCCCTGGGGAACGCCCGATGAGCCTGAGCCTGACCGACGTCACCCTCACCTACCCCGACGGCGAGGACCGCCTGACCGCTCTCGACCAGGTCTGCCTGGAAGTCCCCAAGGGCAGCCTGACCGCTGTGGTCGGCCCGTCCGGCTCCGGCAAGTCCAGCCTGCTCGCCGTCGCCGCCACCCTCGTCACCCCTGATGCCGGCACCGTCGTCGTCGACGGCACCCCCACCACCGGCCTGAGCCGCGGCGAGCTGTCCGAACTGCGCCGCCACAAGATCGGCATCGTCTTCCAGCAGCCCAACCTGCTGCCCTCCCTCACCGCCGCCGAACAACTCCAGGTCATGGCCAGGATCGACGGCCGCAAGCCCCGTACCGCCCGGGGCCGGGCGATGGAACTTCTCGACGCGGTCGGCCTCGCGGACCACGCCCACCGCCGCCCCCACCAGCTCTCCGGAGGCCAGCGCCAGCGCGTCAGCATCGCCCGCGCCCTGATGAACGACCCCACCGTGCTCCTGGTGGACGAACCCACCAGCGCCCTCGACCACGAACGCGGCGCCGCCGTCATCGGCCTGATCACCCGCCTCACCCACCAGCAGGCCACCGCCACCGTCCTGGTCACCCACGACCGTTCCCATCTCACCGCCGCCGACCAGATCGCCGAAGTCCACGACGGCCGCCTCCACCCGCCCCTGGCAGCCCGCTGATCCCGCCGCCCCACCGTCCGCGACGCGAGCGCCCCTCCGGACGGCGGCCGGGTTCTGCCGGCGCGTCCGGCTGTCCGGCCAGTGCCCGATCACCGACCGCGGCACCGCGAGGCGGCGCGACCAGATCGTGGCCGGCGGCGTCCGGGCTCAGCCTGACCGACCGCACCGACGACCGCTGTACCGGTAACCCTCAAAGCCGTGAACGGGCTGTGGTGTTGCCATGGCAGGCCCCTGTGACAGGTCTGTGACAGTCGACGGACACGGCGATGAAGTGGCCCAGGCAGTCTTTTCGGCACAGGCAAGAACGCAAAGACCGAAACACCGGAAGTCCACGACGGGGGGCGCGAGATGAACACGCTGCACGGTAAGAGCACCAGCGCAGTCGCAGTCGTCACGCGTCTCCACGACGTGAACGTCGGCCGGGGTTCCGAGAAGTCCGGTGTCGATGGGGGTCCCGCCCGCGCGAGCGGTTTCGAGCGTGGGGGAGCGCGGGGGTGCGCTCGCGGCACCGGGCGTCAGCACACCGGGTTCATGACGGTGGTTGACACGAAGGAAGGGGCTCACGGGGGAGCCGCGTACAGGGAGGACTCGGGGGAGCGCCGCTCGCTGACCGAGGCGGAGTTCACCGCCTACGTCCAGGAGCGCCGCGCCTCCCTGTACGCCACCGCCTACCACCTCACCGGTGACCGCTTCGAGGCCGAGGACCTGCTGCAGAGCGCGCTGTTCTCGACGTACAAGGCGTGGGACCGGATCAGTGACAAGGCCGCGGTCGGCGGATACCTCCGCCGGACGATGACCAACCTGCACATCAGCGCGTGGCGCCGCCGCAAGCTGAACGAGTACCCGACCGAGGAACTGCCGGAGACGCCCGGCGACACGGACGCGATGCGCGGCACCGAACTGCGCGCGGTCCTGTGGCAGGCGCTGGCCCGGCTGCCCGAACTCCAGCGGACGATGCTGGTCCTGCGCTACTACGAGGGCCGCACCGACCCGGAGATCGCGGAGATCCTCGACATCAGTGTCGGCACGGTGAAGTCGAGCATCTGGCGGTCGCTCCGCCGGCTGCGCGAGGACCAGGTCCTCAGCTTCGGCCGTGACGAGGAGGACGCCTTCGGGGAGCTTGTCGCCTGAGGGTCACGGGGGAACGACGGGCTCCGGCCCGGCAACGGGGGAAAGTAACGGGGGAAACGGGGGAGCGGTACCGGGGGGCCCGACGGGGGACGTCCGGGGAGCGGTACCGCACAGCACGGGGGAAGCACCACCGGGGGGTGGACACGGGGGAACGGGGGAAGCGGGACTGGAGGGCCGGGGGGTTCGTCCAGTCCCGCTTTCGTGTGTCCCCGGTCGGATGCCGGGATCCCGGCCGGACGCCGGGGGCCCGGTCGCCGGGCGCCTACGCCGTCGTACGCGCGGTCGTCGCGCAGCGGCCCGCCGCCGCGGCCGCCAGCCGGCCCATCGCCTCGGCCCGGTCGCAGGCGTACGCGCCGAGCGCGGTCTGCCGGGCCACGATGGAACGCTCCGCCCGCATCAGCCGCCAGCCCCGGCGCAGCAGGAACGGGACCGACTTGCGTCCCTCCTTGAGATCGCGCAGGAAGCGGCGGCGGAACGTCTTCACCGGGCCGCGGCTCAGGCACAGCGCGTCGGCCAGCACGCCCAGTTCACGGCAGCGCTCGACGATCTCGGCGGCGAAGATGCCCTCCGCGATGAACAGCGGGGTCCGCCCGACCTCGACCTCCGTCACGCCGGTGCGGGCGCTGAGCGAGATGTCGTAGACGGGCACGTCCGTACGGCCCGAACCGCACAGCTCCACGATGGCGGCGACGGCCGTGTCCGCATCCCACGAACCGGGGTGGTCCCAGTCGATGTCGGAGCTCCCGGCGACCAGCGGCAGCGTCGGGTCGTCGCCCTCCTTGTAGAAGTCGTCGAGCCGCAGCACCGGCAGACCGGAGTGGGCGGCGAGAAGGGACTTGCCGGAGCCGGAGGGGCCGCAGAGCAGCACGACTCGCGTGGGTATGGGCGGTTGGGAGCTCACGGGACACCAGTGTGAGGCATCCGTCGGGCCCCGTACGACCCCGCGGGTCGGCTTTGAAGCGCGCGTCACACGTCAAATACCCTTCGTGTCGACATGATTACCTTGCGCAGCAGAAGGTGGCATCACTGATGGCCCGACACGCATCCCCCCGCACCCCCACCGGCCGGCGCGCGCTCGCCGCCCTCGCGACCGCCGGAGTGGCGCTGGGCGTGGGCGCCGGCAGCGCCGCCGCGGCGACCGGAGAGCCGGTCGGCGACGTGCTGCGGCCGCACGCCGCCCCGGCGGGCGGCACCGACGCCCAGGCGGCCGCCCAGGGCGTCCTGGGCTCCCTGCCCCACGTCGTCGGCGCGATCTCGGGCCTCAAGCCCAACCCCCTCGCGGGCACCGGCGTCGACCCCCTCGACAACGGCGTCGGCACCCAGCTCGCCGACTTCAAGCCCCTGACCTCACAGATGCTCACCGGGCCGGTGGCGCAGGCGCCGTCGGTCGGGGCGATCCCGGTGCTGGGGGATGCCGCGAAGACGCTCGGCGGCTGACACCACCGCCGCGCGGAGCGAAGCCGCGCCGCCCCCAGGCAGGGGGCGGCGCGGCTTCGGTGTCTCGGCGGACCCGCGGCAGGCTTCCGCGGGCCCGGCGGCCCGGCGGGCCCGGCGGGCCCGGCAGGCCTCAGTAGGCGGAGCCGGAGGCGCCCAGTGAACCCGTCGGGTGCCAGACCGTCTTCGTCTCCAGGAAGGCCGTCATGCGGTCGATGCCCGGAGTCGCCGACCAGTCGTCCACAGGCTGTGGACGGAGAACGCGCTTCAGGTTGTCGGCCGCCGCGATCTCCAGCTCCTTCGCCAGGACCTCGTCGGCGCCCGCGAGGTCGATCGCGTTGACGTCCTGGTGGGCGGCGAGCGGCGCCGCGATCTCCGCCGTACGGCCGGACAGGACGTTGACGACACCGCCGGGGACGTCGGAGGTGGCGAGCACCTCGGCCAGGGAGAGCGCCGGGAGCGGGGACCGCTCACTGGCGATCAGCACCGCCGTGTTGCCGGTGGCGATCACCGGGGCCAGCACCGACACCAGGCCCAGGAAGGACGACTCCTGCGGCGCGAGGACCGCGACCACACCCGTCGGCTCGGGGGAGGAGAGGTTGAAGTACGGCCCCGCGACCGGGTTCCCGCCGCCCACCACCTGGGCGATCTTGTCGGTCCAGCCCGCGTACCAGACCCAGCGGTCGATCGTGGCGTCCACGACCGCCGCGGCCCGGGACTTGGACAGGCCCTCGGCGTCGCCGACCTCGCGGACGAACTGCTCCCGGCGCCCCTCCAGCATCTCCGCGACGCGGTAGAGGATCTGGCCCCGGTTGTACGCGGTCGCGCCCGACCAGCCGCCGAACGCCTTGCGCGCGGCGACCACGGCGTCACGGGCGTCCTTGCGGGAGGAGAGGGGCGCGTTGGCCAGCCACTTGCCCTTGGAGTCCGTCACCTCGTACACCCGGCCGCTCTCGGAACGCGGGAACTTCCCGCCGACGTACAGCTTGTAGGTCTTGAAGACCGACAGGCGCGGTTCGGTCTTTTCGGTCTTCTCAGACATCGAGGTACGCCTCCAGGCCGTGGCGACCGCCCTCGCGGCCGAAGCCCGACTCCTTGTAACCGCCGAACGGCGAGGTCGGGTCGAACTTGTTGAACGTGTTGGACCAGACGACACCGGCCCGGAGTTTGCCGGCCACCGCGAGGATCCGGGAACCCTTCTCCGTCCAGATGCCCGCCGACAGGCCGTACGGCGTGTTGTTGGCCTTGGCGACGGCCTCGTCCGGGGTGCGGAAGGTGAGGACCGACAGCACCGGGCCGAAGATCTCGTCGCGGGCGACGGCGTGGGCCTGGGTGACGTTCGTGAAGAGCGTCGGCGCGAACCAGTAGCCGCTCTCCGGCAGTTCGCAGGCGGGGGACCAGCGCTCGGCGCCCTCCGCCTCGCCCCGCTCGACGAGGGTGGTGATCCGCGCGAGCTGCTCCTCGGAGTTGATCGCGCCGATGTCCGTGTTCTTGTCCAGCGGGTCGCCCAGGCGGAGTGTGGACAGGCGGCGCTTCAGGGAGTCCAGCAGCTCGTCCTGGATCGACTCCTGGACCAGGAGGCGGGAGCCCGCGCAGCAGACCTGGCCCTGGTTGAAGAAGATGCCGTTCACGATGCCCTCGACGGCCTGGTCGATCGGGGCGTCGTCGAAGACGATGTTGGCGCCCTTGCCGCCCAGTTCGAGGGTGAGCTTCTTGCGGGTGCCCGCGACCGTCTTCGCGATCTCCTTGCCGACGGCCGTGGAGCCGGTGAAGGCGACCTTGTTCACGTCCGGGTGAGCGACGAGCGCGGCGCCCGTGTCGCCGTACCCGGGAAGGATGTTGACGACACCCTTGGGCAGGCCCGCCTGCCGGCAGATGTCCGCGAAGAAGAGGGCCGACAGGGGGGTGGTCTCGGCGGGCTTGAGCACCACCGTGTTGCCGGTCGCCAGGGCCGGGGCGATCTTCCACGCCAGCATCAGCAGCGGGAAGTTCCACGGGATGACCTGGCCGGCCACGCCCAGCGGCCTGGGGTCCGCGCCGAAGCCGGCGTGGCCGAGCTTGTCCGCCCAGCCCGCGTAGTAGAAGAAGTGCGCGGCGACCAGCGGGAGGTCGGCGTCGCGCGTCTCCTTGATCGGCTTGCCGTTGTCCAGCGTCTCCAGGACGGCCAGCTCACGGCTGCGCTCCTGGATGACGCGGGCGATGCGGAAGAGGTACTTGGCGCGCTCGGAGCCGGGCAGCGCCGACCACTTCTCGAACGCCTTCCGGGCGGCCTTCACGGCGCGGTCGACGTCCGCCTCGCCCGCCTGGGCGATCTCGGAGAGGACCTCCTCGGTGGACGGCGAGACGGTCTTGAAGACCTTGCCGTCGGCCGCGTCGACGAACTCGCCGTCGATGAAGAGGCCGTAGGAGGGGGCGATGTCGACGACCGAGCGGGACTCGGGTGCCGGTGCGTATTCGAACACGGAAGCCATGGTGATCAGTCCACCGTCACGTAGTCGGGGCCGGAGTAACGGCCGGTGGCCAGCTTCTGCCGCTGCATCAGCAGGTCGTTCAGGAGCGAGGAGGCGCCGAAGCGGAACCAGTGGTTGTCCAGCCAGTCCGCGCCCGCCGTCTCGTTGACCAGCACGAGGAACTTGATGGCGTCCTTGCTGGTGCGGATGCCGCCGGCGGGCTTCACACCCACCTGGACGCCGGTCTGGGCGCGGAAGTCGCGGACGGCCTCCAGCATGAGGAGGGTGTTGGCGGGGGTGGCGTTGACCGCGACCTTGCCGGTGGACGTCTTGATGAAGTCGGCGCCCGCCAGCATGCCGAGCCAGCTCGCCCGCCGGATGTTGTCGTACGTCGACAGCTCGCCCGTCTCGAAGATGACCTTGAGGCGGGCCGCCCCGCAGGTCTCCCGCACGGCGAAGATCTCGTCGTACACCTTCAGGTAGTTGCCCGCGAGGAACGCCCCGCGGTCGATGACCATGTCGATCTCGTCGGCACCCGCGGCGACCGCGTCGCGCACGTCCGCCAGCTTCACCGGGAGGGCGGCGCGGCCGGCCGGGAAGGCGGTGGCGACGGAGGCGACCTTCACGCCCGAGCCGGCGACGGCCTCCTTGGCGACGGCCACCATGTCGGGATAGACGCAGACCGCGGCCGTGGTGGGCGTGGTGCGGTCGGTCGGGTCGGGGCGGACCGCCTTGGCGCCGAGCGCCCGGACCTTGCCCGGGGTGTCCGCGCCTTCCAGCGTCGTCAGGTCGACCATCGAGATGGCCAGATCGATGGCGTACGCCTTCGCGGTCGTCTTGATGGAACGGGTGCCGAGCGAGGCGGCGCGTGCCTCCAGGCCGACCGCGTCGACGCCGGGCAGCCCGTGGAGGAAGCGGCGCAGCGTGCTGTCGGACGAGGTGACGTCCGAGAGGGGGTGCGCTGCGGAGGGTGCATTGGTGGGCATGGTCACCAGACGAGCATATCTACGCGCGTAGCGGATGTATACCCCGGCGGACGTATCCGGCTCGCCCCCGTGCGCGTCGCGCCGGCCGGGGCCGCGGATGAGCGGGGAGTGGGGCTTCGGGCAGAATCGGGGCCATGACGACCCCGGAAGACCAGCCCTCCGCACCGCAGCCCCCGGCCTCCGAGCCCGCCGACCGCGTCCACCGGTCGTCCGCCGGCATCGCCGGCGGCGTGCTGCTGCTGGGCCTCGCCGGCTGGCTCGGCATCGACGCGATCGTGGCGGGCGAGGGGCGTACGCCGTGGCTGGCGCTCGCGGTGCTCATCCTCGTCGTGCCGCTGACCGTCGCCTTCACCCTGCGGCCCGCCGTGTACGTCGGCCAGGACCGGCTGCGGGTGCGCAACCCGTTCCGGGTGATCGTGCTGCCCTGGGGGCAGGTCGCGGCGCTGCGGTCGGGGTACTCCAACGAGGTCGTCGCCCGGTCGGGGAAGAAGTACCAGCTGTGGGCCGTCCCGGTGTCGCTGCGGGCCCGCAAGTCGGCGGCCCGCCGGGAGGCCAGGGCGGCGGCGGAACGGACCACGCCGCGCGACCCGCGCGAAGGCCGGGGAGGCAGGGGAGGCCGGGGCGGCTTCGGCGGCTCGTCCGGGCCGGTCCCCGAGGGCCCTGTCCGGTCCGCGACCGACCGGGCCATGGACGAGATGCGGGCCCTGTGGGAGTCGCGCGAGAAGGAGGAGAGCGCGCAGGGGGAGGTGACCGTGCGCTGGGCCTGGGAGATCCTCGGACCGGCGGTCGCCGGGGCGGTCGTGCTGGGAATTCTGCTGGCCGTGGGGTGAGCCGGGCGGGGTGACGGGGGGCCGGCCGTGCGGGGCGTCGCCGCGGGGCGTGGGGCGGTCTTCGGGGCGGTGGGGTGGTGGCCTGCCCCGGCGTGGTGGGCCGGGGCAGGCGGGTGGTGCGGGGGACTGGGCGTACGGTCAGATGCCCGCCGCTGCCGACAGGTCCCGCTTGATCGACGCGAGGAGGTCGGTCGCCCGGGCGCGGGCGGCCGGGAGGGCGGTGAGGCCGGTCACCGGGATCACCACCTCCAGGTAGCACTTCAGCTTGGGCTCGGTGCCGCTGGGGCGGACGATGACACGGGCGCCCTCGAGGGTGTAGCGCAGTCCGTCGGTCGGCGGCAGCCGGTCCGTGCCCCGGGTGAGGTCCTCGGCGCGGGTGACGGCCAGCCCGGCGAGCGAGACCGGAGGCCGTTCCCGGAGCCGGCGCATGGCGTCGGCGATGACGGACAGGTCCTGCACCCGGACCGAGAGCTGGTCGGTGGCGTGCAGACCGTGTTCCACGGCGAGGTCGTCCAGGAGGTCGAGGAGGGTGCGGCCCTCCTCCTTGAGCTGCGAGGCGAGCTCGGTGATCAGCAGGGCGGCCGTGATGCCGTCCTTGTCGCGCACGCCCTCCGGGTCCACGCAGTAGCCGAGGGCCTCCTCGTAGCCGTAGCGCAGGCCCTCGACGCGGGCGATCCACTTGAAGCCGGTGAGGGTCTCCTCGTAGGGCAGTCCGGCCTTCTCGGCGATCCGGCCGAGCAGCGAGGACGAGACGATCGACTCGGCGAAGGTGCCGCGGGCGCCCCTGCGGACCAGGTGGGCCGCGAGCAGCGCGCCGACCTCGTCGCCCCGCAGCATCCGCCAGTCGCCGCCGTCGGGCACGGCCACCGCACAGCGGTCGGCGTCCGGGTCGTTGGCGATGATCAGATCGGGGCCGTTCGCCCGGGCCGCGGCGAAGGCCAGGTCCATGGCGCCCGGCTCCTCCGGGTTGGGGAAGGCGACGGTCGGGAAGTCGGGGTCGGGCTCGGCCTGCTCGGCGACGAGGACCGGCTCCGGGAACCCGGCGCGGGCGAAGGCGGCGAGCAGGACGTCCTTGCCGACGCCGTGCATCGCCGTGTAGACGGTGCGGGCGGTCCGGGGCGAGCCCGTGGCGAGGACGGCGTCGGTGCGGGCCAGATAGGCGTCGAGGACGGCGTCGTCGAGGATCTCCCAGCCGGACTCCGGGCGGGGCACGTCGTCCAGCGAGCGGACGGCGTCGATCTCGGCGGCGATCTCCGCGTCGGCGGGCGGGACGATCTGCGAACCGTCGCCCAGGTACACCTTGTAGCCGTTGTCGCGGGGCGGGTTGTGGCTGGCCGTGACCTCGACCCCGGCGACCGCGCCGAGGTGCCTTATGGCGTACGCCAGGACGGGCGTCGGCAGGGGCCGGGGCAGCACGGCCGCCCGCAGCCCGGCGCCGGTCATCACCGCGGCGGTGTCACGGGCGAAGTCGGCGGACTTGTGGCGGGCGTCGTAGCCGATGACCACCAGTCCGCCGGTCCCGCCGTTCTTCCTGAGGTAGCCGGCGAGACCGGCGGCGGCGCGGATGACGACCGAGCGGTTCATCCGCATCGGGCCGGCGCCGAGCTCCCCGCGCAGACCGGCGGTGCCGAACTGGAGGGTGCCGCGGAAACGGGCGGCCAGTTCGGCGACGTCCCCCGCCTCGATGAGCTTGCCCAGCTCGGCGCGGGTCTCGGGGTCGGGATCCTCCGCGAGCCAGGTCTGGGCGCGGGCGAGGAGATCGTCGTGCACGGGGATGAACCTCCGGTTGCTTGTCGGCGCCGGTTGCTCTTCCAGCTCGGTCCGGCATCACCCGGCCCGCCCGGCGTTTGAGGACGAGGCCCGCTCAGGGCCCGAGGGGGTGGGGGCACGGCCCCGGAGACGTGCCTACAGCCGTCCGAGCACCTGGGCCAGCAGCGACCCCATGCGCGTCGCCGAGTCACGCCCGGCCTGGAGGACCTCCTCGTGGTTCAGCGGCTCACCCGTCATCCCCGCGGCGAGGTTCGTCACCAGGGAGATGCCCAGCACCTCGGCGCCCGCCTCGCGGGCCGCGATGGCCTCGAGCACGGTGGACATGCCGACCAGGTCCGCGCCGATGACCCGGGCCATCCGGATCTCGGCCGGCGTCTCGTAGTGCGGGCCGGGGAACTGGGCGTAGACGCCCTCCTCCAGCGTGGGGTCGATCTCCTTGCACAGGGCGCGCAGCCGCGGCGAGTACAGGTCGGTGAGGTCGACGAAGTTCGCGCCGATGATCGGGGAGGTCGCCGTGAGGTTGATGTGGTCGCTGATCAGGACCGGCTGACCGGGCCGCATGCCCTCGCGCAGACCGCCGCAGCCGTTGGTCAGGACGACGGTCTTGCAGCCCGCCGACACGGCCGTGCGGACACCGTGCGCGACGGCGGCGACCCCGCGGCCCTCGTAGTAGTGGGTGCGGCCCAGGAACACCAGGGCGCGCTTCTCGCCGATGCGGTACGAGCGGATCTTGCCGCCGTGGCCCTCGACCGCCGGCGGCGGGAAGCCGGGCAGCTCGGTGACCGGGAACTCGGCGTCGGGGGCGCCCAGGGCGTCCACCGCGGGTGCCCAGCCGGAGCCCATCACGAGGGCGACGTCGTGGGTCTCGGCGCCGGTCAGTTCGCGCAGGCGCGCGGCGGCGGCGTCGGCGGCGGCGTGGGGGTCGCCCTGGATGTCGTCCGGGAGAAGAGATGCGTTCACGCGGATGAGGGTAGCCGGTTCTTGCCTACGCGCGTAGATGACAGAGCCCACGGGATGGCGATCGTTGTCTTGTCGTTTCCATCCCGCGCGGCATGATCAGGCGTCGGGCCGGGTGTCCGGTCATGTGTCCGGTCATGTGTCCGGTCCCTCGTCCGGTACGAGTACGTCCTCGTCGCTGAAGACCTCGACGACGAAGATCAGCAGCCGTCCGCGGCTGACGATGTACTCAGCGAAGACGTGCCGGGTGAGCCTGACCGTGCGGTCGTCGCCCGAGGCGCTCACCGCGCGGGACGCCGGCAGGTAGGGGTCGCGCGCCAGCACGTCGACGCCCCTGTCGAACCTGGCGCGCTCCTTGGCGTCCAGGCGGTCGCGCTCCGCCGCGGCCTGCTCGGTGTAGTGCACTTCGTAGCCGTGCCGTGCCCCGCTCATGCACACCAGGATCGGTCAGCAGGGTCGCTTCCGCAGCTCCATCACGTAGTCGTGCGGCGCCCCCGCCGACTCCGCCGCGTCGGCGATCTCGCCCAGGTAGCGGGCCGACGGCAGCCCGCCCTCGTACCCGTTGAGCACGTACGCCCACGCCCCGGTCTCGCCGTCCAGGGTGTGCACCCGTACCCGCACCCTGCGGTAGATCCCCAGACCGACGCCCTCCCAGCGGTCCAGGGACTCCTCGTCCATGGGGGCGATGTCGTACAGGGCGACGAAGACCTGCGCCTCCGGGTCCGCGGTGTCCTCCACGACCGTCGCCAGCGCGCCCTCCCAGCCGAGCTGCTCGCCGCCGAAGGTCAGCCGCCAGCCGTTGAGCCAGCCCGTCGCGCGCAGGGGCGAGTGCGGGGCGCGGCGGGTCATCAGCCGCGCGTCGAGGTTGCCGGCGTACGCGGCGTAGAGCGACATGCGACGAGGGTACGGCAGTCGGAACAGCGGCCACTCCCGTCACTGAAGGCCCCCGCCGCACCCCGGGGAGTACCACCGCGGCCGGTGCGGGACAATGGAGTACGTGACTCGGATCGTGATCATCGGTGGCGGACCCGGCGGCTATGAGGCGGCCCTGGTGGCCGCGCAGCTCGGCGCGGAGGTGACCGTCGTCGACTGCGACGGTCTGGGCGGAGCGTCGGTGCTGACCGACTGCGTGCCGTCGAAGACCCTTATCGCTACGGCCGAGGTCATGACGACCTTCGACTCGTCGTACGAGGAACTCGGCATCATCGTCGCCGACGACACCCCACCGCTGGAACAGGCGGCCCGGGTCGTCGGCGTGGACCTCGGCAAGGTCAACCGGCGGGTGAAGCGGCTCGCGCTCGCCCAGTCGCACGACATCACCGCCTCCGTCACCCGGGCCGGCGCCCGCGTGCTGCGCGGCCGTGGCCGGCTGGACGGCATGCAGGCCCTGGACGGCTCCCGCAAGGTCGTCGTCACCGCGGCCGACGGCACCGAGGAGACCCTCACCGCCGACGCCGTCCTGATAGCGACCGGCGGCCACCCCCGCGAGCTGCCGGACGCCCAGCCCGACGGCGAGCGCATCCTGAACTGGACCCAGGTCTACGACCTCGGCGAGCTGCCCGAGGAGCTCATCGTGGTCGGCTCGGGTGTCACCGGTGCCGAGTTCGCCGGCGCCTACCAGGCCCTCGGGTCGAAGGTGACGCTCGTGTCCTCGCGCGACCGGGTGCTGCCGGGCGAGGACCCGGACGCCGCCGCCGTCCTGGAGGACGTCTTCCGGCGCCGCGGCATGAACGTCATGGCCCGCTCCCGGGCGGAGTCCGCCAAACGGGTCGGCGACCGCGTCGAGGTCACCCTCTCCGACGGGCGGGTCATCACCGGCTCGCACTGTCTGATGGCCGTCGGCGCCATCCCCAACAGCGCGGGCCTGGGGCTGGAGGAGGCGGGCGTCAGGCTCCGCGACTCCGGGCACATCTGGACCGACAAGGTCTCCCGCACCACCGCGCCGGGCGTGTACGCCGCCGGGGACGTGACCGGGGTGTTCGCGCTCGCGTCCGTCGCCGCCATGCAGGGACGTATCGCCATGTACCACTTCCTCGGCGACGCGGTGGCCCCGCTCAACCTCAAGACGGTCTCCTCGAACGTCTTCACCGACCCCGAGATCGCCACCGTCGGCTACACCCAGGCCGACATCGACGCGGGCAAGATCGAGGCCCGCGCCGTCAAGCTGCCGCTGCTGCGCAACCCGCGCGCCAAGATGCAGGGCATCCGCGACGGCTTCGTCAAGATCTTCTGCCGGCCCGGTACGGGGATCGTCGTCGGCGGTGTGGTCGTCGCGCCGCGCGCCTCGGAACTGATTCACCCCATCTCGATCGCCGTCGACAACAATCTGACGGTCGAACAGATCGCGAACGCGTTCACCGTGTACCCGTCCCTTTCGGGGTCGATCGCCGAGGTGGCCCGGCAGCTGCACACGCGCAAGGTGGCGGGGGAGGCCTGACGGCCGGTTCCGACTTCCCGCCGGACACGGCGAGTTGACGGACGCACAGGAGGGTTTACGGACGGCATGGGCGCCGGAACTGCGCCCTATACCACTTCACGTCCTCCTGTGCGAACAACTTCGACTATTCGGTGTAAAGAGCTGAAAGCAGACGGTCGCCCGCGTTACTGTCAGTTTCGTGTTCGCTGCAGAACGTCGCCAATTGATCCTCGAAATGGTGCGAGCGAACGGGGCCGTGTCGCTCCGTGAGCTCGCCCGCGTCGTCCAGACCTCCGAAGTGACCGTACGGCGGGACGTGCGCGCACTGGAGGCAGAAGGACTCCTCGACCGCCGGCACGGCGGTGCGGTATTGCCGGGCGGGTTCACGCGGGAGTCCGGCTTTCCGCAGAAATCCCATCTCGCGACCGCCGAAAAGACCGCCATCGCGGACCTCGCCGCCAACTTCGTCGAAGAGGGCGAGGCCATCGTCGTCGGGGCCGGTACGACCACCCAGGAGCTCGCGCGCCGTCTCGCGCGCGTGCCGGGACTGACGGTCGTCACCAACTCCCTCCTGGTGGCCCAGGCGCTGGCCCATGCCAACAGAGTCGAAGTCGTGATGACGGGGGGCACCCTGCGCGGCTCCAACTACGCCCTCGTGGGCAGCGGAGCCGAACAGTCCCTCCAGGGGCTGCGCGTCTCCAGGGCCTTCCTCTCCGGGAGCGGGCTGACCGCCGAGCGCGGACTGTCCACGTCCAACATGCTGTCGGCGTCGGTCGACCGGGCCCTCGTCCAGGCGGCCGCCGAGGTCGTCGTCCTCGCGGACCACACCAAGCTCGGCACCGACACCATGTTCCAGACGGTGCCCACGGACCTCATCACCCGCCTGGTGACCGACGAGCCGCCCGCGCACGACGACCGCGCCGCCACCGAGCTGCAGGCTCTCGCGGACCAGGGGGTGCAGATCGCCGTGGCCGGGGCGTCCGGAAGCCCGGGGGGTGACACGGTCCCGGCGCGCCCCCAGCAGCAGCGCCGGGACGTTCCCCTTCCGGCACCGCGCCGGGGCCAGGTCCCGGGCGCCGCGGCGGGACTGCGCGCGGCCGCCGTCCTCGGCGAACAGCCCCCCGGCGCCGAACGCGCCCGGGTCGCCGACCTCCGCCGCCGCTGAACCCCGCCCCACCTGAAGCACCGCCCACACACACCGGCACCGGCGTGGAGAGCCGCTGCCGCGAGGGGGCGCGGTGAGCCGCGGCCACCGGAGCCGGAACGCCGAGAGCCCCTGCAGATCGCCCTCAAGGGGCAGGCGGCCGCGGTTGCCGTCGGCATCGGAGGGGGTCGGTGAGAGCCCCTGCCGGTCGCCCGCAGGGGGCGGGCGGCTGCGGTTCGCCGTAGGCATCCGAGCTGGGACGGTGAGAGTCCCTGTCGGTCGCCGTGCACGGGTGGGTTGCTTTCCGCTGGGTGCGAGCGCGCGATGTCGGGGCAGCGCCCCGGACGGTTCACGGGCGGGCGTGCGGTGGGGCCCCGGGGCCCGGAAGTGGGGCAGAGGTCCTGACGGTCGTCGTGGCTGCGGTTGGCGTCGGCATCGGAGAGGGGCGGTGAGAGCCCCTGCCGGTCGCCCGCAGGGGGCGGGCGGCTGCGGTTCGCCGTAGGCATCGGAGCCGGGACGGTGAGCGTCCCTGTCGGTCGCCGTGCAGGGGTGGGTTGCTTTCCGCTGGGTGCCAGCGTGCGATGTCGGGGCAGCGCCCCGGACGGTTCACGGGCGGGTGTGCGGTGGGTCGTCGGTGCTGGAGTGTCGGGTGGTGAGCCCCGGACGGTTGTCAGGGAAAAGCGAGGCGCCCGGTGGGCCGCTGTCGCGGTTCACCGGGCGCCCTTGACGCTCGTGCTGCGGGGGTGTCAGTCCTTGATCTCGCAGATCGCCGCACCCGAGGTGATGGACGCGCCGACCTCGGCCGCGAGGCCCTTGATGGTGCCGGAGCGGTGCGCGTTCAGCGGCTGCTCCATCTTCATCGCCTCCAGGACGACGATCAGGTCGCCCTCCTTGACCTCCTGGCCCTCCTCGACCGCGACCTTGACGATCGTGCCCTGCATCGGGGAGGCGAGGGTGTCGCCGGAGGCGACGGGGCCGGACTTCTTGGCCGCCCGGCGCTTGGGCTTGGCGCCGGCGGCGAGGCCGGTGCGGGCCAGGGTCATGCCGAGCGAGGCCGGGAGGGAGACCTCCAGGCGCTTGCCGCCGACCTCGACGACGACCGTCTCACGGCCCGTCTCCTCGTCCGCCTCGGTGTCGGCCGGGGAGGTGAAGGGCTTGATGTCGTTGACGAACTCGGTCTCGATCCAGCGGGTGTGGACCGTGAACGGCTGGTCCGAGCCGGTGAGCTCGGGGGCGAACGCCGGGTCCTTGACGACCGCGCGGTGGAACGGGATGGCCGTGGCCATGCCCTCGACCTGGAACTCCTCCAAGGCGCGGGAGGCTCGCTGCAGCGCCTGCTCGCGGGTGGCGCCGGTGACGATCAGCTTGGCCAGCAGGGAGTCCCAGGCCGGACCGATGACCGAGCCGGACTCGACGCCCGCGTCCAGACGCACGCCCGGGCCCGACGGCGGGGCGAACGAGGTGACCGTGCCGGGAGCCGGGAGGAAGTTGCGGCCCGGGTCCTCGCCGTTGATGCGGAACTCGAAGGAGTGCCCGCGCAGCGGCGGGTCGTCGTAGCCGAGCGCCTCGCCGTCGGCGATGCGGAACATCTCGCGCACCAGGTCGATGCCGGCGACCTCCTCGGTCACCGGGTGCTCCACCTGGAGACGGGTGTTGACCTCCAGGAAGGAGATCGTCCCGTCGTTGCCGACGAGGAACTCCACCGTGCCGGCGCCGACGTAGCCGGCCTCCTTCAGGATCGCCTTGGAGGACGAGTACAGCTCGGCGACCTGCTCGTCGGACAGGAACGGCGCCGGGGCCTCCTCGACGAGCTTCTGGTGACGGCGCTGCAGGGAGCAGTCACGGGTGGAGACCACCACGACGTTGCCGTGCTGGTCGGCCAGGCACTGCGTCTCCACGTGGCGGGGCTTGTCGAGGTAGCGCTCGACGAAGCACTCGCCGCGCCCGAAGGCGGCGACCGCCTCACGGACGGCCGACTCGTACAGCTCCGGGACTTCTTCCAGCGTCCGGGCGACCTTCAGACCGCGGCCGCCGCCGCCGAAGGCGGCCTTGATCGCGATCGGCAGCCCGTGCTCCTGCGCGAAGGCGACGACTTCTTCCGCGCCGGACACCGGGTCCGGCGTACCGGCCACGAGGGGCGCGCCGGCCCGCTGCGCGATGTGGCGGGCGGCCACCTTGTCGCCGAGGTCGCGGATGGCCTGCGGCGGCGGGCCGATCCAGATCAGACCGGCGTCCAGGACCGCCTGGGCGAACTCGGCGTTCTCCGAGAGGAAGCCGTAGCCCGGATGGATGGCGTCCGCGCCGGACTCGCGCGCGGCGTTCAGCACCTTGTCGATGTCCAGGTAACTGGTCGCCGGAGTGTCACCGCCCAGGGCGAACGCCTCGTCCGCTGCCCGGACATGCAGAGCATCCCGGTCCGGCTCGGCGTACACGGCCACGCTCGCGATACCGGCATCCCGGCACGCCCGGGCCACGCGGACTGCGATTTCGCCACGGTTGGCGATGAGCACCTTGCGCACGATTGAGGCTCCCTCCTTGAAACAAGCCGAGTTTAGGGACTGCCGACACGACACATCGACCCGTCCCCAGAGGTGAGCTTGCCCACACGGAGCGTGATGCGAGGCTCACTCGACCGTGAAATCCCTTGTAGTACCGCCGTACGCAGCACTCCTCCGGGCAACCCTAGCCTTCCCGTGTGGTCAAGGTCTCTGTGAGAGCGTGCTGCGGCCCACTCTGTTTCTTTGTGGAGTCCCTACGAATGGCCCAACGATTCTTTGCCCTGCGCAGAACCCTTGTCCCCGGGTTTACCCGTTAGTAGCGTTCGCGATGTCTCGAACGTACTTGGGGTAACTGCAACCCCGCTCGAGCCGTGCTCGGGCGGAGGCGAAAGTGGGTGGGGACCGGTGGTACGCAGACCGGTGGCGTTGATCGTGGCGCTCGTGCTGTTCGCGGAGGCGCTCGGCATCGCCGTGCTGAACTGGTCCCTGGGGACCCTGGCCGAGCGGCAGAACATGTCCCTGGCCGGCATCGACCCGGACGTCATGGCGACGTCCTCGAAGGCCGGCGGGATCGGCTTCGGCCTCTACTTCGCCTTCTGCGGCCTGGTCGCCCTGCTGGTGGGCCTGCGCAACCGTCCGCCGGCCGGTTTCGGGCGGATCCTGCTGATCAGCGCGGCCGTCGTGCACGCCCTGCTCGGCGCGTTCGCCTGGGGGCTGCTGGGCAGGCAGCAGTTCGCGTTCATGATGGTGGTGCTCGCGCTGATCGTCCTGCTCCTGATGACCTACGACGTCCAGCCGGGGCCCGCCGCCGAGGCGCCCCGGGACGGCGACGGGGGCGGCGGGGAGCCCGAGGGCGACGCGACGGCCGGGGAGCGGCCCGAGGACGGCGGTGAGGGCACCAAGGGCGAGGACATCAAGGGCGAGGGCTCGCCGCTCACGCCTCCCGCGGCGCCCACAACTCCGTGATGCCGACCCCCAGCTGGGCCAGCAGCCTGCGCACCAGGGGCAGGCTGATGCCGATGACGTTGCCGTGGTCGCCGTCGATGCCGTCGATGAAGGGCGCCGAACGGCCGTCGAGGGTGAACGCCCCCGCGACGTAGAGCGGCTCGCCCGAGGCGACGTACGCGGCGATCTCCTCGTCGCTCGGCTCGCCGAAGCGGACCACCGTGGAGGCGGTGGCGGAGGCGTAGCGCCCGCTGACGGTGTCGTAGACGCAGTGGCCCGTCTGGAGCGTGCCCGCCCGGCCGCGCATCGCCTTCCAGCGGGCCGTGGCCTCCTCGGCGTCCGCGGGCTTGCCCAGCGCCTCGCCGTCCAGGTCGAGCACCGAGTCGCAGCCGATCACCAGCGCGCCCTTGACCTCGGGCCGCGCGGCGACCACGGAGGCCTTCGCCTCGGCGAGGGCGAGCGCCAGCTCGGCGGGGGTGGGGGCGGTGACGGCGTCCTCGTCCACCCCGCTCACGACGACCTCGGGGGCGAGGCCGGCCTGGCGCAGGAGATTCAGCCGGGCGGGAGACTGGGAGGCGAGGACGAGGCGGCGGGGGGCTGCGGTCATGCGGTCAGCGTATCGCCGCCGCCTGGAGACCGAGCACGATCAGCGCGATCACCATGGCCAGGGCCAGGAAGAGGCCGAGCCGCCTCAGGGTCTCCTGCATGTCGCGGAGTTCCTCGGGCGGCTCGTTCTTCGGGTCGGACCACAGCATGCCACCAGCGTGGGCCCCGGCCGGGGCGGAGCGCCTGAGTACGCGTACTCAACTTGCCCGGCGCGCCGGTTTGCCCGGCCCCGTCGTGGTGCCCGGCCCGCGGGCACGGTGAACGGCCCGCGGCCGTGTCCTCCGGGCCGCGGGCCGGTGGGGGCGCAGGTCCCCCGCGCCCCCTGGGGTGTGTCCGGAGGGCGCAGGTCCCCGCGCCCTCCGGGATGTGTCTCAGCCCGGCCAGTAGGTGCGGGACCAGGACGCCTGGCCCGGCTGGGGCAGGTGCCGGCCCGCGATCCTCGCCGGGTCGGACCACGCGTCGCGAGGGGTCTCCGCGCCGGACGGCGCGGCTGCCGCCGCCGCGGCGCGGGCTCTGACCACCGCCAGGGCGGCGGCCAGCTCCTCCGCTGTCGGGTTGCCCCGTACGACCTTGATGTTCATGACGGCTCCCAGCAGGCCTAGAGGGGGATGTTGCCGTGCTTCTTCGGAGGCAGGGATTCCCGCTTGGTGCGCAGCTGACGCAGGCCGCGCACGATGTGCCGGCGGGTGTCCGACGGCATGATCACGGAGTCGACGTAGCCGCGCTCGGCCGCGACGTACGGGTTGAGGAGGGCGTCCTCGTACTCCTGGATCAGCCGGGCGCGCACCGCCTCCAGGTCCTCGCCGTTCGCTTCCGCCTCCGCGATCGTGCGGCGGTGCAGGATGTTGACCGCGCCCTGGGCGCCCATGACGGCGATCTGGGCGGTCGGCCAGGCCAGGTTGAGGTCGGCGCCCAGGTGCTTGGAGCCCATGACGTCGTAGGCGCCGCCGAAGGCCTTGCGGGTGATCACGGTGATCAGCGGGACGGTGGCCTCGGCGTAGGCGTAGATCAGCTTGGCGCCGCGGCGGATGATGCCGTCGTGCTCCTGGTCGACGCCGGGCAGGAAGCCGGGGACGTCGACGAAGGTGATGACCGGGACGTTGAAGGCGTCGCAGGTGCGCACGAAGCGGGCCGCCTTCTCGGAGGCCGTGATGTCGAGGCAGCCCGCGAACTGCATCGGCTGGTTGGCGACGATCCCGACGGGGTGGCCCTCGACCCGGCCGAAGCCGGTGAGGATGTTCGGCGCGAACAGCGGCTGCGTCTCGAAGAACTCGGCGTCGTCCAGGACGTGTTCGATCACCGTGTGCATGTCGTACGGCTGGTTGGCGCTGTCCGGGACGAGGGAGTCCAGCTCCAGGTCCTCGTCGGTGACGGCGAGGTCCGCCTCCTCCGGGAAGACCGGGGCCTCGGAGAGGTTGTTGGACGGCAGGTACGACAGCAGCTGCTTGACGTACTCGATGGCGTCCTTCTCGTCGCCCGCCATGTGATGCGCCACGCCCGACACCGAGTTGTGGGTGCGCGCGCCGCCCAGCTCCTCGAAGCCGACGTCCTCACCGGTGACCGTCTTGATGACGTCCGGGCCGGTGATGAACATGTGCGAGGTCTGGTCGACCATCACCGTGAAGTCGGTGATCGCGGGGGAGTAGACCGCGCCGCCCGCGCAGGGCCCCACGACCAGCGAGATCTGCGGGATGACACCGGAGGCGTGGGTGTTGCGGCGGAAGATCTCGCCGTACGCCCCCAGGGACGCGACGCCCTCCTGGATGCGCGCGCCGCCGGAGTCGTTGATGCCGATGACCGGGCAGCCGGTCTTCAGCGCGAAGTCCATCACCTTGACGATCTTCTGGCCGTAGACCTCGCCCAGCGCACCGCCGAAGACGGTGAAGTCCTGGGAGAACACCGCCACCGGACGGCCGTCGACCGTGCCGTACCCGGTCACGACACCGTCGCCGTAGGGGCGGTTCTTGTCGAGGCCGAAGTTGGTGGAGCGATGGCGGGCGAACTCGTCCAGCTCGACGAAGGAGTCCTCGTCGAGGAGGAGTTCGATGCGCTCACGGGCCGTCAGCTTGCCCTTGGAATGCTGCTTCTCGACGGCGCGTGCGGAGCCGGCGTGCGTCGCTTCCTCGATACGGCGCTGGAGATCCGCGAGCTTGCCCGCGGTGGTGTGGATGTCGATCTCTTGACGCTCTTCCGGCTCGGACATCGGGATGCGGCTCCCTGCCTGCTCAAAAGGGGGGACGGTTACTCATCCGTAGAGTAGTGGTGCGCCTACCAATCAGCAGTGCGGCGTTTCACACACCTAGGGTGGCTTGCATGACGCCCCGAGATGCATCAGACGCCGACGGCAGCCGCTGGTCCGATCTGGACCGGCCGCCCCTCAACGCCACCGCCCTGCGCCGGGCCCTGGTGCGGGAGGGCGGCCTGTGGTCCGAGGTGGAGGTGGTGCAGCGGATCGGGTCCACCAACTCCGAGCTCGTGACGCGGGCGACCCAGGGCGGGGCGGGGGAGGGGGCCGTGCTCGTCGCCGAGGAGCAGACCTCGGGACGGGGCCGGCTGGACCGCCGCTGGACGGCACCCCCGCGCTCCGGGCTCTTCTTCTCCGTCCTGCTCCGGCCGGGCGAGGTCCCCGTCGCCCGCTGGGGCTGGCTGCCGCTGCTCACCGGTGTCGCCGTCGCGACGGGCCTCGCCCGGGCGGCCGGCGTCGACACGGCACTCAAGTGGCCGAACGACCTGCTGGTGACTGTGGCGGGAGAGGAACGCAAGGCCGGAGGCATCCTCGCCGAGCGGGCCGGCGAGGACGGTGTCGTCATCGGCGTCGGCGTCAACGTCACCCTGCGCGCCGACGAGCTGCCCGTCCCGCAGGCGGGGTCGCTGGCGCTGGCCGGCGCGGCCGGCACCGACCGGGACCCCCTGCTGCGGGCCGTGCTGCGGTCGCTGGAGGAGTGGTACGGGCGCTGGCGGTCGGCAGGCGGCGACCCGGCGGCCGCCGGGCTGCAGGAGGCGTACGCGGCGGGCTGCGCGACCCTCGGGCGCACGGTGCGGGCCGATCTGCCCGGTGAGCGGTCCGTCGTGGGGGAGGCGGTGGCGGTCGACGGGGACGGGAGGCTCGTGATCGCGACGAAGGAAGGGGTACAGGAGCCGGTGGGGGCGGGAGACATCGTGCACCTGCGACCGGCGTGAGGGGTGGCGGCCCGTCCGGTGAACGGGGGCCGGGTCCGCACCGGCGCCGGGTGCCGTGCGGCCGCGCGGGACTTAACGTCGGCTCCACAGGCGTGAGCTACCGCACACTGCCGTAGAGTTGAGGACCGGTCGATACCTGACCGCGGAAGATCGGAAGGGCAGCAGGCGTGACCGTCGACGACACGGGCTCCGGCGCGGGCGCGGAACGCCGGGTGGACCCCCATGCCGCCGATCCCGGCGAGGGCAACCCGCTCGCGCTGCGCCTCGAACAGCTCATTCTCGGCGCCGAGCGGCGCTACACCCCGTTCCAGGCGGCCCGCAGCGCCGGGGTCTCCATGGAACTGGCCTCCCGTTTCTGGCGGGCCATGGGCTTCGCCGACATCGGCCAGGCCAAGGCGCTCACCGAGGCCGACGTCCTCGCCCTGCGCCGGCTCGCCGGTCTGGTCGAGGCGGGGCTGCTGAGCGAGGCGATGGCGGTGCAGGTGGCGCGGTCCACCGGGCAGACCACCGCCCGGTTGGCGGAGTGGCAGATCGACTCCTTCCTGGAGGGCCTGACCGAGCCGCCCGAGCCCGGCATGACCCGCACCGAGGTCACGTACCCCATCGTCGAACTGCTCCTGCCCGAGCTGGAGGAGTTCCTCGTCTACGTCTGGCGCCGCCAGCTGGCCGCCTCGGCCGGGCGGGTGGTGCAGGCCGCGGACGACGAGGAGATGGTCGACCGGCGGCTCGCCGTCTGCTTCGCCGACCTGGTCGGCTTCACCCGGCTGACCCGCCGGATGGAGGAGGAGGAGCTCGGCGAGCTGGTCGAGGCCTTCGAGACCACCTCGGCCGACCTGGTGGCCGCCCGCGGCGGGCGGCTGATCAAGACCCTGGGCGACGAGGTGCTGTACGCGGCGGACGACGCGGGCACCGCCGCCGACATCGCGCTGCTGCTCGTCGAGACGATGAGCAACGACGAGACGATGCCCGAGCTGCGCGTCGGCATGGCCTTCGGCACGGTGACGACCCGGATGGGCGACGTCTTCGGTACGACGGTCAACCTGGCCTCGCGGCTGACGTCGATAGCGCCCCGGGACGCCGTGCTCGTCGACAGCGCCTTCGCTGAGGAGCTGATCCGCACCGGGGACGCGCCGGCCTCGGAGGCGGAGGCCGCCGAGGAGGCTGCCGCGGCGGAGAAGGAGGGCGAGGAGCCGCCGAAGTACCGCTTCGCGCTCCAGCCGATGTGGCAGCGCCCCGTACGAGGCCTGGGCGTGGTCGAACCCTGGCTGCTGACCCGCCGCCACGACCCCACGACCTGACCCCGCTCCCGCCGACCGCCGCCCCACAACCCCGGCGCCGCCCCACCGTCACGAGCACCCCCGCACCCACGCCCGGGCCAGACACCACCCGCCCGACCATCCACCCCGCCGGACTGCCCGCTCCCGCCCGCGCCCTTCCGCTGGACTGCACGCCTCCGCCCGCGACCTTCCGCCGGACCGCACGCCCCCGCCCGCGCCCGCGCCCCTGCCGTCTGGCGCCCCTGCCGTCTGGCGCCCCTGCCGTCTGGCGCCCCGGGCCGTGCGACCTGCGGTCGCGTAGCTCCGCCTGTGCCGTGGGGACCCTCGGCGGTCTCACACTCCAGGTGTCGTGTCGAGGGCGTCCACGCACAGGCCCACGACGGGGACGCAGACCGCCGGCTGAGAGGGGTGGTTCGGCTGGTGGGGGGTGGGGGGTGAGGTCGGGGTGGGAGTCGAGGGGCGGGGTGTCGTGGGGTGGGGGACGGCGGTGCGGGTCGGGGCGGGTGCGGTCGGGGTGGCCGTGGGACGGGGAGTGGGTGGGGTGGGGGTGGTGGCCGGGGGGAGGGCGACGGACGTGGGAGTGGGGCTCGTCCTGGGGGTCGCGCCGCCCATGGGGGAGGGCGCGGTCGGGGTGGCCGCGACGGTGGCGCCGGCGTTGGCCGCCCGGTCCGTGGCGCCGCCCGGGCCGGTGACGGGCTCCGGGTGGGGCTCCGCCTCCGCGGCGCCGATGCCGGCCACGCCGCCCGGGTCGGAGGACATGCGGACGAGGGCCAGCATCCCGGCGGCCAGCGCCAGGCCGCCCGCCGCGAACAGTGCCCTGCGGGGGCGCGGACGGCGGTGCCGCCCGCGCGGCGCCGCCCAGAGCCGGGAGGGCTCTGTGTACGTGTCGTCCACCGGTGTGCTCGTCATCGGGTCCCTCCCCGGTGCGGTCGCGCCCCCGATGCTCCGGGGCGGACGCACGTTATGCGCTCCGGTGAGCGGTCGGGGTGGAGTTGGGCGGGATGTCACTCGAACGGGTGGGCGGTCCCTTGCGGGGAAGGGGCCGGCCGCCACCGCCCTTTCCCCCGCGCGCCCGGCCTGGGATGATCGGGCCGTCGGTGGGTGTTAACCGGCGTTAACTCGAATGCATGGATGACACGGAGGACGTCATGAGCGAGGAGCGGTTCGGGGAGTTCGTCCTGGTGCGGCGGCACGGGGACGGCGGCCATGTCGCGGAGCTGGCCCTCGACCGGCCCAAGGCCATGAACGCCGTGTCCACGGACATGGCCCGGGCCGTCACCGGGGCCTGCGCGGCACTGGGCGAGGACCGGGACGTACGGGTCGTCGTGGTGACCTCGACGCACGAGCGGGCGTTCTGCGTCGGCGCCGACCTGAAGGAGCGCAACTCCTTCACCGACGCGGACCTGCGGCGGCAGCGGCCCACCACGCGCGGGGCGTACACCGGCGTGCTGGAACTGCCGGTGCCGACGGTCGCGGCGGTGCACGGGTTCGCGCTGGGCGGGGGGTACGAGCTGGCGCTCGCGTGCGACGTGATCGTGGCCGACCGTACGGCCGTGGTGGGGCTGCCGGAGGTGTCGGTCGGCGTGATCCCGGGCGGCGGCGGCACACAGTTGCTGCCGCGCCGGGTGGGAGCGGCCCGCGCGGCCGAGCTGATCTTCACCGCGCGCCGGGTGGAGGCGGCCGAGGCGCGGGAGCTGGGGCTGGTGGACGTGCTGGTGGACGAGGGGCGGGACCGGGAGGAGGCGCTGGCCCTGGCGTCCCGGATCGCGGGCAACTCCCCGGTGGGGCTGCGGGCGGCCAAGCGGGCCCTGCGGCTGGGGCAGGGGCTGGACCTGCGCGCGGGCCTGGAGGTGGAGGACGCGGCCTGGCGCACGACGGCGTTCTCGGGGGACCGGGCGGAGGGCGTGGCGGCGTTCAACGAGAAGCGCAAGCCGCAGTGGCCGGGTGAGTGAGGCGCCGCAGGACCGGGGCGCCGGGAGCCTGCGGCCTCCGTCACTCCATGTGCCCCCTCGGTGTCCCCTTTCGCAGTAGATGTCCCTAACCTGGGGTAATGGGTGAGGACAGACGCCTCGCGGCCGTCGTGGCGCTCGCGCAGGGGATGGCCGCCGCGCACACGCCCCGGGAGTCCTGGCGGGCCGCCGCCCTCGGGGCCTGCCGGGCGCTGGCCGGGGCCTTCGCCGCGCTCTCGGTGTGGGAGCGGGACCTGGGGCGGCTGCGGGTCCTCGTGAACGTGGGGGACCGGGCCGCCGACGAGGACGAGTTCCCGGAGGCCGAGGCCTATCCGGTGCACCAGTTCCCCGAGATCACCGAGTTCCTGCACGAGCGCTGGGTGTCCGGAGGCGAGCCCAACGCCTGGGTCGAGACGGCCGAGGGCGCCGCCGAGGGCCGGCCCGGGTACTGCCATCAACGGGTCGCCGCCCTGCGCCGGCGCGGCCGCGGCTCCTGCGTGGTCGCGCCGATCGTGCTGCACGGCCGCGCCTGGGGCGAGCTCTACGTCGCCCGCTCCTCCGGCACCCCCGTCTTCGACCGCGCCGACGCCGACTTCGCGACCGTCCTGGCCGCCGTCGTCGCCGCCGGGCTCGCGCAGACCGAGCGGCTGGAGGAAGCCAGGCGTCTCGCCTTCAGCGACTCCCTCACCGGCCTCGCCAACCGCCGTGCCGTCGATGTGCGGCTGGAGGAGGCCGTCGAGCAGCATCGCGCCCGCGGCGTGGTCGTCAGCCTCGTGGTGTGCGACCTGAACGGGCTCAAGCGGGTCAACGACACGTGCGGACACGCGGTGGGCGACCGGCTGCTGGAACGGTTCGGGTCCGTTCTCTCCCTGTGCGGGGCCATGCTGCCGGGGGCGCTCGCCGCGCGGCTCGGCGGGGACGAGTTCTGTCTGCTCGCGGCCGGTCCGTCCGCCGACGAGGTGGTGAAGGTGGCCGACGAGCTGTGCCGGCGGGCCGGGGAGCTGGAGCTCGGGGAGGGCGTGGCCTGCGGGGTGGCGTCCACCGGCGATCCCATCGGGCCCGTCCGCAGCGCCCGCAGGCTCTTCCGGCTGGCCGACGCCGCCCAGTACCGTGCCAAGGCCGTACGGGCCGCCCGGCCGGTCGTCGCGGGCCGTGAGGGCCCGGACGATCCCGTCGTACGCCTGGCCGACGAGCCGCCGCAGGAACGGCCGGCCGAGCGGCGCAGTTTCCGCGGCCGGCCCTGAGGCGCCGCGGCCGCCGGACGTGTGACGCAATCGGTAAGGAGTGAACCGGGAACCCACTGGTGACATCTTCGTCTTCACTGCGTACGCTCCTGAATATGGATATGCACACTGTGGTGGTGGGGACGTCCGGGGTGACCGCGTCCGACGTGCTCGCCGTGGCGCGCGGGGGTGCCCGCGTCGAACTCTCCGGGGAGGCGGTGGCCGCCCTCGCCGCGGCCCGCGGCATCGTGGACGCGCTCGCGGCCAAGCCCGACCCGGTCTACGGCGTCTCCACCGGGTTCGGCGCCCTCGCCACCCGGCACATCAGCCAGGAACTGCGCACTCAGCTCCAGCGCAACATCGTCCGCTCGCACGCCGCCGGCATGGGCCCGCGCGTCGAGCGCGAGGTGGTCCGCGCGCTGATGTTCCTGCGGCTGAAGACCGTCTGCTCCGGACACACCGGCGTACGGCCCGAGGTCGCGCAGACCATGGCCGACCTCCTCAACGCGGGGATCACCCCGGTCGTCCACGAGTACGGCTCCCTCGGCTGTTCCGGCGACCTCGCCCCGCTCTCGCACTGCGCCCTGACACTGATGGGCGAGGGCGACGCGGAGGGCCCGGACGGCGTCGTACGGCCCGCCGCCGAGCTGCTGGCCGAGGCCGGCATCGACCCCGTCGAACTGCGCGAGAAGGAGGGCCTGGCGCTCCTCAACGGCACCGACGGCATGCTCGGCATGCTGATCATGGCCCTCGCCGACCTGGACACCCTGTACAAGTCCGCCGACATCACGGCCGCCCTCAGCCTGGAGGCCCTGCTCGGCACCGACAAGGTCCTCGCGCCCGAGCTGCACGCCATCCGCCCGCACCCGGGCCAGGGCGACTCCGCCGCCAACATGCTCGCGGTCCTCGCCGGCTCGGAACTCACCGGGCACCACCAGGACGACGCCCCCCGCGTCCAGGACGCCTACTCGGTGCGCTGCGCCCCGCAGGTCGCCGGCGCCGGACGCGACACGATGGCCCACGCCCGCCTGGTCGCCGAGCGCGAACTGGCCTCGGCGGTCGACAACCCGGTCGTGCTGCCCGACGGCCGCGTGGAGTCCAACGGCAACTTCCACGGCGCCCCCGTGGCCTACGTCCTCGACTTCCTCGCCATCGCCGTCGCCGACCTCGCCTCCATCGCCGAGCGGCGCACCGACCGGCTGCTGGACAAGAACCGCAGCCACGGTCTGCCGCCGTTCCTCGCGGACGACGCTGGCGTCGACTCCGGCCTGATGATCGCCCAGTACACCCAGGCCGCGCTGGTGAGCGAACTGAAGCGGCTGGCCGTGCCGGCGTCGGCGGACTCGATCCCGTCCTCCGCGATGCAGGAGGACCACGTGTCGATGGGCTGGTCGGCGGCGCGCAAGCTGCGCACGGCCGTCGACAACCTCACGCGGGTGATCGCCGTCGAGCTGTACGCCGCCACCCGCGGCATCGAACTGCGCGAGGGACTCACCCCGGCGCCCGCGACCCGGGCGGTCATCGAGGCCGTCCGCGAGGCCGGGGTCGAAGGGCCGGGCCCCGACCGGTTCGTGGCGCCCGATCTCGCGGCGGCGGACGCGTTCGTGCGCGCCGGACGGCTCGTCGCGGCGGCGGAGACGGTCACCGGGCCGCTGCGGTAGAACGCCGCTGCGGTAGAACGCCGCCCCGGTGGAACGAAGGGGCCCTGCCGTACGGATGTGACGGCAGGGCCCCTGTGCGTGCCTGGGTTACTTGAGCTTGGCGACCTGCGCCTCGACCACGGCCGCGGGGACCGGGGTTCCCTTGCCCGTCGCGAAGGCGGCGAAGTTCACCGTGTAGAACGTGGCGATGGTGTTGCCCTTGCGGATCACCTCGGCGTGGAAGGTCGCGGTGCCCTCGCCGTCCATGTCGACGTTCTCCGAGAACGCCACCGCCTCGTCGCCGCCCCCGGTGCCCTTCTCCGAGGCGACCTTGGTGACCTTCGACTCCTCGCCCTCGGCCTTGAGGGCGTAGCCGCCGGAGCAGGCCGTCACGCCGTCGGACACGGCCTTCATGGTCTTCTCGGCGCCGTCACCCTCGTAGGAGGAGAGGCCCACGAAGGTCATGTCGACGTTGAAGGCGTCCTCGATGTCGGCCTCGTCGAGGTCGCCCAGCGAGGTGGGCGCGTCCGACGCCTTGTCCGCCGAGACGGTGTTGCCGGCGCCGGCGTCCGTGTCACCCGGCGCGAGAGCGGCCGTGGCCCAGGCCAGCGGGTCGCACGCCGCCTTGTCGGTCTTCACGGCCGACTTGGACTTGGGGAGGGTGTCGTCCCCGGAGGCCACCTTGTAGCCCTTGACCTCGCCCTGCGCGAGCAGCAGCTTCTCCAGCTCGGCGGCGGTCCGCGCCTTCGCGTCCGAGGCGGCGGAGGAGGAGGCGGACCCCTTGGAGTCCCCGGAGTCCTTCGACCCCTCGTCCGACGAACACCCCGTGAGGAGGGCGAGTGACAGTGCGCCGATCGCGGCGGTGGAGCACAGCCGCGCCCCCGATGATCTCTTCATGAGCGGACTATGAAGGCGTCGTCAAAGGAGAGTCAAGTCAATTCAAAAACCCAGGCGTTCCCGGCGAACCGAATAGACGACGAAGCCCGCGCCCAGGGCGAGCAGGGTGGTTCCGCCGACCACGTAGGGGGTGGTGTCGAAGCTTCCGGTGTCGGCGAGGCGGGTGCCGTCGTCGGCCGTGGTCTCCGCGCCGGCGGTCGATTCCGTGGTGCTGGACACCGCGCGCGCCTGGGTCGTGACCTGCGTCGTCGTCTCCGTTCTCGCCGTGGCTTCCTGGGACGCGTTGGCGGACGGGACGAACCACAGGGCGCCCAGCAGGGTCCCCGCGGCGGTGGCGGTCAGCAACGGACGGCGAGCGGATGACACGGAATATCGATCCCCTTGTGGCGCTGGCGAATTGGCCGTGTGGCCCGATGCTAGTGAAAGGCGCGGGTCGCGGGAAAGTTGCGGGAGCTGTGAGCCGTACTCTCCGGGCATGGCCACTGAAGAGACATCACGGTTTGTACGGCTTCGGGTGGACCTCGTGGTGGAGGTGCACGACGAGGACGAGCTGAGACGGGCGGCGGTGGAGCGGATCGCCGGCGATCCGGAGGCGTCGGACGCCGAGAGCGCCCAGGCGGTGAGCGTTGTGACGGAAGACACCGCGGAGGCCCTCGCCGGCCTGGTGGACCCGTTGGACCTGGTCAGCGGGGTGCCCGGGGTCGAGCTCCAGCAGGCGTCCTGGTCCTGCGAGCGGATCGATCACGATCCGGACTCGCCGGAGTGGGACCTCGACGAGGATGATGGCGGGGACGACGGCGAAGAAGCCGGCATCGGCTGAGCGTTCCGGGGAAATCGTGCCCGGACGGCAACCGCCGTCGGGGTTTCGTCGTCTCATCAGGCGCACGGACCGACAACCGCACCACCGGTCCCGGCCGGGCCCGACGCCCCCGTGGACGTGGCGTGCCCCACACATTCGGAAAATGTGGAACGGGACGAACCGGTCGTAGCGTTGATGTTCGTTAACGGGGACTCTCGGGGTTCTGGGAAATCGGCAACGATGGAGAAGCGTGTGATGACGGACAGTAGGCGGCGCCGAGGTCTGATGACCGCGTCCGCACTGCTCGGCGGTGTTCTGGTGCTCACTGCGTGTTCCAGCGGCGACAGCAACGCCTCGGACGACGGTGGCAACAGCTCTTCGCAGGCCAAGGCCGACGAGGCGGCGGCGAAGAAGTCCTCCGAGGCGCAGATCAAGATCACGCCCGCGGACGGCTCGAACAACGCCTCCATCAACAACTCGGCGGCCGTCACGGTGAGCAAGGGCACGCTCACCGAGGTGACGATGACCACCGCCGACGGCACCGCGGTGCAGGGCACCCTCTCCGCCGACAAGACCAGCTGGAAGCCCAGTGTCCAGCTGGAGCGCTCGACCACCTACAAGCTGTCGGCCAGCGCGAAGGACTCCAAGGGCCTGGAGGCCCACGAGAACGCGTCCTTCACCACGGTCTCCCCGGACAACAGCTTCATAGGCAACTTCACGCCGGAGGACGGCTCGACCGTCGGCGTCGGCATGCCCGTGTCGATCAACTTCAACAAGGAGATCACCAACAAGGCGGCCGTCCAGAAGGGCGTCACCGTCACCAGCAGCAGCGGCCAGGAGGTCGTCTGCCACTGGTTCTCCACCGTCCGCATGGACTGCCGTCCCGAGGACTACTGGAAGGAGAACTCCACCGTCACGCTGAAGCTGGCGCTCGACGGTGTCGAGGGCGCCAACGGTGTCTACGGCGTGCAGCAGAAGACGGTCACCTTCAAGATCGGCCGCAACCAGGTCACCACCGTCGACGCGCAGACCAAGCAGATGAAGGTCACGCAGGACGGCAAGACCGTCAAGACCATCCCGATCTCCGCCGGTTCGCCCGACAACAAGACGTACGAGGGCCAGATGGTGATCTCCGAGAAGTTCAAGGAGACCCGGATGAACGGCGCGACGGTCGGCTTCACCGACGACGACGGCAAGGGCGAGTACGACATCAAGGACGTGCCGCACGCCATGCGCCTGACCACGTCCGGCACCTTCGTGCACGGCAACTACTGGGGCGCGAAGTCCATCTTCGGCGCGGTGAACACCAGCCACGGCTGTGTGGGTCTGTCCGACACCAAGGGCGCCAACGACCCGAACACCCCGGCCGCCTGGTTCTACAACAACTCGATCATCGGTGACGTGGTGGTCGTCCAGAACACCGGCGACAAGACGGTGGCCCCGGACAACGGCCTCAACGGCTGGAACATGGACTGGGCCCAGTGGAAGGCGGGTTCGGCGGTCTGACCCCGGGTCCACCCACAGCTTTCCGGTGCCGCCCCCAGGGGCGGCACCGGTGTTTCCGGGGTCGGCCACAGTCTTCTCATGCTTCTCTTATTTCTGCCTTATCCAGTCATCACGCGCCGTACCTAGCTTGCGGCGCATGTTCTTCACCTACCTGAGGCGCGAGCTGCGCCGCCGCAGAAAGGCGGCCCTCGTCGTCGCCTCCGGCCTCGCGCTGGGCATCGCGCTGGTCATCGTCGTCTCCTCCGTGTCGTCCGGCATGGGGAAGGCCCAGGACAAGGTCCTGCAGTCCCTGTACGGCCTGGGTACGGACATGACGGTCACCAAGGCGGCCTCGCCGACCGCGAACGCCTCGGACCGTCCGCGCTTCCAGTTCGACGCGCAGGACGACGACTCCGACGAGGAGCAGAGCAGCGACCGGGTCATGGTCCAGGGCTTCCAGACCCTGTCGACCGCGACCGTCGGCAAGGTCGGCAAGCAGAAGGGCGTCTCGGACGCGGTCGGCGGCCTGAGCCTCCAGGTCATCAAGGTCAGCGGCCAGTTCACCCGCGGCCAGTTCCAGCAGGACGGCAACGGCGGCGGCCAGCAGGGCGGCCCCGGCGGCAACGCCGGCGGCAACGGCCAGCCGCAGGGCGAGGTGCAGGGCGGCGGCGCCAACTTCGACGTCAACAACTACTCCGTCTACGGCACCGACGTCACCCGGCCCGCCCTCGGCCCGCTGACCTCCTCCAAGATCACCAGCGGTCGTACCTTCAAGACCTCCGAGACCGACGCCAAGGTCGCCGTCGTCGACTCGGCGTACGCCAAGGAGAAGAAGCTCAAGGTCGGTTCGACCGTCACCATCAAGAGCGTCAAGTTCAAGGTGATCGGCGTCGCCACGGCCGACAGCGGGGACTCCGCCGCCAACGTCTACATCCCGCTGACCCGGGCGCAGACCCTCAGCGACTCGAAGAACAAGGTCACCACGATCTACGTCAAGGCGACCGACTCGCAGCAGATCGACAGCGTCAAGTCGACGATCCAGAAGAACGTCTCCGGTACGACGGTGACGACCTCCGCCGACCTCGCGGACACCGTCTCCGGCTCCCTCTCCACGGCCTCCTCCCTCGCCACCAACGTCGGCAAGTGGCTGTCCATCGCGGTCCTCGTCGCGGCCTTCCTGGTCGCCGGCCTGCTGACCTCCTCCGCCGTGTCCCGCCGCGTCCGTGAGTTCGGCACGCTGAAGGCACTCGGCTGGAAGTCCCGCCGGGTCACCGGGCAGGTCGTCGGCGAGGCCATGGTCAACGGTCTGCTCGGCGGTGCCCTGGGCATCGCCCTGGGCCTCGCCGGCGCGTACGCCGTGACGGCCGTCAGCCCCACCCTGGAAGCCTCCCTGGGCGGCGGCGGTGGTGGCGGCGCCGGCCAGGGAGGCCCCGGCGGTGGCTTCGGCGGCCCCGGCCGTCAGGCGGCGGCCAAGACGCTCGACGTCGCGCTGACGGCGCCGGTGAGCGTCACGACGGTGGCGACGGCGGTCGCCCTCGCCGTCGCCGGCGGTCTGATCGCGGGGGCGTTCGGTGGCTGGCGGGCGTCCCGGCTGCGGCCGGCGGACGCGCTGCGCCGCGTCGAGTAGCACCGCCAAGCCCCCAACGAAATCCAGGAGTTGACCCCATGTACGAACTCAGAGGCGTCACCAAGCGCTACACCCGGGGCAAGGAGACGGTCCACGCCCTCGACGGCGTCGACCTGACCATCCCGGACGGCGACCGGCTCGTCATCCAGGGCCCCACCGGCGGCGGCAAGTCCACCCTGCTGCAGATGCTCGGCGGCCTCGACCGGCCCACCGAGGGCGAGGTCGTCCTCGACGGCACCGACCTCGCCCAGTTGTCCGAGGCCAAGCTGACCAAGGTGCGCAGCGAGAACATCGGCTTCGTCTTCCAGTCCTTCAACCTCATCCCGACGCTCACCGCGCAGGAGAACGTCGAGACCGCCCTCGTCCCGCTCGGCGTCAAGGCCGGGGAGCGGCGCGAGCGGGCCGCCGAGGCGCTGAAGTCCGTGGGCCTCGGCGAGCGGCTCGGGCACCTGCCGTCCGAGATGTCCGGCGGCCAGCAGCAGCGCGTCGCCATCGCCCGGGCACTGGTGAAGCAGCCCAAGGTGCTGCTCGCCGACGAGCCCACCGGCAACCTCGACGAGGGCATGCGCGACGAGATCATGGAGGTGCTGGAGCGCCTGTGGAAGGAGCACGGGCTGACCTTCATCATGGTCACCCACGACTCCGCGATCGCCCGGAAGGCGCCGAGGCTGGCGACGATCCGCAAGGGCAGGATCACCGTGAAGGAGAACGCGGCCTCGTCCTGACCTGGTGACCGTCGGGCCGGGCGTACGTACGGCGGCTCGAGGCGCCCCCGACCCCCCGGCGCACCGCGGTGTGTTCGGGGGGTTCGCGCGGGGGCGGGCCGAGCAGCGCGACCCGAGGACGCGCTGAGCGAACACGCCCCGGAAGTGCGGCCTCCGCCCGTCCCTTCGTGCTTGCGTACCTCCATGACGGCACCCGAGGCGGGCACACCCCGCACCACGGTCGAGTACATCCGCTACCGCATCCCCGAGGAGCGATCGGCGGAGTTCCTCTCCGCCTACCACCGCGCCGCGGTCCACCTCGCGGCCTCCCCGCACTGCGTCGACTACGAACTGGCCCGCTGCGAGGAGGACTTCGAGCACTTCATCCTGCGGATCACCTGGACGTCGACCGAGGACCACCTCCAGAAGTTCCGGACGTCCGACCTGTTCCCCGCCTTCCTCGCCGAGATCCGGCCGTACGTCGCCGCCATAGAGGAGATGCGGCACTACAAGGTCACCTCGGTGCGCGGCACGGGCTCCGCCGCACCCACGCGGTAGCGCGGGCGGGCGGCGCCGAGTCAGGCGGACGGAGACGGGGACCCCGCACCCGCCCGGGTCGCGTCCGTGCCCCAGCTGGCCAGCAGACGCAGGGCGTCCGCCGAGGCCGAACCCGGTTCCGCGTGGTACGTCACCATCGTCTGCTCGCCGTCGCCCAGCAGCCGGAAGCCCTCGAAGTTGAGGGAGAGCGCGCCGACCAGCGGGTGACGCAGGTGCTTAACCCCGTGGCTCTTCTCCTTCACGTCGTGCGTCGCCCACAGCCGGCGGAAGTCCTCGCTCTTGACGGAGAGTTCGCCGACCAGGGCGGACAGACGCGGGTCGTCGGGGTAGCAGCCGGCGTCCATGCGCAGGGCGCACACGATGTCGATCGCCTTCTGCTCCCAGTCCACGAACAGATCGCGGTACCCGGGGTTCAGGAACACCAGCCGCGCCCAGTTCCGCTCCGCGGCCGGCAGCTGCGCCCAGTCGCCGAAGAGCGCGGCCGCCATCGGGTTCCAGGCGAGGATCTCCGCGCGCCGCCCGACGACGTACGCGGGCACGCCGTCCATCGTGGCGAGGAGCTGCCGCAGCGACGCCCGCACCTGCTGCGGGCGGGCGGTCTGCTTCTTCTTGTGCTTCGGCTTGGCCAGATGGGTGAGGTGCGCGTGCTCGGCGTCGGTCAGCCGCAGGGCCCTCGCGATCGAGTCCAGGACCTCCGCCGAGACGTTCCGTCCGTTGCCCTGTTCCAGGCGGGTGTAGTACGCCACCGACACCCCGGCCAGCTGCGCCAGCTCCTCGCGCCGCAGCCCCGGCACCCTGCGGTGCCGGCCGAAGTCGGGCAGCCCCACGTCCTCCGGCTTGAGCCGGGCCCGGCGGGTGCGCAGGAACTCGCTCAGCTCGGCGCGCCGGTCCAGGGGCGGGCCGGAGGGCTCGGGGGGCTCGGTCGTGGAGGCCATGACTCCAGTATTCCTGGTCCCACGACCACGATCCTGACCCCGCCAGTGGTAGGCACGCCAGACGTACGCAGAGCCGTGACCTGGGTCGATCCCGTCCGGTGCGGCACGCTGGACGCCGTGCCCGGCCGAAAGACAGGCCGGGACGACGACCCCCGCTAGGAGATCCCCGGCATGACCACCGTTGCCGCGTACGCCGCACCCGCCGCCAAGGCTCCGCTGGAGCGCACGACGATCGAGCGCCGTCCGGTCGGAGAGTCCGACGTCCTGATCGACATCAAGTTCGCCGGAATCTGCCACTCCGACATCCACCAGGCCCGCGAAGGCTGGGGCGAGGCGATCTTCCCCATGGTCCCGGGCCACGAGATCGCCGGCATAGTGTCCGAGGTCGGCGCCGGCGTCACCAAGTACGCCGTCGGCGACCGGGTCGGCGTCGGCTGCCTCGTCGACTCCTGCCGCGAGTGCGACAACTGCAAGGCCGGCCAGGAGCAGTACTGCACCGGCGGCAGCGTCGGCACCTACAACGCCGTCGGCAAGGACGGCGAGCCGACCTACGGCGGCTACTCGCAGAAGATCGTGGTCGACGAGAACTTCGTCGTCCGCATCCCCGACGGCCTCGCCCTGGACGTGGCCGCGCCCCTGCTCTGCGCCGGCATCACCACGTACTCCCCGCTCAAGCGCTTCGACGCCGGGCCCGGCAAGAAGGTCGCCGTCCTCGGCTTCGGCGGCCTGGGCCACATGGGCGTCAAGATCGCGCACGCGCTGGGCGCCGAGGTGACCGTCCTGTCGCAGTCGCTGCGCAAGCAGGAGGACGGCCTGAAGCTGGGCGCCGACCACTACTACGCCACCAGCGACCCGAAGACCTTCCAGGAGCTGAAGGGCACCTTCGACGTCATCCTGTCCACGGTCTCGGCCCCGCTGAACCTGGACGCGTTCCTGTCCCTGCTGAAGTCGGAGGGCGCCTTCGTGAACGTCGGCGCCCCCGAGGAGCCCGTCGCGCTCAACCTCTTCTCCGTGATCGGCGGCGGCAAGACCCTCGCCGGCTCCATGATCGGCGGCATCGCCGAGACCCAGGAGATGCTGGACTTCTGCGCCGCGCACGGCCTCGGCGCCGAGATCGAGCTGATCGGCGCGGAGGAGATCAACGACGCGTACGAGCGGGTGCTCGCGAGCGACGTGCGGTACCGCTTCGTGATCGACACGGCGACCATCTGACGGCCGCCGTCCCCGTGGCCGAGGCCCCCGGCGTACGACCGCCGGGGGCCTCGCCGTCTCCCGGTCCCCGTCCCGGGCGGCACAAGGGCCCCTCCGGCGCCGTCCGGCGTCGGCGTACGGTGGTGGAGAGGAGGGCGTGAAGGGAGGGCCGCACGATGACCGTGCAGCTGAACCACACCATCGTCGCCGCGCACGACAAACGGGCCTCGGCCCGGTTCCTCGCGGACATCCTCGGTCTGGAGGTGGGCGAGCCGTACGGGCCCTTCGTCCCGGTCGCCGTCCCCAACGGGGTGACCCTCGACTACCAGGAGACGGACGAGGACATCACCCCGCAGCACTACGCCTTCCTGGTCTCCGAGAACGACTTCGACACGATCTTCGGCCGTGTCCGGCAGGCCGGACTGACCTACTGGGCCGACCCCTTCCACCGACGGCCCGGCGAGATCAACCACCACGACGGAGGCCGGGGAGCGTACTTCGACGATCCGAACGGCCACCGTCTGGAAATCCTCACGCGGCCCTACGGAAGCGGAGGCGACTGACCATGCCTGTGCACCACGTCCGCCCGGACCTGCGGGTCCTCAACGACAGCATCGAAGTGCCCGGGATCGGGCATCTTCCCGTGAACGCCTTCGTCCTGCTCGCCGCCCAGCCCGTGGTCGTCGACACCGGACTCGGGCTGCCCGACCGCGACTTCCTGGAGACGGTCGGCTCCGTGCTGGACCCCGCCGACGTGCGCTGGATCCTGCTCACCCACCCCGACCGGGACCACACGGGCGGCCTCTACGACCTGCTCGCCGCCGCCCCCGAGGCACGGGTGGTGACCACGTTCCTGTCCGTGGGCCTCCTGTCCTGCGAACGGCCGCTGCCGCTCGACCGCGTCCATCTGATCAACCCCGGCCAGACCCTGGACGTCGGCGACCGCACCCTCACGGCCTTCCGGCCCCCGCTGTACGACAACCCCGGCACCGTCGCGTTCTTCGACGACCTGACCGGCGTCTGCTTCAGCGCCGACTGCTTCGGCGGACCGATGCCCAGCGCCGAACTGGCCCGGACCGACGACGTCCGCACGGTCGACGCGGAGGAGCTGCGCGCCGCGCAACTGCTGTGGGCGACGGTCGACAGCCCCTGGGTGGAGAACGTCGACGAGGACAAGTTCCTGGCCGGCTTCGCGCCGCTGCGGGAGCGGGAGCCGGAACTCATCCTCTCCACCCATCTGCCGCCCGCCCCGGGCCTGTCCGGCACGCTCATCGACCGACTGGGGTCGGCGGCCGGCGCCCCCGCGTTCGTGGGACCCGACCAGGCGGCACTGGAGCAGATGCTGGCGGGGTTCGAGCCCACCGGGGCCCCGAGCGGCGGCGGACGGCCCCACGTGCCCGGCACTCCGGGCTGACGTCACGGCGTCGCGCAGGCCCCCGGGGCGGGGCCCGCGCGGCCGGAGGGTCAGGCGCGCAGGCCCTTGAGCCCGTCGTAGGCGGACATCACGATCTCCATCCCCCGGGTGTCCTCCGCGGGTTCGCGCATCTGGTTCGTCACGTACGCCACCACCATGCGGGACTCGGGCTCGATCATGACCGTCGAGCCGCCCCAACCGCCCCACCCGTAGGTGCCGCCGAACCGTCCGTAGCCCAGACCCCAGCTGATCGGCATGCCCAGGATCCGGTCCTCGCCGCCGAACTGCTCCTCCCAGGCCCGTTCACAGCCCGCACGCGACAGCAGCCGCACGCCGCCGACCGACCCCCCGCAGGCCATCACCGACTGCACGAGGGCGACCGAGCGGGCGTTGCCGAAGCCGCTCGCCGCCGGGATCTGCGCCCGGCGCCACGCCACGCTGTTGCCGTCGCGGAGCCGGATCGCGGTCGCGGTGGCCGAGGTCCCGGCCCCGTCGCTGCGGGCCGCGCCCGCCGTGTAGTCCTCGTCCCGGGACGGCGGCGGGACCGCCGGCGCCACCCGGTGATCGTGTTCGGCCGGCAGCCCCATCCGGAAGTCCGCGCCCAGCGGCCCGGCGATCTCGTCGGCGAAGAACTCACCCGGGCTCCGGCCGGTGATCCGGCGCACGACCTCGCCCACGAGAAATCCCTGGGTGAGCGAGTGGTACCCGGCCGCGCTGCCCGGCTCCCACTGCGGAGCCCGCGCGGCCAGCCGTGCCGTCGCGGCCGGCCAGTCGTAGATCTCCGCCACCGGCCCCTCCCAGTCGGGCAGACCGGCGGTGTGCGACAGCAGATGCCGTACCAGCACCCCCTCCTTGCCCGCCGCGGCGAACTCCGGCCAGTACCGGGCGACCGGCGCGTCCAGGTCGAGCTCGCCACGGTCGGCCAGGACCAGCGCGCACAGCGCCGTCATCGTCTTGGTCACGGACCAGACGTTGACGATCGTGTCCCGCTGCCAGGGCACGGTCCGCTCCGCGTCGGCGAACCCGCCCCAGACGTCCACCACCGGTTCGCCGTCCACGAAGACCGCCACCGAGCCGCCCACGTCACCGCCGTCCAGCAACGCGGCCAGCGCGCTGGGCACCGCGGTGAACAGACCGTCGTACGAGCCCTGAACTTCAGCCATGCACGTATTAGCCCGCACCGGCCCACGCGCGGCAACCGAATTCCGGCGCACGGGAGGAAACGTGAAGAGGCGCCTCCGGCCGACCCCGGAGCGCGGCGGCCGGGGACGTGAAACCACGGACGCCGCGTGCCTCCCCACCGGATACTGACCCCGGAAGAGAACGCCCGTGGCGCGAAGGGGAGGCCGTGGTCGGCTGCCTGGCTGTCCTGCTGTTCGTCGCCGTCGTCGGCGAGTTCCTCATCATGCCGGTCTGGATGTACGACCTGATGGCGGCTCAGACACCGCCACAGCGGCTCGACTCCGGCGAGACGGCGGTGCTGGTCCTCGCCTCCCTCCTGACCGCCCTGGTGATCGTCTGGTCGTCGGGCCGGCGCAGGCCCGGACGGTCGGCGGAGCTCCTCGCGTACGCGGTGCTGCTGGTCGGGCTGTGTGTCGTGGTGGCACTGTGGCTGCGGCAGCGGATGGACACGGGCAACTGGAGCCTCGAGGCCGCCGTCGAGAGCCTGGCGGCGGGGGCCACGGCCCTCGTCTTCCGGCGCCTGCTGCGCCGCTCGGAGCGCGGCCGGCCGCTGCCGGGCGAGATCTGGCTCGCGCTGGTGCCGTTCCGCGAGCGGGACGAGGAGGCCCGGCACTACTGCGTGGTGGTCGGACGCGGGCTGCGGCACGCGAAGGTCCTGCAGATCACCTCGCAGAACAAGGACGACCGCCGCGACCACGTCCGCATCCCCCGCGACGGCTGGGCCGTCAACTCCCGCAAGGACGCCCACTGGATGGAGATCGGCCTCCCGCCGCGCAGGGTCCCGTACCGCAACTTCCTCAAGGACAGGCCGCAGGGCCCCTGCCCGAAGGCCACCTGGCGACAGATCCGCGCCCGCCGGTACCCCCCTGTCCGGCGCGCGGTCCTGGAGGGCACGCGGCGCGTACGGAGCCGGATCACCGGGCCGGGGGTGGAGCGCACCTAGGGTTCACTGGCCGTCACGCTCACCGACGGGGCGTCCCGGTGGACTCCGCCGGTCCCCGGCGGCCACCGGCGAGGCGCTCAGGCGGCCAGCGGCAGTGCGGCCGCCACCTCGTTCCGCTCCTTGCGGCCGACCAGCGGGAAGATGATCCTGAGGCCCTGCTCGCTGTCCGCCGAGGAGACGACGAAGGACGAGTTGAGCACCCGCTCCTTGATCTCCGAGCGGACGAGACCCGCGCGCGGGATCGTCATCAGGTGTTCCTCGGGCCGCGCGAACGTCGGGTTCGCCCGGAAGACGAAGATGCGGCGGTCGGTCATCGCCGGATGCATGGGGACCGGCGCCGGGATCACGGCCGCCGCACCGCCGCTCAGCACGGCCGAGGCCGCCGCGAACGCCGCCGTGCGGCGCACGGTGACGGAACGCAGGTTCACGATCGTCGTCACCTCGACCCGCTCCCCGGGCTCCAGCAGGGGGTCGACGGCGGCCAGGAGAGGCCGGCGGCGCCTTCCGTTCACCGGTGCACCGGGTCCGGCCGGCATGAGTCGCCGGCCCACCTTGTCATATGCGGGTCAGGCCCTCGGCGCGCCCTCCGCCGGCAGACCGGCCCCCGCCTCGGGATGAGGGAGCGGGAACTGGGTACACAGGTGTGTCATCTGGAGGTTCTGGATCGTGGAACTCACCGACTGGCTGCTGACCTCGGGCGAACGCGGCAACGGCGCGACCCGTCTGGACAGCCGCCGGGCGGATCGAGCGGCTTGGTCGTACGGGAACCTGGTACGGCCCCTCGTCCACGGCGCGACGTACTTCCCGGAACTCCTCCGCGCGATCCGCGCGCAGCGCGCCGGAGACCTGCTGCTGTTCACCGACTGGCGGGGCGACCCCGACGAGCGCCTCGACGGCCCCGGCAGCGAGATCGGCACCGTCCTGTGCCAGGCGGCCGAGCGCGGCGTGATCGTCAAGGGGCTGGTCTGGCGCTCCCACCTGGACCGCTTCCAGTTCAGCGAGAGCGAGAACCGGCATCTCGGCGAGGAGATCGAAGCGGCGGGCGGCGAGTGCCTGCTCGACATGCGGGTGCGCCCCGGCGGCTCGCACCACCAGAAGCTCGTCCTGTGCCGGTATTCCGGTCGTCCCGACCTCGACGTCGCGTTCGTCGGCGGTATCGACCTGTGCCACAACCGCCGCGACGACGCGACGCACCACGGCGACCCGCAGTCGCTGCCCATCGCCGCCGCGTACGGCCCGCACCCCCCGTGGCACGACATCCAGCTCGCGATACGCGGACCGGCCGTCGGCGACATCGAGGCCGGCTTCCGCGAGCGCTGGGAGGACCCGGCGCCGCTCAGCCGCAGCCCGGTCGTCCGCCTGCGGGAGCTCGCCCACCGCGAGGACACGGAGGCCGACCCGCTGCCGCCCCAGGCACCCGACCCCTCGCCCTGCGGCACCCACACCGTCCAGGTCCTGCGGACCTACCCCAACCGCCTGCTCCAGGGCTACGACTTCGCCCCCGACGGAGAGCGCAGCATCGCGCGCGGCTACCGCAAGGCGCTGCGGCGGGCCCGGGCACTGATCTACCTGGAGGACCAGTACCTGTGGTCCCCGCAGGTGGTGCGCTCCTTCGCCGAGGCACTGAGCGCCCACCCCGGCCTGCGCCTGATCGCGGTCATCCCCTCCGTCCCCGAACAGGACGGCCGGCTCACCCTGCCGATGAACCTGATCGGCCGGATCACGGCCATGGACGCGCTGCGCCGAGCCGGAGGCGGGCGCGTCGCGGTGTACGGGCTGGAGAACCACGCCGGGACACCGGTGTACGTGCACGCCAAGGCGTGTGTGATCGACGACGTCTGGGCCTCGGTCGGGTCCGACAACGTCAACCTCCGCTCCTGGACCCACGACTCCGAACTGAGCTGTGCCGTCCTGGACGAGCGGACCGACCCGCGCGAGCCACGCGACCCCGGCGGTCTCGGGGACGGCGCGCGCGGCTACGCCAGGAACCTGCGCCTGGAGCTCTCGCGCGAGCACCTGGACATCGAGGCACCCCGGACCCCGGACGCGCCCGACCCGCTCTGCGACCCCCGGAGCGCCTTCGACGCCTTCGCGGCGAGCGCCGCCGCCCTCGACTCCTGGCACGACCACGGTCGCCGCGGCCCGAGGCCACCGGGGCGCCTGCGCACCTACCGCCCGCCGAGCCTCGCTCCCGCGGTCCGGACCCTCTGCACCCCCCTGCACCGCCTGCTCGTCGACCCCGACGGCCGCCCCTTCGGCATGCGCCGCCGCAACACCTACTGAGAACGCCCCGCCCCGTGGAGCGTGGGGCTGACACCTGTGGGGCTGACCCACCTGTGGGGCTGACACCTGCGGGGCTGACAACGCCCCGCCCCGTCCGGCCGCAGCCGCGCTGCTCAGCCCTCGGCCTCCACCCCGCCGATCGGGACGAGCAGCCCGTCCCCCGCGGGGTACGGACGTTCCTGAGGCAGCAGCCGGGCGGCGGACTCCAGGTCCCCACCGCTCACCAGGGCGTGGATCTCGTGGGCGAGCGGGGTCACGTCACGGATGGAGACCGTCCACTCGTCCGCGTAGCGTCGCGCGGCCTCACCGGAGAGGCCGAGTTGCAGGGACCGGTACGGCAGGGGCCGCAGGTGCAGGTCCCGCTCCGGATCCCACTGCACACGGGCGGGCGCGCGCTTCAACTGACGCTGCCAGGCTGCGCGATCGGGGTACACCCCGTGGGCGTAGCTCGACAGACAGGCGTGGCGCAGCGCCCAATCGAAGCCGTCCCGGGTGATCTCGACCGCGAGAACGGTCTCCTGCCCCTCCTTGGCGCCCCAGCCGCAGCGGTACATCATCCACAGGAACGAAGGCTTGATCCACGTCATCCTGTCCCGCTTCCACGCGGCCGGGAACCGGCCGTCGCGGACGGCGGGCAGGCCGATCTGCGGGGAGTACGCCTGGTAGACGGTGATCGTGGATTCCGAGTGGGCCGCACGGATCCTGCGTTGCGGTTCTTCCATGGGGTACAGCGTGGAGTCGGCCGGTGCGGTCGGCCACTGATTTTCGACCGCCATCGCCGCGACGGGGAGCGCCGGCCGCGGGCGGGCCGGACGGGCGCGGAATCGGTGGGGACCCTCGCGCGTTGAGGACAGCGGGCAGGGGACGCCGGTCGTGGGCGGACCGACTGGCCCGAGTGACCGAGCAGACAGATATTGGAGGGCCGTGATGGCTGCGCAGACGCAGAGGGCCGTGCTGGCCGGCGGATGCTTCTGGGGGATGGAGGAGCTGATCCGCCGACTCCCGGGCGTGACGGCGACCCGGGTGGGATACACCGGGGGTGACGTACCGAACGCGACGTACCGCAACCACGGGACGCACGCGGAGGCCATCGAGATCCTCTTCGACCCCGCGAAGACCGACTTCCGCACGATCCTGGAGTTCTTCTTCCAGATCCACGACCCGAGCACCAAGAACCGCCAGGGCAACGACATCGGCCTCAGCTACCGCTCGGCGATCTACTACGTGGACGACGAGCAGAAGCGGATCGCCGAGGACACGATCGCGGACGTGGACGCCTCCGGACTGTGGCCCGGCAAGGTCGTCACCGAGGTGGAGCCGGTCGGCCCCTTCTGGGAGGCCGAGCCCGAGCACCAGGACTACCTGCAGCGTTACCCGGACGGCTACACCTGCCACTTCCCGCGCCCGGGATGGCGGCTGCCCGCCCGCTCGGAGGGCTGACCGCGAGCCGGCCCGGCCCGGTCGTGGCGACGTCCCGACCGGGCCGCCCGCTCACGGTGGCGGCCCCCGCGTAGCCGCCCGCGTCGGCCGCCTCCGTCGGAGTCTGTGACGTCCCCGCGTTCGCCGGGGTCGGCGGTGTCCCCGCGTCCGCCGGGCCGGCGTCAGTGGGGCAGTGTCGCCGGGCTGCCGCCGTTCGCCTCGTAGCCCGCCACCGCCAGCGCCCGGTACACCGCGAACTCGCCGGCCGGGTCCTGGGACAGCGTCCAGGGGAGGGCGCCGACGTGGCCGTCGACGTGTATCAGCTGGTTCATGGCCTCGGCCCAGCGCTCCCCCCGTACCAGGAAGAAGACCAGCAGGTGGCGGACGTGCGCCAGCATCGGGTCGTCGGGGCGGGCCGCGTGCACGGCGAAGAGGGCGCCGTGGATCGCCTTCGTCACGACCTCGCTCTGGTAGAAGCCGCTGACCAGGTTCACCTCGGGCAGGTGCTCGAAGACCGCGAACAGCGGCATCGCGGCGAGCAGCGAGCCCTGGGGGGCGCGGGCCGCGGCCGCCTCCGCGAACGAGGTGGCCAGCTCGCGCGAGCCGTGCCACTTCTCGCACCAGTAGTGCAGGGCCGCGAGATGCGCCCCCATGTGCGCCGGGGCGCGGTCGAGGATCCTCAGCCAGAGCTGCTCGAACTCCGCCTGCGAGTAGTTCAGGCCGCGCGCCACCGACAGCTCGATGATGTACGGCACCGGGTCACCGGGGGAGAGCAGCGCAGCCTGGCCACAGGCGTCCCTCGCCTCCTCCATGATGATCCGGAAGTCGTCCGTGCCCCGCGTGGACGTCCGCCAGGCCTGCTGGACCAGGAACTCTGCGTGCACCGCCGCCCCGCCGGCGTCCTTGGGCGCCTCCGCCCGCCACACCCGCAGCCACTGCCCGCCCGGCGCCTCGCTGACGCCGCCCGGCCGCTGCTGCAGCTCCAGCGCGGCCGCGCCCGCGAAGGCCTGCACGCGCTGCCAGCGCAGCTCGCCCTCGGTCTCCGTACCGGCCAGGAGCTGCTGGGCCGCCCGGTAGTCCTGGGTGCGCTGCACCACGTCCAGGACGTCCAGCAGGTCCTGGTCGGGGCCGGGCATGCGGATGTCCAGCTCCTCCGTGCGCACGAAGCCGTAGTTCGCCGGGTCCGCCGCGTCCGGGTGGCCCGCCGGGACCTGCTCGATCATGCCGCGCCTGCGCCGCAGGAACGGCAGCACCACGAAGCTGAGCATGACCAGCGCCATCAGGACCCAGAGAATTTCCATGTCTCAAGCGAACCAGACGCCGCCGACAATTGGCCAACCCCGCCCCCCGAGCCTGTGGAAAAACGTCCCTCCCGACCCGACGCCCCTCACGGGCTCCTCGCCCCCAGGCCCGGCGAGAGCGGCCTCGGCCCGGCGGCCGTCCGGCAGCAGCCCCGCGAGCGCACTACGCTCGGTGCCCATGAGCGACAGGCACATCAGTCAGCACTTCGAGACCCTGGCGATCCACGCGGGCAACACCGCCGATCCCCTGACCGGCGCGGTCGTCCCGCCGATCTACCAGGTCTCGACCTACAAGCAGGACGGCGTCGGCGGTCTGCGCGGCGGCTACGAGTACAGCCGCAGCGCCAACCCGACCCGCACCGCCCTGGAGGAGAACCTCGCAGCCCTCGAGGGCGGCCGCCGGGGCCTCGCGTTCGCTTCGGGACTGGCGGCCGAGGACTGCCTGTTGCGTACGCTGCTCAGCCCCGGCGACCACGTGGTCATCCCCAACGACGCGTACGGCGGCACGTTCCGTCTCTTCGCGAAGGTCGTCGCCCGCTGGGGCGTGGAGTGGTCGGTCGCCGACACCAGCGACCCCGCAGCCGTACGGGCCGCGATCACCCCGAAGACCAAGGCCGTGTGGGTGGAGACCCCCTCCAACCCGCTGCTCGGCATCACCGACATCGCCGCCGTCGCCCAGATCGCCCGGGACGCGGGCGCCAGGCTCGTCGTCGACAACACCTTCGCCACGCCGTACCTGCAGCAGCCGCTGTCGCTCGGCGCGGACATCGTGGTGCACTCCCTCACCAAGTACATGGGCGGCCACTCCGACGTCGTCGGCGGCGCGCTGATCGTCGGCGACCCGGAGCTGGGCGAGGAACTGGCGTACCACCAGAACGCGATGGGCGCGGTCGCCGGGCCCTTCGACTCCTGGCTGGTGCTGCGCGGCACCAAGACGCTGTCGGTGCGCATGGACCGGCACAGCGAGAACGCCGTGAAGGTGGCCGACATGCTGACCCGCCACGCGCGCGTGACGAACGTGCTCTACCCGGGCCTGCCCGAGCACCCCGGTCACGAGGTCGCGGCCAAGCAGATGCGGGCGTTCGGCGGCATGATCTCCTTCCAGGTCGCCGGCGGCGAGGAGGCGGCCGTGGAGGTCTGCAACCGCGCCAGGGTGTTCACGCTCGGCGAGTCCCTGGGCGGCGTCGAGTCGCTCATCGAGCACCCCGGCCGTATGACGCACGCCTCCGCGGCGGGCTCGGCCCTGGAGGTGCCGGCCGACCTGGTCCGTCTCTCCGTGGGCATCGAGAACGTCGACGACCTGCTGGAGGACCTGCAGCAGGCGCTGGGCTAGGCCCCCACGGGGGTTCCCCGGCCGGTGGGCGGGGCGGTCACCAACCGGTGAGCGGTGGAGTCGTGTCCGACGGCGGCTCCACCCAGGGCCGTGCCATGGACGCCCAGACGACGAACGCCACCGTCGCGGCGAACAGCAGCAGCCACAGCAGCCGCCGGGCGACCGTCCGGCGCCGCAGGATACGGCTGCCCCGGCGTACGACGTCCGCGTGCAGGTCCACCGGCAGACGTGGTGTGGTCCGCTCCATCATCTGCCGTACGGCGGCCTCCCGTTCGGGCCGGTTCACGACGCCGCCGCCTTCGCGCCCACGCGCGCGGGAGCCGGTCCGCGCGGCGGATGCAGCAGGGCCGTGGTCGCCCGGTCGCAGATCAGGTGGATCCGTTCGCCGGGCAGCCCGAGCAGCGCCGCGACCTGCTCCTCGGCGACGCCCTCGTAGAGCCTGAGGACCAGGACGAGCCGGTGCTGCGGGGAGAGCGCGGCCAGCGGGCCGGCGGGACGGGCCCGCCCGAACGGCAGACCGCCGTAACGGTGCCACGTCCCGCGGGCGAAGCGGACGGCCAGACACTCACGGGCGTGGTTGTACGGGTCCTCCCCGCGCAGCCGGTCCCAGCACGCGTACGTGTGCGCGAGGGCGCGGGTCAGCAGGCGCCGCGCGCGGGGGTTGTCCTCGGGAGCCTCCGCCGTGAGCAGGGTGGCGGTCTGCAGCAGCCGTCCGCCCGCCCCGGCCACGAACGCCTCGAACTCCCTGGCCCGGCGGGCTTCCTGGACCGAACGCCTCTCTCGCACCCCGAGCCTCCCGCCTGACGGCGCCCCCTGGACGGGTCCCGGTGGAACACCGGTGCGGCACCACGTACGACGAAGGGGACCCGGTCTCATCTGAGGCCAGGGGTGGGCTTTCGGTCAAGAGCCACGCACGCGCGGGTGCCCCGACGGTTCAGGAAGCAGCCGGTGACGGCTCCGTGCCCGGGACGCCCTGGGCGGCCATCCGGGCCGACAGCCCGATGTTGAAGCGGGTCAGGAGCGTGCAGAACGCCTCCCGCTCCTCCGGGGACCAGTCCTCGGTCAGCTCGGCCATCAGCTGACGCCTGGAGGAACGCACCTCCTCCAGCCGCGACTGCCCGCGCGGGGACAGCTGCAGTACGACGGCCCGCCCGTCCTCGGGGTGCGAGGTCCGCTTGACCAGGCCGGTGTCGACGAGCGGAGCCACCTGCCGGGTGACGGTCGACGAATCGATCCCCATGCTCGCGGCGAGCGCCTTCACGCCCATCGGGCCTTCCTTGTCGAGGCGGTTGAGCAGCAGGTACGCGGCACGGTCCATGGAGTTGCGCACCTGCCCGACGCCGCCGAGCCGGGTCTGTTCGGCTCGGCGTGCGAAGACCGCGACCTCGTGCTGCAGCGTGTCGAGAAGACCGGTGTCACCGACGGTCGTCATGTCCATCGACATTTCAGGTGTTGTGGGCATGGCCGGGGGCTCACTTCATGAAGGGGGTCTGGCTGGAATGGGGGACAGAGTACGCGGCTGGAAGCCGGGCCGTACCGGCGCTGGCGAAACCAGTCTCGGAGGTTGGTCACAGCGGCCGTTCCCGCCTGTGAACTGCGATGCTGATGTCATGAGCTATGCCACGGCTGACTCCTTGCGGCCCGTCACCCTCGACGACGTGCGCGGCGCCCAGAAGATGCTCTCGGGTGTCGCGCGCATGACCGCGATGGAGGGGAGCAGGCATCTGTCCCAGCTCGTGGGCGCGCCGGTGCACCTCAAGTGCGAGAACCTCCAGCGGACCGGCTCGTTCAAGCTGCGCGGCGCGTACGTCCGGATCTCCGGGCTGCTGCCGGAGGAGCGGGCCGCCGGGGTGGTCGCGGCGAGCGCGGGCAATCACGCGCAGGGCGTGGCACTGGCGTCGTCGCTGCTGGGCGTGCGTTCCACGGTGTTCATGCCGAAGGGCGCCCCCCTGCCGAAGATCAGCGCCACCCGGGAGTACGGCGCGGAGGTGCGCCTGCACGGCCAGGTGGTCGACGAGACGCTGGCCGCCGCGCAGGAGTACGCGGCCGGGACGGGCGCGGTGTTCATCCACCCCTTCGACCACGCCGACGTGATCGCGGGGCAGGGCACGGTGGGCCTGGAGATCCTGGAGCAGTGCCCGGACGTGCGCACGATCGTCGTCGGGATCGGCGGCGGAGGTCTCGCGGCGGGCATCGCCGTCGCGGTGAAGGCGCTGCGGCCGGATGTGCGGATCATCGGCGTGCAGGCCGAGGGGGCCGCGGCGTATCCGCCCTCGCTGGCCGCCGGGCGGCCGGTGTCGATCCCGTCCCCCGCCACGATGGCCGACGGGATCAAGGTCGGCCGGCCCGGTGACGTGCCGTTCGGGATCGTCGGCGAGCTGGTGGACGAGGTGCGCACGGTGACGGAGGGCGAACTGTCCGCGGCGCTGCTGCTGTGCCTGGAGCGGGCCAAGCTGGTCGTCGAACCGGCCGGGGCGAGTCCGGTCGCCGCGCTGCTGAGCGAGCCCGGCGTGTTCGAGGGCCCGGTCGTCGCGGTGCTGTCCGGCGGCAACGTCGACCCGGTGCTGATGCAGCGCGTGCTGCGGCACGGCATGGCGGCGCAGGGCCGCTACCTGGCGGTCAGCGTGCGGCTGACGGACCGGCCGGGTGCGCTCGCCACGCTGCTGGGGGTGTTGTCAGTGGTCGACGCTAACGTCTTGGACGTGAGCCATGTGCGGACCGACCCGCGTCTCGGACTGACCGAGGCGGAGGTCGAGCTGCATCTGGAGACGAAGGGGCCGGCGCACTGCGCCGAGGTCGGTCAGGCCCTGCGTGACGCGGGGTACACGATCGTCGGCTGAGACGCAGCGCCGTCGGAAGACCTGTGAACCAGCAGGTCACAGCCCATTCGCTCACTCGAAGGAGCGAACTCCGTTGTGAGTCGCGATACATCGCGTTACGGTGGAAGCGTGGTCGCCCGTGGGGCGGCACGAACAGCGCATACCTAGGCTTTTCGAAGGATCCCCGAAGACGTGGAGAACTTTTATGCCAGGCGCCATCTATGCCGAAGGCCTGGTGAAGACCTTCGGTGACGTAAAGGCTCTGGACGGCGTCGACCTGGACGTCCCGGAGGGCACCGTGCTCGGCCTGCTCGGGCCGAACGGCGCGGGCAAGACCACCGCGGTCCGCTGCCTGACCACCCTCCTGCGCCCCGACCGCGGCCGGGCGCGGGTCGCAGGCTTCGACGTGCTCAAGCACCCCAACGAGGTGCGCCGCTCGATCGGCCTGTCCGGCCAGTTCGCGGCGGTCGACGAATACCTGACCGGCCGCGAGAACCTCCAGATGGTCGGGCAGCTCTACCAGATGAAGGCGAGAGCCGCGAAGGCCCGGGCCGAGGAACTGCTGGAGCAGTTCGACCTCGCCGACGCCGCCGACCGCACGGCCAAGACCTACTCCGGAGGCATGCGCCGCCGCCTCGACCTGGCCGCCGCGCTCGTGGTCTCGCCCCCCGTGATGTTCATGGACGAGCCGACGACCGGCCTCGACCCGCGCAACCGCCAGTTGCTGTGGGACGTGATCAAGCGCCTCGTCTCCGGCGGTACGACCCTGCTGCTCACCACCCAGTACCTCGAAGAGGCCGACCACCTCGCGCACGACATCGCGGTCGTCGACCACGGCAGGGTCATCGCCCGCGGCACCTCCGACCAGCTCAAGGCCCGCACCGGCGGCGAGCGCATCGAGGTCGTGGTCCACGAACGCGAGCAGATCCCCACGGCCCGCGAGGTGCTCGCCGGCTTCGGCAAGGGCGAGACCACCGTCGAGGAGCACACCCGCAAGCTCACCGTGCCCGTCACCGGCGGCGCGAAGCTCCTCGCCGAGGTCATCCGCGAGCTGGACGCACGCGGCATCGAGATGGACGACATAGGCCTGCGCCGCCCCACCCTCGACGACGTCTTCCTCTCCCTGACGGGACACGTGGCCGAGGAGAACGGCCGACGGGGCGAACGGGACGAACGGGACATGCAGAAGAGCAAGGAGGCCGCGGCATGACCGCCGTCACCGACACCCTCCGCCCAGCGGCCCCGGGCCACTCCGTGAGCCAGTCCGTGCGCGACCCACTGGGCGTTGCAAAACGCAACTTGATCCGCATGTCGCGGATCCCGAATCCTGTTCGCCCGTGTTGGCCAGGTTTCACCTCGGGGAAGGAGCCGGTGCAGTGAGCGCCATGAACGACTCCCTGGTCATGGCCCGCAGGAACCTGATTCGCATGAGCCGGATTCCTGAAATGGTCATTTTCGGGCTGATCCAGCCGATCATGTTCGTGGTCCTCTTCACGTACGTCTTCGGCGGCTCGATGAACATCGGCGGCTCGACGGACCCGGACGTCTACAAGAACTTCCTGATGGCCGGCATCTTCGCGCAGACCGTCACCTTCGCCACCGCCGGTGCGGGCGCGGGCATAGCCGACGACATGCACAAGGGCCTGATAGACCGCTTCCGCTCCCTGCCGATGGCGCGCGGCGCGGTGCTCACCGGCCGGACCATGGCCGACCTCGTCCAGACCGCGCTCACCCTGCTCGTCCTGGCCGTCGTCGCACTCCTGGTCGGCTGGCGCCCCGGCTTCGCGGAGCCCACCAACTTCGGCAGGGTCATGGCCGGCTTCGGCCTGCTGCTGCTCCTCGGCTACGCGTTCACCTGGATCGGCGCCCTGATCGGCCTGACCGTCCGCACTCCCGAGGCGGCCACCTCCGGCGGACTGATCTGGCTCTTCCCGGTGACCTTCATATCCAACGCGTTCGTGGACTCCTCCCAGATGGCGTCCTGGCTGCAACCCATCGCCGAGTGGAACCCGTTCAGCGCCACCGTCCAGGCCTGCCGCAAGCTCTTCGGCGACCCGGGCGTCTCCCCGTCCGACGCATGGCCGATGGCCCACCCCGTCTGGGCCTCGATCATCTACTCGATCGTGATCGTCGCGATCTTCCGCACCCTCGCGGTCCGTAAATACCGCTCGGCGACGGCGTGACAGGCGGGCACGGCGAGGGGCGGGCATGACGAAGCCCCCGGCGTCACGGGGCGCCGGGGGCTCGTCCGGAAACGTCCGGGAGCCGCGGAGGCCGGGAAGGGGCCCGTCAGCCGCTGTAGGGCTCGGCCTTGAGGATGCGCACGGAGGCCTTCTTTCCGTTCGGCAGCTCGTACTCCGCGTCCTCGCCGACCTTGTGGCCGATCACGCCGGTGCCCAGCGGGGACTGCGGCGAGTAGGTCTCGATGTCGGCGCTCGCGTACTCGCGCGAGGCGAGCAGGAACGTCATGGTGTCGTCCTCGTCACCGTCGAAGGCGATCGTCACGACCATGCCGGGCGCGACCGCACCGTCCGCGGAGGCCGGCGCCTCGCCGACCTTGGCGTTCTCGAGGAGCTGGGTCAGCTGGCGCACGCGGAGCTCCTGCTTGCCCTGCTCCTCCTTGGCCGCGTGGTACCCGCCGTTCTCGCGCAGGTCGCCCTCCTCGCGCGCGGCCGCGATCTTGGCGGCGATCTCCGTGCGCGCAGGACCAGTAAGGTACTCAAGCTCGTCCTTGAGCTTGTTGTACGCCTCCTGGGTAAGCCAGGTGACGGACTCGCTGGTCTGGGTCACAGGTGCTCCTCGTCGGTACTGGGAATACAAAGCATCGCCCTACCCACAAGCATGTTCCCCAGGGGATGGGCGAAACCACGAGCCTAACAATTCAGCGGGCAAAGGGGGAGGACATAAGCCACCAGAATTGCGTCAGTGCAGGTCAGCGCCTACGCATTGCAGAGCGTGGAGCGGGCCGCGGGGCGGCGGGCAGGGCTCCCGGCCGGGCGGCGTCAGTCCGCATGGCAGCCCAGCAGCTCGGCCGTCGTGCCCTTCGCCGTCGTACGGAGCGTGACCACCTTGTCGATCCGGGTGTCCGACCCGGAGAAGCGGAAGTCCGCCCGGCCCACCTCGGAGCCGTCGGCCGCCTGTGAGCGCACCGTGCAGTAACCGCTCGCACCCGCGTCCTTGCGGACCTCCAGGTGGACCTGCACCGTCTTGTCCGAGGTCGCCTCGAAGGTGATCACCTCGGCGCTGATCTTGTTCTCGCCGACGTAGTGATAGGCGAAGTAGCCCACCACCACGAGCAGGATCGCGCCGAACACGACGCCGGCGATCTTCAGGGTGCGGTCGGCACGCGCGTCCGAGGCGCGGCCGTAGCGGCCCTCGGGCACTCGGGTGCTCGCCGTACTCATGATCGTCCTCTCGGCAGGCCAGGGCCCTGGAATTTTTCGCCCCCCGATTCGGTCACTATAGAAGCCTGCGATCGCGCCGGTTCACACGGGCGCCGACTTACCGAGGATTGAGTCTTGACTGACCAGCTGCGACTGATGGCCGTGCACGCGCACCCCGACGACGAGTCGAGCAAGGGCGCGGCCACCATGGCGAAGTACGTGTCCGAGGGGGTGGACGTGCTGGTGGTGACCTGCACGGGCGGGGAGCGCGGCTCCATCCTCAATCCCAAGCTTCAGGGCGACAAGTACATCGAGGAGCACATCCACGAGGTACGCAAGAAGGAGATGGACGAGGCCCGGGAGATCCTGGGCGTCAAGCAGGAGTGGCTCGGCTTCGTCGACTCCGGCCTGCCCGAGGGCGACCCGCTGCCGCCGCTGCCCGAGGGCTGCTTCGCCCTGGAGGACGTCGACAAGGCGGCCGGCGAGCTGGTGAAGCAGATCCGCTCCTTCCGTCCCCAGGTGATCACCACCTACGACGAGAACGGCGGTTACCCGCACCCCGACCACATCATGACCCACAAGATCTCGATGGTGGCCTTCGAGGGCGCGGACGACACCGAGAAGTACCCCGAGGACGAGTTCGGGCCCGCGTACCGGCCGCAGAAGCTGTACTACAACCAGGGCTTCAACCGCCCCCGCACCGAGGCGCTGCACCGGGCCATGCTCGACCGCGGTCTGGAGTCCCCCTACGGGGAGTGGCTCAAGCGCTGGGACGAGTTCGGTCAGAAGGAGCGCACGCTCACCACGCACATCCCGTGCGCCGACTTCTTCGAGATCCGTGACAAGGCGCTGATCGCGCACGCCACGCAGATCGACCCCGACGGCGGGTGGTTCCGGGTGCCGATGGAGGTCCAGAAGGAGGTCTGGCCGACCGAGGAGTACGAGCTCGCGAAGGCTCTCGTCGATACCTCCATCCCCGAGGACGACCTCTTTGCGGGCATCCGCGACAATGCCTGACATGAGCGCAAGCGTGAGCCTGGCAATGACGCACCTCGTCCCCCTCGCCAAGGAGGTCGACGAGAACAAGGTCACCCCCGGCGTCCTCGGCTTCATCGTGTTCGCGGCGATGGCGCTGGCGGTGTGGGCCCTGATGAAGTCGATGAACAAGCACATGGGCAAGGTCGACTTCCAGGAGGCACCGGACGGCGAGGAGTCCCCCTCCTCGTCCCCCGCCTCCGGCACCACGGGGAAGGCCTCCCCGGCGAAGGGCTGAGCGGACCACCGAGGCAGGGGTGGGGCCCGTCCCCCGGCATGCTCCGGGACACCCCCACCCCGTGCCCGGCACACCCCACCCGGCGCCCACCCGCGCCTGCCGCACCGCGTGCCCGGCACATCCCCCCGGCGCCCGCGGCGCCTGCCGCCCGCCCGCACCCGGCACCCGTCCGCGTCCGGGCACCTCACCGCGCCCGGCACCCACCCACGCCGTGCGGCTTGCCCGCGCCCGCCGCCCGCCCGCGGCTGCCGTCCGCCCCTACCCCTGGTCCACCGCCACCCCCATCACCTCCCGTTCGTGCCGGCCCGGTACCAGGCCCAGGCGCCAGGCCTGCCAGCCCGCCTCCAGGCGTACGCCCCGCTCCAGCAGCACGGCGTACGCCTCGATGCACTCGGAGAGCTTGGTGTCCCGCAGGGGGTGGGTGGAGCGGCTCAGCCGGGCCAGTTCCTCCTGGGCGACGGCCGTGCCGGCCTCCACCCCGCCCGGCGTGGCGTACGGCAGGAGGGTGCAGCGCAGGAAGCGGGCCCAGTCCTCGCCGCGGCGGTCGCCGTAGGAGGAGAACAGGCCCGCCGCCTCGTCGCACAGGGCCAGGGCCTGCTGGGGGCGGGCGTTGCCCGCCTCGACGATCGCCAGTTCCAGGCAGGTCCACGCCTCGCCGTGAGCGACACCGATGCGCTGGAAGTCGGCACGGGCGTCGACGAGGAGCTGCCGGGCGAACCCGGAGTTGCGCAGGGAGCCGGTCTGGGCCGCTCGCTGGTCCCTGGTGACCCGGGCCGAGTGGTGGCGGGCGCAGGCCAGGCCGTAGACGTCGCGCATGCGGGAGAAGAGGGAGCGGGACCGTTCCAGTTCGCGGACGGACGTGTCCAGGTCACCGGTCTCCTCCAGGGCGAGACCCAGGTAGTACACGCTCCAGGCCTCGCCGCGCGCGTCCTCGTTGCCGCGGTGCCGGGCCGCCGCCGCGCGCAGTCCCTCCACCGCCGGGGCCGGATCACCGGCGATCATGCGGGCGCGGGCCAGCTGGGTCAGGGCCCAGGCCTCGCCGCGGGCGTCGCGGGTACGGCCGTAGAGCTCCAGTGCGCGGCGCAGGTCGGTCTCCGCGGCGGGGACGTCGCCGCGGCGCAGGTTGAGCTGGCCGAGCTGGAAGTGGGCCCACGCCTCGCCGTGCACGGAACCCCCCTCGCGGTGCAGCACGAGGGAACGGTTCAGCAGGTCCAGGGCCTCGCCGAGACGGGCCCGGTCCCGCTCCACCGCCGCCAGCGCGTGCATCGTCCAGGCGCGGTCCGTCGCCAGCTCGGGCGCGGACTGCAGGTCCATCGCCTCCCGCAGCTTCGCCGCCGCCTCCGTGAGATGGCCCTGGTGGTGCAGGGTGATGCCCAGCGAGCACAGGGCACGGGCCGCGCCCGCGTCGTGATGGGCCCGGAGGTAGAGGTCGACCACCGAGCTCAGCGTCGTCCGGGCCCTGTCCAGCTCGCCCAGCTGGCGGGCCGCGATGCCGGTACGCCACTGCACGGACCGCACCAGCAGGTCCTCACCGACCGACTGGGCCAGCTCGCTGATCTCACCGAGGCGGTAGAGGTCACCGCGCAGCAGGCAGTAGTCGCACAGCGCACCCAGCAGACTGAGTACGGCCGTCTCGTGCACACCCTCCGCCTGGCGCAGGGTCGCGGTGATGAAGCTCGACTCGTCGTCCAGCCAGCGCAGCGCCTCGTCCAGGGACGTGAAGCCGTGCGGGGTGAAGCGGTCCGAGCGGGTCGACATGTTGCCGTCGACCAGCCGCAGCACCGAGTCGGCAAGTTCGGCGTAGCTGACGATCAGCCGTTCCTGGGCCGCCGTGAGTTCCGTCTGATCCTCCTCGTCCAGCAGCCGGGCCTGGGCGAAGGCGCGGACCAGGTTGTGCAGGCGGTAGCGGTCGCCACGGACCCGGTCGACCAGACCCGCGTCAGCGAGCGCCGCGAGATGGCGGGCCGCCTCCCCGCGGTCGGTGGCCAGGAGCGCGGCGGCCGCGGCGGCGCCCAGCGAGGCCCGCCCGGCCAGCGCGAGGCGCCGCAGCAGCCGGCGGGTGCCCTCGGGCTGGTCGGTGTAGCGCAGCCACAGCGCGCGCTCGACGGGCTCAACGGGGCCGTACGCCTCCAGGGCCGTCGCCAGTCCGCGGGGAGAGCGCGGGCCCAGCGCGGAGCCGGCGACGCGCAGCGCCAGGGGCAGGCCGCCGCACAGCTCCCGTATGCGGTCGGCGGATTCGGCGTCGTACGGGCCCGACGCGTCCTGCGCGGCCGCGGTCAGCAGTTCCTCCGCGCCCGCCGCCTCCAGGGGGCCGACCGGGAGCCGGTGCACCCACGCGGACAGCTCAGTCGGCAGTTCCAGCGGGGCCCGGGAGGTGACCAGGACCAGGCTGTCGGAGCGTTCCGGGACGAGCACGCGCACCTGTTCCGGGTCAGCGGCGTCGTCCAGGATCACCGTGACCGGCAGCCCGGCGAGATGCTGGTAGTAGAGGTCGGCGAGGCGTTTGACCTGCTGGTCGGGGGAGGAGCGCTCACGGAAGAGGAGCTGTTCACGGGGGGCGCCGAGCCGGTTCAGCAGGTGCAGCAGGGCGTCCCGGGTGGGCAGCGGGGCCCCCTCCGCGCTGTCGCCGCGCAGATCGACGACGCACGCGCCGCGGAACTGGTCCCGCAGGTCGTGCGCGGCCCGCACCGCGAGGGTGCTGCGGCCGCTGCCGGGCGGGCCGTGCAGCACGACGACCGTGGGCCTGGTCTGCGTGCTCGCCCGGGCCGCCTGCACCCACTGCCGGATCTGCGCCAGCTCCGCCCGGCGGCCGGCGAACGGGCCCGCCGGTTCCGGAAGTTGGCCGAACGACTGGTCCAGTACGGTCCGCCCGCGCGCCGCCGCGCTCTTGTCCGCGCCCTTCAACTGCGGGCCCGGCGCCTTCTTCGGCCGAGGCCCGGTCGTCGCGCTCAGCACCCGTTGCTGGTCGAGGAACGGGCGGATCCCCCGTACCTCCAGTGCCGTCAGCCACTGCAGCCGCAACTGCTCGGCGCCGCCGGGCTGTCCGGCCTCACCGGCGTGGTGATGCGCGGCCGGCAGATGCGAGCCCGCCACCTTCACCACGGTGGCCGCGGCCCCGACCACGCCGACGGTGACGCCGGCCCCGAGGGCCGTGCCGGGGCCGGTGCCGAGCGCGAGATCGGCGACGGCGGTCGTCACGGCGGCAACACCCGCCACCAGTAACGGAGTCCGCCCGCCGGCCTCGCGCGCGTACCGCTGCGCGAAGCTGACCCGTCCGGCCTCCCGGGCGTCCAGGGCCCGCGCATAGGCCTCGTACTCCTCGGCGGCGGTCTGCGCCATCGCGTCCAGCGCCCCACGCGCCCGCGTCATCAGCACCTGCCGGTCGGCCCGCCCGCCGGACCGCCGCACCTCCTCCTCCACGGCCCGCGCCAACAACCGCTCGGCTTCCGCTCTATGGCTGTCCCGCATGTGCGTCCCCCTCGAGCGGTCTCAGCTTTCGTCGGTCAAGTGTGCGGCGGGCGGCTCCGGGGCGCGAGGGGGCGTACGGGCACCGACCGGCCTAGGTGTCACGGTGCTTCGCGGGGCGGGGATCCTCCTCGGGGTGCCGGCCGGCCGCCGGGACCCGGTGCGCGGGCCACCGCGAAGTCCGAGGTCGCCGTCCGGGCGACGTCTGCCTCGTGACGGGCGGGGTACTGCGGCAGGATGGACTCCATGGCGAACCGACTGGCCCATGAGACATCCCCCTACCTCCTCCAGCACGCCGACAACCCCGTCGACTGGTGGCCCTGGTCGGATGAGGCCTTCGAGGAGGCGCGCCGCAGGGGTGTGCCGGTGCTGCTCAGCGTGGGGTACAGCAGCTGTCACTGGTGCCAGTGAACTTACACAACCAGGTAGTCCGTACCTGGGGTGTTTCCAGAGGGTAGCCACGTGGGCGCGTACGATGAGCGGCTAGGTGGAGACATAGACGCCTGGGGCGAAGGCCAGCTGGCAGCCTCTCCCGAGTGGACGCCCGAGCAGTAGTCGTTGCCGCTGTTGCTTGGCTAGAGGGCGTAAGCGCACGACGATGGCCCGCACTCGAGACCGAGGGTGGGATCAGTCAGCCGTGATCAAGCCATGGGCTGAAACGGAGCCGACCACAGTGCGGCGGCAACCGGGGTCCAGTCGCAATCGGTCCGGGCATCGCCGAGAGCGGCTGCCGCCACCACGTTCTCGTTCTTCACCACGCCTCAACCTGAGGTTGGAAAGGCTCAGAGGCTGCTCAGCACCTCGCTCAGGTCGTGGGTGAACGACTGCCATGATGCGAGCTGCTTGACGGGACCCTCGCGATCTAGCATCTGGAGGAGCCGCGCGCGGTTCTCTGAGAAGCGCGCCTGGACTTTCTTGAGGCCGCGGCCCTTCTCCTCGCTGGCCGTGGCGATGGCTTGCTTGAGCAGTGCTTTCGGGTCCGCCACGGACTCCGCCCGGTTCGGTTTCGGAAGGTTGAGTGAAACTCTGCCGTTGGGGTTCCCCGCCACCTCCCGGATCGCCCTAGGGTCGAGGATCAGCCAGGCCTCCAGCATGCGCACGGGGATCACGGGCACGTGGGCCAAACCGGGGCTCACCGAGGCCACCGCGTCGGCGATCTCATCGCGACGTGTCTGCTGGGGATTGCCGTCGGAGTCGCGGTGGATCACTACCAGGTCGTACTCGTCTGCGTCGTGGCTGAGCTGCCGCGCGGCTCGCAGCTTGTCCCCGACCGAGTGCCCAGGCTTGTTCGGCAGGCGGTGCAGGTCCGGCACGGTTACGTGGATCTCCCGGCCAGTCTCGACCGCGATCGCCTCAATGTGAAAGCGCAGGCCGGTGTCGCTGGATCCCTCGCAGAGGTAGAGGGCGCGAAGGGTCACGAGGCGCTCTCCTCAAGAGTCAGCCGGGCCTGTGGGGGAGAAGTGAGGTACGCAAGGATGTCGGCCACTGTGCCGTAGCCCTTCTCCACACCGCCTGCACGCCAAGTGCCGGCCAGCGGCCGGAGCCGCAAGGCGCGCGCGGTCTTGCTTCCCTCCCTGGGAACGGTGGCCGTGTCAGCGATGAGCAGGTCCGCGGGATCGACGAGTTGCACGACCCCCGGTGAATGCGTGTTGATCAGGACCTGCCGGAAGGGGTTGTCCTCGTCTACCGGTTCGGAGGGGTCCACCGCCAGATCCCGTACAAGGTTCACCATGGCGAGGAGATTGGCCGGGTGAATACCGTTCTCCGGCTCCTCCATGCAGAGCAGGCCCTGCGCGCTGGGGTCCTCCAACAGCACGCAGAGGGCCAGGAAGCGCAGGGTCCCCTCAGACAGGCTACGAGCTGGCAGTTCCATGCCGTTGATCTCATGGAGCTTGATCGTGAGCAGCTCACGTGTGTCGTCGGCCTCGACGTGCAGCGTGCGTACGTGCAGGCCTGACAGGTCCGACAGGCGTCCCGCGACCCGCGAGTAGACCCGCGCGGGATCGTCCGGGGACTTCTCCCGCGCGATCCGGTCCAGGCTCCGTGGCAGGTGCAGGCCATCGGGCTGCATTGTGCTGGGGTCCTGATAGCGGTCCGAGGTGCGCAGGGCCGAGGGCTCAAGGGCCAGCCGTCGCCAGGATTGCATCTCCCGTCTGGCCGCCAGAATGGTGGGGTCGTCGTTCCGGTTGATCGTGGAGAGCATGGTCCCAGGTGCCCGGCTCGCAGGCGCGGGACGCGGCTGGCCCCTGCGGCCGTCGGCGTGGATCTGGACGACGGCATCGCCTGTGTCGAGAGACGTGGAGATGTAGGGGGCAGTTGACGGGCGGCCGCGGACCACGGTGTTCCGAAAGCCCTTGGCGCTGTGCGGAAACCGCAGTTGCGACGCGGCATCACGGGGCCTGATCTTGCTGAGATCCTCGTACAGCAGCGTCAGTCTGCCGCCGCGCTCCCCACCTCGCGGTGGTTGGTAGCCGAGCCTGAGCTCGTAACGCAGAAACGTGGACGTCGGCTCGGCGAGTCGGCCGAAGTCGTCCTCTACTTCCCCGGGGATGATCATCTCCGCGGCGAACGTCATCAGGTGCTCGCCCTCCGCGTAGCCGTTCCAGAACAGGTCGCGCGCGTCACCGTGCAGCGAGCCATGGGTCCCGCGCACAGCCTGGGCAGCCTCGATCATGGAACGGTCGGCGAGCAGGCTCAGAAACTGGATCGCGTCGAAGACGTTCGATTTTCCCGTGCCGTTCTCCCCCGCGATACAGGTGAAGGGACCGAACTCGACCCTGAGATCCAACAGGTTCTTGAAGCCATCGACTTCGAGTCGCGTCAGCATGTATCCCCTCGATGGTCTACCCCGGCCTGACCCAGGTACCCGCGGTTGCCGACTGGGTCCTGTGCCGGTGCGCACAGAATGATAGGGGTCGGGGATGTGCCTGGTGGTGTCTATCCGGCTGGTCACCGGCGACGGACGCGGCCAGCCAGCCGGGGAGCTGGCAGGATGTATCCGACAGGACAGTGGATCGTGGACGTCGACGACGTACGGAGGAGAGGTCGCCGCTGTGCCTCCGACTGGCGGAGCCGAGACGGGGACGTCCTCGCTGGACCGTGCCGCACTCGTCTCAGACGTGCGGAAACAGGTTCTGGCACTGCGGACGGACCTCCGCGAGCGCAGCGACAATGTCGACCGTTACCGCAGCCGCCTGCGGAACGCATACGAGCAGGCGAGGGCGGCTCGGCGCACGGCCGACACGTATGGTGTCTGGCGGGACGAGCGCATCACGCAGGCGGCGGTGGCATGGGTGCTCGGCACAGTGTTCGTGCGCTTCTGCGAGGACAACGGACTCATCCGCTGGCCGTTCATCGCGGGGCCGGGACGGAGGCTGGCACAGGCGGAGGAACGGCAGGACGCCTATCGTGCGGAGCACCCCGGGAACGGCGACCGGGAATGGCTGCTGGAGTCGTTCACACACCTGGCCCGGTCCCACCGAGCGATGGCCCGCGTCTTCGACAGACGGCACAGCCCACTGTGGCAGTTGTCGCCCTCTCCGCAGGCCGCGGCCGAGCTGGTCTCGTTCTGGCGCCGGCGCAACAGGGACGGCTCGATCCGATTCGACTTCACCGACCCGGAACTCGACACCCGGTTCCTCGGAGATCTCTATCAGGACATCAGTGACACGGCGTCCAGGTCCTACGCCCTGGTCCGGACACCTGAATACATCGAGGCTTTCATCCTGGACCTCACCGTGGATCCGGCTGTCGCGGAGTTCGGCCCTCGAGGCTTCCGCGGTATCGACCCGGCCTGTGGGTCGGGAACCTTTCTGCTCGGGCTCTTCGAACGCCTTCTCGGTGCCTGGCGCGCGCGAGAGCCTGGAACCGCGGATCGCGAGCTGGTTTGCCGGGCCCTGGAATCAGTCCACGGCTGTGACCTGAATCCGTTCGCCGTGAGTATCACGCGGTTCAGGCTGCTGATGGCCGCCACACGGGCGAGTGGTGAGCGCGTGCTGGGGGAGGTTCCCCAGCACATGGTCAATGTGGCTGTCGGAGATGCTCTGTTGGGAGGGCGAGGCGCCCCGGGGCAGTCGCCAGCGAAGCTTCCAGGGGACTGGGAGGACGAGGGCGTTGGGACTGCTGAGGATATTGATGAGTTCTCCGAGCGATGCGACCTGCTGGGGGCCGGTTCCTACCATGTCGTGCTGGGTGAGCCCCCCTTCACGGTCGTGCGTGACAAGTTCAAGAGGGCTGCGTACAGGGAGGCGTATGCCACGGCCGTCGGCGCGTTCCCGCTCTCGGTTCCCTTCGTGGAGCGCATGTTCCAGCTTGCGGTGAGGGGAACCGGCGGAGAATCCGGTGGCTACGTCGGGCAATGGATGCCCAGTTCGTTCACGAGGCGTGGTTTCGGCGAGAAGCTGATCGAGGAGTTCCTTCCGCGTGTCGGGTTGACGCACGTGATCGACACGTCTGGAGTCTTCGTACCGAGCCATCGGAACCCGACCCTGATCCTGATCGGGCGGAATGATCCGAGCCCACGTGACGCCCCGGTGAGGTCGGTGCTCGGCGTGCGCGGGGAGCCGGCGATGCCGCAGGATCCGGCCGAGGGAATTGTGTGGCAGGCGATCGTCGACCAGATCGACCGGCCCGGCACCACCTCGGAGTGGGTGAGCGTCCAGGACGAGCCGCGGCAGCGTTACTCGCGCTTCCCGTGGACGATGACGGGAGGCGGTGGAGCGGACCTCATGGATGCGCTCTCGGAGGCCCCGCGACGGTTGTCGGACTTCCTCTCTGGTCCGCCCCGAGTCGTCGCCGACCCGGGGCAGCGAGATGTCTTCACCCTCGGGCGGGCGTGGTTCACCCGGCACCCGGACTCGGCCAGTGCGGGCCGCGGCATGGTCACGGGCGAGACGGTACGGGACTGGCGCGTGAGAGCGTCGACCGAGGTACTTGCTCCCTACGACGAGCACGGCTCTCCGCTCGCGCTGGACCTCGACACCGCGTGGGGACGCCATCTCTGGGCGATGCGCCAGGTTCTGCGGACAGCGCCGGGCGCAAGGGATGCATCCCGGTCCCGCCCTTGGTGGACCTGGAGGGTCTGGTTGCTGGGCGACGATCGCGAGCCGACGATCACGTTCGCGTATGCGGCGACGCACAACCACTTCGCGCTGGAGCCCGGTCGGAAGGCGTTCAGCCGGACCGCCCCTGTGCTCCGGCTGCCCTCAGCCACAGACGAGAACGACCTCTTCGCAATTCTGGGGGTTCTCAACTCCTCGGCAGTCTGTTTCTGGCTGAAGCAGGCCAACGCCACCACAGGGGCCGACGGGCTCGATTCCCCCCTGCCTGGTCAGGAATGGGCCCGGCCCTACCTCTTCACGGCGGCTTCCTTCTCACGCCTTCCCTTGCCGGGCAGCACTCCACCGGACCACGCGCGGGAGCTGTATGACCTGGGGCTGGTTCTCGACGCCCACGAGCCGGGCGACGTGTGCGCGGGTGAACACCCGCCCAGTCGAAGCACACTGAACGCGGCGAGAGTCGTCCAGGAGAGGGCACGTCACCGGATGACCGCGCTTCAGGAGGAACTGGACTGGGACGTCTACGCCGCCTACGGGCTGCTGTCCGCTGATGAGCGGACTCGTCTGACCACCGTCCCCAGCACCGACTTGCCGCCGCTCCGGCCGGGCGAGCGTGCCTTCGAAATCGTGCTGGCACGCAAGGTCGCCGACGGTACTGCCTCGTCGTCCTGGTTCCAGAGGTTGTCCTGGTTCGAAGAGCAGGGAGTCACGCCGGTCACCGACGTCCCGAACCACTGGCCGGCCGCCTACCGGGACGTTGTGCAGGCCAGGGTCGATGCCATCGAGTCGGGGCATACGATCGCCCTCGTGGAACGTCCGGAGTACAAGCGGCGCTGGCTGTCGGACCCATGGGCGAAGCGTGAGGAACGAGCGCTGCGTTCCTGGTTGCTCGATCGCTGTGAGGACGAACGCCTGTGGTTCGAGCTCCGGGGTGATGCCAAGCACGCTCGCCCCCGGACGATCGATCAGCTCGCACGGGACCTCGGAGACGACGCCGACGTGACTGCCGTGGCCACGCTCTATGCGGCCGACCACCTCGGGAGGCGGGAAGCAACGCTTGGTGAAGTGCTGACGTCGGTGCTGGCCGAAGAGCATGTGCCGTACGCGTCAGCGAAGCGATACAAGGAGTCGGGTCTGCGTAAGCGTGCCCAGTGGGAGCAGGTCTGGGAGCTTCAGCGTCGCGAGGACGAGACAGGCGAAGCACTGGGGATTCCCGTTCCCCCCAAGTTCGTGAGCGCTGATTTCCAGCACGCGTCCTATTGGTCGATCCGAGGCAGCCTCGACATCCCCCGGGAACGCTTCATCTCCTATCCCGACGCTGTTGTCGCTGGCCAGGGCCTGCTGCTCGGCTGGTCCGGCTGGAACGAGGCAGACCGCGTGCGCGTCCTGCTGGAGTTGGCCCGCGCGCACCACCAGCAGCCTCATCCGAGCGCATACCGGATCACCCCCCTCCTGATCGGCATCCAGGAACTGATGCCCTGGATCCACCAGTGGGAGGCTCACCCCGGATCCGGGATGAGGCCCGGCCAAGCGGACGAATTCCAATACGAGTTCGAGCAACTGCGCAGCGCGTACCAGCTCACCACGCACGACTTGACCTCTTGGCGGGCGCGGAACAATGCCCCCTGAGCGGGGTGGACGTCGCTAGAAAGGGGGAGAGCCGCGCCGTGCTTGCCCTCCGGCAGACTCGGCCTTGAGCACGCAGTCAGGGCTGAACCAGAATCGCTCAGACGGTGATCCGAGGAGTGCCATCAGGGGAGTAGTCGGCCGCAATGGTGTTCGATGGGCCGACCCATTCCTCCAGCGTCTTCAAGGCTTCCTCGGAGAGCTCGGTGGCGAAGAGCATCACGAGGTTCTCTTGAGCGCGCGAGCAAGCGACGTGGAAAAGGTTCCGTGACCGCTCTAACCTCTTGCGATCCTCATCGCTGAGGGACTGGCTACGAGGGAAATCAGCGAGCATCTTCGGGAAGTTATACCGGGTCCAGCCGCCGAATACGGCCAGTACGGATGGGTATTCCTCGTCCTTGACGCCATGTTGCGTGGAGAATGGCGTTTTTTCGTTCACGTAGTCACGGAGGGCTATGATCTGGCGGTGCGGGACGTCCCTCAGCTTGCCGTATTCAACGATCTTTCGTGGCTCGGACAGCACCTCCCCGGGCCGGAGAGAACTCAGCGCTTCTGTCCACTTACGCTGACGGTCGTGAACGGCACGAGAAGGCGAGAAGTATTTCTGCTCGCCTGCTGACTCTACGGCGGAGTTCGACTCGCGCCCCGCGGCCGGGGGTGCCGTACGCGTTCCTGTCGAGGCCTGTGGTACTACCGCTCCGTACGGCGCAGGAACTGCAAGCCCAGTACGGCCAGGGCGAGCGTCTGTCCGAGAGACGCGAGCAGGAGCAGGGGCTGAACGACGGGAGAGCACCAGAACGCGGTCGTGCAGACCATGGGCAGGACCAGGTATGTGAACAGGTCCACTGCGCTCTGAAGCCGCTTGCGCACGGTGTGGCCCGCGACGTTGCGGTGGTAGACCTCCCAGCCGAACACCGCGCCGTCGGCGGAGGTGAGCTCCCCCAGGCGGGGTCCCAGCCGGTCGCGGACATAGTCGCCGATCGCCGAGATCTTCTCGTCGTTGGCCAGGTAGGTCCAGCCCAGGATCAGACAGATCGCCGGAACGAAGAGCAGCAGCCGGGACTGTCCGCTCTGGGCGGTGATCGCCACGACCGCGGTGGCTGCGGCGAGCGTGAAGTAGAGCAGGTTGTCGCGAAACCCTATGCGGGTCTTCTGTTCCTCCTTGAGACGGTCGTACTCGGCAAGCAGGACCTTGCTCTCGGTGACGTCGTCCGTGCAGGTCACAGGTGCTCCTCGGCTCGAGTTCAGGATCAACCGGCGATCTGGAAGGGCGCCAGGCTGTCGGGGCCGTGCCGTTCGATCCAGCTCTTCCCGTCCGCCGCTATCCCCTCCAGGAGGCGGAAGGTGTGGGTGGAGCCGGCCGCGCTGAGGCTGATCTCGGAGACTTCCTGGGGATTCTCGGTCGGCGCCAGCTGACGGGCTTCGGCGTCCTTGACGCGGATCTTCCTGGCTGGTCCGTTGGCGAGGAGAAGCTCCAGGTCGTAGCCGACGTCGGCGTTCTCCGTCACTTGCACGGAGGTCAGGGCGTCGAACCGGTAGTTGTTCCGCTGCTCGTTCCTGCGCGTCGCGTCGGAGAAGTCGAACTCGGAGCTGATCTCGCGGATGCCGTCCTGGGTGAACAGGAACAGTCGGAAGACGTAGTGCGAGTACCGCCATGGGCCGCCGCGGACCCGGCCCCGTTTGTAGGAGGGAGCCGGGGCCACCAGGATGGTGTGAGTGATTAGGTCGCGCCAGGTGAGCCGGTGGTGTTGGAGCGCCTCGTCGACGAACGACGTCTTGTCGCAGGCGAGCCAAGTCTCCATCTCCTGTTCGCTGGGCCGCTTGTCGTCCAGGAAGGACTGCCAGCGCTGGTAGGCGCTCTGCCGTGCGGCCAGTTGTTCCAGGTACTCCCGATTCTCCTGGTCCAGTCGGTGCTCCTCACGCCGGACCTCCAGCCAACGGGAAGCGGCTGCGTGCCCGGACCAGGCCGCACCGAGCACGGCCAGGAACGCCCACAGAACCTGCTGCTGGGTGGCATCGGTGACCGCCGTGGCGAACGTGGCCAGAGCCGCCGTGCCGAGAACAGCGAGGGCTGCCACGGTCAGGGCCTTCGTCCTGCCCGGAGTCCGGTCCTGGTGGTGCTGATCGAACAGGGTGCCGCTGTTGTAGCGATTCCGGGCATCCTCGGCGAGGTACCGGATCAGCCATTCGACCCGCTCCACACCGATCCGGCTCTCCCGGTAGAGATCCGCGATCTCGGCGGCGAGGCCGCTGCGGATTTGATCCGTGTGGGCGAGCCAGGCGTCCGAGGTGAGCCCGTGGGGCCTGCGCCTGCTGAAGTAGTGATCGAACGAATGGCGGACGCGCTTGGTGAACCTACCCTCGGCGGAGTCCGGGCCGGAGTCGGGTCCGGAGTCCGGGCCGGGTGCGGAGTCGGAGGCAGGATCGCGTGGGTGGGGGACGCGCGCCCCGGCCGCGAGGCCCGGCCCGGGCCACCGGCCCCACCACCGGACGCCGAAACGGGCCGTGGTCAGGCCCGCGCCGAGTGCCACCGGTAATTCGACGATTGCCTGGGCCGGATCCGTGATCAGTGCCAGGGCCCAGAGGAGCGCACTGCTGACGACGAACAGGATCGCGCGGAGGGGGAGGGCCGCCTTGGCGGCGGCAGCGGTGCTCGGGCGGGGCGGAACGGCCCTTGCCCCGATGGGGGTGGGCGCGAAGTAGGTCCAGACCCGCTGGCCCCGGTCGTTGGCGAAGCGTTCTGCCTTGGCGCGTTCAAGGGTTTCCGCCCACAGGTAGTCCTTCAGGCCTCCGGTGAGCATGAGGTCGAGGTGGCGGAGGATCGCGTCGTGCTGGCGGTGCGGCAGGTCCTGCAACTGCTTTAGCACGGGTCCGGTCTCGCTGCCGGCGGTGCTGAGCGCCGCCAACAGGTCGAAGGTGACGCGTAGGGCTTCCGTCCACTCGTCCTCGGCGTAGTCCCGCACGCGCCCGGCGGTGTAGCGCAGCCGCTGAACCTCTTCGTCGCTCAGGTCGTGGTGGGTACGTGCGCTGAGCATGGCCAGCACCCAATGGAAGCGCACCTCCGTGCCGTCGTGGCCGTGGGCGATCGCATCAGTGATCATTTCCCGGGCGCGACTGGGGACGCCGTCCTCCAGGAGTCGCACGCCGACCCGGTACTTCTCCTGCGGCGAGGCGTCCGGGTGGACGATGTAGACGTGGGAGTCGTGGACGGTCTCGGCCTGAATCCCGACGGTGGAGTACGCGGCCGAGTTGTACGAATCCGAGCTGTACGCGGCACTGTCGTCGCGGCTCATGCCAGGCCACCGGCCGCAGCGACCAGGGGTGCCAACGCGGCTACCAGCGCGGGGCATTCCGCGACCAGTCCACGCAGCCTCTTGAGCGCAAGGACGGTCTGCTTCGACGACCCAGGGGCACGCTCTCCGGCCGACCGGAGGGAGGATTCCAGATCGGTCAGGGCCGCCTGGTAACTGTCCTCGTCGAGCACGCCCTCGGCGCGGTGCCACCTCAGCTGGTCGCGGAACCCGCTCAGCTCCGTGACCAGGTCCGTCGGACCGGATGCCTTCGGGGCCGTGCCCATGTGGACACTGCTGCCCGTGACCGAGCTGGCCATGATGCCGACGGTGCTGTTGTGAGCGGTGTTGATGACCCCCCGGTCTAATCGCTCGACCGAACGGTCCCTGCCGTCCTGGGCCATTGCGGACTGCATGGTGGACTCCCCCTGCTCGTTCACCAGTTCCACTGCTAGGCGGACGGCGAAAGCCGCCGCGTTCGCCGCGGCCCGAGGCTGCCAGTTGCGGTCGTCCGAACTGTTCTTCGTGCCGTCCGCCCGGTCGCTTATTCCCCGGACGATGGCCACGGGAGCTCCGCTGAGATGGCCGGCCTGGGCCACACCGGCGGCCTCCATTTCGATGGCGAGCGCATCGTTGTAGTGCTGCCGGATCCACTTCGCCTCGGCCGAGATCCTCGAGTTCTGGACGATCTCGCCGGCGGCGACAGCCCCGAAACGCACCTGCGGTCGGTCCTCGTGACCAGGCGGGGGATCCGCCCACTCGTCCAGACGGGCCAGGTGTGAGGCGAGCTGGCTGATGCCGTGAGGCGCTTCCCACACCCGAGGGCGGGCTTTGAGCCCATCGTCCTCGCTGGTGCCGCCGTGGTAGGCGTACACATGCGACGCCACCACCACGTCACCCAGCCTCGTGGCATCCCACAGGGCGCCGGCGACCCCGACGAACAGCACAGCCACGGGCGAGAACTCCTGGATCGCGCGTTCCGCGATCACCGCGGAGGACTGGTTTCCCTTGCTCGTCAGCCCGAGCGCGACACGGCACGACGTGCCCTTCACGACGCCCACTTCGAACCGGGTACCACTCTTGTGGAGATGTAATCGAAGATCCACCAGCCTCTCGCGCACGGACTGATACTCAAGATTGAGGGCGGTGAGAATCACCACCAGGTCTTTCGACATCTACTCCTCTTCCCCTGGCGTGTGGGGTCGGATCAGCGGTGGGAACAGCACGGTGTTCGGCCCGGCCCGGTACAGCCGCGCGGGCCGCCCCCCTGTGGCCTTGCGGTCCGCGCCGGTGGGAACGATGAATCCCTTCGCGGCCTGGACCTTCCGGTAGAAGTTGCGGGTGTCGAGCGGAGTGCCCCAGACGGCCTCGTACACCTGCTGGAGCTCCGCGATGGTGAAGCTCTCCCCGCAGAAAGCGGTGGCCAGCGCCGAGAACTCGATCTTGGCGCGCGCGCGTTCGATCCCGTCTTCGGCGATGCGACGGTGGTCGAACGCGAGAGCGGTCTCGCCGGACAGGACGGCGTCCGCGGGAATCCACGCGGCCTCGGTGGCATCCGTCCCCGCGACGGGATCGGGCAGCCCCGGTGCGATCGCCAGGTGAGCTACGGAGACGACTCGTCCCCGCGGGTCGCGGCCCGGACTTCCGTACACGGCCAGTTGCTCAAGGTGCACCCAGCCGGAGGTCAGTGCCGTTTCCTCGCTCAGCTCGCGGTGGGCGGCGTCGAGGATCTCCTCGTCATCGTGGTTCAGAAATCCTCCCGGCAGCGCGAGGGCGCCCTGGAAGGGTTCTTCGCCCCGTTCCACCAAGAGCACGTGCAGACGACTCTCCCGCAGCGTCAGGATCACGAGATCGACTGTCAGTAGGACGGGAGGTGGTGACCATGCGTCATCTGGCATGTTTTGCAAGGTACTTCAGATACTGTCACTTGCACAAGAAGTCGGACGGCGCGATCGAAGCACCACTCGTCCCCAAGGGCCCTGGCGTGGCTGAATGGCCCGCGGTCCAGCTGGCGGTTCCGGGGCAGTGGGACCCCGACCCGGCCGAGCGTGGCGGGCTCGGGCGGGTTTCGGTGCTCGCGTCAGACCCTGTGGGAGGCTGACCCGCATGAACCGGTTGGCTGGTGCGACCTCGCCATATCGGCTTCAGCACGCTGACAACCCGGTCGACTGGTGGCCGTGGGGACCCGAGGCGTTCGAGGAAGCGAAACGGCACGATGTCCCCGTCCTGCTGCCAGTTGGATACTCTGCGTGTCACTAGCGGCAGGGCGTGTGAGTGGCCAGGCAGTCATGGCCTGGGGTGTGTCAGGGGCGGGAGTCGCGTGGATACGTACGATGAGGACCTGAACGCAAGTATCGACGCCTGGGTGGAGGCCGAACTGGCCGCTTCGCCCGAGTGGGGGCCCGAGAAGATCGCCAGTATCCGCCAGTACTTGGAGGGCAGCGCACCCGCTGTCGCCGCTGAGGAGTAGGGGGGCGCGGAGCCGCAGTCTGCGGCCCACGCCACGGTCAGGATTACGTGGCGGAGTGGCAGGGGGTGGGCCGCCACGGGGCTGCGACAGGTCTCCCGATCCGGCCGCAGCCCCGTGGGGTCAGAGTGGCGGTGACGGGAGCGGTCAGCACCCGCCGCCCGTGGTCGAGTGTGAGGACTACAGGGCGGGTGCGCCGAGGGTGATCAGCTACGGCGCGGTCGGGGTAGACCCAGGCGCCGGGGCGGCCGACCGTATCTGGGTGCACTGCGGCTTCATCGGCACTGCCATGTGCATCCCGCCCAAACTCGAGACCTGGGCCCTCTTGCTGACCAACAAGCTCTACTGCACCCGCGACTGCGAGTCGCTGACCAGCATCCGCAACGGCTTCTGCGCACTCGTCTTCAACTGGCCACGCACGCAGAGGGAATGGGTGCGGACTTGGGCGAGCCACGCGTGTTGATCTGCGGAAGCCGCAGCTGGCCGTAGAGGCCGTCCCGACCGCCTGGTGGCCACCGGCGGCGTCTCGGCGGTCTCATCCGGCTGGCCCGCTACTGGTCCGGTCCACAACGTAGCCCCGACCCCAGCAGCACGAGGCGGGCGTGCCTGGAGTTGCGGCATGCGAGGTCGCGCGAAGTGTCAGACCAGGGGCGTACCGTTCTCTCACGGCGCAGGATTCCCTGCCCCTGCAAGCGACTTGGCGTCCTGCGAGGTTCAGTTGGCGACGAAGAAGAGCGGCTATAAGCGGAAGGCCCTGCCCCAGCCGGTCAGGTTCGAGGTCTGGGTCCGCAGCGGGGGCCGATGCGCGATCTGCAACCGCTACCTTCTGGATGGGGCTCTGGCCAACAAGACCATCCGTCTCGGCGAGCTCGCCCACATCGTCGGCCAGCAGAACACAGCGGGCTCTCCCCGGGGGAAAAATGATCTTGTCGAGCGCGACACCGCGGACAACGTGATGCTGGTCTGCGCCGACGAGCACGACGAGATCGACGCGCCGGAGAACCTCGACGTCTTCACCGTCGAGAAGCTGCTCGCGCTCAAGCACGCCCACGAAGACCGGATCAAGCACGTCACCGGCATCGCACCAGACCGTACGACCACTGTGCTGCGGATGATCGGTCAGGTCCGGGGGCAGCAAGTCGAACTGACCCGACAGACAGCCTCGTCCGCCGTCCTCATCTCGGGCGACCGCGTCCCTCTCTTCCTGGAGTCCTACTCCCGCCATGGAATTGAGATCGAGCTCCGCCATGTACTGGGCGAAGCCACGATCGACCTCCGCGACGTCCCCGGGGAGGACGGGACCAACGGCGAGTACTACAGCCAGGCGAAGGCCGTGATCGACAACGTGGTCGACAACAAGCTCAACGAGGGCATCTCCCGCGACCAGGTGGCCCATCTCAGCGTTTTCGGATTCGCCCGCATCCCGCTCCTCGTCTACCTGGGATCGCGTCTGGATGACACGGTGCCCACCGATATCTACCAGCGCCACCGCCACGATGAGACCTGGACATGGAGCGAGGACGGACCGCTCGTCGCCTTCGCGACACACCTAGACCTGGACGTGCCGCCCGCTGAAGAAGCCGTCCTGGTGCTCAACATCTCCGGCACCATCCAGCCTGGGGAACTGCCCCCTCGGCTGGCAGGGCTGCGGCGCTACCGGATCAGTCCGGCGGACGCGGCGGCTGCCCCGGACATCATGCGCCACCGCGACAGCCTCGCCCGCTTTCAAGAGAACCTTCGTGCCCTGTTCGCCGACATCGAGGCGAACGCGAAGGCCATCCGCCGCCTGCACATCCTGCCCGCTGTACCGCTGTCCGCCGCAGTGAGTCTGGGCCGTGTCCACGACCGCCAGGTCCACCCCAGTCTGACGATCTACGACCGCACCGACGGCGGCTACCGCCCCGCGCTGGAGATCAAGTGAAACTGAACGGGCACTTCAACACCTTGCTCAAGGGGACGGTCAACCTCAACCAGACCAGGCTGGATCAGCTGGACACCCGGGTGACGGCCATCTTGAGCTTCCTGACCAGCGACTCGGTTATCGGCCCGTTGATCCTCGGCACCACCAGACAGGGCTCCTGGGCCCATCGCACCATCATCAAGCCAGTGGCCGGCAAGAACGACGAGTTCGACGCCGACTTCCTGCTCAACCTGACCGTTGTCGAGGCATGGGAAACGACGCCGTCGGAGTACCTGAACGCCCTGTTCGCTGCGCTCAAGCGCAGCAACACTTACAAGTCGATGGTGGTGAAGAAGAACCGCTGTGTGCGGATCAACTACGCGGGCGATTGCCACGTCGACATCGTCCCCCACCTCGTCCTGCCCGACGGTCGGCAGGTGATCGTCAACTCGGAGGTAGAGGAGTTCGAGGAGACCAACCCCGAGGGCTACACCGCGTGGATGAAGGAGAAGGACTCACTGACCGGCGGCAACCTGCGGAAGGTGATTCGCCTGGTGAAGTACCTGCGGGACTCCAAGGACACCTTCAGCATCCCCTCGGTGATTCTGACCGCCTTGCTCGGCGAACGGGTCCAGGTCTACGACACGGGAAACCGCTACAGCGGGGTGCCCACCACTCTGGTCCACCTCATCGAGGACCTCGCCGCGTGGCTGGCCCTCAACCCGCTAATGCCCGTGATTGCCGACCCGAGTTGCCCACAGACCAGCTTCAACCACCGCTGGAACCAGGACCGGTACGCCAACTTCGCCAAGCACATTCAGTCGTATGCGACCCGGATGCGTACGGCCCTGGACGAGCAGGACAAGGACAAGAGCGTCAAACTCTGGCAGCAACTCTTCGGTGACGGGTTCAAGGCACCGGCCACGACGGCAGCGGCCTCCCTCGCCAAGGCCGGGCAGCCGGCCTCGGCGGAAGGGGGCACCCGGGCGCCGTCGGAGAGGTTCATCGAGGAGATGGGTGTGCAGTGGGCGGGTGGACGCTGGGCCCGGATCGAAGCCCGTGTCGCGAACCCCATCGGCACCGGGTCGGTGGACCTGCGCCGGAGCCGCTTTGCCCCCGTGGGCCGGGACCTCTACTTCACGGTGACTACCGATGCCCCGCAGCCGTACGAGATCTGGTGGAAGGTCCGCAACCACGGACCGGACGCCGAGAACGCCCACGGCCTGCGTGGTCAGATCACGCCAGGGCGCGGACCACGGATCCATGAGCGCACCATGTATCGGGGTCGGCATTACGTGGAGGTATGGATCGTAAAGGACGGCAAGGTCGTCGCCAGCGATCACCACGACGTTGTGATCCGCTGACGACGCCACGCCATCAGGGTGACGGGCATGAAGCGGGGGCAGCTTCCCACGCGGCTCGTCCCCGGCGAGAAAGTGCAGGTCGGCGCCTGGTTGAAGCTCTACATCTTCCCTCCGGACCGCCTACGACGGGTCCGGGCCGAGCCGGGGGTCGCTGCCCAGAGGCCCCCGGTTGCGGACATGTCTTAGCCCACAGGACGTCGGAGGCGCCGAGGGCACGGGCGATTCCTCGTTGCTCACAGGGCCCCAAGGTCGACCGTGACAGGGAATGGCGCGGTGGCCTTCACGGTGCCGGTGAACACCTCGCCGTCCCGGTAGGCCCTGTTGGCTGGGTCGAGGACGTAGGTGTAGACGATCGGAACGCCGGTGGCGGACTGCTCGATGCGCCAGTAGAAGGGGATGCCGGCCTTGGCGTACTGGTCCACCTTCACGATCCGGTCGGTGGTCTCCGAGCCGGGCGATACGACCTCGACGACCAGGAGTACGTGCTCGGGGCGGGTAGGCGTGAGGTCGATGGTCTCCGCGCGGTAGACGGTGACGTCCGGGCGGCGGTTGGTGAGCGGAACGTCCTGCAGGCGGACGTCGAAGTCCGTGTCGGCGTTCCAGTCCGGGCCCGCCGCGGCGTCCAGGGCATTGGCCAGGATCCGAGCCAGCCGGTTGTGCCGCTTCGAGGCGCTCGGGCTCACGACGACCATCCCGTCCACGATCTCGATGCCGGCGCACTGCTCCTCGGACCAGGAGTCGTACTGCTCCGCGCTGATCTGCGAATGCATCCACTCGGGCGCCACCATCTCGGCGGTCATGGTGTACCTCCTTCGAGGAGCCTCGGCAGATTCAGCGCCATTGCGCCCAGCCTACTGTTCCGAGGTGCCGGGCCGCCCGACTCGGCAGGGGGAAACGTCGCCCACCACGTGATGGCTCACAAGTGCAATTCGGCCAAGCGGGGCGGGCTCGTCAGGGTTTCACCGGCCGCGCCAGGCGCTGTGAGAGGCTGGGTCGTATGAACCGGTTGGCTGGTATGACCTCGCCTTATCTGCTTCAGCACGCCGACAATCCGGTCGACTGGTGGCCGTGGGGACCTGAGGCGTTCGAGGAAGCGAAACGGCGCGATGTACCCGTTCTGTTGTCAGTCGGTTACTCTGCGTGTCACTGGTGCCATGTCATGGCCCGGGAGTCCTTCGAGGACCGGGCCACCGCCGACGATCTCAACGCGCACTTCGTGAGCGTCAAGGTCGACCGCGAAGAACGCCCCGACGTGGACGCCGTGTACATGGAGGCCGTGCAGGCCGCCACCGGGCAGGGGGGCTGGCCCATGACCGTGTTCCTGACGCCCGACGCCGAGCCCTTCTACTTCGGTACGTACTTCCCGCCCGCCCCCCGCCACGGCATGCCCTCCTTCCGGCAGGTGCTGGAGGGGGTCCGGCAGGCCTGGGCCGACCGGCGGGAGGAGGTCGCCGAGGTCGCCGGGAAGATCGTGCGGGACCTGGCGGAGCGGGAGCTCTCCTTCGGGGACGGCCGGGCGCCGGGGGAGCAGGAGCTGTCGCAGGCGCTGCTCGGGCTGACGCGGGAGTACGACCCGCAGCGGGGCGGGTTCGGCGGGGCGCCGAAGTTCCCGCCGTCGATGGTGGTCGAGTTCCTGCTGCGGCATCACGCGCGGACCGGGGCCGAGGGTGCCCTGCAGATGGCCCAGGACACCTGCGAGCGGATGGCGCGGGGCGGGATCTACGACCAGCTCGGCGGCGGCTTCGCCCGGTACTCCGTCGACCGGGACTGGACGGTGCCGCACTTCGAGAAGATGCTGTACGACAATGCCCTGCTCTGCCGGGTGTACGCCCATCTCTGGCGCGCCACCGGCTCCGAGCTCGCCCGGCGGGTCGCTCTGGAGACCGCCGACTTCATGGTGCGGGAACTGCGCACCGGTGAGGGCGGGTTCGCCTCCGCGCTCGACGCCGACAGCGACGACGGGACCGGCAAGCACGTCGAGGGCGCGTACTACGTGTGGACGCCCGAGCAGCTGGCCGAGGTGCTGGGCGAGGAGGACGCCCGGCTCGCGGCGCACTACTTCGGGGTGACCGACGAGGGCACCTTCGAGGAGGGCGCCTCCGTCCTCCAGTTGCCGCAGCGGGACAGCGTCTTCGACGCGGAGAAGATCGCCGGCATCAGGCGGCGGCTCCTCGACGCCCGCGCCCGGCGCCCCGCCCCCGGCCGGGACGACAAGGTCGTCGCCGCCTGGAACGGTCTTGCCGTGGCCGCGCTCGCCGAGACCGGCGCCTACTTCGACCGCCCCGACCTGGTGGAGGCGGCCGTCGGCGCCGCCGATCTCCTCGTACGTCTGCATCTCGACGAGCAGGCCCGGCTCACCCGTACCAGCAGGGACGGACGGGCGGGGGCCAACGCCGGGGTGCTGGAGGACTACGCCGACGTGGCCGAGGGGTTCCTCGCGCTGGCCTCGGTCACGGGGGAGGGGGTGTGGCTGGAGTTCGCCGGTTTCCTGCTGGACCACGTTCTCGCGCGGTTCGCCGACCCGGGGTCCGGGGTGCTGTACGACACGGCCGCCGATGCCGAGCGGCTGATCCGCAGGCCGCAGGACCCGACCGACAACGCCGTTCCCTCCGGGTGGACCGCCGCCGCCGGCGCACTGCTCGGGTACGCCGCCCACACCGGTTCCGAGCCGCACCGCGCCGCCGCCGAGAAGGCCCTCGGTGTCGTCAAGGCCCTGGGGCCGCGGGTGCCCCGCTTCATCGGCTGGGGGCTCGCCGTCGCCGAGGCGCTGCTGGACGGGCCGCGTGAAGTCGCCGTCGTGGCGGCGGAGTTCGACGAGCCCGCCGCGAGGACCTTGCTGCGTACGGCGCTGCTCGGCACCGCGCCCGGCGCGGTCGTCGCCTTCGGCACCGCCGGGAGCGACGAGTTCCCGTTGCTCGCGGACCGTCCGCTGAGCGACGGGGAGCCGACGGCCTATGTCTGCCGCAACTTCACCTGTGACGCCCCGACGACCGATCCCGAACGGCTTCGCACCGCGTTGAACGGCTGACTCAGGCGCCGCTGAGGATCATCGCGCCCAGCGTGAGCTGAGCACCCCACTGCACCAGCACGGCCCCGAGCCTCGCGTACGTCCAGCGGGCCCGGGGCCACGCCAGTGCCGCCGCGCCGGCCAGCGCCGACAGCCAGAACACGCCGTACAGGACGGTGCCGGGGACCGACGAGCACTGTTCGCCGTAGGTCAGGCAGCGGCTGCCGCGCTCGGTGGCCAGCACGGCCAGCCAGGCGAGGACGACCGTCGGCAGGAGGGAGCAGAGTCCGGCCACGGCCCAGCCGGTGAGGTACCGGTCCTTCTGCTGCGGTGTGAGGGTGACCTGCTGCGGAGCGGTGGTGTTCATGGCCCCATCCCACCGCGCGGCGGGCTGCGGGTGATGCGCCGTCGTACTCAGTTTCCCTGCGCGCGCATGCTCAGGGCGTCCTCGACGATGGCCTCCAGCTGTTCGTGGTGCGCGCCCTTCCAGTACGCGCGGCCGCAGGACTCGCACCGGGCGAAGACGTCGTAGGAGCGGTGGGTGCCGTGTTCCAGCTGGTCGGCGACCTCGTCCTTGGTGGCCGCGTGCAGCAGGCCGTTGCAGGCGGTGCAGCGGGTCCAGGGGCGCAGGTCGGGACGGAAGCGGTCGAGGACGTCCCGGAGCTGGTCCTCGGGGCGGGTGCTGTAGACGAAGGCGCCGGCCCACAGCTCGCGGCGGCGCAGCAGGCCCCGGTCGCGGCTGAGCATGACCCGCTGCTCGGCGGCCGAGCGGGCGGCCAGGGCCGGATCGCCGATGTCCGTCGACTCGTAGGCCGTGTCCACGCCGAGCAGGCGCAGCCGGCGGGCGAGGGTGCCGAGGTGGACGTCGAGGAGGAAGCGGAGGGGAGCGCCGGGGACCTGCTGGGGGCGGGTGACCGGGCGGACGGCCACCGACTCGCCGTGCGCGGGGATGTGGGAGACCGGGACCTCGTGGCCGTCCACGAGGAGGGCGCCGACCTCCGTCAGCGGGACGCCGAGGGATTCGACGACATGGCCGAGGGTGGAGACGCCGTCGACGGCGAGGGGGTGGGTCCCGGTACGCCGGGCGTGCGGGACGAACACCGCCAGCTCGGGGGCGACTTCGACGAGGATCTCGGGTGCGTTCACCTGGTCAGGATGGCATGGCGGAGGGGGCCGGGCTCAGGGGTTTTTGCTGGGCAGGCCGTGTTCCAGGACGTCGAGCGTGCGATCGAGGAGGGTCTCGAAGTCGTCCCGGTGGCCGTTCTCGGCCCAGTAGATGGACGCCTGCATCAGGCCGCCCATGAGGGACATCATGTACACCCTGACCTCCAGGCTCTCGGGGTCCAGGCCGGTGCGCTCGCCGATCACCTCACTGAACATACGGCCGGTGACCGACATGCTCTCCATCATCCGCGAGCGCACCGCGGGGACCTGGACCATCACATGGGTGCGCAGCCGCGCCACCTCCGGATCGTCCTCGATGCCCAGGCGGACCGCCCTCAGCATCACGTGGCGGACGCTGTCGGGCCACGGCTCGTCGGCCGGCCGGGCCCGTAGCTCCGCCACGAGGACCGGGTCCCACTCGTCGGTGAGGACGATGTCCTCCTTGGTCGGGAAGTACCGGAAGACGGTCGACGGCGACACCTCGGCGCGCTCGGCGATCTGGTCGATCGTCGTGGCGTCGTACCCCTGCTCCCTGATCAGCGCGTAGGTCGCGGTGCGGATCGCCTCGCGGGTCTTGATCTTCTTGCGCTCACGCAGACCCGGCTGGGGGCGGTCGGCGGGGGAGGCGGGGCGTGCGGCCGTCATACGGTTCATTGTCGGGCATCCGCCGCGGCCGGGGCCATGTCGGGGTCGGTGCTCCGGGTGCGGCGCGCCGTCGGCGTCCCCGGCAGGAAGGCCGCCGCGAGCAGCGCCGACACCAGGGCGGCGACCGCGCAGACCAGCAGGACCAGGGCCATGCCGTGCACGTAGGCGTCGTTCGCGGAGGCGGCGAGGTGCGCCGAGCCCGCCCGGTCGGCGACCAGATGGGCGGCGACCACCGAGTCCCCGGCGGTGCCGGCGGCTCGGGCGGGCAGCCCGGTGACGTCGAGACGGTCGCGGAAGGTGCTCGCGAGCAGACTGCCGAGCAGGGCGATGCCGATGGCGCCGCCGACCTGACGCAGGGTCATCAGCAGGCCGGAGCCGCTGCCGGCCCGGTCGGCGGGGAGGGTGGCGAGCGCCCCGGTCATGGACGGGACGAGGGCGAGTCCGGAGCCGAGGCCGGCCACGGCGAGCCACAGCGCGGTGAAGCCGTAGCCGGAGCCGGTTGTCGTCCGGGTGCCGAGCAGGGCGGCGAAGGAGACGATCACCAGGCCGGCGGCGACCGTGGCCCGCGCACCGAGGCGGAGGGAGGCGGCCGGGGCGAGCCGGGCGGCGACCGACAGACCGAGCACCAGCGGCAGCAGCCGTACACCGGTGCCGAGGGTGTCGTTGCCGAGGACGGCCTGGAGGTAGGGCGGCCGCACGAACAGCAGCCCGGACAGCACGAACATCACCAGCGTCGCGGCGCTCGCGTTGAACAGGAAGCCGCGGTGGGCGAGCAGCGTCGTGTCGAGCATCGGGCGCTCGACCCGGCGCGAGCGCAGCACCAGGCCGGTCAGCAGGACCGCGGATCCGGCGAGCATGCCGAGGATCAGGGGTCGGCCCAGCCGCGCTCGGGCGCCTCGATGATCGCGTAGACGAGGGTGCCGAGGCCGGCGGTGGTGAACGCGGTGGACAGGGTGTCGATCCGGGGGGGGAGGCCGGGTCGCTGGTCTCCGGCAGGAGCAGGAGGCAGGCGAGGATGCCGATCGCGACCATCGGGACGTTCAGCACGAACACCGAGCCCCACCTGAAGTGTTCGAGGAGCCAGCCGCCGATGATCGGGCCCAGCGGCAGGCCCAGCGCGGAGCCGGTGGAGACGAGGCCGATCGCCCTGCCCCGCTCGTCGGGTGCGAACAGCGACGGCAGCACCGACATCGCGAGCGGGGTGATCAGGGCCGCGCCGACGCCCATGAGCGCGCGGGCCGCGATCACCCAGTTCACGTCGTCGGCCAGCGCCCCGGCCACGGAGCCGGCGAGGAAGACGCCGAGCCCGGCGATCAGCATCCGGCGCCGGCCGAACCGGTCGCCGAGCAGCCCGGCGGGGAGCATCAGGGCGGCGAAGACGACGACGTAGGCGTCCGCCATCCTCCCCCAGCTCTAAACGCCTGGGGGGACCCCCAGCTGCTGACCAGTGGTGGCGCCGAGCTGTCCGGCCATCGTCGGCAGCGCCACGTTGAGGATCGTCATGTCGAAGCCGAGCGTGAGCATGCTCGCGACCAGGGCCCCGAGGGCCCACCAGCGGCGGGGATCGCGCCCCGCCCCGGAAGCGTTCGTGACAGTAGCCATGAAATGAGAGTAACTACCAAAATCCAGAGACTGTCAATCGTTCGCCTTTCCGGGGACACGAAAAAGGCCACGGCTGGAGAGCCGTGGCCGGGGAGGAGTGCCGGGAGGCCGGCGCTACGCGTGCTGGTACGCCACCAGCGAGATGCCGACGTAATGGACGACGAACGCGGCGAGCGTGAGGAGGTGGAAGACCTCGTGGAAGCCGAACCAGCGCGGTGAGGGGTTCGGCCGCTTGATGCCGTAGATCACGCCGCCCGCGCTGTAGAGGACCCCGCCGACGATCACCAGGACCAGGACCGCGATGCCGCCGGTGCGCATGAAGTCCGGCAGGAAGAAGACCGCCGCCCAGCCCATCGCGATGTAGCAGGGGGTGTAGAGCCAGCGCGGGGCACCGACCCAGAAGACCCGGAAGGCGATGCCCGCGAGCGCCGCGCCCCAGATGCCCCACAGCAGCCACCGGCCCTTGGCGTCCGGCAGGAGCAGCAGGGTCAGCGGGGTGTAGGTGCCCGCGATGATCAGGAAGATGTTGGCGTGGTCGAGGCGGCGCAGGATGCCGTCCATGCGCGCGTTCCAGTTGCCGCGGTGGTAGAGCGCGCTCACGCCGAACAGCAGGCAGGCGGTGAGAGCGTAGATGCCGCAGGCGATGCGGCCCCGGGGGGAGTCCGCGAGGGCGGTGAGCACCAGGCCGGCGATGAGCGCGGCCGGGAACATGCCGAGATGCAGCCAGCCCCGGAGCTTGGGCTTGACGGGGTGGGGCAGGGGGAGCGCGACGGGGCCTCGGCCGGCGGCCGGCGTGTCCGTGGGCGCGTCGGGGACGGGCGTAGTCATGACCTGCATGGTACCTACGGAACCGTAAGTTACGGATCAGTCCCGCGGCTTCCGGAGTCAGGAGTGGCCATCGTCTCACGGTGGCGCACGGGTGCCCGCTCCGGGTTCATGTCAAAAGATCTTCTGCTGAACGCCAAGTGGACGCAAAGAAGCGCGGTTATGCGTGGCGATCCTCACTCTGCTCACCTGTGACGCCGTCTGGACAGATGGGCACGGGCGTCGGATGATCAGATGAGTGCGGTCGGCACCGGATGAGCGCCAAGGGCGAACCCGTGATGCAGCATCCGGGCCGCAGCCCCCACGGGGCCTCCAACAAAAAACCCCTCATTTAGGAGCGATCGTGGCGCGCGACATCGCGGCTCCCACCGTCCCGACCAACCATCAGGAACTGATCTCGTGGGTCAACGAGATCGCCGAACTGACGCAGCCGGACAGTGTGGTCTGGTGTGACGGGTCCGAGGCCGAGTACGAGCGACTGTGCGGGGAGCTCGTCGAGAAGGGCACCTTCAAGCGCCTCGACCCGATCAAGCGCCCCAACTCCTACTACGCCGCCTCCGACCCGACCGATGTCGCGCGGGTCGAGGACCGGACGTTCATCTGCTCCGAGAAGGAGGAGGACGCCGGCCCCACCAACCACTGGAAGGCCCCCGCCGAGATGCGGGAGATCTTCGCCGGTGAGAAGGGCGTCTTCCGCGGCTCGATGCGCGGCCGCACCATGTACGTCGTCCCGTTCTGCATGGGCCCGCTCGGCTCGGACCTCTCCGCGATCGGCGTCGAGATCACCGACTCCGCCTACGTCGCGGTCTCCATGCGCACCATGACCCGTATGGGCCGGCCGGTCCTGGACGAGCTCGGCTCCGACGGGTTCTTCGTCAAGGCCGTCCACACCCTCGGCGCCCCCCTGGAGGAGGGCCAGGCCGACGTGCCGTGGCCGTGCAACTCCACCAAGTACATCTCGCACTTCCCCGAGAGCCGCGAGATCTGGTCCTACGGCTCCGGCTACGGCGGCAACGCCCTGCTCGGCAAGAAGTGCTACGCCCTGCGCATCGCCTCCGTCATGGCCCGCGACGAGGGCTGGCTGGCCGAGCACATGCTGATCCTCAAGCTCACCCCGCCGCAGGGCGAGTCCAAGTACGTCGCCGCCGCCTTCCCCTCCGCCTGCGGCAAGACCAACCTCGCCATGCTGGAACCCACCGTCTCGGGCTGGACGGTGGAGACGATCGGCGACGACATCGCCTGGATGCGCTTCGGCGAGGACGGCCGGCTCTACGCCATCAACCCCGAGGCCGGCTTCTTCGGCGTCGCGCCCGGCACCGGTGAGCACACCAACGCCAACGCGATGAAGACGCTGTGGGGCAACTCGGTCTTCACCAACGTCGCCCTCACCGACGACAACGACATCTGGTGGGAGGGCATGACGGAGGAGACCCCGGCCCACCTCACCGACTGGAAGGGCAACGACTGGACGCCGGCCTCCGAGACCCCGGCGGCCCACCCCAACGCCCGCTTCACCGTCCCGGCCTCGCAGTGCCCGATCATCGCGCCCGAGTGGGAGGACCCGAGGGGTGTGCCGATCTCGGCGATCCTCTTCGGCGGCCGGCGCGCCAGCGCGGTCCCGCTGGTGACGGAGTCCTTCGACTGGAACCACGGCGTGTTCCTCGGCGCCAACGTGGCCAGCGAGAAGACCGCGGCCGCCGAGGGCAAGGTCGGCGAGCTGCGCCGCGACCCCTTCGCCATGCTGCCGTTCTGCGGCTACAACATGGGCGACTACATGGGCCACTGGATCGACGTCGCCAAGGGCAAGGACCAGACCAAGCTGCCGAAGATCTACTACGTCAACTGGTTCCGCAAGAACGACGAGGGCAAGTTCGTCTGGCCCGGCTTCGGTGAGAACAGCCGCGTCCTGAAGTGGATCGTGGAGCGCCTGGACGGCAAGGCCGAGGGTGTCGAGACCCCGATCGGCATCCTGCCGACGAAGGAGGCCCTCGACACGGCCGGTCTGGAACTGGCCGACTCCGACCTGGACTTCCTGCTCACGGTCGACAAGGAGGTCTGGCGCGAGGAGGCCGCCCTGGTCCCCGAGCACCTCAACACCTTCGGCGACCACACCCCGAAGGAGCTGTGGGACGAGTACCGCGCTCTGGTGCAGCGCCTGGGCTGAGCCCGCCGGGTCCGAAGGACCCTCCCAAGACGCCGCGGCCGGCTGCCGACCCTGACCAGCGACATCGTCACGGCCGGCCGCGGTGACAGCACCAACCGCACCACAGACCGGCGAGGTTTCGCACAACGGCGTGCGGAATCATGGGCCTGTCGTCACGTCCTGTCCGCCCCGACAGGAGGTGACGACAGGCCTTCGCCCGTTCTCGGGCCGCCCCCGCGGAACACCCACATCCGCAGCAGTGTGAAGCGCAGGACCGTCGCCGCGCCGTTGGCCACGATCAGCGCGCCGATCTCCACGTGCGCCGAGTCCGACAGCGTCCGGTGCGCCAGCGCCAGGGCGCCGCTGCTGAGCGCGAGCCCGGCGGCGAAGGCCACCAGCCCCTGCAGCTGATGCCGGGCGGCCCCCTCCGTGCCGCGCACCCCGAAGGTGAACCGGCGGTTGGCGGCGGTGTTCGCCACCGCGGTGACCAGCAGGGCGACCAGGTTGGCGAGCTGCGCGTCGAGGAGCGGCCGGAGCGCCGTGAACAGACCCAGATGGGCGACGGTGGACAGCGCCCCGATGACGGCGAAGACCGGCAGTTGCCGGGTGACCCCGGGGGAGCGGGGTGCGTGTGTCTGGGCGCGCTGAACCATTCCAGCATTGTACGGTAAGTGAGCAAATATGACCGTAGGTGAGCAAATCGGGCGCACTGTCGTGCCCGTCCGCTCCGGATGGGCTGGGATCACCGCATGATCGAGTCGTCGGTTGAGCTGTCGGTCGTGATTCCGATGTTCAACGAGGAAGAGGCCCTGCCCGCTCTGGCGGAGCGGCTGCGGCCGGTGCTGGACGGGACCGGGGAGACGTACGAGGTCGTCGCCGTGGACGACGGTTCCACTGACGGGACGGTCGGTCAACTCGAACACCTGCGGGCCGGCTGGCCGCAGCTGCGGGTGGTACGGCTGCGCCGCAACAGCGGGCACCAGGCCGCGCTGACCGCCGGACTGCACCACGCCCGGGGTCACTACGCGGCGAGCCTCGACGCCGACCTCCAGGACCCGCCGGAGAAGATCCCCGAGATGCTCGCCCTGGCCCGCTCCCGGCACCTGGACGTCGTCTACGGCGTACGCGCCAACCGCTCCAGCGACACCGGCTTCAAACGCCGTACCGCCGCCGCCTACTACTGGCTGATGCGCCGTCTGGTCGGCAACCACGTCTCCGCCCAGGCCGGCGACTTCCGGCTGCTGTCGCGCAACGCCCTCGACGCCCTGAAGGCCCTGCCCGACCAGCCGCAGGTGTACCGGCTCCTCATGCCGTGGTTCGGTTTCCCCAGCGGCGAGGTCGCCTACCGCCGCGACCCGCGCGTCGCCGGCCGCACCAAGTACCCCCTGCGCAAGATGGTCCTGCTGGCGGTCGACAGCGTGATCGGCTTCTCCGTCGCCCCGCTGCGGCTGGCCATCTGGCTCGGCGTGCTCGCCTTCTGCGTCTGCCTCGGCATGCTCACGTACACCCTGTCCGCGTACGCCGCGGGCGAGACCACCCGCGGCTGGACCTCCCTGATCATCGCGGTGCTCTTCGTCGGCTCCGTCCAGCTCATCTGCCTGGGTGTGGTCGGCGAGTACATCGGCCGCATCTACACCGCGGCCCAGCGGCGCCCCACCTACTACGTCGCCGACGACACCGGCGCGTCCGCCGCCTCCGCGACCGCCCTCAGGTCCGGGCCGGCGCGGCCGCGGTCGGGCTGACCGCCGGCCGGCCGGCTCCGGCCGGCGCCTGCGGGCCCCGGGACAGCTCGCGGACGGCCGTCCGGAGCACGGCCACCAACGCCAGCAGCATCAGCGCGCTGTGCGCGGGCATCGACAGATACGGGGCCAGCTCCGTGGAGTTGCACTTCAGATAGCTGCCGAACGAGGCGAGCTGCACCAGCACCGGCACGTACCAGAGCCGCCGGGGCAGGGCGAACGCGGCCACCACGCTGAGCACGTCCGCGACGTAGAAGTACCGCTCGTGCATCGAGGGCAGCAGGAACGGCACCACGATCGCGGAGCAGGCGGCCAGCAGCACGACGTGGGTGTCCGTCAGCCCCGGCGCCCCGGGGGCGGCGTCCGGCGCGCCGGACCGGCCGCGCCGCAGGGACCACACCGCCAGCCCGGTCAGAAGGGTCACGAGCACGCCCGCGGCCAGCACCCCCGCGGTGCGCACCGGGCCGGTGTCCCCAGGCACCGAAACGAACTCGTATACGGACGGCGCCTGGAGGGACAGGAGCTGGTAGGTGTCCGTCTGCCGGGCGTAGACCGTCAGCAGCCGCCAGGGGTCGGCGCCGAGCAGCAGGGCCGGCACGTCGAGGGCGAGGTACGCGCCCGGAACCGCGAGCAGGCTCCGCCACGGCACCCGTCCCACCAGGACCAGGACGAGCAGGAAGGGGAAGAGGAAGACGGCCTGGAACTTGAACGCCAGGGCGACCCCGAAGAACGCGCACGCCCACCACGGCCGGCGGCCCAGCACATGATGGACGCCGCCGACCAGGAAGGCCGCGTAGACGGCGTCGCACTGGCCCCACCATCCGCTGTTGGTGACGACGGTGGGCAGGAACAGCACCACCGCCGCCGCGCCGAAGCCGGCCCAGGACGGGACGGGACGCAGCCGGGTCACGATCCGGAAGGTGTAGTACGCGAGCGCCAGGTCGAACAGGACCGAGATCCACTTGATGCCGGCCAGCGCCGGAAGCGGCAGGTAGGTGAGCGCGGCCAGCAGGTACAGGTAGGGGACGTTGTAGTCCGAGAAGCCGGGGTCGGCGAGGGCCTGGAAACCGCCGTGGGCCGACAGATGCCGGTACCAGGGATCGAGAAAGGTGACGTAGTCGCCCGATGTGCCGGGCATCAGGAAGATGCGGGCCGAGAGGGCCGCCGCCACCGTGGTGTACACGGTCAGCGCCCGCACCGTCGGATCGGTCGTCGTCATCCGGCACTCCCTGCGGGGCTCGGTTCGGGTGCGGGGCGCAGTGAATCCCGGAAGGACTCCGGCACCTGGGAAAGGAGCGCGGGATCGGCCGCGACGGCACTGCGGAACTCGTCGGCCGCTTCCCGGTCGCGATGCTTGCGCGCCCAGAGGTCCCCGAGGTGCAGATGTGCCGTGGCCGCCCGCGGATCGGCTCCGACGGCGCGTTCCAGGAGTCCCATGGCGCGGTCGGGGTCGCTCGACTTCAGCAGCAGCGCCTCGTTGAAGAGGGCCGCCTGGAACGACGGATCGATCTTCAGGGTCTTCTCGTAGGCGGCGCGGGCGTCGGCGGTCCGGCCGTCCTCGTGCGCGATGACGCCCAGGTTGTACCAGGCGACCGCGTTGTCCGGGTCCAGCGCGAGGACCTTGCGGTAGAGACGGGAGGCCCCTTGGGGATCCTCGCTCTGCTGCAGCGCGAGTCCTGTGCGCAGCAGGGTGTCGGCCGTCGGGGGCTGTTCCACCGGGGGCCGTGCCGCCGATTCCGGGAACGCCGCCGAACAGGCGACCACCGACCACGCCATCACTCCGGTGGCAACGGCAGCCGCACCGGAGAGCACCACCAACAATCGCCCGCGTTTCACGCCATGACGTTACGAGGCCGTTCTCACGCCGCGGACGAGCGGCGGGCGGGGGAGGGGTGCGGTCCACCCGAATGCAGGCAGCGGGGCGCCGCCTGGCGGACGGAAAGGTGGCGCCCGGTCCGCGCGTCGCTGCGGGTGCACGCGGACCGGGGCCGTAGAGGGACCCCGAAGGGGGTCAGCCGGCGGTGCTCAGCTCCTGCTGCTCCGCCAGTGCGGCGGCGTGCGCGTCCATGCGCTGCGCCGCCAGGATCGCCGCCGCCGTGTCCGCGCGGGACGCGGCGACGACCAGGGCCCGTCCCGCGAGGGAGTGCGCCCGCTGGTGCAGGGCGGCGACCCGGGACTCGTGGCCGGCGGAGGCCGCCGCCCGGGCCGGTGCCCGGCCTCCCCGCAGCCGGGCCACCTGCTGTGCGAGCCGTGCGGCCGCGGCGTCGAGGTCGTCGGACGGCGCCGGCCCGCGCAGCTCGTCGGTGACGGCGAGCAGGGCGGCGAGGTGACCGGCGAGCTGGATGTCCAGCTCCTCCTCGCGGCTGCGGTGGGGGAAGTCGGAGGTGCCGGCCATCGTGCTGTGGACGGAGCCCTTGCGTGCGGAGGGGGTGCGGATCGGCTCGTACATGAGGATGGCCTCCTGTGCTCTGACAGGAAGCCATCCTAGCTTGGATTTCGTCTAAAGTTGAGCCGTTCACAGAACAGGACGACAGCTCCACGCACCGTGAGGGACGGGGTCAGGGCTGGCCGTAGCCGTCCAGGAAGCGCGCGATCCGGCCCATGGCGTCCCGCAGGTCCGTCGCCGTCGGCAGGGTGACCACCCGGAAGTGGTCCGGCTCCGGCCAGTTGAAGCCGGTGCCCTGGACGACCATGATCTTCTCCTGGCGCAGCAGGTCCAGGACCATCTGCCGGTCGTCCTTGATCTTGAAGACGGTCGGGTCGAGGCGCGGGAAGAGATACAGCGCCCCCTTCGGCCGGACGCAGGTCACCCCCGGGATCTGCGTCAGCAGCTCGTACGCCGTGTCCATCTGCTCCTTCAGCCGCCCGCCCGGCAGCACCAGGTCGTCGATGGACTGCCGCCCGCTGAGCGCGGCCACCACTCCGTGCTGGCCCGGCATGTTCGCGCACAGCCGCATGTTCGCCAGGATCGTCAGACCCTCGATGTAGGAGTCGGCGTGGGCGCGCGGGCCGGAGATCGACATCCAGCCCACCCGGTAGCCGGCGACGCGGTAGGCCTTCGACATCCCGTTGAAGGTGAGCGTCAGCAGGTCCGGGGCCACGGCGGCGGTGGGCGTGTGCGTGGCACCGTCGTACAGGATCTTGTCGTAGATCTCGTCGGAGCAGACGAGCAGGTTGTGCCGCCGCGCGATGTCGGTGAGTCCGCGGACCATCGCCTCGTCGTACACCGCCCCCGTCGGGTTGTTGGGGTTGATGATGACGATCGCCTTGGTGCGGTCGGTGACCTTGCGCTCGACGTCCGCGAGGTCGGGCATCCAGTCCGACTGCTCGTCGCAGCGGTAGTGGACGGCCGTGCCGCCGGACAGCGACACGGCGGCCGTCCACAGCGGGTAGTCGGGCGACGGTACGAGCACCTCGTCGCCGTCGTCCAGGAGCCCCTGCATCGCCATCACGATCAGCTCGGAGACGCCGTTGCCGATGAAGACGTGCTCGACGTCCGTCTCGATGCCGAGGGTCTGGTTGTGCATGACGACCGCGCGGCGCGCCGCCAGCAGGCCCTTGGCGTCGCCGTAGCCGTGCGCCGTGGAGACGTTGCGGAGGACGTCCTCCAGGATCTCCGGCGGGGCCTCGAAGCCGAAGGCGGCCGGGTTGCCGGTGTTCAGCTTGAGGATGCGGTGCCCTGCCGCTTCCAGGCGCATCGCCTCCTCGAGAACCGGGCCCCGGATCTCGTAACAGACGTTGGCGAGCTTGGTCGACTGGATCACCTGCATGTCTGGGAGCTTACGGCCCGGTAACGCTCCGCGGGGCGTGTTTTCCACCACGCGAGACGGGTGTTTTGGTCGGTTATCGCCGGTAGCTGTCCCCTGAGGGGTGCCCGTCCCTACAATGCGCGCCCATGTCCAGGCCGGGCGAGTACGAAAACGGGACGAACGGAGTGAATTCCATGAAGGGCGACGCGCCCGAGGTTCAGCCGGTCGTGTACCAGCCGTACGCCGAGACCGATGTGCCCTCCTATGAGCAGTACGCCGACCCGGCGGCCGCGCACGGCTGGCAGAACGCGTACGACGAGACCCAGCAGCTGCCCCGGATCGGCCTCGACCGGGGCGACGGCCTGCCCGGCGGCCGCGCGGACCGCCGTCGTGCCGCCCGCCGCGGGGACGGCCGGCGTCGGGTGATGATCGCCGCGGGTGCGGTGGGGGCCGCTTCCCTGGCCGCCGTGATCGCCGGCTTCTCGCTCTCCGGGTCCGCGTCGAGCGGGTCGGGCGGCGAGAAGGGCGGCACCCGGTCGGACCTGCCCAGCGTCACGGACCTGGTGTCCTCGGGCGGGTCGGCCGTGCCCGGGACGGCCGAGTCCTCCGGTTCGTCGACCGCCACCGCGTCGCCCGGCGAGAGCGCCTCGGCGGACGCCTCCGCCGGCCCGACGGTGAGCGGCGAGCCCTCGACGGCCCCCTCCTCCGCCTCCTCCGCCTCCGTCGCCCCCTCGCCCGCCGTCACGTCCTCCACCTCGGACGACTCCACCCCGGCCGACACCGCCCCGGGCAACTCCAACGGCAAGGGCCGCGGGCGGGGGCACTGACACCGCGGCAGGTGGCACCTTCGCCGCGGTCCCGGGCCCGCCGGTGAACGGCCGCCGCCCGGGGGTCCCACCGGGAGACGGACCGGATCGCGCCAACTCCCGGCCGGAATCAACTGCTTGCCCCTCCGTGCATCCGTACCAAGAATGCACATGACAAAAAAGTGGCGGCCGGAAGATCTCCGGTCGCCTCGTCGTCAGAGGGGACCCCCACATGAGAAAGCCTCTCGTTGCCGCCGTCTTCGCCCTGGCCGTCGCCGGGGCCGGTGCGGCACCCGCGGTCGCGGCGCCCGACGCGAAGGACGCGGCCGCGCCCACGCTCCAGGCCGTCAACCTCGCCGGGACCGTGGCGCTCAGCAACTGTTCCGGATCGGTCATCCGCTTCCCGAACTCCCTGGACACCGACCCGGCGCTGGTGCTCAGCAACGGCCACTGCCTGACCTCCGGCTTCCCGGAGCCGGGTGAGGTCCTCACCAACCAGGCCTCCTCCCGGACGTTCGGCCTGCTCAACTCCTCCGGCACCCGCGTCGCGACGCTGCGCGCCAGCAAGCTCGCCTACGCGACGATGACCGACACGGACGTGTCGATCTACCAGCTCACCAGCACGTACGCGACGATCAAGAACTCGTACGGGATCTCCGCGCTGACCGTGCAGGACACCCATCCGACCGCCGGCACCGCCATCACCGTGGCGTCCGGCTACTGGAAGAGGCTCTACAGCTGCAACGTCGACGGGTTCGTCTACCGCCTGAAGGAGGGCGACTGGACCTGGAAGGACTCGGTCCGCTACACCTCCGCCTGCCAGACGATCGGCGGCACCTCCGGCTCGCCGGTGATCGACCAGTCCACCGGCAAGGTGGTCGCCGTCAACAACACCGGCAACGAGGACGGCGAATCCTGCACGGTGAACAACCCCTGCGAGGTCGACGCGAGCGGCAACGTCACCGTCCGCCAGGGCATCAACTACGCCCAGGAGACCTACCAGATCCCCGCCTGCTTCACGACCGGCAACCAGCTCAACCTGAGCGCGAGCGCGTGCACCCTGCCCAAGCCGTGAGGCGCAGGCCGTAAGGCGCGCGGGCGTTCCGTCACACGGGACTGCGACGGACCGCCCGGCCCGCCAGCACATCCGTCCGCCGGCCGTCCTCGATGACGAAACGGCCGTCGACGAGGACGTACGGGATGCCGGTGGGAAGCGTGCGGGGGGCGTCGTACGTCGAACCGGCCGCCACCGTCCGCGGATCGAACAGGACCAGGTCGGCGCGGTGGCCCTCGCGGACCAGGCCCCGGTCGGGCAGGCGCAGCCGGGCCGCCGGACGGCCGGTCAGATGCGCCACGCACTCCTCCAGGGACAGGATCCCCAGCTCCCTCACGTACCGGCCGAGGTAGTGCGGGAACGTGCCGTACGCCCGCGGGTGCGGCCTGGCGCCCTGCAGGACACCGTCCGAGCCGCCCGTGTGCACGCGGTGGCGCATGATGGCCCGCACGTTCTCCTCGTGGCCCACGTGCTGGAGGATCGTCGGGCCGAGGGCGTCCTCGAGCAGCAGCCGGCGGGCCGTCGCCCACGGTGTCTCGCCGCGCAGCGACGCCGACTGCCGGACCGTACGGCCGACGAAGTCCCCGAGGGCCGGGTTCGTCACGCCCGAGATCTCGATCGTGTCCCAGTCCACCGGCACCCCGTGGCAGCCGTCCGCCCCGGTCACCTCCAGGTCGTGGCGGATGCGTTCGGCGGTCCCGTCGTGCGCGAGGCGGCGCAGGACCTCCCGGGGGCCGCCCTCGCCCGCCCAGCTCGGCAGCAGGGCCGCGAGCGTGGTGCAGCCGGGCGTGTAGGGGTAGGTGTCGAGCGTGATGTCGGCGCCCGCGTCGAGCGCCTCGTCCAGGAGGGCGAGCAGCTCGGGCGCCCTGCCCTCGTTCACGCCGAAGTTCATCGTGGCGTGGGCCAGGTGGAGCGGGCAGTCCGCCTGCCGGGTCAGCTCCACCATCTCGGCGTACGCCTCCAGCGCGCCCGCCCCGTAGGAGCGGTGGTGCGGGCAGTAGTAGCCGCCGTAGCGGGCCACCACCCGGCACAGTCCGGTCAGTTCGGCGTCCCCGGCGTACATGCCGGGCGTGTACGTCAGGCCGGACGACAGGCCGACCGCCCCCTGTTCCAGGCCCTCCGCCACCAACTGCCGCATCCGGTCCGTCTCCTGGGGCGTGGCCGGGCGGTCCTCCCAGCCCACGGCCAGGGCGCGGACCGTGCCCTGCGGGACGAGGTAGGCGGCGTTCACCGCGATGCCCCGGTCCAGGCGGTCCAGGTACTCGCCCACCGACCGCCAGTCGAAGTCGACGTCGTCGCCGGGGCCGTTCCAGCCGGCGACGGCCTGGCGGACCGCCGCGAGGGTGCGGTCGTCGACCGGGGCGTACGACAGCCCGTCCTGGCCCAGGACCTCGAGCGTCACTCCCTGCGCGGCCTTCGCGCTGTGGTCCGGGTCGCGCAGCAGGGCGAGGTCGCTGTGCGCGTGCATGTCGATGAAGCCGGGGGAGAGGACCAGTCCCTCCGCGTCCAGCTCCCGCACGGCCCGGGGCCGCTGACAGCCCGCCGCCGCGGCCTCCTTGACGATCGACACGATCCGTCCGCCGTCGATCACCACGTCCGCGCGGTAGGAGTCCGCGCCGGTGCCGTCGACGACGTCCGCGTCCCTGACGACGAGGTCCTCCATGCCGGCCCTCCGCTCAGAAGAACGTACGGATGTACTCGACGACCGTGCCGTCCGCCTCCGCGACCGGGATCAGCGGCCACTTGTCGAAGGACGTGCACGGGTGGGACAGGCCCAGGCCGACCCAGTCGCCCACCCGGACGTCCGCCTCGTCGGTGGTGCGCAGCCAGGCGTGCTGGTCGGACAGGGCGGTGACCGAGACGCCGGTGGCCGGGCGCTCCGTGCCGTCGCGGCGCACCACCTGGGCGAACGGCAGGTCCAGGTCGTAGGCGGCGTCCCGCTTGCCCGCGTTCACGAACGCCTGGGAGGGGGAGGGGCGGGAGACGACCTGGGTCCACAGGCGGAAGGCCGGTTCCAGGGCGCCTTCCCCCGGCACCCGGTTGAACGGGGTCAGCCGGCGGTAGTGGCCGTCGTCGTGCGAGACGTACGCGCCCGAGCGCAGCAGCTTCAGGACGGGGGAGGACAGGCCGGGGATCTCGGCGAAGACCTCGGCGACCGCGTCGAACCAGGCGCTGCCGCCCGCGCTGACGACGATCTCCTCCACGCCGGCGAACCGGCCCGCCTTGTCGAAGTCGACGGCGAGCGCCACCAGCCGGCGCAGCCAGGCCCGCACCCGCTCCTGGTCCGCCCGCGGGACCTCGCCCTCGTACCCCGCGACCCCCACCAGCCGCAGGGTCGCGGTGGCGGCCACCGCGTCCGCGACGGCCGCGCACTCCGCCTCCGTGCGGACACCGGTACGGGCGTCCTCGCCGGCGGCCAGTTCGACGACCACGTCCAGCGGGCGGGCCGCCCCGGTCAGGGCCGCGTCCATCAGCTCGACCCCGCGCACGGAGTCGACGTAGCAGACGAGCCGGAAGGCCGGATCGGCCGACAACTGGCCGGAGAACCAGCGCAGGGCCGCGGCGTCCACGACCTCGTTCGCGAGGAACACCCGCCGCACGCCGTACGCCCGCGCCACCCTGACCTGGTGCGGGACGGCCAGGGTGATGCCCCAGGCGCCGTAGTCGATCTGGCGCTGGAAGAGCTGCGGCGCCATGGTCGTCTTGCCGTGCGGGGCGAACGCGAGGCCGTGGCGGGTCGCGTACGTCTCCATCAGGCGCAGGTTGTGCTCCAGGCGCTCGGCGGACAGGGCCAGGACCGGGGTCGCGAAGCCGTCGGCGAAGAGGTTGCGGCGCTGGGCGGTCAGCTCGGCGACGGTGAGGCCGTCGGCGTCCGGCGGGAGGCCCTTGAAGCGGTGGTCGACGCGTTCCTCGGCGAGTCGGGCGAGCGCCTCGGTGCTCATGGAACCTCCCTGGTCAGGATCGTTGCAGTATGTGCAACATCCATTGCGTATGTCGCTTGACGCTGTCTAACATCTCGGCCGACGCGGGGTCAACGGACCCGCCTCCCCTTCCCCGACACCGGGAGCCACGACGATCGTGACCGAGACCGGAGCCCGCCACGACCCCGACGGCGTGGACGTCGTCGCGCTCGGCGAGTCCATGGTCACCTTCCTTCCCTCCCGTCCCGGCCGCCTCGCCGACGTTCCCTCCTTCGACCGGGCCGTCGGCGGCGCGGAGTCCAACGTGGCGTGCGCGCTGGCGGCGGCCGGGCACGCGGTGCGCTGGGTCAGCCGGGTGGGCGCGGACGGCTTCGGCGACCACCTCGTCGAGACCATCGGCTCCTACGGGGTGGACGTGACGTCCGTGCGGCGGGACCCGGAGCGCCCGACCGGCGTCTACTTCCGCACCGCCGGGGACCGGGCCACCGCCGCCCACGAGGTGGCGTACTACCGCGCCGGCTCGGCGGCCTCCGCGATGGCCGTGGGGAACGTGGACCTGGCGGCGGTGCGGGCGGGGCGGGTGCTGCATCTGTCGGGCATCACGGCCGCCCTGTCCGGGGACTGCCTCGGGCTGCTGCGCGCCCTCACCGCCCCGCGGCCCGGCCGCCCGCTCGTCTCCTTCGACGTCAACCACCGGCCCGGGCTGTGGACGGACGGTGACGGCCCACGGGTCCTGCGGGACCTCGCGCGCGGCGCCGACCTCGTCTTCGTCGGCGCGGACGAGGCCGAGGAGGTGTGGGGCCTGAAGGACGCCGACGCCGTCCGCACCGCGCTCCCCGGCCCCGCGGTGCTCGTCGTCAAACAGGGGGAGCGCGGGGCGACCGTCCTCGGCAGGGAGAGCGCCCTCCACGTGCCCGCCCCGCACGTCGACGTCGTCGCCGCCGTCGGCGCGGGCGACGCCTTCGCCGCCGGGTTCCTCTCCGCCACCCTGCGCGGGCTGCCCGCCCGCGACCGGCTGCGGCACGGGCACCTCATGGCCGCCGCCGCCCTGACCGTCCCCGGAGACCTCGCCGTGCCCCCGTCCCGGGGCCACGCCGACCGTCTGGCCGCCCTCGACGACCGGACGTGGGGGACACTTCGACTCGGCCCCGGCTGGACCCGAGCCGCAGCGGCCCCCGAGGAGGTACGCACCCCATGAGCCAGACCGTCGACCGCGCCCTGAGCATCCTGCCGCTGCTCGCCGAGGGCCCCGCCGACCTCGGACAGGTCGCCGGCCGCCTCGGCGTCCACAAGTCGACGGCCCTCAGGCTGCTGCGCACCCTCCACGAACACGGCCTCGTCTACCGCCAGTCCGACCAGCGCTACCGGCTCGGCGCCCGCCTCTTCGCCCTCGCCCAGGAGGCCATGGAGAACCTCGACGTCCGCGAGATCGCCCACCCCCACCTCGTACGGCTGAACGAACAGTGCGGGCACACCGTGCACCTCGCCGTGTACGAGGAGGGCGAGGTCCTCTACATCGACAAGGTGGAGAGCCGCTACCCGGTGCGGATGTACTCGCGGATCGGCAGGCCGGTGGCCATCACGGTCGCCGCCGTCGCCAAGCTGCTCCTGGCCGACCTGCCCGAGGCCGAGCGGCGCGCGGTCGCCGAGAAGCTCGACTATCCCCACTACACGGCCCGCTCCACCCCCGACGCCGCCGCCTTCCTGCGGGAGTTGGAGAAGGTGCGCGCGCAGGGCTGGGCCACCGACCTCGGCGGCCACGAGGAGTCCGTCAACTGCGTCGCCGCACCGATCCGCGGCGCCGACGGCCGGGTGGTCGCCGCGATGTCGGTCTCCGCGCCGAACGTCGTCGTCACCGCCGACGAACTCCTCGCCCTCCGCCCGCTGGTGCGCCGTACGGCGGACGCGATCAGCGGCGAGTACTCCGGCAGGACACCGATCAAGGAAGCGACCCGATGACCGAGAAGACCGCGCTCACCCCGAAGACCCACACCGCCCCGCCCGCGACGTTCTCGCACGGGGTGAAGAAGGGGAACATCCTCCAGGTCGCCGGCCAGGTCGGCTTCCTCCCCGCCGAGGAGGGCAGGCCGCCCACGCCCGCCGGCCCCACCCTGCGCGAGCAGACATTGCAGACCCTCGCCAACGTCGAGGCGGTCCTCCGGGAGGGCGGCGCGAGCTGGGACGACGTGATGATGATCCGGGTCTATCTGACGGACGTGGACCACTTCGCCGAGATGAACGCGATCTACGACGCGTACTTCGAGGAGCAGGCCCTCACCGCCCCGCCCGCCGCCCGTACGACGGTCTACGTCGGCCTCCCCGCCGGACTGCTCGTCGAGATCGACGCGCTGGCCGTGCTCGGCTGACGCACCGCCACCCCGTCGGCGAGCGGGACACCCCGGTTCGTGTAGGTCTCTGGTAACGAAGTAGGGGCTGGCTGTGTCCGGCACAGGATCTTCGACCATACTGCCCGCTGTGGAGCAGCGCATAGGTTCGAGCAGCCAGCCCCTGGAGGGCGCCGGATTCGACCCGGCATTCATCCCCGGGCTCACGTCGCCCGTGACCGCGGAGCCTGAGGAGACGAAGGCGGCCGCGGACGTCGACGACAGCGACGACAGCGACGACAGCGACGACAGCGACGACAGCGACGACGTCCAGGACGCGGTCGTCGAGGCCGGGGCGGCGGAGACTCCCGCCGAGGAGGAGCCGGACGAGCCCTCCGACGGCCCCGTCTTCGAGGCCTCCGACCGCCGGGCGCGGATCACCGCCGACGCCAGGGGTGTCCGGCTCCGCCTCGACGAGGAGGAGTGCGAGTTCCGCTGGGACGAGATCGGCGCGATCGAGACGGAGGCGCCGCGCTTCGGCAAGCGGTTCACCATCACGGTGCACACCCCTGACCGCCGCTGGTACCCGATAGAGGTCGAGGCGACGGCCAGGGCGCGCTTCAAGGAGTGGGAGTCGGCGCTGGACGAGGTCCTCGACGCCTACTTCGAAGAGGGCGACGAGGAGGCCGAGGCCGGCCAGGCGCGCGAGGCGTGACCCTCGGCGCCTTCGCCACGGGGCGCACCTAGGGCCTGTCGTTTGGCTCACGCCGCAGACGCGGGGTCCGGCACGCACGTCTGCGGCGTTGTCGTCGGTTGCCGACGCTTCGCGTCGACGCCCTCCTCCGCCTTGCAGCCGCACGCACCGGACCCCGCTCGGGCCGGCCCGAAGGCACCGTCACTTTCCTGCGGCCTGATCCAAACGACAGGCCCTAACCGCAGTACTGGGTCGCCTTGCCGATCGACCGGTACATGCAGTCGGCGTTCTCCAGCAGTTGCAGCACCGCGTCCCGGTTCCGGGAGGTCTCCCGCTCGATCACCTCGTCGGGCGGGTAGAACCCACCCCCGGAACTGGACGTCGGATACATCTCGAAGGTGTACGAGAAGATCTTGTGCACGCCCCAGAGATAGTCGTCGATCGACCCGTCCGTGATGTACAGGTCGCTGGACTGCTCCGCGGTGTACCCGTTGCTCGCGGCCATCTTCTGCCCGACCGCCTTGAACGCGGCGTTGTCGTCGGCCGTCATGCCGGTCGCCGTGTCGGAGTACGTGTACCCGAACGGCCACAGCACCAGCTCGCTGTAGGTGTGGAAGTCGATCCCGGCGGTGATCTGCTGCTTGCCGCCCACCACCCGGCTGCGGACGAAGTCGGCGACGACCTTCACCTCGGGCGCCGACTCGGCCGCGGTGCCCCGGTACGTCTCGGACGACGTGGAGCCCGAGGAGCCGCCGCAGCAGCCCCACTTGTAGTTCCAGTTCCGGTTGAGGTCCGTGCCGACGTACGAGGAACCGGAGTTGGGCTGCCGGTTCTTGCGCCACGAGCGGTAGGAGCCGGTGGCGATGTCGTACTCGCCGCCGTCCGGGTTGAGGTCGGGGACGATCCAGATCTCGCGCCCGTTGACCATGCTGGTGACCCGGGAGTCGGAGCCGTAGCCCGCCCCCAGTTCGCGCAGCAGGTACAGGGCCATCTCGACGGTGAGGTGCTCGCGGGCGTGCTGGTGGTGGGTGAACAGCACCTCCGGCTCGGCCTCGTCGGTGCCCACGTTGTCGCTGATCTTGATGGCGACGATGTCCCGGCCGCCGTATGACCTGCCGATGACCCGCTTGCTCATGATGTTCGGGTAGGCGGCGATGCGCTGGTCGATCTCCGCCGTCATCTCTGCGTAGTTGTGGTACCTGGAGTCGGCCGACGGGAAGTCGAAGAGCCGCACCTCGCTCTCGGCGAGGCGGTCGGGCGCGGAGCCCACTTCGGTGACCTCGTAGCCCTGGGCGCGCAGCTTCCGGATCTGGTCCGCCCGGCCGGAGACGACCACGGTCTCCTCGTCGGCCTCGTCGACGCTCACCCCGGCCTGGGCGATCGCGGTGCGCGTGAGGGGGGTGCTGTGGTCGACGTGGATCTCGTACTGGCGGATGTCGTCGGACGAGCGGGCCGCCTTCGGGGCGCTGTCGGCCGAGGCGTCGGTGGCCGTCGCCGAGAGGGGGGCCGCCGCGAGGGCCAGCAGGGCGACGAGGGCGGCGGTCCGTCTGCCGCCGCGGGCGCTGGTGGCGCCGGCGCCTGAGCCGCGGATGCGAAGTCGCATGACGCTCCTTTGTGGGGAGGTGGTGTGGGGGGTCGTGCTGTGCGCTTGCTGTGTGCGGCAGTGCGAGTGCCGCTCATGGTCCGGCGTTGGCATGGTCAGGTCAAGAGGGGATTTGGGAGTCACTGGCCTGAATCATGCGGAAAGCGGCGTCCGATCGGCGGCGCGGCGCACGGACGGCGTGTCGCGGCACACGGTCCCCGGGCGCACCCGCGGGAGTGAGGGCCGGCGGACCCCGCGCCGCCGGATCGGGTGGAGATCGCGCACGCCCTCTTGCCCACCCGGCCCCTTTGGGCTTTCTTGACCGTCATGGCGGACACCACGGGAAACCCCACGGACACCGAGGCACCATCCGGCATCGACAAGAACTCCCCCCGCACGAGCAGTTGGAAGCACATCGGCCCCGGCATCGTCGTGGCCGCGACCGGAGTGGGCGCCGGCGACCTGGTCGCGACCCTCATCGCCGGCAGCAACTTCGGCTACACCCTCCTCTGGGCGGCGATCGTCGGCTGCCTCGTCAAGATCTCCCTCGCCGAGGCGGCCGGCCGCTGGCACCTGTCCACCGGCCGCACCCTGTTCGACGGCTGGGCGAGCCTCGGCCGCTGGACGACGTACTTCTTCGTCGTCTACGCGGTCGTCTGGGGCTTCGTCTACGGCGCGGCCGCGATGTCGTCGAGCGCGCTGCCGCTGCAGGCGCTGTTCCCGGACGTGATGGACCTCCAGTGGTGGGGCATCGCGTGCGGGCTCGTCGGTCTGGTCTTCGTCTGGTTCAACAAGTACGCGGTCTTCGAGAAGGTCATGACGGTGCTGGTCGGCGTCATGTTCGTGGTGACGGTGTACCTGGCGGTCCGGGTGACCCCGAACCTCCCGGACGCGCTGGCCGGCCTGCTCCCCGTCCTGCCCGACGAGAAGGACTCCGTGCTCAACACCCTGGGCCTGATCGGCGGCGTCGGCGGCACCATCACCCTGGCCGCGTACGGCTACTGGGTCAACGCCAAGGGCTGGACCGACACGGGCTGGATGAAGGTGATGCGGCTCGACAACCGCGTCGCCTACGCCACGACCGGCATCTTCGTGGTCGCGATGCTCTTCGTCGGCGCGGAACTGCTGCACTCCGCGAACGTCGCGATCGCGACCGGCGACAAGGGGCTCGTCCAGCTGAGCGACATCCTGGAGGCCGAGTACGGCGGGGCGACGGCCAAGTTCTTTCTGATCGGCTTCTTCGCCACCTCCTTCACGTCCCTGATCGGCGTCTGGCACGGCGTCAGCCTGATGTTCGCCGACTTCGTGGCGCGGTACCGTTCCCGCTCCGGGGCGCGGGGCGCGGAGGTCGCCTCCGGTGAGCGCGAGCGCTCCTGGCCGTTCAGGGCGTACCTGCTGTGGCTGACCTTCCCGCCGATCGTCCTGCTCTTCCAGGGCCAGCCCTTCCGTCTGGTCATCCTGTACGGCGTCCTGGGCGCGGCCTTCCTGCCGTTCCTGGCCGGCACGCTGCTGTGGCTGCTCAACTCGTCCCGCACGCCCGGCCAGTGGCGCAACGGACCGCTGAGCAACGGCATGCTGGCGCTGGCCGGGCTGCTGTTCCTGGTGCTGTGCGTGAAGCAGATCTGGGACCAGCCGTGGTCGGAGTTCTTCTGAGCCGAGTTGGTTGACTTTCGCAAACTTGAGTCTGGCAGTACCTCTCCTGGAGTGCTGCTCCCCGAGGAGAGGTGCTGTCCCGTGCCGGTGACCGGGCTGGACGACAGGACCGCGCTCGTGCTCGGGGCGCCTCCCACGGCACCGACCCGGACGTCCAGCTGCGCCGGCGGGGCGTCAACCGGACCGTCCTCGGCGGGATCGCCGCCAGCCTCGGCGAGATCCTGGCGCTGCTCCGGGGGTGGCCCCGGTCACGGGACCGTGGTGTCGCTCAGCCACTCCGGGCTGAGGGCGATGCGCCGCAGGTCGGACAGCGTGAGAGCGGGTGTCTTCCGGGTCGCGGCCTTGTTCTGGTCACCGGTGTTGAAGGCACTGACGACGACCCGCAGGCCGTTCGTCCGCAGGGCGTCGGCGGTCCACCTCACGACCCCCGCCCCGCCCTTCTCGCCGGGCTCCTCGCGCAGGACGACCCGCGTACCGTCGGCGAGCGTCTCCGCGTCGGAGCCGTAGATGCCCGCGACGTCGGACATACCGGGCTGGACGTTGATCTGCACAAGACTCGCGCCCCTGCCGTCGTCGACGACGACATGGCCGTACTCGGTCTCCTGGCTGCCGCCGGAGCGGATGACGACCTCCTTCGGCAGCAGCAGCTTGAGCTTGCGCAGGATCGTGGCGCCGCTGAGGGAACCGGGACGGGCCGCGGGGGCCGCCGGGGCCGTCGGCGGTGTCTGTTCGGGGATGGCCTCGATGATCGCGCGCCACTGCTTGGCGGAAGCCAGCGCCTTCAACTGCCCCGGGCTCAGGGGCGGGTCGGTCCGGGTGATCGGCTTGCCCTTCTCCGCCGGGGAGTTCCACTCGATGACGCTGACGTGGTGTCCGTCCGGGGTGACCAGGTCGGCACTCCACGCCTTGGTGTCGACGCGACGGTCGGGATACTCGTACCCCTGGTGGACGGTGATCGCGGAGCCGTCGGACAGGGTTTCGGTCACACAGCCGTCGACATCCGACTGCGAGTCCTCGGGGCAGGGGAGCACCTCGGCGGACGGGACGATGCCCTTCCCGTTCGAGGTGATCCGGTCCAGGCCCACGGAGACGGACCCCTCGCCCTGTCCGTCGTCGAACACGCCCACCGCGAGCGGCGGCAGGTCCTCGTCCGTGCCGCGCGCCTCCGTCTTCATGAACTTCCCCTGGGGGAGGAGCTTCTGGAGCGTACGGACCACGTCCTCGGCGGAGTAGGTCTTCCCCGGCACGGAGGTGGGGGTGCGGCTCGCGGCCACGGAGGTCGGCTGCGGGGCGGGCGCGCCGTCCCGCGGCACGAACAGTGCCCCGCCCACCCCCACCAGGGCGAGGCCCGCCACGCTCCCCACGACCGCGGTCCGGCGCTGCAACTGCAACCGCCGACCGCGCCGCGCACCGGCGGCGGCGAGCTCGGTGCGGGGGGAGTCGAAGGCGCCGCCCACCTGGTGCAGGGCGGATGAGAGCCGGTCCTCGAAGGGATCCGTCTGCTGGTCTGCGGGCATGGTGAACCACCGTTTCCACGGGCTCGGGATGAAGTCGAAGCAAGGGGATGTGCGGTCAGGGGCGGGCGTACTCGCCGATGTCCTCGCCGAGCAGTTCCCGCAGCCGCCCCAGCGCTCTCGAGCACCGGGTCCGTACGGCCGCGGGGCTCGCGTTCATGGCACCCGCCGTCTCCTCGACGGACCGGTCCTCCCAGTACCGCAGCACCACGACGGCCCGGTCCTTGGCGGGCAGCCGTCCGAGGGCCTGGAGCAGGGTGAGCCGCAACGGGGTGTCGGTGCGGCTCCCGTCGGGCACGTCGGGGAACGCGTCCACGGCCCGTTCACGGCTGCTGCGGCGCCGCTGGTGGGCGAGGAAGGTGCGGGTCAGGACGGTCTGCGCGTACCCCGCCGGGTTGTCCACCCGGGACATCCGGCCCCAGCGGACGTACAGCCTGCCGAGGGTCTCCTGGACCAGGTCCTCGGCGAGGTGCGTGTCCCCCGCGGTGAGCAGACACGCGGAGCGGTACAGATGCCCGGTGCGTGCCGCCGCGAACTCGGCGTACTCGTCCGCGCGGACCTTCCTCATGCGCGTCCCCCTGTTCGGTTGCCGTGCCGTCCTGGCCGTCCTCACCTCATTGATGCGGTGGGGTGGGGGAAATGTTTCAAGGGGACCGGTAAGCAGGATCACAGGGGGTGCCGGGTAGGTTGCCCGGGTGACAGACCAGCCGCCGCCCCCGGCCGTCCCGCCGGGCTTCGGACCGCCGCCGCCCCCGTACGCGCCGGGACCGCCCCCACCCCCGCCGGGTCCGCCCTCGTACGCGCCGGGACCGGCCCCGTACGCGCCGGGACCGCAGAACCCCTCCCCGGGGCAGCCCCCGTACGCGTCCGGTCCACCCCAACCCGCCGGGCCCGGACCGGAGTTCCTCGCCGTCGACAAACACAACTCGGTCGTCGTCGACGTGTCCGGCGTCGCCTTCGAGATGTACGACATCACGGTGGAGTTCCCCTGGCCCGAGATCCGCAGCGTCCACTACAAGGCGAGCCCCAACGGCAAGGCGCTGATGGTCGCCGTGGTCCATCTCGACGGCAGGGTCTACGAATGCGTCGTGAACGCCAGGCCCCGGGAGGTGCTGCAGGGATGGTTCGCGCAACTGGCCTGGGTGCTGGGGTATTACCGGCCGATGGGATGACGACGCGGCCGGGCCCTCGGGGAAGGGGCCGGCCGCGACGGGGGCGGGAGACGGGTCAGCGGGCGGCGACCTCGAAGGCGGCCGCGCGGGGCACGAACGTCGTGCCGCCGTCCCTGGCCGTCGCCAGGGCGGAGACGTACCAGGTGCCCTCGGCCGGGCCGGCGGCCTCCGCCTTCGTGACCCGCAGGGTGTAGGTGCAGCGGGACGTCCCGCCCGAGGTGCTCTCGCACGTGGCGCCGTCCACGTGCCGCATCTCCTCCTCGGTCGGGTCCAGCTCCGAACTCGCGGGCCAGGCCACGACCTTGAGGCTCTTCACGCCGGAGTCGTCGCTGACGTCCGCGGAGAAGGTGAGCGAGCCGGCGCCGGCGTCCGAGGGCGCGGCATAGCGCGCCGAGCCGTTCCGCACGGACGGTTCCGTGGCGTCGGAGGCCATCGCGAGACCTCCGGCCGCCACCCCGCCGAGGGCGAGGGCTCCGGCCAGGGACGAGAGGAGAACGCGCTTGGACATGGGAGATCCCCCTGGGTCGATGTGAGAGCGGAGGCGGTGGTCGGCCGCTTCCCCGATGTGATCGAGCCTAGGTCCGGGGCCCCGGCGAAGTCCTCGCTCCGCGGGACGATCGACGGCTCTGACCGCGGGTGGAGGATCTGCAACCCAGGTAAGAGAACGGGATCCGACTCCAGCGGGAGTCGGCCCGCTCACCTGCGGCCATAGCCTGGGCCGGTCATGAGACGAACCGACGACCGGCTGCTCCCGGTCCTGCTGATCTGCGCCCAGGCCGCGGTGTGGCCCGGGGCCCCGCTGCTGCGGGGGTCCCTGCCGCCCGCGACCGCCCTGCTGGTGGCGGTCCTGGTCGCCGGCCCGGTGACGGCCGCGCTCGCGCTCCGCCGCGCCCGTCCGGTCACCACCCTCGTCCTGGTCGCCGCGGCCTGCGCGCTCGGGGCCGGGCCGCTGCCCACCGGGGCGATGGCGGTCCTCGGCACCGCGGGCGTGGCCCTGGCGCTGTACACCGTGGCGACCGAACGCGACACCTTCACCGCCCTGCTGTGCGTGGGGGCGCTCGCCCTGTGGCAGTTGCTGCAGGGCCTCAGCCTGCACGGACTCAGCGACCGCGACGGACTCGACCTCGTCCTCACCGCCCTGCTGTACGCCGCCGCGTGCGGTGCCGGTCTGCTGGTGCGGCGGACCCGGCACGCCCGCCGGGCGGCCGAACACCGCCTGCGGCGGGCCGAGGCCGAGCGCCACCGCCTCCCGGCCGTCGAACGGCGGCGTATGGAAAGGGAGTTGCACGACGTCAGCGCCCACCATCTGACGGCTGTGGTGGTCACCGTGGGCGCGGCGCTCGGGCTGCGCGAGCGGCGCCCCGAACTGGCCGCCGAAGCACTGGAGTTCGCGGCCGAGACCGGTCGCGAGGTCACCCGTGCGCTCGGCTCGGTGCGGGCGCCCGCCCCCTCGCGGGAGGACCAGCCCTCGCCACGGGAGCGGCTGCTCGACCTGGTCGCCGGATTCCGCCGCCTCGGCCCGCGCGTGGACTGCGAGATCGACCCGCTGCCCGACGGCGTGGTCGCGGACGCGGCGTACGGCATCGTGCGCGAGGCGCTGACCAACGTGGCACGGCACGCCCCCGGCGCGGACACCACGGTGCTGCTGCGGTACACGGACACCCGCACGGACGTCGTGGTCACCAGCGCGGCACCGCCGGCCGGGGCGGCGGCGCACGGCGCGGGCCTCGGCGGTGGCCGCGGCCAGGGCTTCCTGCGGTCCCGGGCACGGGAGGCGGGCGGCACCCTGACCAGCGGCCCCACGGCCGACGGCGGCTGGGAGGTGCGCGCGACCCTGCCGGGCGGGACCGCCGCCCCGGTGGAGCGCGCCGCGCCCCGGGGCTACCGCCCGGCGCAGGTGGTCGCCGCCGTCGGCCTGGTCCTGCAGCCGCTGCTCCCGGTGCTGGTGATCCGGTCGGAGACCACGCCGGCCGGGTCACGGGTGTCCGCGGGCGTGCTCTTCGCACTGCTGGCGGCGGCCCAGGCGGTCGCGTTGCTGTGGCTGCGCCGGGCACCCCGCGCCGCCCTCGGCGCGCTGTTCGCGCTGGCCGCGCTCTGGCCGGTGGCGATGGCCGCGGGCGAGTACGCCGGTCCGGTCGTCCTGCCGCCCGCGCTGAGCATGCTCGCCACCTGCGCGGCGCTCGCCGCGCACACGGCCCGGCGTACGGCCGCCGGTGCCTGCCCGGCCGGGGACCGCCCGCCGGGGATGATGGCGGCGGTGGCCGGCGCGATGGCGGGACACGCGGGGACGGTGGCCCCCGGCGCGGTGGCGGTGGCGGTGCACGCGGGAGCGGTGACGGCCGCCGTCCTGGACCGGGGCTCGGCGGTCCCCGGCTGGGCGGTCGCCGGGTGCGCCACGGCCGGGGCGGCCCTGGCGGTCGGCGCGGCCTGGTGGGGCGGGGTCCTGCGCGGGCGGCGCGAGCGGGCCGTCCGGGGCTCACGGGAGGAACGGCTCGCCGCCTGGACCGAGGAGGCCGTCCGGGACGCGTGGGCCGAGCGCCGCCGGATCGCCGCCGGACTGGAGACCACCGTCCTGGCGCGGACCGCCGACATGGTCGCTCAGGCGGAGGCGGGCCGGCTCGACGGGACCGCCGAACGCGCCCGCGAGGCGCTGGCCGCCATGCGGGCCCTGCTCGACGCGGTCCGGGAGAACGAGACGGGGCCCGCGTTGCGCCCGCAGCCCACCCTCCAGGCCCTCGACCTGCTCGCCGCGCAGTGCCGGGCCACCGGCCGCGACGTGGAGATACGGCTGACCGAGCGGGTGCCCGAGCGGCTGCCCACGGCGGTCGACCTGGCCGCCTACCATGCCGCCGAGACCGTGCTCGCGGCCGGCGGCGAGGAACCCGCGGTGCTCGAACTCGACTCGGACGGCGCTACGTTGACGTTGACCGCCACCGGGGTGCCGCCCGCCGCCCGTCCCGCCGTACGGGAACGGCTGGCGGCGCGCATCGCGGCGCTCGGCGGCACCCTGACCACGGGTGCACCGGGCCCGGTCGGTCTCCGGCTGCCCCTCGCACCGGGTCCGGAGCAGGGTGACGAGGAGAGGGAACGATGAGTCTCAAGGTGCTGGTCGTCGACGACCAGGGCATCGTACGGGCGGGATTCGCCGCCGTGATCGACGCCGAGGAGGACCTGACGGTCGTCGGCGAGGCCGGCGACGGCGCGGCGGCGGTGCGGCTGGCCGAGGAACTGTCCCCCGACGTGGTCGTCATGGACGTACGGATGCCCGTGCTGGACGGCATCGCCGCCACCCGCATCATCACGGGGCGGGAGAACGCGCCCCGGGTGCTCGTCCTGACCACCTTCGACCTCGACGCGTACGTGTTCGACGCCCTGCGTGCCGGTGCCTCCGGCTTCCTCCTCAAGGACGTCCACCCCGCCGAACTCCTCCAGGGCATCCGGGTGGTGGCGGCGGGCGAGAGCGTGCTGGCCCCGTCGGCGACGCGCCGCCTGATCGGCCACTACGCGGCCGGGACGCACGGTGGTACGCCGGCCGGGAACGCCTCCCGCGAACTGGACAGCCTGACCGGCAGCCAGCGCAACGTCCTCGCCCTGGTGGCGTCCGGTCTCAACAACGCCGAGATCGCCGAGCGGTTGGGCATCACGGTCGGCACCGTCAAGTCCCATGTCAACGCGCTGCTGCGCAAACTGGGCCTGCGCGACCGCGTCCAGGCCACCATCCTCGCCTACGACCTGGGCCTCGCCCGCCCGAACCGGCCCGGCACCCCCCTCTGACCCACCGACCCAGGAGCCACCCCGTGACGGGTACCGCCCTTTCCCACCGCCTGCGCCACGCCCTGACCGACGTCTTCGCCCTCGTCTACCTCGCGCTCTGTGCGGTGCTGCTGACCTGGGCCCTCGTGGTCACGGCCCTGGACGACTCCGGCGAGTCCATGGCGGCGGTGATCCCCTTCCTCGCCACGGCCCCCGCCAGCCTGGTCCTGCTCCTCCTCCCCGACCACCTCACGATGTCCCTGCTCGCCATCGCCTTCGGCGCCCTGGTCAACGCGACGGTCATCGGCTGGTGCGCACGGGCGCTGCGCGGACGCCGCTGACGACCCGGGGAAAACAAATCCCCACCGGAATCCGGCGGCGGACGGGGAACACGAAATCCCCCGTCCCCCACCGGCCGGCCCACTCCCCCACGGACTACTCGTAGAGATAGTCCACCTTGGTGGGACCGCCACCGTTCTGCTCGATGCCCCACATGTAGGTCTGGTTCGACTTGATGTCCAGGTTGAAGCCGTCGCACCCGGCGTCGCCGCCGTCGTCCGCCGACGCCAGCAGGTACCAGTCGTTGACCTGGTTGGCGAGCCAGATCCAGACCTTGCCCGTCACTCCGTGCCCGTTGGCGTACGTGTCACAGACCACGAACGAGTCCGGGTCGGCGTCGTCATGCTTGATGTACCCGACTCTGTGCCCGTTCTGGTAGATGCTCAGCGAGGCGTCCGCGGCCTGTCCCACCACAGCGTGCCACGCGGTGACGCACCAGCTTCCCGGCCCCGGCGAGGCGCCTCGTGAACCGGCGGTCCGGGTGGGAGGGCCGGACCGCCGGAGGGTTACGGCAGGGCGTGTACGTGGGGGCCCACCGTGGACGACCAGGTGCTTCCCGCCGCCGCGTCCCAGTTCGTGGACCAGGTCATCGCGCCGCGCAGGTCGGGATAGGTGCGGGAGGGCTTGAAGGAGCCGCAGGACGTGCCTCTGGTCAGGCAGTCCAGGGCGTTGTTCACCACGGACGGCGAGACGTAGCCGCTGCCCGCGCCGCTCGTCGAGGCCGGCAGGCCCAGGCCCACCTGGGACGGGGCCAGGCCGCCCTCCAGCTGGATGCACGCCAGTGCCGTCAGGAAGTCCACGGAACCCTGGCTGTACACCTTGCCGTCGCAGCCCAGCATCGAACCGCTGTTGTAGTACTGCATGTTGACGACCGTGAGGATGTCCTTCACGTTCAGCGCGGTCCGGAAGTAGGCGTTGGACGTGGACTGCATGTCGATGGTCTGCGGGGCCATCGTCAGGATCAGGCCGGTTCCGGCCTTCGACGACAGGGACCGCAGCGCCTGTGTCATGTACGTCGCGTCGAGGCCGTTCTCCAGGTCGATGTCGACGCCGTCGAAGCCGTACGTCTGCATCAGCGTGTACACCGAGTTCGCGAAGTTCGCCGCCGACGTGGCGTCGTTCACCGCCACCGTGCCGTTCTGGCCGCCGACCGAGACGATCACCTTCTTCCCGGCCGCCTGCTTCGCCCTGATGTCGGCCTTGAACTGGTCCACCGTGTAGCCGCCCAGGCCGGCCGAGTCGAGGTTGAAGGTCACCGCGCCCGGTGTCGTCGTCGCGTCGGCGAAGGCCACCGCGATGATGTCGTACTGGGAGGGGACGTCCGAGATCCTCTGGACGGTCGCGCCGTTGTTGAAGTTCTGCCAGTAGCCCGTCACCGCGTGCCGGGGGAGGGTGCCGCCCGAGCCGCCGGTGGCGGCGGTCGTCCCCGTCACCGCCGTCGACTTCGGCGACTCGCCCGCCGCGTTCGTCGCCGTCACCTGGAAGCTGTACGCCGTGGACGCCGCGAGTCCGGTCACGGTCGTCGAGGTGCCGGTCACCGAACCGACCTGCGTGCCGCCTCGGTAGACGTTGTAGCCCGTCGCGTTCGACACCCCGGACCAGGCCAGGGACACCGACGACGAGGTCGTACCGGACACGGTCAGGCCGGCCGGTGCGGACGGGACCGTCGGGGCCGGGTCGCCGCCCCCGCCGCCGTCGGGGCCGTGAACCGAGACGTCGTCCGCGTAGTAGGGCTGCTGGCCGTACCAGCCGTGCGTGTAGACCGTCACCGAGGTGGTGGAGGAGCCCGTGGTGAAGGTGGTCTGCAGCTGTTTCCAGGACGAGGAGTCCGGCGTCCAGGTCGACACGTCCGTCGTGCCGGTGCCCGTCACGCCCAGGTAGCTGTAGCCGCCCTGGACCCAGGCGCTCAGCGTGTACGTGGAGTTGGGTTTGACCGCGACCGTCTGGGTGCATCTGGCGTTGTCCTGCCCGGCCGGGGTCGCCTTCAGCGCGGCCGCGCCGCCGTGCACGGGGGAGGAGACCGTCGTACCGCTGCCCGCCGAGCAGGTCCAGTTCGTCAGACCGGACTCGAAGCCGGCGTTCTTCGCGTTGTTGACGTCCGCGGCGGACGCCTGAGCCGCGCCCGCCAGGGACAGGGCGAGGGCGGCGGTCACCGCTCCCGACCAGAACCGTGCCGCCGATCTCGTCGCCGGCCGTGTCGATCTCTTCGATCTTTTAAGTGGGGACATGACAACAAGTTGGTCCAGACCAATTCGCTTGTCAAGGGGTCCGCTTGTGGAGGCCCGGTGGAGGGACACGGGAGCTCAGGGGTGCGTAACCTGCCCCGGTTTGCCGCTACTTGCGCGAAGAACAGTTCCTTACCAGCTGCGGAAAGCTGTTCTCCGGCCACAACGGCGTGGTTACAGTGCTGAGGTAGTCACGCAATGAAGTCACCCCGGTGCACCGGAGTAACGCCGGTGGGCCGGACCGCGGGAATCGGGGAGCTGCGCGTGCCAACTGCCATTGCCGTGACCGGCGCCGACCTGGCGCTGCCACCGCAGGACGAGCGGACCCTGCCCGCCGCCGTGCTCGCCGACCTCGACCGCATGCCGCTCGACCGCGCCCTGACCACCGTACAGATGCTCGTCGAGCAGTACGGACATGTCGTCGTCGTGTACTCGCGGGCGACCCCGCCGGCCGTGGAGCAGAGGCTGTACACCATCCGCTCCCTGCTGGAGAGCGACCGCATCGCCCTCTTCCGGCCCGATCTGCCCCCGCTCGCGGTCGCCGTCCTCGCCCGCCAGCTGCGCCAGCTCGCCTCCTGCGACCTGGGGCCCGGCGTCCTCGCCTCGGCGGGCCGGCTGCTCACCCACTACATCCACGCCGGCGCGCTGCTCGGATCCGTCGCCCGGCTCGACCGCGTTCCGGTGGTCGGCCTGAGGTCGCATGCCAGGTCATGGGTTCCGGGTAGTCAGTTCGGCGTGCTCGCCCATCCGCAGGCGGAGTTGGTCAAGGCCGCTCCCGACGTCACCCTTCCCGGGCCGGAGTTCGGGACCTGGATGCTCGTCGGCCGCGGCCAGCTCCAGTCCGACTGGGTCACCGGCACCCTCGCCCCCGCCTGGCGGGTCCAGGGACTGCGGGAGACCGAGACCCCCGCCGAGTCCGCCGGCTGGTGGGGGACCCCGAAGCTGATCGAGTTCTGCGCCTATCTGCCCGACCTGTCGGTCCTCTACCAGCTCGTCGCCTCGGTCCGGCAGGGCGTCTGCCACTGGTGCGGGATCGACGTCATCGGGGACCGCTGCGTGTTCTGCTCCGCCACCCCGCCGCCCGCCTCCGAGCTCACCGCCCGCTCCGTCCGCGCCCTCACGGCGGGCGGCTGAGGAAACGCCCGTTCCGTTCCCCGCTCGACCCGACCCCCAACGAGGTTGCACGGTTCATGAACTCCCGTCAGCGCCGCGGCGTGATTCTCCTGCTCCTGTCGGTGTTGTGCGCCCTCGGTGCCTTCGCCGGCGTCCTCTCCGTCATCGACGACGTGAACTCCAAGGTCGGCCCCGAGGTCACCGCCTACGAGCTGCGGTCCGACGTGGCGCCGTACACGGCCCTCAGGGAGGGCCAGTTCAAGAAGATCGAGATGCCCGAGCGGTGGCTGTCGGAGAACGCCGTCACCGATCTCGCCGCGATCCGCGGCAAGATCGCCGTGACGACCCTGAAGAAGGGCTCGCTCCTGCAGAGCGACATGATCGTCGACCAGCCCGCCCTCCGCCCGGGCCAGCAGGAGGTCGCCATCATGATCGACTCGGCCACGGGCGTGGCGGGCAAGATCACCCCGGGCTCCTCCGTCAACGTCTACGCCACCTTCGAGGGCGCCCGGGACACCGACCCCGACCAGTCGAAGATCATCGTCACCAACGCGCGCGTCCTCGACGTCGGCGAACTGACCGCCCTGGAACCCGACCAGAACAACCGCGACCGCTCCGCCACCGAGGCGGTCCCCATCACCTTCGCGCTGTCCACGCTCGACGCCCAGCGCATCACCTACGCCGAGTCCTTCGCCAAGCGGGTCCGCCTCGCCCTCGTGGCCCCCGGCGGCGACGTCACGGTCCCCGACCAGGACCGTACGTACGAACTCGCCACGGACAAGTGAGAGGCCGCCGCCCATGCCCACGAGGATCCTCCCGGCCGTCGGCGACGCGGACGCGGTCCGCTCCCTCACCACCCTGCTGAGCCAGCTCCCGGACGCCGAACCGGTCACCCCGGTCGCCGACTCCACCCAGCTCGTCGACACCCTCGCCCGGCTCGCCGCCGAGTCGGTCGACGAACTCCCCGAGGTCGTCGTCGTCCACGAACGCATCGGCCCGGTACCGGCCCTGGAACTGGTCCGCGAGGTCGCCCTGCGCTTCCCGGCAGTCGGCGTCATCCTCGTCACCACGGACGCCGGCCCCGGACTCTTCCAGGCCGCCATGGACTCCGGCGCGCGCGGCCTGGTCACCCTGCCCCTGAGCTACGAGGAGCTGGCGAACCGCGTCCAGGCCGTCGCCCAGTGGTCCGTCGGCGTACGGCGTCATCTCGGCCACGGGGCGGACGTGTTCACCGGCGCGGGGGGCACGGTCGTCACCGTCAGCGGCGCCAAGGGAGGCGTCGGCACGACGCTCACCGCCGTCCAGCTCGCCCTCGCCGCCCAGGCGTCCGGCCGCCAGACCGCCCTCGTCGACCTCGACCTGCAGACCGGCGACATCGCCTCCTACCTGGACGTCCAGTTCCGCCGCTCGGTGGTCGACCTCGCCGCCATCGCCGACATCTCGCCCCGCATCCTCGCCGAGGCCGTCTTCCGCCACGAGACCGGCCTGGCCCTCCTCCTCGCCCCCGGCGAGGGCGAACGCGGCGAGGAGGTCACCGACCGCGCCGTACGCCAGATCATCAGCGCCCTGCGCTCGCGGTACGAGGTCGTCGTCGTCGACTGCGGCGCCCAGCTCAGCGGAGCCGGCGCGGCAGCCGTCGAGACGGCCGACCGGGCGCTGCTCGTCACCACCCCGGACGTGGTGGCCGTCCGGGGCGCCAAACGCACCGTCCGCATGTGGGACCGGCTCCAGGTCCGCAAGGCCGAGGAGACGACCGTCGTCGTCAACCGCCACACCCGCGGTACGGAGATCCAGCCCCCGCTCGTCCAGAAGATCACCGGCACGGCCGTCGCCGCCACCACGATCCCCGCCAACTTCAAGGAGCTCCAGGTCGCGGTCGACGCCGGCCGCGTCCACGTCCTCGACGCCAAGGGGACCGTGCGGCAGGCCCTGTGGGCGCTCGCGGGGGAGCTGGGGCTGGTCAAGGCGCCCGAGACGGCCCTCGTGCGCCGGGGCGGGCGCGGGCGGGGCGGGGACCGCGGGGCGGTCGGGTTCCGGCGGCGGAAGGAGTGAGGCCGATGAGGAGCCCGGGGAAGGGCGACCGGGGGCAGGTCACGATCGAGTTCCTCGGCATGACACCGCTGATCCTCGTGACCCTGGTCCTGGTGTGGCAGTTCGTACTGGTGGGGTACACGTTCACGCTCGCGGGGAACGCCGCCGACGAGGCGGTACGGGCGGGCACGGCGGCACCCCCGGGGGCGCGGAACGCGGCCTGCCGACAGGCGGGCCTGGACAAGCTGGGGGACGCGTGGAGGGGGAACGCCGTGGTGAACTGCGGCGGCAGCGGCTATGTGACCGCCGAGGTCTCCCTGCGCGTGCCCGTCCTGTTCCCGGGCGCGATCGACTTCCCGTTCACGGTGCGCGGCCACGCGGGCGCCGTCGAGGAAGAGGACGGCGACTGAGATGCCGTACGGACTGCGCAGACGCGGCGACCGCGGCCAGGTCGCCCTGGAGTACCTGGGGTTCCTGCCCCTCCTGCTGCTGGTCGCGCTGGGTGCCGTACAGCTCGGCCTGATCGCCTACGCCGCCCAGCAGGCGGGCACGGCGGCCCGGACCGGGGCCCGCAGCGCCTCCCTCGACGGCGACGCCCAGGGGGACTGCGCCCGGGCGGTGAGCAGCTGGCTGTCCGTGAGCTGCCCGCCCGCCTTCCTGGGCGACGAGGTCCAGGTCACCGCCGAGGTCAGGATCCCGTCCGTCATCCCCGGCATCGGGAACTTCGGCACCGCCCGCAAGACGGCCACGATGCCGGTGGACCACACCGGGAACTGAGGGAAAGGCACCCGACATGAGTCTGCGGGCACGCATCACCTCCCCCGAGGAGCAGGGCGGCCGGGGCGAGGAAGGCCATTTGGTCTCCTCCTACCGTGCCAAGCTGCTGGAGGAGATCGACCTCGCCGAGATGAGCTCGCTGGCGGCCGCCGAGCGGCGGGCTCGCCTGGAGCGGGTGCTCGGGCACATCATCAGCCGCGAAGGCCCCGTGCTGTCGACGGTGGAACGGTCGCAGCTGATCCGGCGGGTGGTCGACGAGGCGCTCGGGCTGGGCATCCTGGAGCCGCTCCTGGAGGACGCCTCCATCACCGAGATCATGGTGAACGGCCCGGACGCGATCTTCGTCGAGCGGGCCGGCCGGGTCGAGCAGCTCCCCCTCCGCTTCGCCTCGAACGACCAGCTGATGCAGACCATCGAACGGATCGTCTCGACGGTCAACCGCCGGGTCGACGAGACCAATCCGATGGTGGACGCGCGGCTGCCGTCCGGCGAACGCGTCAACGTGATCATCCCGCCGCTGTCCCTGACCGGCCCGATCCTCACCATCCGCCGCTTCCCGCGGTCCTTCACCCTGCACGAACTGATCGGCTTCGGCTCGCTCGACGAGCCCATGCTGTACCTGCTGGCGGGCCTGGTGCAGGCGAAGTTCAACGTGATCGTGTCCGGCGCCACCGGCACCGGGAAGACCACCCTGCTGAACGCCCTGTCCGGTCTCATCCCGGAGGGCGAACGCATCATCACCATCGAGGACTCGGCGGAACTCCAGCTCCAGCAGCCGCATGTGGTCCGTCTGGAGTCCCGCCCGCCGAACGTCGAGGGCAACGGCCGGATCACCATCCGCGACCTGGTGCGCAACTCGCTGCGGATGCGCCCCGACCGGATCGTGGTCGGTGAGGTCCGCGGCGGCGAGTCGCTCGACATGCTCCAGGCGATGTCGACGGGCCACGACGGCTCCCTGGCCACCGTCCACGCCAACAGCGCGGAGGACGCGCTGATGCGGCTGCAGACCCTGGCGTCCATGTCCGACGTGGAGATCCCGTTCGTCGCGCTCCACGACCAGATCAACAGCGCGGTCGACGTGATCGTCCAGCTCACCCGCTTCGCCGACGGCGCCCGGCGCATCACCGAGATCGCGGTGCTCGACAGCCACGGCTCGGAAGCCTTCCGGCTGGCGACCGCCGCCCGCTTCCACGCCCAGCCGATGACCGCCGACGGCCGTGTCCCCGGCGCCTTCGAGTACTTCCCCCTCCCCCGCCGTACCGCCGACCGCCTGTACATGGCGAGCCAGCCGATCCCGCAGGCGTTCGGGGTCGCCCGTGACGCACTCGAACTGACGACCAGGGAAGCCCGGTAGCAGCAATGGACCTCGACACCCTCATCGCCCTCACCACCGGCGTGACCCTGCTCGCCCTCGCCCTCGCCGTCGCGGGCGTGCACGTCTACGCCAGGGGCCGCGCCCAGCGCGCCGCCCTCGTGGAGCGCCTGTCGTACACCGGCCAGGCCCCTCCGAGCGGACGCCGGCGCCGGTTCCGCGACCTGGACCGGCGCCTGCGCCGCACGAAGGCGGGCCGCACGCTGGAACGGAGACTGGCGGCCACCGGTCTGGACGTCACCCCCGGCGAGTTCCTCGTCGCCATGCTGGCCGCGGTGGCGGGGCTGTGGCTCATCGGACAGGCCACCCTGGCCCCCTTCTTCGGACCGCTGGCCGGGCTGCTCGGTGCGTGGGCGGCCCTGCAGTTCCTCAACTGGCAGCGCCAGAAACGCATCGAGAAGTTCATCAACCAACTCCCCGAGCTGGCCCGCATCCTGGCCAACGCCACCCACGCCGGCCTCGCCCTGCGCACCGCGATCGGCATGGCGGCGGAGGAGCTGGAGGCCCCGGCCGGCGAGGAACTGGGCAAGGTGGCCAACCAGTTGGCGGTCGGCCACTCCATGGACGACGCCCTCGGCGAACTCGCCGACCGCCTCCCCTCCCGTGAACTCGTCGTCCTGGTCACCACCCTGGTCCTCTCCAACCGCGCCGGCGGTCAGGTCGTCGGCGCGCTGCGCAACCTCACCGAGACACTGGAGGAGCGGAAGGAGACCCGGCGCGAGGTACGGACACAGCTGTCCCAGGTCAACATGACGTCCTACGCGGTGCCGGTCCTCGGCATCGGCGCCCTGTTCCTCATGGACAGCGTCAACGACGGCACGCTGGACCGGATGACGGGGTCGGCCGTCGGCCAGGCCTGCGTGATCATCGCCTTCGGCCTCTACGCCGTCGGCTTCGTCCTCATCCGCCGCATGTCCCGCATCGACGTCTGAGGAGGGGACGCACACCGTGGAACTCCTGCTCGCACTCCTCATGGGCCTCGCCGTCTGGGGCGTCTTCGCCGGGATCCGCATGTACCGGGCCGAGGTGAAGCTGCCCAGCGACCTGGTGCTCGCCCTGGAGGTCGGCTCGACCCGCACCAGCGCGGTCGGCTCGCTCGTCGACCGCATGGGCATGCGCTACGCCCCCGCCGTCCTGCGTCTGATGGGCCCCAAGCAGGTCGCCCGCTACCGCCGCCGGATCGACCTCGCGGGCAACCCGGGCGGCCTGACCCTCGACCGCTACGCCGCCCGCCGCGCGGTCTACGGCGCGATCGGCGGCGTCGGCGCCCTGGCCGCGCTCCTCCAGGGCAGCTTCTTCGTCGCGCTGCTCATGCTCGCCTTCGCGGCCTTCTGGTCCGAGGTCGGCATCTGGTCGGCGATCCGGGTCCGCAAGGACGCCATCGAACGCACCCTGCCCGACTTCCTCGACGTCCTGGCGGTCGTCGTGAGCGCCGGCCTCGGCTTCCGCCAGGCCCTCGACCGGGTGGCGTCGAAGTACGAGGGTCCCTGGGCGGACGAGATCCGCATCACGCTCCGCCAGATGGACCTGGGCGTGAGCCGCCGCGAGGCCTTCGAGGAACTGCGCCGCCGCAACGACTCCGAGCAGGTCGCGATGTTCGTCACCGCGCTCCAGCAGGGCGAGGAACTCGGCGCGCCGATCGTCGACACGCTCGTCGCCATCGCCAAGGACATGCGCCGCACCGACGCCCAGAACGCCCGCCGCAAGGCGGCCCGCGCGGTCCCCAAGGCCACGCTGATGATCACGACGTTCATGGTCCCGGCGACGATGCTGCTCCTCGGCGCGGGGATGCTGCTCGGCTCCGGCACGGACTTCAGCTCGATCACGGGGGAGTAGGCGGGCGCGATGAGGTTCACGAAGCGCAAGGGCGAGGCACCGCTCCCCCTCCAGGTGAACGCCCTCCAGGCGATGTGCCGCCAGGTCTTCGGCTTCCGCCTCGCCATGATCGCCGTAGCCGCGCCGGCCGCCCTCCTCAACGCCTCACCGGGCCTGGGCGTCCGCCTGGTCGGCGCGGCCGTGGTCGTCACCTTCATGGGCTCGTACGTCCTCTTCCGCGACTGGGAACGCTTCGGCCCCCTCCTCCTGCGCCACCCCAGCCTCCTGGCGGTGGACACCGTCTTCGGCACCCTCCTGCTGATCTCCGCCGGCCCCGACACCACCCTCGCCTACGTCAGCGTCTGCACCCCCCTCCTGGCCGGCATCGTCTACGGCTGGCGGGGCGCCGCCTGCTTCGCCTCGCTCCAGTCGCTGATCCTGCTGCTGGTGCACGCGACCGTCGCCCGGGGGACGGAGGCGGACCTCGCCGAGCGGCTGCTGCTGCCGGGCTTCTGCGTCATCACCGGCGCGGCCGGTTCGGCGCTGCGCGGCCTGATGCTCCGCTTCGGCGAGGCCACCCAGGCCCTGGCCGCCGTCCGGGCCCGGCTCGCCGCCGCCGAGGCGGTGGCCGCCGAACGCGCCCGCCTCGCACGCGAGATGCACGACTCCGTGGCCAAGACCCTGCACGGAGTGGCCCTCGCGGCGGACGCCCTGGCCCGCTCGGCGGACCCCGATCCCGAGACGGTCAGACGGCACGCCGAACTCGTCGCCCGCTCGGCCCGCCGCGCCGCCGCCGAGTCCCGGGAACTCCTCACCGACCTGCGCCGCGAGCCGGACCCCGCCGAGGGCGTGGACGTCCTGCCCGAACTGAGGGCCCACGCCGGCGACTTCGCGCGGCGCACCGGACTGCCGGTCACCTACCGCCCCACCGGCGACCGCACGACGCTCCCCGTCCCGCCCGCGGTGGCCCGCCAGCTCCTCACCATCACCGCCGAGGCCATGGAGAACGCCCACCGCCACGCGGACCCCACGGCGGTGGAGGTGCGCGCCGGAGTCCAGGGCGACCTCCTCACCCTCACCGTCCACGACGACGGCCGGGGCCTGCCCCCCGGCACCACCCTCGAACACCTGCGCAACAGCGGCCACTTCGGCCTGGTCGGCATGGCGGAACGGGCCGCCTGCGTCGGTGCCCGCCTCCGCATCGCCAGCGGCGCCGACGGCCCGGGCACGGAGGTGCGCCTGGAGCTGCCGCTGACCGCGCTGACCCCGCAGAGGAGGCCGTATGCCGCACCGACCCCCTGACGAGGCCGTACGTGTCGTGGTGGCCGACGACAACCCCGTGGTCCGCGCGGGCCTGACCGCGCTCCTGTCCGGCCGCGGGGACATCACCGTGGTGGCGGAGGCGGCCGACGGCGGCGAGGCCTACGAGGCGGCCGTCCGCCACCGCCCCGACGTCGTCCTCCTCGACGTCCGCATGCCCGGCGTGGACGGTCTCACGGCCCTCCCGCACCTGGCCCGCGTCACCTCGGTCCTCATGCTGACGTACAGCCACGACCCCTCGACCGTCCAGGAGGCGTTGCGCCGCGGGGCGAGCGGCTACCTGGTCCACGGCCAGTTCACGGTGGAGGAACTGACGGCGGCGGTACGGGACGTCACCCGGGGCGGCGTGCGCGATGCGACTGCACACGTCATCCAGGCCGCAACCACCTTATTTCCAGGGAATCAACCAAAAGAGCTTTCGCAACTGCAACCATTTGTGGGACAGTCGTCGGGGTCGGGGTCAGGGACGGGGCACAGGGCGGGGTTCGGGCTCAGCGCGAGGGAGGCGGAGATCATGGACCTCATCGCGTCGGGCCTGAACAACCAGCAGATCGCCGCCGCGTGCTTCATCAGCGAGAAGACCGTCAAGAACCACATCAACCGCATCTTCGCCAAGCTGCACAGCAGCAGCCGCGCCGAGGCGGCGGCGAAGTGGCTCGGAAATTGGGCCCTGGGACCCTCGTCCGGAGCGACACCCCCGTCGTACGTTCCTCACGCCACTGCCTCAAACCGAGAGGAACGCCATGAGCGACCTGCTGCTGAGGACCGCCGTCGCGGCCAAGGTCCGGGTGACGGAGGCGATACGGCGCCGCGCCGCCGGCGACCGTGGGCAGACCGCGGTCGAGTATCTGGGGATCATCGCGGTGGTGGTGGCGATCGTGGTGTTGATCGCGAACACGAATCTGGGGCAGACGATCGTGGACAAGCTCAGGACGCAGATCTCCAAGGTGGCGCCCTGACAGGACGTCGCAGACGCCGACACGGCGACGCGGGGCAGGCTTTCCCCATCTACATCACGGTGGTGGCAGGCCTGCTCTTTCTCGCGTTCGCGTACTTCGCGGTGGGCCAGGCGGCGGTGAACCGCAACGGTGCCCAGACCGCGGCGGACGCGGCGGCCCTGGCGGCGGCGCAGGAAACCAGGGATCAACTGGCCGGGCAGTGGGCTCTGGAGGTCCGTGACCCGGCCAAGTGGCAGGACATCTTCGACGGAGTGGGAGCGACCGACTCCTGCTGGCGCGCCGACCAGTTGGCGTTGATGAACGACGCGACCGTCTACTGCGTGCCTGACGGCCCTCTGGCCTACAGCGTCACGGCCCAGACGAACAAGACCGTCGGAGACTCGGTGGTGCCCGGCACGGCGGACAGACGGGCCCATGCCACTGCCACCGCCGTGATCGAGCCGCTGTGCAGGTTCGAACTGCCGGGCGGGGACGCCGAGGACGCCGAGGACGACGTACTGCCGACGCTCACGTGCGATGACGGGGACTGGGTGCTGGACCCGGAGGACCTGACTGATCTGCCCGGGCCTCAGGACCTCTTCGACGTCCACTTGGCCACTGGCTGAAGAAGGAAGCAGAGTGATGAACATGCGATTCACGGCGAAGGCCCGCAGGGGGATGGTCGCGCTGGCCGTGGTGGCCGGGCTGGCTCTCGGCTCGGCCGCGTGCGGGGGCGGGGGCGGCGACGACAAGAAGCCGCAGAACTCGTCGTCTGCGTCCAAGGCGGGGGGATCGCAACCCGACACCCAGGAAGGGCAGTCTCAGGATCCCCTCGCCGAACTGAAGGGGCCGAGCGGGCTGCTCCTCCAGATCACGTCGGCAGTGCGTGACTCGGGAGGCTTCATCACCGTCAGCGGTTCCCTGAAGAACGACAGCGGCACGGAAGCCGTGATCCCCTCCGCGTTGAGCGGCAACGAGACGGAGATCATCAACAACGGACTGTCCCTCGGCGGAGCCACCCTCGTCGACTCCAAGAGCAAGAAGCGCTACTACGTCCTCCGCGACACGGAAGGCCGCCCCCTGACCACGACGGGCTTCTCGACGCTCAAGGCGGGTGAAACCATCGACGTCTTCCTGCAGTTCCCCGCACCCCCCGCCGACTCCACCGAGGTCACCTTCCAGCTCCCGCTGTTCCCCAGCGCGGTCATCAAGATCTCCGGGTGAGGCCGGCCATGACCCCACGTCTCAGTCTGGCGGTGGCGACGGCCACGGCCACCCTCGTGATCATCGGCATGGCCCCCGCCGCCCGGGCCGACGACTCCACGCCGAGCGTCCCCCCGGGCACCGAACCCACGGCCACCGCCCCCGTCGAGGTGGACCCCAACGACCCGGACCTCAAGCTCCCCGAGGGCGGCACCCTGGCCGAGCCCAAGGTGCTGGACATCAAGCAGGTCGTGGAGGACCAGTCGGGTGACGAGCGCCGTGAGGACACCAACGCGGACGTGACGTTCGCCCTCCAGGCGGAGGTCCTCTTCGGCAAGGACAGCGCGAAGCTCGGCGCGGACGCGAAGGCCCGTATCGCCGTGATCGCCGACGAGATCAAGAAGCAGAACACCCAGCTGGTCCGGGTCTTCGGCTTCACGGACAACCTCGGTTCCTCCGCCCACGGGGACGTGCTGTCGAAACAGCGCGCGGACGCCGTCCAGGCCGAACTCGCCGGCGACCTGAACGACCCGGGCATCACCTTCGAGGTGCGCGGCTACGGCGAGCAGTACCCCATCGCGGACAACTCGACGGAGGAGGGCCGCAAGAAGAACCGCCGGGTGGAGATCACCTTCCCGCGCACGGCGGGCTGAGAGGTGGGTGAGGGCGGTCGCCGGTGATCACCTCCACCCGGACCCCCCTGCGCACCCCCCACTCCCGCATCGCCCCGGCCGCCGCCTCCAGTACGTGGCGGGAGCGGAGCCGGGGCAGGCCCAGGCGGCCCGGGGGCATGGTGCGCACGGCGATGACGGTGAGCCGTCGGTCGAGGTAGGCGACATCGATCGGCATCCGCATGCCGAAGGTGTGCACGCTGCCGGCCGGCGACAGCAGCATCGCCCCGTCGACGTCGTCCCGCCCGAGCAGCCCCTTGGTGCGGGCCCGGTAGGAGGCCGCGATCTCCAGCGGGAGGCGCGGGCCGCCGTCCCCCACCACGAGCTCGCCCCGTCCGTCCCTCCAGCGCGCCATCCCGCTCTCCCCTCCGTCGCGTCGCTACCCTCGGCACGGTAGCGAGCCGGGACACGAAGAGGTGGCCGTCGTATGCGGAAGATCGTATTGATGATGTCGGTGTCCCTGGACGGATTCATCGAGGGCCCGGACCGCGACATCTCCTGGCACCGGGTGGACGACGAACTGCACCAGCACTTCAACGACACCGTCGGACAGCTGGACGGACTGCTCCACGGCCGGGTCACCTACGACCTCATGGCCGAGTACTGGCCCACGGCCGACGCCGACCCCGAGACCCCGGCGGTGGCCGCCGAGTTCGCCCGCATCTGGCGGGACATCCCGAAGTACGTCTACTCCCGCACGCTCCAGCACGCCGGCTGGAACACCACGGTCGTCCGGGAGGTCGTCCCCGAGGAGGTGCGGGCTCTCAAGGACCAGCCGGGTTCAGGCGGCCTCGGCCTCAGCGGCTCCGACCTCGCCGCCGCCTTCCTCCGCCACCACCTCGTCGACGAGATCCGGCTCTACGTCCATCCGGTGCTCGTCGGCGGCGGCAAACCCCTCTTCCCGCACTCCGACACGGTCACCGCCCTCCACCTCGCCGGATCCCACGCCTTCGGCAACGGCGTCGTCCTGCTGCACTACGACGTGGCCCACGACTGACTCGCCACCTGATGCGGGCCGCCCCGCATCCGAGTCGTCCCCGAACAGCCCTGCCGCACAGCCGAAAAGGGCATTCCGGTTCACTCCGCCGCAGAACGCCTCAGGTTCTCCACGAGGTTTCCACATCGTTATCGCGAACGGTTCTCATTCGGTCGCGACCTCACGTAAGTTCGAGCGCGGGTAATTCGCTTGAGCAAAGCTGCGCGGGCGGCACCGCGCAGTGGAGGGGGCTGGGCGGCACCGCCCGCGTCAAGCGGACGCCCATCTCGGGGGTAGCCCGTCGGGGGGATGCGCGGACGACCGCCCGATCGGCGCCCAGGCTCCCGTCAAACCCCAACTTCCCTCGGTGGGTACGGTCATTCTCCTGGGATTCCGCCGCGTTCCGGCCATGAATCACTTGCAAATCATGCCTCCGGTTGTCACCGGGGTGTCGCCGGACGACTCCGGAGAGTAATTTTCCCGCGCCGATGCACACAGCATCACTTACGAAGGGTTATGGTGGAGACCCCCCCTCGGGCCGGTCCGTCTCCCCCCCACGGACCGGCCCGTTTTTTTGTGCCCCGTTCCGCCCGCCTCGCCGCACCCTCGCCACGCGCCCAGGCCCCGCGGGGGTAGGCTTCGGCCCGCGGGGACCGCCATTACGGAGGGGCTGACAATCACGTGAACCTGCGCGACAAGCTGCGCGGCCTTCTGGTCAGGCTGTACGCACGCCGGGTGGAAGGTCACCTGGACCACGCTCAGGTGCCCAAGCACATCGGCGTCATCATGGACGGCAACCGCCGCTGGGCGAAGGCCGCGGGTTCCACCACCGAGCACGGCCACCGCGCGGGCGCCGACAAGATCGAGGAGTTCCTCGGCTGGTGCAGCGAGACGGACGTCGAGGTCGTCACCCTCTGGCTGCTGTCGACGGACAACCTCGACCGCCCGCAGGAGGAACTCGTCCCGCTCCTCGGCATCATCGAGGACGTCGTCCGCACCCTCGCCGCCGACGGCCGCTGGCGCGTCCACCACGTGGGCACCCCCGACATCCTCCCCTCCCATGTGCAGACCGCGCTGAAGGAGGCCGAGGAGACCACCGCCGGCGTCGACGGGATACTGGTCAACGTCGCCATCGGCTACGGCGGACGGCAGGAGATCGCCGACGCCGTGCGCTCGATGATCGTCGACGCCGCCGACAAGGGCACCTCGATGGAGCAGCTGGCGGAGTCCGTCAGCGTCGACCTGATCGGCCGCCACCTCTACACCGGTGATCAGCCCGACCCCGACCTGGTGATCCGCACCAGCGGCGAACAGCGGCTGTCCGGATTCATGCTGTGGCAGACGGCCCACTCGGAGTACTACTTCTGCGAGGTCTTCTGGCCGGCCTTCCGCAAGGTCGACTTCCTGCGCGCCCTGCGCGACTACGCGGCGCGTCACCGCCGTTACGGCGGCTGACCCACGCCGGGCCCGAAAGGGCAGGTGAGTACCCCCCTTGGGGCGGAAGTAACAAGGAGTTCACCGGTGCGCCGTCATATGCCGTGGCATGGCGGCGCACGTTCAAGGGCATAAGCCAAGCAGGTCGACACCCGAACCACGGGTGTCGGATCCTCAGCGGACGGCACGGGGCCGTCCGCCCGGGAGGCCCTTTGCACCAGCCCGACCGTGCGGTCACTGCACGGAAGAAGCAGTGGAGGGCCGGTCCCCGGCCCGTGCATCGGGGCCGTCGACCGGTCTGGTTCTTCTCGCCCTCCCGGCCCTGCTTCCACTCCGTCGCTCCCCGACCTCATCCGAGGGGGTACGTCCTTCCGTGGTGACCAGCACAAAGCGCCGTATGCCTGACCGGCGCACCTATGTTCTCGACACCAGCGTCCTGCTGGCCGACCCGAACGCCCTGAGCCGCTTCGACGAGCACGAGGTCGTGCTCCCCATCGTCGTGGTCACGGAACTGGAGGCCAAGCGGCACCATCCCGAACTCGGCTACTTCGCCCGGCAGGCCCTGCGCCTGCTCGACGACTACCGGGTGCGGTACGGACGCCTCGACGCCCCCATTCCGATCGGCGAACTGGGCGGCACCATCCGTGTCGAGCTCAACCACTCGGACCCCAGCGTGCTGCCCACCGGCTACCGCCTGGGGGACAACGACTCCCGCATCCTCGCGGTCGCCCGCAATCTGCAGGCGGAGGGGTTCGACGTCACCGTCGTCTCGAAGGACCTGCCGCTCCGGATCAAGGCGTCGTCGGTCGGGCTCCTGGCGGAGGAGTACCGCGCCGAGCTCGCCATCACGGACGCCTCCGGCTGGACCGGAATGTCCGAACTGACCCTGCCCGGCGAGCAGGTGGACGTCCTCTTCGAGGAAGGACACGTGTACGTCCCGGAGGCCGCCGACCTGCCCGTGCACACCGGCCTGACCATCCAGTCCGAGCGCGGCAAGGCGCTCGGCCGGGTCAGCCCGGAGGGCAACGTCCGGCTGGTGCGCGGCGACCGGGAGGCGTTCGGCATCAAGGGCCGCAGCGCCGAGCAGCGCATCGCGCTCGACCTGCTGCTCGACCCGGACGTCGGGATCGTGTCGATGGGCGGCCGGGCCGGCACCGGCAAGTCGGCGCTGGCGCTGTGCGCGGGCCTGGAGGCGGTCCTGGAGCGCCGTCAGCACCAGAAGGTGATGGTCTTCCGTCCGCTGTACGCGGTCGGCGGGCAGGAGCTCGGTTATCTGCCGGGCAGCGAGGCCGAGAAGATGAGCCCCTGGGCGCAGGCGGTCTTCGACACCCTGTCGGCCGTCACCTCCCGCGAGGTCATCGAGGAGGTCACCGCGCGCGGCATGCTGGAGGTGCTCCCGCTGACCCACATCCGCGGGCGGTCCCTCCACGACGCCTTCGTGATCGTGGACGAGGCCCAGTCCCTGGAACGGAACGTCCTGCTGACCGTTCTGTCCCGGATCGGCGCCAATTCGCGGGTGGTTCTCACTCATGACGTGGCGCAGCGCGACAACCTCAGGGTCGGGCGCTACGACGGAGTCGTCGCCGTCGTCGAGAAGCTGAAGGGGCACCCGCTCTTCGCGCACGTGACGCTGAACCGGTCCGAGAGGTCCCAGATCGCGGCGCTTGTGACCGAAATGCTGGAGGACGGGCAGATCTGACCCTAACCGTACAAGTTCATAAGCTTTGAGCGTCAGTTGGCGCCGTCCGGCAAAGACCGAGAGCCTAGCCGGGCGGCGTCGGCGTGTGTGGGGGTTTCGCGGAATTCCCAGGGTTCCCAGGGGTGTGAGCTTTCACACGCAACTCGGAATTGCCTTGCGGCGTCGGGTTGCGGCAGAGTCTCGTTCCTGTCAGGCCCCGCATACGGCACACCTGTACCTTCAGAGGTACGGAAACGCGGTAGCACCACCTTCAACTCCATAGCGTCGCCGTATGCCGCCCGAGCACCACGCGGCGCTCCCCGCCGGGGAGTTGCCCACCGGGCCCGTGTCTCCCGTGACCCACCGTGGGGAGGCCAGCGTCAGGGGCACGATTGCGTCCGCCAGGGTCACCGAAGCGGGCGATGCTGGAAGGAAACCGTGTGAGCCGGATCTCGGTCCGGGGATTCGCAGTGGCCTCGGCCACGGCGGTCACCGCTGTCGGAAGCGTCGTCGGCGTTGCCTCGGGCAGCACCGCGCAGACGAACGACGCAGAAGCGACGGCGAGCGACGCGACGCTCCTCGCTGACATACCTGCGGGCCAGCAGGCCCAGGTGCAGACCGCCTCGCTGGCGCAGCAGGCCAACTTCCAGGCCATCGCCGCCGACGAGGGTGCCAAGAAGGAAGCCGAGGAAGCGGCTCGCAAGGCCGCCGCCGAGACCGCCGTCGCGAAGAAGGAGGCCGCCGAGAAGGCGGCCAAGGAGCGCGAAGAGGCCAAGACCAAGGCCAGCCGCAGCTCGTCCGACTTCCCGATCCAGAGCTCCTACACGGTCGCGCAGATCCAGGCCATGGCCGCGCAGATGGTGCCCAGCGGTCAGTTCCAGTGCTTCAGCAACATCGTGGACCACGAGTCCAGCTGGAACTACCACGCGGTCAACGCCTCCTCCGGCGCCTACGGCCTGTTCCAGGCGCTGCCCGCGTCCAAGTACTCCTCCGCGGGGTCCGACTGGCAGACCAACCCGGCCACCCAGATCAAGTGGGGCCTGAACTACATGAACAGCCGGTACGGCAGTCCCTGTGACGCCTGGTCGTTCTGGCAGGCCAACCACTGGTACTGAGCACACACGGCCCCGATGCCGCCCTGCGGCGCCGGGGCCGTTCTCTGTTTCATCTGACGACCCAGCAGAAGGAATCAGTGTGAGCCGAACAGCGGTCCGGGGATTCGCCGTGGCCTCGGCCACCGCGGTCACCACTGTCGGGGCTGTCATGGGAGTGGCGCAGGCCGGCTCCGGACAGGCCGCCCATGACGCGGAGGCGGCGGCGGGCGACTCCACCCTCCTCGCCGACTTACCCGCGGGGCAGCAGGCCCAGGTGCAGACGGCCTCGCTGACCCGGCAGGCCGCCGGCCAGGCCATCGCGGCCGACGCCACCGCCAAGAGGACGGCGGAGGAAGCGGCCCGCAAACAGGCCGCCGAGGAGGCGATCGCCAAGCAGAAGGCAGCCGAGGAGAAGGCCGCCGAGGCGAAGGCGAAGGCGGCCGAGGAAGCCGAACGGGCCGAGGAGCGCCAGAAGGCGGAGACCACGGCCACCACGGCCTCGGGCACCGGCAGCTTCCCCCAGCAGGCGTCCTACACCGTCGCCGAGGTCCAGGCCATCGCCCGCCAGATCGTGCCCGCCGGCCAGTTCCAGTGCTTCAGCAACATCGTGGACCACGAGTCCACCTGGAACTACCAGGCCGTCAACCCCTCCTCCGGCGCCTACGGTCTCGTCCAGGCCTACCCCGGTTCGAAGATGTCGTCCGCCGGTGCCGACTGGCGCACCAACCCGGCCACCCAGATCAAGTGGGGCCTGAACTACATGAACGAACGGTACGGCAGCCCCTGCGACGCCTGGGCCTACTGGCAGGCCAACGGGTCCTACTGAGCCGGTACCGCCGCTCAACCCCGCGCAGCCCCTCCCCGTCCTTAGGTGAGGGGCTTTCGCCCTGTACGGTCGTAAGCCGACGGCTCCAGGGGGAGTGGTGGGGAGAGACGGGGGAAGAGGACGGATCATGTCGCGAGTGCCAGGATGGCTCGGCCGGCTCGGAGCCGGTCTGACCGAGATGGGTGAGCGGCTCGACGAGCGTCGCGCCGAGGCCGAACGGGGGAGCGACACCGACGAGCCGGAGCCGGGAGCGTCCGGGGCCGCCGTCACGCCCCCCGAGGAGCTGCCCCCTCCTGTCCCGCGCCCCGATCCGGTGGAGGCCGTGCCGTGGGGCGTCCGGGTCGCCGCCGAGGCGGGCTGGCGGCTGCTGGTGCTCGCGGGGACCGTCTGGGTGCTGATGAAGGTCATCAGCGCCGTCCAGCTGGTCGTCCTCGCCTTCGTGGTCGCGCTGCTGCTGACCGCCCTGCTCGAACCCACCGTCGCCCGCCTCAGGCGCCGGGGTGTTCCCCAGGGGTTCGCGACCGCGCTCACCGCGATCCTAGGGTTCGTCGTCATCGGCCTGATGGGCTGGTTCGTGACCTGGCAGGTCATGGAGAACATCGACAATCTCTCCGACCAGGTCCAGGACGGCATCGACGACCTGCGCCGCTGGCTGCTCAACAGCCCCTTCCACGTCACCGACAAGCAGATCAACGGCATCGCCGAGAACCTGCGCGACGCGATCGGGGCCAACACCGACTCCATCACCTCGGCGGGCCTGGAGGGCGTCACCGTCGTCGTCGAGGCCCTCACCGGCATCCTGCTGGCGTTCTTCTCGACCCTCTTCCTGCTCTACGACGGCAGGCGCATCTGGGAGTGGACGCTGAAGCTGGTTCCCGCGGTCGCCCGGCCCGGGGTGGCCGGCGCGGGCCCGCGGGCGTGGGCGACGCTCACCGCGTATGTGCGCGGCACCGTGGTGGTGGCGCTCATCGACGCCATCTTCATCGGCCTGGGCATCTACTTCCTCGACGTGCCGATGGCCGTCCCGCTCGCCGTCTTCATCTTCCTGTTCTCCTTCATCCCGCTGGTCGGCGCGGTGGCCTCCGGCGCGCTGGCGGTCGTGGTGGCGCTGGTGACGCAGGGCGTGTTCACCGCGGTGATGACCCTGGCGGTCGTGCTGGCGGTGCAGCAGATCGAGGGGCACATCCTGCAGCCGTTCATCCTCGGCCGCGCGGTACGCGTCCACCCGCTCGCCGTGGTCCTGGCCGTGGCCTCCGGCGGCATGGTCGCGGGCATCGGCGGGGCGGTGGTCGCCGTACCGCTGGTGGCGGTGACGAACACGGTGGTGGGCTATCTGCGGGCGTACTCGCAGGAACCGGCTCTGCGGACGTCGCCGAAGCCGCGGGGGGCGACGGCGCTGGACGTGGCACCCGTCGGCGTGGCCGAGGAGAAGACGGCCCGTCCGGCGGTCGAGGACGAGACCCCTTGAAACGCCGAAGCGGGCGGGCCCGGGGCAGCAGCCCCCGGACCCACCCGCACCGGCACCCCGCCTAGGGGGTGTTCCGAAAGTCCCGCACAGCACCCGCGGCGCCCGGCACGCACCCTCGCCGCACCGGCCGAAGACCCAAGTAGCTCCGCTACGAGGGCCTTCGTCCGGCACGCCGAGGGCACGCACCGAACACCGCGGGCACCGCACAGGACTTACGAAACACCCCCTAGTCGGCGAGCACCGCCTCGGCCTCCAGCGTCACACCGACCGCCTGGATCACCGAGGCGATCTTGAACGCCTCCTGGATGACCTCGCGGTCGACGCCCGCCTTGCGCAGCACCTGCTCGTGGGAGTCGAGGCACAGCCCGCAGCCGTTGATGGCGGAGACGGCGAACGACCACAGCTCGAAGTCGACCTTGTCGACACCGGGGTTGCCGATGACGTTCATCCGCAGGCCCGCCCGCAGGTTGCCGTACTCGTGGTCCGACAGCAGATGGCGGGTGCGGTAGAAGACGTTGTTCATCGCCATCACCGCGGCGGCGGACTTCGCGGCCGTGTACGCCTCAGGCGAGAGGTTGGCCTTGGCCTCCGGCGCCAGCTCGCGCAGGACGAGGGGGGAGCGGGAGGCGATCGCGGTCGCCAGGACCGTGCCCCACAGCTGCTGCGCCGGCAGGTCGGAGTTGCCGATGACCGAACCCAGGTTGAGCCTCAGGTCCTTGGCGTAGTCCGGTATGGCTGACTTGAGGGTGTCGAGGGGCATCTCGGCTCACTCCCCGGCCAGCAGCTTGACCGGGTCGAGGGTGTCCTCGCCCTTGGTCCAGTTGCAGGGGCACAGCTCGTCGGTCTGCAGGGCGTCCAGCACCCGCAGGACCTCCTTGGGGTTGCGGCCGACCGAGCCCGCGGTGACCATCGTGAACTGGATCTCGCGGTTCGGGTCGACGACGAACACGGCGCGCTGGGCGAAGCCGTCCTCGCCCTCGATGCCGAGGTCGCGCATCAGCTCGTGCTTGGAGTCGGCCATCATCGGGAACGGCAGGTCGGTCAGGTCCGGGTGGTCCTTGCGCCAGGCGTGGTGGACGAACTCGGAGTCGCCGGAGAAGCCGAGGATCTGCGCGTCACGGTCGGCGAACTCGTCGTTCAGCTTGCCGAACGCGGCGATCTCGGTCGGGCACACGAAGGTGAAATCCTTGGGCCATGCGAAGACCACGAGCCACTTGCCCTCGTAGGACTTGTGGTGGATCTGCTCGAACTCCTTGCCCTTCTCCAGCGAGACACAGGCGGTCAGTTCGAAGTCGGGGAACTTGTCACCAACAGTGAGCACACGCTCTCCTTGCAGCGAGGAAGTGTCCGGATCGCGGACGCTTCCCTTGGGTCGGACGGCGTCGATCGTGGCACAGGGTGCATTGATTAAAGAAATGGCTACACTCGATTGAGTTGATCGGAGGTGGCTATCAGTGACCGTGGGTAGTGCGGGGGCCAAGAGGCGGCAGCCCAGCCTGGCCCAGCTGAGGGCGTTCGCAGCGGTCGCCGACCATCTGCACTTCCGGGACGCGGCCGCCGCCATCGGCATGAGCCAGCCCGCCCTGTCCGGCGCCGTGTCGGCCCTGGAGGAGACACTCGGCGTCACCCTTCTGGAGCGTACGACCCGCAAGGTACTGCTCTCCCCGGCCGGTGAGCGCCTCGCCGTACGGGCAAGGGCGGTGCTGGAGGAGGTCGGCGCGCTGCTGGAGGAGGCCGAGGCGGTGCGGGCGCCCTTCACCGGCGTGCTGCGCCTGGGGGTCATCCCGACCGTCGCTCCGTATCTGCTGCCGGCCGTGCTGCGCCTGGTCCACGACCGGTATCCGCACCTCGACCTCCAGGTCCACGAGGAACAGACCGCCACCCTCCTCGAGGGTCTCACCACCGGTCGCCTCGACCTGCTGCTGCTCGCCGTGCCCCTCGGCGTGCCCGGCGTGCTCGAACTCCCGCTCTTCGACGAGGACTTCGTGCTCGTCACCCCCCTCGGCCACGAGCTCGGCGGCCGCACGGGCATCCCGCGCGAGGCCCTCAAGGAGCTCCATCTGCTGCTTCTGGACGAGGGGCACTGCCTGCGCGACCAGGCCCTCGACATCTGCCGGGAGGCCGGGCGGGAGGACGCCCCGGTGAGCACCACCGCCGCGGGGCTGTCGACCCTCGTCCAGCTCGTCGCCGGAGGCCTCGGCTGCACCCTGCTGCCGCGCACCGCCGTCACCGTCGAGACCAGCCGCAGCACCCAGCTGCGCACCGGCTCCTTCGCCGAACCCGCCCCCACCCGCCGGATCGCCTTCGCCATGCGCGCGGGCGCGGCGCGGGGCGCGGAGTACGAGGAGCTGGCGGGCGCCCTGCGGGAGGCGCTCAGAACGCTGCCGGTGCGGGTGTGGGACGGGGAGACATGAGGTTTCCGATCGGTCAAATGAGCGCCGAACAAAAAGATTTGAATTCCGCGGGAGAACAACTTCCGTCAGGTCGGGGCAGGTAGCAAATCCCCGACGGGACCCCGCGTCCGGACTGATAGACATTCCCCCCTCAGCGCTACGCGTCAGGCGTATGTGCGAAAGGGCAAGGGGAGTGATGTCGGGCTACGAGCTGCTGGCACGCGCTCTTGCCGCGTGCGTGCGCGAGGGGTTCACGGGCGAGCTGCGGGTGGCGGGCGCACCCGGCGGCACCTTCCATCTGAGCGGCGGACTGATCGCGGCGATCGAGTCGCCGGGTGCCCCCGGCGCGGAGGCGCTGCTGCTGCGCTCCGGGCGGGTCGGCGGTGAGGAGTGGGCCGCGCTGGTGCGCGAGTCCGGCGGCGCCCGCTGGCCGCACGCCGGGCTGATCGCGCACGGCTACGCGGGGGCTGCCCAGCTCCGCGTGGTCTGCGCGATGGCCCTCCAGGACGCCGCGTTCGCGATCGTCGCGGGCAGCGTCGACGGCTGCGAACGCGGCCCGGCGACCGGGCCGCCGCCCGCCCCGGTCGCCATCGGCGAAGCACCCACCCGGCTGCTGCAGGAGGCCTCCCGCAAGCTCTCCGCCCTCCTGGCCATGCCCTGCCCGGTACGCCCGGAGCGGGAGCGCCCCGTGCCCGGTTCCCTCTCGGCCGCCGACCGCCTCGGGCCGCTCCAGCGCGAGCTGCTCACCCACGCCGACGGCCGGCGCACCGCCCGCGACCTCGCCTTCCGCACCGGTCGCGGGGTCTACACCGTCACCGTCGCGGTGGCCCGGATGCTGGGCGAGGGACTGCTGGAGTGCGCGGACGCGCCCGCGCCGATCCCGGTGCGGCTGCCGCCCGGTGGCCAGGGCGTCCACCCCCGGGAACCGGCCCCGCCCCCGCCGCCCTTCCCGGTCCCGGTCCCCCCGGCCGAGCCGCCCCCCGAGCCGGCCGCCCTGCCCCGCCGCCGCCCCGGCGCCAGTGGCATCAACGAGGCACTCGCGCCGGAGCGCCCGACCGGAAACGGCTGGAAGGAGTTCTTCCGCCTGCGGAATCCGACGGCGAAATAGCGGCCCCGCGCCGAATCATCCGAAAGCCCCACGCCGAAACCCCCACAGAGAACAGACGGTCACATGCGATCAGAATCAGGGGAGTTGCACTCATGGACCACAAAGCCCTCGCACAGGAGATGCGTGGCCTGCGCGAGCAGGTGACCGGTATCACCGACACCGCCGTCGCCGCGGCCGACGGGCTGCTCATCGCCGCCGACACGGCCGACTCGATCGACCCGGAGGGCCTCGCCGCCCTCGCCGCGGCCGGTCTCGGCCTCGCCCGCCGCACCTCCGAGGCGACCGCCCGCGGCGCCCTGCACCGCACGGTGACCTACGGCAGCCACGGCTGCGCCGCGTTCTACGCCGTCGGCGACACCGCGCTGATGGTCGTACTGGGAGACGAGGGGATGGACGTGGAGCGCCTGCACCGGGCGACTCAGCCGGCGCTGCGCCGCATCGACCTGATCCTCACCGAGAAAACCGCCGAAGGAGTCTGAAGGGATGGCGACGAAGCGTATGACCCCAGGTTTCTCCGACCAGGTGATGGGCCTGGTCAAGTCACTGCGTACGGATGCCCCCGACTGCGTCGCCTCCGGCGTCGTCGACATGTCCACGGGCATGCTGCTCTCGTACGAGACGGTCGACAACCACCCGCCGGAGGTCCTCGACCTGCTGGCGGGCGCGACGCTCGACCTGTTCCAGGGCCGCACGGTCGTGATGATCGAGGACGTCTTCAAGGAGCGGCGCGGGATCCAGAGCGACAACCACTTCTTCCAGGAGATCCTCGTCAACAGCGACAACCTCACCCACCTGTTCGTGAGGATGAACGAGCAGCAGGACGTCGTCGCGGTCGTCGTCTGCCGCAAGTCCGTCAACGTGGGCATGCTGTTCGCACAGGTGCGGAGGGTGGTGCGGGAGTACCGGCTGTGAACGCGCGGACGGTCCCTCCCCGGGCGGGGAGGGACCGTTTCCTCATTCCGTGCGCAGGCCCTCGGGCCGCATCAGCCGCAGCAGCGGCGGCAGGCTCAGCAGGGTCACCAGCAGCACGACCGCCGCGGCGCAGCCCGTCATCGCCAGCACGCTGCTCCAGTCGACGCCGACCGCCGCGTCCGCCATCTTCAGCAGGATCGCGCCCAGTGTGAGCCCCACCGCCATGGCCAGCAGCAGACCCAGCGCGATCGGGATCGCCGTCTGCCACAGCACCGACAGGCTCAGCGTGCGCCGCCGGGTACCGAAGGCGACCAGCGACGACAGCAGCTTCTTGCGTTCGCGCAACTGCTCCAGCTGCGACACCAGCAGGCTCGCCCCGATCAGCAGCAGCACACAGGCCGAGCCGACGAGCAGGCCGGTGCGGATGGAGGCGAACTTGGTGTCCTGCCGGGTGGGCGCCCAGTTCATCGGTTCGGCCAGCGGGTCCACGCGGGCCGCCGTGTTGCGGGCGTGGTCGTAGGCGTCGGGCACCGACTCGTCCAGCGCCAGGTACAGCTCACCGCTGAGCAGGCTCTCGATCTCCTTGGGCAGCGCGCTCGGCGTCATCAGGAAGCCGCCCCGCCGCTGACCGGTCATGTCGTCGATCGAGTGCGCCGGGATCACACCCTCGGGGACCGTCCAGACGGCCTCCACGCTCTTGCCGGAGGCGGAGTAGGGCCCCTCGGCGTACAGCTTCTTGCCGGGCTTGTTCAGCTTCGGCCCGTCGGCCGTGTACTCGCCGCCGTCGAGGACGAACAGGTCGCCGTCCTTGCACGAGGGCAGCTTCGCCACCTCGCGCAGCGCCGCGCAGTCGCCGACGGTCAGTTCGGTGGACAGCTCCGGGCCGTTCTCGCTCTTCCAGGAGGCGTCGCCCAGGTACTCCTCCCACAGGGCGGTGACCTTGCGGACGCCCCGGGTGTCGGCGAACTTCTGCGCGGTCGCGGCCATCGAGGCGCCGCTCGGGACGCTCACCTGCATCTGCGCCAGGTTCACGTCCTGGCCGGTGGACTTGGTGTACTCGCTCTCCACCCCGGCGAACAGCATCTGCAGGGCGATCGCCCCGGCCACCGCCACCGCGATGCCGTTGACCATCCGGGCCGCCGTACCGCTGCTCAACTGAAGCCGTCGCACGGCGAGTTGCCAGGAGATGCCGCCCGGGCCCAGCCGGCCGACGACCTTCTCGACCAGCCACGGCAGCAGCGCGGTGACCCCGACCAGGAGCAGCAGGACGCCGCCGACCACCAGGTACTCGTTGAACTCGCCGTTGGCGTGGCCCTGTCCCATCATCGGGTAGAGCATCGCGAGGCCCGCCAGCGGCAGCAGCAGCCGCCACCACAGCCGGCGCCGGGACGGCCTGGCCGCGCGGACCACGCCGAGCGGCTCGATGATCACACCGCGCAGGGCGAAGAGGGTGACCAGGACGGCGGCCGTGGGCACCGCCAGCGTGACCAGCGCGGCCAGCAGGGGAGAGGGGTTGAGGTAGCTGGGCCACACGCTCATGCCCATCACCTCCACGGAACCCGCCACCTCGCGGCCGATCAGGAAGAACACCGTGCCGAGGACCAGCCCGAGCAGCGCCCCGGCCAGTGCCTCGCCCGCCGCGATGCGCCGGGTCATCCGGCCGTCCGAGCCGATCAGCCGGAGGGCCGCGAGCCTGCGGTCGCGCCGCTCGCCGCCGAACCGCACGGCCGCGGCGATGAACACGGCGACCGGCATCAGCAGCACCACGATGACCACGAGGATCAGCAGGAGCAGTACCGGGTCGGTCTTCTCGGTCGTCGGATTCGGGTCGCCGAACTTGGTCAGCCGGGCCACCCCGCCGCTGTCGACGTGCGCGTCCAGCCCCGCGGCGCCCGCGTAGTAGGCGAGCTCACGCGAGCCGATCAGCCCTTCCTCGCCGATCGTCCCGACGATCCGGTACGGCAGCCGCTCGCGCAGCAGCGCCGAACCGTCGGCGGCGAGCAGCTTCTTCAGCGCGGGCGACACCACCATCTCGCCCTTGGCCGGGTACGCGTCCACCCCGGGCGGCAGCGGGGCCCGCGGCCCCTCCGGCTCCACCAGCCGGCCGCGCACGTCCTGGTCGCGGAAGGTGGTGTCGACATGGCCGACCACCACGGTGTCGTCGGCCTTCGCCGGGGACGCCTCGGTCCACGAGTAGTCCATCCGGGCCTGTTCGCGCTCGTGCCGGACCGCGAGCGCGTTCGGCACCGCCGTCGTCAGCAGCAGCACCGCCACGCCCAGCCCGACGCCCACCGCCGTCAGGACGGCCCGGATCCACCCCTCCCGTCCGCCGCTGAAGGCGAACCGGAGCCCCAGCCCCAGATCCCTGACCCGTCCCCACGCCCGGCTGTGCTCACGGGCGGGCCCCCCTCCCTTGTTCATACGGCCCGCTCCATGTCCCGGGACTTCCCGTCCCGTACGACGATCTCGCGGTCGGAGTAGGCGGCCACCCGTGCCTCGTGCGTCACCAGCACCACGGCCGCGTTGGCCGACCGGGCCGCCTCGGTGAGCAGCTCCATCACCCGCTCGCCGTTGAGCGAGTCCAGCGCGCCGGTCGGCTCGTCGGCGAAGACGACCCGCGGGCTGGTGACCAGCGAGCGCGCCACCGCCACCCGCTGGCCCTGGCCGCCCGAGACCTCCCCGGGCCGCTTCTTCGCGAGGTCGTCGACCTCCAGCCGCTCCATCCAGCCCAGCGCGGTGCGTTCGGCCTGCTTGCGCGAGGTGCCGTTCAGCCGCAGCGGCAGGGCCACGTTCTCCACACAGGTCAGCTCCGGCACCAGCTGGCCGAACTGGAACACGAACCCGAACTCCGAGCGCCGCAGCAGGCTGCGCCGGGCGTCGTTCATCGTCGCGAGCTCCTGGCCGTCGTAGCGGATCGAGCCGGAGTCGGGCGTCACGATGCCGGCGAGGCAGTGCAGCAGGGTCGACTTGCCGGACCCGGACGGGCCCATCACGGCGACGACCTCGCCGGGGTGGATGGAGAACTCGGCGCCGTCCAGCGCCATGGTCGGGCCGTACGCCTTGCGCAGGTTCTCGGCGACGAGCAGGGATCCCCCGGGAGCGTTCATGCCGTCACCGTGGCCTTCAGTTTGTCGAGGCGCGCGGCGGTGAGCTCCAGCCAGCGCAGGTCGGCCTCGAGGTGGAACAGGGCGTGGTCGCAGATCAGCTGGTCGGCGAGGTCGCCGCCGCGCTTGCGGTCGGTCAGGATGCGCATGCTGCGCAGGTGCTCCGCCCGCTGGGTGTCGAGGATGTCGGCCGCGTCGCGCTCGGTGAGCAGGGCCAGGACGACCTTCGTGTACAGGGTCGACTGCAGATAGGGCTCGGGCTTCTCGGGCGTGGCGAGCCAGCGCTCCACGTCGGTGATCCCGGCGTCGGTGATCGCGTACCGCTTGCGCTCGGGGCCGCCGCCGGCCTCGATGCCGTCGACCTCGACGAGGCCGTGCTTCAGCAGACGCGACATCGTCGAGTAGACCTGGCCGTAGTGCAGCGGCCGGTCGTGACCGAACTTCTCGTCGAAGGCCCGCTTCAGGTCGTAACCGTGTCGGGGCCCGGACTCCAGGAGTCCCAGGAGGGTGTGACCGATGGACATGGGCAGGACTGTACACGCGGTGTATACCCCGGGTGTATACGCGGAGTGGGGGGTGCGTGGCAGCGCGTGGGGGTGCGCTGGTGAGGGCCGATTGTCACCGTTCTGCTACAGGCGCGGGTCCGTGCCCGGCGGCCGTCCCCGGCGCGGGATGGGTCCGGCGTCCCCCGGCAGCCGCCCCGCCTCCTTGAGTGCTTTCCGCAGCAGGAACTCGATCTGCGCGTTCGCCGACCGCAGCTCGTCGGAGGCCCAGCGGGCCAGCGCGTCGTGGACCAGCGGGTCGAGCCGCAGCAGCACCTGCTTGCGCTGCTGCGGCCGGCGCCGAGGGGCCGAACCCTCTTCGGGGGAGGTCACTGGTAGAGCGTCCCCGTGTTGAGGACGGGCTGCGGCGCCCGGTCCCCGCAGAGCACCACCATCAGGTTGGACACCATCGCCGCCTTCCGCTCCTCGTCCAGTTCCACGATGTCCTGCTCGGCGATCCGGCTGAGCGCGGCCTCGACCATCCCGACGGCCCCGTCCACGATCTCCCGCCGTGCCGCGACCACCGCGCCCGCCTGCTGCCGCTGGAGCATCGCCGAGGCGATCTCGGGAGCGTACGCGAGGTGGGTGAAGCGGGACTCGATGATCCGCACCCCGGCCGCCTCCACACGCGCGTGCAGTTCGGCCGCGAGCTTCTCGGTGATCTCCTCGGCGTTGCCGCGCAGGGAGAGGCCGTCCTCGTCGTGGGAGTCGTAGGGGTACTCGATGGCGATGTGCCGGACGGCCGCCTCGGTCTGGGTGGCGACGAACTCCAGGAAGTCGTCCACCTCGAAGGTGGCCTGCGCGGTGTCCTGCACCTTCCACACCACGACGGCGGCGAGCTCGATGGGGTTGCCGTAGGCGTCGTTGACCTTCAGGACGGCCGTCTCGTGGTTGCGGACCCGGGTGGAGATCTTCTCGCGGGAGGTGAAGGGGTTCACCCAGCGCAGTCCGTCCTCGCGGATCGTGCCCCGGTAGCGGCCGAAGAGCTGCACCACGCGCGCCTCGCCCGGCGCCACCGTGTTCAGCCCGCACATCGACAGGAACGCGGCGAGTCCTATGACGATGCCGCAGACGATCAGCGCGGCCTTGGCGCCGGTCGCGGTCACCGTCGTGGCCAGGGCGATCAGCCCGGCGCCGGCCAGCAGCCCGACCAGTCCGGACAGCAGCGCGAGCCCGCCGCCCACGCTGTGCGCCGGGAACTCCCGGACGCGCGGCGCGGGCATCTCGGGAACGTCGGCGGTGGGGCCGGCTGCGGTGTGGGCAGTGGGCATGGGTGGATCCCCCGTTTCGTACACGTATGAACCGTCTTTGCACGGTCCACGGCTAGCTCTGGTCTAGCTAAGTGATATCACTTTACACCCGGATGGCAACCCTGAACCCCTATCGTTCGTCGGATCTGGTGGAGTGGTATGCCGGTCCCGCCGGTCAGGGTGCTGATTCTCACCCCCTCCGAAGACCGGATCGAGAGCCCTTCGTCACAGCGGGCGGTGTTAGTTTTCTGAGCTGACCTGCCTCCGGGCACTGGTGTGACTGCCGAGTAGGAAGCGGAGCGAGCGGACTCATGGGACGAGCGGACGAGAGACGAGCGCGACAGCGTGGTGGCCGCCGCGCTGCGCCCAGGAACCGTTCGTCGCGGACGGACGCACCCCCGTCGCGGCGCGAGCCGGCGTCGGACTCCTCCGCGCCGGCCGCCACCGCCACCACGACCGCCGACAGCCGCGAGGACGCGGCCCCCGGAGGGCGCGCGGCAGCACGCAGAGCGGCCGCCGGCAAGAAGGGCGGCCGGGGCGGCAAGGGCGGCAAGGGCGGCAAGGGCGGCAAGAAGGAGAAGAGCCTCATACGCCGGATCTTCACCTGGAAGAAGATCCTCGGCGCGTTCCTCATCATGACCACGGCCGTCATCGGCGCCCTGGTCTGGCTGTACATCAGCACGCCGATACCCGCGGGCAACCCCGACGCCAAGCTGCAGAGCAACGTCTACGAATACGAGGACGGCTCGATCGCCACCCGCGACGGCGACGTCAACCGTGAGAACGTCGACCTCTCCAGGGTCCCCAAGGCCGTCCGGTACACCTTCGTCGCCGCCGAGAACAAGACCTTCTACACGGACGCGGGCGTCGACCTCAAGGGCACCACCCGGGGCATCCTCAACACCCTCATGGGCAAGGGCGCGCAGGGCGGTTCGACGATCACCCAGCAGTACGTCAAGAACTACTACCTGAGCCAGGAACAGACCGTCACGCGCAAGCTGAAGGAACTGGTCATCTCCCTGAAGCTGGACCGGGAGAAGGACAAGAACTACATCCTGGCCGGCTACATCAACACCAGCTACTACGGCCGCGGCGCCTACGGCATCCAGGCCGCCGCCCAGGCCTACTACCGCGTCGACGCCGACGAGCTCACCGTCGAGCAGGGCGCCTACCTCGCCGCCCTGCTCCAGGCCCCCAGCCAGTACGACTGGGCCGTCGCCACCGACACCGGCAAGCGCCTGGTCAAGGCCCGCTGGAACTACGTCCTCGACAACATGGTCGAGCAGGACTGGCTCGACAAGTCCGAGCGCGAGGAGATGACGTTCCCGGAGCCCAAGGCGCCGAAGGCCGCACCGGGCCAGGAGGGCCAGACCGGCTACCTGGTGTACGCGGCCAACGTCGAGCTGGCCAGGCAACTCGTCGCCACGGGCATCGCCGACGACTTCGAGTCCGCCGCCGCCCTGGTCAAGAAGGGCGGCTGGAACATCCAGCTCAACATCGACAAGGGCAAGCAGAAGGCGCTGGAGAAGGCGGTCAAGGAGCAGCTGACCAGCAAGCTCGACGCGAAGAAGCGCCCCGTCGACGGCGACGTCCAGGCGGGCGCGGTCTCGGTGGACCCGAAGACGGGCGCCGTGGTGGCGATGTACGGCGGCAAGGGCTACACCGACCACTACGTCAACAACGCCACCCGCACCGACTACCAGCCCGCCTCCACCTTCAAGCCGGTGATCCTCGCCGCGGCCTTCGACGAGAACGCCAAGACCCAGGACGGCGAAGAGATCACGGCCAACACGCTCTACGACGGCACCAGCAAGCGCCCGGTCGTCGGCAGCGACATCGGCTTCGCGCCGGAGAACGAGGACGACCAGGACTACGGCGACGTCACCGTCCAGACGGCGCTGAACAAGTCCATCAACTCCGTCTTCGCGCAGATGGGTGTCGACGTCGGGATGGACAAGGTGCTGAAGGTCGCCAACGACCTCGGCATGGACACCGCGGACCTCAAGGCGGTGCCGGCCCAGACCCTCGGCACCATGGGCGCCAGCCCCCTGCAGATGGCCGGCGTCTACGCCACCCTCGACAACCACGGCAAGAAGGTCACCCCGGCGCTGATCAAGTCGGCGACGAACAGCGCCTACCCGACGTTCAAGCACACCGACCCCATCGGCGAGCAGGTGATCGACCGGGAGGCCGCCGACTCGGTCACCTCGGTGCTCACCGGCGTGGTCGACGACGGTACGGCCAAGAAGTCCGTACGGGACAACCCGCTGCGCAAGGGCCAGAAGGTGGCCGGCAAGACGGGTACCTCCGACAACAACAAGTCGGCCTGGTTCACCGGCTACACCCCCGACCTGGTGACCTCGGTCGGCCTGTTCGGCGAGGACGCCAAGACCCACGCCCAGGTCCCCCTGACCGGCGCGACGACGGGCCTGACCACGGTCGCGGGCCGGATCAACGGTGGTGGCTTCCCGGCGCAGATCTGGGCGGCGTACACCTTCGGCGTCTCCACCAAGGTCACCAAGTTCGACCTGGAGACCGACCAGGGCGCGGCGGTCCAGACGGCGTCCCCGTCCCCGACGGCCGCTCCGTCACCGAGCGAGACCCCGTCCGAGACGCCGACGACGGACAACACCCCGACGAACACGCCGACGACCAGCGCGCCGACGACCAGCGCGCCGACGACCAGCGCGCCGACGACGAGTGAGCCGACGGGCGGCACGACGACGCCACCGAGCACACAGGACCCGACGACGGACCCGCCCAACCCGACGGATCCGCTGGCCGGTCAGTAGAGCGACAGGGAAGGGCGCCCGGTGATCACCGGGCGCCCTTCCCCGCTTCACGGGCGCGGGGAACCGCGCGATCTCACTTCACGGGGCGCGGGAACCGCGCGAGCGACCCCCGCGGCCCCGCAGCCGCCCTACGACCGGTTCAGCTCGAACCACACGACTTTCCCGGTACTGAGCCGAGTGGCCCCCCACCGGCGGGCCAGCCGATTGACCAGATACAGCCCGCGCCCACCCTCATCGGTGGCCCGGGCCTGCCGCAGCCGGGGCAGCTGCGGCACATCGTCCCCGACCTCGCACCGCAGCACATCGGTCCGCAGCAGCCGCAGGGTCACCGGCCGCGAGGCATACCGCACCGCGTTGGTGACGACTTCGCTCACCAGCAGCTCGACGGAGTCGGTCAGGTCCTCCATCCCCCACCGGGACAGCGCCCGCCGGGCCAGCCGCCGGGCACGGCCCGGCGCCGCGTCCTCCGGCTCCAGGAACCAGTACGCCACATCGCTCGGCGCGATCCCGTCGAAGCGGGCGGCGAGCAGCGCGATGTCGTCGTCCCGGTCGCCCGGCCCGAGCATGTCGAGCACCTCGTCGCACAGCGCCTCCAGCGGCGGCGGATGGTCGGGCCCCGTGAGCTGGGCCGTCGCGGCCAGCTTCTCCCGCAACTGCTCTATCCCGGTCGCCACGTCCCGCAGCCGTGACTCCACCAGTCCGTCGGTGTACAGCAGCAGCGTCGCACCGGCCGGCGCGTCCAGCTCCACCGCCTCGAAGTCGACCCCGCCCACGCCGATCGGCGCCCCCGGCGGCACCCTGAGCACCTCGGCCCGGCCGCCCAGATGCAGCAGGACCGGCGGGGGATGGCCGGCGTTGGCGATGGTGATGCGGTGCGAGACGGGGTCGTAGACCGCGTAGAGGCAGGTCGCCATGCGGTCGGAGCCCAGCCGCTGGGCCTGCTCGTCGAGGTGGTGCAGCACCTCCTGCGGAGGCAGGTCGAGCCCGGCGAGCGTCTGGGCGGTCGTCCGCAGCTGCCCCATGATCGCGGCCGAGGTCATCGAGTGCCCCATGACGTCGCCCACGACCAGCGCGACCCGGCTGCCGGGCAGCGGGATCGCGTCGTACCAGTCGCCGCCCACCCGCGCGGTCTCCGCGGCCGGCAGATAGCGCGACGCCAGCCGTACGCCGGTGGGCCGCGGCAGGTGCTCCGGCAGCATGGTGCGCTGCAACTCGTCGGCGATGTACGCCTCCCGGTCGTACAGCACCGCCTTGTCGATGCCGAGCGCGCTGTGCGTGGCGAGCTGGGCCGCCACCAGCAGGTCGTCGTTCTCGAACGGGAGGCGTTCCGGACGGCGCAGGAAGACCGCCGCGCCGATCACCCGGCGGCGGCCCCGCAGCGGGGCCAGGACGGCCCGCTGGCCGTCCGGGACGACCAAGGAGCTGTCCTCGCCCAGGAGCTCGGGCAGCGCGGCCCGGGCGGCCGGACTGTCGGCGAACACCGGGCGCACCCCGCGCAGCACCTCCGCGAGCGCCCCGCCGGGCCGCACCTCGCACAGTTCCGCGATCGCGGAGGACAACTCGGCGGTCAGCTCACCCGGTTCCGGGGGCGGCAGGGCGAGCGCGGCGAAGCCGGTCTCGGTGTCGCGCTCCTCCGGGATGCGGTCGGTGCGCCGCAGCCGCAGCATGACGCGATCGGCCACCGGCCGCTCGTCGCCGACCGGCAGCGGGTCGCGCAGATAGACGAGGATCGCGTCGGAGAAGGTCGGCACGGTGGCCCGGCACAGCCCCATCACGATCTCGTCGAGGTCCAGGCCGCGGGCGATCCGCCGGGTCGCGGCACCCACGAAACGCAGCCGGTCCCCGTCCCGCCGCATCGGTGTCGGCCGCCCCGGCGTCACCCCTTGCCCCGTACGACGCTCGGAGCGCACGTCACCTCCCGGCTGGGGCGGGATGGACTCGGGCGCCGGACGCGGCCGGTGGCTGTCGGGTTCGGTGCCGGCCGCCGGCTGGGAGTGCTCGGCCTGGGGACCGGCGTGATCCTTTCCCTTGGCACTCTGGTTTCCCTTGCTGCCCTTCCCGCTGGTGGCATGCGACGCGGTGGTGCCAGGGCCGTCCTCCGTGCGGCCCTGGCCGGCGGCGGGAGGTAAGACGCCCGAGCCGTCCGGCGCCGGGGTACGCAGGAGCGCCCCGCGGGGGTCCGTGGGGTCGGCGCCCTGGGGGCGTTCGTAGCTGGTGGGCTGCTCCGTCACGCGTGTCGAATCCGTCCGTCCGGGGCTGCGTGCCGCGCACGCAGTTGGTCCCGCAGAAAACCCGATACCCGGAATGCGTGTCCCCGGAACGGAATTCCCGCGTGGTCAGAGGCTGTTCCTGTGTCACCGGAGGACCGGGCGCGGCCCTGGCGGCCGACGCCGAAAGTCCCTTCGGCCCCGCCGGTGTTGCCCTCGTACCCCTCGCTCACGTCCTGCCGCCCCTCGGTGACGTTCGGTCAGACCCGGTGTCGGCCCCGGGAGTTGCTGTTCGGTGGTGTTGCGGAGGACGATCCTACGTTTCCTGCCCCGGGGCGCATCAAGGGTCTCATGTGGACATGCGCGCCGGGATGCGGTGCCAGTCCTCCGGGAGCAACGGTACGGCCCACGAGGCGTCCGGGCGCCAGTGCTGCCAGCCCTCGTTGAACGGAGCGTCCCAGGAGCGGATCAGCTCCACCGCCCCGTGGCCCGCCTCCCGCACCAGCTCGGCGACGGACGCGTCCATCAGGCCGTCCTGCTGGGCCTGCGCGAACTCGTCCTCGTCGCGCCAGCCCCAACTGCGGTCGGGGTACACGCAGATGTCCAGAAAGTGGTCCTCGGAGTCCACACCGCCGTCCCAGCGGGCCAGCGGCGCCTCCAGGTTGACGTACCAGTTCTTGAACTGCCAGCCCGGCTCCCAGAACAGCCACACCGACCAGGGTTCGCCGGGGCGGGCCAGCTTCAGCACACCCGTGCCGAACCAGCGGTCGAGCTGGACGGTCCGGGGCTTGGTGTAGCGCGTCCCCAGCGGTTCCTGGTGCAGCGGGGTGCCGTCCGCCAGCACCGGCTTGACGACCTGGGTGCCGGGCGCCAGCCAGACCGCCAGCATGTCCTCGTCGTCACGGACGACGGTGACCGGACGGGCGATGTGGAAGCCCGCGCCGCCGTTCTCACGGTAGCGCCACAGGATCTGGTCCCCGGGCGCCCAGAACGCCGCCGCACCGCCTCTTCCCATGCGCCTCACCGCTCCACCGTCTGCCATGCACAGATATTAGGTGCCATGGCCATACGACGCTGCGGCACGCGTCACGGTTCTGCGCGTGGGAGTGAAAGGTTACGGGTGTGTCATCCGCAGGACATCCAGCGCCTCGTCGAGTTGTTCGAGTGTCAGGTCGCCGCGCTCCACGTACCCGCTCTCCAGTACCACCTGGCGGATCGTCCTGCGCTCCGCCAGCGCCTTCTTGGCGACCTTGGCGGCCTCCTCGTAGCCGATGTACTTGTTGAGCGGGGTGACCACGGACGGGGAGGACTCGGCGTACTCGCGGGCGCGCTCGCGGTGCGCGACGATCCCGTCGACGGTCCGGTCGGCGAGCAGCCGCGACACGTTGGCGAGCAGCCGGACGGATTCGAGCACGTTCTTGGCGATGACCGGCAGCATGACGTTGAGCTCGAAGTTGCCGGCGGCTCCGGCGGTGGCGACGGTGGCGTCGTTCCCCACGACCTGGGCCGCGACCATCAGCACCGCCTCCGGGATCACCGGGTTGACCTTGCCGGGCATGATCGAGGACCCCGGCTGGAGGTCGGGCAGCGAGATCTCCGCGAGACCGGTGCGCGGCCCGGAGGCCATCCACCGCAGATCGTTGGCGATCTTCGTCAGGGACACCGCGATCGTCCTGAGCTGCCCGCTCGTCTCGACGATCCCGTCCCGGGCGCCCTGCGCCTCGAAGTGGTCGCGCGCCTCGGTCAGCGGCAGTCCGGTGACCCGGGCGACCTCCTCGATGACGGCGGCGGAGAAGCCGGGCGGGGTGTTGATCCCGGTCCCGACGGCGGTGCCGCCGAGGGGCAGCTCGGCGAGCCGGGGGAGGGAGGCGCGCAGCCGCTCCACGCCGTGGCGCACCTGGGCGGCGTACCCGCCGAACTCCTGTCCCAGGGTGACGGGGGTGGCGTCCATCAGATGGGTCCGCCCGGACTTCACGACATCGGCGAACTCCTCCGCCTTCCGGCCGAGGGAGCCGGCGAGGTGCTCCAGCGCCGGGACGAGATCACGGGTCACGGCGGCGGTGGCCGCGATGTGGATGGACGAGGGGAAGACGTCGTTGGACGACTGCGAGGCGTTGACGTGGTCGTTGGGATGGACGTCCCGGCCCAGCCGCTCGCCGGCCAGCGTGGCGATGACCTCGTTGGCGTTCATGTTGGAGGAGGTGCCGGAGCCGGTCTGGAACACGTCGACGGGGAAGTGCTCGTCCCAGTCCCCGCGGGCGACCTCTGCCGCCGCCTCCTGGATCGCCCCGGCGATCTCCTTGTCGAGCACCCCCAGCTCCGCGTTGACCTTGGCGGCCGCGCCCTTGATCCGCGCCAGCGCCTCGATGTGCGCCCGCTCGATCCGCTGGCCGGAGACGGGGAAGTTCTCGACGGCCCGCTGTGTCTGCGCCCGCCACTTGGCCTCTGCCGGCACCCGCACCTCGCCCATGGAGTCGTGCTCGATGCGGTAGCCGCCCTTGTCCTGCTCGTCGGTCATCGACGATCACCTCCACTGAGGGACAGCATCGCGGACGCACCCGCTGTTCCCGTGGACGCCACCCGCCGCGCCGCCGTCCCGGCCCGGGGCCCCGGCCCGGGATCGCGGTGAACGCCGGGCGGTGGCCGGGTCCTTGAGGACTCCTTCGACCGCTCCGCCGGACGGCACCGGCCACAGCCCACCCGACACCGGACGAGGGCCGACGGGGTCCGCCGGCGGGAATCCGGGGTGCGGGCTCCCCGGCGGGGGGCCGAAGGGGGCCGGCGGAGACGGGACGGGCCGGGCAGGGGCCGGACGGGCAGGGGCGGCGGGGCGGGATCCGCCCCGCCGCCCCGGGCGGCACTAAGCCAGCCCCGGTCCCCGGACCGGGATGGACGTGAACGTCGGCGCCGGCGCCGGGTCCTTGAAGAAGTCGTTGCCCTTGTCGTCGACCACGATGAACGCCGGGAAGTCCTCGACCTCGATCTTCCAGACGGCCTCCATGCCGAGCTCCTCGTACTCGACGACCTCGACCTTCTTGATGCAGTCCTGCGCGAGACGGGCGGCCGGGCCGCCGATGGAGCCCAGGTAGAAGCCGCCGTGGGTGCCGCACGCGTCCGTGACCTGCTGCGAGCGGTTGCCCTTGGCGAGCATCACCTTCGAACCGCCCGCCGCCTGGAACTGCTCGACGTAGGAGTCCATCCGGCCGGCCGTCGTCGGGCCGAAGGAGCCGGACGCGTAGCCCTCGGGGGTCTTCGCCGGGCCCGCGTAGTACACCGGGTGGTCCTTCAGGTACTGCGGCATCTCCTCGCCCGCGTCCAGACGCTCCTTGATCTTGGCGTGCGCGATGTCACGGGCCACGACGAGCGGGCCGGAGAGCGACAGACGGGTCTTCACCGGGTACTTCGTCAGCTCGGCGAGGATGTCGTCCATCGGCTGGTTGAGGTCGATCCTGACGACGTCCGACGCCTCGTCGAGGTGCTCGTCCGTGGTGTCCGGCAGGAAGCGCGCCGGGTCCGTCTCCAGCTGCTCCAGGAAGACGCCCTCCGCCGTGATCTTCGCGACGGCCTGGCGGTCGGCGGAGCAGGAGACGGCGATGGCGACCGGGCAGGAGGCGCCGTGCCGGGGGAGGCGCACCACGCGCACGTCGTGGCAGAAGTACTTGCCGCCGAACTGCGCCCCGATGCCGATCTTCTGGGTCAGCTCGAAGACCTTCTCCTCCAGCTCCTTGTCCCGGAAGCCGTGCCCGAGCGGCGAGCCCTCGGCCGGGATCTCGTCCAGGTAGTGGGCGGAGGCGTACTTCGCGGTCTTCAGCGCGTACTCGGCGGACGTGCCGCCGACGACGATCGCCAGGTGGTACGGCGGGCAGGCGGCGGTACCCAGCGAACGGATCTTCTCCTCCAGGAACTTCATCATGGAGGCCTCGTTCAGGACGGCCTTGGTCTCCTGGTAGAGGAACGACTTGTTGGCCGAGCCGCCGCCCTTCGCCATGAACAGGAACTTGTACGCGCCGCCGTCGGTGGCGTACAGCTCGATCTGCGCCGGGAGGTTGGAGCCGGTGTTCTTCTCCTCCCACATGGTGAGCGGAGCCATCTGCGAGTACCGCAGGTTGAGCCTGGTGTAGGCGTCGTAGATGCCCCGGGACAGGGCCTCCTCGTCGCCGCCCTCGGTGAGCACGTTCTGCCCGCGCTTGCCCATCACGATCGCCGTACCGGTGTCCTGGCACATGGGCAGCACGCCCGCCGCCGCGATGTTGGCGTTCTTCAGCAGGTCCAGCGCGACGAACTTGTCGTTGCTCGAGGCCTCGGGGTCGTCGATGATCCGGCGCAGCTGCGCGAGGTGGGCCGGGCGCAGGTAGTGCTGGATGTCGTGGACGGCCTCCTCGGCCAGCTTGCGCAGCGCCTCCGGCTCCACCTTGAGGAACGTCCGCCCGTCGGCCTCGAAGGTGGAGACACCCTCGGAGGTCACCAGCCGGTAGGGGGTGGTGTCCTCTCCCATGGGGAGCAGATCGGTGTACGCGAACTCAGGCATCGCAGCCCATTCCTCACTCTGCAGACGGCGACCCGTCGACGCCGACGGGCCTCACCAGCGTAGAACCTGGCCGCGACGGCGAGCTTGTGAGGTAAGGCTCAGTTGGAGCCGCGGCGGATCCCCCGGACGGGGGCTATCGCGATCTATCGTGTGTGGGTACGCTGCTGCCGTGGACCTTCAGAAGCAGACCGCTGCCGCCCCCACACCGACCGCCGAACTGCGCGCCTCGGACGCCGACCGCGACCGCATCGCCGACATCCTGCGCGAGGCCCTCGCGGAGGGCAGGCTCACGGCCGACGAGCATGCCGAGCGCGTGGAGGGCGTGCTGGCCGCCAAGACGGTGGGTGAGCTGGAGGTCTTCATACGGGACCTGCCCGCCGCCCACGGCCGCCGCCCCGCTCCCGGAGCCGCCCCGCACCACCCCGCCGCCGGCGCGATCCCCGCCGACCCCGACGACAGCGTTGTCGCGGTGTTCAGCAGCGCCAGCCGCCGGGGCCGCTGGCGCGCGGGCCGCCGGGTCCACGCGTACGCGGTCTTCGGCAGCGTGGAGCTCGACCTGAGCGAGGCGCTCTTCGAGTACCAGCAGGTCATGATCAAGGCGTGGGCCGTCTTCGGCAGCGTGGAGATCCGCGTCCCGGAGAACGTGTCGCTGCGCGGCACCGGCGGCGGCGTCCTCGGCAGCTTCGAGGTGGACGCGCTCGACTCGCCCGAGCCGGACGCCCCGGTGGTCTACGTCGACGGCTGGGCCGTCCTGGGCAGCATCGAGGGCAGACCCAAGCGCGGCAGGCTCGTCGCGGACATCCTCGACCGTGTGCAGCGCAAGGTCGACAGGGGTTTGCGCAAACACCTGGACCGTTGACGGTCGTGAATCCCGCCGGGCACCGGGCGACCCTCCCACCCCACGCGACCGCGCAGGACTCCCCGGAAACCAGCGGTTCGGAACGGAGTGCATAGGCGCGCGCACAGCGGGTAGGGCTTGCTGCATCGTCTCTCGCTCGCGAAGCCGTCGTCAGGAGTAGACCCGTGCTGCAAACGCCGCATTCGTCCCTGCAGGTCGCCGCCGTTCCGGCTCAGCGGGTGCCAGCGCGCGACAGGGACCAAGACGCTCCCTGGCACACCGAGGCGGTGTGCCGGCGCGACGAGGCAGGCCTGTTCTTCGCACCGTCGAAGGAGCCCACCGCCGCCCGCCTGTCCCGCGAGGAGGCCGCGAAGCGGGTGTGCGCCCGCTGTCCCGTGATGGTGGAGTGCCGCGAGCACGCCCTGCTGCAGCCGGAGCCCTACGGCGTCTGGGGCGGCCTCACCGCCGCCGAACGCCGGGTCGTCCTCGCCCGGCGCCGCCGCCGCGACATGGAACTGAAGAAGGCGGCCAGGTCGGCGGGGCGCATAGCGCAGGCAGGCTGACGGTCCCATACGAAAGGGGCGCCCCCCTCCGCACCGGGGGGCGCCCACTTTTCGGCAAACGGCCGGCCGGCCGGTCTCAGGGCGCGGGGCCAGGTGGACCCGCGGCCCCGCCCCCGGGTGCTACTTCGCCCGGTCGAAGTCGATCGCGCTGTACGCCCGCAGCTTGCTCAGCCGGTGCTCGGAGTCGATCCGCCGCACCGTGCCCGACCGCGACCGCATCACGATCGAGTCGGTGGTCGCGGTCTCCGACCGGTACCGCACCCCGCGCAGCAGCTCACCGTCGGTGATCCCGGTCGCGACGAAGAACACGTTCTCGCCCTTGACCAGGTCCTCGGTCGTCAGGACGCGGTCCAGATCGTGCCCCGCGTCGATCGCCCGCTGCCGCTCCTCGTCGTCCTTGGGCCACAGCTTGCCCTGGATGGTGCCGCCGAGGCACTTCACGGCGCAGGCCGAGATGATCCCCTCGGGGGTGCCGCCGATGCCGAGCAGCAGGTCGATGCCGGTGCCCTCGCGCAGCGCCAGGATGGAGCCGGCCACATCGCCGTCCGAGATCAGCTTGATGCGCGCGCCGGTGTCCCGGATCTCCTTGATCATGCCCTCGTGCCGCGGCCGGTCGAGGATGACGACGGTGACGTCCTCGGGGGTGGCGCGCTTGGCCTTGGCGACCCGGCGGATGTTGACCTCGATGGGCGCGTTGATGTCGACGAACTCGGCGGCCTCGGGGCCGGTGACCAGTTTGTCCATGTAGAACACGGCGGACGGGTCGAACATCGCGCCCCGCTCGGTGGCGGCGAGGACGGCGATCGCGTTCGGCATGCCCTTGGCCGTCAGCGTGGTGCCGTCGATCGGGTCGACGGCGATGTCGACCTCGGGGCCGGTCCCGTCGCCGACGCGCTCGCCGTTGAAGAGCATCGGCGCCTCGTCCTTCTCCCCCTCGCCGATGACGACCACGCCGTTCATCGAGACGGTCGAGACGAGGGTCCGCATCGCGCGCACCGCGGCACCGTCGGCGCCGTTCTTGTCACCGCGTCCCACCCAGCGGCCCGCGGCCATCGCGGCGGCTTCGGTCACGCGGACCAGTTCCAGGGCGAGGTTGCGGTCGGGGGCCTCGGAGGGGACATCGAGCTCGGACGGCAGGTGATGATGCTCGGTCATCGGAGCGCACCTTTCTGATACGACGACGGCCGGATGAGGGTTCGATCCTCGACTCTATCGTCAGTCCGACAAAATGAGCAGGGGCCCCCACGGATGAGCGCACCGGGCACCTGCGACGATGGGGGACGTGGCAGGTTCGAACGGCAAGCAGAAGACGGCCCGGGACATGATCCTTTCCCTGGGCCTCATCGTGGTCGCGGCGTGGGTCATCTATCTCTTCGTCCCGCACGACGATCACGCTCCCGACATCAAGCGGGTCGACTACCGCGTCGAGCTGCTCACGGCACGCCGCGCGGCGTCGTACCCGGTGGCCGCCCCCGAGGGCCTGTCCGACAGCTGGAAGGCGACCTCGGTGCGCTTCCAGGGCGCCGACTTCGATTCCTGGCATCTCGGTTTCCACGCTCCCGACGGGGAGTACGTCGCCGTCGAGCAGTCCACTCAGAAGCGCTCGCAGTTCATCGACGAGGCCAGCCAGGGCGCTCAGGCCACCAAGGTGACAGAAAAGATCGACGGCCGCACCTGGACCCGCTACACCGGCGGCCGCTACGACGCGCTCGTCCTGCAGGACACCGACGGCTCGACGACGGTCGTCGCGGGCACGGCGTCCTTCGACCGTCTGAGCGAGATGGCCGGGGCGCTCAAGATGGCGTGAGCCGCCGTCGTACGGCATGCAGGAGGCCCCCGGAACGCCGGGGGCCTCCTGCGTGTCACGCGGTCGCTCAGACCGTGGTGACGACCTGGTCGTACGCGAGGCGCGGGGAGCGCGGGTAGGACGCGTCCGGGCCCGGCCGGCCGATGTTGACCACCATCAGCGGGGTGTGGTCGTCGTCGAGGAACTCCTTGCGGACACCCTCGAAGTCCAGGCCGGTCATCGGGCCCGCGGCCAGGCCGGCCGCGCGGATGCCGATGATGAAGTAGGCGGCCTGCAGGGCGGCGTTCATCCCGGCGGCGTTCTCGCGGGCCGCGCGCTCGGCGAAGAACAGGTCCTTGGCCTGGGGGAAGGCCGGGAACAGGGTCGGCAGCTCCTCGTGGAACTCGTTGTCCGCGGAGAGGATCGCGACCAGCGGGGCGGTGGCCGTCTTGGCCTGGTTGCCCTCGGCCATGTGCTGGACCAGCCGCTCACGGGCCTCGGGCGAGCGGACCAGGGTGATGCGCAGCGGGGTCTGGTTGAACGCGGTCGGGCCGAACTTGACCAGGTCGTAGATCGCCTGGACCTGCTCGTCGGTCACCGGCTCGTCGGTGAAGGTGTTCGCGGTGTGGGCCTCGCGGAACAGCAGGTCCTGGGCGGCGGGGTCAAGAACGAGAGACATGGATGAACTTCCTCGGGTGCGCGTCCGGATCCGGGACGCCGGGCCGGCTGACACGCACGAAGGTACGGCAAAGGAAGTTCAAGGTTCAACAAATCTGGGGGTGTGGTGACCGTCCTCACAGTCACCACGGGCCCGCGCCTACGCGTCGCTCTCCCCCGCGCCCTCCTCCTCGGCCAGCGCCGCGTCCAGCCGCGCCCGCGCGCCCTCCAGCCAGCGCCGGCACACCTTGGCCAGCTCCTCCCCGCGCTCCCACAGCGCCAGGGACTCCTCCAGCGTCGTACCCCCCGCCTCCAGCCGCCGTACGACCTCGATCAGCTCGTCGCGCGCCTGCTCGTACCCGAGGGCTTCCTCAGCCTTGCTCGTCATGCACCCCGTCCTGGTTGTCGACTCGAACAGTGAACTCACCCTGGGCGACCCGCGCCCGCAGCGCCTCGTCCGCCGTCACCTCGCCCGGATCCCGCACCACGTGCCCGTCGGCCCTCTGCAGCACCGCGTACCCCCGCTTCAGCGTCGCGGCCGGCGAGAGCGCCACCACGCGCGCGTGCGTGTGCGTCAGCTCGGAGTCCGCGCGGTCGAGCAGATGCCCCAGACACCGCCGGGAACGGTCGGTGAGCGAGGAGACGAGATCGGCCCGCTCGTCGATCATCCGGTGCGGGTCCTGGAGCGCGGGCCGCGCCAGCGCGTGGGCGAGGCCGCGCTCCTCACGCTCCACGAACGCCTCCGCGCACCGCCGCGCCCGCCCGCGCAGCATCCGCACCCGCTCCAGCTCCTCCCCGACGTCCGGCACCACCTTCTTGGCGGCGTCGGTGGGAGTGGAGGCGCGCAGGTCGGCCACATGGTCCAGCAGCGGATTGTCGGGCTCGTGCCCGATCGCCGAGACGACCGGTGTACGACAGGCGGCGACCGCCCGCACCAGCTGCTCGTCGGAGAACGGCAGCAGATCCTCCACGCTGCCGCCGCCGCGCGCGACGATGATCACGTCGACCTCGCGGAGTTCGTCCAGCTCCTTCACGGCCTGGACGACCTGCGACACCGCGTGCACCCCCTGCACCGCGACATTGCGCACCTCGAAACGGACCGCGGGCCACCGGTGCCGGGCGTTCTCCAGCACGTCCCGCTCGGCGGCCGACGCCCGCCCGCACACGAGCCCGATGAGCTGCGGCAGAAAGGGCAACGCCTTCTTCCGCTCGGCCGCGAACAGCCCCTCCGCCGCCAGCGACTTCTTCAGCTGCTCCAGCCGGGCCAGCAGCTCGCCGACCCCCACGGGCCGTATCTCGACGGCCCGCAGCGACAACTGCCCCCGCGGCGCGTACCACTCCGGCTTCGCGTGGACGACGACCCGCGCGCCCTCCCCGACGACGTCCGCGACGGCGTCGAACACCTGCCGGTAACAGGTCACGCTCACCGAGATGTCGTACGACGGATCGCGCAGCGTCAGAAACACGACACCCGCACCCGGGCGCCGCGACAACTGGGTGATCTGCCCCTCGACCCACACCGCGCCGAGCCGGTCGATCCACCCCCCGATGAGCCGCGACACCTCACCGACGGGCAGCGGGGCGTCCGCGGACGTGTTCACAGCCATGCGCCCGAGGGTATAGGCCCGGACTGACAACGCAGGGTCGGCGAATTCAGCCCGTCCGGCGTTCGAGGACGAGGTCCGTTCACGGCCGGAGCGTGGGGCGGGGGGCGGCAGCCCCCAGGCACGCCGACGGTGGCCGGACCCGGCCTTACGATGGGACACATGACTGCTTCGCCTGCCCGCCGCCGTGTCCTGCTCGCCGCTCCCCGGGGCTACTGCGCGGGCGTGGACCGCGCCGTGATCGCCGTCGAGAAGGCCCTGGAGCAGTACGGCGCCCCGGTCTACGTCCGGCACGAGATCGTCCACAACAAGTACGTCGTGCAGACCCTGGAGAAGAAGGGCGCCATCTTCGTCGAGCGGACGGAGGAGGTCCCGCCGGGCAACATCGTGATGTTCTCGGCGCACGGTGTCGCCCCGGTCGTCCACGAGGAGGCCGCGCGCGGACAGCTCGCCACCATCGACGCGACCTGCCCCCTGGTCACCAAGGTCCACAAGGAAGCGGTCCGCTTCGCGGGCGAGGACTACGACATCCTCCTGATCGGGCACGAGGGCCACGAGGAGGTCATCGGCACCTCCGGCGAGGCCCCCGACCACATCCAGCTCGTCGACGGCCCGGGCGACGTCGCCAAGGTGGAGGTGCGCGACCCCTCCAAGGTCGTCTGGCTGTCGCAGACCACCCTCTCCGTCGACGAGACGATGGAGACGGTCGACGCGCTGAAGGAGAAGTTCCCGCAGCTGATCTCCCCGCCCAGCGACGACATCTGCTACGCCACGCAGAACCGTCAGCTCGCCGTGAAGCAGATGGGCGCCGAGGCGGAACTGGTGATCGTCGTCGGCTCCCGCAACTCCTCCAACTCCAAGCGGCTCGTCGAGGTCGCCAAGATCGCCGGCTCCCGCGCCGCGTACCTGGTGGACTTCGCGAGCGAGATCGACGAGGCCTGGCTGGAGGGCGTGAGCACGGTCGGCGTGACCTCCGGCGCCTCCGTCCCCGAGGTCCTCGTCGAGGAGGTCCTCGCCTGGCTCGCCGAGCGCGGCTACGAGGACGTCGAGCTGGTCAAGGCCGCCGACGAGCACATCACCTTCTCGCTGCCCAAGGAACTGCGCAGGGACCTGCGCGAGGAGGCGGCGGCCCTGGTGCAGGCGCGCGGCGGCAGCGGTGCCGAGGGCTCCGAGGGCTCCGAGGGCTCCGGGGGCGCCTGAGCGCCCCGGGCGGCTCCCGCCCGCCGACGCCTCGGGTGAGTGACCGTCAGTCCGCCGTCGTAACGTGGAGCCATGCAGATCTTCGGCGTGGACATCGGCGGATCCGGGATCAAGGGCGCCCCTGTGGACCTGGACAAGGGCGACCTGGCTCAGGAGCGCCTGAAAGTGCTCACCCCGCAGCCGGCGACGCCGGACGCGGTGGCCGACGGCGTCAAGGAGGTCGTCGAGCACTTCGGGTGGACGGGCCCGGTCGGCCTCACCTTCCCCGGTGTGGTGACCGGCGGGTCCACCATCCGGACGGCGGCCAACGTCGACAAGGGATGGATCGACACGGACGCGCGCGCGTTGTTCAGCGAGCGGCTGGGCGGGCTGCCGGTGACGGTGGTCAACGACGCGGATGCGGCGGGCGTCGCGGAGGCGGCCTTCGGCGCCGGGCGCGACCGCAGGGGCACGGTCATCCTGCTCACCTTCGGTACGGGCATCGGCAGTGCCGTCTTCGTCGACGGCGCCCTCGTCCCCAACACCGAGCTCGGCCACCTGGAGCTGAACGGGCACGACGCCGAGAAGCGCGCCTCCAGCAAGGCCAAGGAGGACCACGAGCTGACCTGGGAGCACTGGGCACGCCGTGTCCAGAAGTACCTCGCGCACGTGGAGATGCTGTTCTCGCCCGAGCTGTTCATCATCGGCGGCGGCGTCAGCCGTAAGTCCGAGAAGTTCCTGCCCTACATCGAGGGCATCAAGGCGGAGATCGTCCCGGCGCAGCTGCAGAACAACGCGGGGATCGTGGGGGCGGCGATGCGAGCGGCGGAGAAGGGCCCGGGCAGCTAGGGGGTGTTTCGAAAGTCCCGCACAGCACCCGCGGCGCCCGGCACGCACCCTCGCCGCACCGGCCGAAGACCCAAGCAGCTCCGCTACGAGGGCCTTCGTCCGGCACGCCGAGGGCACGCACCGAACACCGCGGGCACCGCACGGGACTTTCGAAACACCCCCTAGGCCGGCTGTGAGAGGGGCGCGTGCCGCGCGACGCCGGGCGCGCTCCCCGCTGCCGTGAAGATCCTCACGGCCGCAAAGACGTGGGAGACACCCAGGTACCCCACTCGCCGCACCGCCCGCCGGAAGCCCGAGTACGCCCGTTACGAGGACTTCCGGGCGGCACACCGAGCGCACGCTCCCTCACAACCACCCGGCCCCGCTCGCGCGGAAGGGGCCCTACGACGTCGCGCGGCCGTCCCGCGGGCGACGACGCCACGTCCGCGGCAGGCCCTGGAGCACCTCGCCGCCCGCGCAGCCCTCGCCGTGGCCGGTCTCGGCCTCGGCCTCGCCCGCCGCACCTCCGAGGCGACCCCGGCCCGCCCGCGGCGCCCCGCACGGGCGGTCTCAGGACGCCCCCCGGAGACGCGCCCGGCGGCTCGCGGCCCGGCGGCGGGCGGCCCGCCGTACGGCGCGCGCGAAGACGGTCGCGGTCGCGGCGAGCGTCCCGCCGTAGAGCCAGCCGGCCTGGGTTGCCAGTGCCGTGACCAGGCCCATCAGCCGCGCTCCCACCCCGCCCTCGCCGCCGGTCACGGGCAGCAGCCCCAGGGCGAAGGCGATCGGCACGACCACGGGCGCCGACAGCAGATCGCCCCGGCGCACCCACAGGGCGGTCAGCACGCACACCGGCAGGAACAGCACGCTGTAGACCGTCAGCGAGCCGGCGAACAGCAGCTCGTCCACGCTCCCGAGCGCGCACATCAGCACCCCGCTGAACAACCCGCTCCCGAGCCCCGTCAGCCGGGGGTTCGGCATCCGCCGCAGAGCCCGCACCAGAGCGATGGGGGACAGGAGCCCGCCGGGGGAGGGGCGCCGCGCCTCACGGGGCCGCGCACCGCCGGCCACCGACCGCGCGGATCCCGAGGGCCGTCGATCGCCCGGGACCCGGGGCGTCCCCGAGCCCCGGGCCGGCCCGGAGGCCCGCTGAGCCTCCGAGCCCCGGGCCGCCCCCGGCATCCTGGGCGAGCGGGAGGGCCGGGGCGGCACCGATGGCCGGCCGGGGCCGGTTCCGGTACGGCCGGAGCCGACCGCGCCCTGCGCGGGACGGGCGGTGCCGGCGGGACGGGTGGGACGAGCGGGGCGCGCCGGACCCGCGCCGACACGCGGCTCCTTGCGCACCCGCCCCCGTTCCTGGGGTGGCAGGGGCGGCGGTGAAGGCGGGTCCCGGCGGGTCGTGTTCTGTGGGGGGCGCGTCCTGTGTTGCTCCACTGGACCAACTTAGGTCGGTTTATGTGCCGAATCGGGTGTCGGACACGCCGAGGGGCGAGCCTCGGCCAAGCGTTCGACAGGCCCGCCGGGCCGGCGTCCGGCACGCCGTAAACTGGTGGATCGGCCGGCCCTCCGGCCCCCAGGCCCCCTCACCGCGGGAACCGGCCCCCTGGCCCTCTGACTACGGGAAGTCGCAACGTGTCGCTCACGATCGGAATCGTCGGTCTGCCGAATGTCGGCAAGTCGACCCTGTTCAACGCCCTGACCAAGAACGACGTGCTGGCGGCCAACTACCCGTTCGCCACGATCGAGCCGAACGTCGGCGTGGTCGGCGTCCCCGACGCCCGCCTCACCAAGCTGGCCGACATCTTCGGCTCCCAGCGGATCCTCCCGGCGACCGTCGACTTCGTCGACATCGCGGGCATCGTGCGCGGCGCCTCCGAGGGCGAGGGCCTCGGCAACAAGTTCCTGGCGAACATCCGTGAGTCCGACGCGATCTGCCAGGTCATCCGCGCCTTCAAGGACGAGAACGTCGTCCACGTCGACGGCAAGGTCTCGCCCAAGGACGACATCGAGACGATCAACACCGAGCTGATCCTGGCGGACCTCCAGACGATCGAGAAGGTCCTCCCCCGGCTCCAGAAGGAGTCGCGGATCAAGAAGGACGTCGCGCCGAAGGTCAAGGCCGTCGAGGAGGCCAAGGAGATCCTGGAGAGGGGCGACACCCTCTTCTCGCAGGGCATCCTCCAGGGCAGCGAGCGCGCCGAGCTCCTCCACGACCTGCACCTCCTCACCACCAAGCCCTTCCTCTACGTCTTCAACGTCGACGAGGACGAGCTGACCGACGACTCCTTCAAGGACGAGCAGCGCGCCCTGGTCGCCCCCGCCGAGGCGATCTTCCTCAACGCCAAGCTGGAGGCGGACCTCGCCGAGCTCGACGAGGAGGACGCGATGGAGCTCCTGGAGTCGGTCGGCGCCGAGGAGCCCGGCCTCGCCACCCTGGCCCGCGTCGGCTTCGACACCCTCGGCCTGCAGACCTACCTCACGGCCGGCCCCAAGGAAACCCGCGCCTGGACCATCAAGAAGGGCGCCACCGCCCCCGAGGCCGCGGGCGTCATCCACACCGACTTCCAGAAGGGCTTCATCAAGGCGGAGGTCATCTCCTTCGCCGACCTGGTGGAGACCGGCTCGGTCGCCGAGGCCCGCGCCAAGGGCAAGGCCCGCATGGAGGGCAAGGACTACGTCATGCAGGACGGCGACGTCGTGGAGTTCCGCTTCAACGTGTAGTGCCTGATTCCTTGATCTCCTGAAGTGGCAGGTCAGGATAGGAAATCCCAGGTCAGGGGCGGGATCTTCGGATCTGGCCCCTTCCTGTTCTCTCCGGCTGGATCAGCCTGTTTCCTGGCCCTGTGCTGACTCGGTGCTGACTCTCGGGTCGGGTCTGTACGTGCTCTGAGCCGGGGCTTCCGGGGGTGCCGTGTGAGGCCGGACAGAACGAGGGGCGCACCTGGGAGGGGCACGGGAAACCCGGTACGCAGATGGGAGCACCAGTACTCCGAAGGAGAGTGTCCGCAGTTGAGGGTCTGGCCGACCGCCGATGTGCTGGTGATCTTCCGCTTCTATTCGCCGGACGAATCGAATTTGATGTCGACCTGCGGGAACTCCAAGGGCAGGAGCGACTCGACTACGGAGCCGCTTGTTCCCTGACTGCTACCGATTGAGCCCCGAACGTCCTATGGCGTGAGCCATCGGCGCCCCTGTGCCCGCCTCTGTCGGCCTCCTCCGCAGGTCGGTAAGCAGGTATGGCTGGCTCGGTAGGCTGTCGGTCGTGGTGGGGATCGTTGAACGGCTGGTGCCGGATTGAGTTGTGGGAGCTGTTCCAGCGGGTGGTGCCGGGGGCGCCGACGCGTCCCCAGGGCGGCGAGGGCGGCGTCCCACTCCTCGTAGGTGGGCCGGCCGTGGGAAGCCCACGCACGGACCTCCTCACTCTTCCAGGCAAGCACCGTTCAACGGTGTCGAAGATGGCAGCGAAATATACGGCCACCGTCAAAACACCGAACGGACCCCGAATCGCGTTCGGGGTCCGCATCGAACGGAAGAACAGGAGACCACTGGTAGCACGGGCGGTGGGATTCCACACCAGCGGCAAAAGACGGCGGAACTCTCCGACCGTCAGCCGGTGCGAGTGGACTATCCACAGAAGGAGCTTATTTCAAGACTCCTGGCGGATACCTGTGAGATCTGTGGAGCGATACCTGCCACGATCGAATCCACTCGGAACGGCCTGTCAGACCACTCACGCCGTTGTCCGGTTCGGCGGGAGGCCGCGCGGAAAAGGACTCTCCTCAGTGAGAACCTCGCTGCGCGGCCCACCCATCGTCGTGGCTGTCGGGCTACTCTCGGACTCTCCGCCGCTCTGTGCTGCTACAAGAGGCTCGTCCGTCGAGGGTGGAGGCGACGGCCACCCGAGGTGATTCGGGCGACCCTCACCTCAAGCTCCAGCTGCGAGAGATGCGGTCAGCAGCTATTCCCCAGAGCCATATATTTCGAAGCTCTCGACTTTAGAGTTGCCATTCCGGGTGATTGTCACCCAGTATCGCTGGTTGTTTAGAATGTCATAACTGTTGGTTTCGCAGGTGCCGGAGCCGCCCTTGTCCCACTCCCTCTCCTTGTGCCATTCATTAAGGCCGGCGTAGTACATGTAGACACGGCCCTGGACGCCCTTGCCGTCGGCGTAGAGGTCGCAGAGAGTGAACTTGTCGCCGTTGTCCTTGTAGGCGATGCTTCCGACGATGTGACCGTCAATGGTGAGGTTGACCTTGTCGTCACCGGTTGCATGCGCAGGGTTGGAGAGGCCGACCACGAGGGCTACTGGCGCACAGACTGTCACTGCTCGCGAAATCCATTTTCCGGAAAACATGGCTATTCCTTTTCCTGGGTTCGTCGGATTGATGCCCAATACTCAACCATGAATACGCTGCCCCGCCCAGTGATTTCGGAGAAATGCCGATGAAGAGTTCTTATCGAGGGCCACGTGGGAACTTATGACCGTTGTCCATAAGACGTCGCTTCTGATGGCGTGATCACTCGTTGAGCCGTGCATGACGGATCTGGTGGAGCGGTTGGTGTCGGACGAGTTGTGGGCGCTGTTCCGACGGGTGGTCCCGCCGACGGAGGTCATACGCCCGCCCGCAGGGCGGCGGCCGACGTCGGGCCGGTGACCGCGAATGCCCGGCGGCGATCGTCTTCGTGGCCACCTCGGGCTGCACCTGGCGGCAGCTGCCACCGGTGTTCGGGCCGGCCTGGCCCACCGTCTACCGTCGCTTCGCCCGGTGGAGCCGGAATCGGGTGTGGGCCAGACTGCACCGGGTCATCCTCGACGAACTCGGCGCTCGAGGAGAGCTGCGCTGGTCGCGGTGCGCAATCGATTCCGTCAGCGTCCGGGCGGCAAGTAGGGCGCAATGCGCCGAGTGCGACGATGTCTTCAGCGTCACATCCGCCACCGCATCGCCCGTAAGGGCATCGGGGCGTCCACGCGGCTCGGCCGACACCGCTGGGTCGTCGAGAGAACGGTCTCCTGGCTCGCCGGATGCCGAAGACTGCACCGCCGCTACGAGCGCAAGGCCGAGCACTTCCTCGCCTTCGTCGGCATCGCCGGCAGCCCTCATCGCCTACCGCCGACTCACCAGCTGAAACGGCGTCTAAAGACCCCGCCACCAGCGAGAACGCTGAGGACGGGGTCTTCGCGTATGTGCAGGCGGATGCAGCCTGGAGCGGGCCTATGTCGGGGTCCGTGGAGGAGGCGTGGATGGGATCTTGGGGCGTCGTCGCAGGTCGCCGACTACTTTCCGACCCAGGCTTGGCTTGCACTCGAGGCAGGGCGACTGATGCGCCCCCCGTGTGAAGGGTGCGCACCCGGCTGCTTGGATCGCTGGCATGACGGACTGGTCGCAGCTCCACCACGCCTACGGCAGGGCAGAAGACATTCCCGGTCTGCTCGACGCAGTGAGCCAGGACCCGAGCGATTCAGGCTGGAGCGAGCTCTGGTCCCGGCTGTGCCATCAGGGCACCGTCTACTCGGCGAGCCACGCGGCCTTGCCGGCCCTACGAGACATGGCGCGCCGGTGGTCGCCCGCGGACAGACATGGGCCGCTGTTGCTGGCGGGCGCCATCGCGGCCAGCACCGACCAGCCATACGGCGAGCGAGATCCACACGTTGCCTATGCCGCGGAGATGTCCGACCTGTTGCAACTGACCGAGGAAGCCCTTCGGGATCCGGGCCTCAGCGATGACCCCGGAACTTACGTCTACTTGCTCGCCGCACTCCTCAGCTTCGAAGGCGTCGAGGTGTGGGGCGAACAGCTCGACGGTCTGAACGACGACGAGTACGAAGTTCCCTGTCCCTCGTGTAGCGCCGAGAACTTCATGGCCTTCGGTGAGTACGGCTTCTTCTCGACCACGGACAGCATGTACATGAACGAGACCGCGGCACAGAAGATCCCTCTTCAGCCCGCAGACTCTTCGGCGCTGGAGGGGCTTGCCCAAAGACTGCACAGTCGCGCGCTCACCGACAACCAGGCCGATGTCGCGGCCAAGTTGACTTATCTTTTCGGTAAGGCGCAATGCGCCGAGTGCGACGATGTCTTCAGCGTCGCGAATGTCATTGCAACCCGCTGGAACGGGTGAACCACTTCCGGCGGGGATGACTGACCCCTCGCTGAGACGGGCTGGCTCAGGCCTGGCTCCAAGCCTGCCGATGGCGAGCGACGCTGTACACCTGCTCGACCTGCTCGGCCGTCAGTACTCCGGAGGGGTGTCAGAGCCGCCACTTGGCGCTCCTGGTACACCCGGACCACGAGCGCAAAGCCGATCACTTCCTGGCCTTCACCAGCATCGCCCGCACCCTCATGTGCTACCGCAGACTCGCCAAATGAGATGTCGTCTTAGTCAGAGGCGGCGGCTGGTACTTGCCCGCGCTGCTTCGGCGCTCCATGACGGTGGCATGTGCCGTTCCCGCAACGGATGAGGAAACATGTTGGCTGGCTGTCGGCGAGCTGCGACAGTGCGTCTGTTTCCCAGGCGGAGGACATTTGTTTGTTTTCGTGTGTGCGGGATGCGGAGCCGAGTTGACCACCCCGCTGTCCCAGGTCGCACTGCCAGTTCACGCCCGTCAGAAGTACGGGAACGGGGCCCAGCTTCCGGTGCTCATGGAGTCCGGGACGTTTGCCGTGGACCCGGACCCCTGGGGAGGGCCGTGGCGGATGTGGGACGAGATCGATCCGGGCGAGGCGGAGGCACGCGGCATCTACGCGCCGGTCTACGCCCTGTCCGACAGCACGCCCGGGGCGAGTGTCATCGCGCCCGGTGATATCCGTGGAACCCGGCTGATTCCTGAGAAACGCGGCGGTGCCTGCTGCGGCCTCGACGGAGCCGACGGGCCCAACATGGCCTGCGAGACATGCGACCGCCCCGTGGCGACCAGAGTCGATGACTGCTCGCTCTGGCAGGCAGTGCGGCTCAGCCCGGATGCCGCGCACCGCGTCCCCGTTGACGGTACCCACGCTGCGCCCCTCTCCTGGTCGGAGCTGACAGGGAAGGGGGAGAAGACGCCCCCGTTCGAGCCGATTGCCACGTGGGGAGGCCGGTTGGGGCCGAACCACTACTGGTCGTGGAGCCCGCAGTGGGAGGCGGCAGCCGGCCAGGCTCTCGCCCACCTGCTGGTTGCCTCCCACGGGCAGCCGGTGACGGTCCCGGGCGGTCTGACCGCGGACGTGTTCCAACGCGCGCTCGATGCCCTGCTGCCCGCAGGCCCCCCGAAGCGGCGCGCCGTCCTGGCTGGACCAGGACAGCCCTCCCCGGACGCGGGCGTCGACATCCTGCTCGTACCGGTCCATCCCCAGACAGGTCAGAGCTGGATCCCCGCCAGCCCCACTGCGTTGGCAGACCTGGTGCCCCTGCCGCTGGGGGTGTGGCTGTGGCTGGTCTCTTCCCAGCCCTACTTGCCGGTTCCCGCGTCAGGCCGCATACCCCGAGACGTACTCCGCGACGACCCCCTCCCGCTGCTCCCCAACTCCCTGTTCCGGGCCGACCGGGAAACGTTCCTGCACACCTTGGTCCGGCTGCCAGCCGTGCGCCGCCCGTGGCTGCGCACGATCGTCGAGAACCTTACGCAGAGCACCTCGGCCGACCCCTTCTAGCCGTCCGGCAACCGAACAGCGCCAGACTCTCGTGCCTCCCGAAGTGGTCGACATCTGCTGTTCGATCTCGGGCTCTGGCACAACCTCTGTGGACCCGCGGCAGCGGTTGCCTGCGACCAGATAAAGATTCGTCCGCAGAGAACGGTGTCTCTACGCTTGTTCGGAGCGGGAGTGCGCGCATTTCCGCAGGTTGCGGTGCCGTGGCAGAGCGGTCCATTGCGATCGCCGTGGGCGAGGTCCCTCCCACGGCGACTGACGGAGACGGGGCGGACCTGCTCCCCTCTGTCTCGCGGGTTCAAATCCCGTCGGCACCGCAGCCGACCAGGACGTAGTCCGGCGCACGGACCTGCCGCCTCGCGCCAGGTCCACAGAAGGTGTGCCAGAACCCGATCTCGTGGACAAAGCCACCGCGTAGGTAAGCCCCGGGGGAACTGGGGCCGAAAGGGGTGGGAGTCAGGTGACTGGCGACGCGCACGCCAGGAACGGCCCGGCCGCCTGGCTCCAAGACTCGCCCGGTGCGAGTGCGGCTGCTCCCTCCGTACGTAGCGACTCGACGACGGGCGAGAGGAAGTCTGTACGCCAGTGTCGTACGGCTTGCTCCTGCATCCCGCTCGCGTCGACGACTGCACCCACCTTCGCTTCGAGCACGGCCACGCCCTCTGCGATGTCTTCACCGGTCCACTCGTCCATGCGGTCGGCCACCAGGGCCCAGGTCAGCTTGATCATGCGCCGGATCGTAGAGGCGACGGCGACGCAGAGGCGCTCATCCGCATTGTTGAAGACGCTGGCACAGCGCGGGCATTCTGCATGGCCGAAGAGATGGGCGATACCGTCGGCGAGCACGGCTTCGCCATCACGGACGGCAGTCTTATGCATCCATCGACCGCTGCCGGAGCTCCCGGCTGCTCATGCAGGAACAGCCACATGCGGGCCGGCTTCTGCGACTCCTTGGCCGCGGGCCGCTTGCGGGGAATGGAGGTGCTCCACTTGTCCGGGGTCTCCATCGACCACCAGCTTGGGCAGCCCTTCGCCGGCCCCGTGCCGGGAGACGAACCGGGCCAAGTCCGACGGCGATGAGGTCATGGCCGGCCGGTCGTGAACTCCCACTGTTCCTCGAATCCCCAGTGGCGCAGGCGGCGGCGGGCCTCGGGCGGGGGCGGGACGGCGGGGGTGAACAGGAGGCCGGCGATGTCGCCGCTGTGGGCCACCTGGACGCCGAGCGCCGCGCAGTCGTGGGCGACGGCGAGCAGGCGGTCGAGGGCCGGGACGGGCAGGTGGCGCTGGTTGAGCAGCGCGCTCCGGGTGGCCACCGTGCCCAGCAGGGCCGCGTCGCCGGTGCGTACGGCACACCGGAGCAGCTCGCGCAGGTGGTCGAAGCGGGCGATCTCCGTGTCGTCGTAGCGGGGCGGCGGGAGGGAGAGGGTGTCCACGCCCCGGCCGTCGCCGCCCGGGCGGGTGCCGAAGCCGAGCACCCGCAGCGGAGGCAGCCGCCGGCCGAAGTCCTCCAGGGCCCGACCCTCGCGCTGCGCGAACAGCACCGTCGTCTCCTCGAACATCAGGGCGTCGGCGGCGGTCTCCGCGCGGACCGCGAGGCGGGCGGCCTCCCGTGCCGTCAGAGGGGCGTCGTAGGCGTCCCGTACCGCGCGGACGGCTGCCAGGACGTCGCTGGTGGAGGAGCCGAAGCCCCGGCCGAGCGGTACCTCCCCCGACAGCTCCAGACGGCCGCCCGCCGGCCGGTCCCCCAGCGCCAGTTCGGCCGCGCGGCGGGCCTTGGTCTTCCAGGGCGGGGAGACCGTCACCGCGCCGCCCGGGGCCGGCGTGAAGGCCGCGCGGGTGGTGTACGACGGGCAGGGGAGGGTGACCAGGGCGCGGACGGGCGTGTCACGGTCGGGGACGGTGAACGCGCCCTGCAGGAGCTCCCCGTGGTGGGCGGGGGCGGTGCCCCGGCCGACGCGCGCGACCGTGCGCACCGACGTGGATGCGACGGCTGTGGATGCGACGGTCACGGCCCTCCCTCTCGTTGCCGCCGACATCGTGCCAGCCCGGCCGCTGTCGGTGCCGGGTGGGAGCATGGAACGCGGCGGGTGGGACGCGCACCGGCACAGCGGGGGAGGGGACCATGGGGCGGACCGAGGACGCGGAAGGCATCGGCGGCAGCCGTGTCCCGCCGCCGTACGATCCCGCCCCCGTCGTCGGCCGACGGGCGCGCGAGCTGTACGAGGCCGGGGCGCGGCTGTACGACACCGCCCGCACCCTGCGCGCCGACCACACCCGTGCCCTGGAGGCGGTGCGTGCCGCCCACGCGCCGCTGCGCGACGCCCTCGTCGCCGAGGAGCTCCGCTCCCTCCCGCCGGCCCGGCTGAAGGACGTCACCGAGGGCCGGCTGAGGCTCGCGGCACTGGAGGCCGCCGGATTCGACTCGGTGGGCGCCGTGCACGAGGCGAGCCGGCACGCGCTCCAGCAGATACCCGGCGTCGGACGGCAGACCGCCGACCAGGCCCTCGCCGCCGCCCGGCAGCTCGCCCGCGCGCTCGAGGAGACCGTCTCCGTACGGATCGACGTCGACGCCCCCGAGCCCCGTACCACCGCCCTGGTCACCGCGCTGTACCGGCTCGTCGAGGCCGGCCCCGACCTGCCCCGGGCCGTCGCCGCCGCCGAGCGTCACGAGACCCGGCTCGCCGAGCTGCTCCCCGCCCTGCGCCCGGCGACGAGCCGGCTCAGGCTGGCGGTGGCGGGCAGACACCGCCGGGAGGCGGCCCGGGCGGCCGCACGGGAGCTGCGGGAGCTGACGGCCGAGGCGGCGGACACCGACCTGGCGCTGCGGCTGGCGCAGGCCACCGCGGACCTGCTCCGTGAACCGGCGTCCGAGCTGGAGCCGTGGGTCGACTTCGAGGTGCGCTCCGCCGAGTACTACAGCCTGCTCGCGGAGATCTGCGCGCTCCCCGCGGACGTGGCGGCGGCCGAGGGGTTCGTACCGTCGGAGGTCGCCGAGCGGGTGCGCGCGCAGCCGCTGGACGACACCCACCGCCGGGTCTCCCTGCGCGGCTACCAGGCCTTCGGCGCGCGGTTCGCGCTCGCCCAGCGCCGGGTGGTGATCGGCGACGAGATGGGCCTGGGCAAGACCGTCCAGGCCGTCGCGGTGCTCGCCCATCTCGCGGCGGAGGGACAGGCTCACTTCCTGGTGGTCTGCCCGGCCGGCGTCCTCATCAACTGGACGCGGGAGATCCGCGCCCGCAGCGCCCTCAGGGCGATCCCGGTCCACGGTCCGGACCGGCGGGACGCCCACGCGGAGTGGCGAGAGCGCGGCGGCGTCGCCGTCACGACGTTCGACGTGCTGCACACCCTGCCCGCACCGGAGCCGGCCACGGCCCCGGGCCTGCTGGTCGTCGACGAGGCGCACTACGTCAAGAACCCGGCCACCCGCCGCGCCCGCTCGGTCGCCGCGTGGGCCGGGTCGTGCGACCGCGTCCTGTTCCTCACGGGTACGCCGATGGAGAACCGCGTCGAGGAGTTCCGCACCCTCGTCCGTCATCTCCGCCCCGAACTGCTCCCGGAGATACGCGACAGCGACGCGGCCGCCGGACCGCACGTCTTCCGCAAGGCGGTCGCGCCCGCCTATCTGCGCCGCAACCAGGAGGACGTCCTCGCCGAGCTTCCCGCGCTGATCCAGGTCGACGAATGGGAGGAGTTCAGCGCCGCCGACCAGGAGGCCTACCGGGCCGCCGTCGCCGAGGGGAACTTCATGGCGATGCGCCGGGCCGCCTACGCCGACCCGGAGAAGTCCGCGAAGCTCCAGCGGCTGCGCGAGCTGGTCGCGGAGGCGGCGGCCAACGGCCTGAAGGTGGTCGTGTTCTCGTACTTCCGGAGCGTCCTGGAGACCGTCCGGCAGGCGCTCGGGGACGGGGTGTCCGGCCCGATATCGGGGTCCGTGCCCGCCGCGCGCCGCCAGCGGCTCGTCGACGAGTTCACCGCCGCCGACGGGCACGCGGTGCTGCTCTGCCAGATCGAGGCCGGCGGTGTCGGGCTCAACCTTCAGGCCGCCTCCGTGGTCGTCCTGTGCGAGCCGCAGGTCAAGCCGACGCTGGAGCACCAGGCCGTGGCCCGCGCGCACCGCATGGGCCAGGTCCGTCCGGTCCAGGTGCACCGCCTCCTGGTCACCGACAGTGTGGACGACCGCCTGCTGCGGATCCTGGCCGACAAGGCCCGTCTGTTCGACGCCTACGCCCGGCGCAGCGACACCGCCGAGGCGACCCCGGACGCGGTCGACGTCTCCGACACCGGCCTGGCCCGCCGCATCGTCGAGGAGGAGCGGCGCAGGCTGACGGCGGGGGAGCGGCCGGGGGCGGCGGACGAGGCGGGCGAGGCGGCCGGGACCGCTGGGACCGCCGGGGCCGGGATGGAACAGGAGACCACCGGCGACGGTGTGTCCTCCGCCGTCAGGCCGTAGTCCCCCTCGGAAGCGGGCGGTGGCGGAAAACCGCCGTCCGAAGGCCCGCGCGCGCGGCTCTCGGGACGCCCGTCGGCCCCCGTGCGGCAAGCGCGTTCACCGCCCGGATCGTCGTATTGGTGATCGCCGTTCCGCCTCCGCGTGCTGCCCGCTTACGATGCGCGCAGCCGATCAGTCGCACGACTGTTCCACGCCACTGCCGGACCCCGCTGCCACACCGCCCGCACCCCTGCCTGAACCGTCTGAACCAGGAGCACGGTACTCGTGTCCATACCCCCGCCCCCAGGGCCCCAGCAGCCCCAGGACCCGTACCAGCCTCCGCAGCCGCAGGGCGCGTATCCGCCCCCGCCGTACCCGCACCCCCAGGGGCCGTACTCCCAGCCCCCCTACGGCGGCGCGCCCTACCAGGTCTGGGGCCAGGACCACACCCCGTTCGCCCGGCCCGCGCCCGTCAACGGCGTGGCCATCGCCGCCCTCGTCCTGGGCCTGCTGTGCTTCCTGCCGGCCGTGGGTCTGGTCCTCGGGATCATCGCGCTGGTGCAGATCAAGAAGCGGGGTGAGCGCGGGAAGGGGCTGGCCGTCGCGGGGGCGGCCGTGTCGTCCCTGGGTCTCGCCCTGTGGGTGGTGGCGCTGTCCACGAACGCCGCCTCCGACTTCTGGGAGGGCGTCAAGGAGGGCGCCAGGGGCAGCAGTTACTCGCTCGTCAAGGGCGACTGCTTCGACGTGCCGGGCGCGGGCTTCGACCAGGACGTCTACGACGTCGACAAGGTGCCCTGCTCCGGCGCGCACGAGGGCGAGGTGTTCGGCACCGTCCCGCTGTCCGGCGAGGACTACCCCGGTGACGACTACGTCACCGACAAGGCCGAGGACGAGTGCTGGACGCTGCAGGACAGTTATGCCATGGACCCCTGGGCGCTGACCGAGGAGGTCGAGGTCTTCCACCTCACGCCCACCGCCGACAGCTGGGCGTGGGGCGACCGGATGATCACCTGCGTCTTCGCGCACACCGACGAGTCCGGCACCCTGACCGGCTCGCTGCGCGCCGACGCGTCGACGCTCGACGCCGACCAGGTGGCCTTCCTCGAGGCGATGGACGCCGTCGACGAGGTCCTCTACGAGGAGCCGGAGGACTACGCCGAGGAGGACCTGGACGCCAACAAGGACTGGGCGGCGGACGTCCGGGACGTGCTCGGCGAGCAGGCCGAGGCGCTGCGCGGCCACACCTGGTCCGGCGACGCGGAGAAGTCCGTCGCGGCGCTGGCGAAGGACATGGAGGCCGCCCGCGCGGACTGGGCGAAGGCGGCGACCGCGCGCGACGTCGACACGTTCTACCTGCACTACGACAGCGGTTACGGGTACGTCGACGGCGACACCACCGTCGCCGCCCGTGAGGCGCTGGATCTGGTCACCACCCCGCCCTCGTACGACGAGGACGACTACGACACCGGGAGTGACAGCGGCAGCGGGAGCGAGGATGTGTGATCACTCCCATAGCGGGGAGAAAGTCCCTGCGTAAAGCCCTGCCGGGGCACATGTCATCACATCGAGTGATTCTCTGGCCTTCGCTTGCATGGTCGAACCCACGGTTGCCACGCTGTTGCTGTCTGTACAACCTGATGGGAGCGGCCAGTGACATTCGGTGAGCAGCCGGCGTACCTGCGTGTCGCGGGTGATCTCCGCAAGAAGATCGTCGACGGCTCCCTGCCCCCGCACACCCGGCTCCCCTCCCAGGCCAGAATCCGCGAGGAGTACGGGGTCTCCGACACCGTCGCCCTGGAGGCCCGCAAGGTGCTGATGGCCGAGGGGCTGGTCGAGGGCCGCTCCGGTTCGGGCACGTATGTGCGGGAGCGGCCGGTGCCGCGCCGGATCGCACGCTCCGGCTACCGGCCCGCGAGCGGGGCCACGCCGTTCCGGCAGGAGCAGGCCGAGGCGCACGCGCGCGGGACCTGGGAGTCCAGCAGTGAGCAGACCGAGGCGAGCGGCGCCGTCGCCGAGCGGCTGGGCATCAAGACCGGCGACCGCGTGATGTGCACCAAGTACGTCTTCCGGGAGGCCGGCGAGGCGATGATGCTCTCCACCTCCTGGGAGCCCCTCGCCGTCACCGGCCGTACGCCCGTGATGCTGCCGGAGGAGGGGCCGCTCGGCGGCATGGGCGTGGTCGAGCGCATGCGGGCCATCGACGTCATCGTGGACAACGTGGCGGAGGAGGTCGGCGCCCGCCCGGGCCTCGCCGAGGAACTCCTCGCCCTGGGCGGCGTCCCCGGGCATGTCGTCCTGGTCGTCCAGCGCACGTACTACGCCTCGGGCCGTCCCGTCGAGACGGCCGACGTGGTCATCCCGGCGGACCGTTACCGGGTGGCGTACCACCTGCCCGTCAGATAGCCGCACGATGCCCGCCCGGCGTCCTGCCCGCCGAATGGTTGCCGGCCTCGCGGCGGCCTGCGGCGCCCTTCCGGTAGCGCATCGCGGCGGGCGGCGCACACCCCTCCGGCAGTTGCCCCCGGAAAACGCCCGCCGGGAGCCCCTCACGGCGCCGTCAAAAACCGGCCGTTTCCGGCCGTTCTCGCAGGTCGTCCCATATATGCCCGACACCCCGCCGACCGGACGCGTCAGGGCGCGCGCACGGCGCGTTCGGCCCCGTGCGCCCCCTGCGTCCTGGCTGGTTGCGTACCTCTTTGTGCAAAGCCGTATTCGCTGTGTAAAGGTTAGGCGTACGCTCGGGCATATGCGGATTGCGGTTTCCTTAGAGAGCGGGGCGCGCGGCGGGCCGCGACGGGCAGGCGGAGGGGTGCGATGAACGAGGGCACCATCTCCTTGCCCTGGCTCGTCATACGGCAGGACGACAACGGCAATCGCTACCGCGTGGGCCGGTACGCCACCCGTGCCGAGGCCCAGAAGATCGCGGACAGCCTCGACAGCCGTGGCCACAAACAGCTCTACTGGGTCGAGCGCATCGGCCAGGGCCGGCCCCAGAGCGGAGACGGCACCCGGAACTGACGTGCGCCGGCGTCCCGTAGGCTCCGCCGCATGACCGAACGGATCGTGGTGGTCGGAGCCGCCCTCCTCGACGGCGGCCGCCTGCTCGCCGCGCGCCGCAGCGCACCGCCCGACCTGGCCGGCCGCTGGGAGCTGCCCGGCGGCAAGGTCGAACCCGGCGAGTGCCCGGAGACGGCCCTCGTCCGTGAACTGCGCGAGGAACTCGGCGTCGACGCCGAGGCCGTCGAGCGCGTCCCGGGGGAATGGCCACTGAGGACGCCGTACGTCCTTCAGGTGTGGACCGCCCGGCTGCGCCCCGGCTCCGCCGCTCCCTCACCCCTGGAGGACCACGACGAGCTGCGCTGGCTGGCCCCCGATGAGATCTGGGACGTGAACTGGCTCGACCAGGACGTCCCCGCCGTACGCGAGACGCTCGCCCGGCTCGACGCAGGGGCACGCTGACACGACGCCGGGCGTACGGCACGGAGGGGGAAGGCTCCGGGCGTCCGTGTCGCACGGAGGGGAAAGGCTCCTGCGTCCGTCCCGCACGGAGGGGAAACGCTCCCGCATCCCTGCCGCACGGAGCCGGAAGGCCCCTGCGCACCGCCGCGCCGCGGTGCGGCCCCCTGCGCCCGGTGCGCGGTACTGCCCGCCAGATATCGGGTATGGGCCCATTAACCCCACGAAACCGGACATGGGTGGACTCGCTGTCCTGGGAAGTGATCGGTGTGATCGACACCGAAGGCGACCGCGCCGAGTGGACGTTCCCGGCAGATCCCGGTGCGGTGCGCACCGCCCGCCGTGTCGTCCGGACCCAGCTGAACAGCTGGGACCTCGACAGCCTGGGAGACATAGCCGCCCTGCTGGTCAGCGAACTGGTGACCAACGCGCTGCGGCACGCCACCGGCCCCATCGGTGTCCGGCTGATACGTCCGGCCGGCCTGGAGGACGTCCTCCTGGTCGAGGTCTCCGACCCGTTGCCGGTGCCGCCCCGCGAGCGCGCCGCCCGACTTGAGGACGAGAGCGGCCGCGGACTGCAGCTCGTGGCTTCCTCCTCCCGTCGCTGGGGCACCCGGCCCGGGGAGAGCGGGAAGACGGTCTGGTTCGAACTCACCGTGCCGGGCTGACCCGTGTACGGCGGGCGTCGCCGTGTCACCCGTCCGGTTGCGGTCGCCGAGCGGTCTCGGATGAGGTGGTTCGACCGCGTGCCCGCTGGTTAGAAGACTGGAAGTGTTGTCGCGGAACGGGCCAAAAAACGCCTGGACCGTGCTGTGATCGTGAACACCGTGTCGTGCGGCGCCGTAGTGCTGGATACTGCGGGCAGCCGCCGCCGGTGACCGGTGCCGGACGCGGTGAGCTGGAGGGGACGGTTCGCGTGAGCGAGATACCAGCGAAGGCCACGGAGTCCGAGGACCCGTCGGACGGCGCGAGGGCCAGGGCCACAGGTGCACTCGCGTCGCACACGGCCGATGCCTCGGATCCCGTGCACGACGGTCTCGCGGAGGGCGAGGCGGCTCCCGGGGACGCCATCTGGCAGAGCAGCCCGCCCGGATCCATCTACGACTACATCAAGGTCGCCTCCTTCTCGATCGGTCCCGACGGGCTCGTCGACCAGTGGAGCCTGCGCGCCGAACAGATCTTCGGCATCCCCGCAGACCGGGCGGTCGGCATGGATCCCATCGAGGCGTTCATCGACCCGGACCTGCGCGAGCGCGGCCAGCGCAAGATGGCCGAGATCCTCGACGGGCGGGAGTGGACCGGCGTGGTCCCCTTCCGGACGCCGGACCCGGTGCCCGGCGGCGGGCGCGGCGAGAGGGGACTCGCCGAGGTGTACGTCATGCCGACGCGCAGCCTCGACGGCGAGAAGGCCGCCGTGTGCATCGTCGTCGACGTCCGCACCCTGCGCAGCATCGAGACCGACCTCGCCGCCTCACAGGCAATTTTCGGTCAATCCCCGTTCGGCTTCCTGCTGATCGACCCCGACCTGCGGATCCGCCGCGCCAACCAGCGGTTCTCCTCCATCTTCGGCGGCACCCCCGACGACCATCGCGGCAAGGGCGTCCACGACTATCTGCCCCGGCCCGAGGCCGACCGGGTCAGCGCCACCCTGCGCCGGGTCCTGGAGACCGGCGACTCCATCACGGACATGCACGTCACCGGGTTCGTGCCGGGCTCCGAGGAACGCCGCCACTGGTCGATCAACCTCTACCGCGTGCACAGCGGGACCGGCCGCCCCATCGGTGTCGCCTGGCTCGGCACCGACATCACCGCCCGCCGCGCCGCCGCCCGCGAGGCCGCCGCCGCCCGGCGCAATCTCGCCCTGCTGAACGAGGCGGGCGCCCGCATAGGCAACTCCCTCGACCTGGAGACCACCGCGCGCGAACTCCTCGACGTCGTGGTGCCCGGCTTCTGCGACCTGGCCACCGTCGACCTCTACCAGGGCCTCCTGGCCGGCGACGAGACCCCGCCCGGACTCGCCGACGGCAGCGCCGAACTGCGCCGCGTCGCCTTCTCGTCCGCCGTCTCCGACACCCCCTACGCGGTCGACGGCGCGCCCGTCCCCGTCGGAGCCGTCCACCACTTCGCGTTCAACTCGCCCTGCGCGGACGTGCTGCGCACCGCGCGGCCGCAGGCCATCCCCGGCGAGGAGGGCGGCCTCGTGCAGTCCACGCTCGCCATCCCGATGGTCGCCCACGACACCGTCGTAGGCCTCGCGCAGTTCTCGCGGACCAAGGGCAGCGAGCCGTTCGGGGACCGGGACCGGGACCTCGCCGTGGAGCTGGCGGCGCGTGCCGCCGTCTGTATCGACAACGCGCGGCTCTACCGGCGGGAGCACGAGCGGGCGTTGATACTGCAACGCTCGCTGCTGCCGCCGGGCGACCCGGTCGCCTCAGGTCTGGACATCGCCTGCCGCTACCTGCCCGGCAACGCCTCCACGGGCCGCCCCAGCGAGGTCGGCGGCGACTGGTTCGACGTCATCGAACTGCCCGGCCACCGCACCGCGTTGGTGGTCGGCGACGTGATGGGACGAGGGCTGCGCGCCGCGGTGGCGATGGGTGAACTCCGCACGGCGGTGCGCACCCTGGCCCTCCTCGACCTCGAACCGGCCGAAGTCCTCTCCGCGCTGGACGAGATCGCGCGCGGACTCGGCACCCCCGGCGGCGTCCAGCAGGCCACCCGCGCCGCCCGCCGCCCCCGCGAGGCCGACCTGTCCGAGGTCTATCTCGCGACCTGCGTGTACGCCGTCTACGACTCGGTGACGCGCCGCTGCACCTTCGCCAACGCCGGCCATCTGCCTCCCGTCCTGGTGGAACCCGGCGAACCGGCGCTGATGCTGGACGTGCCGCCCGGCATGCCGCTGGGCGTCGGCGGGGAGCCCTTCGAGGAGGTGGAGGTCGACCTCCCCGAGGGCGCGCTGCTCGCCCTGTACACGGACGGCCTGGTCGAGTCCCGCGACCATCCCCTGGACGAGGGTCTGCAGGCCTTCGTCGGGGCGCTGACGGATCCCTCCAGCCCCCTGGAGGACGTCTGCGACCACGTCCTCAACACCCTCGACACGCACCACGGGGAGGACGACCTCGCGTTGCTGATGGCACGTGTACAGGGCCTGCCCGCCGAGTCGGTCGGCGACTGGACGCTGCCGCGCGAGCCGCGCAGCGTGGGCCGGGCCCGGGAGTACGCGCGCGGCCGGCTCCAGTCCTGGGACCTCGAACCCCTCGTCGACACGACGGAACTGCTGGTCAGCGAGCTGGTGACGAACGCACTGCGGTACGGGGAGGGCGAGATCAGGCTCCGTCTGCTGCTCGACCGCACCCTGGTCTGCGAGGTCTGGGACGCCGGCCTGGTCCAGCCCCGCCGCCGCCGCGCCCGCGACACGGACGAGGGCGGCCGGGGCCTGCAACTGGTCGGCCTCCTGAGCGCCGCCTGGGGCTCCCGCCGGACACCGCGCGGCAAGACGGTCTGGTTCGAACTCCCCCTACCGGACGGCGAAACAGGCCTCACGGACCCGGCGGAGGCGCTGCTGAGCCTGTTCTAGTGCTCTGACCGCACAGGTTCCGCTCGCCCGCCGCGGTGTCACCTTCCAGCGCACCAGGACGTGGAGGGAATCCCCGACCCGGACCGCGAGGCGGAGCGGGACCGGACCGAGGAGAGCCTTGACCGCTTCCCCGACCGGGTCTTCGCGCCGCCTGAAGTCGAGCGGGAGCTCGCGTCACCTTCGCCAGAAGAGGTGGTGCACCACACCACTCGGGCTGGGCACGACCTCCAGGTGGAACCGGTCGAGCAGCTCATCGGGGGACTCCCAGAGCCGCAGTCCGGACCCCAGCTCCACCGGCGAGACCGCCACATGCATGGTGTCGACGAGGCCGGCGTCAAGGAACTGCCGGACGGTGGTGACCCCGCCGCCGAGCCGGACGTCCTTGCCCTGCGCCGCTTCCCGCGCCCGTTCGAGGACCGTGGCCGGGTCGCCGTCGACGAAGTGGAAGGTGGTGTCGGAGAGTGTGAACGACGGACGCGTGTGGTGGGTCATGACGAACACCGGGGTGCGGAACGGGGGCTCCTGACCCCACCAGCCTTGCCACTCATGGTCCTGCCAGGGCCCGCGCTGGGGCCCGAACTTGTTGCGGCCCATGATCTCGGCGCCGATGTTGCGCGCGAAGTCCCGAGTGAAGCAGTCGTCGAGGCCCCGGCTTCCCCCGGGATCCGTGCGCATCGGCCAGCTCGCCGTGGCTCCGGCCCATGCGAACAGCCTCTCGGGATGATCGTGGCCGAACGGCCGCTCGAGACTCTGGTGCTCACCCGCACCGATTCCGTCACTCGAGACGTTGAAGTTCATGACTCTCAGCAGTTGATCCACGTGTGTCCTCGTCCGTCCTGTCGCGCCATCTTGCGGCGAGGCGCCGCACATCATGACGTCGAACGGGACGCGGCCGGATCGACAACGGCCCACAACTTCTTTCCCGTTCTCCTGCAGCACAGCGAGGCGTTCTTCCGCGTTCCCCGTGGGCATGGGAGGGGCGGAGACGGTCGTCACGTGCGGAACTCGCCCACCCAGGTTCCCTTGAGAAGGTGCCTGGGAAGGTATTCGGACTCGACCTCGATGGGGATGCCCGCGTCGTGCGCCAGACAGGCCATGGCCAACACGCCCACGGGCACGAGTCCCCTCGGGTCGTTGGCGCGGTCGTCGCCCGTGGTCCAGTACTGCTTGTGCAAGGTGAGGGCGTTGGCCAGCGACTGGTTGAATCGTTCGTGGTCGGCCGCGCCGAACCGGTGGAACAGGTCGACGACGGGCCAGAGGAGCTTCGTGGTGGCCTCGGGCCCGGCGATCGGAGCTGCTTCGGGCGCAAGGCCTTGGGCGGCCTCAAGGAGTTTGTCGCCGAGTTCCGGTCGGCTCAGCCAATATGCCTGCAGGGCTTCCACCCATGGGTAGACGTAGGCGTCGTACTCGGCACCGGACTGACGCAGCAAGGAGACCGGGACCTGGCACAACGCGTCCAGCCGTTCCTTGTCGCGGCAGATCACCGAGAGCAGGAACACGGTGAGCCAGTTCCCGGCATCCACCCATGGCTGCGGTCCCGTGGCAGGCACGGACCGCACTTCGTGGTGGATGAGGCACTCCACGCTCTCCTCGGTCGTGGTCGCTGCGGCGAACATTGCCGAGCCTGCCTGCATGGCGGTCACCCACACCTCCCACGACTCCAGCCACTCCGCCGTGGGATCAGCCGCCGCACGCTCCTGCGCGAGGAGCAGCGGGTCGGACAGGGCGTCCCTGATCGCCATCGGGGACTCCTGCAGGTCCTCCAGAGCCCAGACGATGCCGCGGCTGAGTACGGGCTCGCGGCCCGGGACGTCACTTCTGCCGAAAACATGGCGAGGAACGTCGAGCACCATTGGCGTCCTCCCGGTAGGTCGAAGCAGCTGACTTCCCCACCATGGGCAGCGTGGTGTTTGCTGGCCGGCTTAGGTCAGCTGATGCCTCAGGTGGGGAACTCGCCCAACCAGTTGCGTCCCAGGAGGGTTGCGGGCAGGTACTCGGATTCGACCTCGATGGGGACGCCCGCGTCGTGGGCGAAGCACGCCATGGCGAGCGGGGCGAGGGCGACGAGACCGGAGGCCTGGAGAGAGCGGCTCTCCTCGGTCCAGTACTCCTTGTGCCACTGGAGGGCGTTGGTGAGAGCCCGGTTGAAGCCCGCGTTGTCCTTGCGGACGAAGCGGTGGAACATCTCCATCGGCGGGTAGAACAACTTGCCCGCGGTCTCGGGGTCGGTCGCGGCCGCGGGGTCGGTGCCGTCGACCGCGGCGACCAGTTTCGGGCCGAGGTCGGGGCCGCCGCGCCAGTAGGTCTGGAGGGTGTCGATCCAGGCGTAGTGGTAGGAGTCGAAGCGCTCGCCGTTCTCCCTCAGCAGGTCGAGGGGGACGTCGCACAGGGCGGTGATCCGGTCCCGTTCTCGGCACACCACCGCCAGGTAGAAGGCCGAGAGCCAGGAAGCCGGGGTCACGTACCACTGCGGGCCGGTGGCCTGCAGGGTGCGGTCCTTGTGCGCGATACGGCACTGCACATGGTCCTCGGCCGTGGTCGCGGCGGCGAACACGGCGGAGCCGACCTGCATCGCGGTCACCCAGGCGTCCCACGTCGGGTAGATCGACCCGCGCGGGTCGAGGAGGCAGCGCGACTGGGCCAGAATGAGGGTGGTGCTCTGGGCGTCGCCCAGATCAGTGGAGTCCGCCTCCAGCCCTTCGATCAGTTCCTCTGCGTTCTCCTGGAGCACGGCGAGGCCTTCTTCCGCGTTCCCCGTGGGCAGGGGAGGGCGGGTGATGTTCGCGACCAACGCGTCACTCCTTAGAAGAGCTTGAAATGCTTGAGCTCGGCCCCAGCATACTTACCAGCGTTCTCGGTGGCCTGGACGAGGACGTACTTGAGGGTCTTGTTCTTGAGGGCTTTCCCGATCTCCTGGGCGTACTTGGCGTCGTTCGGCGAGAAGGCGGCGCGCTCCTTCATGTCTGCCAGGATCGTGCGGACGTACTCGACGGTTCCCTGCTTCACCATCGTGCCGCTGTCCCGTGCACCGTTGCCCTGACGCCACTCCAGCCGCGCGTTCGGCCCCTTGGCCTCCACAATGACGAGATTGCCGTCCTTGTCACGCCAGAGCTGGTCGAACCTCTTGGACCCGTTGGGCGTCTCGGGAAGGTCGGTGATCTCCTTGGCGCCCGCGAACTCCGGCTGCTGGAGCATATGCCGACGTGCGGCCTCCTCTCCGAGGGCCTCGCCGAGCTTGCTGTTGTTGTTGACGCCTTCACCGACCGTGTTGTCGAAGTGTTCCTGTGCCTCTGCGAGGGCCTTCGCGGCCTCGTCGGTCTGGAGATCGTCGAAGGCCTTCTGGGCAGCGGTCAGCTCCATGCCCGCCACACGCTTGGCGGATACGTCGTCGAGGTGCGCCAGGTTCTCCGGTGGGACCGTGTCCCGGCCTCTCTCGAGGGGGTTGAGGTCGAACTTCTCCGGGCTCGCGTACGGCAGGTCGTCGGCGGCCATCCAGCCGCCGCCCGGCTTCTCGACAAGCTTCGGGAGCAGTTGCCCGTCCACCAGTTCATCGGCGCTGTTGCGCTTGCCGGGTCCCCACTTGTCGTAGTGCTCCGCGCGCCAGGCCGGGTCCTCGTTGGCCAGCCGGACGTGCTCGCGGGTGATGGCCGCCCGCTCCGCCGGCGTCCTCTCGTCGGCCGGTTTGTCGCGGGCCGCCTCGTACTCCTCGCGGTGCCGTGCCGCGTCGTCGGCGCCGGAGGCCGCGTCGTCCGCACCCCGGGCCGCGTCGTCCGCGCCCCGGGCCGCGTCGTCCGCTCCGGAGGCCGCGTCGTCGCCGAGTCCGCCCAGGTCGTCCAGGCCGCCCCCGTGAGGAGTTCCGGGGCCGTGGCCCGGGAGGTCGTGGCCGCCGCTTCCCGGGAGGTCGTGGCCCGGGGTGCCGGTGTCGGTGGCGTGGCCGCCCGGCACGTGATCGCCCGTCGACGTGCCCGGCACCGCGTTGTCCCCGGTGCCGGCCGGGGCGTGGGTGTCCACGCTGTTCGTCGGCAGGTTGTCGCCGGCGTGGCCGCCGGGGAGGTGGTCCGCGGTGCCGCCGGGGAGGTTGTCGCCCAGGTGGGTGCCCGGCAGGTGGCCGCCGGCGTGGACCGTGGGCAGGTCGCCGCCCGCGTGGACGACCGGTGTGGTGGTCGCGTCGTCGCCCGCGCGGCCGACGTCGCCGAGGCCGTCGTCGAGGCTGTTGCCCAGGCTGATGTGCTGTCCCGCGTTGCCGGCGGTGTGGGTTCCCGCGCCGGCCAGGGCCGGTTCCCGCGCCGGGGAGTCCACTCGGGGGACGTCCGAGCCGGAGCCGGGGGGACGGGTGCCGGGCTGGTCGACGATGTCGCCGGGGCCGTCCTCGGCCTGCTTGAGGACGGTTCCGTTCTCGTCCAGGAGGTTGCCCTGCGGGTCGTAGTAACGCGCCGGTGCGCCCTCGTCCGTGGGCAGCTTGACCGAGCCCTCCGGGATCGCCGGGGTGTTGTCGGGCAGCTTGACAGTGCCGTCGGGGAGTTTCGTCGCGCCCTCGGGGATCGCCGCGCCCTCCGGCAGGTGCACCGTGCCGTCGGGGAGCTTGACCGAGCCCTCCGGGAGTTCGATCACCGTCTCCGGGAGCTTGGGGATGTCGATGTTCCCCACGCCCTTCAGCGCCTTCGTGATGTCACCGATCTTCGACAGGCCCGCGCCGGCACCCTTGGCGATGTAGGTCATCGGGTCGATCACACGACCCGCCTTGCCCGCCACCGACAGGACCTTGGCGACCGCGCCCGCCTTGCCCGCACCGGCGGCCGCACCGCCCGCGCCGCCGGTGAAGACGGTCGTCAGGACGTTGAAGGTGACCGCTCCGGCCGCGCGGCCGGGGTTCTTGCCCCACTCGTCCCACGCCACCAGCGCCTTGCCCGTCTCCTTCATCGCCGTGCGCGAATCACGCAGCCAGGAGGGAAGCTTGTCGTCGGGCAGCAGCCAGAACGCCGTACCGATACCCGGCATCGACGTGATCACCAGACCCGTCGCCAGCTGCGCCAGGCCCTTCCACGCCTGGCCCATCGCGTCCCAGCCGCCGAAGCCCACCAGCGTGCCCAGACCCTTGATCGTGCCCCAGACCCCGTCCACGATCAGGCCGTCCCACACGAACGACTTCACCCAGTGGCCGACCTCGTACCAGTGGTGCCGCTCCTCCACCGGGTCACCCCAGGGAAGCTTCGCGTTCTTCATGTCCTCGGCGTTGAACCCGTACTGGTCCTTGCGCTCGGACCCGTCGCCCGCGACCATCTGGGTCCCGCCCCAGATCGCGGTGATCTTGTTGTGGCAGGTCCGCTCCGCCGCCCAGAACGCCGCCACCGTCGCGGTGATGTCGTCGCGCAGCTGGTTGTGCTCGTCGACCTTGTCCTCGTCGTACTCCCACTCGTCGTCGTCCTTGACCGACGCCACGAACGTCGACGCCTTCGTCTTCAGCTCCAGCAGCTTCGACACCAGCGGACGGATCTCCGTCGCATACGACGACAACGCCGTCGACACCGTCTCCAGATCCGTCGCGAAATCGTCCGCACGGTCCTTCACCGGCTTCGTCGTCGCGAAGAGCTGCTCCGCCTCCGGCGCGTGGTAGAAGGCGGACAGCCCCTGGAACTGCGAGTGCACATCACTGCCCGTGGACCGGACATTGCCCGCGTCCTTCTTCAACGCGGCATGATCCAGCTCCAGTTGGAACAGATTGCCGGTGAACTGAGGAATCTCCTCCGGCTTGATCATGGCCAGCACACCCCCGTGTGTCCGTCTCTCGCCCCGCCGGAATTACTCACGACAAGATCGGATCATCATACAAAAGGGTACTGACGGTGCCTCGGAATCGTCACCGATCCGCCACAACTGGAGTCGATTTCAGCCCACTTGACCTCAGACGCCGTCGAATCCCAGCGGCTGCGACCCACCGTCGGCCGCGTCGCCCGGGAGGATTCCGCCGAGGACCGCACCCGCCGTCCCGGTCGCGTCGGAGCCGCCCGCCACACCTTCCGGTGCGCCGGCCACCGGGTTCCCGCGCAGGCGTACGTCCTGCTCGGCCAGTTCCCGTGCTTCCAGGGCGAGTTCGTCGGCGCGTTCGGCGTCGGCCCACGTCCCGGACGCCAGAAGCCGCCGCGCCTCCGCGAGCCGGGTGCGGGCCGTGGCGCCCACCGCGCCCCGGTGCGTCGTGACGAAGTCGTCGGCGGCGGCGGTCGCGGCACGGGCGACGGACAGCGCGGCGGCCGGCAGCACTCCGGACCGGCCCGAGGTCAGCGGCGCGGTCGCCCGTACGATCCGGCGCAGGACGTCCAGCGGGTCGTACGCCTGTCTCGACGTCAACTCCAGTCGCACGGACGCCAGGACGGTGTCGGCGTGGAGCAGCCGGGGGTGCGGCTCGTCCTCCTTGAGCGGGTGCCGCCGTACGGTCGCGAGTTCCGCCTCCGCGCCGGTGAGCGCCGCCGGCACGGTCGCCTCGGCGTCGCGCAGCTCGGCGGCCGAGCGGTCGACACCCTCGATGAACACCGCCGCCTGGGCGACGGCGGCCTCGGCGGCGCGCAGATACCGGGCCGCGTTCTCCGGCCGGCCGGAATCGCTGGCCTGACGCGCCATGTTGAGCCGGGCGGTGGCGAACAGCAGCCGGTCCTTGGCCTGTTCGACGTTGCCGGTGAGGAAGGCGGTCGCGGTGGGCGCGTAACGCCGCGCCAGGTCGGCGAGGAGGGTCTGCGCCGGGCCGGTACGGCCGGTCAGCTCCCGGAAGCGCGCCTCGGCGTGCGGCAGGGCCGCCTCCAGGTCGCGCAGGTCCGCGAAGTCACCGGCCACGGCGTCCAGCCGCCGCCCGGCCTCCTCGCACCGCCCGACGATCCCCGCGAGCGCGTGCCGCCGGGCCGCCTCCTCCACCGGTATGCCCTCGTCGTACCGCTGCCGCATCCGGAAGGCGGCGGCCAGTTCGCCCTCGGCGTTCCGCAGCGCACCCTCGAACGGGGCGACCGTCCCCGCGTCCAGAAGACCCTCCGCGAAGCCGAGTTCGGCCCGCGCCGTCCGGAGCCGGTCGTCGGCGTGGACCAGTGCCGCCCCGGCCTCCGCGTCCGGTCCGGCCAGGGGCGGCGCCGCACTCACGGGCGGCGGACCGCTCGCCCCTCCGGGCGTCGTCCGCTCCCGAGCGCGCCGCACCCGGCGTACGTACCCGTACCCCGCGACCGCGCCCACCGCGCCGCCCACCACGAGCGGCAGCACCAGATCCGCCGTGGACGTCTCGCCCTCCTCCGCTGCGGCGGCGCTCGCGGCGGGCACCGGCGCCTTGATCGCAACCGGTGCGTCCCTCACGGACGTCATCGCAGGCAACACCAGCCACACCACCCCGGCCGCACCGCCCACCAGGGCATGCGTCACCCGCACGGATATGTGCGCCTTGGCACGCCGTGGCCGGCCCCGATGCATGGATGACGTCACATTTCGGAGCGTATGGCCGCGAATGCGGCCACGCGAGCGGGATACGCCCGAGACGGGGGTGCTGGGACCGGTGACCACTGAAGGGGGAACGGGGATGGCGAACGACAGGGCTACGGACGCGGACCTCACTGCGGACGCGGACGACAGTGACGTGAACGCGGACACGGACCACACGGACACGGATGTGAATGCGGACACCGGCGCGGGCGCAGATGCAGATGCAGACGCAGACGCAGACGCGAAAGGGGACGCGCGCGGGAAGACGGAGCCCGACCCGGGCGCCCAGCAAGAAACCCGGCAAGACACCGACCCGCAAGCCGACCCGCAAGCTCCGCAGACCCCCCGGCCCCCAGGGCCACGCCCCCGGCCCCGGCCCGGGCGCCGCCGCCTGCGCCGCCTCGCGCTCGCCGCCGTCCTGCTGCTCCTCACGCCGGTCCTCGCCTCCCAGATCGCCCTCGGCGTCAACTACCTGGGCGACCCGGCCGACGGCACCCGCACCCGGAACAAGGACGCCATCTGGCTGGGCCACGCCTGGGTCGACGGGCGGAAGGACGACGCCGACGTCAAGGCCCTCGCCGGCCGGCTGCGGGACACCGGGATGCGCGATCTGTACGTCCACGCCGGTCCCCTCGAACACGACGGGACGCTGCCCGCGACGGCCTACGCCAGGGCGGCCTGGTTCATCGCCGCCGTCCACCGGGAGGCGCCCGGTGTCCGGGTCCAGGCCTGGCTGGGGGACAGGCTCGCCAGTGAGAGCCCGAACGGCATGCGGCTGGAGCGGGCGCGCACCCGTGCCGCCGTCGTCCGGTCCACCCGCGAGATCCTCGACGTCGGCTTCGAGGGCGCCCACTTCGACCTGGAGCCCCTCCACTCCGGCGACCGGAACTACCTCGCCCTGCTCGACACCCTGCACGAGGTCACCCGCGCGCGCGGCGCCCAACTCTCCGTCGCCGCACACCAGATCGATCCCGTCCCCGGCTTCCACTCCTTCTGGGGGACGACCACCGGGCACCCCAAGTGGTGGTCGCAGCGGTTCTTCGGCCAGGTGGCCCGCCGCGTCGACCAGATCGCCGTGATGTCGTACGACACCATGCAGCCGCTGGAGAGCACCTACGGCGGCTACGTCGCCCAGCAGACCTCCCTCGCGCTGGAGGTCACCCCGTCCTCCACGGACCTGCTGATGGGACTGCCCTTCTACCGGGAGAACCGTTTCGGCCACTGGGCGCACGCCGAGACGGTGGCCGCCGCCGTCCGGGGCGTCCGCCTGGGCCTGTCCCGCACCGACGCCGACCGCGAGAACTTCGGCGTCGCGGCGTACGTGGACTTCACGGCGACGGAGACCGACTGGACGTCGTACGAAAAGGGATGGGTGCGCTGACGGCGTCGGCGCGACACTGCGTCCCATGACCCGACAGCACCTCACCACCGCCGGCCTCGCGCCCCTCGCCCGCGCCGCCGCGGGCAGCCGCCGCACGCTCGCCGGTGTCACCCGGCTGACCGGTGGCAGCAAGAAGGGCGTCTACCGGCTCACGTACGACGACGACACGACGGCGATCGCCTACGTCTGGTCGCCGGAGGAGGACTACTGGGACCGCGCGGCGGCCCCCGACCCCCGCCGTCCCCTGTCGCCCGCCACCGGCCTCGGCCTCTTCACCGCCGCACACGACCGCCTCGTCGCGGCCGGTGTCCGCACGCCCCGGCTGCTGTTCGCCGACCCCGCGGGCGGCTGCCTCCCGGCGGACGCGGCCGTCGTCGAGGACGTGCGGGGCGGGAGTCTGGAGGAGGCGCTGGAGCGGGACCCGGCGTCGGCCGCCGTGACCCTCGGCCGGCTCGCGGGTGAGCTGAGCGCCCTGCACGCCTGCGCGGGGCCCCAGCCCGGGAAGGTCGCCGTCGTCGACGCCGGCGGGAGCTCGCTCGGCACCTCGGCCGCCGGCATCGTCCTCGAGGGCGCCCTGCGCGATGTCGAGGAGGCCGCCCGACGGGACGGCCGTGTCGCCGTCGTGCGCGAGGAGATCGCCGGGCGCCTGCGCGCGCTCGCCGCCGCCGTCGCGCCCCGCGACCGGCACACCCTCGTCCACGGCGAACTGGGGCCCGACCACGTCCTGGTGACCCCGGACGGCGAACCGGTCCTCATCGACATCGAGGGCCTGATGTACTTCGACGCCGAGCACGAACACGTCTTCCTCGCCCTGCGCTTCGGCGAGTGGTACGACCGGCTCCACGCGCCCGGCCTGGACGAGGACCGCCTCCGCCTCTACCGCCTCGCCATGCATCTCTCCCTCGTCGCGGGGCCCCTGCGCCTGCTGGACGGCGACTTCCCACATCCCGGCCCCATGCGGGACATCTCCGAGTCAAATCTCTTGCAGGTACTGGAGATCGCGGGACCATGAGCACATGCACTGGATTCTGGTGGCCGTCTCAGTGGTGTGTGTGACGGTGATGGGGGCGGCCGGCGTCGCGGCGCTGTGGACGGGGTGGACACCGAGGTCCGGCCGGGGCCTCGTGCTGCGGCCGAAGCTGTGGGGGACCGGCGTCCTGCTGAGTGCCTTCGGCCTGACCGGCTTCATGTTCCTCGGCCCGCTGGGCGCCATGCCGCCTCCCTTCCCCTGCCTTCCGCTCGCCGGCATGGCCCTGAACCTCGTGGGCCTCGCCCTCCAGAGCCTGGCCCGGCGCCCGGGGCGCGCCGCCCACCCGCCCTCGGCTACGAGGACCGTCTCCTGATCTTCGACCCCAGCCACACCAGCGGGTCGTACTTGCGGTCGACGGCCCGCTCCTTCAGCGGGATCAGCGCGTTGTCGGTGATCTTGATGCCCTCGGGGCACACCTCCGTGCAGCACTTGGTGATGTTGCAGTAGCCGAGGCCGTGCTCGTCCTGGGCCGCGCGCTTGCGGTCCAGGCCGGAGTCCTCGGCCGCGTCCAGCGGATGCATGTCCAGCTCGGCCACCCGCATCAGGAAGCGCGGACCGGCGAACGCCGTCTTGTTCTCCTCGTGGTCGCGCACCACATGGCAGGTGTCCTGGCACAGGAAGCACTCGATGCACTTGCGGAACTCCTGCGGCCGGTCCACGTCCTCCTGGAACATCCGGTACTCGCCCGGACCGAGGCCCTCGGGCGGCACGAACGCCGGAACCTCGCGCGCCTTCTCGTAGTTGAAGCCCACGTCCGTCACCAGGTCCCGTACGACCGGGAAGGCGCGCAACGGGGTGACGGTGATCGTCTCGGACCGGTCGAACACCGACATCCGCGTCATGCACATCAGCCGGGGACGCCCGTTGATCTCCGCCGAGCACGAACCGCACTTGCCCGCCTTGCAGTTCCAGCGGACGGCCAGATCGGGCGCCTGGGTGGCCTGGAGGCGGTGGACGATGTCGAGGACGACCTCGCCGTCGTTCACCTCGACCTCGAAGTCCTCCAGGCCGCCGCCCTCGGCGTCACCCCGCCACACCTTGAAGCGGGCCTCGTAGCTGCTCACTCGTACAGCTCCTCTTCGGCGAGGTACTTGACCAGCTCCTCCTTCTCGAAGAGGGCGAGCAGGTCCGGGCGGATGGGGTCGGTGGTCTCCCGTACGAGGTGGATCTGGCCGCGCTCGGGGTCGGTGGCGGCGAGGCCGCCGGTGGGGTCGGCGAGCCGGCACAGCAGGTTCACGTTGCGCCACGCGCGGTCCATCGTCGGGTGGTCCTCGCGGGTGTGGCCGCCGCGGGACTCGGTGCGCTCCAGCGCGGCCCGCGCCACGCACTCGCTGACCAGCAGCATGTTCCGCAGGTCCAGCGCGAGATGCCAGCCGGGGTTGAACTGCCGGTGGCCCTCCACCCCGGCCCGCCGGGCCCGCACCCTGAGCTGCGCCAGCTTGCGCAGGGCCTGCTCCATCTCGCCCTCGCGGCGGATGATGCCGACCAGGTCGTTCATGGTCTGCTGGAGCTCCTGGTGGAGGGTGTACGGGTTCTCGGCGGGGCCGGCCGGCTCCTCGCCCCCGGGCTCCGCCTCGGCCGAGAAGGGGCGCAGGGCCTCCGCCGCCGCCGAGTCGATCTGGACGTCGTCCACGGGCGGGCGCTCGTACGCCAGGCCCGCCGCGTACTCGGCCGCGTGCAGCCCGGCGCGGCGGCCGAAGACCAGCAGGTCGGACAGCGAGTTCCCGCCGAGGCGGTTCGAGCCGTGCATGCCGCCGGCCACCTCACCGGCCGCGAACAGCCCCGGCACCCCGCGCGCCGCGGCCGTGTCGGAGTCGACCGCGATGCCGCCCATCACGTAGTGGCAGGTCGGCCCCACCTCCATCGCCTCCGCCGTGATGTCGACGTCGGCGAGCTCCTTGAACTGGTGGTACATGGACGGCAGCCGCCGCTTGATGACCTCGGCGGGCATCCGCGTCGACACGTCCAGGAAGACCCCGCCGTGCGGGGAGCCCCGGCCGGCCTTCACCTCGGCGTTGATCGCGCGGGCCACCTCGTCGCGCGGGAGCAGTTCCGGGGGCCGCCGGTTGGTGTCCGGGTCCTCGTACCAGCGGTCGCCCTCCTCCTCCGACTCGGCGTACTTCTCCTTGAAGACGTCGGGGACGTAGTCGAACATGAACCGCTTGCCGTCGGAGTTGCGCAGCACCCCGCCGTCCCCGCGGACGGACTCGGTGACGAGGATGCCCTTCACCGACGGCGGCCAGACCATGCCCGTCGGGTGGAACTGCACGAACTCCATGTTGAGCAGGGGCGCGCCGGCGAGCAGCGCCAGCGCGTGGCCGTCGCCCGTGTACTCCCACGAGTTCGAGGTGACCTTGAAGGACTTGCCGATGCCCCCGGTCGCGATGACGACGGCGGGCGCCTCGAGGACGAAGAAGCGGCCGGTCTCGCGCTCGTACGCGAAGACGCCGGAGACCCTGCCGCCCGCGGCGGAGCCGCCGTCGGGCGCCGTCTTCAGCACGCGGGTGACCGTGCACTCCTGGAAGACCTTCAGCCGGGACTCGTAGTCGCCGGTCTCGCGGTGGTCCTCCTGCTGTAGTGCGACGATCTTCTGCTGGAGGGTGCGGATCAGCTCCAGGCCGGTGCGGTCGCCCACGTGCGCCAGCCGCGGGTACTCGTGGCCGCCGAAGTTGCGCTGGGAGATCCGGCCGTCCTTCGTACGGTCGAACAGCGCGCCCCAGGTCTCCAGCTCCCACACCCGGTCCGGGGCCTCCTGGGCGTGCAGTTCGGCCATCCGCCACTGGTTGAGGAACTTGCCGCCGCGCATGGTGTCGCGGAAGTGGACCTGCCAGTTGTCGTGCTCGTTGGCGTTGGCCATCGCCGCCGCGATGCCGCCCTCGGCCATCACCGTGTGCGCCTTGCCGAACAGCGACTTGCAGATCACGGCCGTACGGGCACCGCGCTCACGGGCCTCGATGGCGGCGCGAAGGCCCGCGCCGCCCGCGCCCACGACCACGACGTCCCACTCCTGCCGGTCGACCACGGACATCAGAAGGCCCCACTCCTCTAGAAAAACCTCGGATCGTCGAAGACACCGGACGCGACCAGGTACACGTAGAAGTCGGCGAGCGCCACGCTCACCAGCGACGCCCAGGCGAGCAGCATGTGCCGGGCGTTGAGCTTCCCGACGAACTGCCACGCCCGGTAGCGCACGGGGTGTCTGGAGAAGTGCTTCAGCTTGCCGCCGACGATGTGCCGGCAGGAGTGGCAGGAGATCGTGTACGCCCAGATCAGCACGATGTTGGCCAGGAAGACCAGGGTGCCCAGGCCCATGTGGCCCCAGGCGTAGTGCTCGTCGCGGAAGGCGAGCACGGTGTCGTAGGTCAGGATCCCGGCGACGACGACCGCGGCGTAGAAGAAGTAGCGGTGGATGTTCTGCAGGATCAGCGGGAAGCGGGTCTCACCCGTGTAGGTCCGGTGCGGTTCGGCCACCGCGCAGGCCGGGGGCGAGGCCCAGAAGCCCCGGTAGTAGGCCTTGCGGTAGTAGTAGCAGGTCAGGCGGAAGCCGAGCGGGAAGATCAGGATGATGATGGCGGGGGAGATGCCCCACCAGCCTCCGAAGATCTCCGCGTTGGGGCCGGCGTGCATGGGCCGGCAGTTCTCCGCCAGGCAGGGCGAGTAGAACGGCGAGACGTAGGGGGCCGCGTAGTAGTCGGCGTTCGCGAAGGCCCGCCAGGTCGAGTAGACGATGAACGCCAGCAGACCGGCGGCGGTGGCGGCGGGGGCCAGCCACCAGCGGTCGGTCCGCAGATGGGGGGCGGCGATCGCGGCACGGCCCGCGCCGCGTACGCCGCCCGGGGGATGGGGGTCGGTCGATGGGGGTTCCGTACCAGTGGCCAATGCAGGACTCCGGTCGGTATGGGGTCTTGGGGTGGTCAGGGGGCGTGACGGTCCCGGGCGCCGAGTCCTTCGTCGTCCGTGTCGATCCACAGGGAGTCGTCGTACGGCGTGTCGGGGATGGTGACCAGCTCGGGCTTGCGCGGTGCGGCGGGGTGGGAGGCCGCCTCGCGCAGCAGCGCGACGCTCTCCCTCAGATGGTCGGCGTCGGTGCGGACGCGGCGCATCTCCAGACCGCCGCTGCCGAGCTGGTGCTCCAGGCGGCCGACGGACCGTGAGAGGTCGTCGAGGCAGCGCTGGACCGCAGTCAGGTCGTCGTGCACGGACATGACGTGACCTCGCTTCCGTGGGCGGCTGTGCCCTGGACGGCAACGTTCATGCGCCTGCGAGTGTTGCGCGTCACACCGGTCGATGTGAAGGCGTGTGCAGCGATTGGCGGATGCGTTGCTCTCTCCGAGTGGGGTTGAGCGCTCCGGCCGCCGTGTCGCCCTCGGCAGGCGAACCCTTTCCTCTTCAGTGGGCTGTAGATCTGATCAAAGTCCAAAATACCCCTAAATGTGATCAGAGGTGCCAAAGATGTCGATGCCCTACGACGGCGTCGGGCTGCGCTCGGTCATGCGCTCGGTCGCCTTCCTCGCCGCGGGTGCGCTCACGGTGACCCTGCTGAGCGGCTGCGGCTCCTCGGACGAGGCCGGCAAGCCGCTGGCCCACCAGGACATCGCCCCGGCCGCCCGCGCCCTGGTCGCCGACGGGGGCACGCTGCACTGGGCGGTCGACGCCGTGCCGGAGACCTTCAACACCTTCCAGTCGGACGCCGACGCCACGACGACGCGCGTCTCCCAGGCCGTGCTGCCCTCGATGTACCGGCTCGACGTCAACGGGCGCGCCCGGCGCAATCCCGACTACCTGGAGTCCGCGAAGGTCGTCGACACCGAACCCCGACAGGTCGTGCTGTACAAGCTGAACCAGCAGGCCGTCTGGAGCGACGGCCGGGAGATCGGCGCCGCCGACTTCGCCGCCCAGTGGCGCGCGCTGTCCGGCAAGGACAGCGCCTACTGGACCGCGCGCAACGCGGGCTACGACCGGATCGAGAAGATCGAGCGCGGCGACAACGACCTGGAGGTCCGGGTCACGTTCAGCCGTCCGTACGCCGACTGGCAGTCGCTGTTCTCGCCGCTGTACCCGAAAGAGGTCATGGGGACGCCCACCTCGTTCAACGACGGGGCGCGGCGCACGCTGAAGGTGACCGCGGGCCCGTTCCTGGTGAAGAAGGTCGACCGCAAGAACGGGCAGGTACGGCTCACCCGCAACCCCCGCTGGTGGGGGGAGCCGGCGAAGCTCTCCGAGATCGTGCTGACGGCCGTGCCCCGCGAGGACCGGGCCGCCGCCCTGGCCGCCGGGAAGATCGAACTGGCCGAGATCGACCCCGCCGACGCGCAGCGCATCGACGGCGCCGCGAAGGGATCGGCGGCCGGACCGCTGTCCGGACCCGGCGCCGGGCGCACCGCCGCGAAGGCCCTGCGCTCCTGGGCCCTCGCGCACGGCTCCGACGAGGAGGCGGCGGATCACGAGACCCACGCCCGCAAGAAGCTGAGCAAGGCGATCGCCACGTGGGAGAAACAGCAGAAGGCGCTGCGGGACTACGAGGTACGGCGTTCCCTGGAGCCGGCCTACACCCAGCTGGCGCTCAACGGCGCGGACGGACCGCTGGCCGACGAGCGGGTACGGCGGGCCGTGGCCCGGGCGCTGGACCGCGGGGAGCTGGCCGAGCTGGTGCTCAAGCCGCTGGGCCTGCCCGCGGTGCCGGTCGGCAGCCATCTCGCCCTGTCCGGTCAGGAGGCGTACGCCGACAACAGCGGCGCGCTCGGCGGCCAGGACACGGCCGAGGCGCAGGCGCTGCTCGCGGACGCCGGATGGGTGGCCGGGGGGCCGGTCAAGGAGGAGAAGAAGGGCGAGAAGGCGGCCGGCCCGAAGGGGAAGGCGTCCAAGGACGAGGGGGAGAAGTCGCCCGGGGGTTCCGACGGGGCGTACGTCGTGGGGGAGGACGACAAGGCGGGGCGGGAGCCGGACGGGAAGGAGGGCGAGGAGTCGGCGCGGCAGCTCGCCCAGGAGGGCAGGCAGTACCAGCACCGCCGTCAGGGCGGCGCCCCCGGCGCCTACGCCCCGAAGGGCACCCGGGCTCCGGCCGGTGCCGCGGCCGGGGCGCTGGCCAAGGACGGCAAGGCGCTGTCGCTGCGGTTCGTGCTGCCGTCCGGGCCGGGCTCGGAGCCGCTGCGCACGGTCGCCGCGCGGATCACGAGGATGCTGGAGAAGGTCGGCATCCGCACGGAGACCGTCAAGGTCTCGGACGAGAGCTACTTCAAGGACCACATCGCCTCCGGCCAGTACGACCTCGCCCTGTACTCCTGGCCCGCGACCGCGTTCCCCGCCACCGACGCCCGCCCGATCTACGCCAAGCCGGTACCGGCCGCCGACGGCTCGCTCAGCGTCGAGCAGAACTACACCCGCGTCGGCACCGACCAGGTCGACCAGCTCTTCGACCGGGCCCTCACCACCCTGGACGCGGAAGAGGAACGCTCCCTGATCCGCAAGGCCGACTCCCGCATCTGGGCGGCGGCCGCCTCGATCCCCCTCTACCAGCGCCCCCAGCTCACGGCCGCCAGAAAGAACGTCGCCAACGCCGGCTCCTTCGGCTTCCAGACCCCCGTCTACGAGGACATGGGCTTCCTGAAGAAGGGCGCCCAGGCACCCCCGAGGCCGTCGGCGTCGTAAGGACGGGCCCCTTTGCAGGCCGCTGCCCCGCACCGACGCGGCGCGGCGGCCACCCGCACGTCCGGGTGAACCCGGCGCTGACCGGACCAAGAGCCTCACCTGCTGCCATAGCGTCCATGCTATGACGTGGGGTACCGTCGAACTGGAGCCGGAGGTCGCCGCATGGCTGGCCGGGCTCGACGACAAACGCTGGGCCCAGGCCCTCATGCATCTCGACCTGCTGGAGCAGCGGGGAGTTCATCTCGGTGAGCCGTACACGCGCCAGCTCGACGGCAAACTCAGAGAGCTGCGCTTCTATTGCGGCACCGAACGCATCCGGGTCACGTACTGGATCGCCTCGGGGCGCCGCATCATCATGCTCACCGTCTTCCCCAAGACGAGGATGCGGGAGTTCACCGAAGTGGAGCGGGCGCGTCAGGCCATGAAGCAGTGCCAGGCAGAAGGGCACACCGTGGACGAGGAGGAACAGTGACGGAGACCAGGCGCACCGGCCTCGCCGAGGCCCGCCGGGCCCGGGCCATGACTCCGGAGATCGAGGAGGAGTACGCGGCCGCACAGCTGCGTTTCGCCCTGGGCGAGGCCGTGCGTACGAAGCGGCAGGACCTCGGGCTGTCGCAGCACGAGCTCGGTCGGCGGGCCGGCATGACGCAGTCGGCCGTGGCACGCTTCGAAGGCGGCGGCACCGTTCCGACGATTCCCGTGCTCGACCGTCTCGCAAGGGCTCTGGGGCTCGAGCTGAGGGTCGAACTGGCGCCCGCGGCCAAGAGCGCCTGACCTGGTCCGGAAGCCTTGCGGGGGCCGCTTCCCGGGCTGTCCCGGGCGCCCCGCGGAGGCCGTCCCCCGGCGAGCCCCGTACCATGGGGTGAGGCCGTGGCGTGTCAAGCCCGGCAGGGCCCGCGTAACACAGACGTACGCAGCAGGGCCGGTCCTCACACTCCGGGAGAACGCCGCTTTATGGCCACGCGCCACGACATTCGAAACGTAGCCATCGTCGCTCACGTCGACCACGGCAAGACGACCATCGTCGACGGCATGCTGAAGCAGGCCGGTGCCTTCGCCGCCCACCAGCTCGAAGGCGTCGACGATCGCATGATGGACTCGAACGACCTGGAGCGTGAGAAGGGCATCACGATCCTCGCCAAGAACACGGCGGTGAAGTACCACCCGAAGGACGGGGGGGACGTCATCACCATCAACATCATCGACACCCCCGGCCACGCCGACTTCGGCGGTGAGGTCGAGCGCGGTCTGTCGATGGTGGACGGCGTGGTGCTGCTGGTCGACGCCTCCGAGGGGCCGCTGCCGCAGACCCGGTTCGTGCTGCGCAAGGCGCTGCAGGCCCGTCTGCCGATCATCCTGTGCATCAACAAGACGGACCGGCCCGACGCCCGGATCGACGAGGTCGTCAACGAGACGTACGACCTCTTCCTCGACCTGGACGCCGACGAGGAGCAGATCGAGTTCCCGATCGTCTACGCCTGCGGCCGTGACGGCATCGCCTCGCTGACCAAGCCGGCCGACGGCACCGTGCCGGAGGACTCCACCAGCCTGGAGCCGTTCTTCTCCACGATCCTGCAGCACATCCCGGCCCCGACCTACGACGAGGACGCCCCGCTCCAGGCCCACGTCACCAACCTGGACGCCGACAACTTCCTCGGCCGTATCGCGCTGCTGCGCGTCCACCAGGGCGAGCTGAAGAAGGGCCAGACCGTCGCCTGGATGAAGCGCGACGGCTCGGTCGCCAACGTGCGCATCAGCGAGCTGATGATGACCGAGGCCCTCACCCGCAAGCCCGCCGAGAAGGCCGGCCCGGGTGACATCTGCGCCGTCGCCGGTATCCCGGACATCATGATCGGTGAGACCCTCGCCGACCCCGAGAACCCGGTCCCGCTGCCCCTGATCACGGTCGACGAGCCCGCGATCTCCATGGTCATCGGCACCAACACCTCCCCGCTGGTCGGCCGCGGCGGCACCGGCAAGGGCGCCGACGCCAAGGCGGCCGTCAAGGACCGCAAGGTCACCGCCCGCCAGGTGAAGGACCGCCTCGACCGCGAGCTGATCGGTAACGTCAGCCTCCGTGTCCTGGACACCGAGCGCCCGGACGCCTGGGAGGTGCAGGGCCGTGGTGAGCTGGCGCTGGCCATCCTGGTCGAGCAGATGCGCCGCGAGGGCTTCGAGCTGACCATCGGCAAGCCCCAGGTCGTCACCAAGGACGTCGACGGCAAGGTCTACGAGCCCGTCGAGCGCATGACCATCGACGTGCCCGAGGAGCACATGGGCGCCGTCACGCAGCTCATGGGCGTCCGCAAGGGCCGGATGGACAACATGTCCAACCACGGCTCCGGCTGGGTGCGCATGGAGTTCGTCGTGCCGTCCCGCGGACTCATCGGCTTCCGGACCGAGTTCCTGACCCAGACCCGCGGCACCGGCATCGGCCACTCCATCCACGAGGGCCACGAGCCCTGGTTCGGCACCCTCCAGACCCGTAACAACGGTTCCCTGGTCGCCGACCGCGCCGGTGCCGTCACCGCCTTCGCGATGACGAACCTGCAGGAGCGCGGTGTGCTGTTCGTCGAGCCCGGCACCGAGGTGTACGAGGGCATGATCGTCGGTGAGAACTCCCGTGCCGACGACATGGACGTCAACATCACCAAGGAGAAGAAGCTCACCAACATGCGGTCCTCGACCGCCGACGTGGCCGAGTCGATCGTGCCGCCGCGCAAGCTCTCCCTGGAGCAGTCGCTGGAGTTCTGCCGTGACGACGAGTGCGTCGAGGTGACCCCGGAGGCGGTCCGCATCCGCAAGGTGAACCTGGACGCACGTGAGCGCGCCCGCGCCGCGAGCCGCGCCAAGCACGGCTGACGGGTCCCGGCGAAGCCGTAGAGCCGTACAGCGAACGACCGAGGAGCCGGTACCCGCGCCGCGGGTGCCGGCTCCTCGTGCTGAGGCCTGGTGAACACAGTTCTTACTCGGCCTGGACATAGGGATAACCCTTTGATCTGCCCCGGGGGCGCCCGGTAGGGGCCGATCGGTACTAGCCTCCTGTTGGTGCGTTTTACGTACAGCCGGGACGAGTGTCGACGAACGGACGTGTGGGCGGGGCCCGCTCGGCCGGCCGCGTCGGACGGCGGCGGGCAGGCCGACTCGACCCCGCACAGCGGCGGCGGTGGCCGCAACTGGTTTTTCTTCTTCCGGTGTCCGGAATGCGGACAGTCATCGTCGATAGATGTGTAACAAGTCCGTTTCGCAGGGATCTTCCCTCTATCCCTTTGTCCGGATTTTGGAAGAAGTAGCCGCAAGGTGTGATCGAACCGAGACCTTGGCAGTGTGGTTCGACCTTCGCTCATGGCAGATAGTTAGGCGCGTAGAGCTCGGATGGACGGGTCAGGCGCCGACAGGCGGCGCAGGCTCGCGAGCGCTGGGGGCACCGACCATTTTCAGGCGCCGGCAACGGTGTTGTGTCGTGTGCTGCCCATGCGCTGAACCTATGGATTCTTGAGGAGGAACCCATGCGCGGTGCGAGGAGTGCCAAGTGGGTCGCGATAGCCGCGGTGGTGGCACTGGGAGCGACCGCCTGTGGTGGTGGCGACGACGACAGCAAGGGCGACAGCAAGGCCGCCGTCGACCCGAACGGTACGTTCACGGTCGAGTCCGGTGAGCCGCAGAACCCCCTGCAGCCCGCCAACACGATGGAGTCCTACGGCAGCATCGTGATCAACTCGCTGTTCACCGGTCTGGTCGACTACGACGACAGCGGCAAGATCGTCTACATGAACGCCGAGTCGATCGACACCAAGGACAGCAAGACCTACACGGTCAAGCTGAAGGCCGGGTGGAAGTTCCACGACGGCACCCCGGTCACCGCCGAGTCCTACGTCAAGGCCTGGAACTGGGCCGCCAACCCGGACAACAAGCAGACCAACAGCTTCTGGTTCTCCGACATCAAGGGCTACGACAAGGTCGCCCCGGAGAAGGGCAAGCCCACGGCCACCGAGCTCTCCGGCCTGAAGGTCGTCGACGACAACACCTTCACCATCGAGCTGACCGCGGCGATTCCGTACTACGAGTACAAGCTCGGCTACCAGGCCTTCTCGCCGCTTCCCGAGTCCTTCTTCAAGGACCCGAAGGCCGGCGGCGAGAAGCCGGTCGGCAACGGTCCCTACCAGTTCGTCAGCTGGGACCACAAGAAGGCCATCACGGTCAAGAAGTTCGCCGGCTACAAGGGCTCGAACGCGGCGAAGAACGGCGGCGTGGTCTTCAAGAACTACTCCACCCCGGAGACCGCGTACGAGGACCTGAAGTCCGGCAACCTCGACGTCATCACCCAGATCGCCCCGAAGGACCTGCCGGTCTACAAGCAGGACCTCGGCGACCGCGCGATCGACCAGGCGTACTCCGCCATCCAGTCGATCACCCCGGCCTTCTACACCAAGCAGTGGAAGGACATCGACCCGAAGGTCCTCCAGGGCCTGTCGATGGCGATCGACCGCGACACCATCACCAAGACCGTGCTCCAGGGCACCCGTGAGCCGGCCACCGGCTGGGTCGCCAAGGGTGTTCTCGGCTACCAGCCGGACGTCGCGGGTGACGTCACCAAGTACAACCCGACCAAGGCCAAGCAGCTCATCAAGGAGGGTGGCGGCGTTCCCGGCAACGCGATCACCATCCAGTTCAACACCGACGGCGGTCACAAGGAGTGGGTGGAGGCGGTCTGCAACTCCATCACCAACGCCACCGGTGTGAAGTGCGCCACCGACCCGAAGGCCGACTTCCAGGCCGACCTCGACGCGCGTGACGCGCAGGAGGTCAAGTCCATGTACCGCTCGGGCTGGGTGCTGGACTACCCGGTGAACGCCAACTTCCTCCGTGACCTGTACGGCTCCAAGTCGTCCGGCAACCAGAGCGGCTTCTCCAACAAGACGATCGACGAGGAGATCGCCGCCGCCGACAGCGCCACCTCGCTGGACGAGTCGGTGAAGAAGTACCAGGAGGTCGAGAAGCAGCTCGTCAACTACATGCCGAGCATTCCGCTCTGGTACTACAAGGTCAACGCGGGCTACTCGGAGAAGGTCTCGGGCGTCAAGTTCGCCCAGGACGGCGACCCGATCCTGACCGGCGTCCAGGTCAAGAAGTAACCGCAGACAGCTCGTCGCCCGGGGCGCTCGCCGCGCCCCGGGCGACGGAAGCGGCCGGGGGGCCCTTTCCGCATGCATCGCCGGACGGTGCGCGAGGAAAGGGCCCGCCTGCTGCCGCTGTGACTTACATGGAGGCACGATGGGGCGCTATGTCGCACGACGACTGCTCCAGATGATCCCGGTCTTCTTCGGGACCACCCTGCTTATCTTCCTCATGGTCTACGCCCTGCCCGGTGACCCCGTCCGCGGGCTGTTCGGCGACAAGGGCGGCAGCCCACAGGTGATCGCCGCGCTGAGGCACGAATACGGCCTGGATCAGAACATCTTCATGCAGTACTTCAACTACATGAAGGGCATTCTGCTGCACGCCGACTTCGGCACGCAGATCGCCAGTGGCCGGCCCGTGACCGACGTCCTCGGCGACGCCTTCCCGGTCACCCTGCGACTGGGCGGCTTCGCCTTCGTCATCGAGATCATCCTCGGCATCGGCCTCGGCGTCTTCGCCGGCCTGCGCGCCGGACGAGCCGCCGACACCTCGGTTCTGCTGGTCACCCTGCTGCTGATCTCGGTCCCGGTGTTCGTCCTCGGCTTCATCCTCAAGTGGATCTTCGCCGACGAACTCCAGTGGCTGGAACCCAACGTCAACGACCCGACGAACTACGGCCAGTTGCTGATGCCGGCGATCGTGCTGGCCACGGCGTCACTCGCCTATGTGTCCCGGCTGACCCGTACGTCGATCGCGGAGAACATGCGCGCCGACTACGTCCGCACGGCCATCGCCAAGGGCCTGCCCCGCCGCCGGGTGGTCGGTGTCCACCTCATGCGCAACTCGCTGATCCCGGTCGTCACGTACCTGGGCACCGACATCGGCGCCCTGCTCGGCGGTGCCGTCGTCACCGAGGGCATCTTCAACATCCAGGGCATCGGCGGCACGATCTACCAGTCGATCGTCCGCCGGGAAGGCACCACCCTCGTGGGCCTGGTGACCATCCTCGTCCTCGTGTATCTCGTCGCCAGCCTCCTTGTCGACCTGCTCTACGCGGTCCTTGACCCGAGGATTCGCTATGCCTGACATGACCAAATCCGACACCGCCACCGCCACCGCGGCCCCGGACGCCGTGACCACCGCAGCCCCGGCCGGAGTTCCGGTCAAGGCCGAGAAGGTCCGCAGCCTGTGGGGCGACGCCTGGCAGGACCTGCGCCGCAACAAGATCTTCCTCGTCTCGGCGGTGCTGATCCTGCTGCTGCTGACGATCACCTTCTTCCCCGGCTGGTTCACCAGCGCCAACCCGGCCTACGGCGACCTGGCCAACCACTACCTGCAGAAGCCGCAGCTCGGGAAGGTCTTCTCGCCCGAGTGGCTGGGCTACGACGCCCAGGGCCGCAGCGTCTACGCCCGGCTCATCTACGGCGCCCGGGCCTCCATAGCCGTCGGCTTCGGCACCACGATCGTGGTGACCGTCGTGGGCGGTCTGGTCGGCATGATCGCCGGCTACTTCGGCGGGCTCGTCGACTCCATCCTGTCCCGGCTCGTGGACGTCTTCTTCGGCATCCCGTTCCTGCTGGGCACCATGGTCGTCCTCAACTCCTTCCCGGAGCGCACGGCCTGGGTCGTCGTCGGTGCCCTGGGCTTCTTCGGCTGGACCCAGCTGGCGCGCGTGATGCGCGGCGCGGTGATCACCACCAAGCAGTCCGACTACGTCCAGGCGGCCAAGGCGCTCGGCGCGAGCACCACCCGCATCCTGTTCCGCCACATCCTGCCGAACACGCTGGCCCCGGTGATCGTCGTCGCGACCATCTCGCTCGGCGTCTACATCGGCTCCGAGGCCACGCTGTCCTTCCTGGGCCTCGGCCTGAACGGCGTCTCGTGGGGCAACGACATCTCCGACGGCGGCAACTCGATCCGAGTGGCGCAGTGGATCATGCTGTACCCCTCGATCATGCTCACCATCACGGTGCTGGCGTTCATCATGCTCGGTGAAGCGGTCCGCAACGCCCTTGACCCGAAGACGCGCTGAGGGAGGCGTACGTGACCATCATCGAAGAAACCGCACCGGTGCCGGCGCCCCGCGAAGGCGACGACGCCCCCCTGCTCGAAGTGCGTGACCTGCACGTCGAGTTCCACACCCGGGAGGGTGTGGTCCAGGCCGTCAACGGCGTCAACTACAGCGTGAAGGCCGGCGAGACGCTCGCGGTGCTCGGCGAGTCGGGCTCCGGCAAGTCGGTGACCGCGCAGGCGGTCATGGGCATCCTCGACATGCCGCCGGCGAAGATCCCGCAGGGCGAGATCCTCTTCCGCGGCCAGGACATGCTCAAGATGTCCGCCGAGGAGCGCCGGCGCATCCGCGGACAGCGGATCGCCATGATCTTCCAGGACGCGCTCAGCTCGCTCAACCCCGTTCTGTCGGTGGGCTACCAGCTCGGCGAGATGTTCCGGGTGCACCAGGGCCTCTCCAAGAAGGAGGCCAAGACCAAGGCGGTCGAGCTGATGGACCGGGTGAAGATCCCGGCCGCCTCGGCCCGCGTCGACGACTACCCCCACCAGTTCTCGGGCGGTATGCGCCAGCGCATCATGATCGCCATGGCGCTGGCCCTGGAGCCCGACCTGATCATCGCCGACGAGCCCACCACGGCTCTCGACGTGACGGTCCAGGCCCAGGTCATGGACCTGCTCGCGGACCTGCAGCGCGAGTACAACATGGGTCTGATCCTCATCACCCACGACCTCGGCGTCGTCGCCGACGTCGCGGACAAGATCGCGGTGATGTACGCGGGCCGGATCGTGGAGCGCGCCCCGGTGCACGAGCTCTACAAGCGCCCGGCGCACCCCTACACCCGGGGTCTGCTGGACTCGATCCCGCGCCTGGACCAGAAGGGCCAGGAGCTGTTCGCGATCAAGGGTCTGCCGCCCAACCTGCTGCGCATCCCCTCCGGTTGCGCCTTCAACCCGCGCTGCACCAAGGCGCAGGACATCTGCCGTACGGACATTCCGGCCCTGCAGCCGGTGACCGAGCAGGACGGCACCGAGCTGGTCGGCCGCGCCTCGGCGTGCCATTTCTGGAAGGAGACGATCGATGGCTGAGCTCAGCAAGACCGACGAGCCGCAGGAAGCCACGCCGAACGTCTCCGAGGTGGAGACCGCGGACGTCCACTCCGAGACGGAGGCGGTCGCCGCGATCGAGGCACCGGTGGACCGCGGTGAGCCGATCCTCCAGGTGCGCAACCTGGTCAAGCACTTCCCGCTCACCCAGGGCATCCTGTTCAAGAAGCAGATCGGCGCGGTCAAGGCCGTCGACGGCGTCTCCTTCGACCTGTACCAGGGCGAGACGCTCGGCATCGTGGGCGAGTCCGGCTGCGGCAAGTCCACGGTCGCCAAGCTCCTGATGAACCTGGAGCGGGCCACCGCGGGCGAGATCTTCTACAAGGGCCAGGACATCACCAAGCTGTCCGGCCGCGCCCTGAAGGCCGTCCGCCGCAACATCCAGATGGTGTTCCAGGACCCGTACACCTCGCTGAACCCCCGTATGACGGTGGGTGACATCATCGGGGAGCCGTTCGACATCCACCCGGAGGTGGCCCCCAAGGGCGACCGGCGCCGCAAGGTGCAGGAACTCCTGGACGTCGTGGGTCTCAACCCGGAGTACATCAACCGCTACCCGCACCAGTTCTCGGGCGGTCAGCGCCAGCGCATCGGCATCGCGCGCGGTCTGGCCCTCAACCCCGAGGTCATCATCTGCGACGAGCCGGTCTCCGCGCTGGACGTGTCCGTCCAGGCCCAGGTCATCAACCTGATGGAGCGACTGCAGGACGAGTTCAACCTCTCCTACATCTTCATCGCGCACGACCTGTCCATCGTGCGGCACATCTCGGACCGGGTCGGTGTGATGTACCTCGGCCGGATCGCCGAGATCGGCACCGACGAGCAGATCTACGACCACCCGACGCACCCCTACACCCAGGCGCTGCTGTCGGCGGTCCCCGTGCCGGACCCGGACGCCCGTGAGGGCCGCGAGCGCATCATCCTCACCGGTGACGTGCCGTCCCCGGCCAACCCGCCGTCGGGCTGCCGGTTCCGTACCCGGTGCTGGAAGGCGCAGGACAAGTGCGCGACCGAGGTGCCCCTGCTGGCCGTGCCCGAGCGCTTCCGCGGCGGGGACACGCCGGCGTCCCACGAGTCGGCGTGCCACTTCGCCGAGGAGAAGGACGTCGTGCACGCGGCCTGACCCGCTGATCGGCCGAACACCGGTGCCCGGCACCTCGAAGAGAGGAGCCGGGCACCGGCGTGTGTCAGGAGGAACGATGCTGCACCACGTCGAGCTGTGGGTCCCCGACCTGCCCCGGGCGGTCCGTGCCTGGGGCTGGCTGCTCGGCCGGCTCGGCTACGAGCCGTACCAGGAGTGGGAGCACGGCCGCAGCTGGCGGCAGGGCACGACGTACGTCGTCGTCGAGGAATCACCGGCGATGCGGGAGGGCGTCCGGCACGACCGGACGCTCCCGGGGCTCAACCACCTGGCGTTCCACGCCGGGAGCCGGCCGGAGGTCGACGCGCTGGCGGCCGAGGGGCCGGCCCACGGCTGGACCCCGCTCTTCGCGGAGCGCTACCCGCACGCGGGCGGCCCGGACCATTACGCGGCCTACCTCGAGAACACGGACGGTTTCGAGGTCGAGCTGGTGGCAGGCCCCTGATCCCGGGCTACTTCCACTCCAGGCCCCACACGTTGGCGTCCTTCTTGACCGGAGCGACGAACCACTTCGCCCACTTCTTCGTCTCGTGGTACTTGCAGTGGCCGTCGTAGTAGTACGAGTACTTCGTGGCCTTGAACTTCTTCGACTCGTGGAACATCGTCATGCGGACCTTGGTCTTGCCCGCCTTGTTCTTCGCCGGGATCGAGTAGCTCCAGCTGTTCGACTTCGACCAGGTCTTGCCGACGGTCACGCTGAACGACGTGCTCGCCTTGGCGAAGATGACCCCGGCCTCGGCCTCGACACCCGCGGTGCCGCTGGCGCTCACCGTGGCCGTCTTGGTGTGGTTGTAGGTGAGGGTGCCGCCGAGGTTGTCGTACATCCACTCGCTGTGCAGGTTGGTCGGCTTGCTCACGGTGGACTTGTTGGTGATGTGGTAGCCCGTCCCGGGGTTCGGGGCACACGCGGCGGAGGCCGGAGCGGCCACACCGGTCACGACGCCCCCGGCGACGACCACGGTGGAGACGACGGCACTTGCGATTCTCAGCACGAACACTTCCCCCTTCAGGAAACTCTGCGCTCACCGGAGCGCGGCGTCAGGATCGGCCGTGCGCCGACACGGTCGCAAACGGGTCGCCGGACACCGCGACGCGCCCATGCACCGGAACGCATTGACAGCCCCGAGAGCCATCGGGCAAAGCGTGCGGACGGGAAGCCGTCGCAGGTGCGGCGGTGTTGAATTGGCTCTCTCTGCGCGGAAAGTCGCTATCACATCGCCTGTATGAAGTGATCAGCATCTCACCGCGGCACCTTATGTTCTTTGCGGTATGAAAGGCGCCCTCAAGAGTTCGCCAAGCCCGGAACCGCATGACGGTGGCTCAAGTCCTGATCGTTGGTCCACCACACACGGGGAGTGACGAAATGTTGGTTGCAGCGGATCACAGAGGCGCCGGCGTCGGGACGCCCTTCGGGGCCGCCGTGCGGGCCAGACGGCTGGAGCTGGGGCTCACCCAGGAACGCCTCGCCACCCAGGCGGGCATGACCCAGGGCGCGCTGTCGCGCATGGAACGCGGCCGGGGGGTTCCGACCCTGCCGCTGCTGGAGCGCCTGGCGGCGGCCCTGGCGTCGAACCTGCTGATCTCCATGTCGCCGCACGGCGGCGTCCACGTGGTCTTCAAGGCGCTTCCGCGCTGACCCCCGGCCCCGAACGGCCCAGCCGGGCCGTTCGGGGTCATCCTCCTGGCGCTCCCTTGAACCCGTACGGGTGGGGTGAGAGTGCAGGGAAACCGTCATGTGCCGATATTGACTGGTAAATGATCTGGGTTCCGGCGCAGTCAAGAGGAGGCACTCCATGCGTGGAGCCACGCACGCCAAATGGGCCGTATGCGCGGCGGCGGCCGTGCTCGCGGCGGCGGCCTGCGGGGGCGGGGGGAGCGGCGGCGAGGGCGGCGCGGTGCTCAGCTCGTCCTGGGGAGACCCCCAGAACCCGCTGGAGCCGGCCAACACCAACGAGGTGCAGGGCGGCAAGGTCCTCGACATGATCTTCCGCGGACTGAAGCGGTACGACCCCGACACCGCCCAGGCGCAGAACATGCTGGCGCAGAGCATCGAGACGCCGGACTCGCGGAACTTCACGATCACCCTCAAGGACGGCTGGACCTTCAGCAACGGCGAGAAGGTGACGGCGAGCTCGTTCGTCGACGCCTGGAACTACGGCGCGAGCCTGAGGAACAGGCAGAAGGCGGCGGAGTTCTTCAAGTACATCGACGGCTATGCCGAGGTGCACCCCGAGCAGGGCACCCAGACCGCCGACACCCTCTCCGGGCTGAAGGTCGTCGACGACCGGACGTTCACCGTGCGGCTCAGCCAGAAGTTCTCCTCCTTCCCGGACACCCTCGGCTACGCCGTCTTCTCGCCCCTGCCCCGGGCCTTCTTCGACGACCACGAGGCCTGGCTGAAGAAGCCGGTCGGCAACGGGCCCTACTCGATCGCGTCGTACACCAGGGGCTCGCAGATGAACCTCGTCAGGTGGGACGGCTACCCGGGGGCCGACAAGGCGCACAACGACGGCGTGACCCTGAAGGTCTACACCGACCCGAACACCGCCTACACCGACCTCCTGGCCGGCAACCTCGACCTCACCGACGACGTGCCCGCCGCCCAGCTCAAGAACGCCCCGAGCGACCTCGGCGGCCGCTACCTCAACCAGCCCGCCGGCATCATCCAGACGATCGCCTTCCCCTACTACGACAAGGCGTGGGGCAGGGCCGGCATGGACAGGGTCCGCAAGGGACTGTCCATGGCCATCGACCGCGACCGGATCACCGAGACGATCTACCAGCGGACGCGGGTCCCCGCCACGGACTGGACGTCACCGGTCCTCGGCGGGAAGGGCGGCGACAAGAAGGGGCTGTGCGGCGAGTGGTGCACCTACGACCCCGCCCGGGCCAAGGAGCTGATCCAGGAGGGCGGAGGCCTGCCCGGCGGACAGGTGAGGATCACGTACAACGCGGACGCCGGCTCGCACAAGCAGTGGGTCGACGCCGTCTGCAACTCCATCAACAACGTCCTGGGCGACGACGACGCCTGCGTGGGCAGCCCGATCGGCACCTTCGCCGACTACCGCGACAAGACCACCCGGCAGAAGCTGAGCGGCCCCTTCCGCGCCGGCTGGCAGATGGACTACCCGCTCATCCAGAACTTCCTGCAGCCGCTCTACTACACCAACGCCCCCTCCAACGACGGCAAGTGGTCCAACGAGCGGTTCGACAGGCTCGTCGACCAGGCCAACGCCGAGACCGACCCCGCCAGGGCCGTCGAGCTGTTCCAGAAGGCCGAGGAGGTCGTCCGGGACGACATGGCGGCCATCCCGCTGTGGTACCAGAACGGCACCGGCGGCTACGGGGAACGCCTCTCCGACGTCCGGCTCAACCCGTTCTCCGTCCCGGTCTACACCGACATCAAGGTCGGCTGACCCGCCGTGGGGCGGTACGTCCTGCGGCGTCTGCTGCAGATGATCCCGGTGTTCGTCGGGGCGACGCTGCTGATCTTCCTGATGGTGAACGTGCTGGGCGATCCCGTCGCGGGCCTGTGCGGCGAACGGACCTGCGACCAGGCGACGTCCGCCCAGCTGAAGAAGGAGTTCGGCCTCGACCGGCCCGTCTGGCAGCAGTACCTGACCTACATGGGGAACGTCTTCACCGGGGACTTCGGTACGGCGTTCAACGGCCAGCCGGTCACCGAGCTGATGGCGACGGCGTTCCCGGTCACCGTGCGGCTGACGATCGTCGCGATCCTCTTCGAGGTCGTCGTCGGCGTCACCCTGGGCGTGATCACCGGCCTGCGCCGGGGCCGGCCCGTCGACACCGGCGTCCTGCTCGGCACCCTCGTCGTGATCTCCGTGCCCACCTTCGTCACCGGTCTGCTGCTGCAACTGCTGCTCGGCGTCGAGTGGGGCTGGATCCGGCCCTCCGTCTCCGCGGCCGCGGGCTTCGGCGAACTCCTCGTGCCCGGCCTGGTGCTGGCCTCGGTCTCGCTGGCCTACGTCACCCGCCTGACCCGTACCTCCATCGCCGAGAACAGACGCTCCGACTACGTCCGTACGGCCGTCGCCAAGGGGCTGCCGCACCGCCGGGTGGTCACCCGGCACCTGCTGCGCAACTCCCTCATCCCTGTGGTCACCTTCATCGGCGCGGACATCGGCTTCCTGATGGGCGGCGCGATCGTCACCGAACGCATCTTCAACATCCACGGCGTCGGCTACCAGCTCTACCAGGGGATCCTCCGTCAGAACACGCAGACCGTGGTCGGCTTCGTCACCGTCCTCGTCCTGGTCTTCCTGGTGACCAACCTCCTCGTCGACCTCCTGTACGCCGTACTCGACCCGAGGATCCGCTATGCCTGAACTGGAGCCCGAGGGCGACATCGCCGCCACCGGCGCGGGCGCCGCGGCGGACTTCGCCGCGAGCGAGGCACTGCCCCTGGAGGCGGCACCCGCGGGGGCGGAGGGCGTCACCGCGGGGGCCACGGGCCGGCCCCGCTCCCTGTGGTCCGACGCCTGGCGCGACCTGCGCCGCAATCCGGTCTTCCTCGCCAGCGGCCTGATCATCCTCTTCCTGGTGTTCATCTCCCTGTGGCCCTCGGCCGTCACCTGGGAGAGCCCCCTCAAGTGCGATCTCGCCCTGGCCCAGGAGGGCTCCCGGCCCGGGCATCCCTTCGGCTTCGACGGCCAGGGCTGCGACGTCTACACCCGCACGGTCTACGGCGCCCGTACGTCCGTCACGGTCGGCGTCCTCGCCACCCTCGGGGTGGCCGTCCTGGGCAGCGTCCTCGGCGGCCTCGCCGGCTTCTTCGGCGGCGCCGGCGACGCGGTCCTGTCCCGGATCACCGACGTGTTCTTCGCGATCCCGGTCGTCCTGGGCGGCCTGGTCCTGCTGTCCGTGGTCACCAGCGACACCGTCTGGCCGGTCATCGGGTTCATGGTGCTGCTGGGCTGGCCCCAGATCTCCCGTATCGCCCGCGGCGCGGTCATCACCGCCCGACAGCACGACTACGTCCAGGCCGCCCGCGCCCTCGGCGCCTCCCACTCCCGCATCCTGCTGCGCCACATCGCCCCGAACGCGGTCGCCCCGGTGATCGTGGTCGCGACCATCGCGCTCGGCACGTACATCGCGCTGGAGGCGACCCTGTCCTACCTGGGCGTGGGCCTGAAACCGCCCACCGTCTCCTGGGGCATCGACATCTCCGCCGCCTCCCCCTACGTCCGCAACGCCCCGCACGCCCTGCTCTGGCCCTCCGGCGCCCTCGCCCTGACGGTCCTGGCGTTCATCATGCTCGGCGACGCGATCCGCGACGCCCTCGACCCGAAGCTGAGGTGACCGGACGGATGCTGCTGGAAGTACGTGATCTGCGGGTGGAGTTCCGGACCCGGGACGGCGTCGCCAAGGCCGTCAACGGGGTCGGCTACGCGGTGGACGCGGGCGAGACGCTCGCCGTGCTCGGGGAGTCCGGGTCCGGCAAGTCCGTCACCGCGCAGGCGGTCATGGGCATTCTCGACACACCGCCCGGGAGGATCACCGGCGGCGAGGTCCTCTTCCGGGGCAGGGACCTGCTGAAGCTGAAGGAGGACGAGCGCAGGAAGGTCCGTGGCGCCGAGATGGCGATGATCTTCCAGGACGCGCTGTCCTCGCTGAACCCGGTGCTCTCCGTGGGCGACCAGCTCGGCGAGATGTTCGTCGTCCACCGGGGCATGTCCAGGAAGGACGCACGGGCCAGGGCCGTGGAGCTGATGGACCGGGTCCGCATCCCGGCGGCCCGGGAGCGGGCCGGGGACTACCCGCACCAGTTCTCCGGCGGTATGCGCCAGCGCATCATGATCGCGATGGCGCTCGCCCTCGAACCCGCGCTGATCATCGCCGACGAACCGACCACGGCTCTCGACGTGACGGTCCAGGCCCAGGTCATGGACCTGCTCGCGGAGCTCCAGCGGGAGTACCGCATGGGGCTCGTCCTCATCACCCACGACCTCGGTGTGGTCGCCGACGTGGCCGACCGGATCGCCGTCATGTACGCGGGCCGGATCGTCGAGTCGGCGCCCGTCCACGACCTGTACAAGGCCCCGGCGCACCCGTACACGCGCGGGCTGCTCGACTCCATCCCGCGCCTGGACCAGAAGGGCGGTGAGCTCTACGCCATCAAGGGCCTGCCGCCCAGCCTCATGGACGTCCCGCCCGGCTGCCCGTTCCACCCGCGCTGCCCGGCCGCCCGGGACGTGTGCCGGACGGACGTACCGCCGCTGTACGAGGTGGACGAGGGCCGCGGGAGCGCCTGCCACTTCTGGAGGGAGTGCCTGCATGGCTAGGACCGCGTCGGCCGAGCCGATCCTCGAGGTGAGCGGACTGCACAAGCACTACCCGCTCACGCGGGGCGTCCTGTTCCGCAAGCAGGTCGGCTCGGTGAGGGCCGTCGACGGCGTCGACCTCACGCTCGGGAGGGGCGAAACCCTCGGCATCGTGGGCGAGTCCGGCTGCGGCAAGTCCACCGTCGCACGCATGCTGGTCAGCCTGGAGCGGCCGACGCACGGGCGGATCCGCTACAAGGGCGAGGACATCACCCGGCTGTCCGGCAGGGCGCTGAAGGCCGTCCGCCGCAACATCCAGATGGTGTTCCAGGACCCGTACACCTCCCTCAACCCCCGTATGACCGTGGGTGACATCGTCGGAGAGCCGTACGAGATCCATCCCGAGGCGGCCCCGAAGGGCGACCGGCGCCGCAGGGTCCGTGAGCTGCTGGACGTGGTCGGCCTCAACCCGGAGCACATCAACCGCTACCCGCACCAGTTCTCCGGCGGCCAGCGCCAGCGGATCGGCATCGCCCGCGGCCTCGCCCTGCGCCCCGAGGTGATCGTCGCCGACGAGCCGGTGTCCGCCCTGGACGTCTCGGTCCAGGCCCAGGTCGTCAACCTCCTGGACCGGCTCCAGGCCGAGTTCGAGCTGTCGTACCTCTTCATCGCGCACGACCTGTCGATCGTGCGGCACATCTCGGACCGGGTCGGGGTGATGTACCTCGGCCGGATCGTGGAGATCGGGCGGGACACGGAGATCTACGACCACCCCACCCACCCCTACACCCAGGCGCTGCTGTCCGCCGTCCCCGTGCCGGACCCGAGGGGGAGGGAGCGGCGGGAGCGGATCATCCTGTCCGGGGACGTCCCGTCCCCCGCGGACATCCCCTCCGGCTGCCGCTTCCGCACCCGTTGCTGGAAGGCCCGGGAGCGGTGCGCGCGGGAGGTTCCGGTGCTCGCCGTGCCGGCCGGGCTGCCGCACCCGGACGGACCCGCCGCGCACGCCTCCGCCTGCCACTTCGCGGGAGGCGATCATGGCAACGTGGGTGCATAGCCGCACATTTGTACAGCAACCGCGTTAACACGCAGGCAACTTGGCTGACCCGATTCCGATATACGGACGCGTCAGTCTGAACAGCGTACGGCCGTGCGGGTGCCGTAAACGGGCCGGGGCGCGCCATGTCGCCCCGGCCCGTTGCCCTGCGCTACCGCAACCCCAGCGAACGCTTCAGGAAGTCCACCTGGAGCAGCAGCAGGTTCTCCGCGACCTGCTCCTGCGGGGTCATGTGGGTGACGCCCGAGAGCGGCAGCACCTCGTGCGGGCGGCCGGCCGCGAGCAGCGCGGAGGACAGCCGCAGGGCGTGCGCGACGACCACGTTGTCGTCGGCCAGACCGTGCACGATCATCAGCGGCCGGTGCGGCTCGGCGGGCGCCGACAGCCCGTCGTCGGTGACGAGCGAACTCTTCGCGTAGGCCTCGGGGTTCGCCGCCGGGTCGCCCAGGTAGCGCTCGGTGTAGTGGGTGTCGTACAGCCGCCAGTCGGTCACCGGGGCGCCCGCGATGCCCGCGTGGAAGACGTCCGGGCGGCGCAGCACGGCGAGGCCGGCCAGCCAGCCGCCGTAGGACCAGCCGCGGATCGCCACCCGGCTCAGGTCCAGGGGGTGGGTCCTGGCCAGGTCCTGGAGCGCCTCGATCTGGTCGTCGAGGCTGACCGTGAAGTCGTGGTGGACCGCCTTCTCCCAGCCGGGGGAGCGGCCCGGGGTGCCCCGCCCGTCGGCGACGACCACCGCGAAGCCCTGGTCGGCGAACCACTGCGAGGTGAGGTGCGCGTTGTGCGCGGCGAGGACCCGGGGGCCGTGCGGGCCGCCGTAGGGGTCGAGCAGGACGGGCAGCAGGGGTGCCGAGGGGTGCGAGGTGTCACCGGGGTAGTCCGTAGGCATAAGCACGGCGCACGGGATACGCCGTGCGCCCCCCTCGGTGAGTGTCACGCGGGGGGACAGACTGGGATCTTCCGCATACGACCGGACAGTCGCTGTCTGCTTTCCGTCCCGCAGGACCCGCACCAGGCTCCCGGGCCGGTCCAGCGCCGCCGACACCAGCACGGTCACGCCCCCGGCGCGTACCGCCGTGTGGACGCCGGGCTCCTGGGAGACGCGCTCGACGCCGAGTTCGTTGACGCGGTAGACATGCACCTCGCCGATTTCCGGGCACTCCGCCTCCTCGCCGGCCGACGCGGAGACCAGCACGTCGTCGGCCGTGACGTCCAGCACCGCCCGTACGTGCAACTGGGCTCCGGTCAGCGGCCGTTCGCCGACCGCGAGGACCCGGGCGCCGCCCTCGTCGGCGATCCGGACCAGTCGTCCCGAAGGGCTCCAGCACGGCACCCCAGGGAAAAGATCCAGCCAAATCGGATCTTCGTCGGCGTGCACCATCCGGGTCGTCCCCGAGTCGGTGTCCACGGTCAGGAACAGCTGGCTGCGCTGATCGCGCGCCTGCACGAGGAGCAGCGGGCCACCCGCCCCTGACCAGTGCACTCGCGCCAGATACGGGTAGCGCGCCCGGTCCCAGACGACCTCCGTGCGCACCCCGTCGAGCCCGAAGACGAACAGCCGCACGTCCGCGTTGGCCGTCCCGGCCGCCGGATACGGCACGTGTTGTGGGTCACGTTTCGGCTGTGCCGGATCGGAGATCCACCAGCGCTCCACGGGCGTGTCGTCGACCCGCGCGACGAGCAGCCGGTCCGACTCCGGCGCCCACCAGAACCCCCGTGAACGCCCCATCTCCTCGGCCGCGATGAACTCGGCCAATCCATAGGAAACCGTGCCCGAATCCGGCTCCGCCACCGCCCGGTCACCCTCGCCCTCGGCGCCCACGACCCGCAGCGCGCCCCCCGCGACATACGCGACGAGCCGTCCGTCGGGGGACGGACGGGGATCGACCACCGGCCCCGCGACCGGCAGTTCCCGTGCCGTCCCGGCCCGCAGCTCGGCCGTGAAAAGCCGCCCTGACAAGGCGAAAGACGCCAGCTCCACAGCCTCGTCGGTGGCATAGCCGACGATCCCGGCGCCGCCCTCGCGACTGCGCTCGCGGCGCGCCCGCTCCTCGGGCGAGAGGTCCTCCGCGGCCCCGCCCAGGAGCGCGCGCGGGTCGGCGGCCACACGCTCCGCGCCGCTCACCGGATCGAGGACCCACAGGGCGCCTGCGCGGTCCGTGCCGGAACCGGAGCGCAGGAACGCGACCCGGGAGCCGTCGGGGGACACCGTGAACGAACGCGGCGCGCCCAGCGTGAAGCGCTGGGTGCGGGCGTGCCGGCGGGGGAAGGAGTCGGACTCGGTCGTCATCCCCCGACCATATTGGCCATGCGCCCCCTTGTGCGGCTGTGCGCCGAGAGATGCGCACGCACTCATAGTTATGATCACTAGCGCACTGTGGGTATGAACCTGCTGGCAGTTGTATGGATTTACAAGTTCCCTCGTTCTGTTCTGCCCCCACGTTCCCGGGTTCTTGGAGGTGAGCCGCCGTGGCACTCTCGATTTCGGCGGTGGTGCTGCTGGCGATCATCGTCTTCTTGTTGATCAAGAAGTCAGGGCTGAAGGGCGGCCATGCCGTCGTCTGCATCCTGCTCGGCTTCTACCTCGCCTCCTCGACGATGGCGGGGACGATCAACGACCTGACGACGAGCGTGGCGAGCATGATCGGCAGCATCAAGTTCTGACCGCCGTCGGCGTGTGAGCTCCGGTCGGCTGTTGACCGGAGCTCGACCCTGGCCGCCCTGTTCCGCGCCTTCCCCGCCTCTGGATCCGTAAGCTTGACTGATCCGGGACAAGTGCAGGGCTGGATCGGGGGCGCGTGAACGGACACAACGCTGACGATCGGCTGCGGGAGCTGGCGAAGGCCTCGCCCAACTTCGGGCGGCTGTACGGCTACCAGCCCCTCCTCGCCATCTACGGCTCGCAGGCGGAACTCACGGTCCTCACCAACCCGAACGCCGCCTACGTGAGCGCGGGCCAGTTCGCCGAGGTCCTGGCCGAGGAGTTCGTCACCCGGACGGGCACGCGCACGGGCGGGACGCGGACCGTGTCCGCGTTCGTGCCGCCTACCCTCCCGGCCGATGCGCCGTCCACCGACCCCGAGGAGCTCGCGGAGCTCCAGGAGGCCCTGGAGGGGCACCGGAGGGCGCTTGCGGAGTCGCGGGTCAGGCTGTCGGAGACCAGTGACCGGCTGGAGGCCGGGCGGCGGGCCCGCGCCGAGGCGGAGAACCTCATCGCCACCGCCGAACAGGCCAAGACCGCGTACGCCGCGCAGGTCGAGGAGCTGAGGGCGCAGGTCAGTGAACTCCGGGCGAACCACCAGCAGCAGTACGACCGTGAGCGGCTCAAGCCCCGCAAGGTGGCCTCCGCCGCCCGTGACGCCGTCGTGGAGCGCGCGCAGCGCCCGGCGCCGCTCAACGAGGTGCAGGCGCGCAAGAAGATCGACGCGATGCTGGCCAAGGCGGGCTGGCTCATCCAGAGCAAGGCGGAGGCCAACCCGCTGGCGGGCAGGGGTGTGGCCATCGAGGAGTTCACCCTCGCCACCGGCCGCGCCGACTACGTCCTCTACGTCGACGGGAAGATCGTCGGCGTCATCGAGGCCAAGCGGGAGGGGACCGCGCTCGCCGGGGCCCTCGCCCAGAACGAGCGGTATGCGGCCGGGGTGCTCAAGGAGCACGCGATGGCCGTGTGGCGCCGGGAGGAGCCCTTCGCGTTCCGGTACGTCAGCACGGGCGCCGAGACGTACTTCCTGAACCGTGTCGACCCCGACGCCCGCTCCCGCGAGGTCTTCGCCTTCCACCGCCCCGAGACCATCGCGGCGTGGATGAAACGGGCCGACGAGGAACCGGACACGCCCACCTTCCGCGCGGCCCTCCGCACGAACATGCCCTCCTAACCCGTGCCCACCTCGACGACTTCGTGGCGGCCTACCGGGTTGGTGAACCCCGGTCGGCCCGTGTGGAGTCAGAGGACGAGAACGGCCCGTTCAAGAAGTGCAGCTACGAGGACCTGATCGCTCGCGACAAGGTCAACCTCGACATCACATGGATGAAGGACCCCGCCCTCGAAGACGCCGACAGCGGCTTGCCGCCCGAGGTGATCGCCGAGGAGATCGTCCGCGACCTCCAGGCAGCCCTGAACGAGTTCACGGCCATCGCCCGCTCCCTGGGCGGTGAGGTCGACGTACCGGAGGCCGAGGTCGAGTAGCCCGGACGGTCAGCTCTCCGACGCGTACGACACGAAGTCGGCCCAGGCCTCCGGCGAGAGCTGGAGGCGGGGGCCGGCGGTGTGCTTGGAGTCACGGACGTGGATGGTGGCGGGGGTGGTGGCGATCTCGACGCAGTCACTCGGGTTGCTGCTGTCGCTGTAGCTGCTCTTGAACCACACCAGGTCCTGCATCAGGTCTCTCCCAATAGTTCTTCGATGAAGGCCAGCGACTCCCGCGCGGTCAGAGCCTCGGCCCGGATGATGCCATAGCGCAGTTCGAGGATCCGGAGCTGCCTCGGGTCGTGGACCGGGCGGCCGTTGAACTCGTCGTCCATCCGTCCGACAGCCGTGCCATCCCCGAATTTCAGCACCTGGATCCGTCCTCCGGTACCAGGGTGGTCCCAGCGGTCCGTCGGCATCACCTGAATTTCGACGTTCCGCAACTGTGCCACCTCCAGCAGGTGTTCGAGCTGTGCACGCCACACCATCTTGCCGCCGACCGGCCGCCTGAGCGTCGTCTCTTCCAACACGAAGCTGAACTCAGGGGCGGGTGAGCGGTCGAAGACCGTCTTCCGGGCCATACGCGCTGCTACCGCCTGCTCCAGTTGCTCTTCCGGAGGGACCGGTCGTCGTGTCCCCAGCAACGCCCGCGCATACTCCATCGTCTGGAGGAGGCCGTGCAGATTGTGGTTGCCATACGAGAGCAACTCGACGGCCTTCGCCTCCAACTCCGCCAGGTCCCGCACCTTCTTCGGATACCTGACCTTCTCCACGTCCTCCTTCATCGCGGACAGCAGCCCACCCGCCCCCAGCACCTCGTCCGCCCTGTCCAGGAACTCCGGCCGAGGAATCCGCTTCCCGCTCTCGATCTTGTAGATCATGTCCTCGCCGTACCCGACGGCCTCCCCGAACCGGCAGGCCCGCATGCCCACCGCCTCCCGGCGCAGCTTCAGCTGCCGTCCGACCGTGGCGACGATCGCAAGCCCCCACTCGTCATCCGGGTCCACCTCCCAACCCGGCTCGTCCGCCTCGCTCTTGAGCCGTACCGTCTCGCCGTCGACCTGCGTCATCCCGCACCCTCCCGTCGTACGCCCTGACAACGACGCCCTACCCGCACACACCACGCCGACCGGCTCGGACAGCGCTGGACAGAACCCAGCCAGTCACCATGTGTAGCGGGGTCGTTACTTTCAAGTTAGGTCGGTTCGGTTGCTTCGCGTGACGTGATCCACGAAACCGGCGCCGCTGAAGGTTTCCTGCCGGTTTGGCCTGCTTCCGCTTGGCCGAAACCCATATGCAGAAGCACCGTTGACACCCATATATGTGATGATCCGATTCTTGTCGCGCGCTGTTGGCGGGACGAGTCGGACACACGGGGGTGTGCAGGCGTGATCAAGCCGGAGGAGATTCCTCAGTTCACCGGCAATCTGTTCCAACTGGAGCTGGATCATGCTGCGTTGAAGAAGGACGCGGGCAATGTCCGGACCACGGGCAGTGATGTGGACGCCCAGTTCCAGGGCCTGTCGGCGTTCTATCACGCGCCCGAGGCGGAGCAGCTTTTCGCGACGACGAAGCAGGTGAAGACCAGGGCGGACGATTTCGCGACGGACCTGGAGACGGTGTCGTCGGCGTTGTCGTCCTATGCGACGGAGATCCGTCCCCTCGTGTCGAAGCTGCTGGAGCTGAAGACGAAGGCGTCGACGTTCGTGGCGTCGGTCAAGGACGACGACGAGTGGGAGTACGACGAGGACAAGGTCGACGAGCACAACCAGCTGCGGGACGACATCACCGCGACGGTGGCGGCGTTCTGGGCGGCGGAGCGGACCTGTCACAACAAGATCACCGCGATCTGGGGCGGGACGCAGATGGTCGCGGGCGACGGCTCCGACCGCAAGGACCAGTACGGCTTCAACGCGGAGGACCTGAAGAACGCGAAGCTTCCCTGGGGTGACCCGGTGGAGGAGAGGCATCACTGGTACGAGGTCGGCCACTGGGTGAAGTCGTTCGTGTGGGACGGCCTGATCGTCGACGGCATCTGGGGCACGATCAAGGGCCTGGGCACGCTGGTGGGCTTCGGCGGCTGGGACGCGATGGGCCAGGCCTGGAAGGGCCTCGCCCAGCTCGCGACGGGGCTCGCCCTCGCCTCCATCCCCGGCGTCGGTACGGCCTTCTGGCTCCTCCCGGACGACAAGCTGCCCTCCTGGATCCGTGACTCGCGCACCGCGATGAAGGAGACGGGCAAGGCGCTGGTGGCGTGGGACGAGTGGGGCAAGAACCCCGGCCGCGCGGCCGGAGCGGTCACCTTCAACGTCCTGACCACGGTCTTCACCGGCGGCGCGGGCGGTGCGGCGGCCGGTGCCGGCAAGGCGGGCGCGGTCGCCAAGGCGCTGTCGGTGGCCGGTAAGGCGGGTCGGGTGATCGACCCGATGACGTACATTGCCAAGGGCGCGGGCGCGGGTCTGTCGAAGATCGGCGACATCACCAAGGCCCTCAAGGGCATGGGAAACATCGAGATCCCCAAGCTCCCGGAGGACGCGATCCCCCTCCCCGAGGGCACGGTCAGGCTCCCCGACGGCACGGTCCACTTCCCCGAAGGCGCGGTGATCCCGGAAGGCGCCACCAAACTCCCGGACGGCAACGTCAAGCTGCCCGACAACACGCCGGCCATCCCCGAGGGCTCGGTCAAACTGCCCACGGACGAGGGCGCACCGGCCCGCTACTACGACCCGCAGGGCAACCTCCTCGACGAGAACGGCACCGTCCTGAAGGAGGCCGCGGACGGCCCCGGCGACATCGTCGACCAGCCCGAACCCCACACCCCCACCGCGGGCTCGGACGTCCCCCGGGTGGACTCCCCGGTGAGGGAACCGGCCCTGGCCGGCGCTGGCACCCACACCGCCGGCAACGCCGGCAACGCCGCCCAGCACATCAGCCTCGGCAACAGCCTCGACACGAACCTGGGAGATGTCGGCCGCGTCGGCGACAACGTGACCACGGCTCCTGCCGTCCACGCCGGCAGCGACCTCCCCGGCTCCAGCCTGGGCGACCACATTCCGGGCGGCACCGCGGACCACCTTCCCGGCGGCGGGGTCGGCGACAACACGCCGGCGAACAGCATCGACACCCCTGCTCCGGCCGGCGTCGGCGACAACGCGGTCCCGGGAACCTCGACCAGCGACCACGCCACCACCGGCCACACGACGGAGACCGGAACGTCCGGCCGGGACCTGTCGGGCAGCACTGGTGGCGCCTCGCTGCCGGGCCACGGCACCGAGCCGCCCGCGGGCACAGGCGGCCTTGATGATGTGGGAGGCCTTGGCGACGAGGTCCTGGACCAGGTGGGCGGCCATGGCGACGACCCAGCCACGCCTGGCCACGAAGCGGACGAGGGTGCCGGCCACGGAGGTCACCACGACGAGCGGCAGTTGACCGTCGAGGAACGAAAGCGGATCCAGGACGAGCACGTCCAAAAGGCCAATGACGATCCAGAATGGCGCAAGGAGCACTACGACAAGCGCGGACATCGTCTGAGCAAGAAGGCGATCGTGGACGGTGTCGAGCTGCCGGTTTTGAAGCAACTGCCGGACGGCAGCTTCATCGCCAAGTACGACATGCCTCACGGCCCGTCCGAGACGACCTATGGCAAGACCCCGTTGGGGCGCGATTCGGCACACCCAGGGGTCCTGCCGGACCTCGACAAGGCCGCGAAGAACCGGATCAGCGGCATGGAACTCACACGTGCGGAGAGGGCTCACGTGGACAGCCCCTCGACGGCCACGGAGACGAATCTGAAAGCCGCCCAGGAATCCTTCCGTAATCAGGTCGGAGACTTGGCGAACAACAGCAAGCTGGGTGAGAAACTCGGCGAGGAGGCAGCCCGGCGGCACGTCATCCCGAAGATGTTTCCCGAGGCGGTCTGGGTCGACGATCTCCCCAGGACAGCCAACGGTGCCAACATGTTCGATGACCTGTACAAGCTCGACGACGACGGTGCGTACCTCGTCGTCGAGGAAAAGGCGCCGTCTGGTGATCTGGAGTGGCGTGACGGCGTCGGAGAAATGGCCCAGGGCATGCGGGTCAAGCAGGGGACCAAGGCCTACGCCCACACGATTGCTACCCTGATGTGGCGACGAGGCGGTAGGGACAGGGAGCTCGCCGAAGCCATTTTCGACGCCATGGACGAAGGAAAGCTCCAGTACGTCCTGGTGAAGGTGAACGAGAACACCGGAACGTACGCTGGGTCCGTCATGGAGCATTTCAATATCTAGGGCAGGAGAGTGTCCGTGGTTACGCGCGTCCCCCGTCATGACTTCCCGGTGGACAAGGTCCGAGAGGACATGGCGTCTCTGGTCGCGAGCACCAGTCGGGTGATCGACCGGCTGGAGCGGTCCGAGATGTCCCGGGCTCGAGCCCTGGAGACCACGCTGACCGTGGCCAAGTCCTGCTGCGCGGAGGACCCCGAGGCCGACAAGTTCGCCACGTGGGAAGCCTGGGTCACCGCGATGCAGGTCGGCTCGGCACTGTTCGTGTCCGCCACCGCTGCCGAAGGGCCTGTGCCCTGTCGTATCGGAGTTGACGGCGAGGTCAAGAACCTCCCCGCCACTGGTCCGCAGTTCTACTTGAACCCGGGCTCGTGGCTCACTTCGTGGTACCTGGCGACGATCTGCCGTGACAATGCCCGACTCGACCAACTTGCCAGTGTTCCGGTGTCCTTCCTCCGGGAGTCCGGCACCATGTTCGACGAATACATCTATGACTGGGTGGAAGCACTGCAGAACTTCTGGCGCGGCCGAGCCGAGGCCATGTGGGACAAGATCGTTGCCGCGGTCGACGGGACCGATCCGAACGTGGCTCGGAGCGCGAGCACGGAACTGCTGCTCAAGATCCTTTATCCGCCGCTCGAACTGTTCCACCTCTACCAGCGCCGTGAGGTCGAACGGTTCAACGAAACGCTGACCAACGCCCTCACGTGGCACAAGGAATACTGGACCGGCGACGCGGAACGCTGCGACAACACGGACGGACTGGTGGCCCTGGCCCCTCTCGCTCTCGCCTGCATGGCGCGTGATGCGAACTTCCCCATCACCGTCGAGTCCGAGTACCTGCCCAAGGAACTCCTGGAGTTCGGGTGGGCAGGCGAGGTCGACGCCTGAGCACTCCCGTGGTAATGGACATGCGACGTATTGATATGGACGACGACGAGGGCGACGTCGGCTTCGATCACCGGTTGCTCCACTCCGGAGAGCCGTATACCGGGGAAGCCGTTGAGTACCGGTTCCTCGGGGGTTACCGGTGGCCGTTCCCAGACCGCAGACGCGTCAGTTCGAGGCGTTCATGACGAACCTGTCGTACGCCCGGCGCATGGTCGAAGCGGGCCGGATGCTGACCCCGTTCAAGTCGCCCACGATCGACATCGACGACTTCTACCGGGCTGCCTGGGTCCAGGCCGTCGCCGCCATCGATCACTGGCTTCACGAGGAGGTCCTGCGCCGGGTGGCCGAACTCGCGGCCAAGGACAGCCCTGAGATGCCCTACCAGCTCCGCGTGTACGAACTGCCGCTGCACAGGGTCGAGGCGGTGCGACGAGGCGACGTCACGCTTCCTGATGCTGTCGTCGAGCACCTGCGGGACAAGCTTGCTGCCCAGTCCTCCAGCATCCCGGAAAGATCTCCGAGGTGCTCAAGCTCGTCACGGAGAAGAAGGTCTGGTTCCTGTCCGCCGGGTGGATCAACCAGACGTTCTTCCAGGGCCGCACCTCTCTCAACGAGAAGACACTTCACGGCCGCTATCTGGAGATCACCCAGCGGCGCAACAAGATCGCCCACGTGCTCGACGACGCGGAGTGACGGTTGCGGTGGGCAGGTGACCGGGGGCGATCGTCGCCTCGTAGGGTGGGCCCATGACGGAACTGCCCGCCCGGCGTCTGCTGCTGGTGCACGCGCACCCGGACGACGAGTCGATCAACAACGGCGCGACCATGGCCCGGTACGCGGCCGAGGGTGCCCGGGTGACGCTGGTCACCTGCACCCTCGGGGAGCGGGGCGAGGTCATCCCGCCGCACCTGCGGCACCTCGGCGGTGCCGCCCTGGGTGAGCACCGCCTGCGCGAGCTCACCGACGCCATGGCCGCACTGGGCGTCGGCGACTTCCGGCTGCTCGGCGGCGCGGGCCGGTACGCCGACTCCGGGATGATGGGCCTGCCCGACAACAACGACCCGGGCTGCTTCTGGCAGGCCGACGTCGACGAGGCCGCCGCCGCGCTGGCCGAGGTGCTGCTGGAGGTACGCCCCCACGTCGTCGTCGCCTACGACGACAACGGCGGCTACGGCCACCCCGACCACATCCAGGCCCACCGCGTCGCCCTGCGCGCCGTGGAGCTCGCCGCCGGCGCCGGGTGGCCGGTCCCCAAGGTCTACTACAACCGCGTCCCGCGCTCCGTCGCCGAGGCCGCCTTCGCCCGGCTCCGGGAGGAGCTGCCCGGGCTGCCCTTCGCCAGGAGCGCCGCCGTCACCGACGTACCCGGTGTCGTGGACGACGAGCGGATCACCACCGCGATCGACGGCACCGCGTACGCGTCCGCGAAGGCCGCCGCGATGCGCGCGCACGCCACCCAGATCGAGGTCGCCCCCGGCGAGCGGTACTTCGCGCTCTCCAACGAGCTGGCGCAGCCCCTGTTCACCACCGAGTACTACGAGCTGGTGCGCGGGGAAACGCCCTCCGGGCGGGAGACCGACCTGTTCGCCGGCGTCGGGGAGGTGGCGTGATGTCCGGGCACGGCTCCCCGCTCGCCCAGCCCCTCCAGCGGCCCTCCGCCGGACGGATCGCCGTCTACGCCGGGCTGCTGCTCCTCGGCGCGCTCACCGGGCTGGCCGGTGCCCTCGTGCAGGCCGGCTGGTTCCCGGGCGGACTGCTGCTCGCGCTCGCCGGCGCGGCCGGGCTCTTCCTGGGCGGCGCACGGGCCGCCCGCAGCCGCGGCGGGGCGGTCGCGCCCGCCGCCGGCTGGATGATCGCCGTCATCGTGTGCACCGCGGGCCGTCCCGAGGGCGACTACCTGTTCGGCGCGGGCGGCGGCTCCTATCTCTTCCTGCTCGGCGGCATGGCACTTGCTGTGATCTGCGCCACCCTTGCGTTCGGGCGGCAACCGGTCGGGCCGGACGTCCGACTTGGCAAGTGACGTACCACTTCGCCGTGGCGCGGGCGTGCGAGTCCCGTGTGGGTTTCAGCGGCGGTCGTGGGATACGCGCCAGAAGTGGCCAGTATGGTGGTGCGCGCCGCCGAGCCGCCCGTGAGGTCGTGGCGGGCGGCGGAGCCAACCTGGAGAACCTGCCTTGAGTCGTGAAACTGACACTCCGTCCTCCGGGCCCAACGGGCGCGGCGGGGCCGCGTACCCCTCGGGTACGCCGCCGTACGGAACCCCCGTGGTGTCCGACGGCGGTGCGGACGCGGGCCGTTCGGCCGCCCGGCCGGAGGAACGCAAGACCGAGACCACGCTGACGACCCGGATCCGGATCAACATCCCCGGTTCGCGGCCCATTCCGCCGGTCGTCGTGCGCAAGCCCGTAGCGGACTCCGAGGGCGACGACAGCGCTGCCGACGCGCAGCCCGCGTCCCCCGCCGGCTCTCCGGGCACCATGGGCTCCTCCGGGTCGGACACGGGCACCTTCGAGGCGCCCGCCGAACCCGCGCCCGCCGCCGACGAGAAGACGAGCGACTGGTTCGCGCCGCGCAAGTCCGGCGCGCCCAAGGGCGGTCAGGGCGGCGGCTCCGCCAACGGGGCCGCAACCCCGGGCGGTTCGGCCGCGGGCACGGGCGGCGCCGGTGCGGGCGCCTCCGGTACGGGTGCCTCCGGCGGCGTCACCGGTCCGGGTGCCGGAGCCGGTGGCGGGGGCGGCGCGCGTCCCGGTGCCGGAGCCGGCGGCGGACGGCCCGGCGGCGGGCAGCCCGGTGGCGGGCGGCCCGGCGGTGTGGTCGGTTCCATGAGCGCCCCGACGGGCACCCGTCCCGGCGGCACCAACGGCGCGGGTCTCCCCGGCGCCACCGGCGGTCCGGTGGCTCCCGGGCACGGCGGCGGCACCGGTTCCTTCGACGTGACCGAGGCGCTGGCCGCGGGCCCGCTCGGCACCTCCCGGCCCGGACAGACGCCGGGCCAGGGCGGCGGCGGTGCCGAGGCGCGCCGCGACGAGCTGCCGTACTTCTCGGACAACGGCGGCGGCGACCAGAACGGCTTCCCCGGGACGGACGGCCAGGGCGGCGCCCCGGCGGGCCCCGGCAGCCGGCACGACTTCACCGCCCCGTCCGGCCCGGGCGGCCGGCACGACTTCAACGGCCCGGACGTCCCCTCCGGCCCGCACGGCCGCGGCGGCCCGCAGGGCCCCGCGGGCCCGACCGGCGGTCCGGTCACCGGCGACGGCCCGATGGTGCCCCCGATGGCGCAGAACGCGGCCGGCCCGGCGGTCGGCGCGCCCGGCATACAGGGCGCCCCCGGCGGTCCCGGCGGCTACGGCCGTCCCGGTGGTCCGGCGGGTCCCGGCGGCCCGCGTGGCGCCGCTCCCGGCAGCGGCCCCGGCACGGGCCCGGGCACGGGCCGGCTTCCGGGCGGCGGCCTGAGCGACGACACCGCGATCCTCACCCCGCAGAAGCCCGCGCCCGAGCCGGGCGCCGGCGGCTACGGCCGTCCCGCCGACAACGTCTCCGGGCACACCGTCACCAGCGGCATCCCGGTCGTCCCCGCCGACGGCCAGGGCGGCCCCGGCGCGTCCTTCGCGCCCGGCGGCGCCCAGAGCGGCGGCGGGCCGGGGACGCAGACCCCGCCCAAGGCGGCCGCCCCGGCCGCCCGGAACGCGTCCGCGGACTCCAAGAAGAAAAAGAAGAAGGGCCGCAGCAAGCTGGTCCTGCTCGGCGGAGTGCTGGTCCTCGGCGGCGTCGGCCTCTACGGCGCCGGCCTGCTGATGAACCACTCCGACGTGCCCAAGGGCACCACCGTGCTCGGCGTCGAGATCGGCGGCGGCACCCGCGACGAGGCCGTCAAGAAGCTCGACGACGCCTTCGACGAGCGGGCCGCGCAGACGCTGAAGCTGTCCGTCGACGGCGACACCGTCTCCCTCAAGCCGGACCAGGCGGGCCTGCAGTTCGACATCCAGGCCACGGTCGACGACGCCGCGAAGAGCGACTACAACCCGGTCTCCGTGATCGGCTCGCTGTTCGGGCAGCACCGCGAGGTCGAGCCCGAGATGCCGGTCGACGAGGAGAAGCTCCAGGCCGCCCTGGAGAGCACGGCGGGCGGCGCCGGCTCGGCCGCCGACGGCACGATCAAGTTCCAGTCGGGCAAGGCCGTCGCCGTCTACGGCAAGGCGGGCAAGGGCATCGACGCGGCGAAGGCCGAGGACGCCGTCGTCAGGGCGTATCGCACCCAGGTGGAGACGGGCTCGACCCCCGCGGTCAAGGTCCCGACCACGACCCGGCAGCCGACGATCACCGACGCCGAGGTCGACCGGATGATGAAGGACTTCGCCGAACCGGCGATGTCCGGCAACGTCAAGATCCAGGTCAAGGGCACCACCAAGTTCATCGAGTTCAGCCCGAAGAACTCGCTGTGGAAGTTCCTCGGCGTCCAGGCCGTCGACGGCAAGCTGGTGGAGCACTACGACCAGGCGGCCCTCAAGGAGCTGTACGGCGGCACCTTCGACGGTGTCCTGATCACCCGCGGCACCGGCCAGAAGACGGCCGTCACCGTGCAGGACGTCATCAGTGCCCTGCGCCCGGCCCTGAAGAGCACCACGGACCGCACCGCGGTCATCGAAACCGACCCGTCCTGACGCGGCGGCGGTGCCGCATGACATCTGTCATGCGGCACCGAGGACTCCCGGCACTGCCGCCGGGCAGGCCCCGGGAGCGACGATCGCTGTCATGACGACGACGACAGCACCCCCCGGGCCGACGACAGCACCCGTGGTCGGCTTCGACCGGGTGAGCAAGAGCTACGGCGACGTACGGGCCGTGGACGGGCTGACGCTCGCGCTGCACCCCGGGGAGACCGTGGCGCTGCTCGGGCCCAACGGCGCCGGCAAGTCGACCACCCTGGACCTGCTGCTCGGCCTCAAGCAGGCCGACGACGGCACGGTCCGCGTCTTCGGCACCAGCCCCCGCGAGGCGATCGTCGCCGGGCGGGTGGGCGCCATGCTGCAGAGCGGCGGACTGATGGACGAGGTCACCGTCGCCGAGCTGGTCGGGCTCGCCTGCGCCCTGCACCCGAAGCCCTGCCGTGCCTCCGACGTGCTGGCCCGCGCGGGCATCGCGCAGATAGCCGGCCGCAAGGTCGACAAGCTGTCCGGGGGCCAGGCCCAGCGCGTCCGCTTCGCGCTCGCCACGGCCGGCGACAGCGACCTGATCGTCCTGGACGAGCCCACCACCGGCATGGACGTCACCACCCGCCAGGCCTTCTGGGCCACCATGCGCGAGCAGGCCGACCAGGGCCGCACGGTCCTGTTCGCCACCCACTACCTGGAGGAGGCCGACGCCATCGCCGACCGGGTCCTGGTCCTGCACCGGGGCCGGCTGCTGGCCGACGGGACGGCGGCCGAGATCAAGGCGAAGGCGGGGGTGCGGAGGATCTCCTTCGACCTGGCGGAGGAGCGGACCGACGAGACCGCGCTGCGCGCGCTGCCCTGCGTGACCGCCCTCGACATGTCCGGCCGGACGGTCCGCATCCAGTCCTCCGACGCCGACGCCACCGTCCACGCGCTGTACGGCCTCGGGACCTACCCCCGCAACCTCGAAGTCGCCGGGCTCGGTCTGGAGCAGGCCTTCGTCGCCCTCACCGCCGCCGAGGAGGCGAGGACCAGGTGAACGGCCTGATCAAACTGGAACTGACCCGCGCCCTGCGCAACCGCAAGTTCCTGTTCTTCTCCGTGATCTACCCGTCGGTCCTGTTCCTGCTGATCGCGGGCAGCGCCGACGCCACCGAGAGGATCGACGGCACGGGCCTGACCCTGCCGACCTACATGATGGTCTCGATGGCCTCCTTCGGCGCCCTCACGGCCGTCCTGATGGGCAACAGCGAGCGCATCGCCAAGGAGCGCGAGAGCGGCTGGGTACGGCAGCTGCGGCTGACCACGCTGCCGGGCCGGGGGTACGTCCTCGCCAAGACCGCGAGCGCCGCCGTGGTCAGCCTGCCGTCCATCGTCGTCGTGTTCGCCGTCGCCGCGGCCGTGAAGGGCGTACGGCTGGACCCCTGGCAGTGGCTCGCGCTGACCGGCGCGATATGGGCGGGCAGCCTGGTCTTCGCCGCGCTGGGCGTCGCGATCGGGTACCTCGCGAGCGGGGACGCGGTCCGCCCCCTCACGATGATCCTCTACTTCGGGCTGTCGATCCTGGGCGGCCTGTGGATGCCGACGACGGCCTTCCCGCAGTGGCTGCGGGACGTGGCCGAGTGGGTGCCGACCCACGCGTACGCTGCCCTGGGGCAGGCCATCGAGCAGAACCAGGCCCCGCACGGGAGGGACATCGCCATCCTGGTCGTCTCCTTCGCCCTGTTCACGGGCGGCGCGGCCTGGCTGTACCGGAAGGACACCCTGAAGGCGTGAGCGCGACGACGGACGACCCGCTGCCCCGGGAGGCCCGGCAGGGACCGGCGCTCCTGCTCGGCCGGCCGGCCCGCAACCGGCGTGACCTGCTGCGGCGCAAGGTGCTGTGGATCGGCGTCTGGCTGGTCTTCCTCAGCTCACCGGTCCACGACCTGGTCACCGGCGGCCACACCGCCGGCGGCACGGCCGGCGGCTGGCTGGGACTGGCCGTGTTCGTCGCCGTCTATCTCTCCCTCCTCTTCCGGAACATGGGGGCCACGCCCTACCCGCCCAGGCTCATCGGCGTCCTGATCGCCGCCATGGCCTTCCTCGCCACGCTGCTGTGCCTCACGCTCGGCTCCGCCTGGCTGGGCCTGTTCTGCTACGTCTCCGTGGCCTGTGGGGTCGCCCTCCCGCTGCGCTCGGCGTACTGGGCCATCCCGGCCACCGCCGCGTCGATGATGATCGTCGGCCTGCGCGTCGGCGAGGAGGAGGCGGCCGATCTGCTCGTGCTGGTCCTGCTCATCGGCTTCGCGATGACGGGCGTGATCCAACTGGTGCGTACCACCGTGGAGTTGCGCAAGGCCCGCGCCACGGTCGCCCAACTGGCGGCGAACGAGGAGCGGTTGCGGCTGGCGAGGGACCTGCACGACCTGCTGGGCCACTCGCTCTCGCTGATCACCCTGAAGAGCGAGCTGGCCGGCCGGATGCTCCCCGCGCACCCCGAGAAGGCGGCCCAGCAGGTCGCCGACATCGAACAGGTCAGCCGCCAGGCGCTGGTCGACGTCCGCGAGGCCGTCACCGGCTACCGGCGCCCCCGCCTCGCCGCCGAACTCGCAGGGGCCCAGGTCGCGTTGACAGCCGCCGGCATCACCGCCCAGGTGCCCGCCGAACCGGACCTCGACGGCGTGCCCGAGGACAGCGAGTCCGCCCTCGCCTGGGCCCTGCGCGAGGCGATCACCAACGTCGTACGGCACAGCGGGGCCGCCCGCTGCACGGTGGACGTGATCAGGCGCCAGACCCTCGACGGAGCCGTCCTGGAACTCTCCGTCGAGGACGACGGCTCGGGCGGCCCGGGAAAGGGCCCCGGCAACGGTCTCACCGGTCTGACCGAACGTCTGGAGAAGGCGGGCGGCACCCTGGAGGCGGGCCGGGCCGGACGCGGCTTCCGCCTGGTCGCCCGCGTCCCGGCGGCCCCGGCCCCGGACATAGGATCCCGCCATGAGTGACGGCACGATCAAGGTCCTCCTGGCCGAGGACCAGTCGATGGTCCGCGAGGCGCTGGCGGCCCTCCTCGGCCTGGAGGACGACATCGAGGTGGTCGCCCAGGTGGCCCGCGGCGACGAGGTCCTCGCCGCCGCCCGCGCCCACGACGTCGACGTGGCCCTCCTCGACATCGAGATGCCGGGTTTGACGGGCATCGAGGCCGCGGCCCGGCTGCACAGCGAACTCCCGCTGCTGAAAGTGGTCGTCCTCACCACCTTCGGCCGCCCCGGCTATCTGCGCAGCGCCATGGAGGCGGGTGCCGACGCGTTCCTGGTCAAGGACGCCCCCGCGGCCCAACTGGCGCAGGCGGTGCGCAAGGTGCTGGCGGGGGAGCGGGTCATCGACCCCACCCTGGCGGCGGCGGCCCTGGCGGAGGGGGCCAACCCGCTGACGGACCGCGAGCGGGAGATCCTGCGGGCGGCGGCCGACGGCTCCACCAACGCCGAGCTGGCGGCGGAGCTGCACCTGTCCCAGGGGACGGTCCGCAACTACCTCTCGACGGCGATCCAGAAACTGGCGGCGCGGAACAGGGCGGAGGCGGTACGGATCGCTCGGGAGAAGGGCTGGCTGTAGGGCCTGTCGCGAACGTGCCGCCTGCCGCGCGACGCCCGGCACGCGGCCCGGCTGCCCTGAGGGCGTGGGAGGCACCCCACGACGCCGCGCGGCCGCCCTTCGGGCGACGACGCCACTTTCGCGACAGGCCCCGGCCGGCCGCGTCCCCCGGCGGCCGGTGTCAGTTCAGCATCGCTCGCGCGGCCTGCGCCTCCCGCCGCACACGCTCGGCGGTCCCCTCGTCCACCACTTCCACCAGGTCCGCGTACTCCTCCAACTCGGCCGCACCCCCGACGAAGTCACCCCGCCGGACGAGCAGCGTGCCCTTCTCGTACCGCAACCGGGCCGGATGCGAAGGGATCAGCAGCGACAACTCCACCCCCCACAACCCCACGTCCGACCGCTCCGGCCGGGCCGCCGCCCACGACCGGATGTTGTTGAGGATCCGCACGATCACCTCCAACGGCTCGGCAGGGGCCAGCATCGACGGCTCCAGCCGCGCCCCCGTCGCCCCGGCCACCAGCAGCTCCGCGTCGCCCCCCGTCAGCACCCGCCCCCCTTCGAACGGGTCGACCAGCACCTGCCGTCCGAGGTCCCCGGGCGGCCCGAACCCGACCACGAAGTGCCCCGGCAGAGCGACCCCGTACACCGGTGCCCCGGCCCGCCGCGCGACCTCCACCCACACCACCGACAGCAGGATCGGCAGCCCCCGCCGCCGCGCCAGCACCTGATGCAGCAGGGAGGACTCCAGCCGCTGGTAGTCCGGCGCGGAGCCGTGGAACCCGTACCGGCCGCCCAGCAGCTCCCGCAGCGCCTCCGCCCACGCCTCCGCGTCGCCCGGCCGGTACGGCACCTCCCCGGCCAGCCGGTCGAGCTCGGCCTGCGCGGCGTCCAGCCCTGCCTCGTCCAGTTCCGGGTCCATCGCCGCGCCCACCAGCAGGCACAGCATGGCCAGGTCGGGCCGCTCGGTCCGCGCCTCCGCGGAGAACAGCCGCCGCACCTCACCGGGGTCGTAGGCGCTCACGAAGGCTCCCGGTAGTGGTGGTAGGCGTGGTGCGCCGAGAACCCCGTCCGGGCGTACAGCGCCCGCGCCCCCGCGTTGTCCTCCTCCACCTGCAGCCAGGCCGCCGAGGCGCCCTCGTCCAGCGCCCGGCGGGCCAGCGCGGCCATCACGGTCGTGGCGAGCCCCTTGCGCCGATGTACCGGATCGACCTCCACGGCGGCGAACCCGGCCCACCGCCCGTCCACGACACACCGCCCGATGGCGGCGGGCGCACCGCCGGACGGGTCGGGCACGGAGGCGAACCACACCGACGGTCCGCTCCCCAGCACCTTCAGGGCCACCTCGCTCACCCCCTTGCGCTGATACCGCGCCAGCCACGCCTCGTCGGCCTCCCGGGCCAGCGTCACTCCTTCAGCGTCCGCCCGGTCGGCCAGCGGCGCCAGCGCCCCGATCCACAGCTCCGCGGTCACCTCGCGCACCCATCCGCGCCGCTCCAGTTCGGCGCAGAGGAGCTCCTGGGCGCCCTCGGCGCCGGTCGCCGTCTGCACATAGGCGGGCAGGCCGCGCTCCCCGTACCAGCGCCGGACGGCGCTCAGGGCCTCGTCGAGCGGTACGCCCGGGTCACCGAGCGGCAGCACGGAGTTGGCGCGCCGGGTGTATCCGGCGGCGGCCCGCAGCTCCCACCCGCCGAGCCGCTCGCTCTCCACGGGCCGCCAGGCCCGCGCGGCGACCGGGGCCAGCTCCTCGTAGGCGGCGGCGGGCCCCCGGCGGCGCGCCGGGGCGGCCGGCACGACCTTCCCGGCGACCAGTGAGGACGCGTCGATCCGGACGCGCTCCCCGCTCCGGCGTGTGATCACCAGCACACCGTCGTCCCATGATGTGAGAACACCCACCGTGTCGGTGAATTTCCCCTCCGTGACACCCGTGTCGCTCAAGCGCCGTACCGAGACGCGTTTGCCCACGTCAGCAGTGGTGATACGGACCTCGAGGCGTCCGTAGGCCGAGAATTCCACAGGTCGGTTCACCCCTCCTGTTCGGATCATGCCCAAGAACGGAGATACTAGGGGCGGGCATCGACGACGCCGCGCTCCCGCGCGCCAGGCGGCGGAGCCTGAGGAGGCCCGCCAGCGCCCTATCGAGGAGGAACGACAGCGTGACCTACGTCATCGCGCAGCCTTGTGTCGACGTGAAGGACAAGGCGTGCATCGAGGAGTGCCCGGTCGACTGCATCTACGAGGGCTCCAGGTCCTTGTACATCCACCCGGACGAATGCGTCGACTGTGGTGCCTGTGAGCCGGTCTGCCCGGTTGAGGCGATCTTCTACGAGGACGACGTGCCGGAGGAGTGGAAGGACTACTACAAGGCGAACGTCGAGTTCTTCGACGAGCTCGGCTCGCCCGGCGGTGCGAGCAAGCTCGGACTGATCGAGCGGGACCACCCGTTCGTCGCCGCGCTGCCGCCGCAGGCCGAGTAACCGCATCAGCGGCCCGCACCATCGTGCCGCCTCGGTCCCGTACGGCCTGATCACCCTGACGGCCATACGGGACCGAGGCGTTTGCCGTACGTACGAGAAAGTGAGCCAGCACCCGTGTCCGCAGTCTCCGACCGCCTGCCCACGTTCCCCTGGGACAAGCTGGAGCCGTACAAGAAGAAGGCCGCCTCGCATCCGGACGGCATCGTCGACCTCTCCGTCGGCACCCCGGTCGACCCGGTCCCCGAACTGATCCAGAAGGCCCTGATCGGCGCGGCGGACTCCCCGGGCTACCCCACGGTCTGGGGCACCCCGGCGCTGCGCGACGCGATCACCGGCTGGCTGGAGCGCCGTCTGGGCGCCCGCGAGGTCACCCACCGCCACGTCCTGCCGATCGTCGGCTCCAAGGAGCTCGTGGCTTGGCTGCCGACCCAGCTGGGGCTCGGTCCCGGCGACCGGGTGGCGTACCCGCGCCTCGCCTACCCCACGTACGAGGTCGGCGCCCGCCTCGCCCGCGCCGAGTACGAGGTCTACGACGACCCGACGGAGCTGAGCCCGGAGGGCCTCAAGCTCCTCTGGCTGAACTCGCCGTCCAACCCGACCGGCAAGGTCCTGTCGAAGGCGGAGCTGACGCGGATCGTCGCCTGGGCCCGTGAGCACGGCGTCCTGGTCTTCTCCGACGAGTGCTACCTCGAACTGGGCTGGGAGGCCGACCCCGTCTCGGTCCTGCACCCGGACGTCAACGGCGGCTCGTACGAGGGCGTCGTCGCGGTCCACTCCCTGTCCAAGCGCTCGAACCTGGCGGGCTACCGCGCCGCCTTCGTGGCCGGCGACCCGGCGGTTCTCGCCCCGCTGCTGGAGATCCGCAAGCACGGCGGCATGATGACCTCGGCCCCGACCCAGGCGGCGGTCGTGGCGGCCCTCGGCGACGACACCCACGTCCACGAGCAGCGTGAGCGCTACGCGGCCCGCCGCACCCTGCTGCGCGAGGCGTTGGTGCACCACGGCTTCCGCATCGAGCACAGCGAGGCCAGCCTCTATCTCTGGGCCACCCGGGACGAGTCCTGCTGGGACACCGTGGACCGCCTCGCCGACCTCGGCATCCTCGTGGCCCCGGGCGACTTCTACGGCACGGCGGGCGACCGGTTCGTACGCGTGGCCCTGACGGCGACGGACGAGCGGGTCGCCGCGGCGGTGAAGCGGCTCGCGGCCGGTTAGGGCCTGTCGTTCGGATCACGCCGCAGACGCGGGGTCCGGCACGCGCTCCCCCGGAGGGGGGACCCCCAGCGGCGTTGTCGTCGGTTGCCGACGCTCCGCGTGGACGCCCTCCTCCGCCTTGCAGACGCACGCACCGGACCCCGCTCGGGCCGGCCCGAAGGCACCGTCACTTTCCTGCGGCCTGATCCAAACGACAGGCCCCAGGACCGGCTGCGAGAGCGGCGCCTGCCGCACAGGCTCCCGCCGCCCGACCACGCACGAGAGCGCCGGGGTCCAGGAGGCGTCCCGGACCCCGGCGCTCTCGTGCGCCCGAGGCGTCAGCCGATCGGCAGACCCTTCAGGGTGCCGCCGCCGCCCGGCAGGCCGCCCTTGCCCAGGCCGCCCTTGCCGAGCCCGCCCTTGGTGAGGCCGTCCGTCGGCAGCCCGCCCTTCGTGGCCGACTTGGCGGTGTCCCCGAGGACGTCCCCGGCGGTTCCGGCGGCCTGACCGGCCGCCTTCTGCACCGCGGGCGCCGCCTTCTTCACGGCCTTGCCGCCGGCCTTGCCCGCGACCGGCACCGTCTGCTTGACGGCCTTGCCGCCGGCGTCACCCGCGAGCCCGGTGGCGCTCTGCGTCGCGCCGTCGACCGTGGTGCCGACGTTCGCGCCGTCCAGGGCGGTCAGCCCGCCGAGGTCCGGGGTGGCGGGCAGGGCGGAGGGGGCAGCGCTCGCGGAGCCGGCCGCACCGACCCCGGCGGCCGCTCCCGCAGCGACGAGCAGTGCGGCACGGGCGATCCTGCGGGTCAGGGGGAGGGACATGATGCTCCTTCGACGGGAGAGAACAGAGAACGCAGTGACTACCGCTCGAAGCCCGCGAAGGTTGCGGACGCCCGCCGTAAAGAGTTGGCAATGCGTCGCATTATCGGCTGGGGCGGAAATCGGGCGAATCCCGTCCGGTGTGACAGTCCGCCGAACCGCCGGAGCCCTTTGTTCCCAAGGCCTCCGCCGGACCCGGGGGCGACTGCGCGAAAACCCGCGCACCCGGCCGGCGGAACACCCCCGGGCATCACCCGGCCAGGTGATGGCCCGTACTACTGCCCGGTCACGATCCGTACGCTGCCCGTGCCCCCGGCCGACCCCGACGCCCCGGCGGCCTCCGTGCTGCCCGCGTCCGCCGCCCGCCACCGGCTGTCGGTGTTCCCGGCCGTCCACTCCCGGCCCGCGTACGACACCCGCTCGATGTGCAGCGCCGAGGCGTTGGCCACCGCCCAGTGCGCCAGCTGCCAGCCCCGTTCCCGGACCCCGCGCCCGGCGGCGGTGGTCTTCCGGGACACCGGCAGCGTCACGGTCCGCCCGTCGGTCTGCGCGGCGGGAACGTCACTGTCCGCCGCGGCGGAAGTCTCACCGTCGTCGTCGGCCTCCGCGTCCGCCTCCCGCAGCGCGTCCCGCCCGAAGTCGCGGGCGAGGGCCGCCCGCACCGCGGCGGGGCCCGTGACCGTCGCGGTGCCCACGCGTCCGTCGCAGGTCAGCGTGGCCGCCGAGGTCCCGGTGAGCGCGGCGGCCAGCAGCACGGCGTCCGTCTCGTGCTTGGCGTACGCCTCCGGGTAGCCGCTGCGCTGCACACGCTGCGCGGCGACGGTGAGGGGGAGTTCGGTGTAGTCCGGCACCTTGGCGAGGTGCTCGTAGAAGATGCTCGCCGCGTACGCCGGGTCCGTGACCTGCTTCGCGGTGCCCCAGCCCTGCGAGGGCCGCTGCTGGAACAGGCCGAGCGAGTCCCGGTCGCCGTGGGAGAGGTTGCGCAGGCCCGACTCCTGGATCGCGGTCGCCAGCGCGATGGCCACGGCCCGCTCGGGCATCTCCCGGTCGGTGCCGACGGCCGCGATCGTCGCCGCGTTCACCGCCTGCTCCGGCGTGAACTCGTACGTCGCCCCGTCCGCCGCTCCGGAGACGACTCTGCAGCCGGGATCGTCGGCTCCACCGGTGACGTACTGGACCACGACGTAGCCCGCGACGGCGGACAGGACCACGCAGGCCGCCCCGAAACGGAGCAGGCGGCGGCCGCGACGCTGGGAAGAGGGAGACGGCTCTGGCACGCGTACAAGGTACTGGAGAGTACGGAAACGGAGGAGAGAGAGGTGCGTGCGGCTGTGAAAAGCGCGACGGACTTCTGGCGCGTTAGGGTCGACCGCATGGCCGACACCCCTCTTGATCTCACGCTGGACGCCGCCGCCCTCACCGCGCAGCTCGTCGACTTCCCCTCCGAGAGCGGCACCGAGAAGCCCCTCGCGGACGCGATCGAGGCCGCCCTGCGCGCGCTCCCGCATCTCACGGTGGACCGCCACGGCAACAACGTGATCGCCCGTACGCACCTCGGCCGCCCCGAGCGGGTCGTCCTCGCCGGCCACATCGACACCGTCCCGATCGCTGGCAACGTCCCCTCGCGCCTGGACGAGGACGGCGTCCTGTGGGGCTGCGGCACCTGCGACATGAAGGCCGGGGTGGCGGTGCAACTGCGCATCGCGGCGACGGTCCCGGCCCCCAACCGCGACCTGACCTTCGTCTTCTACGACAACGAGGAGGTCGCCGCCGACCTCAACGGCCTCAAGCACGTCGCCGAGGCCCACCCGGACTGGCTCGCGGGCGACTTCGCGGTCCTGCTGGAGCCGTCCGACGGCCAGGTCGAGGGCGGCTGCCAGGGAACCCTGCGGGTGCTGCTGAGGACGAAGGGCGAGCGGGCGCACTCGGCCCGCGGCTGGATGGGCTCGAACGCGATCCACGCGGCGGCCCCCGTGCTGGCCCGCCTGGCCGAGTACACGCCGCGCCGGCCGGTCATCGACGGCCTGGAGTACCGCGAGGGCCTGAACGCGGTGGGCATCAGCGGCGGGGTGGCCGGCAACGTGATCCCCGACGAGTGCGTGGTCACGGTCAACTTCCGGTACGCGCCGGACCGCACCGAGGACGAGGCGATCGCGCACGTCAGGGAGGTCTTCGCGGACTGCGGGGTCGCCGAGTTCGTGGTGGACGACCACAGCCCGGGAGCCCTGCCCGGCCTCTCCCACCCGGCCGCCGCCGCCTTCATCGAGGCGGTGGGCGGCACCCCGCAGCCCAAGTACGGCTGGACGGACGTGAGTCGCTTCTCGTCGCTGGGCGTCCCCGCGGTCAACTACGGTCCCGGCAACCCGCACTTGGCGCACCGGCGGGACGAACGGGTCGAGACGGCAAAGGTTCTGGCGGGGGAGGAGCGCCTGCGGGCCTGGCTGACGGCATGAGAGGGCCCTCGGGGCCGGCGGCGCTGCGAGGCGGACACGCCGACGTCCCCCGCGCGTAACCCGCGTAGACCTACGCTGAGGTACGAACCACCCTCCCCGGCTTCCGGCTTCGCCCGGGCCGGGGAGGCCCCGATCACGGAGGGAGCTCATATGGGTACAGGCAACCCCGAGGGCAAGAAGCAGCCGCCGGAGGAACAGCGCCTGGGACCGGTCCTCCGGAGGCGCGGCCAGGTCACCGCGAGCACGACCGACCAGCGGCTGCTGGACGCCGGCGGCCCGTCGGACTGGGTCCACACCGACCCCTGGAGGGTGCTGCGCATCCAGTCCGAGTTCATCGAAGGCTTCGGCACCCTCGCCGAACTCCCCCCGGCCATCAGCGTGTTCGGCTCCGCCCGCACACCGGTCGACTCACCCGAGTACGAGGCGGGCGTCCGCCTGGGGCGAGGTCTGGTCGACGCCGGCTGGGCGGTGATCACGGGAGGCGGCCCGGGCGCGATGGAGGCGGCGAACAAGGGCGCCTGCGAGGCGGGCGGCACCTCGGTCGGCCTCGGCATCGAGCTCCCCTTCGAGCAGGGGCTCAACCCCTACGTCGACATCGGTCTCAACTTCCGGTACTTCTTCGTCCGCAAGATGATGTTCGTGAAGTACGCGCAGGGCTTCGTGGTCCTGCCCGGCGGCCTCGGCACCCTGGACGAACTCTTCGAGGCGCTCACCCTCGTCCAGACCCAGAAGGTCACCCGCTTCCCCATCGTCCTCTTCGGCACGGAGTACTGGGGCGGCCTGATCGACTGGCTCAAGAACACCCTCGTGGCGCAGGGCAAGGCAGCCGAGAAGGACCTCCTGCTCTTCCACGTCACGGACGACGTGGACGAAGCGGTGGCCCTGGTCTCCAAGGAGGCCGCCCGCTGACCCACCCGTCCGGCGGCTCCGCCTTCGCCCACCCGCCACCCGTCTCACGGGGGTGGAGGGGCGGAGCCCCCGGCGGCGGGCAGCGGAAGGGCCGCGGGGGCGGGGGAGTGGGTCAGGCCAGGCCTCTGCGGGCCACCGCCGGGGGACGGTGACCGGCGATCGACGCCACCATGTCCAGGACCTGCCGCGTCTCCGCCACCTCGTGCACCCGGTACACCTGCGCCCCCAGCCACGCCGACACCGCGGTCGTCGCCAGCGTGCCCAGCACCCGCTCCTTCACCGGCCGGTCCAGCGTCTCCCCGACGAAGTCCTTGTTGGACAACGACACCAGCACCGGCCAGCCGGTCTCCACCATCTCCGGCAGCCGCCGCGTCGCCTCCAGACTGTGCCGCGTGTTCTTCGCGAAGTCGTGCCCGGGGTCGATCAGGATCGACTCCCTCGGCACCCCCAGCTCCGCGGCCCGCTCCGCCAGCCCCACGGTCACCCGCAGAATGTCGGCCATGACGTCGTCGTACGTCACCCGATGCGGCCGCGTCCGGGGCTCCGAGCCCCCCGCGTGCGTGCACACCAGCCCCACCCGGTACCGCGCGGCCACCTCCGCGAGCCCGGGGTCCACCCCGCCCCACGCGTCGTTCAGCAGATCCGCCCCCGCCTCGCAGACCGCCTCCCCGACCTCCGCCCGCCAGGTGTCCACGCTGATGATCACGTCCGGGAACCGCCGCCGTACCTCGGCCACGAACCCGACCGTCCGCCGCGCCTCCTCCTCGGCGGTGACCTCCTCGCCCGGCCCGGCCTTCACCCCGCCGATGTCCACGATGGCGGCACCCTCCGACACCGCCTGCTCCACGCGCGCGAGCGCAGGCTCGTCGCGGAACGTCGCGCCCTGGTCGTAGAAGGAGTCAGGGGTCCGGTTCACGATCGCCATGATCACCGGCTCGTGGGCCCCGAATTCACGCCTGCCCAGCCTGAGCATCGCCTGTGACCTCTCCTGGTACGTCCTGCACATCCGCCGCCTGTGACCCTAACCGCCGGACCCGCATGGCACGATCGGACCCGGACACATTCGAGATCGAGCACACCGAGCGTGGAGACCCACCGATGGTTATGTTCCTGTTCCTGGTCATCGCGCTCGCCGTCGTGGTCGCCGCGGTGACACTCGCCGTGGTGGGCGGCGGCGAGGGCACCGGCCCGCTGCCCGAGGCGGTGCCGCAGCGGCTGCACGACCCGCTGCCCCCGGACCGCCCGGTCGACCGCTCCGACATCGACCACCTCCGCTTCCCGCTCGCCGCGCGCGGCTACCGCATGGCGGACGTCGACGACGCCCTGAACCGCCTCGCGGCCGAACTCGCCGAGCGCGACGCCCGGATCGCCGACCTGGAGTCCGCCCTGGCGGGCGCCCGGACCGCGCCCCGGCCCCACGTCTCGTTCGAGAAGCCCGACCCGGAGGACCAGCGGTGAGTGCCGGCACCGCCCTCGCCGGTCCGGACGGCGCGCTGCGCTGCCCGTGGGCGCTGTCCACCGCGGACTACGTGACCTACCACGACGAGGAGTGGGGTCGCCCGGTCCACGGCGACGACGCGCTCTTCGAGCGCCTCAGCCTGGAGGCCTTCCAGTCCGGCCTGTCCTGGATCACGATCCTGCGCCGCCGCCCGGGCTTCCGCTCCGCCTTCGCCGACTTCAAGATCGCCTCGGTCGCCGTCTTCACCGACGAGGACCGCGAGCGCCTCCTCGCCGACGCGGGCATCATCCGCAACCGCGCCAAGATCGACGCCACCCTCGCCAACGCACGCGTGCTGGCCGAGTGGGCCCCGGGCGAGCTGGACGAGCTCATCTGGTCCCACGCCCCGGACCCGTCCGGCCGCCCGGTGCCCGAGACCCTGGCCGACGTCCCGGCCGTGACGGACGAGTCGACGGCCCTGTCCAAGGCCCTGAAGAAGCGGGGACTGCGGTTCGTGGGCCCCACGACGGCGTACGCGCTGATGCAGGCGTGCGGGCTGGTGGACGACCACCTGGCCACCTGCGTGAGCAGAAGCGCCCCCTGAGGGGCGTGGGGCCGTACCGACAGGGGGGCGGGGCCGTGTCGACCGGACGGCGGGGCTTCACCGACGGGCGGCTCCGCCGCGGGCGCGGCCGCCCCCCGCACCCGAACTCAGCGGCCCAGGTACTTCGGCTTCTCCTTGTTGACGAAGGCCCGCACAGCGATGGTGTGGTCCTCCGACGCGCCCGCCCGGGTCTGCAGCTCGTCCTCCTTCTCCAGGGTCTCGGCCAGCGAGTGCGAGAGCCCGAAGGCCACGGCCTCCTTGATCGCCGCGTACGCCACCGTCGGCCCCTCGGCCAGCGCCCGTGCCACCTTCTCGGCCTCACCGCGCAGCTCCGCCGAGGGCACGACCCGGTTGGCGATCCCCAGCTCGTACGCCTCCTGAGCCGTGATGCTGCGCGGGAAGAGCAGCAGATCGGCGGCCCGACCGGGGCCGATCACCCGGGGCAGGGTCCAGGAGATGCCCGAGTCGGCGGTCAGCGCGACACCGGCGAACGACGTGTTGAAGGACGCCGTGTCGGCCACGACGCGGTAGTCGGCGGCCAGCGCGAAGCCGAAGCCGGCCCCCGCGGCGACCCCGTTCACGGCGGCGACCACCGGCTTCGGGGCCTCCGTCAGCGCCCGCACGACCGGGTTGTAGTGCTCCTTGACCGTGCTCATGACCTGCCCCGAGCCCTCCGCCAGCAGCCCGATGTGCTCCTTGAGGTCCTGGCCGACGCAGAAGGCCCGGTCCCCGGCGGCGGTCAGCAGCACCGCCCGTACGCCGGTGTCCTCGGCCGCCGCGCGTGCCGCGTCCCGCAGGGCGACCTTGGTCGCGACGTTCAGCGCGTTCATCGCCTCCGGGCGGTTCAGAGTGATCGTCGCGAGCCCGTCGCTCACCTCGTAGAGCACGGTGTCGGCCATGGCGTATCCCCTCCGTGTGGCGGCTCCCCGGCGTCCTACTGGTCGGTACGCCGGTGTACGAAGGACAGCATGGCGGAGATCATCGTCCGGGGACCGGACGCGGCGTGTGAGCTGCGTCAAAGAATTCGCCCCGGTTTACGGACCGCGTCTGTCTGTGCGGCGGCGCAGTATCGCAGCCACATCGCCGAATTGAGTGGTTTTGCTCGCGCGCGTTGCCCAAGCGATGCCTACTGATGTTGGTCATCGGGTCCTGAGATGCGGGATAATGGCTTGGAAGCAATGTGTTCGATGCCGGTGTCGCGTGTCCCACGCTGGACCGCGCGTGCCCTGCCAGGGCCGTCGGCTTTCACGTGAGCTGGTTTCAGGAAGGGGAACGAGCATGGCGGCCATGAAGCCGCGGACGGGCGATGGCCCGCTCGAGGTGACCAAGGAGGGGCGGGGCATCGTCATGCGCGTTCCGCTCGAAGGCGGCGGTCGGCTCGTCGTCGAGTTGACCCCTGACGAGGCCGACGCGCTCGGCGACGCTCTCAAGAAGGTCGTCGGCTGACGCGCAAGCGACCATACCCTTTCGGTCGCCCCGGCATCCCTCAGGGTGCCGGGGCGGCTGTTTGCCGCACGGCTCCCTCCCGGCGCCGCCCCACGGCGTCGCCCTGCGGCCCGGCCCAGCGGCGCCGGCCCGTGACCCCGCCCTACGGCGAAGGGACGCGGTGTCGCCCGTACGGCCCAGTGGTCACCGTTTGACCGCGCACAGCAGCCCGTCCCCCACCGGCAGCAGGGACGGCACCAGTTCCTGGCTCTCGCGCACCGCCCGCAGCAGCTCCCGGATCCGTATGACCTCCGTGGGCTGCGGGCCGGAGTCGACCGTGCGGCCGTTGGCGAAGACGCCCTCGAAGACGACGAGGCCGCCCGGGCGCAGCAGGCGCAACGATTCAGCGAGATAGTCCAGGAACTCCAGCCGGTCGCCGTCGCAGAAGACGAGGTCGTAGCCCGCGTCCGCGAGGCGGGGCAGGACGTCGAGCGCGCGGCCGGGGATGAAACGGGCCCGGTTGCTGGCGAAGCCGCAGGCGCGAAAGGCCTGCCGGGCGAACTGCTGGTGTTCGGGCTCCGGGTCGACGGTGGTCAGCACTCCGTCGGGGCGCATCCCGTGCAGCAGGTGGATCCCGGAGACGCCGGTACCGGTACCGATCTCCGCGACCGCCTTCGCGTCGACGGTGGCGGCCAGCAACCGCAGCGCGGCGCCCGTGCTGGGCGACACCGAGCGCAGCCCTGCCTCACGGGCCCGGTCGCGGGCCCAGCGCAGCGCGTCGTCCTCGGCGGCATAGGCGTCGGCGAACGCCCAGCTTGCCTGCCGGTTGCCGGTAATGACCCTCTCCTGTCCCCGTGGTTGCCTGGGCGTGACTGTATCCGTTGCCGCCGGGAACCCGCAGATGGGACCGGTCGTTTGTAGGGGTGGGAACGAGGACCGGGGGACACAGTTGGATCACGACGAGGGGCGAGAGTCCGAGCAAGTGCTGACGCAGCCGTATGAGCCGTGCCAGCCCAGATCAAATTCTCGTAAAACCGCTTATCCGGAGCTAACGGGCGAGGTGGCTATGGTAGGGGCTCCACTGGACACCACCAGAGCCGACAGGGGAGGTGCGGCTGCGCCCGTGGATCGGGGAGGAGTGCTGCGGCGCTTCCTCGGATCGGCGGCCAGGCCGAAATCCGTGAACGACACCGCTGCTGACCACAGTCCCGCCACTGGCTTCGCCGCCGGGCAGGCCCAGACCGCGACCTTCTCCACCGACGCGGACGGGCAGGCGTGGACTCCGCCCACCTGGGAGGAGATCGTCAGCATGCACAGCGGCCGGGTCTACCGGCTCGCCTACCGTCTCACCGGCAACCAGCACGACGCGGAGGACCTCACCCAGGAGGTCTTCGTCCGTGTCTTCCGCTCCCTGTCGACCTACACGCCCGGCACCTTCGAGGGCTGGCTGCACCGCATCACCACCAACCTGTTCCTGGACATGGTCCGCCGCAAGCAGCGCATCCGCTTCGACGCGCTCGGCGAGGACGCGGCCGAGCGACTGGCCAGCAAGGAGCCCACCCCGCAGCAGGTCTTCAACGACGCCCACTTCGACGCGGACGTCCAGCAGGCCCTCGACACCCTCGCGCCCGAGTTCCGCGCCGCGGTCGTCCTGTGCGACATCGAAGGACTGTCGTACGAGGAGATCGCCGCCACCCTGGGCGTCAAGCTGGGCACCGTCCGCTCGCGCATCCACCGCGGCCGTTCGCAGCTGCGCAAGGCCCTTGCGCACCGCTCGCCGAAGGCGCGGGCCGAGCGCCGCTCCTTCGCGGCGCGGGTGCCCGCTCTGGGAGGAGGGGGCGCGACCGCGTGAGTGGGACTCGACGCAATCCCGGCGAGGGGCTCCTCGCAGAGCAGCATCTGGGAGACCGGCTCTCCGCCCTCGTGGACGGCGAGCTCGGTCATGACACGCGCGAGCGCGTGCTGGCCCATGTGGCGACCTGTCCGAAGTGCAAGGCCGAGGTCGACGCCCAGCGTCGGCTGAAGAACGTCTTCGCGGAAGTCGCGCCGCCCGCCCCCTCCGAGAGCTTCCTGGCCCGTCTCCAGGGGCTCCCCGGAGGAGGTGACCCGGACGGCGGCGGCACGCCGCTGGGCGGGGGAGGGTTCGGTGACGGAGTCTTCGGGGTGAGAAGGGACCAGCCCTTCTCGTTCGGCTACGTGCCCGGGCGCGAGCACGGCCCGGTCCTTCCGCCCGCCCACGACCGAGGCTTCCGCGTCCACCCCGTCGGCCGTGGCGGCGAGCGGCACGACACCGAGCGCTCGCGGAGTCTGCGGTTCGCCTTCGTCGCCGCCGGCGCGGTGTCGCTGGCCGCGATCGCCCTGGGCGGGATGAACGCCGGTGTGGCGATCGACACCGCCGCGGACGCCCGCGGCCAGTCCGGCGGGAGCAATGTGACACCGGCCCGCACCCCGGGCTCGGCCACACCGCCCGAGAGCCAGCGCCGCCGGGCCACCGGACCGCTGCTCGCCCAGGGCGGCCAGCTCCTCGGCACCCCGGCGGCGCCGACCGAGGTGTCCGCCCCGCTGCTGCCCGGACTGCCCTCCCCGGACTCCGGCCGCACCGAGCAGACGGCCCTGCATCGGCTCACCGCCCCCATGGTGGCCGGCGCGGCGGCCATGTCCCCTCTGATACGCCCGCTCGGTACGAACCCTCCGGTCGCCCTGACCTCCTGGACCACCCCTCCCGAGGCCACCGGCGCCGGCCTGCTCGCCGCGCCCGTCCCCGACGCCACGTCCGCCCCCACCACCTCCCCCGCCGCGCAGAACCCCCGCTGACACGGTCCCTGCGCCGGTCCGCCGTGAACCTGGTTGAATCCAGGAGGCGGGGTCCGCCCGGCCGTTACGGGGTCCGACTGTGGGGAGAGCATGGACGAGGGGAAGCCCACGAAGGCGAAGTGGTGGAGCCGGCCTCGGCCGGGGGCACCCGAGGGGCCGGGAGAGCCGGAAGCACCGGCGGAGGGCGACTTCGCACCGGCCCGGCCCGCGGAGGCCTCCGACGGCGAAATGGCCTCGGCGGGGGCCCCGGAGCGCTCCGGCGCTGAGGCCGACGGCGTGCACCCCGGCCTCCCCGAGGGCGCGGACCCCGACGACCGGGACCTGGGCAGCGGCGACGGCGACAGCGACGGTGACTATGAACTGAGCCTCCCCGTGCGCGCGGCCGTCCCCGGCCCCGACGCGGCGGACACCCTCGGGGCGGCCGCCCCGACCGACGCACCGGTCCCCCCGGACCCGTCCTTCCCCCGAACGCAGGCTCCGCCCGAGGTGGTCCCCGCGCCGGACGCCCCGGAGACCCGGGCGGAGTCCGCGCCCGAGGTCCTGCCCCAGGTCGCCGCCGACGAACCTCCCAAGCCGCTGCACGACCCGGACCCCTACAGCACCCCGCCCTACGGAGAGCCGGGCCCCTGGGCGCCCGCGCCGCCCGTCCAGCACCCGGCGGCCACCGCCGCACAGGGGTTTGCGACCCAGGCCCCACCCCCGCCCGTCACCCCGGCCCCTGCGCCGCCCCCAGGCACCCCGGCCCCGCTTCCGGCCTCTGGCACCCCGGCCCCGCTCCCGGCCTCCGGTGCCCCGGTGCCTGGCGACGTGGCGCCGCTTCCGGCCTCCGGTGCCCCGGTGCCTGCGACGGCTCCGGGCATCCCGGCCCCGCCTCCGTTCGCCGAGACCCCGGTCCCCGGCATCCCGGTCCCGTCTCCGTTCGCCGACGCCCCGGTCCCCGGCACCCCGGCCCCGCTCCCGGCCTCCGGTGCCCCGGTGCCTGGCGACGTGGCGCCGCTTCCGGCCTCCGGTGCCCCGGTGCCTGCGACGGCTCCGGGCATCCCGGCCCCGCCTCTGGGCGCCGGTGCCCCGGCCCCTGGCACCCCGGTCCCCGGCGCCCCGGTCCCTTCCGTGCCCCCCGGTGCCGCATTCGCGGCCCCGCCCGTCGGCGCCCCGGCGCCGGCGCTCGTCTCCGCCGGCACCGACACCGCCACCCCCATGCCCGACCCCACCGCACCCCCCGCAGCCCCCGTACCTCCCACCGACCCCTGGCACCGCTACGACCCCTGGGCCCCCGTTCCCGCGGGGCCGCTGCACCAGACCGGTGCCGCTGTGCCCGGTGAGGCCGAGCGGCGTCGCACGGTGCGGCGGCGGCTGGCCGGGGGAGCCTTGGCGCTCGCGCTGGTCTCCGGGGTGCTCGGCGGGATCGTGGGCGCCCATCTGGAGCGCGGTGGCGGGCTGGGCGGGGTGAAGCTGCCGCAGGCGTCCGCGGAGCCGACCGGCCGGGCCGCGGACAGTGTCGCCGGGATCGCGGCCCGGGCCCTGCCGAGTGTGGTCACGCTGCATGTCAGCGGCAGCGAGGAGTCGGGTACGGGCACCGGGTTCGTGCTCGACACCCGGGGCCACATCCTCACCAACAACCACGTCGTCGAGCCCGCCGGAAGCGGCGGCGAGATAACCGTCGTCTTCAACGGGGGCGAGACCGCCGAGGCGAAGGTCGTCGGCCGGGACAGCGGCTACGACCTCGCCGTCGTCAAGGTCAGCGGGGTCGACGGGCTCCAGCCGCTGCCCCTCGGCAACTCCGACAACGTGCAGGTCGGCGACCCGGTCGTCGCCATCGGCGCCCCCTTCGACCTGGAGGGCACCGTCACCTCCGGCATCATCAGCGCCAAGGAGCGGCCCATCACGGCCGGCGGCGGGAGCGGCGACGGCAGCGATGTGTCGTACGTCGACGCGTTGCAGACCGACGCGGCCATCAATCCCGGCAACTCCGGAGGGCCGCTGCTCGACTCCCGGGGCCGGGTGATCGGCATCAACTCCGCCATCAGGTCGGCGGCGGACGGCTCCGCCCAGGACGGCGGGGAGGCGGGCTCGATCGGCCTCGGCTTCGCCATCCCCGTGAACCAGGGCAAGCGCGTCGCCGAGGAGCTGATCAACACCGGCCGGGCGACCCACCCGGTCATCGGCGTCACCCTCGACCTGGACTACACCGGCGACGGCGCCCGGGTCAGCACCAAGGGCGGTGACGGAGGCTCCCCGGTCACCCCGGGCGGGCCCGGCGACCTGGCCGGCATCGAGGCCGGGGACGTCATCACCGAGGTCGACGGCACCCGTGTCCACTCCGGGGACGAACTGATCGTCAAGACCCGCGCCCACCGCCCCGGCGACCGCCTGGAGCTGACCGTCGAACGCGACGGCCAGGAACGCACGCTCTCCCTGGTCCTGGGCTCCGCCGAGGGCGACTGAGCGGACGCCGGGTCCGGAACCCCACAGTGTTTGACAGCAACCTCACAGATCGGACCTGGAAACGCCCTCCGACAAGGCAAACAACGCGAAAAACCGGCCGCGGACACCCACTCGGACCCGGCGGCACGGTACCGGTCGGACACGTGCGACAGGTACCGTGGACCCGGCCCGGACCACGGAAGACCTGACCTGACCACCGAGGGCCGAGGACCGCGGACATCGCAAGGAGCTTCAGGTGTTCAATGACATAGGACCGCTCGAGGTGGTGACGATCATCGTCCTCGCCGTGCTCGTCTTCGGTCCGGACAAGCTCCCGAAGGTCATCCAGGACGTGATGCGCACGGTCCGGAAGATCCGTGAGTTCTCGGAGAGCGCCAAGCAGGACATCCGCGCCGAACTGGGCCCGGAGTTCAAGGACTTCGAGTTCGAGGACCTCAACCCCAAGACGTTCATCCGCAAGCAGCTGGACAACGAGGAACTGGGGCTGAAGGAGATCCGCAACGGCTTCGACCTGAAGAAGGAGATGGCCGAGGTCACCGACGCCGTCCACAGCCGTGACACGGGCTCCTCCGCCGGCTCCGCCGGCGACGGGCGCATCGACATGACGAAGAAGCCCGAGGAGCCTGGCAAGGACGACCGTCCGCCCTTCGACGCGGACGCCACCTGAGCGACCCCCGACGGCCGCCGGGCGACCTGCCCGGGTGACCGCCGAGCCCCTCGCGGTCCGTTCCGTGCCCCCTTCCGGGCGCCCCCTGAGCCGCCCCGCGCGACCCGTGCGCAGGGCGGCTTCACCGTCCCCCGGGGCGGGGTGGCTATGCTGCCTGGTTGTTGTGCGGAGCGGACGAGTACGCCCGAAGGGGGGCGGGCCGGCCACTCCGTCGAGAGCGAGGAGGCGTCCGGGCACATGGAGACGACGAGTCGGGCAGTCGAACAGGCGCCGGCCGCGGAGGGCGGACCACAGGTCCCCTCCGCCCGGCTGCGTACGGTCGACGGCTACCTTGAGGCGCCCTTCCCCTGGTACGGCCTCGACGAGGCCTTCACCGGGCCGCGCTGGCTGATGCAGGTGGGCACGGCGGCCGACGGGGCCGTCGAGCACGGTTCCATCGGACACGGTGACGAACCCTCCGTACGCCACGAGACGGCGGGCGAGGACCGCGGGAAGTTCGCGGTGGTGGTCACCGTCGCCGCCAACCCGGTGCGGCGCAGCCCGGACGGCACCGGTCTGCTGGAGGCCACCTCGGTGTCCTCGGCGGCCTGGCTGGCGGGGGTGGGGCTGCTGTCCTTCACCTGGCCGGGCCAGATGGACCACAGCCTGCGCGACGACTGGCTGGACCAGCAGACCGAGACGGCGTGGGTGCTCGCGGACGACCTCTCGGGGCCGGACTGGTCGACCCTCTCCCTGCCCGTCGACGGCGCGCCGACCCCCTTCCACTACCGCGAGTCCGAGTTCGGCTGGGTCCTGGCCGGCTCGACCGGGGCAGGGGTGCATCTGGGGGCGTACGGACGAGGCATGAGCGCGTACGGGCTCGGTTTCTCCGTCGTGAAGGACATCGCGGCGTACGCCGGGTAGCACGAAGGGTGCCCTCCGCGTGGAGGGCACCCCAGGGCCGTGGCGCTCGCTAGAACTTGTTCTTCGGGGTGATCCCCAGCGACAGTCCCGAAAGACCCCGCTGCCGTCCGCCCAGCTTGCCCGCGATCGCCCGCAGCGCCGAGCCCGCCGGGGACTCCGGGTCGGTCAGGACGACCGGCTTGCCCTCGTCGCCGCCCTCGCGCAGCCGGACGTCGATCGGGATGCTGCCGAGGACGGGGACGGACGCACCCGTGGTGCGCGTCAGGCCGTCGGCCACCAGCTGCCCGCCGCCCGTGCCGAAGACGTCGACCATCTCGCCGCAGTGCGGGCAGGGCAGGCCGGCCATGTTCTCGACCACGCCCACGATCTTCTGGTGGGTCTGGACCGCGATCGCGCCCGCCCGCTCGGCCACCTCGGCCGCCGCCTGCTGCGGGGTCGTCACGACCAGGATCTCCGCGTTCGGGACCAGCTGGGCCACCGAGATCGCGATGTCGCCCGTGCCGGGCGGGAGGTCCAGCAGCAGGACGTCCAGGTCGCCCCAGTACACGTCCGCGAGGAACTGCTGCAGCGCCCGGTGCAGCATCGGGCCGCGCCAGACGACCGGGGCGTTGCCCGGGGTGAACATGCCGATGGAGATGACCTTCACGCCGTTCGCCGACGGCGGCATGATCATGTTCTCGACCTGGGTGGGACGGCCGTCGGCGCCCAGCATGCGGGGCACGGAGTGGCCGTAGATGTCGGCGTCGACCACGCCCACCTTGAGACCGTCGGCCGCCATCGCCGCCGCCAGGTTCACCGTCACCGACGACTTGCCGACGCCGCCCTTGCCGGACGCCACCGCGTAGACCCGGGTGAGGCTGCCGGGCTTGGCGAACGGGACCTCGCGCTCGGTCTGGCCGCCCCGCAGGGCGTTCGCCAGCTCCTTGCGCTGCTCGTCGCTCATGACGTCGAGCGTGACGTCGACGCGCGTGACCCCCTCGACGCGCGAGACCGCGTCGGTCACGCGCTGGGTGATCGTCTCGCGCATCGGGCAGCCGGAGACCGTCAGGTACACGGTGACCGCGACCGCCCCGTCCGCACCGATCTCGACCGACTTGACCATCCCGAGTTCGGTGATGGGGCGGTTGATCTCGGGGTCGTTCACCGTCGCCAGTGCCTCGCGCACCGCGTCTTCGCTAGCCATAAGGACGATGGTACGGCGCCCACCGGGGCACCCGGCCAGCCCCTCAGCGGTCGTCTGCGTCACGTCCCGGCGACCGATCTGCCGGGAATACGACATGACCGCCGTGACCGCCATGACCGCCGCCGTGGCCCTTGTGCCCGTCGCGGCGCTCCTCCAGCTCCTTGAGCATGTCCTGCAGCTCGGAGCGGATCCAGTCGCGGGTGGCGACCTCGCCCAGGTTCATGCGCAGGGCGGCGATCTCCCGGGTGAGGTACTCGGTGTCCGCGATCGACCGCTCGTTCTGCTTGCGGTCCTGTTCGAGGTTGACGCGGTCGCGGTCGTCCTGCCGGTTCTGCGCGAGGAGGATCAGCGGCGCGGCGTAGGAGGCCTGCAGGGACAGCATCAGGGTCAGGAAGATGAACGGGTAGTTGTCGAAGCGCAGGTCGTGCGGGGCGAAGACGTTCCACAGCACCCACACGATGATGACGACCGTCATCCAGACGATGAACCGTCCGGTGCCCAGGAAGCGCGCGATGCGCTCCGAGAGCCGTCCGAACGCCTCCGGGTCCCATTCCGGCAGCAGCCGGCGCCGGGGCGGGCGCGGCTGGTCGAGCCGGGCGCGGGGGCGCGTGGTGGCGGTCGCGCCGACGGGCGTGCGGTCGCGGGTGCTCTCGCGCTCAGGAGCCATGGGCGGCCACCCCCTCGCCCGTCTCCTCGTTGTTCAGGTGGAACTCCGTCTCCCGCCAGTCCTCCGGCAGCATGTGGTCCAGGACGTCGTCCACGGTCACCGCGCCGAGCAGCGACCCGGCCTCGTCCACGACGGGCGCCGCGACCATGTCGTACGTCGCGAAGAACCCGGCGACGACCGGCAGCGCCGCGTCGGGGGCCAGGGCCTGCAGGTCGTCGTCGAGGACGGCGCTGACGAGGGTGTACGGCGGTTCGCGCAGCAGCCGCTGGAAGTGGACGGTGCCGAGGTACTTGCCGGTGGGCGTCTCGTCGGGCGGCCGGCAGACGTAGACCTGGGCGGCGAGCGCGGGGGAGAGGTCGGGGTTGCGGACACGTGCCAGCGCGTCGGCGACGGTGGCGTCCGGGCGCAGGACGATCGGCTCGGTGGTCATCAGACCGCCGGCCGTGTGCTCCTCGTAGGACATCAGGCGCCGCATGTCGGCCGCGTCGTCGGGCTGCATCAGGCTCAGCAGCCGTTCCTTGTCCTCCTCGGGCAGTTCGGCGAGCAGGTCGGCCGCGTCGTCGGGGTCCATCGCCTCCAGGACGTCCGCCGCGCGCTCCTCCTTCAGCTTGCCGAGGATCTCGATCTGGTCGTCCTCCGGGAGTTCCTCCAGGACGTCGGCGAGGCGGTCGTCGTCGAGGGCCGCGGCGACCTCGGCGCGCCGCTTGGGGGAGAGATGGTGCAGCACGTTGGCGAGGTCGGCGGGGCGCAGCTGCTCGAAGGTGGCCAGCAGGCTCTCGGCGCCCTGCCCCTGCTCCTCCAGCGAGAACCCGGTCACCGCCGACCACTCCACGGTCAGCGTCTCGCCCTTGGCCCGCCGGAACGCGCCGGCCTTCTTGCCCTTGCGGACGAAGACCCGGGTGATCTCCCAGTCCCGGCGGGCCGGCAGCTGCTGCACGGACACGTCGAGCACGGTGACCTCCTCGCCGGTCTCGACGAGCTTGACGCGCCGGTCGAGGAGTTCCCCGAAGACCAGCCGCTCGGTGGGCCGTTGCTCGAAGCGGCGGACGTTGAGCACACCGGTGGTGATGACCTGGCCGGACTCGATACCGGTGACCCGGGTCATGGGCAGGAAGATGCGACGCCGGGTGGACAGTTCGACGACCAGGCCGAGCAGCCGTGGGGGACGGCGTCCGACGCGGAGCATGACGACCAGGTCGCGCACGCGGCCCACCTGGTCGCCGTTCGGGTCGAAGACCGGGACACCGGCGAGGTGCGAGACGAAGATCCGGGGGACACCGGCTGCCATGACTGTGGTTCCCTGCTTCCTTCTTGGCTTCCTGCTGCGTCCTGCGGTGCTGCTGGTTTCCTTTTCCGAATTGCCCGCTCCTGCGGGCTTCAGGCTAGCCCGTCCCGATCGGATACGCCCTGGTGAGCGCTGCGGACGCACCCGTTCCGACAGCACCCCGGGACCCCGGTACGCTGCCGTACGCCGCTCAGCACACCCCCGCAGAAAGGCAGCCGTCTCCGTGACTGCGATTCCCCAGGGCCGTACCCGCAGGGCCGCACTGGTGAGCGCGATGTGCGCACTGGTCGTCGGCCTCGGAGCGGGCTGCAGCGAGGATCCGGACGCGGGCACCAACGGGGTGGGCAGGCTGCCCGCCGCCCAGATCCAGGCGAAGACGAAGACCGCCGCCGGTTCCGTGGACGCGGTGCGGCTGTCGGGGACCGTCGTCACCAGCGGCCGTACGTACAAGCTCGACATGCGCCTGAAGGAGGAGGGCGGCACCGGGTCGGTCACCTCGCAGGGGGCCAGCTTCCATCTGCTGCGGGTCGGCGAGCAGCTGTTCCTGAAGGCCGACGCGGCGTTCTGGAAGCACGAGGACGGCACGTCCGACGACAAGGGCGACCAGGGCACGGACACCGCGGCCGCGGACAAGCTCGACGGCAAGTACGTGAAGGTGCCGGCCGGGGACCCCTCGTACAAGAAGTTCAGCGTCTTCACGGACAAGGACCTCCTCCTCGACGGTCTGCTGACCCTGCACGGTTCGGTGAAGACGGACGGGCACCACGAGCAGGGCGGCGTGCGCACGATCCGGATCACCGGCGACGGCGGCGACGGCGGCACACTGGACGTCTCCCTGGAGGGCAAGCCGTATCCGCTGCGCCTGGTGCGCGCCGGCGGCGCGGGAACGCTGAGCTTCTCCTCCTGGGGCGAGGACTTCGCCCTGGAGGAACCGGCCCAGGGCGAAACGGTCGACTACGGCAAACAGCTCCCGACGTCCTGAGGGGTGCGCCTCGTACCCGTGAGGAGCACGGGGAGCCGCCGCGGCAGCCCCTAGGGGGTGTGTCGAAGGTCCCGCACACAGGACCTTCGAAACACCCCCTAGCCCCGTCGTCGGCGCCGCAGCAGCAGCTTCGGCAGCCCCGCGGGGATCGGCTCACGCGTCGTGGCAGGCGACGGCAGCGGCCGAGCCGCCAGATCGCCGTCGGGCAGCGGCAGCGTCGCCCCCGTCGGCTCCAGCCGCAGCACTCTGCACTCCCGGGCCCACCGCTGCGGCATGGCCTCGCCGTCGGGCGCGTTGAGCCGCTTGCCCTTCAGCTCGGCGACGGCCGCCTCCCAGGCCTCGGTCCCGGGCGCGAGCTGGACGACCGCCGCCGTCCAGGAGACCAGCCGGCCGCCCTTGTCCTTGCTGCGTACGGTGACCTCGGCCGAGCCGCCCTCGACGAGCCCCGGCAGCGGCTGCTCGCCCGGCCCGTCGCCGACCAGGCAGGCCGCGCCCTCGTGCCAGGCGTGCCACAGCGCACGCGCGGCCGGCTGGCCGGCGCCCCTGACCCAGATGAGGCCGGACTTCTTGGTGGCCTCCTCGACGAGGGCCTGGTCGAGCAGCTCGCTTGTCATGGCCCCCAGCCTAGTCAGCCCCGGTGCGGGGGTGGTCACAGCCAGCCGTTGCGCTTCAGGGTGCGGTGGATGCCGACGCACAGCCCGACCATGACCGACATGACGACCGGGTAGCCGAACTTCCAGTGCAGCTCGGGCATGTAGTCGAAGTTCATGCCGTACACCCCGCAGACCATCGTCGGGACGGCGATGATGGCGGCCCAGGACGTGATCTTGCGCATGTCCTCGTTCTGCGCGACGGAGGCCTGCGCGAGGTTGGCCTGGAGGATCGAGTTGAGCAGTTCGTCGAAGCCGATGACCTGCTCCTGGACCCGCGCGAGGTGGTCGGCGACGTCCCGGAAGTACTTCTGGATGTCGGGGTCGATCAGCCGCATCGGCCGCTCGCTCAGCAGCTGCATCGGCCGCAGCAGTGGGGAGGCGGCCCGCTTGAACTCCAGCACCTCACGCTTGAGCTGGTAGATCCGGCCGGCGTCGGTGCCGCGCGGGGTGCCCTTGCGGCCCGGCGAGAACACCTCGGTCTCGACCTCGTCGATGTCGTCCTGCACGGCGTCCGCGACCGCGATGTAGCCGTCGACGACGTGGTCGGCGATGGCGTGCAGCACCGCGGAGGGACCCTTGGCGAGCAGCTCCGGGTCGTCCTGGAGGCGGTGGCGCAGCGCGCGCAGCGAGCCCTTGCCGCCGTGCCGGACGGTGATGAAGAAGTCCTTGCCGGTGAAGCACATGACCTCACCGGTCTCCACGACCTCGCTGTTGGCGGTCAGCCGGTCGTGCTCGATGTAGTGGATCGTCTTGAAGACGGTGAAGAGGGAGTCGTCGTAGCGCTCCAGCTTCGGCCGCTGGTGGGCCTGCACCGCGTCCTCCACGGCGAGCGGGTGCAGCCCGAACTCGCTTGCGATACCGGCGAATTCGGCCTCGGTCGGCTCGTGCAGCCCGATCCACACGAAGCCTCCGTCGCGCCGCACCTGGCGCATGGCCTCCTGCGGGGACAGCGCGTGCGTGGACGGGACGCGGGAGCCGTCGCGGTAGACGGCGCAGTCGACGACGGCCGACGGCGTCGCGGGGTCGCGGGTGGTGTCGTACGCGCCGGTGTCCACCCGGACACCGCCCTTGCGGACGCCGCCCTTGAGCAGGGAGGGACGGGCGGGGCGGACCACGGCACGCAGGTCGCGGATCATCGACATGGCAGGCTCCTTCGCATCGGGCGGCGAAAGGCCGCTGCGACGGGTGGAACTACCCGGAATGAGGACGTCCTGCTTCGGATGTTTGGCACGTCCACAAAGCGGGGAGCACCGCATCGTCGCGGTGGCGGGTTTCGCTGCGATTCAGATCAGACAGATCAGGGAGAACGAAACGAAGTGCTCTTCCGCGCGAGGACGCGAGCGTGAGAGGCGGCGGTCAGCCGAAACCAAGAGCAGCTGCATCAGCGGCCGGAAGAGCGAGTGGTACTGCACGGGTGACTTCGATCCATGACAGCCCCACCTCCTCCAGCCGGTCCCTCGTAAGGGAGTCCCAAGGGCGTCGGGGCAAGATCGCGACTCCCCCAGCGCCTGTGCGGCCTGGGCGGTACCCCCATCTGCGTGGTACCCCGAACGACCGGGCAAGAGTATCAGCCGACTGAAGTGTCAAGGCGCTGCTTTGCCCGCTACTGACGAGTTCTATGCTCGCGACATGGCTGATGTTCTTCCTCTCGTCGAGGCCCGGTTGCGTACGGCGCTGGGCGAGCCGGACGCCCGCGCGGCGGTCACGTTCCTGGGCGCGGACCGCATCGAGGTGCTCCGCTTCCACGAGGGCGACATCGTCCGCTACGCCACGCTCGGCATGTCCGCGCAGCCGATGGCGGACCCCACCGCGGTGCTCGCCGACCCGGTCAAGGGCCCGCGCGCCGAACTGGTCGTCTCCGTGCGGGGCGGGCTCGCCGAGACCGACAAGGTGCTCCGGCCGCTCGCCGTGCTCGCCGCGTCCCCGCAGGTCGAGGGGGTGGTGGTGGCCCCCGGCGCCTCCCTCGACGTGGGCGGGCCGCTGTGGCCGGGCGCCCCGTTCACCTCGGTCCTGGTCGCCGAGCCGGGCGGACTGGTGGAGGACCTGGAGCTCGACGAGCCGCTCGACCCGGTCCGCTTCCTGCCGCTGCTGCCGATGACCCCGAACGAGGCCGCCTGGAAGCGCGTCCATGGCGCCCAGGCGCTCCAGGAGCGCTGGCTGACGCACGGGACGGATCTGCGGGATCCCGCCCGCAGGTCCGTCCCGCTCGACTGACGCCTCGTGAGGAACGTCACGAACCCGACGCCGGGAAACGTCAGTTGGCGAAGACGGTGACCGAGTCCTCGGTCGCGTGCCGCGGCGTCAGCCGTTCGGCCTCGTGGACAAGTGCCTTGCGCCGTACGGCGACCACGGCGGCGCCGGCGACCGCGGTGGCCGCCGCGACCACGAACGGGACGTGGATGTCGGTCCATTCCTCGATCTTCGGCGCGAACCAGGGCGCGGCCGCGGCGGCGAACCAGCGGACGAAGTTGTAGCCCGCGCTCGCCACCGGCCGCGGGGCGTCCGACACGCCCAGCGCCAACTCGGTGTAGACGGTGTTGTTCACACCGATGAACGCGCCGGACAGGATCGTGCAGACGATCGCCGTGGTGTGGTCGCCGTAGCCGAGGACCAGCACGTCGGCCGCGAGCAGCACCAGGGAGCCGCCGAGCACCTTCAGCGAGCCGAACCGCTCCTGCAGCCGCGGTGCCACGACCACCGAGAAGGCGGCGAGCAGCACGCCCCACGCGAAGAACACCGCCCCCGACTTGTAGGGGGTCATGTTCAGGACGAACGGGGTGAAGGCCAGCACGGTGAAGAACGTGTAGTTGTAGAAGAACGCCGAGGCCGCTGCGGAGGCGAGGCCGCCGTGGCCGAGCGCCCTGACCGGGTCGAGCAGGGAGATCTTCCGGGCCGGCTTCGGCTGCTCCTTCAGGAACACCGTGATGCACAGGAACCCGACGGCCATCAGGAACGCCGTGCCGAAGAACGGGTAGCGCCAGCTGGCGTCTCCGAGCAGCGCGCCCAGCAGGGGACCACAGGCCATGCCGAGGCCGAGGGCGGACTCGTACAGGAGGATGGCGGCGGCGCTGCCGCCGGCCGCCGCGCCGACGATGACGGCGAGGGCCGTCGAGACGAAGAGGGCGTTGCCGAGGCCCCAGCCGGCGCGGAAGCCGACGAGTTCGGCGACCGACCCGGAGGTGCCGGCGAGGCCCGCGAAGGCGACCACGAGGGCGAGGCCGAGCAGCAGGGTCTTCCGGCCGCCGATCCGGCTGGAGACGAAGCCGGTCACCGGCATCGCGAACGCGGTGATCAGGAAGTACGAGGTGAAGAGCAGGGAGACCTGGCTGGGTGTGGCGTCGAGGCCCTGGGCGATGGACGGCAGGATCGGGTCGACCAGGCCGATGCCCATGAAGGCGACGACGGAGGCGCCGGCCGTCGCCCACACCGCCCCCGGCTGTCGCAGGAGGCCGCCGGCTCCCGCGTCGAATGCGTCCATGTTCCTCTCGCTCCCGCTAGATGGTTGGTATATGCATACAGTAAGTTAGATTGGCTAATTAATGCAAGATGCATCTAGTTCGGCGCGGTGAGGGCGCGGAGGCGGTTCGGCGTGAACTCGTTCCGTCCGGACGGGTGATCGTCCTTGACGTGGGCCTGCTCGGGTAGGACCGTGGGGCCCTATGAGGGGCGAACCCAGTTGCCCGAAGTGTGGTGGCCGGGTCAGGGCTCCCGGACTCTTCTCCGACTCCTGGCAGTGCGATGTGCATGGGACGGTGCATCCGCTGCAGCCCGTGATCCCGCCCAGCGTCGAGGCCCTCAGTGTCGTGGTGCACCGCACGCAGGTGCCCGTGTGGATGCCGTGGCCCCTGCCGGTGGGCTGGCTGTTCACGGGCGTGACGTACGCCGGTGACGACCGCAGTGGCGGCCGTGCCACCGCGGTCGCGTGCTCCGGGCCCGGACCGCTGGGCGGGATGGGTGAACTGATCCTGGTCGCGGAGGAGCTCGGCGTCGGCCTCGGTGCGCGCTACGCGGGCATCGACGGACCGGACCCGGGGCCGTACATGAGCGTCGAGAAACCCGCGCAGGCCAAGGTGCTGGCCGCGGGCCGTCCCGCCCCGCTCTGGCATGTCTCCGCCACTCCGGACGACCGTGCGGTCTTCGCGGGCGAGGCGCGGGGGCTGTGGCTGTGGGCGGTGGTCTGGCCCGAGCAGTCCGGCCTCCTGCTCTACGACGAACTGGTGCTGACGGATCTGCGGGACGCGGGCGCCGAGGTGGAGCTGGTGCCGTGCGGCGCCCTGTCCCCGCGTCTGCTCAAGCCGTAGGGGCCGGGTCGGCGCGCCCGGAGCTGTGCGCTCCCTGTAGGGGGCGCACCCCGGCTACGGGTGTGACACGGGGCGGGTGAACGGGCGCTATGCTGAAGCGTCCCTTCCGTACCGTCCCGCCTTGGAGTCCGCGTCGTGCGCATCGATCTGCACTGCCACTCCACGGCCTCCGACGGCACGGACACCCCGGCCGAGCTGGTGCGCAACGCCGCCGCCGCCGGACTGGACGTCGTCGCGCTGACCGATCACGACACCACGCGCGGGTACGCCGAAGCCGTCGCCGCGCTGCCGCAGGGGCTCACCCTCGTCACCGGCGCCGAGCTGTCCTGCCGTCTCGACGGCGTCTCCCTGCACATGCTGGCCTACCTCTTCGACCCCGAGGAGCCCGCCCTGCTCGCCGAGCGCGAGCTGGTGCGCGACGACCGGGTGCCCCGGGCGCAAGGCATGATCGCCAAGCTCCGGGGGCTGGGCGTGCCCGTCACCTGGGAGCAGGTCGCCCGGATCGCGGGTGACGGCTCCGTGGGGCGGCCGCATGTCGCGACCGCGCTCGTCGAACTCGGGGTCGTGCCGACCGTGAGCGACGCCTTCACGCGGGACTGGCTGGCCGACGGCGGCCGGGCCTACGTCGAGAAGCACGAGACCGACCCGTTCGAGGCGATCCGCCTGGTCAAGGGCGCGGGCGGGGTCGCCGTCTTCGCGCACCCGGGCGCCAGCAAGCGCGGCCGTACGGTCCCCGAGGCCGCGATCGCCGAGATGGCGGCCGCCGGCCTCGACGGCATCGAGGTCGACCACATGGACCACGACGAGGACACGCGCGCGCGGCTGCGCGGCCTCGCGAAGGAGCTCGGTCTCCTGGTCACCGGCTCCTCGGACTACCACGGCAGCCGCAAGACGTGTGTGCTCGGCGAGTACACGACCGACCCCGAGGTGTACGGGGAGATCACCCGGCGCGCCACGGGGGCGTTCCCGGTGCCGGGGACCGGCGGGGCCTGAGGGTTCACCTCCGCCTCCGAGCGGCGCTTCTCCGTCCCGGAGGGCCGCCTCCGCCCGGGAGGGCTCACTCCCGACACCCGTTTTCACCCACTTTCCGCAAGGCCTCTGTACTGATGTTCGACGTTGCCGTCTTCGGCTCCCTCTTCCTCACCCTTTTCGTCATCATGGATCCCCCCGGGATCACCCCGATCTTCCTCGCGCTGACCGCCGGACGCCCCGGCAAGGTGCAGAAGCGGATGGCCTTCCAGGCGGTCTGCGTGGCGGGCGGGGTCATCGCCGTCTTCGGGCTCCTGGGTCACCAGATCCTCGACTACCTGCATGTCTCCGTGCCCGCGCTGATGATCGCGGGCGGGCTGCTGCTCCTGCTGATCGCGCTCGACCTGCTCACCGGCAAGACCGACGAGCCCCAGCAGACCAAGGACGTCAACGTGGCGCTCGTGCCCCTGGGGATGCCGCTGCTGGCCGGTCCCGGGGCGATCGTGTCCGTCATCCTCGCCGTGCAGAAGGCCGACAGTGTCGCCACCCAGGTGTCGGTGTGGACGGCGATCCTCGCCATCCATGTCGTGCTGTGGCTGGTGATGCGCTACTCGCTGCTGATCATCCGGGTCATCAAGGACGGCGGCGTGGTCCTCGTGACGCGGCTGGCGGGCATGATGCTCTCCGCGATCGCCGTGCAGCAGATCATCAACGGGGTCACCCAGGTGATCCGGGGGAGCTGACCGCCGCGGTGAGGCGCGCCCCCCGTGGTGCGGAGCCGCCACGGCACAGAGCCCCGTACGGCGTCCTGCCGTACGGGGCTCTGAAGCTTCTGTAAGGGACCCGAGGGTTACGAGGCCGTGGAGTCGGCCGGACGGATCCACAGCCGCTGCCCGATGGCGGCGGCATCCTGAACGATCCGGTTGACGGAGGCGGCGTCCACGACGGTGCTGTCCACGGGTGTGCCGTCGACGTCGTCGAGTCGCATGATTTCGAAGCGCACAGGCTTCTCCCTTCGTCTGGTCATCCTCCTGGAGGATTGCTTGCTACACGAGTAGTCAACGTGCCGCGTGTTACAAACATTCCCTACGCTAAAGAAATTTTTCGAACGACTAATTACTAACCGGTAAGAGAGCTTGCGGAGACTGAACGGGATCGGTTGTGTTCACAGCGTGACCGCCGGGACAATGGAGGTGATGAACGACGACCTCGCGGCCCTCGCCGCCCGCATCGACCGCACGAACGAGCTGCTGACCCGCATGCTCGCCGAGGTGGCCAAGACGCCCTCGACCCATGCGATCTTCGTCGACGCGGGGTATCTCTACGCGGCCGCGGGCCGGCTCATCGCCGGGACGGAGGACCGCAGGGCCTTCGACCTCGACGCCGAGGGCCTGATCGAGGCGCTCATCGACCGCGCCCGCACGATCTTCGCCGACAGCCGGCTGCTGCGCGTCTACTGGTATGACGGCGCCCGGCGCCGCATCCACACCGGGGAACAGCAGTCCATCGCCGAACTCCCCGACGTCAAGGTCCGGTTGGGCAACCTCAACGCCAACAACCAGCAGAAGGGCGTCGACTCGCTGATCCGGAGCGACCTTGAGTCGCTGGCCAGGCACCGGGCGATCAGCGACGCGGCGCTGCTCGGCGGCGACGAGGACCTGGTCTCGGCCGTGGAGGCCGCCCAGGGGTACGGCGCCCGCGTCCATCTCTGGGGCATCGAGGCGCCGGAGGGCCGCAACCAGGCCGAGCCGCTGCTCTGGGAGGTCGACAGCCAGCGCACCCTCGACCTCGACTTCTTCAAGCCGTACGTCGCCCGGCGCACCGCCGCGGCCTACGACGCGAGCGGCGCGAGCCGGCCCGCCCGCGAGGACGTCCGCTTCGTCGGCGCGCAGATCGCGGCGAAGTGGCTGGCCGCGCGCGGCCGGGAGGCCCTCGTCGAACTGCTGCCCGGCCACCCCTATCTGCCCGGCTCCGTCGACCAGGACCTCCTGGTGGAGGCCGAGGGCATCCTGCAGTACTCCCTGCGCGGCCAGGCCGACCTCAGGCGCGCGCTGCGGGACGGCTTCTGGGAGCACGTGCAGACGCAGTACTAGGTCGTGGGCGCCCCCGCCCCCCCCGCGCCCCCCCCCGCCGGGGGGCCGGGGGGGGCCCCCCCCCCCCCCCCGGGGGCGGCCCCCCCCCCCCCCCCGCGCCGGGGGCGGGGGGGCCGGGGGGGCCCCGGT
>NZ_JBIAWO010000003.1:267285-315401 GCF_042895685.1 Streptomyces sp. NPDC001381 | reverse complement strand
GGCCGGCCCGCCCGCGGGCGGGCGCGGGGGGCCGTGTTCGGGGACCCCGCCCCCCCCCACTTGGGGGGCCCCCCCCCCCCCCCCCGGGCCCCCGGGGGGGGGGGGGGGCGGGGCCCCCCACGACCTAGCGACGCGGGTGCCGGTCCCAGAAGTCCGCGAGAGCGTGGGCCGTCGGTCCGGGCTGCTCCAGGTTCGGCGAGTGTTCCGCGCCCGGGATGACGGTCCGGGCGGCACGCAGCCGTACGGCCATCTCGTCCAGCAGGGGCACCGGCCAGGTGTCGTCGCGCGCGCCGGACAGGACGTGCAGGGGCAGCGGGACGGCGGCGAGCTCGTCGACGCGGTTCGGCTCCGCGCACAACTGGCGTCCGGTGGCGAGGAGCTGGGCGGGCTTGTGGTTCGTCCAGCGCAGCCGCAGCTGCTCCGGTGCGCCGAAGCCGCGCGCCGGACCGCCGACCTCCTCCGGCGGACCCATCGCCAGGATCGCCTCCCACACCTGCGGCATCGTCATCACGGCGAGCGCGTCGTGCAGCAGCTTCACACGCTGCTTCTGCGACTCCGAGATCTCGGCCGGGCCCGAGGCGACCAGTGTGAACGAGACGAAGGGGGAGTGGTCGAGCAGGACGGCGGCGCGGGCGATCTGGCCGCCCAGGGAGTGCCCGACGAGATGCAGCGGCGTGCCGAGCGCGGCCGCCTGCGCCAGCACGTCCCGTGCCAGCTCCTCCCGGGCGTAGGGGGATTCGTCGTCGGCCGGCCCGTCCGACTCGTTCTGTCCGCGTCCGTCCACGGCGACGGTGCGGTAACCGCGTGCCGCGAGGGTGCCGTGCAGCAGGTGGAAGTCCTCCTTGCTGCCGGTGAACCCGGGCAGCAGCAGCGCGACACCGCGCTGCTCCGCACCGGCCGCCGGGGGTGAGTCGACGACGGCGAAGTCACCGCGCGCGGTCCGCAGCGGGTAGGCGCGGGCGCCGGGGGGCGGAGGGAAGGGGGTCGAGGTGCTGGTCGGCCTGGTCACGTGCCGAGGCTACCCGGCGGGGCGCGGCCGGGATCTCCCGGGCGGGAACGCGGTCCCTCGTGACGGGACCTCACGCAGGCGCGTGGACGAACGCCGACGGCCCGGCCCCTCCGCGCTGGAGGAACCGGGCCGTCGGGCCGTGCTGCGGGCCGTCAGCCGTCCGCGGGCTCCGCGGCGGCCGTCGCCTTGCGGGTGCGGCGCACCCTCGGCTTCGCCTCGGCCGCGTCGGAGGCCTCGGCCCCCGCCGGGGCCGCGACCGCGGTCTTGCGGGTGCGGCGCGGCTTGGCCTCCGCCTCCTGCGTGGCCTGGGCCGGGATCTCGACGGTGGCCGTGGCCGTGGCCGCGGTCTTGCGGGTGCGGCGGGGCTTGGCCTCGGTGGCTTCGGCGGTGTCGACGGCGGCCTCGGCCGGAGCGGTGGCCGTCGTCTTGCGGGTGCGGCGCGGCTTGGCCTCGGCGGTCTCGGCGGTGGCCTCGGCCGGGGCCGCGACCGCGGTCTTGCGGGTGCGGCGCGGCTTGGCCGGGGCCTCCTGGGCCGCTTCCGGGGCCTCGACGGCCTCGACAGCCGCGGCGGCCGTCTTGCGCGTCCGGCGACGAGGCGTGGCCTCGGCGGTCTCGGCGGTGTCGACCGCTGCTTCGGCAGCCGTGGCCGTGGCCGCGGTCTTGCGGGTGCGGCGGGGCTTGGCCTCGGTGGCTTCGGCGGTGTCGACGGCGGCCTCGGCCGGAGCGGTGGCCGTCGTCTTGCGCGTGCGGCGCGGCTTGGCCTCCGTGCCCTCCGCCGTGGCGACGGCGGCCTCGGCGGCGGCCGGAGCCGTGGCCGTGGTCTTGCGGGCGCGGCGCGGCTTGGTCTCCGGCTCCTGCGTGGCCTGGGCCGGGATCTCGGCCGTGGCGGCCGTCTCCGGGGCCTGGGCGGCCTTGCGGGTGGTCCGGCGACGAGGCGTGGCCTCGGCGGTGTCGACCGCTGCTTCGGCAGCCGTGGCCGTGGCCGCGGTCTTGCGGGTGCGGCGGGGCTTGGCCTCGGTGGCTTCGGCGGTGTCCAGGGCGGCCTCGGCCGGAGCGGCGGCGACCTTGCGGGTGCGGCGCGGCTTCGTCTCGGCGGCCTCCTGGGCCGGAACCGTCTCCGCCGTCCGCACCGCGTCGACCGCGTCGACCGCGGCCTCGGCGGCCGGAGCCGTCGTCTTGCGGGTGCGGCGGCGGGGCCTGGCCTCGCCGGCCTCGGCCGTGTCCGCAGCCGTCTCGGCGGCCGGGGCCGCGGGCGGCGTCTGCTCCGCCTCGGGGGCGGCGGCCGGTGCGGCCTCCGCGGACCGGCGGGTGCGGCGGCGGCGCGGCTTGGCCGGGGCCTCGGCGGTCACCGGGGCCTCAGCGGCCGGGGAGGCGTCCAGGGACGGGCCCTCCGCGGTCGCCACGGCCGCTTCCGCGGCCTCCGGGGCGGCGGACGCCACGGCCTCGACGGCCGTCACGGCAGCCGGCTCGGCGGCGGCTCCGCCGCGCGTACGGCGTCGGCGGCGCGGGGTGCGGGACCCTGCGGCCTCCTCGGCCGACGGCGTCTGCTCCGCCGTCGAGACCTCCGGCGTCCCGTCGAGGTCGGCACCGCCGCGCGTACGACGGCGGCGGCGCGGCGTGCGGGCCGGACGCTCGCGCTCGGAACGGTCGGCCGAACGGGACTCGCCGCGGCGGTCGCGGTCGCCCCGGCCGCCGCGGCCGCCGCGTGCACCGCGGCCGCCCGGCTCGCCCAGGTCCTCCAGCTCCTCCGCGTCGAGCCCCGCGCGCGTGCGCTCGGAACGCGGCAGGACACCCTTGGTGCCCGCGGGGATGTTCATCTCCTCGTAGAAGTGCGGGGAGGTGGAGTACGTCTCCGGCGGATCGTTGAACGAAAGCTCCAGCGCCTTGTTGATCAGCTGCCAGCGCGGGATGTCGTCCCAGTCGACGAGCGTGACCGCGATGCCCTTCGCACCCGCGCGGCCGGTCCGGCCGACGCGGTGCAGGTACGTCTTCTCGTCTTCGGGGGACTGGTAGTTGATGACGTGGGTGACGCCCTCGACGTCGATGCCGCGCGCGGCGACATCGGTGCAGACGAGCACGTCCACCTTGCCGTTGCGGAAGGCGCGCAGCGCCTGCTCGCGCGCCCCCTGGCCGAGGTCGCCGTGGACCGCGCCGGAGGCGAAGCCGCGCTGCTGGAGCTGGTCGGCGAGGTCGGCCGCGGTGCGCTTGGTGCGGCAGAAGATCATGGCGAGGCCACGGCCCTCGGCCTGCAGGATGCGCGCGACCATCTCGGGCTTGTCCATGTTGTGCGCGCGGTACACGTGCTGCGAGATGTTCGCGACGGTCACGCCCTCGTCGTCCGGCGCGGTCGCGCGGATGTGCGTGGGCTGCGACATGTAGCGGCGGGCGAGTCCGATGACCGCGCCCGGCATGGTCGCCGAGAACAGCATGGTCTGGCGGCGCGCCGGAAGCATGTTGATGATCTTCTCGACGTCGGGCAGGAAGCCCAGGTCGAGCATCTCGTCGGCCTCGTCGAGGACGAGCGACTTGATGTGCTGCAGGTTGAGCTTCTTCTGGCCCGCGAGGTCGAGGAGCCGGCCCGGGGTGCCGACGACCACGTCGACGCCCTTCTTCAGGGCCTCGACCTGGGGTTCGTAGGCCCGGCCGCCGTAGATCGCGAGGACGCGCACGTTGCGCACCTTGCCCGCGGTCAGCAGGTCGTTGGTGACCTGGGTGCACAGCTCGCGCGTGGGGACGACGACGAGCGCCTGCGGGGCTTCGGTGAGGTCCTCGGGCTTCGCCCGGCCGGCCTCGACGTCGGCGGGGACGGTCACGCGCTCGAGGAGCGGGAGGCCGAAGCCGAGTGTCTTGCCGGTGCCGGTCTTGGCCTGGCCGATGACGTCCGTGCCCGACAGGGCCACGGGGAGCGTCATCTCCTGGATGGGGAAGGGAGCGGTGATGCCGACGGCCTCCAGGGCCTCGGCGGTCTCGGGAAGGATTCCGAGCTCTCGGAACGTCGTAGTCAGGGTGCTGCCTCTTCTGTGTGCGCGGTGCGAGGCGAGCGCGGGGGTCTTTGACGGACCGTGCCGGGGACGTCGGCTGCCTTACGGGCAAACCGCTTGCGGCAAGCCGTATGGCACGGGACCTCTGCCGACGCTCTAGCGCTCGAACCGCTGAGGGGTTCCCTCCGGATGCCGTACGCAATGTGCCGTACGCACCATGAGGGCTGTCGGGTCGGAGCCGATCGGGCCACCGACCGGGCATCCTCATTCGTGCGGCCCGTCGAATACTCGGCAGGCGCATTACCACCATACCCCGGAATCGCGCACACGCGATGGCCGATTCGGTCACGTTGTGGTTGTCACACCGTCGGACGCGGTCGGCCGCGTCGTCGTGGTCACACTGACTGACCAGGGACTTCCACCGTGCGGAGAGCGGGCTATTGTGCGCTGCATGACCACCTCTGACAAGCCTGACAACGCGTCCGACGAGCCTGCCGAATCCCCCGCGTCCACCGCGCCCTCAGCGCCGACGGGGTCTGCCGCCACCGGCATCGCCGCCCAGGACTGGGCCCGGGCCTCCGCCGATCCGCAGTACCGGGCGGCGGTCGTGGACCTGCTCGGTGCCCTGGCGTACGGCGAGCTGGCCGCGTTCGAGCGGCTCGCGGAGGACGCCAAGCTGGCGCCCACGCTGGAGGACAAGGCGGAGCTGGCGAAGATGGCGTCGGCCGAGTTCCACCACTTCGAGCGGCTGCGTGACCGGCTCACCGAGATCGGCGAGGAGCCGACCTCCGCGATGGAGCCGTTCGTCGCCGCCCTCGACGGCTTCCACAAGCAGACGGCGCCCTCGGACTGGCTGGAGGGCCTGGTCAAGGCGTACGTCGGCGACTCGATCGCCAGTGACTTCTACCGCGAGGTCGCGGTCCGCCTGGACACCGACACCCGCGCCCTGGTGCTCGCCGTGCTCGACGACACCGGCCACGCCGGCTTCGCCGTGGACCGGGTCCGTGCGGCGATCGACGCCGACCCGCGCGTGGGCGGACGGCTCGCGCTGTGGGCGCGGCGGCTGATGGGCGAGGCCCTGTCCCAGTCCCAGCGGGTGGTCGCCGACCGGGACGCGCTGTCGACGATGCTCGTGGGCGGTGTCGCGGACGGCTTCGACCTCGCCGAGGTCGGACGGATGTTCTCCCGTATCACCGAGGCCCACACCAAGCGGATGGCGGCCCTGGGGCTGGCGGCCTAGAGCCGCCCGCGGCCTCGCCGCGAGCGGCCGGACAGGTGCTCGGCGCCGGCCTTCTACGCCGGTGCCGAGCGCCGGCGGAGTCTCGCGGCGGGGCGCAGCAGCAGGGAGAGCGAGGCGGCGGAGACGACCGCCGCGCCGATCAGGCTCAGCAGGGGGATGCCGGGGCCCAGCGCGCTGTGGGTGACGAAGTCACCGAACAGGGCTCCGGCGACGCCCGTCGCGAAGACGAGGGTGCGGACCGGCAGGCGGTGGGACAGACGCTGCAGCGCCGCCCAGGCGAGCGCGAGACCGAGCACAGCGGAGCCGAGCGCTTCCAAGATCATGTAGGTCCCTCCCATGGGGCGTGCTGTGCACCAAGGTCGTAGCCCGTCATACCCGTGACCTGCGGAATGCAATCCTCCTGCGGGGACCGCCCGTGCTCCGCCCGGGAAACGTGCGCACGGAGAAGGGGCCCGGCGGTCATGACGGCCTCCGGGCCCCTTCTCTCGTTGCGTGTGCCTTACAGCGCGCCGAAGCCCACCTTGCGCGGGGCGGGCTCGCCCAGCTCGACGTAGGCCAGGCGGTCGGCCGGAACCAGGACCTTGCGGCCGTGCTGGTCCACGAGGCTGAGCAGCTGCGACTTGCCGGCCAGGGCATCGGCCACCACGCGCTCGACCTCCTCGGGCGTCTGACCGCTCTCCAGAACGATCTCGCGGGGCGCGTGCTGCACGCCGATCTTGACCTCCACGGCTATGTCCCTCCGACGGTCATGGGGTGCGCGGGCGTCCGCGCCGTACGCTGCACACATTAGCCCGGTGAGGGGATGTGCACGGCCCGGCCGTCCACGCCACGAGCGAACACCGGGCGGGAACAAACGAGCGGTGGCGCCGTGGTCAGTGCTGATCGGTGCCGTGCAGCGGGAAACCTGCGATGCCCCGCCAGGCCAGCGAGGCCAGCAGCTGCACGGCCTGGTCGCGCGGGACGCTGCGGTCGCTGTGCAGCCAGGAGCGGGCCACCACCTGCGCCAGACCGCCCAGACCGGAGGCGAGCAGCATCGACTCCGCGCGCGAGAGGCCCGTGTCCTCGGCGATGACGTCGCAGATCGCCTCGGCGCACTCGTTGGTGACCTTGTCGACGCGCTCGCGCACCGCGGGCTCGTTCGTCAGGTCCGACTCGAAGACCAGACGGAAGGCCCCGCCGTCGTCCTCGACGTACGCGAAGTAGGCGTCCATCGTCGCGCGGACGCGCTGCTTGTTGTCCGTCGTCGACGCCAGCGCGCTCCGTACGGCCTGGATCAGCGACTCGCAGTGCTGGTCCAGCAGCGCGAGATAGAGGTCGAGCTTGCCCGGGAAGTGCTGGTAGAGCACCGGCTTGCTGACACCGGCCCGCTCGGCGATGTCGTCCATGGCCGCGGCGTGGTAGCCCTGCGCCACGAAGACTTCCTGGGCGGCGCCCAGCAGCTGGTTCCGTCGGGCACGGCGCGGCAGGCGCGTGCCTCGCGGGCGTGCCGCCTCTGTCTGCTCGATGGCTGTCACGCCGCCTCCCAAAGTCGTCCTCATGCGGTGTGCGCCGCGCCGCCATCGTACTTTTCGGTAACCGTGTGGCGCGCGGTGCGAGCGCAGAATTTCACGGACCGGACGATCACAAAAGCGGTACAGATGGTTTCGAAGCGGGGCAGTCCGGGCAGAATGCGGCCTCGCTCCTGTTCAGCGCACCCTCCCGAGGTCAGCGATAGTCGTCCTCGTCCAGGGAGACGACGCGCGCCTGTTCGACGAGATCCGCCTCGTTCGCCCGGGCGGGGTCCACGCCCTCCAGGGGGTCGTCGCGCTCCGGGGTGACATCCGCGTACTGCTCGGCGGCGTCGTTCTCCGGCGCCTCTACGTCGATCTCCCCGAAGTCGTCGTCCTCTTCGGCGAACGTCTCGGGGTCGGTGGGGTCAACGGCCATGACGGGCTCCCTTCCTGCGAACGCCCCCGGAACACACGGGGGCCACTAGCGGGTGCCCTCGATACGAGCCTAGGAGACACCCGTTTCGGACGCTATGCGATGTGCCCACGAATCGCGCCGGTATCGGCACCCGCCCCGCCCCGCTCCTGTGACGCCGAACACACATGGCCGCACGTGATCGTCTCGTAACATTGCCCGCATGTCTTCGACCGAGCTGCCCTCCGTGCCGCCCACCAGTGTGCTGCCGAAGGTGGCCGCCGTCAGGGTCGCGGAGGGTGAGCGGCTGCGGTCGGTCGGTCTGCCGGGCGTCACCCTGACGATCCGGTCCAGGCCGCCCGCGCGCGACGGGCTCGAACCCGCTCTGTTCGTGCACGGCCTCGGCGGTTCCTCGCAGAACTGGTCCGCCCTGATGGCGCTGCTCGACGGGACCCTGGCGAGCGAGGCGCTCGACCTCCCCGGCTTCGGCGACTCCCCGCCGCCGGACGACGGCGACTACTCCGTCACGGCACACGCGCGTGCCGTGATCCGCTACCTCGACGCGGCGGACCGCGGCCCGGTCCACCTCTTCGGCAACTCCCTGGGCGGCGCGGTGTCGACGCGCGTCGCCGCCGTGCGCCCCGACCTCGTGCGCACCCTGACCCTGGTCTCGCCCGCCCTGCCGGAGCTGCGGGTGCAGCGCAGCGCGGTCCCCACGGGTCTGGTCGGCCTGCCCGGCGTGGCCGCGCTCTTCAGCCGGCTCACCCGGGAGTGGACGGCCGAGCAGCGCGTCAGAGGCGTCCTCGGCCTGTGCTACGGCGATCCCGGCCGCGTCAGCCCCGAGGCGTTCCGGCACGCGGTGGAGGAACTGGAGCGGCGGCTCCAGCTGCCGTACTTCTGGGACGCGATGACGCGCTCCACGCGCGGGCTGCTGAACGCCTACACCCTGGGCGGCCAGCACGGGCTGTGGCGCCAGGCCGAGCGCGTCCTCGCGCCCACCCTCCTGGTCTACGGCGGCCGCGACCAGCTCGTCGGCTTCCGCATGGCCCCGCGCGCCGCCCGCGCCTTCCGCGACTCCCGCCTGCTCACCCTGCCGGACGCCGGGCACGTGGCGATGATGGAGTACCCGGACACGGTGGCCAGAGCGGTCCGGGAGCTGCTCGCCGAGACCGCCGACGTGACCCCGAAGGGCTGAGGCGGACGTGGGACGCCGCAGCCGGCGCGGACCGGCACCCAAGAGCGCGCCCAAGCGTTCCTCCGGCACCTCCTCGGGCACCTCCGCCGACCCTTCGGGCGTCGCCTCCGCTCCCTCGGGTGGTGCCTCCTCGCCGCACTCCGACGGCGCGCGCGGAACATCCCGCCTCCCCGACGGGACGCCCCCGTACGGCTTCCCCGGGCTCCCCGGCGGGACGTCCGGCCCAGGGGACTCCGGGTACCCCGACGGAACGCCCGCCCACGGCTTCCCGCGGGTCCGCGGCGGCCACCCCGAGCAGCGGGAGACCGGAGGCGGCTGGGGCGACCTGAGGGGCCGTCAGGCCGGTTCCGGACAGCCGGTGATACCGCGTCAGCGGCCCATGCCCCCGCAGGGGCCGCGGCAGAGCCCCCGGCAGGGCCCGCGTCAGGAGTACCTCGACGCCTTCGAACCGGACGAGGACACCGACGTCTTCACGCGCGCGGGGCGGCCGTTCGCGCCCACGCGCGCGTCCGACCCGTTCGCGGCCACCGCCGCCACGGCCGGGAGCCGCTCCTCCGCGACCGGCCCCGGAGCGGCCGGACGCACGGACGCCGCGGCCGGCGACGACGCCGACGACGCGCCGCCCACCGGCGCGCCGGTGGACCTCAAGGGCGCCAAGGGGCGGACCTTCACCGGTATCGCCGCCGCCGCGGTCACGACCGTGCTGGCCGTCGTGGTGGCCGGTCAGGTGACCGACGCGCGCGACGACGGCCGCGCCCGGTCGCAGTCGGCCGCCGGACAGGCCGGCGGCGCCCTGGAGTCCGCCGCGCCGGGCCCGTCCGTCTCCCCGTCCCAGGCCGCAGTGACGCTGACGTACGCGCAGAAGATGGGCGCCAAGTACCAGCTCGGCGCCAAGCTCGAGGGCTCCGGGAAGTTCGACGCGATCCAGGGCATCGACAAGGCGCCCGGCAAGGGGCAGAAGTACACCTACCGGGTCGACGTGGAGCAGGGGCTCGGGCTCGACGGCGCGCTCTTCGCCGAAGCCGTGCAGAAGACGCTGAACGACGACCGCAGCTGGGCGCACGGCGGAGCGCGCACCTTCGAGCGGATCCACTCGGGCGAGCCGGACTTCGTCATCACCCTCGCCAGCCCCGGCACCACCGCCACCTGGTGCGCCAAGTCGGGCCTGGACACCACCGTCGACAACGTCTCCTGCGACTCGGCCGCCACCGAACGCGTCATGATCAACGCGTACCGGTGGGCGCAGGGATCCGAGACCTACGGCGACGCGATCTACGCGTACCGGCAGATGCTGATCAACCACGAGGTCGGCCACCGGCTCGGCCACCACCACGTGAACTGCGAGAAGGACGGCGCGCTCGCGCCCGTCATGCAGCAGCAGACGAAGTTCCTCGACCACGACGGGATCCACTGTCTGCCCAACCCCTGGCCCTATCCAAGGAGTTGACAGACGGCTCATACGCCGCGTGGGTGTGCGCGTCCAAGAGCGGCGTGACGTTTCGCGGTCAAGTGAACTCTTAGCGCGGTCGAACGCGACCCGCACGGGAAAGTTACGACCGTTCACCCCTTTTGGTGGCGCGATGGACAACCGTCCGTCGCGCCACCGCCTTGTCCGCATACGTTCTTCCCGCTGCGAGCCGCCGGGTCAACGGCGGCTCCCCAAACGGGAGATCGGGGGTGCGTGCGTGCGCATCGGACTGCTGACAGAGGGTGGCTATCCGTATGTGGGCGGAGACACCGGACTCTGGTGCGACCGGCTCGTGCGCGGGCTCGGGCAGCACGAGTTCGACCTCTACGCGCTCAGCAGCGGACCCCATCAGGACGCGTCGGGCTGCGTCGCGCTTCCGCCGCAGGTCAGACGGGTGCGGACGGCGCCGCTGTGGACGGCCGAGGACGACGGGGCCGGGTACGGGCGGCGTGCGCGCCGGCGCTTCACCGAGTGCTACGGCGAGCTGGTGACCGCCGTCTGCGAAGGCTCCTCCGCTCAGGCGGACCGTTTCGCCAACGCGCTCTACGGTCTCGCCGACCTCGCCCGCGACGAGGGCGGACTGGTGGGAGCGCTCCGCTCCGAGGGCGCCGCGCGCGCTCTCGAGCACGCCTGCCACGCGCCCGGCGCACTGCGTGCGGCGCGCGAGGCGCGCGTACCCGAACTGCTGGCCGTGGCCGGCCACCTGGAACGCGCGCTGCGCCCCCTCTCTCTCGACTGGTACGACGACGCCGCCGGCGACGGGGGCACGCTCGGTGCCGTGGACCTGTGCCACGCGGCCTCCGGCGGGGTGGCCGCCCTGCCCGGGCTGCTCGCGCGGCACTTCTTCGACGTGCCGCTGCTGGTCACGGAGTACGGGGTGCGGCTGCGCACGCACTATCTCCACTCCGGGACGCCCGACGCGTCCTCCGCGGAGAACGCCCCCGCCGTACGCGCCCTGCTCGCCGCCTTCCACGGCCTCCTCGCCGGCGAGGTCTACCGCCGGGCCGCCCGCCTCACGCCCGGCAACGCGCACGCCCGCCGCTGGCAGGAACGCTGCGGCGCCGACCGCGCCAAGGTGCGCACGGTCTACCCGGGCATGGACGCCGCGCGCTTCGCGGACGTGGGCGACGCCCCGGACGCCGCCGACCCGCACACGCTGGTCTGGGTCGGCCGGGTGGAACCGGCGAAGGACCTGGTGTCCCTGCTGCACGCCTTCGCCCAGGTCCGCAGGGAGGAGCCGAGAGCCCGCCTGCGGATCATCGGCGCGCCCGCCGGCCCCGAGGGGCAGGCGTACCTCGGCCACTGCGGGATGCTGGCCGCCCAGCTCTTCCCCGACGAGGCGGAGGGGCCGCACTCCGTCGGCGACAACCCGGTGTCCTTCGAGGAGATCGGCGGCCCGGAGGTGCCCGGTCTCGCCGAGGCGTACACCGCGGGCGCCGTCGTCGTCCTGTCCAGCGTCGTCGAGGGGTTCCCGGTCGGGCTGGTCGAGGCGATGTTCTGCGGCCGGGCGACCGTGTCCACGGACGTCGGCGCCGTGGTCGAGGTCATCGGCGGCACCGGACTCGTCGTCCCGCCGCGCAATCCGCGGGCGCTCGCCGAGGCGTGCGGTGCGTTGCTGCGCGACCCCGAGCGCCGTGCGCGCCTGGGCGCGGCAGCCCGCGCCCGCGCGCTGGAACTCTTCACGGTCGAGCAGAACGTCCAGGCATTTCACGGCATTTACCTGGAGATCGTCTCCCAGTGCCCGGCCCGCGCGGCCGCCCTCGACGACGCGGGCGACCCCCGGCCCTTCGCCCTCCCCGCCGAGGCCCGGCTGCCAGGACGCTGGACGGACCTGGGCGCAAGGGCCACCTCCCCGCGCGGACCGGGCTGGACGGCGGGACCGCCGGTACGCGGGACGGCGGCCCGGGGCACCTCGTCCGTCGCCGCCGCTCCCCTCTCCGGGGGCGCGCGATGAGCGGCCTCGGGGAACTGGACCGGCCGGGGGCCCCGGAGAGCGGAGAGGGCTGGGACGAGCGGTCGCAGGAGTGGGCCGTGGGGGAGCGCGCCGGGGGCGCGGCCGCCGGGGCGCGCCCGTCGTCCGCGCCCCGGCGGGGCACCGGAGACCCCGTGAAGGCGCTGATGCACCGGCACCGCGAGCTGTGCGAACGGGCCGTGGACCCGCTGGAGATCGCGGCGGGCCTCGAGGCCCAGGGCGTCACCGACCGCACCGCCGTCCGCTTCCGCCACCGGGACGTCTTCTCCCTGGCCGAGGAGATGTACGCCCGCGTCCCCCGCGGCGACGACCCGAACCCGCGCCCGGCGCCCGCCGCCCTCCCGCGCCCCCGCCCGGACCGGGTCCTGCTCACCCTGCTGCCGGGCGCCCTGTGCGCCGCGACGGTGACCGGCCTGCGGCTCACCCAGGGGCGGACCCGCCTCCTCGTCGGCGCCGTCGGCGTCCTCGCGGTGGCCCTCGCCCTGCGCGCGGTCCTCCGCCGGGGCCCGTTGAGCCGGCGCGGCGGCACCCGGCCCGGTCGGGCCCGGGCCCGTGCCTGGACCTGCTGGCTCGTCGCCTACGCGGCCCTCGGCGACGGCCTCCTGGAGTCCGCCGTCGCAGGAGGCCCGGACGGCCTCTTACCCCTCGCCGCCGCGCCGCTGCTCACCCTCACCCTGGCCTGCGTCCCCGCCGCCTGGTGCGCGCACCTCCTCACCACCCGTGCCCGTCGCCGGCTCGACGCCAGCCGCGGTCTGGAGGAGTTCACCGCATCCGTACAGCCGCTGCTGCTCGGCGTGGTCGCCCTCTTCCTGTGCGCGCTGGGCGCCTTGTCCGCCCTCTGCGCCCTGGTCCTCGACGAACCGGCCGTCCCCGCCCCCACCCTCACCCTGGGTGCGCTCCTCTTCCTCGCCCGCCTCCTCACGGTGCACGGGTTCACCCATGCCCCGGCGGTCGTCCTCGGCGCCGCCGGTACCGCCGAGGCGCTCGCCGTGGCCACGGTCTTCGCGGGACGTCTCCCCGGGTGCGCGTTCCTGTCCGCCCCCGTCGAGACCCTCGTCACGACCTGGGGCCCGGCGAGCGTCCCGGCCCTGCTCTGCGGAGCCGCCGCTCTGGCTCTCCTCGTGCACTCCACCCGCACCCTGACCAGAGCCTCGGCCCACGCACGAACGGCCCAGCCGTGCTGACCCGCCCGGCCTCACCGCCCGGGGCCGGCTGCCCCCCGACCACGGGCCCGCACCCGGCGCGACACACCCGCGCCTCCGCCCCGCCCTCCGGCTCGGGCTCCCCGACACACGACGCCGCCCGAGAGACCCCGACGCCGCGGACGAGGCAAAGCCCCCTGCGGGGGGCAGAGCGAGCGAGGCGCCCGACTTCCACGGAGCCGGCCCGGTGCGGCTGGTGCGGGGGCGCTTCCGCGGGGTCGGCCTGGTGCGGTGGGTGCGTGGGTGCCGCCGTGGGGCTGACCTGGCTTGGCCGGTGCGGGGGCGCTTCCGCGGGGTCGATCAGGTGTGGCCGGAGCTCAGGTGCTTCCGCGAGGTCGCCCCGGTGTTGGCGGTGTGCAGCCGCTTTCGAACGGCCGACGCTCGGTGCCCGGGCCGCCGCGAGGCCGACTCGGCAGCGGGTACTTCGTCGCGCGCCTGCTCCCAGCGCCGGCCGGCGCGAAGGTGCCTCCGCGCGGCCCGCCCGGCTTGGCCTGCGCGGAGGTGTCTCCTTGCGGCCGGTCAGGCCTGGACGACGTGAAGGCGCTGGTGTCTTCGCGTGGCCGGTCTGGCCTGGCCTGTGTGAGGGGGCTGGTGTCTTCGCGTGGCCGGTCTGGCCTGGCCTGTGTGTGGGGGCTGGTGTCTTCGCGTGGCCGGTCTGGCCAGGCCCGCGTGAAGACGCTGGTGCCTTCGCGCTGGCGACGGGAGCGGCCCGGCGGCGCGGATGCGCCTCCGCGGGCAGCGGACGCCTTCGCCGGCAGCGGCCGGCCTCCACCACCCCTCGACCACCGCGCGCAGCGCATCCCCCACCGTGCGCGGACCGCACGACGCACGCGCTCCTCCACCCAACCGCAGGCAACAGCACCACCCTCGAAGGAGAGACCAGATGACCACCTCCCGATCCGGAGCGACCGGAGCCACCGGGGCACCCGCGGTCGCAGGAGCCCCCGCGGTCACAGGAGCAGCCGCAGCACACGGGACGACCGGAGCCCGTGCCGCCCTGACAGCCGAAGCACACACCAAGGGGGCCGCACGATGAGGGTCCTGCTGATCGGAGCCAACGGCTACCTCGGCCGCTTCGTCGCCGACCGTCTGCTCGCCGACCCGGCCGTCCAGCTCACCGCGCTCGGCCGCGGCGACGACGCCGACGTCCGCTTCGACCTCGCGTCCGGCAGCCCCGGCGCACTCACCCGGTTCCTCGACGCGGTCCACCCCCAGGTCGTCGTCAACTGCGCGGGCGCCACCCGCGGCGGCGCCCGCGAACTGACCCGGCACAACACCGTCGCCGTCGCCACCGTCTGCGAGGCCCTGCGCCGCAGCGGCTGCGGCGCCCGTCTGGTGCAGATCGGCTGCGGCGCCGAGTACGGCCCGAGCCAGCCCGGCTCCTCCACCGCCGAGGACGCCGTCCCCCGCCCCGGCGGCCCGTACGGCGTCAGCAAACTCGCCGCCACCGAACTGGTCCTCGGCTCCGGCCTGGACGCCGTCGTGCTCCGGGTGTTCTCCCCGGCCGGTCCGGGCACCCCGGCGGGATCCCCGCTGGGGCGCCTCGCCGAGGCCATGCGGCGCGCCATGCAGTCCGGCGACGGCGAGCTCAAACTCGGCGGTCTCGGTGTCCAGCGCGACTTCGTCGACGTCCGTGACGTCGCCCGCGCCGTGCACGCCGCGTCCCTCTCCGCCGCGCAGGGCGTCATCAACATCGGCTCGGGCCGCGCCGTCCGGCTGCGCGACGCCGCCGCGATCCTCGCGCGCGTGGCCGGATACGGCGGCGCCCTCCACGAACTCGACGGCCCGCCCGGCCCCCACCTGCGCCCGTCCATCGGACACCCGCGCCCCGACTCCGACCACGCGGCCCCGGTCGCGTACCCGTACCCGGACGGCTGCGGCAGCTGGCAGCAGGCCGACGTGCGCACCGCCCGCGACCGGCTCGGCTGGCGGCCCCGGATCAACCTGGAGGAGTCCCTCGCCGACATCTGGATGGAGGCGGCATGTCGTATCTGACGGGCACTCCGGCGGGCACCGCGAGCACCGGGAGCACCGACCTGCGCACCGGCCTCGGCGTGCCCGGCATCGCCCACCCCCTCCTCGCGCCGGCCGAGTGGGGCGACCTCGCCCGCACCGGCTCCCTCCTGCACTGGGTCGTCCTCGACGTCGCCGACGGCCCCGGCGTCCGCCCCGACCCGCACTGCCTCCAGGAGGCGGGCCGGCTGCGCAACGCGGGGGTCCGCGTCCTCGGCCGCCTCGACACCGTCCACGGGGCGCGCGCCTTCGCCGAGCTCGTCTCCGACGCGCAGCGGTACCTCGACTGGTACCAGGTCGACGGCTTCCTCCTGGACCACTGCCCGAGCGGGCGCGCCGGACTCCCGGAGGTCCGCCGTGCGATCGCCACGCTCCGCACCCTGCGTGACTCGCCCCACATCGTCCTCGGGCACGGCATCCATCCGCACCACGGTTACGCCGAGCACGCGGACCAGCTGATCACCTTTTCCGGGCCCTGGACGGACTACCGCTGGTCGCAGGTGGCCGAGTGGACCGCCGACCATCCGCCCGAGCGCTTCTGCCACTTGGTGCACGGCGTACCCCTGGGCCACCTCGGCGAGGCGCTGCGCATCGCCCGCTGGCAGGGCGCGGCCACGATCTGGTTCACCGACCGGGGCGACCGCGGCGGCCTGGACGACCCCTGGGAGACCATGCCCGGCTACTGGGACGAAATCGTCTCGCGGATCGGAACAGGTGTCTCGGAATGAAGAAGCCCATGGCACTGTTACACGGAGAACAACTGTAGTGATCGACCGACCAACGGAGTCCCCGTGTCGTTGCCACCCCTGGTCGAGCCAGCCTCTGAGCTCACCGTAGACGAGGTTCGCCGGTACTCCCGCCACCTGATCATCCCCGATGTGGGGATGGACGGGCAGAAGCGGCTGAAGAACGCCAAGGTGCTCTGTGTGGGCGCCGGCGGCCTGGGCTCGCCGGCGCTGATGTACCTGGCCGCGGCGGGCGTCGGCACGCTCGGCATCGTGGAGTTCGACGAGGTCGACGAGTCGAACCTGCAGCGCCAGATCATCCACAGCCAGGCCGACATCGGCCGCTCCAAGGCCGAGTCCGCGCGGGACTCCGTCAAGGGCATCAACCCGTACGTGAACGTGATCCTTCACGAGGAACGGCTCGAGGCCGAGAACGTGATGGACATCTTCAGCCAGTACGACCTGATCGTCGACGGCACGGACAACTTCGCGACCCGGTACCTGGTCAACGACGCGTGCGTGCTGCTGAACAAGCCGTACGTGTGGGGCTCGATCTACCGCTTCGACGGCCAGGCCTCCGTGTTCTGGTCCGAGCACGGCCCCTGCTACCGCTGCCTCTACCCGGAGCCCCCGCCGCCTGGCATGGTCCCCTCCTGCGCCGAGGGCGGCGTCCTGGGCGTGCTGTGCGCGTCCATCGGCTCCATCCAGGTCACCGAGGCGATCAAGGTCCTCACCGGCACCGGTGAGCCCCTGGTCGGCCGTCTGATGATCTACGACGCCCTGGAGATGCAGTACCGCCAGGTCAAGGTCCGCAAGGACCCCGACTGCGCGGTCTGCGGCGAGAACCCGACCGTCACCGAGCTCATCGACTACGAGGCCTTCTGCGGCGTCGTCTCCGAGGAGGCCCAGCAGGCGGCCGCCGGCTCGACGATCACTCCCAAGCAGCTCAAGGAGTGGATCGACGACGGCGAGAACATCGAGATCATCGACGTCCGCGAGCCGAACGAGTACGAGATCGTCTCCATCCCGGGCGCCAGGCTGATCCCGAAGAACGAGTTCCTTCTGGGCACCGCCCTGGAGGGCCTGCCGCAGGACAAGAAGATCGTCTTGCACTGCAAGACGGGTGTCCGCAGTGCGGAAGTCCTCGCCGTGCTGAAGTCCGCGGGCTTCTCGGACGCCGTGCACGTCGGCGGCGGCGTCATCGGCTGGGTCAACCAGATCGAGCCGAGCAAGCCGGTCTACTGACCCGACCTGCCTCTTCGATCGGCGGGGTCCGCGGGCGCCACGAGCGCCCACGGGCCCCGCCGTCGTCATGAGCAGACCTTGCCGTCCTTCGGCACCGTCCCCTCGAGCAGGTACGCGTCCACCGCCGAGTCGACGCAGTCGCTCCCGCTGCCGTAGGCACCGTGCCCCTCGCCCTTCCAGGTGAGCAGCACACCGACACCCTTGCCGAGTTCGTCCGCCATCTTCCGGGCCCCCTCGTACGGCGTCGCCGGGTCCCCGGTGTTGCCGACCAGCAGGATCGGCGCCGCACCCGGGGCGCTCACCTCCGGGGTGTCGTACTGCCCGGCCACCGGCCAGTCGTGGCACCAGCCGGCCGTGTCCCAGCCCAGGAAGTCGCCGAAGACGGGCGAGATCCTCTCGAACCGCGGCAGCCGCTTCCTCGTCTCCCCGGCGGTCGGCCGCTGCTTGTCGTCCAAGCACGATATGACGCGTTGCGCGTGGGTCGTCGTGCCGTAGCCCCCCGAGGGGTCCCGGTCGTTGTAGGCGTCGGCCAGCGCCAGCAGCTCGGAGCCGTCACCGGCCTCCGCCGACTCCAGGGCGCTGGTGAGGGCCGGCCAGCTCTGCTCGCTGTACAGCGGCAGGACGATGCCGGTGACGGCCAGCGTCTGGTTCAGCTTCCGTCCGCCGGAGGCCGGCAGCGGCCGGCTGTCGAGCCGGTCCAGGAAGTCCGCGATCTTCGCGCTGCCCCGCTCCGGGTCCTGGCCCGTCGACTTCAGGTAGTTGTCGAGGGCCCGCTGGAAACCCCTCGCCTGGTTCTCGGCGTGGCCCACCGCGTCGGCGGTCGGGTCGACCACCGCGTCGAGGATCAGCCGCCCCACGTGCCGCGGGAACAGGTGGGCGTAGACGCCGCCCAGTTCGGTGCCGTAGGAGATGCCGAAGTAGTGCAGCTTCGTGTCGCCGAGGACCTGGCGCATCAGGTCCATGTCGCGCGCGGTGTCGGTGGTCGAGACGTGCGCCAGCAGCGCGCCCGCCGCCTTCTTGCAGCCCTCGCCGAAGTCGGTGGCGTCCTGGAGGTACGCCCGCTCCTCGGCCCGGGTGTCCGGGGTGACGTCGATGGACTCGGCGGCCTGGATGTCCCTGTCACTGCGGCAGCGGATGCCCTCGCTGCCGCCCACCCCGCGCGGGTCCCAGCTGACCAGGTCGTAGCGCTCGCGCAGTGCGGAGAACGTGGCGCCGTACGGCGGAAGCGTGGACACCCCCGAGCCGCCGGGGCCGCCGAAGTTGAACAGCAGCGAGCCGACGCGCTCCGCGCCGCCCCCTCGGGATCTGGTGCGGATCAGCGCGAGACCGATGGTTTCGCCGTCCGGCTTCGACCAGTCCAGCGGCACCTTCATGGTGGCGCACTGCCATGCGCTGCCCGGGGCGTCGGAGTCCGCGTCGGCCTTGCAGCGCCCCCAGTCCAGCTTCTGCCCGGTGAGCGAGGCGGGCGGGGCGGGCGCGGTGGCCGTGCCCGAGGAACGGGCCGAGGGCCGGGGGCTGGTGGCTGCCCTCCCCTTGGCGTCGCCGCCGCTGCCCGACGGACCGCGGCTGCCCGACGGACCGGCGCTGCAGCCCGCCGCGAGCAGCGCGGCGGCGGCGCCCAGTGCCGTCCACCGTGGAAAACGCGCCATGTGCACTTCCCCCCTTGCCGACCGGTCCGCGCCGGGTGGCGGAACGGCTGTCAGGCCATGGTAGGCGGACTGCCGCCGACCCGTCGGAGCCTGTGGATAACTGTGTGACCTGCGGGTTTTCCGGGATTCAGGGGGAGGGTCAGGTGCACACGGTCCCGGCGGCCGGCACCTTGCCGTCCAGCAGATAGCCGTCCACCGCCGCCTGCACGCACTTGTTCTTGCTGCCGTAGGCGCCGTGCCCCTGCCCCCGGTAGGTCAGCTCCACGCCGACGCCCTTGCCCAGCGCGTCCACCATCCTGCGCGCCCCCTCGTACGGGGTCGCCGGGTCGCCGGTGTTGCCCACGACGAGGATGGGCGCCGAGCCGGGCGCGCCGACGTCCGGGTGGTCGGCGGCACCCGGCACGGCCCAGTCGGTGCAGCTGATCATGGACCAGGCCATGAAGTCCCCGAACAGGGGCGAGGCCGCGCGGAACTCCGGCATCCTCGCCTCCACGTGGCCGGCGGAGTAGCGGGGGCTGTCGTCGGAGCAGTTGATGGCGGCGTTGGCGGCGGCGATGTTGCTGTACTCGCCGTTGGAGCTGCGGCCGTTCAGAGAGTCGGACAGCAGCATCAGGATCCTGCCGTCCCCGTCGTAGGCCTGTTCCAGGCCCTCGGTGAGGTACTCCCAGAACTCCTTCGAGTACAGCGCCTGCGCGATGCCGTTGGTGGCGGCGCTCTGGGTGAGGGAACGCGGGAAGACGCCCGGGATCGGCTTGCCGTCGAGTCTCCTCAGCAGCGCCGCGATCCGGTCCTTCACGTCCTGGGCGCTGTCGCCGACCGGACACTCCTCGGCCTTGGACGCGCAGTCCTCGGCGAAGTTGTCGAGCGCGAGCTGGAAGCCCCTGGCCTGGCCGAGGGCTCCCTGCTCGGGCGTCTGCGTGGGGTCGACGACCGCGTCGAAGACGGCGCGCCCGACGTGCCGCGGGAACAGGTGGGCGTAGACGCCGCCCAGTTCGGTGCCGTAGGAGATGCCGAAGTAGTGCAGCTTCGTGTCGCCGAGGACCTGGCGCATCAGGTCCAGGTCGCGGGCCGCGTCGGTGGTGCGCACATGCGGCAGCATCTTCCCCGAGTGCTCCTCGCAGGCCGCGTTGAACTCCTCGGTGTTGTCCAGGAGGGTGCTGCGCTCGGCAGCGTCGTCGGGTGTCATGTCCTGCTGGAAGTACGCGTCGAGCCGCTGGTCGTTCTCGCAGGTCACACCGGCGCTGCGGCCGACCCCGCGCGGGTCGAAGCTCACCAGGTCGTACCGGGTGCGCAGGGTCGCGTAGTCCTCGCCGAAGGCGGGCAGCGCGCTGACGCCCGATCCGCCTGGTCCGCCGAAGTTGAAGACGAGCGAACCGATCCGCCGGCTCGCGTCGCCGTCGGCCTCGGCGCGGATCAGCGCGATCTTGATGGTGTCGCCCTTCGGCTCGGCCCAGTCCCGGGGCACCTTCATGGTCGCGCACTGCCACCGGTCGCCGCCCGGCAGCGGGGACGGGGCGTTGCCGCCGCCCTCGGACCGGGACGGGGCCGGGCAGTCCTTCCAGCTGAGCTTCTGCTCCGTCAGGTCCTCGTCCCCGGCTTCGTCGGCACAGCCGGCCAGGAGAGGGGCCAGCAGAAGGGCGGTCGCGGTCAGGGCGGCGGCGCGCAGCCGGGCGGGGTTCGGCATGATCCCATCGTGGGGGCGTGCCGGCCCGGGCGCGCGGGGCGCGGGCCGTACGAGGTAGCGCCACCGGGCCCTTCCCGAGGGCCCGCTGCGGGCCGGAGGCCGCCTTCGCCGGTTAGAGGGCGCCCTTGCGGGTCAGCTGGTTGAACGCCAGCCAGCCGGGCAGCACCGGAAGCCACAGCGTGAGCAGGCGGAAGAGCAGCACCGCGGGAGCGGCCACTTCCTTCGGCAGGCCGACCGCGATCAGACCGACCGTCAGGGTCGCCTCGACGGCGCCGACACCGCCCGGGGTGGGGGCCGCGGAGCCGAGCGCGTTGCCGGCGAGGAAGACGACGGCGACGCTGGCGATGCTGATGGAGGTCGAGTCCGTGCCGAACGCGCGGATCGACGCGTCCAGGCACATCACGAAGCAGAAGGTCAGCAGCAGCATGCCGCCGATGCCGGTGACCAGCTTCTGCGGCCGTTGCAGCACGTCCAGCATGCGCGGCACGACACCCGCGAACAGTGACCGCACGCGCGTGGAGACGAATTTCCGCAGGAACGGCACCGAGGTCACGACCAGCACGAGCACCGCCACGGTGAGCAGGCCCGCGATGACCGTGCGGGACGGCGACAGCGACGGGGTCTTCTCGGTGCCGGTCAGGTAGCCGAAGGACAGCAGCATCAGGATGTGGCAGCCGAGCCCGAACAGCTGAGACGCCCCGACGCTCGCCACCGCGAGACCGGGACGCACGCCCGAACGCTGCAGGAAGCGCGTGTTGAGCGCGACCCCGCCGACGGCGGCCGGCGCCACGATCTTCACGAAGGACCCGGCGACCTGCGCGGCCACGGTCCGCAGGAACGGCACCCGCTCCGGCACGAACCCCAGCAGGCTCATCGCCGCGGCGACATAGCTCAGCGCCGAGAACAGCACGGCCGCGGCGACCCAGCCCCACTCCGCGTTGGCGATGAGCGGGCCGAACTCGATGTGGGTGAGCTGCGTCAGCAGGAAGTAGGCGCCGATCGCACCGGCGATGAAGCTGATCAGGGTGCGTGGCCGTACCCGCTCCAGCCGCGCGGGCTCGACCGGGGCCTGGGGCCTGATCCGCAGCACCTCGTGCCGGATCTGCGTGAGCAGGTCCTCCTCGCGCGCCTCCTCCACCGCTTCGTCGATGGCCCGCTTCTCGGCCCGCGCCTGCGCGCGTACGGCCTTCTTCCCGGCCTTCTCGGATACCGGCTCCGCCTCCTGCCCGGCCTCCAGGCGGGCCTCCTTGGCCTGCCGGGACGCCTCGAGGACCGCCTCGCGCTCGCGCTGGGCCCGTTCCCGGGCCAGTCTGCGCAGCGTCGCGCGCGTGGAGCGGCTGAGCGCGATGGGCTGCAGCATCGGCAGACAGTCCGCCACCGCGTCCGGGCCGAGCACGCTCACGGCCGAGGCGACCGCGCGCTCGCCGCCCACGCGCAGACCCAGGGTCACGAGCAGCTGGGAGATGTCCATGCGCAGCAGCAGATCGCCGGCCGCGATCTCGCCGACGCGCAGATCGGTGAGGATCACCGTGCCGGAACGATCCACCAAGATCGCGTCACCCACCAGCCTGCGGTGCGCGATGCGGCGGGACTGCAGCGCGCGCACCTGGTCCCAGGTGTCCCGCAGCAGCTCGTCGGTGATCTCCTCGTCCGCCAGCGAGTCGAGCGTGTGCCCGCCGGTGTGCTCGTAGACGAGCATCACGGCGTCGGGTCCTAGCTCGGAGGTGGCGATCAGTTTGGGCGCGTTGGCGCCCGCCGCGATCGCCGCGTAGGCGAGCAGCGCCTCCTGCTCCAGTGCCTGGCGCAGCGACTGGAGACTGCTGCGGGTGGCGAAGCCGCGCAGGGTCAGATTGCGCCACGCGCGGTAGAAGAAGCCCTGTGCCTGCTGCTCCCGGTCGACCACGGTGACGTCCAGCGGCGGGCCGTCCTCCAGGGTGACGAAGTAGCGCCGGCCGCGGTCGCCGGTCTCCGAGGTGTCCGGCGCCTCCTCGCGGGCCGCGCTCACCGGGTGGAAGCCGACGTGCCGCAGGCCCGCCATCAGCGTCCGTCCCGTGGGGCGCACGTTCGGCGAGCCGACCGCGTACAGCGTGCCGTACGCCACGGTCCAGCCGATCAGCACCGTCAGAATGATCGAGAACGGCGTGGTGTACCCGGTGACCAGCATCGAGAACGCGTCGAGGAGCAGCACGATCCACAGCACCGCGCGCCAGCGCGGCCGGCGCGACATGCCGACGGCCGTCATGTACGCGATCACGGGCGCGAGATAGCCGTGCACCGGGTCGGTGAGGGCGTGGATGTCACCGGGGGAGGGCTGGGTGAGGGCCTCCTGGATCGAGTCCGGGGCGGCCTTGGCGACCCACAGGTCGGTGGCGAGTGTCACACCGTGCGCGAGGACTGCGGCGAGCACACCGTCGGCGATCCGCAGCCCGTCGCGCTTGATCAGCCGCTCGATCGCGAAGGCGACCGGCACCAGCAGGATCGCGATGCTGGAGGCGAGCCCGGCGATCTTGATGAGCAGATCGGGCGCCTGTCCCGTGCCCTTGTTGATGTCCTGTTCGAGGCCCGACGTCGTCCCGTGTGCGAACGCGGCGATGCCCAGCAGCACGATGACCGCGAGCACGCCCACCAGGAGCCGCATGAGGTCGGACGGGCGGTGCACGCGCGCGGGGAGCAGCGGTTCGTCGCCCTCGACCTCGTCGACGTGCACCTCCTCCCGCGCCTCGTCGCGCGCCTCGTCCGGGGTCTCGCCCGGACTGTCCGGACCGTCCGGGCGCGACGCAGCGTCAGAGGTGCCCTCCGCGTCCTCGGGATGCACACCCTGCTGCTTCATCGTCTCTTCTTGATCTCGTATCACCGGTCACCGCCCGCACGATGGTGGCATGCTCCACCGACACACGGGGGCATCAGGGTGCAAATGCGGGGCGCACAGTCTGCCCGAAGCACCACCCGGCGGCGAGGATCACGCACGGTCACCGGACGGTCGCGCTGTCGGTGGTGTGGGGCAGGATGGGGCGGATGAGCGAGCAGAGCATCCCGGACGACGAGGCCCGCCGGGAGCACCCGGACGCGCTGCCGGAGTACGCCGAGCGGGTCCTCGAGGTCGCGGAGCTGATCCCGCCCGGGCGGGTCATGACGTACGGGGACGTCGCCGAGTGGCTCGAGGAGGGCGGCCCCCGGCAGGTCGGCCGGGTGATGGCCCTGTACGGCGGCGCCGTGCCGTGGTGGCGCGTGGTGCGCGCCGACGGGGCGCTGCTGCCGGGCCACGAGCTGCGGGCGCTCGGCCACTACCGCGCCGAGGGCACGCCCCTGAAGGAGGCGAGCAGGGCCGCCGAGGGCCACCTGCCCCGCCTCGACATGAGGCGGGCGCGCTGGGACGGCGGCGAACGCGCGGAAGGTCACACCTGACAGCTTCCGCCATCCGACCCGCCGGAGGGGACCCCGTGGCCCGTACGGGGGAAAACCGGTGAACCGGGCACGTCGGTGCCATGGCGTACGTTCGAGGGGCGCGGGGCGGAGAAAACGGCCCTCGATCACCCAGCACACCCACCAGGACCGGCGAACCACGTGAGCTCCTCTTCCTCCACCAGGCGCCTGTCGCACCCCCAGGGGCGACAGGGGAACCGTGGCGCTTACCGACTGGTACGTACCCCGCCGGCCCGGATGGATCCCCCTCGTCTGGACGCCGCACAGCGCTCCGTGGTTGACCACGCCGGCGGGCCGCTGCTCGTGCTCGCCGGACCCGGCACCGGCAAGACCACCACGCTCGTGGAGTCCGTCGCGGCCCGGATCGCCCGCGGCGGCGACCCCGCGCGCGTGCTGGTGCTCACCTTCAGCCGCAAGGCTGCCGTGGAACTGCGCGACCGGATGGCCCTGCGGATGGGCGCCGCCCGAGCTCCCCAGGCGACCACCTTCCATTCGTACTGCTACGCCCTGGTCCGCGCCCACCAGGACAGCGACCTGTTCATGGAACCGCTGCGGCTGCTGTCCGGCCCCGAACAGGACGTCGCCGTCCGCGCGCTGCTCGCCGGCCAGCTCGACCTGCAGCGGCTCGGCCTGGCGCACGTGCGCTGGCCCGACGAGCTGCGTGCCTGCCTCACCACGCGCGGCTTCGCCGACGAGGTCCGCGCGGTGCTCGCCCGCAGCCGGGAACTCGGCCTCGGCCCCGAGGCCCTGGACGCCTTCGCCGCCCGCATCGGCCGCCCCGACTGGCGTGCCGCGGCCGCCTTCCTCGCCGAGTACCTCGACGTCCTCGACCTGCACGGCGTGATCGACTACGCCGAACTCGTCCACCGCGCGGTCCTGCTCGCCCACCGCCCGCGGACCGCCGAGCGGCTCGCCGCGCAATACGACGCCGTGTACGTCGACGAGTACCAGGACACCGACCCGGCGCAGGTACGGCTGCTGCACGCCCTCGCCGGCGGCGGCCGCACCCTCGTCGCCTTCGGCGACCCCGACCAGTCGATCTACACCTTCCGGGGCGCCGACGTGAACGGCATCCTCGACTTCCCGCGGGCCTTCCCGCGTCCCGACGGCAGCCCGGCCCCCGTCGAGGTCCTGCGCACCTCCCGCCGCTCCGGCGCCACCCTGCTCGCCGCCACCCGGCTGCTGACCCAGCGCATGCCCCTGACCCGCCTCCCGGCGGAGAAGGTCCGCGCCCATCGCGAACTCGCCCCCGCGCGCGAGGGCGGCCACGTCGAGGTGTACACGTACCCGACACCCGGCACCGAGCTGGACAACGTCGCCGACATCCTGCGCCGGGCCCACCTGGAGGACGGCGTGCCCTGGGGCGAGATGGCCGTCCTGGTCCGCGCCGGCTCCCGCACGATCCCCACGGTCCGCCGCGCCCTCACGGCCGCCGGCGTCCCCCTCGACATCGACGGCGACGACCTGCCGCTGCGCCACGAACCCGCGGTGGCCCCTCTGCTGACGGCCCTGCGCGCGGTGGCGACGGCGGAGGCGGCGGGACAGCCCGAGGGACCCCGTACCGAGGAGACCGCGGCCGAGGCGCCAGGTCGGCCGGAGGAGCCCGAGGACGAGGAGAGCCCGGCCGAGGCGGTAGCGCAGCCCGGCGGTGAGGGGACGCCGGCCGAGGCGGTAGCGCAGCCCGGCGGTGAGGGGACGCCGACCGAAGCGGGACAGCCCGGCGGTCAGGGCACCCTGGACGACGCGGCGGGACGCGGCGGTCAGCGCACCCCGGACGAGACGGCGGGACCCGACGACGAGGGGACCCGGAACGACGGACCGGGCCCCTGCTGGCTCGACACCGAAACCGCGCTCACCCTCCTCGCCTCCCCGCTCGCCGGCATGGACGCCGCCGACCTGCGCCGCCTGGGCCGCGCCCTGCGGGAGGAGGAGCGCGCCGCGGGCAACCCGCTGCCGCCGCCCTCCGACGAACTGCTCGCGCGCGCCCTGGCCGAACCGGAGCGGCTGGTCACCCACGACCCGGTGTACGCGCGCGGCGCCCAGCGCCTCGGCGCGCTGCTCGCCACGGCCCGGGAGCGCCTCGCGCGCGGCGGTACGGCCGAGGAGGCCCTGTGGGACCTCTGGGAGGGCACCCCCTGGCCCACGCGGCTGGAGCGGGCCGCCCGGCGCGGCGGCGCGGCCGGCCGCAACGCCGACCGCGACCTGGACGCCGTCTGCGCGCTGTTCGCCACCGCCGCGCGCGCGGAGGAGCGCACCGGCGGCCGCGGCGCCCTGAACTTCCTGGCCGAGATCGAGGCCGAGGACATAGCCGCCGACACCCTCACCCGCCGCGCCGTACGCCCCGACGCCGTGCGCCTGATGACCGCCCACCGCGCCAAGGGCCTGGAATGGAGCCTGGTGGTCGTCGCCGGCGTCCAGGAAGGCCTGTGGCCGGACCTGCGCCGCCGCGGCTCCCTCCTGGAAGCCGACCGTATCGGCCGCGACGGGCTCGCCGAACCGCTCACCCCGGGCGCGCTGCTCGCCGAGGAGCGCCGCCTGTTCTACGTGGCCGCCACGCGCGCGCGTGACCGCCTCGTCGTCACGGCCGTGAAGGCGCCCGCCGACGACGGCGACCAGCCCTCCCGCTTCCTCACCGAACTCGGCGTCGAACCCAAGGACGTCACCGGCCGCCCGCGCCGCCCCCTGTCGGTCGCCGCGCTCGTCGCCGAGCTGCGCGCCACCACGGTCGACCCACGCGCCTCCGCCACCCTCCGCGAGGCCGCCGCCCGCCGCCTGGCGCGCCTCGCCGCGCTCGCCGACGAGGAGGGCCGGCCGCTGGTGCCGTCCGCGCACCCCTACCGCTGGTGGGGCATGTTCGAGCCGACCGAGAGCAAGATGCCGCTGCGCGACCGCGACCAGCCCGTCGTGCTCTCCGGCAGCGCCCTCGACCAGCTCGCCAACACCTGCGCCCTGCAGTGGTTCCTGGGCCGCGAGGTGAAGGCCGACGCGCCCGCCACCGTCGCCCAGGGCTTCGGCAACGTCGTGCACGTCCTCGCCGACGAGGTCGCCTCCGGGCACACCCCGGCCGACCTCGACGTCCTCATGGAGCGCCTCGACTCCGTGTGGAACGCGCTCGCCTTCGACGCGCCCTGGAAGTCGGCGCAGGAGAAGGAGCACGCACGCGTGGCGCTCGAACGCTTCCTCCGGTGGCACGTGATGGACCGCACGGGGCGCACGCCCGTCACCAGCGAGCACGACTTCGACGTCACCCTCGAGGCGGGCGACTACGAGGTGCGCATCCGCGGCCAGATGGACCGCGTCGAGGCGGACGGCGAGGGACGCGCCTACGTCGTCGACTTCAAGACCGGCAAGCAGGCGCCGACCGCGCGCGAGGTCGAGCGCCACCCCCAGCTCGCCGTCTACCAGCTCGCCGTCCGCGAGGGCGCCGTCGACGAGGCCTTCGACGGCGTACGCCCCGAACCGGGCGGCGCCGAACTCGTCCAGCTGCGCCAGGGGGCCGCCAAGCGGGACGGCGGCGAGACGCTGCCCAAGGTGCAGGCCCAGCAGCCGCTGGAGGGGGAGTGGGTCGGCGAGATGCTCGCCACGGCCGCCGGCAAGGTCCTGGACGAGCGGTTCACCCCCACCGCCGGCCAGCACTGCACACACTGCGCGTTCCGGGCGTCGTGCAGCGCCCGGCCCGAGGGACGCCACGTGGTGGAGTGAACGCCCGGCACCGTGCGACGGACAGGTGTGACGGACCGCACCACATCCACTGACCTGCGCTTCCCTGCCTCACGGCGGGCGATTTGTCATCGACTGTCAGTGCCCGCCGCTAGCCTCTCCCCATGCCCGCCCGCATCACCGATCCCGAGCAGCTCAAGGAGCTCCTCGGGATCCCCTTCACCCCGGAGCAGACGGCCTGCATCACCGCGCCGCCCGCCCCGCAGGTGATCGTGGCCGGAGCGGGGTCGGGCAAGACGACCGTGATGGCCGCGCGCGTCGTCTGGCTGGTCGGCACCGGCCAGGTCGCCCCGGAGCAGGTCCTCGGCCTGACCTTCACCAACAAGGCCGCCGGCGAGCTCGCCGAACGCGTCCGCAAGGCACTCGTCAGGGCGGGCGTGACCGACCCCGACGTCATCGACCCGGACGATCCGCCGGGTGAGCCGGTGATCTCCACGTACCACGCCTTCGCGGGCCGCCTTCTGGCCGACCACGGCCTGCGCATCGGCCTGGAGCCGACGTCCCGCCTGCTCGCCGACGCCACCCGCTACCAGCTCGCCGCGCGCGTCCTGCGCGAGGCCCCCGGCCCCTACCCGTCGCTCACCCGCTCCTTCGCCGACCTGGTCAGCGACCTTCTGGCACTCGACTCCGAGCTCGCCGAACACCTCGTACGTCCCGAGGACCTGCGCGTCTGGGACACCGGACTGCTGCGCGCCCTGGAGGGTGCCAGGCTGACCAACGCCGACCTGCGCAAGGTGCCCGAGACGGCCGCCGCCCGCCGCGAACTGGCCGACCTGGTGCTGCGCTACCGCGCGGCCAAGCGCGAACGCGACCTGCTGGACTTCGGTGACCAGATCGCCCTGGCCGCGCGGCTGGCGCAGGTCCCCGAGGTGGGCCGGATCCTGCGCGACGAGTTCCGCGTGGTGCTCCTGGACGAGTACCAGGACACCTCCGTCGCCCAGCGCATCCTCCTGGCCGGCCTGTTCGGCGGCGGCACCGGCCACCCCGTGACCGCCGTCGGCGACCCCTGCCAGGCCATCTACGGCTGGCGCGGCGCCTCCGTCGCCAACCTCGACGACTTCCCCGAGCACTTCGCCCACGCCGACGGCCGGCCGGCGACCCGCCAGTCGCTCAGCGAGAACCGCCGCAGCGGCGGCCGTCTCCTCGACCTCGCCAACGGCCTCGCCGAACCCCTGCGCGCCATGCACGCGGGCGTGGAGGCCCTCCGCCCGGCCCCCGGCGCCGAACGCGACGGCCTGGTCCGCTGCGCGCTCCTGACGACCCATGCCGAGGAGATCGACTGGATCGCCGACTCCGTCGCCCACCTCGTCCGCACCGGCAAGGCGCCCGGCGAGATCGCCGTCCTGTGCCGCACGGCCACCGACTTCGCGGAGATCCAGGGCGCCCTGGTCGCCCGTGACGTGCCCGTCGAGGTCGTCGGGCTCTCCGGACTGCTGCACCTGCCCGAGGTCGCCGACCTCGTCGCCGTCTGCGAGGTCCTCCAGGACCCCGGCGCCAACGCCTCCCTGGTCCGGCTGCTCACCGGCCCGCGCTGGCGCATCGGCCCCCGCGACCTCGCCCTCCTCGGCCGGCGGGCGCGGCTGCTCGTCTCCCACGCGCGCGGGGACGACGGCGACGATCCGGACCGGCGTCTCGCCGAGGCCGTCGAGGGGGTCGACCCGTCCGAGGTGATATCGCTCGCGGACGCCCTCGACACCTTCCTGGAAGCCCCCCTGGACCGGGCGGACGACGACGGGCTGCCCTTCTCGCCGGACGCGCGCGTGCGCTTCGCGCGGCTCGCCGCCGAACTGCGCGACCTGCGCCGCTCCCTGTCCGACCCGCTGATGGACGTCCTGCACCGGGTCCTCGCCGTCACCGGCCTCGAGGTCGAACTGTCCGCGTCCCCGCACGCCCTGGCCGCCCGCCGCCGCGAGACCCTGTCGAACTTCCTCGACATCGCCGCCTCCTTCGCCGCCGGCGAGAACGAGGCCAGCCTGCTCGCCTTCCTCGGCTTCCTGCGCACCGCCGCCCAGTACGAGAAGGGCCTCGACAACGCCCTGCCCGGCGGCGAGAACACCGTCAAGGTGCTCACCGCCCACAAGTCCAAGGGCCTGGAATGGGACGTCGTCGCCGTCCCCGGCCTGGTCACCGGCACCTTCCCCAGCGGCCAGGGCCGCGAGAAGTGGACCGCCCAGGCCAAGGTGCTGCCGCACGAGTTGCGCGGCGACGCCGACACCCTGCCCGACATCGACTCCTGGGACTCCCGGGGCATGAAGGCCTTCCACGAGGCCATGAAGGACCACCAGCACACCGAGGAACTCCGCCTCGGCTACGTCACCTTCACCCGCCCCCGCTCCCTGCTCCTCGGCTCCGGCCACTGGTGGGGCCCCACCCAGAAGAAGCCCCGCGGCCCCTCCGACTTCCTGCGGGCCCTCTACGACCACTGCGCGGCCGGCCACGGCGAGATCGAGGCCTGGGCGGACGAACCGGAGGAGGACGAGGAGAACCCCACCCTGCACCGGGCGACCGCCGACCAGGTCTGGCCGCTTCCCCTGGACGACGCCGCGCTCGCCCGCCGCCGTGCCGCCGCCGAGACCGTCCTCGCCCACCTCGACGACCTCGCCCGCCCCGGGGAAGGCCACCCCGCGGCCACGCACGACCCGGACACCTACGACGACCCCGACTGGCCCCCGCCCCCCGACGAGGACGAGCCGCCCTACGACGAGGCCGACCCGTTCGACGACGACCTCGCTGCCGCATTCGACGACGACCCGGACGCCGGATTCGACGACGACCCCGACGCCGGGTACGCCGACGCACCCGCCACCGGCCGCGGCGAGGCGGGCCACGCCGACCGGGACGAGTGGGACACCGCCCGCCCGGCCGTACCCCACCAGGCCACGGCCCCCGAGCTCCGCGCCGTACGCCCCCGGCGGCCTTCCCTCACCCCCGAGGAGGCTCGCACGGTCGCCTCCTGGGACCGCGACCTCGACGCGCTCGCCGGCGAACTCCTGCGCAGCCGCCGGAGCGTCACGGACGTCCCCCTCCCGACGACGCTGACCGCCTCGCAGCTGCTGCGCCTGGCCGCCGACCCCGACGGTCTCGCGCAGGAACTCGCCCGCCCCATGCCCCGCCCCCCGCAACCGGCCGCACGCCGCGGCACCCGGTTCCACGCATGGGTGGAGGCCCGCTTTGAGGAATTGACGCTTCCGCTGCTGGAACCGGACGACCTGCCCGGCGCCGACGCGGAGATCGCCGACGAACACGACCTGGACGCCCTCAAGGAGGCCTTCGAGCGCACCGAGTACGCCCGGCGCACCCCCTACCGCGTCGAGGCCCCCTTCCAGCTCGCCCTCGCCGGGCGCGTCGTACGGGGCCGTATCGACGCCGTCTACAAGGAGGGCGACGGCCCCACGGCGACGTACGAGATCGTCGACTGGAAGACCAACCGAGCCCGCACCGCCGACCCGCTCCAGCTCGCCCTCTACCGGCTCGCCTGGGCCGAGCAGCAAGGGGTGCCCGTGGAATCCGTCACAGCGGCGTTCCTCTATGTGCGCACCGGTGACGTCGTACGACCCGACGGACTGCCCGATCGTGCCGAGCTGGAGCGCCTGTTGACGGGGGAGGAGGCCGCCGCGGACGACCGTGGAGGACGTCCCGCACAGGCAAACCGTGCACAACCGCCCGGCGAGGATGCCGGCGCGGGCCGATAGGCTCGTGACCATGAGCCATCCCGTTGACAGTGCCGTCAGCGCCGTCCGCACGTACATCGAGCGGCATCGCGCCGCCTTCCTCGACGACCTCGCCGAGTGGCTGCGGATCCCGTCGGTGTCGGCGCAGCCCGACCACGCCCCCGACGTACGGCGCAGCGCGGACTGGCTCGCCGCGAAGCTGAAGGAGACCGGCTTCCCCACCGCCGAGGTCTGGCAGACGCCGGGCGCACCCGCCGTCTACGCCGAGTGGCCCTCAGGTGATCCCGAGGCGCCCACCGTCCTGGTCTACGGCCACCACGACGTGCAGCCCGCCGCCCGCGAGGACGGCTGGGACAGCGACCCCTTCGAGCCCGTCGTCCGCGGAAACCGCCTCCACGCGCGCGGGGCCGCCGACGACAAGGGCCAGGTGTTCTTCCACACCCTCGGTGTCCGCGCCCACCTCGCCGCCACCGGTCGCACCGCCCCGGCGGTCAACCTCAAGCTGCTCGTCGAGGGCGAGGAGGAGTCCGGCTCCCCGAACTTCCGTGCCCTCGTCGAGGAGCACGCCGAGCGGCTCGCCGCCGACGCCGTGATCGTCTCCGACACCGGTATGTGGTCCGCGGACACCCCCACGGTCTGCACCGGCATGCGTGGCCTCGCCGAGTGCGAGATCCGGCTCTTCGGCCCCGACCAGGACATCCACTCGGGCTCGTTCGGCGGCGCGGTGCCCAACCCGGCCACCGTGGCTGCGCGCCTCGTGGCCGCCCTGCACGACGAGCACGCGCGCGTGGCCGTCCCCGGCTTCTACGACGGCGTCGTCGAGCTCACCGCACGCGAGCGCGAACTCTTCGCGGAGCTGCCCTTCGACGAGGAGCAGTGGCTGCGCACCGCCAAGTCGCACGCCACCCACGGCGAGGCCGGGCACACCACCCTGGAGCGCATCTGGGCCCGCCCGACCGCCGAGGTCAACGGCATCGGCGGCGGCTACCAGGGCCCCGGCAGCAAGACGATCATCCCGTCCTCGGCCTTCGTGAAGCTGTCCTTCCGGCTGGTCGCCGGACAGGACCCCGAGCGCGTCGAGAAGGCCGTCGGCGCCTGGGCCGCCGACCAGATCCCCGCCGGCATCCGGTTCGAGATCGCGTTCAGCTCGGCCACGCGCCCGTGCCTGACCCCGCTGGACCACCCCGCCCTGGAGTCCGTGGTCCGCGCCATGGGCCGCGCCTTCGAGGGGCCCGTCCGCTTCACCCGCGAGGGCGGCTCGGGACCGGCCGCCGACCTTCAGGAAGTCCTCGGCGCCCCGGTGCTCTTCCTGGGCATCTCCGTCCCCTCGGACGGCTGGCACGCGCCGAACGAGAAGGTCGAGCTGGACCTCCTTCTCAAAGGCGTGGAGACCACCGCGTATCTCTGGGGCGACCTGTCGGAGACCTGGCGCCATGCACCCTGACGCCCCCGCTCGGCCCGGAGCTGGTTTGACCGCGGCGCACACTGGAAAGGCCGCACCGCGACACCGCACCGGACCCGGTCGCCCCCTGCCGCACGTCCCGCTGAACCGCCCGCCGAATCAACCGTTCCACCGGGGGAGTTGGAAGCACCCGTGACCACCTGGACCGACCAGAACGCCGACCGGCCCATCTCGCTCACCGCACCGAGCGGCATCGACCGCGCCGCCCACCACCGGCTCGACGAGGCCTGGCTCGCCGCGGCATGGAGCCACCCGACGACGCGTTGTTTCGTCGTCTCCGGCGGCCAGGTCCTCATCGACGAGACGGCCGACGGCCGGACCGAGCTCGTCATGACGCCCTCCTTCGAGGCCCCTCTCACCGAGGCGCACCGCTACTTCCTCGGCACCGACGAGGACGGAGTCAGCTACTTCGCCCTGCAGAAGGACGCCCTGCCCGGCCGCATCGACCAGTCCGCGCGCCCGGCCGGGCTGCGCGAGGCCGGACTGCTGCTGTCGCCCCGCGACGTCGGCCTGATGGTGCACGCCGTCGGCCTGGAGAACTGGCAGCGCACCCACCGCTTCTGCTCCCGCTGCGGCGAGCGCACCGTCATCGCGGCGGCCGGTCACATCCGGCGCTGCCCCGCCTGCGGCGCCGAGCACTACCCCCGCACCGACCCCGCGGTGATCATGGCCGTGACGGACGAGGACGACCGCATCCTCCTGGGCCGCCAGGTGCACTGGCCCGAGGGCCGCTTCTCGACCCTCGCCGGCTTCGTCGAGCCCGGTGAGTCCATCGAGCAGGCCGTGCGCCGCGAGGTGTTCGAGGAGGCCGGCATCACCGTCGGCCAGGTCGACTACATCGCCAGCCAGCCCTGGCCGTTCCCGTCCAGCCTCATGCTGGGCTTCGTCGCCCGCGCCACCTCCACCGACATCGACGTCGACGGCGACGAGATCCACGAGGCCCGCTGGTTCTCCCGCGACGAACTGGGCGCCGCCTTCGAGTCCGGCGAGGTCCTGCCGCCGTACGGCATCTCGATCGCGGCCCGCCTGATCGAGCTCTGGTACGGCAAGCCGCTGCCCACGCGCAGCTTCGTGTGACGCGCCATGTGACAAAGGACACGGAAAGGGCGGCCTCCGAAGCTCCGGAGGCCGCCCTTTCCGTGCGGGGTCACGCGCCGATCTTCTGCTTCACCTGCGCCAGCGACGGGTTCGTCAGCGTCGAACCGTCGGCGAACAGCACGGTCGGCACCGTCTGGTTTCCGCCATTCGCCTTCTCCACGAACGCCGCGGACTCCGGGTCCTGCTCGATGTTGATCTCGGTGTACGCGATGCCCTCGCGGTCCAGCTGCTTCTTCAGCCGCTGGCAGTAACCGCACCACGTGGTGCTGTACATCGTCACAGTGCCCAGCATGTCTCTCGTGCTCCTTCGGCGGGTGGGGAACAGGTGGTCGCAGGGGGAGAACGTACGTGAAAGGCACACCATTCCCGTGCCGCGAGGACGGCAGAGGGTGACCCTCGCCGCATTGGTACGACTATCGGGGGCCGCCTGTGGACAACCGGCTCACCCGTCTCCGCCGACCTGGCAGCATGGCCGTGTGACAGCAGCAACGCACTCCCCCCTCTTCCCGCAGGCCCCCCGGTCGGCCGACGCGGTGCTCGAAGGGCTCGACCCCGAGCAGCGCGAGGTGGCCACCTCCCTGCACGGTCCGGTGTGCGTGCTGGCGGGAGCCGGCACGGGCAAGACCCGGGCGATCACCCACCGCATCGCCTACGGGGTGCGCGCCGGCATCCTGCAGCCCTCCAGCGTGCTCGCCGTCACCTTCACCAACCGCGCCGCCGGGGAGATGCGCGGCCGGCTGAGGCAGCTCGGCGCCCAGGGCGTCCAGGCCCGCACCTTCCACTCCGCCGCCCTCCGTCAGCTGCAGTACTTCTGGCCGAAAGCCATCGGTGGCGCCCTGCCCCGGCTCGTCGACCGCAAGATCCAGCTCGTCGCCGACGCGGCCGCCGCCTGCCGCATCCGCCTGGACCGGGGGGAGCTCCGGGACGCCACCGCGGAGATCGAGTGGTCCAAGGTCACCCAGACCGTCCCCGCCGACTACGCCCTCGCCGCCGCCAAGGCCGGCCGCGAAGCCCCCCGCGACCCCGCGGAGATCGCCCAGATCTACTCCGCCTACGAGGACCTCAAGCGCGACCGCGGGGTCATCGACTTCGAGGACGTCCTCCTGCTCACCGTCGCCGTCCTCCAGGACCGGCACGACATCGCCGAGCAGGTCCGCGCCCAGTACCAGCACTTCGTGGTCGACGAGTACCAGGACGTCAGCCCCCTCCAGCAGCGCCTGCTGGAGCTGTGGCTCGGCGAGCGCGACAACCTGTGCGTGGTCGGCGACGCCAGCCAGACGATCTACTCCTTCACCGGTGCCACCCCCGACCACCTCCTCGACTTCCGCACCCGCCACCCCGGCGCCACCGTCGTCAAGCTGGTCCGCGACTACCGCTCCACCCCTCAGGTCGTGCACCTCGCCAACGGTCTGCTCTCCCAGGCCCGCGGCCGGGCCGCAGACCACCGCCTGGAGCTGGTGTCCCAGCGCGCCCCGGGACCGGAACCCGTCTACGCCGAGTACACCGACGAGCCCGCCGAGGCCGAGGGCGCCGCCCGCCGCATCCGGGACCTCCTCGCCGCCGGGGTCCCGGCTGCCGAGATCGCCGTCCTGTTCCGCACCAACGCCCAGTCGGAAACCTATGAACAGGCCCTCGCCGACGCCGGCATCCCCTACCAACTGCGGGGCGCCGAGCGCTTCTTCGACCGGCCCGAGGTGCGCAAGGCCGGAGTCGCCCTGCGCGGTGCGGCCCGCTTCGGCGGCAACGACACGCTCCTGGAGGACGCCGTCGACCTGCCCTCGCAGGTGCGTGCCGTCCTCTCCGGCGAAGGGTGGAGTCCACAGCCGCCGGCCGGCTCCGGGGCCGTCAGGGAGCGCTGGGAGTCGCTGGCCGCGCTGGTCAGCCTCGCCCAGGACTTCGAGGCCGCCCGGCCCGGCGCCACCCTCGCCGACCTGGTCGCCGAACTCGATGAACGCGCCAGCGCCCAGCACGCCCCGACCGTCCAGGGCGTCACCCTCGCCTCCCTGCACTCGGCCAAGGGCCTGGAATGGGACGTCGTCTTCCTGGTCGGTGTCGCCGAGGGCATGATGCCGATCACCTACGCCAGGACCGACGAGCAGATCGAGGAGGAGCGCCGCCTCCTCTACGTCGGGGTCACCCGCGCCCGCGAGCGCCTCCATGTCTCCTGGGCGCTCGCCCGCTCACCCGGCGGACGCCCCAGCCGCCGCCCCAGCCGCTTCCTCGACGGACTGCGCCCCGGCTCCGGCACCGGAGCCGCCTGGGGCGGGGGAGCCTCCGGAGGCATCGAGCGCGGCTTCGGCGGGGCCGCCGCGGGCACCCCGGCGGTGGCGCGCCGCACCCAGCGCACCCCGGCCCGCTGCCGGGTCTGCGGTCGCACGCTCACCGACGCCGGCGAGCTGAAGCTGATGCGCTGCGAGGGCTGCCCCTCCGACATGGACGAGGGCGTCTACGAGCGGCTGCGGGAGTGGCGCGCGGCCCAGGCGCGGCGCAACGGACAGCCCGCGTTCTGCGTCTTCACCGACAAGACGCTGATGGCGATCGCCGAGGCCGTCCCCGACGAGCCGGGCGAACTCGCGCGGATCCCCGGGGTCGGCGCGCGCAAGCTCAACCGCTACGGCGCCGACGTCCTGGCCATCTGCGCAGGCCAGTCGCTCACGGACGAGGACGAGGGGGAGGGCGGGGGGACGGATGCGAACTCGTCGAAAAAATAGTTTGCGCATGCCCCAGCAATCCCCATAGGTTCTTAGACACGGAAGCGGCGGCCTTCTCCAAGGCCCTGGTTCCGTGCTCTACTTACATATCCGTTGGACTGGGCTCACCCCCGGTCCCCCGAGACGCCGAGAGGAGGCGATTCCAGTGATCATCATCAACAGCAGCTCCATCAGCACCGCCAAACTGACCGATCGCTCGACCGTCTCCGCGTGCATGCTCGGCGCCTCGACCCTGGGCACCGGTCTGTCCGGCATTCGTGCCGGCCGGCTGGCGTCCTCCTCCGTTGCCCCCGCGGGCCTTCCCGTCCGCGAGCGCAATGAGCGACCGACCAAGGCACTGGAAGCAGTAGAGGCACAGGCGCAGGCCTATGCCTTTACGGCGGCCGGTGCCGGATTCCGGAAGCAGACGACGCAGCACCACCTGATGTGGGCCTTCCGTGGGCCAGAACCCTGGAGTGATCCAGCCTGATCTAGATCAGGCCGGCGCCTTCAGGGCCGCGGAACCCCATCCGGGATCCGCGGCCCTTCTGTTTGTCCCCGTACCGGGGACAGACGGGCGAAGGGGCCTCGGGACAAGAAACGCCGACACCCGGTCCAACAGGACCGGACCGACAGACGAGGAAGACGAACCGTGCAACTCGAAGCGCACGCCCCGTCCGTACCGCCTTCCGAAACGATCCCCCCGCCCGGCCTCACGGAGGACTCCACCTTGACCCCGCTCACCGCGCTCACCGCGCTCGACGACGCCATCGAGAACCTCGGCGTACCCGTCCCCTGCCGCTCCTACGACCCGGAGGTCTTCTTCGCCGAGTCGCCCGCGGACGTCGAGTACGCCAAGTCCCTGTGCCGCACCTGCCCGCTGATGGAGGCCTGCCTCGCCGGCGCCAAGGAGCGGCGTGAGCCCTGGGGCGTCTGGGGTGGCGAGCTGTTCGTCCAGGGCGTCGTCGTCGCCCGGAAGCGGCCCCGTGGCCGCCCGCGCAAGAACCCGGTCACGGCATGAACACCGCAGGAACGATCGACCGCCCCCTCACGCAAGACCCCACGAAGCAGGCCCCGATGAAGCCGTTCACCAGCGAGCCCGAAGGCTCCGCGACCGAAGACGTCACCACCACCGGCGCGATCGACTCGCGTCAGAACAGGACCCGAGAGATGCAACTCATTCCAGAAGCCCTGGCCCGTGCGCATATGCATGAGCGACTGCAGGAGGCCGAGCGGGACCGTCAGGCCGTGCGCCTGGTGGCGGCCCGCCGGATGCAGCGCAGGGCCGAGCGCGCGTCGATGCGTGCCCGCCGGGCGCTCGCCATGGCCGTGATGCAGTAACCCACACCCACCGGAAGCGGTGGCCTCCCCGCGAGGGAGGCGGAAACTGTCCCCGCGGGGGCCGGTCCGTCCGAACGGACCGGCCCCCGCGGTGCGTTGTGCCCGTGGCCGCCGGCTGTCAGGCCTCCGCCACAGACTCTCCCGCGTCGAACTCGGCCAGGTCCTCGGCGAGGACGAATCCCGGCAGCCACTCCTCCAGTTCGTCCCGCAGCCGCACCGTCGCGCCGAGCTGGCACAGCACACCGATCGTGCTCAGGGTCACCCGGTGTATGAGCAGATAGGCCGGCGGCAGGTTGAGCTGCTTGCCCAGCTGGTGGGCGGGGAAGCGGGGGTCGGCGATCCGGGCCGCCTGGCTGCGCATCCAGCCGCGGGTGAAGGTGAACTCCTCCGCCTTGGCCGGTTCGATGATCGGCAGCAGGTAGTCGAGAACCGCGTCGGGGTCCAGCTCGATGGACTCCTTGACGAAGCCTTCCGTGCAGAGGAGTTCGTAGACGGCGTCGGCCTCGCCGTCCAGGGTCATGCGCAGGGACTCGCCGATCGATTCCGGCAGGCCGCCGGAGAGCCGGTCGACCGTGCCGAAGTCCAGCACGCCCAGCCGCCAGTCGTCCTCGCCGTCCGGTCCGCCGGGCAGCAGACGGAAGTTGCCGGGGTGCGGGTCGGCGTGCAGCAGGCCGGTGCGGGCAGGACCGGAGAACAGGAAGCGGGCCAGCAACTGACCGGCGCGGTCACGCTGCTCCTGGGTGCCCTCGGAGATCACCTCGGACAGGGGGACGCCGTCGATCCACTCGGTGATCAGGATCTGGTCGCACTGGTGCACCACCGCCGGGACCACCACGTCCGGGTCGTCGGCGAACTCCTCCGCATGGGCCTGCTGGGCCTGTGCCTCCAGGGCGTAGTCCAGTTCCTCGGAGACCCGGTCCCGGAGCTCGGAGATCAGCGGCTTGACGTCCATGCCGGGAATCAGGGGGCCCAACAGGCGTGCGAAGCGGCTGAGTTGGTTCAGGTCGGAGAGCAGGGCCTCACCCGCCCCCGGATACTGCACCTTGACCGCGACCGGCCGGCCGTCGTGCCACACCCCGCGGTGCACCTGGCCGATGGAGGCCGCCGCGGCGGGCTTGTCGTCGAACTCGGCGAACAGGTCGGGCCAGTCCTCGCCGAGCCGCTCCGCGAGCACCGCGTGCACCGTGCGCGTCGGCATCGGCGGCGCCGCGTCCTGGAGCTTCGTCAGCGCCGCGCGGTAGGGGCCGGCGACCTCCTCGGGCAGGGCGGACTCGAAGACGGACAGGGCCTGTCCGAACTTCATGGCGCCGCCCTTCAGCTCGCCGAGGACCTTGAACAGCTGCTCGGCGGTCCGCTGTTGCAGCTCACGGCCGACGATCTCCGCGGACTCACCGACGATTCGCTTGCCCAGGCCCCAGGTCGCCCGCCCGGCGAAGCCGAGCGGCAGCGCGGCGAGCTTGGCGGTCCGGGTGACCGCCTTCCGGGGAAGATCAGACATGCGCCCTCCAAGTCCCAGCCTGCCGCGCCGCCACTGTCGTACGGCGTAAGTCCTTCGAATGCCGTTGCCCTGCCATTGTCGCGTGCGATCCCCCGTCCTCGGGTGTGTGTTCCGCCTTACCTTTCTCCTCACCCTTCCTCGCGGCCCCGCAAGGACACGCGGAATGCGGCCACACCGGCCGGGCGTGCCACTGCAGAGTGGGCAAGGACACCTCCCAGCGGGCTCCCGCGCTGGAGGGGACCCGGCCGTCGAGGAAGGTGAGCGCATGGGTGGCCGCCAGGCCGGCGACCGCCGTGGCCAGGGTCAGGTCGCAGGCCCGCACCGAGCGGCGGCTTCCGGACTGCCACTGCGCGACCAGCCGTGGCCAGGTCTCGTCCCGTTCGGCGCGCGCATGTTGCAGACAGCCCGCGCAGCCCGTCTCGCCGGGCAGGACGAGCGGCCCGACGACACCAGTCGCCTCCACCACCCCGGCGTAGAGGTGTGGAGTGCCCGAGGCCAGCAGGGGTTCGGCCGCAGCCGGGGCCGGGGCGTGCACGGACACGTCGTCCCGTGGCGCGACGACCACCAGGGCGAAGCCGGGGGTCCCCTCCTCGGCCGGTGACCGCGAGCTCCTGCGCGGCGGGCGCTCCGGGGCTGCCCTGCGCACGGCCCGGCGTGCGGCCTCCTCCCGGCGCTCGCCGACCGACTCGGCGGCCAGCCCACCCGGTGCGACGTCCTCCGGCTCCACCAGGCCGCCGTCTCTTACGTCCACCTCGCCGATCCCCGCGCCCGACAGCAGCGCGGCCAGCACCGCCCCGACCCGGCCCGCGCCGCGGACCTGCACCCGCAGCCGCCGCCGGGCCGCGAGGCGCCCGAGCGCGTCGCCCGGAGCCGAGGTGGTCAGCGACAGCGAGGCGAGGTCGGGCCGGAGCCGGTCCAGGACCGCCGTCTTCTCCCGCAGGGCCGCCGCGTCCGGCCCGCCTCCGCGCGCGTCGTCGAGCAGTCCCGCCCGCGCCAGCCGCTCCACGAGCTGGTCGACATGACCGTCCGGCAGGTGCATGCGGCGCCCCTCCTCACGCAGCAGCTCGAGCCCGCGGGTGCCGTCCAGCAGATCGAGGAAACTCCCCGTCGCCGTGTCCACCGGACCGAGTGTCAGCGCGTGCGCCGGAGTCATCCCGAACTGCACGGTGTTGAGGTCCCGCCAGCCGCGCCGCAGCGCGGGCTTCACCCTCGGATGCATCAAAAGCCCCCGTATGCCTGGAAAGTCCCCGTGCGTCGGCGGAGCGGGGGCGTGGGGGCGTCCTCGCTCCGCCGACGAGTGCCAGCATGCCCGGCGCCGCCGAGCCGTGCCGGAAGTTGTCCACAGGCACGGGCATTCGTCGTACAAATCCGTCGTATGAGGCAAACCGGGGGCGCGGGACCGGAACCCGACCGCCTCGGGGTCGGGACTTCCGCCGTGTGCAGCGGGTAACGTCGGGGCGTGCCCGCCGACCCCCTGCACCGCGCCGGAACGCCACAGCGCAGCACGACGAGCCAGCCGCCGAGCGGCTCGGGGGCGAGCCCGATCGAGGTCCGCAGGAGTGCCCGTCGACGCCGGACGGTCTCCGCGTACCGTGAGGGCGATCGCACCATCGTGCTCATCCCCGCCCGGATGTCCGAGGCCGAGGAGCAACGCTGGGTGAGGGTCATGCTCGACAAACTGGCCGCGCAGGAGAGCAGGCGGGTGCCCGGCGACGCCGAACTGGCGGAGCGCGCAGAGCGGCTGTCGGCCCAGTACTTCGGCGGCCGGGCCCGGCCCGCCTCGGTGCGCTGGGTGACCAACCAGAACACCCGCTGGGGCTCCTGCACCCCGGCCGAGCGCAGCATCCGTCTGTCGCACCGTCTGCAGGGCATGCCCGAGTACGTCATCGACTACGTCCTCGCCCACGAACTCGCCCACCTGCTCGTGCCCGGCCACGGTCCCGACTTCTGGCGGCTGCTGGAGGCCTACCCGCGCACGGAGCGGGCCCGGGGCTATCTCGAGGGAGTGGTCGCCGCGGAACGGCTGCCGCACCTGACCGGCGCACGCGAGGAGTGACGCGGGGGGCGCGGAGCGTGCGCGCGACCGGTATCAGGTGCAGCGGGTTGTGTACCGGGTCTGTACCGACATCGTGCGTTGTCGGAGTTTGCCGTTAGCCTGACGCGACGCACTCGCAATCGGGATGGGGGACGGTCGTTACGCATGCCCAGGGAATTCCAACGCGGCCACAAGGCCAGGATCAGTGACCTCACCGCGGGCACCGATCTGTACGTAGGCGTGCAGATCTCCGCCCCCGGCCTGACCTTCGACATCAGCTGCTTCGGCCTCGACGCCGACGAGCGGCTCTCGGACGACCGGTACTTCGTCTTCTTCAATCAGCCGAAGTCCCCCGAGGAGTCCATCCAGCTCCTGGGCACCCAGGCGGGCGACACGGAGTCCTTCCGCATCACCCTGGACCGGATTCCGCCGCAGATCCGCAAGCTGTCCTTCACCGCGACCATCGACGGCGCCGGGCAGATGTCGCAGATCAACCCCGGCTACCTCCGCATCGTCGCGGGCGGCGAGGAGGTGGCCCGGTACGCGTTCAACGGCTCGGAGTTCACCACCGAGCGGGCCGTGATGCTGGGCGACTTCTACCTGAAGGACGTCTGGCGCTTCGCGGCCGTCGGACAGGGCTTCGACGGCGGCCTGGAGGCGCTGCTGAAGAACTTCGGCGGCGAGGTCGCGGAGGAGGAGGCGCCCGCCGCTCCCCAGCAGCCCCAGACCGGCGCCACCCCCGGCTTCGCGCCGCCCGCGTTCGGCGCCCCGTCCGCGCCCGCTCCCGCACCGGCGCCCGTGCCCGCCCCGCAGCAGCCCCAGCCCGCTCCGCAGGGCTTCGCGCCGCCGCCCGCCCCGACCCCGCCGGCGCCCTCGGTGCACGCCGCGCCGACGATCGTCGCGCCCATGCCCACGCCGCCCGGCGGCATCCAGGCCCCGCCGCCCCCGGCACCCCCCGGACCTCCCGGTGGCCCCCAGCCGCCGTACGGCCAGCCGCCGCAGCAGCATTCGTACGGCCAGAGCGTCACCCCGACCGCGCCGATGCCGCCCGGCTACGGGCAGCCCCAGGCACCGCAGGCGCCCCAGGCTCCGATGCCGCCCGGCTACGGCCAGCAGCCCCCGTTCGGACAGGTGCCCGGCCAGCAGGCGTACGGGGTGCCGCAGGGCGCGCCCCAGGGCGGTGCCGGAGTGACCGCCGCTCTCCAGCAGTTCAAGGAGACGCCCACCGGTCAGCGCTGGACGCAGCAGAACAAGAAGCTGATCCGCGTCGACCTCGGCATGGGCGGCCAGCCCGTGCTCGCCCGCCAGGGCAGCATGGTGCTCTACCAGGGCAAGGTCGACTTCAGCTACAAGGGCGCCGGGTTCGCCGGCCGGATCGTGGGCAACGCGACCGGCCAGGAGATGCAGCTGATGCGCTGCACCGGCCAGGGCCAGGTGTTCCTCGCCGACAACTCCACGATGCTGCACCCCATCGAACTCCAGGGCGACGGCATCTGCGTCTCCGCGGAGAACGTCCTCGCCTTCGACGAGAGCCTGCAGTACGAGGTCCGGCGCATCGAAGGGCACGGCATCCCCGGCGGCGCCCTGTTCACCATGCAGTTCACGGGCACCGGCACGATCGTCGTGAAGACGCACGGCACGCCCGTCGTCCTGCCGGTCACCCCCACCACGTTCGCCGACTGCAACGCCGTGGTCGCCTGGTCGTCCGCCGCCCAGGTGGTCGTCTCCAGCCAGGTGCGGATGCGCCGCAACGCCTACCCCGGCGACACCGGGGAGAGCGTCAACCTCCAGTTCCGGGGCGCGCCCGGCAACTTCATCGTCGTCCAGCCGTACGAGGTCTGAGGGAGCCCGTCATGAACCAGCCGCTCGCGGGCTATGCCCCCGCACCCGTCACCGCCCGCATGGAGAACCACGGCAACCACATGCTGAAGGTCGCCATGCAGACCGGCAACGACCTTCTCGCGCGCGTGGGCTCGATGGTCGCCTACGAGGGCTTCGTCCAGTACGAGCCCAACCCGCCGGCCGTGCGCCAGATCGCACGCGACTGGATGACCGGGGAGGGCGCGCCCCTGATGAAGTGCTCCGGCGACGGGCTGCTCTACCTCGCCGACTACGGCGCGAACGTCGTCGTGATCAACCTCAACGGCGACGGCATCTCGGTCAACGCCACCAATCTGCTCGCCTTCGACGCGCACCTCACCTGGGGCGTCGAGCGGGTCAAGGGTCTGGCGAAGTTCGCCGGGCAGGGCCTGTGGAACACCAAGATCTCCGGACAGGGCTGGGTCGCGCTGACCTCCCGCGGCAAGCCGATCGTGGTCGACTGCGGCGGCGGCGAGGACGAGACCTACGTCGACCCCGACGCGCTCGTCGCCTGGTCGCCGAACCTCAAGGTGAAGGGCAAGCGCAGCTTCAAGGCGCAGTCGCTCATCGGCCGCGGCAGCGGCGAGGCCTACCAGATGGCCTTCTCGGGCCAGGGCATCGTCGTCGTCCAGCCCAGTGAGGACAGCACCGACCGCCTCCGGATCCGGGGCTGAGGGGGAGCCAGAAACGCCATGCAGAGCTCACTTTTCGCGCACAACGACTCGCAGACCCAGGAACGCTGGAGCCTGCAGAACAAGCAGATGCTCCGCGTCGTCATGGAGGGCCACGACGACATCCTCGCCCGCAAGGGCACGATGGTCGCCTACCAGGGCCTCGTCGAGTTCGACGCCGAGTACCAGAGCAACCAGCAGGGACGCGCGCGTGCGCACACGGGCGAAGGCCTGGACCTGATGCGCTGTCACGGGCAGGGCACGGTCTACCTCGCCAACCTCGCCCAGTACATCCACCTCGTGGACGTCGAGCAGGACGGGCTGACCGTCGACAGCAGCTACGTCCTCGCCATGGACTCCTCGCTGCACCACGAGGTCATCGCCGTCGACAGCCTCTACGGCATCTCCGGCTCGGGGAAGTACCAGCTCAACATCACGGGCCGCGGCCGGGTCGCCCTGATGACCTCGGGCGCGCCGCTGATGATGCAGGTCACGCCCGACAAGTACGTCAACTGCGACGCCGACGCCATCGTGGCCTGGTCCACCGGGCTGCGGGTGCAGATGCAGGCCCAGACGCACTCCTCCGGGGTGTGGCGCCGGCGCGGCAACACCGGCGAGGGCTGGGAGCTCAGCTTCATGGGCACCGGATTCGCGCTGGTGCAGCCCAGCGAGCTGCTGCCGCCGCAGAACGCCCAGGTCGGGTCCGGCCTCGCCGCCCAGTACGGCATGGGCCAGCACGGGGCACGGGGACAGAACCAGGGCAACGTCTGGAGCTGACCCGTCCGGCGGGGTCCGGAAAGCAGACGTAAGGGGCGGTCACCCTTGGTGACCGCCCCTTACGCACGCCCCGGCCTCACAGCCGCGCGCGGGTCGCCTCCAGCAGCCGTACGACCGACTCGTCCGCCACGGCCGCCACCTCGTCGTAGCCGAACCAGCGCAGGTCCAGGGACTCGTCGCTGATCGCCTCCACGGCCCCCGCCGGAGCGAGCGCCGCGTACTGGACGTCGAGATGCCACGCGCACGGTGTCAGATGCCGGTCCAGGCGCACGGGGCCGCCGGGCAGCAGGCTCAGCCCCGCGATGCCGGACTCCTCCGTCCCCTCCCTCAGGGCGGCCGCGGCCAGCGTCTCGTCGGCAGGCTCGCAGTGGCCGCCCATCTGCAGCCACATCCGGATCTTCTTGTGCAGCGTGAGCAGCACACGCCCGCGTGAGGGGTCGATCACCAGGGCGCTCGCCGTGATGTGCCCGTCCCCGCAGGCCTTCCACAGGCCGTCGGGGTGGGACGCGAGATGGTCCAGGTAGACCTGGCGCAGGTCCGCCTGGTCCTCGTAGCCCTTGAGGACGAGGACCGCGTCGTCGTGGAGACTCACTTGGCGTCGTCGCCCCCGTCGCCGTCCGGGGTGTCGTCATCCTTCTTCAGGTTCGGCTTCTCGGCCGAGCCGCCACCGCTCCCCGCCTCGCCGAGCATCTTCTCCAGCTCGGAGAAGTCCAGCTGCTCGCGGTGCACGAACCCGTCCGGGTCGTCCAGGTCGGAGGCCGTCGGCAGCATGTCGGGGTGCGCCCAGAGGGCGTCACGGCCGTCGACACCGCGCGCGTCCGTCAGCGACGCCCACAGGCGGGAGGCGTCCCGCAGACGCCGCGGGCGGAGCTCCAGACCGATCAGCGTGGCGAACGTCTGCTCCGCCGGGCCGCCCGTGGCACGGCGGCGGCGCAGGGCCTCACGCAGCGCGTCGGCCGACGACAGCCGCGGCTTCGCGGCCGCGTGGACCACCGCGTCCACCCAGCCCTCGACGAGCGCCAGAGCCGTCTCCAGACGGGCCAGGGCGGCCTTCTGCTCCGGCGTGTCCTCCGGCTGGAACATGCCCTGCTGCAGCGCGTCCTGCAGCTGCTCGGGGTTCTGCGGGTCGAACTGGCCGACCACGTCCTCCAGCTTCGCCGTGTCGACCTTGATCCCGCGGGCATAGCCGTCGACCGCCCCGAACAGGTGCGAGCGCAGCCACGGCACGTGCGCGAAAAGGCGCTGGTGAGCGGCCTCACGCAGGGCGAGGTACAGCCGGACCTCGTCCTGGGGGATGCCCAGGTCCTTGCCGAACGCCCCGATGTTCAGCGGCAGCAGCGCCGCCTTGCCGACCGGGCCGAGCGGCAGGCCGATGTCGGTCGAGCCGACCACCTCGCCCGCCAGTACGCCGACGGCCTGGCCGATCTGCGAGCCGAACATCGCGCCGCCCATCGAACGCATCATGCCGATCAGCGGGCCGGCCATGGCCTGCATCTCCTCCGGCAGGACGTCGCCCATGGCCGCGCCGACGCGCTCGGCGACCGGGTCGACGAGCTCCTTCCACGCGGGCAGGGTCGCCTCGACCCACTCCGCGCGCGACCACGCCACGGCCGAGCCCGCGCCGGACGGCAGGGACGTCACGTCGTCCAGCCACAGATCGGCCAGACGGACGGACTCCTGGACCGCGGTGCGCTCCGCCGGGCCGACGCTGGCGTCCTTCACGCCGTCCGACGTGCCCTGGGAGACGGTCTGGCGGGCGATCTGCTTGGCCATGTCCCAGTTCACCGGGCCGCCCTCGTACGAGAGCATCTGGCCCAGCTGCTGGAAGGCGGCGCCCAGGTCGGTGGGGTTCAGGGAACCGAACATGGCCGCGAGCGGATTGTCGGCACCTGGACCGCCCGGACCACCGAAGCCGCCGGCTCCGGGAAACCCGAAACCGAACGGGTTGGCCGGTCCCTGACCACCACCGCTCTGCTGGTCCTTCTTCTTGCCCTCGTCGCCGTCTTCCGGCTCCTCCGGCGGAAGGCCGAATCCGAATGGGGTGTCACTCACGGGGTTCCTCGGCTGGTAAGGCCACCGGTTCTCACCCGGCGGCGCGGCTGCCCTGCAACACCACCCAGCGTAGACACCCCGGGGCTCGATCGGGCCTCGGTGCTTCGCCGACTCTTGGCCTGCGGCAGGATGGATGCCACCTGGTACGTACGCGTCACTCGCGCCCGTATGCCAAGACAACCGCTGGAGACACCTGGTGAGTTCCCCAGATCCGCAGGTTCGCGCAGCGCGAAACCACTCAACCCCGGGCGGTTCGCGCGGGCCCGTCGTCGCCGTGACCGGCGCCGCCACCGGGGTCGGCGCCCTGCTCACCGAGCGGCTCGCCGCATCGGACGAGGTCAAGCAGGTCATCGCCATCGACGAGCGACGGGGCGAGTGCGACGCGGCGCAGTGGCACATCCTCGACGTCCGTGACCCGGCGATCGCCGACAAGCTGCGCGGGGCGGACGTCGTGGTCCACCTCGCGCTCGATCTCGACCTGGGGAGTGACGCCGCCGCCCGGACGGCCTACAACGTGCGCGGGACGCAGACCGTGCTGACGGCCTCCGCGGCGGCCGGGGTGCACCGTGTCGTGCTGTGCACCTCCTCGATGGTCTACGGGGCGCTCCCGGACAACGAGCTGCCGCTCTCGGAGGACGCGGAGCTGCGGGCCACGGCGGAGGCGACCGGCGTCGGGGACCTGCTGGAGATCGAACGGCTGGCGCGGCGGGCGCCCCGCGCGCACCCGGGGCTGAACGTCACCGTGGTGCGGCCGGCGGTGCTGGTGGGGGGTACGGACACGGCGCTGACCCGGTACTTCGAGTCGCCCCGGCTGCTGGTGGTGGCCGGGTCGCGGCCGGCCTGGCAGTTCTGCCACGTCGAGGATCTGTGCAGTGCGCTGGAGTACGCCGTTCTCGAGAAGGTCGACGGGGAGCTGGCGGTCGGGTGCGACGGGTGGCTGGAGCAGGAGGAGGTGGAGGAGCTCAGCGGGATCCGGCGGATGGAACTGCCGTCGGCGGTGGCGCTGGGGGCGGCGGCGCGGCTGCACCGGATCGGGCTGACGCCGTCTCCGGCGGGGGACCTGGCGTACACGATGTACCCGTGGGTGGTGAGCGGGTCGCGGCTGCATGATGCGGGGTGGCGGGCGCGGTGGACCAATGAGGAGGTGCTCGCGGAGTTGCTGGAGGAGGTCGCCGGGCGGCACACGGTCGCCGGGCGGCGGCTGGGGCGGAAGGACGCGACTGCGGCGGGGGCCGCGGGGGCGACGGTGGCTCTGCTGGGTGCGGCGGCTGTGGTGCGGAGGGCTCGGAAGGCGCGACGGCGGGTGTGAGAGCGGGGCGCCCGACGGGAGCCCTTCGCCCCCGCCGCCCCTACCCTTCCCACCCCCAGGGGCTCCGCCCCCGGGCCCCTGGCGGGGCTCTGCCCCTGCACCCCGGCGCCCCTGCACCCCACGGGGCTGCGCCCCTGCACCCCACGGGGCTGCGCCCCTGCACCCCACGGGGCTGCGCCCCTGCACCCCACGGGGCTGCGCCCCTGCACCCCACGGGGCTGCGG
>NZ_JBIAWO010000003.1:0-267187 GCF_042895685.1 Streptomyces sp. NPDC001381 | reverse complement strand
GCCCCTGCACCCCGGCGGGGCTGCTGCCCCCCCACGGCGCTCCGCCCCTCCAGCCCGGCGGGGCTGCCCCCCCACGGCGCTCCGCCCCCCAGCCCGGCGGGGGCCGAGTCCCCGGAACTGGAGGGTGGCCGCCTCCCCGGTCCAGGGACGGGGACGGCCTCGGACGCCGGTTGCGTCCTGGGCGGCAGTCCTCGGTTGCGGACGGGCTGGGTTCCCGCTGTTCGGGGGCGTGGGGCACGATGGGGGTATGGCATCGACCTTCGATCATCCCGGTGAGCGGGCAGCGCAGGATCCCGTCAAGCTGATCGCCGTCAGGGACACCGCGCTCTCCCTGGACGAGGTCTTCCGGGCCGTCGGGGACGACGCGGCCGGGGGGACGGCGTTGTTCGTGGGGACCGTGCGGAATCATGACGGGGGTGCCGATGTCGACACGCTCGGGTACTCCTGTCATCCCAGCGCCGAGGCGGAGATGCGGCGGATCGCGGAGAAGGTCGTCGCCGAGTTCCCGGTGCGGGCGCTCGCGGCGGTGCACCGGGTCGGGGACCTCGTCGTCGGTGATCTCGCCGTGGTCGTCGCCGTCTCGTGCCCGCATCGTGGGGAGGCCTTCGAGGCCTGCCGGAAGCTGATCGACGATCTCAAGCACGAGGTGCCCATCTGGAAGCACCAGAAGTTCTCCGACGGCACCGAGGAGTGGGTCGGGGCCTGCTGAGGCCGGACGGCCGACACTCCCGGACCTCCGGTTGCGTAACCCCACCCCTGCCGCGAGCGTTGTCAGTGCGGATGGTTAATCTGCTGATCAGTCAGTTGCGGTATGGGGTTGGGAGGTCGGCATGGCGGCGCTCGCCTGGTTGCTGATTCCGCTTGCGGCTGCGATCGGTGCCGGACTGTGGGGGAGCTGGGCCAACCGCACCCGCAGGACGCGCGGCGACGGGCCCGAACTCGACGGGTACGCCCGTTTCCGGGCCGCGATGGAGAGGTCCGCCGTCCTGGAGAAGCCGGCCGGCGCCGCGAAGACGGTCGTCAGGGAGAGGTCCCACTCCAGCACCTGACCCGGGTGGTGGCCCTGACGGTGCGCTGACAGAACCGTCCCGTACTGTCGAGGCATGCCACGCCGCACCGCGACGATGCTCGCCTCCACCCTCATGCTGATCGCGCTCCTCTGCGCTGGAGTGCTCATCAACGTGCCGTACTCCGAGATGTCCCCGGGGCCGACGGTGAACACGCTCGGCGAGCACGACGGCGAGCCGGTGCTGCAGATCTCCGGGCGCAAGACGTATGCGACCAGTGGTCATCTGAACATGACCACCGTGCGCGTCACGAGCGCCGACTACCGGATGAACCTCGTCGAGGCCGTGTACGGGTGGCTGGCCCACGACAACAAGGTGGTGCCGCACGACACGCTCTACCCGGACGGCAAGACCGAGGAGGAGTCCACCCAGGAGAACGCCGAGGAGTTCAGCCAGTCCCAGGAGAGCGCCAAGGTCGCGGCCCTGAAGGAGCTGGACATCCCGGTGCAGTCCTGGGTGATCGTCTCCACGGTGGTCAAGGGGTCCCCGGCGGAGGGCAAGCTGCACGCCGGGGACGTGATCAAGGCCGTGGACGGGACCGCGGTGAAGGCGCCGGGTGACGTCGCGAAGCTGGTGACCGAGCACAAGCCGGGGCAGGACGTCGTCTTCACGATCGTCCCGGCCAAGGAGCAGGCCGCCGCCGAGAAGGCGAACAGGACGGCGACCGGAACGCAGGACGTGACCATCACGACCGCCACCTCCACCGACAGCGGTGAGAAGCGGGCGATCGTGGGGATCTCCGCCGGGACCGACCACACCTTCCCGTTCAGCATCGACATCAAGCTCGCCGACGTGGGCGGGCCCAGCGCCGGTCTGATGTTCGCCCTCGGGATCTACGACAAGCTGACGCCCGGCAGCCTCACCGGCGGCACGTTCGTCGCCGGCACCGGGACCATCGACGACGACGGCAAGGTCGGGCCGATCGGCGGCATCGAGATGAAGACCGTCGGCGCCAGGAGCCAGGGGGCGAAGTACTTCCTCACGCCGGCCGACAACTGCGCGGCCGCCGCCAAGGACACCCCCTCGGGGCTCAGGCTCGTCAAGGTCGACACCATCGACGACGCCCTCGACGCCCTCAAGGACATCCGCAGCGGCGACACCGCCGATCTGCCGAAGTGCACGTGACGCCGGCCGCTACTCCTCGAACGTCGCCGACAGCGCCTCGGCCAGACCCGGAACCAGGTTCCCGCCGGTGAGCACCTCCGTCGGGGCGTCCTTCTCACGCAGACGCAGCGCGGACTCGCGGGTGCCGTCCCGCAGGACCGCGACCGTCATGCGGACCTCCTGGCGGTCCGGGTGCTCGGCCACCCACCGCGTCAGCTTCTCCCCGCTCAGGCCCTGCGGGACCTGGGCCTCGGCGGACGGGGGCAGCATCAGCCGCTCCACGGTGAGGGCGCAGCCGACCACCGCGTCGGGCCAGGCGATCGTGGCCAGGAACTCGTCGAGCGGCTTGTCCGTTGGCACTTCGTCCTGCTCGATCGGGGTGAGGCCGGTGGTCTCGGGCTCGTCCTCCAGGCCGAGCTGGGCGGCGAGCGAGGGTTCCTGAGCCCGCAGTCGTGCGGTGTCTACGAGGGCGAAGAGGCGGGCGGGCTGGTCCCAGCCGAGGCCGGAGGCGTACTCGTCGATCTCGAGTACGGCCCGGGTGAGCGGGTTCGCTGCCATGGGAGTGTTGGACATGGTCACAATCCTCTCTCGTTCTCGGGCGGAATCGGGAACCGAGTAAACGGTGAGTAAGTTGCATAGGTGTGGGCCCACGATCACGGGGGGCCACTGGGGGCCGGCGAACACGCGGGCCTGAGGGATCGACAGCGAACTTCGAGGTGCGCACCTTGGCTTTCCAGATGCCGGACCGCGGCGGAGGCCCGACAGGGCCGCGGATGAGAGTGGGCCGCCCGTCCCGGCGTGTCCGGACCCTGCTCATGACGCTGGGCGTCCTGGCCGTCCTCGGCATGGCGTTCACCATGTTCGCCGGGTTCTGGACGGACTGGCTCTGGTACCGGTCGGTGAACTACTCGTCGGTGTTCACCACCACGCTCTGGACCAAGATCGGGCTGTTCTTCGTCTTCGGCCTGCTGATGTCCCTCGCGGTCGGCCTCAACATCTGGCTCGCCCACCGGCTGCGGCCGCCGCTGAGCGCGATGTCGGTGGAGCAGCAGAGCCTCGACCGCTACCGCATGGGCATCGCGCCCTACAAGACGTGGCTGCTGCTCGGCATCACCTCCCTGGTGGGGCTGATCGCCGGAGCCTCCGCGGCGGGCCAGTGGCGGACCTGGCTGATGTGGGTCAACGGCGTGTCCTTCGGACAGAAGGACCCGCAGTTCCACCTCGACGTGTCGTTCTTCGCCTTCGACCTGCCCTGGTACCGGTTCCTGCTCGGCTTCGGCTTCGCCGCCACGATCCTCTCCCTGATCGCCGCCGCGCTCACCCACTACCTGTACGGCGGGCTGCGCGTCACCAGCCCCGGCGCGCGCGCCACGGCCGCGGCGACCGGGCACCTGTCGGTGCTGCTGGGCGTCTTCGTCGCGCTGAAGGCCGTCGCCTACTGGCTCGACCGGTACGGTCTCGCCGTGAAGTCCAGCGACTTCAAGGCGACCGACAACTGGACGGGCCTGAGGTACGTCGACGCCAACGCCTACCTGCCGGCCAAGACGATCCTGTTCTGCATCGCGGTCATCTGCGCCCTGCTGTTCTTCGCCACCCTGTGGCGGCGCACCTGGCAGCTGCCCGTGATCGGCTTCGGCCTGATGGTGCTCTCGGCGATCCTGATCGGCGGGCTGTACCCGGCGATCGTCCAGAAGTTCCAGGTCCAGCCGAACGAGCAGGCCAAGGAAGCCCCTTACGTCGCGAAGAACCTCAAGGCGACGCGTGAGGCGTACGGCATCGACGGCACGCAGGTCACCGAGTACTCGGGGACGAGCACCACCAAGGACAAGACGCAGCTGCGCGACGACGTCGACGCCACGGCGAGCATCCGCGTGCTGGACCCGAACATCGTCTCGCCGACGTACCAGCAGCTCCAGCAGATGCGGAAGTACTACGCCTTCCCGACCAACCTGGACGTGGACCGCTACAACGTGGACGGCACCGACCAGGACACGGTCATCGGTCTGCGCGAGCTGAACCTCGCGGGCGTCGACAAGCAGAACTGGATCAACAACCACTTCCGCTACACCCACGGCTACGGCGTGGTCGCCGCCAAGGGCACCACCGCCGACGCCGAGGGCCGCCCGGTCTTCACCGAGTCCAACCTGCCCTCCGAGGGCGACCTCGGGACGTATCAGCAGCGGATCTACTACGGCGAGAAGACGACCACGTACTCGATCGTCGGCGGTCCCCAGAAGGAGATCGACTACTCCGACGACAACGGCGAGAAGACCACCAGTTACACGGGCAAGAGCGGGGTCAACCTGTCCAGCCCGGTCAACCGGGCCGCGTACGCGGTGGCGTTCGGCGAGCCGCAGATCCTGTACTCCGGCGCCATCGGCGACGGCTCGCGGATCCTGTACAACCGCACGCCCAAGGAGCGCGTCGAGGCGGTCGCCCCGTGGCTGACCATCGACGGCGACGCGTACCCGGCCGTGGTCGACGGCAAGATCCAGTGGATCGTCGACGCGTACACCACGACGAACGGCTACCCGTACGCCTCCCGTACGACCCTCGGCGACACCACGGCCGACTCGCTGACCGCGACCAACGACAACCGCGCGGTGGTGGCCCAGCAGAACCAGGTCAACTACATCCGCAACTCGGTGAAGGCGACCGTCGACGCGTACACCGGCGACGTCAAGCTCTACCAGTGGGACACCGAGGACCCGGTCCTGAAGACCTGGATGAAGGCCTTCCCCGGCACGGTGGAGCCCAAGACCGCCATCTCGGACGCGCTGATGGCCCATCTCCGGTACCCGCAGGACCTGTTCAAGGTCCAGCGCGAGCTGCTCACCCGCTACCACGTGAAGGACGCCACGACGTTCCTCAGCGGCAGCGAGGTGTGGCAGGTGCCGGACGACCCGAGCAACAAGTCGGGTGACGCGGTGCCGCCGTACTACCTGAGCATGAAGATGCCCGACCAGAAGGCGCAGGCGTTCTCGCTGACGACGACGTTCACGCCCAACGGCCGCGACAACCTCAGTGCGTTCATGGCGGTGGACTCCGAGGCGGGCGCGCCCGGCTACGGCAAGATCAGAATCCTGAAGCTGCCGACGAGCACGACCGTCGACGGGCCGAAACAGGTCCAGAGCCAGTTCAACTCCGAACAGGACATCGCCGAGTCGATCAGACTCCTCAAGGGCGGTGACTCCGACATCGAGTACGGCAACCTGCTGACGGTGCCGCTCGACGGAGGACTGCTCTACGTGGAGCCGGTCTACGTGCGCGGTGGCGGACTCAAGTACCCGCTGCTGAAGAAGGTGTTGGTGACCTACGGCGGCAACACCGCGTTCGAGGACACCCTCGACGAAGCCCTCAACAAGGTCTTCGGCGCGGAGAGCACGGCCCCGCCGAAGGACGAGGGCGGCGACACCACCACACCGCCGTCGTCCACCAACCCGACGGTCCAGGAAGCGCTGGACGACGCGCAGAAGGCCTTCACCGCCGGCCAGGAAGCCCTGAAGAAGGGCGACTGGGAGGCGTACGGCAAGGCGCAGAAGGACCTCGAGGCCGCTCTGAAGCGGGCCGAGGAGGCGCAGAACGAGGCGGACAAGAGCGGCGGCACGGCGAGCAGCAGCCCGAGTCCGAGCAGCTCGCCGACCAGCTCGCCGAGCTCCGGCAGCAGCCCGAGTCCGAGCAGTAGTCCCAGCGGCTGATCAGGCCCGCCCCGCGTCGTGATACGGTTGTGGAACACGACGCGGGGTGGAGCAGCTCGGTAGCTCGCTGGGCTCATAACCCAGAGGTCGCAGGTTCAAATCCTGTCCCCGCTACTGCAGACGAAGGCCCGGATCCGGTACACGGATCCGGGCCTTCGTGGTGTGCGAACGCATGTACCGGCGAGACGCATCGACGTGCCGCTGTGGGGAGTTGGGCGAACTGTGTTTGACTTGTCTCTCTGTGGGCATGTCGACAAAACGCTGAAGTGACCTCACGGGCTGCGGTATACACAGGTGTACCCAGGTTGCAGGTGGTGCGACGATGGACGTTATGGGGGACAAGGCAACTCTGTTCGAGACAGGGCGGTTTGTGCAGCCTTCCGGTGAGGAAGCGACCCCGGACCAGGGCCGGGACGAGACGGCGGAAGCCGTCGAGACGGTAGAGACGGAAGAGACGACAGAGACAGTAGAAACGGCCGAGACGGGGGAGACGGCCGAGACGGGGGAGGCCGTCGAGGAGATGCGGCTGCGGCTCGCCGCGGAGGCCGGCGACGACGAGGCGACCAGCGTCCTCGGGGCCATGCTGCTGCGCCGCGGTGACCTCGACGGCGCCGAGCCGTATCTGCGTGCCGCCACCGCGGCAGGTGACCGGGCCGCGGCCAACAACCTGGGCGTCCTGCTCCACCAGCGCGGATACGCCGACGAGGCGGCCGGATGGTGGCGGATCGCCGCCGTGGCCGGCTCGGCCGCGGCCGCGCACGCGCTGGGGCGCCACTGCCGTGAGTGCGGGGACGAGCCCGCCGCGGAGTACTGGCTGCGCCAGTCCGCCGAGCAGGGCCACGCCCTCGGTGCGTACGCCCTCGCCGACCTGCTGGAACACCGCGGGGACCCCGCGGCCGAGCGATGGATGCGGGCCGCCGCCGAGCGGGGGCACCGGGAGGCGGCGTACCGGCTGGCGCGGGCACTGGACCGCAGGGACGCGCAGGACTCCGACGGCGACAACGGTGTCTCCACGTCGGCGGAGGCCGAGCAGTGGTACCGGCAGGCCGCCGCACGCGGGCACCGGCGGGCGGCGCTGCACCTGGGCGCGATCCTGGAGCGCCGGGGTGACCTCAAGGAGGCCGGGCGCTGGTATCTGACGTCCGCCAAGGACGGCGAGGCGCGGGCCGCCTGCGCGCTCGGGTTCCTGCTGCGCGACGCCGGCGACACCGAGAACGCCGCGATCTGGTGGCTGCGCGCCGCCCAGGACGGCGACGGCAACGCGGCCAACGCGCTGGGCGCGCTGCACGCCGAGCGCGGCCAGACCCAGACCGCCGAGCGCTGGTACCGGGCCGCGATGGACGCCGGTGACGACAACGGCGCCTACAACCTCGGGCTGCTCTGCGCCGAGCAGGGCCGGACCGCGCAGGCCGAGCAGTGGTACCGGCGCGCGGCGTACGCCGGGCACCGGGAGGCCGCCAACGCGCTGGCCGTCCTGCTGCTCCAGGTCGGGGACACGGCCGGGGCGGAGCCCTGGTTCTCCAAGGCGGCGGAGGCGGGCAGCGTCGACGCGGCGTTCAACCTGGGGATCCTGTTCGCCGGGCGGGGCGAGGAGAAGATCGCGCTGCGCTGGTACGAGCGGGCGGCCGCCGCCGGGCACACCGAGGCGGCGCTGCAGGTCGGGATCGCCCGGCTGCGGGACGGGGACGAGCAGGAGGCCGAACGGCATCTGCGGTGCGCCGCGGGCGGGGGGAGCGCGGAGGCCGCGTACCGGCTGGCCGCGGTGCTGGACGCGCGGCGGCCGCCGCAGCCGGCGCACGAACTCGGGGAGATCGTGCACGAGAAGACCGAGTGCGAGGAGTGGTACGAGCGGGCGGCCGAGCAGGGGCACCGGCGGGCGCAGGTGCGGGTCGGGATGCTGGCCGCGGCGCGCGGGGACGTGGTCGAGGCGGCGCGGTGGTACCGGGAGGCCGCCGAGGCCGGCTCACGCAACGGTGCCTTCAATCTGGGGCTGCTGCTGGCGCGGGAGGGGAGCGAGCCGGAGGCGGTGGTGTGGTGGACTCGTGCCGCCGGTGACGGGCATGGGCGGGCGGCGTTGCGGCTGGCCCTGGTCTACGCGCGTCGGGGGGAGCTGGCGGAGGGGCAGCGGTGGGCCGACCGGGCGGTGTCCCTCGGGCCGGGGGAGGTTGCCGAGCGGGCGGCGCGGTTGCGGGACGCGTTGCGGCAGGAGCTGACGGCGTGAGGGTGCGGGTGCCTGCCGGTGCCCGTGTCGGTGCGCGTACCGGTGCTGGTGCCGGGCGGGGGCGGAGCGCGCGGCCCGGCGCTGACGGGGTGCCGCTGCGCCCACCCGTGCCGCTCCAGCGGCACGACTGCTCGCAGTCGCGACAACTGATTTGCCTCTGACCTCATCCTTCACGTAACGTTGCATTCAACGACGCGGGGTGGAGCAGCTCGGTAGCTCGCTGGGCTCATAACCCAGAGGTCGCAGGTTCAAATCCTGTCCCCGCTACTGAAGGCCGAGGGCCGGAATCCGAAAGGGTTCCGGCCCTCGGTGTTGTGCCGTGCAAAGGCCGCGCACAGCGCGAAGCCCCGGCGCCCGGAAAGGGGCCGGGGCTTCGGTGTGGATCGTCAGGCGGCCGCGCAGTTGGGGCAGATGCCGCGGTACGTCACCTCGACGTCCGAGACCGCGAAGCCGAAGCGCTCCGAGTCGGGGAGGTCGGCCAGCGGGTTGCCGGTCGGGTGGACGTCGCGGATCGCTCCGCAGCGGGCGCAGACCAGGTGGTGGTGCGGGCGGTGCGCGTTGGGGTCGTACCGCTTGGCGCGCCGGTCGGTGGCGACCTCGAGCACCTCGCCGAGGGAGACCAGCTCACCGAGCGTGTTGTAGACGGTCGCCCGGGAGATCTCGGGCAGCTTGGCGACGGCCCTGGCGTGCACCTCGTCGGCCGTCAGGTGGACGTGTTCGCCGTCGAGGACCTCGGCCACGACGCGTCGCTGCGCGGTCATCCGCCATCCGCGTCCGCGCAGCCGTTCCAGAAGGTCACTCATGCGCACCAGCCTAACAGCAGGAGGAACAGTTCCCGATCGGGTGTGATTTTGGAGCAATCCCTGACTTAGACATTGTCCATTATCGGATCGGGGCTGTCCATGCTGGTGAGGGCGGGGTGGGACGGGGCGGGACGGGGCTCAGGCGGGGACGTGCTGCCGGGCCGGTGCCCAGCAGCGGATGATGTCGCGGACCGACACGATGCCGGCCGGTTCGCCGTCGTCGAGGACGACCAGGTGGCGGAAGCCGCCGTGGGCCATGGTGCGGGCCACCTCCTCCAGCGTCCAGGTGGGGGCGGCGAAGACCACGTTGTTGGTGGTGTGGGCGTGGGTGCGTTCGGTGTCCGGGTCCTGGCCGAGGCCCACGGAGTTGAGGATGTCCCGTTCGGTGAGGATGCCCATGCCGCCGGCGTCCGGGTCGAGGACGAGGGCCGCGCCGACCCGGCGGGCGGACATCAGGGCGGCGGCCTGGCGGAGGGTGTGGGCGGGGCCGATGGTGAGGACCAACGTGCTCATGGCGTCGCGGACGAGCATGGGACGGAGCCACCTCCTAGAGAACCCCTGTGCGGAGTGCACCCCGGCGCCGGAGGCTCCCGAGGGGTGCTGCACAAGTTCACAAGTGGGGGGAACCTCAGAGTCTCAGGTAAAGCGGGGGTCAACAAGAGGGCGCGCGTGGCCAATTGAGGGCGCACGCGCTCATCTGTGCCCTGAGCGGCGCCCGTCGGGGGCCGGGGGCGCCGCTTCGCGGTTCAGTAGCGCCGGTTGAGATACCCCAGCAGCTCGTCGTGGAGGAGTCCGTTGGAGGCCGCGCCGTTGCCGCTGTGCGGGCCCGGCCGGCCGTCGAGACCGGTGAAGGTGCCGCCGGCCTCCGTCACGACGATCGCGTTGGCCGCCATGTCCCAGAGGGACAGCTCCGGTTCGGCGCACAGGTCCACCGCACCCTCGGCGACCATCATGTACGGCCAGAAGTCGCCGTACGCGCGCGTGCGCCACACCTCCCGGGTCAGGTCCAGGAAGCCGTTGAGGTTGCCGCGCTCCTCCCAGCCGGAGAGCGAGGAGTACGCGAACGAGGCGTCGGAGAGCTTCGAGACGCTGGAGACGTGCAGCCGGGTGGCGGAGGAGAGGCTGCGGCCGGTGTAGGCGCCGTGCCCCTTCGCGGCCCACCAGCGGCGGCCCAGGGCCGGGGCGGAGACGACGCCGACCACCGGCTGGTAGCCACCCTCACCCGCTTCCATCAGGGCGATGAGCGTCGCCCAGACGGGGACCCCTCGGACGTAGTTCTTGGTGCCGTCGATCGGGTCGATCACCCAGCGGCGCGGGCCGGTGCCCTCGATGCCGTACTCCTCGCCGAGGACCGCGTCCCGGGGACGGGCGCGCTGGAGCTGGCCGCGGATGAGTTCCTCGGCGGCCTTGTCGGCCTCACTCACCGGCGTCATGTCCGGTTTGGTCTCGACCTTGAGGTCGAGGGCCTTGAAACGGTCCATGGTCGCGGCGTCGGCGGCGTCCGCGAGGACGTGCGCGAGTCGGAGGTCGTCGAGGTAGTCCGGCATGGGACGAACGGTATCCGGCGGGGGAGGACGGGGCTACATCAGGCCGGAGTGCGGACGGACCCCTCCTGTGCCCCACACGGACCCTTGACAGTGCACCCCGGCGCGTCAAATCTGGGCACCATCCGCTCGCCCCCGGGAGGCGATGATGCCTGCAGCGCGGGAATCCCTGTTGGACGCGGCCTTCGAGGCGCTCTCCCTGCGGCCGTGGTCCGCGGTGCGGATGGTGGACGTCGCGGCGAGCGCCGGAGTGTCCCGGCAGACGCTGTACAACGAGTTCGGCAGCAAGGAAGGGCTGGCCAGGGCGCTGGTGCGGCGGGAGGCCGACGGCTACCTCGCCGGCGTCGAGCGGGCGCTGGCCACGCACGGCGACGCCCGTGACCGGCTCACCGCCACCGCCGGGTGGACCGCCTCCGCGGCCCGGGACAACCCGCTCGTACGGGCCCTGCTCACCGGCTGCTGGAGCGAGCGGCTGCCCTCGCCGACGCTCTCGGCCGTGCCGTCCTCCTCCGCCGTGCCGGCGCAGCGGCGGGCGGACGGGCCGCTGCCCTCCCCCGGCGATCTCGTGACGGCCGTCCGGGACCGGGCCGTCGCGGTGCTCGGCGGCCCCGGCGCCGCCCGGGCGGACTCCGCCGACCTGACCCGCGCCTGCGAACTCGCCGTCCGGCTCGCCCTCTCCTGCGTGGCGGCCCCGCCGGCGGGGGAGGACGGGGTCGCGGACCTGGTACGGAGCGCGCTGCCCCGCACCGCCACCACCTAGCCGGCCGTCCGCCGGTCACCGGCCCCCGGGCCCGTGCCCCGGTCCTGGTCCGCGCCCGTTCCCGTTCCCGTTCCCGTTCCCGTTCCCGGTCCGAGTCCGCGCCCGTTCCCGGTTCTGGACGAGTCATTCCGAATGATCAGAGGGTGTAGGCGATCGTGTCACCCCGGCTGGTCGGCCGTCCTATGGGTGGTACAGCTCTTGGGCGCGGGCGGAATCGACGGGTCGGTCCTGGGGCAGGTGCAGGAAGTAGTCCAGCTGCCACGCCTGCGCAGTGCCGGCTTGGCGGTTGGTGGTGGTCACCCAGGGCGGGTAGACGCGGAAGGCCCGTTTCCCACCGGAGCCGTCTGCTGATGCGACACCGTGTTGGCAGAGCGCGTCCATGGGAAAGACGAACTGGCCGAAGTGATGATGGTCGCGGGTGCTGACGACGAAGAGGTCGACGGGGTCGGTGGCGTCGAAAGGCTGGATGGGCCCGCCCGGCGACCTCTTCCACACGGTGACGAACTGGCCGACCTTGGTCGGGGTCGTCTTGGCTGCGCGGAATCGGATGGAGAGCCCGTCAAGGGTGAAGGAGTGGGCGGCGTATGCGGCACCCTCGGTTTCCGGGGCCGGCTGCGAGCAGGTGAACCCGCAGGGGTCGTAGACGAGCGCCTTCACCGCGAGGAGATCTCTGTGGGCAGGGGCGGTGTCCGACCACGGTTTGAATCCGGTGGGGTGGAGATCGGGTGAGTGCCCGCGGTTCGTCGCCATGCGTTCACCTCCATCAATGCCAACGACCACTGATCACATCGGAATGACTCGTCTAGTGCGCCGATCCCGACAGCTGCAGGCCGATCACGCCGATGATCACCAGGCTGATCGAGACGATCTTCAGGGTGGACACCAGGTCGCCGAGGAAGATCATGCCGTAGATCGCGGTGCCCGCCGCGCCGATGCCCGTCCACACCGCGTACGCCGGGCCGACGTCGAGCTTCTTCAGGGAGAGGGTCAGCAGGCCGAAGCTGCCGAGGGCGAAAGCGCAGAAGGCGATGGTCGGCCAGAGCCTGGTGAAGCCGTGGGACAGCTTGAGGCAGACGGCGAAACCGGTCTCGAGCAACCCGGCCACGATGACCAGCAGCCACGCCATGTGCTGTCCCTCCGTAGGTCCGGCTCGGTGCGATTATGCACTTACCGGACTCACCACCCCACAAACAACGCGGAGGTCGGTCGCTCTCCTGGCGGCCCGTCAGTCTCCCTCCGTACGCTCCCTCGTGGCCAGAAGCCGACGCAGCGAGTACAGCCGGGCCGGGTCCGCGTGGCCCTCGGCGACCCACTCGTCCAGCGCGCAGTCCGGCTCGTCGTGACTGCACGCGCGCGGGCAGCCCGCGGTGCCCGGTTCCAGGTCGGGGAAGGCGTGGATCACCCGGGACGGGTCGACGTGGTGCAGACCGAAGGACCGTACACCCGGAGTGTCGATCACCCAGTCGTCGGTGCCCGCCAGGGGCAGCGCGAGCGCCGAGGTCGTGGTGTGCCGGCCCCGGCCGGTCACCGCGTTGACATGACCGGTCATGCGCCGCCGCTCCTCGGGGACCAGGGCGTTGACGAGGGTCGTCTTGCCGACGCCCGAGTGCCCGACGAACGCCGTGGTCCGCCCCGTCAGATGCTCGCGCACCCGGTCCGCCGCGTCGCCGTTCTCCAGCTCCTCGCGGCTGGTGACGACGTACGGGATGTCGAGGTGGCCGTACAGCTCCAGCAGCTTGTCCGGCGACGCCAGGTCCGACTTCGTCATGACCAGCAGCGGGGTCAGGCCGCCGTCGAACGCCGCCACCAGGCAGCGGTCGATGAGCCGCGGGCGCGGCTCGGGGTCGGCCAGGGCCGTGACCACGGCGAGCTGGTCGGCGTTGGCGACCACCACCCGCTCGAACGGGTCGTCGTCGTCGGCGGTGCGGCGGAGCACCGAGGTGCGCGCCGCGATGCGGACGATCCGGGCGAGGGTGTCCTTCTGGCCGGACAGATCGCCGACCAGGGCGACCCGGTCACCCACGACCGCCGCCTTGCGGCCCAGTTCCCGGGCCTTCATCGCGACCACGATCCGGTCCTCGACCAGACAGGTCAGCCGGCCCCGGTCGACGGTGAGGACCATGCCCTCGGCGGCGTCCTCGTGCTTGGGCCTGATGTGCGTACGAGGCCGGTTGCCCTTGCGGTTGGGGCGGGAGCGGATGTCGTCCTCGTCGGTGTGCTTGCCGTAACGGCGCATGGCGAAGTCCCTATACCCCGAGCATCCCGGTCCACAGCTCGGGAAAGTCCGGCAAGGTCTTCGCCGTCGTCGCCACGTTCTCGATCCGCACACCCTCCACGGCCAGGCCGATGATCGCACCGGCCGTCGCCATACGGTGGTCGTCGTAGGTGTGGAAGACCCCGCCGTGCAGCGGGCGCGGGCGGATGTGCAGGCCGTCGGCCGTCTCCGTCACATCACCGCCGAGCTCGTTGATCTCCTTGGTGAGCGCGGCCAGCCGGTCCGTCTCGTGCAGCCGCAGATGCGCCACGCCCCGCAGGGTGGACGGGGAGTCCGCGAGGGCGGCGACCGCCGCGATGCCCGGCGTCAGCTCGCCCACGTCGGCCAGGTCGACATCGATGCCGTGGACCGAGCCCGAGCCGGTGAGGACCAGGCCGTAGTCGGTCAGCTCGCAGGAGCCGCCCATCTCGGTGAAGATCTCCCGCAGCCGGTCACCCGGCTGGGTGGTACGCGCCGGCCAGTCCGGGATCAGCACCCGCCCGCCCGTCACCAGCGCCGCCGCCAGGAACGGCTGGGCGTTCGACAGGTCCGGCTCGATCGTCAGGTCCCGGCCCAGCAGGGCGCCCGGCGTGACCCGCCAGACGTTCGGCTCGCCGCCCGACTCCGGGGTGTCCACCTGGGCGCCGACCGCGCGCAGCATGTCCACCGTCATCCGGATGTGCGGCAGGGAGGGCAGGGAGGCGCCGATGTGACGGACCTCCACGCCCTGGTTGAAACGGGGGCCCGAGAGCAGCAGCGCCGACACGAACTGGGAGGACGAGGAGGCGTCGATCTCCACCGGGCCGCCGTCCAGCGCGCCCGAGCCGTGCACGGTCAGCGGCAGCGAGCCCCGCCCGTCGTCGTCGATCCGGGCGCCGAGCACGCGCAGCGCGTCGATCACGCCGTTCAGGGGGCGCTCGTACGACCGCGGGTCGCCGTCGAAGCGGACGGAGCCGTCGGCGAGGGCCGCCACCGGCGGAAGGAAGCGCATCACGGTGCCCGCGTTGCCGACGTCGACCGTGGCCGGGCCGCGCAGGCCCGCCGGGAGGACCCGCCAGGCCTCGCCGGTGCCGTCCGGGCCCACACCCTCCTCGATCTCGATGCCCATCGCCCGCAGGGCCTCGGCCATCAGCAGCGTGTCGCGGGAGCGGAGGGGGCGGCGCAGCCAGCCGGGCTCGGAGGCGAGGGCGGCGAGGACGAGGGCACGGTTGGTGACCGACTTCGACCCCGGCACGTGGACCGTCGCGTCGACGGCGTCGCTCGCGGTGGGGGCGGGCCAGAGGGCCAGGTTTTCGGGCATGCAGTCACTTTAGTGCCGGTGGCCGGGTGCGGCGCCGCCGTGGCCGGTCGCGCCCCCGGCGCGGGCGCGGGCCGGCACCGCCCCGCCGCCCCGGGAGCCCCGCGCCTGCGGGGCGCTCACAGCTCCAGCAGCCACCGGCCCCCGCCCATCAGCGCGCACAGGCTCACCACGTGGAACAGGAACAGCCACAGCGCCGCCGGCACATGCGTCAGCCGTGACAGCTGGTCGGCGTCCGAGTCGCCCGCCCCGCCCCGCGACCTCTTCATCTGCAGCTCGAACGCCGGGCGCACGCCCCCCAGCAGCAGGAACCACACCACCGCGTACGCGAACGCCGCCTGCACCTGGGGGCCGGCCAGCCAGGAGACCAGCAGGAACGTGCCCCCGGTCACGACGACGGTCAGCGCGCCGTACGCGTTGCGGATCATCACCAGCATCGCCACCAGCAGGGCGGTGGCCAGCCACAGCAGCAGCGTGATGCGGCCGGCGCCGAGCAGCGCGGCGCCGCCCAGGCCGAGCAGCGGGGGAGCGGTGTAGCCGGCCGCCGCCGTGAGGATCATGCCGAGGCCGTGCGGCTTGCCGCGGCTCACCGTCAGGCCGCTGGTGTCGGAGTGCAGCCGTATCCCGGTGAGCCGGCGGCCCGTCAGCAGCGCGACCAGGCCGTGGCCGCCCTCGTGGGCGATGGTGATCGCGTTGCGCGACACCCGCCACAGCGGGTGCGGCACGACGACCGTGAGGGCAGCGACCGCCGTGGCGATCACCACCCACAGATCGGGGTCGGACTGGGTGCCGACGAGCCGGTCCCAGAGGTCGGGCAGCGCGGTGGCGGCGGTGCTGGCCATGTTTTCCGGTGGCTCCCTCTCGCGTAGGCGAACAGACGGCCGACGCGTGGCGCCGGCGGCGGGGGGTGGTGGTCGGGGGACGGGCGGGCCTGGCAGTGTGGCACGTATGTGCGGACGGTATGCAGCGAGTCGCAGGCCCGAGGATCTCGCAGGAATCTTTGAAATCGAGAGGGGGGTTCCTCAGGCGCCCGAGGAGACCCTGGCCCCCGATTACAACGTGGCGCCGACCAAGGAGGTCTACGCCGTCCTCGACCGTCCGGTGAAAGACGCCGACGACCGCCGCCCGGTTCGGCAGCTGCGCAAGCTGAAGTGGGGGCTCGTGCCCTCCTGGGCCAAGTCGCCCGAGGGCGCCGCCCGGATGATCAACGCGCGCGCGGAGACCGTCCACGAGAAGCCGTCGTACCGCCGCGCCTTCACCGCCCGGCGCTGCATCCTGCCCGCCGACGGCTACTACGAGTGGGTCACGGCCAGGGAGGAGCGGGACCTGGAGGTCGAGGGGAGGAAGAAGCGGGCGCGCAAGCAGCCCTACTTCGTGCTCCCGGCCGACGGCTCGGTGTTCGCGATGGCCGGACTCTACGAGTTCTGGCGCGACCGCACCCTGCCCGACGACCACCCGCAGGCCTGGTGGGTGACCTGCTCGGTGATCACCACCGAGGCCGAGAGGACCCCGCTCGCGGTGGCCCCGGCCGACGGCCCGCACGCCCTGGCCGACATCCACCCCCGGATGCCCCTGATGCTCACCCCGGACCGCTGGGACGCCTGGCTGGACCCGGCCCGCACGGACCCCGACGACCTGCGGTCCCTGCTGGAGCCCCCGCCGGCCGGCCTGATGCGCGCCTACCCGGTGTCCACGGCCGTCAGCAACGTCCGCAACAACAGCCCGGAGCTGCTGAAGGAGCTGGAGGGCCCGGAGGAAGGCACACTCTTCTGATGACCAGCGAGATCGTTCCCACGGACGCCGGTGACGCCCGGATCACCTGGCACAGGGCCGCGAAGGCGCGGCTCGTCCTCGCCGTCAGCCACGGTGCCGGGGGCGGGATCGAGGCCCGGGACCTCCAGGCGCTGGCGCGGGTGCTGCCGGGGCACGGGGTGACCGTCGCCCTCGTCGAGCAGCCCTGGCGGGTGGCCGGCAAGAAGGTGGCGCCGGCGCCGAGGACACTCGACGCGGGCTGGCGGGGGATCTGGCCGGCGGTCGCGCGGCCCGGCCTGCCGGTGATCTCCGGCGGTCGCTCGGCCGGCGCGCGGGTGGCCTGCCGTACCGCCGCCGAGCTCGGCGCCCACGCCGTGCTCGCGCTCGGCTTCCCGCTCCATCCGCCGGGCCGGCCGGAGAAGTCCCGCGCCGCCGAGCTGCTCGGCGCGGGGGTGCCCACCCTCGTCGTCCAGGGCGGCAACGACACCTTCGGCAGGCCCGGGGAGTTCCCCGAGGGGGCGTACGAGATCGTCGAGGTGCCGTATGGCGACCATGGCTTCGCCGTGCCCAAGCGGGCGGAGATCGGCCAGGAGGATGCCGTGGCGATCGTCACCGACGCGGTGGTGAAGTGGGTCGGCTCACTCGGGTGAAGATCTCGGGAATGTCGTGGGGCGGCCCGCTGTTGAGGCGGACAGAAGTGCTGAACAGGCAGCACCGAGTCCGAGAGGGAGTCCGCCGCATGGGTTCGACCATCTGCCCGAGCCGCACCGACCTGGACTGGACGGTGCTGCACGCGGCCAGGACCGCTCCTATTCGAGGGGCGGCGGCCACGGGTAGTCGTCTATCCTCCGATTCGAGTGGGACCGGTTTCGGTTCCACGCAGATCTTCGAGGAGGTGGGTCCGGTCACCGGTACCGACGCAGGGACCGACAACGGCCAGGCGGAGCTGCCCGAGGGCCAGGGCGTGGGCGTGGAGACGAGCGACGAGTCGTCCGCGGAGCGCAGCGCGCGCTTCGAGCGGGACGCGCTCGAGTTCCTCGACCAGATGTACTCGGCCGCCCTGCGCATGACGCGCAACCCGGCGGACGCCGAGGACCTGGTGCAGGAGACGTACGCCAAGGCGTACGCGTCCTTCCACCAGTTCCGCGAGGGCACCAACCTCAAGGCCTGGCTGTACCGGATCCTCACCAACACCTTCATCAACTCGTACCGCAAGAAGCAGCGCGAGCCCCAGCGCAGCGCGGCCGAGGAGATCGAGGACTGGCAGCTCGCCCGCGCCGAGTCGCACATGTCGACCGGTCTGCGCTCCGCCGAGTCGCAGGCGCTGGACCACCTGCCCGACTCGGACGTGAAGGAAGCACTTCAGGCCATTCCCGAGGAGTTCCGCATCGCCGTGTATCTCGCGGACGTAGAGGGCTTTGCGTACAAGGAGATCGCGGACATCATGGGGACACCCATCGGTACGGTGATGTCCCGGCTGCACCGGGGCCGCCGTCAGCTGCGCGGCATGCTCGAGGACTACGCCCGTGAGCGCGGGCTGGTCCCGGCCGGCGCCGGAGACTCGAACGAAGCGAAAGGCTCGGGCTCATGAGCTGCGGAGAGCCGCACGAGACGGACTGCAGTGAGGTCCTCGACCATCTGTACGAGTTCCTCGACAGTGAGATGCCGGACGTCGATCGCGACAAGTTCAAGCAGCACTTCAACGAGTGCTCGCCGTGCCTGGAGAAGTACGGGCTCGAAGAGGCCGTGAAGAAGCTGGTCAAGCGGTGCTGCGGCCATGACGACGTGCCGACCGACCTGCGTTCCAAGGTGATGGGCCGGATCGAGCTGATCCGCTCCGGACAGACCGTGCCCGAACACGACGTGACGGTCACCCCTCAGGAATCCTGAGTCCGGCGCCCACCAGCACAGCCTTCACTCGAATGTGCTAATCCGCGGGTGATACGCCCGCGGAGCCCCCTACGCCCCCCTAGGCTCCGAAAGCCCGGTCCGGTGACGGAGCCCGGACGGGCACGGCTGGGGAGGCGTCATGGAGGGAGTGCCGGCGCGGGCACGCGGTTACGTCGCTGCAGCCGCCCTCGCCGCCCTGCTCTGCCTCTCCCCGCTCCCCACCGCCGCGCGCACACCCTGGTGGGCCGTCGGCCTGCTGGCCGCGCTGTACGCCGGGGGTGAGCAGATCGCCCGGCGCCGCTTCGCCGGCACGTTCTCCCCCGTGCTGCTGGCCGGGGCGTTTCTGCTGCCACCGCCCGCGGCCGCGCTCGTACCGCTCCCCGGGGCCCTGTGCTCGCACGTCGAGCAGGGCCCCTTTCTGCTGCGCCGCGTCTGGCGGGCGGCGCAGTCGTCCCTCGCGGTCTGGGCCGCGGCCCGGGTCCACGGCGCGCTGGACGGGCAGGACGCCGTGGCCGGTTCCGACGTGCCGTACGCGCTGGTGCCGGCGGGCGGGGCGGTGCTCGTCTTCTGCGCGGTGCTCGCCCTCCTGGACGGCGGGATGCTCGCGCTCGCCGAGGGGCTGCCGCCGCTCGCCGCCTCCCGCGGGCTGTTCCTGCGCTCCCTCGCGCCCCTCACCGTGCACGGGCTCGCCGGGCTGATGATGGCCGTGCTCTGGCGCAGCCCCTACGGGCCGGTCGCCGCGCTGCTCGTGCTCTTCCCGATGGCCGTGTCGTGGTGGGTGTTCGCGCAGTACCACCGGGAGCGGGCCGCCCACCGCGCGACGATCCGCGCGCTGGTCCAGGCCGTCGACATCAAGGACGGCTACACGCGCGGCCACAGCGAGCGCGTCGGCCAGGCCTCGATGATGATCGCGCGCGAGCTGGGCATGGACGAGAACCGGGTCGAGGTCATCCGGTTCGCCGGGATCCTGCACGACGTCGGCAAACTCGGCGTGCCCACCCGGCTGCTGCGCAAGGACGGCCCCCTGACCCCCGAGGAACGGCGGGTGATCGAGCTGCATCCGGAGTACGGGCACGAGATCACCCGGGGCATCTCCTTCCTCGGCGAGGCCCGCTCCGCGATCCTCCACCACCACGAGCGGCTCGACGGCCGCGGCTATCCGTACGGGCTGGTGGGCCATCAGATCCCGGAGCCCGCCCGGGTGGTGGCCGTCGCCGACGCCTTCGACGCCATGACGTCCAACCGCTGCTACAGCAGGGCCCGGCCGGTGCCGGCCGCCCTGGAGGAGCTGGAGCGGTGCGCGGGCACGCACTTCGACCCGCGGATGGTCACGGCCCTCACGAGGGTGATCGGACGAGAGGGCTGGCACCCCCTGGTCACCGCCGAGGAACCCCCTCCCCGCACCCTCCCCCACCCCGCCCCGGCCCCCGACCGCCCGGGAGCCCGACGATGACGCCGCACCGCCCGGTGACGGTCCGACGGCCGCGTCCGCGTGCCGCCCTGGCCGGCCGGGGGTGTCGCGAGGGCGGGGCGCCGCCGCCTCGCACCTCCGCGGGTGCCGCGGTGCCCCCTGGCCCTGCGGACTGCCCGGGGCCTGCGACGGCCCCGTGTCGCCCCGACCGCCCGGGAGCCGCCCGATGACCCCGCCTCACCCCCTGCCCCCTGCCCGCCGCCCGCTCACCGCCCGCCCCCTGCACACGGCGGCCGCTCTGCTCACGGGCGTCTCCCTGGTCGTCACCCTTCGTGCCGGTGTCGAGGAGGGGGCCGTCGCACTGGCCTTCGGAGGGCTGGTGGCCGTGGGTGAACTGATGAGCCGGCCGGGGCTGCGGGAGGCCGCGCCGCTCGGTGCCGCCGCGGGCCTGTCGTACGCCCTGCTCGGGGAGCACGCCGGGCACCCCGGCCACCACGGGGTCGCCCAGGTCGTCTCGGTGGTGGCCGCCGCCTCGCTGCTGGGCAGCGTGCCGCACGTCGCGCGCGGGCAGGGGCCCGTCCTCGACCACCTGGTCCGCCGCGTCCTGGCCGTGGGCTTCGCCGCCGTCTGCTTCCAGCCCCTCTACAACAGGGGGGCGTTCGACCACTGGCGGGGGCCCGTCTACGCCCTCGTCCTGCTCGCCCTGCTCATCCTGACGGTGCTGTGCGACGCCGTGGTCGCCGCCGCGCTGGCCCACTCCCGCACCGGGTGGCCGTTCCCGCCGCTGCTCCGCGACGAGCTGCGCGCGGTGCCCGGCATCGGGTCGGCCGTGTGCGCGACCGGCGCGGTGATGGCACTCGCGGTCGCGGTCGTGGGGCTCTGGGCGCTGCCCGTGTTCTCGGTGCCGCTGCTGCTCACCCAGCTGTCCCTGCACCGGTACGCCGCCGTCCGCGCCACCAACCGGCAGACCATCGCCTCCCTCGCCCGCGCCACCGAGATCGCCGGGTACACCCCCGCCGGTCACGCCCGCCGGGTCGCCGCCCTCAGCCAGGCCGTGGGCCGGGACCTGGGGCTGCCGGAGGCCGAGCTGACCGTCCTGGAGTACGCGGCCCTCATGCACGACATCGGCCAGCTCAGCCTCGTCGACCCGGTCCCGGCCGGGGCCACCGCCGGCCTCCCGGCCGCCGAGCAGCGGCGGATCGCGCTGCTCGGCGGGGCCGTCGTCCGTCAGACCGGGGCGGGCGCCCAGGTCGCCGCGGTCGTCGAGCGGCAGGCCGACCCCTACCCGGAGCAGCCGGTGGCCGCCCGCATAGTCCGGGTGGTGAACGCGTACGACGAGAAGGTGCAGGGCGCCGGCCCCGGCGGCCCCCTCACCGCGCTGGAGGAGCTGCGCCTCGGCACCGGTGGCGCGTACGCGCCGGAGGTGGTCGAGGCGCTGGCCAGGGTGCTGTCCCGGGACTGTCTGACCCTGCCCAAGGGTGGGTAACCCATGGGTAATGAGCGCCCTTCCAGCCACACGTGGTTGGATGCGAGGGAGAGAGAGTCCGGGGGCACTGGCCAGCCCACTCCACGGAACTGGCAGGCGGGAATCGTGAGGATCTTCGGCAAGGGACGGCACCGGCCCTCCGCCTCCTGGCGGCAGGCCACCGACCGCGCGTTCACGCTGATCGGCGACGGGCGGTACGAGGACGCGGGCGCGCTGCTGACACGTGCCGCCGACCTGGAGCCCTGGCTGTCGGAGTCCTGGTTCAACCTCGCCCTGCTGCACAAGTTCCGGCACGACTGGGAGCAGGCCCGCACGGCCGGTCTGCGGGCCGTCGCCCTGCTCGACCGCGAGACCGGCGCCCCCGACTGGTGGAACGTCGGCATCGCCGCCACCGCCCTGCAGGACTGGCCGCTGGCCCGCCGCGCCTGGCAGGCGTACGGGCTGCACGTGCCGGGCAGCGGTATCGGCTCCGGCGAGCCCGTCGGCATGGAGCTGGGCAGCGCGGCCGTACGGCTGTCGCCCGAGGGGGAGGCCGAGGTCGTGTGGGGGCGCCGGCTGGATCCCGCCCGTATGGAGGTGCTGTCGATCCCGCTGCCGTCGTCCGGGCGGCGCTGGGGTGAGGTCGTGCTGCACGACGGGGTCCCGCACGGCGAGCGGACCACGGCCGCCGGGCACTCCTACCCCGTCTTCGACGAGATCGAGCTGTGGGCCCCGTCGCCCGTGCCCACCTGGGTGGTCCTGCTGGAGGCGGCGACGGAGGCCGACCGGGACGCGCTGGAGCAACTGGCCGCGGACGCGGGCTTCGCGGCGGAGGACTGGTCGTCGTCGGTGCGGCTGCTGTGCCGGATGTGCTCGGAGTCGCGGATGCCGTCCGACGAGGGCGACGGCGAGCATCTGGATCCGCACGACCACAGCGAGCCGGGGCATCCGGGGCCGCTCGGCCACCGCACCGACGGACAGCTGTGGGTGCCGGAGCGGGAGTGCGGGGTGGCCGCGCCGGCTTCTCTGGTGCGCGGGCTGCTGGACGGATGGGTCGCCGACAGTCCGGATTCCAGGGACTGGCGGGATCTGGAAGAGGTGTGCTGAGGCCGTCGCCCGGCTGCGGGCCTGCAGCGGCTGGTCGCGCCCACGCTACGGAGCCGCACGCCGCGACCGTCCGCGCCCCTGACGGGGCGCCCCCACGTACCCTGTATCGAGCATTCACCCCCCTGTTTTTCTGAGGAAGGCATACGTCGGTCATGGCGCAGCAGGACACCGATCAGCAGCACGCGGGCGTGCTCCCCGTGGACGACGAGGGCTTCGTCATCGACACCGAGGAGACGGAGGAGCGGGAGCAGGCGTACCGCGAGCGCGGCACCTCGCGGCCGATCACGGTCGTCGGGAACCCGGTGCTCCACAAGGAGTGCAAGGACGTCACCGAGTTCGACGACGAGCTGCTGAAGCTGGTGGACGACATGTTCGCCAGCCAGCGCACCGCCGAGGGCGTGGGCCTGGCCGCCAACCAGATCGGCGTCGACCTGAAGGTCTTCGTCTACGACTGCCCCGACGACGAGGGCGTCCGGCATGTCGGCGTCGTCTGCAACCCCAAGCTCGTCGAACTCCCCGCCGACAGGCGCCGGCTGGACGACAGCAACGAGGGCTGCCTCTCGGTGCCCACCGCCTACGCCCCGCTCGCCCGCCCCGACTACGCCGAGGTGACCGGGCAGGACGAGAAGGGCAACCCGATCAAGGTGCGCGGCACCGGGTACTTCGCTCGGTGTTTGCAGCACGAGACCGACCACCTGTACGGGTACCTCTACATCGACCGGCTGTCCAAGCGCGAACGCAAGGACGCCCTGCGGCAAATGGCCGAGAACGAACCCCGCTACCCCGTGGTCGCCAACGACTGAACCACGCCACCGCGCGAACGACGCCTGGCCGGGAGCCTTCCCGGCCAGGCGTCGTTCGTGTGTCCGACGGACGTTCGATCGCTTTTGCGCATCCGCTGATCCATAACCAGTCACGCCGGAGTGGATTCTCGGCGTGTTGAGGCAGTGAATGAAGCAAATGCGTTCCCAGAACGGTCAGTTGTAGTGCTGAATGGGAGTGCGGGGATACGCAACGGCGCACGCCCGGCACGACGGGAGGGGTGTGCGCCCACTGGCGGCTGAGAGGGGTAGTTCGTGCCAGCTTTCCCATACAGCACCACATACAGCACCACGGCGACGGTGGCCGCGCCCGCGGTACCGCCCTCGCTCTCTCTTCCGGTCATCGAGGCGTCCTTTCCCCGGCAACTGCATCCGTATTGGCCCCGGTTGCAGGAGAACACGCGTTCCTGGCTGCGGGAAAAACGTCTGATGCCGGCGGACAAGGTCGCAGAATATGCCGACGGCCTGTGCTACACCGATCTGATGGCCGGCTACTACCTCGGCGCCCCCGACGAGGTCCTGCAGGCCATCGCCGACTACAGCGCGTGGTTCTTCGTCTGGGACGACCGGCACGACCGTGACGTCGTGCACGGACGCGCGTCGGCCTGGCGTCGGCTCAGGTTCCGGTTGCACGCCGCCCTGGACCACCCGGCGGTCCACCTGCTCCACCCGGATCCGCTGGTGGCCGGACTCGCCGACAGCGTGGGCCGGCTGTTCGCCTTCCTGCCCGGCACCTGGAACGCGCGGTTCGCGCGCCACTTCCACACCGTGATCGAGGCGTACGACCGGGAGTTCCGCAATCGCGCCGAGGGCCGGATCCCCGGGGTCGAGGAGTATCTCGCCCTGCGCCGGCTCACCTTTGCGCACTGGATCTGGACCGACCTCCTGGAACTCAGCGCGGGCCGTGAACTCCCGGACGCCGTGCGGAAACACCCTTCTTTCCGGCGGGCGGCCCTGCTCAGTCAGGAATTCGCCGCCTGGTACAACGACCTCTGCTCGCTCCCGAAGGAAATAGCGGGCGACGAGGTGCACAATCTCGGAATCAGTCTCATCACCCATGAGGGGCTGACCCTGGAAGAGGCGGTGGAAGAAGTCCGGCGGCGCGTCGAGGAATGCATCTCCGGATTCCTCGCCGTCGAGCAGGACGTCTTACGGCTCGCCGACCGGCTCGACGACGGGACGGTTTACGGAAAGGAACTCGGCGCCGCCGTACGGTCCTGCCTCGCGAACATGCGGAACTGGTTCAGTTCCGTCTACTGGTTCCACCACGAGTCGGGCCGATACATGGTCGACAGCTGGGACGACCGGTCCACGCCCCCGTACGTCAACAACGAAGCGGCAGGTGAGAAATGACCGTCGAGTCGGTGAAGCCCGCGACCCCCGGGACATCCGGACTGCGTGAGCCACCCCTGGCCGGTGGCGGGGTACCGCTCCTGGGCCACGGCTGGAAGCTGGCCCGCGATCCGCTGGCCTTCCTGGCCCGGCTGCGCGGCCACGGCGACGTGGTCCGCCTCCAGCTCGGCCCCAAGACGGTGTACGCCGTCACCGCGCCCGAGCTCACCGGGGCGCTCGCCCTCAGCCCCGACTACATCATCGCCGGACCCCTCTGGGAGTCCCTGGAGAGCCTGCTGGGCAAGGAGGGCGTGGCCACCGCCAACGGCTCGCTCCACCGCCGTCAGCGCCGCACCATCCAGCCCGCGTTCCGGCTCGACGCCATCCCGGCGTACGGGCCGATCATGGAGGAGGAGGCGCACGCGCTCGTCGAGCGCTGGGGACGCGGCGAGGTCCTCGACGTCACGGCCGAGTCCTTCCGGGTGTCCGTGCGCATCTCCGCCCGCTGTCTGATGCGCGGCAGCTACATGGACGCCCGTGCCGAACGCATCACCTCCGCGCTCGCCACCCTGTTCGCCGGTATGTACCAACGCATGGTGGTCCCTCTCGGACCGCTTTATCGGGTACCGGTTCCGGCCAACCTCGAATTCAACCGGGCGCTGGCCGATCTGCACCGGCTCGTCGACGAGATCGTGGCCGACCGCCGCGCGTCCGGTCAAAAGCCGGACGATTTGCTGACGGCTTTGCTGGAGGCGAAGGACGAGAATGGCGACCCGATCGGGGAACAGGAGATCCACGATCAGGTCATCGCGATACTCACCCCGGGCAGTGAAACCGTCGGCTCGTTGGTCATGTCGCTGCTCCTCGTCCTCACGGAGCACCCGGAGCAGGTGGACAAGATCCGCGAAGAGGTGAAAAACGTTGTCGGTGACCGGCCGGTCGCTTTCGACGACGTCCGAAAGCTGCGGCACACCGCCAATGTCGTCATCGAGACCATGCGGCTGCACCCGGCCGTATGGATATTGACCCGGCGCGCGGTGGCCGAGACCGAGCTCGGCGGATACCGCATTCCCGCCGGAGCGGACATCGTCTACAGCCCGTACGCGGTCCAGCGCGATCCGCGGTCCTATGAGCGGAACGAGGAGTTCGATCCCGACCGCTGGCTGCCCGGCCGTTCCGAGGCGGTGCCCAGGTTCGCCATGGCGCCGTTCGGCGTCGGCAACCGGAAGTGCCCGAGCGACCACTTCTCGATGGCCGAGCTCACCCTGATCGCCGCGGTGGTGGCGAACGCGTTCCGCTTCGAGCAGGTACCCGGCTCCGACGCCCGGACGCGCATCGGCATCACGCTCCGGCCGCGACGGCTGATGCTGCGGGCGCTGCCCGGGTGAGCGGGACCCGGGGCCCGGGGAGGGGTGCCCGCCGTCAGGCGGCCTCCTGCGGGCCCCGGAAGGTCCGCCGGTAGGCGTTCGGAGTGGTCCCGAGGGACCGTACGAACTGGTGGCGCAGGGCGCCGGCCGTGCCGAAGCCGGTGCGCCAGGCGATCGCGTCCATCGTCTCGTCCGTGGCTTCCAGCAGGTGCTGGGCCAGCAGCACCCGCTGGCGCAGCAGCCACCGGTAGGGGGTGGTGCCCGTCTCCTGCTGGAAGCGGCGGGCGAAGGTGCGCGGCGCCATGTGGGCGCGGGCCGCCAGCTGCTCGACGGTGACCTCCTGGTCGAGGTGCCCCTCCATCCAGGCCAGGACCGCCCCGACCGTGTCGCACGAGGACCGGGGCAGCGGCCGCTCGATGTACTGCGCCTGGCCGCCGTCCCGGTGCGGCGGTACGACCATCCGGCGGGCGATCCGGTTCGCCACCTCGGGCCCCTGTTCCTTGCGGACGAGGTGGAGGCAGGCGTCGATCCCGGCGGCCGTGCCGGCGGAGGTGATCACCGGATCCTCGTCGACGTAGAGGACGTCCGGTTCGACCCGTGTACGGGGGTGGCGGCGGGCCAGCACGTTCGCGTGCCGCCAGTGCGCGGCGCAGCGCCGCCCGTCGAGCAGCCCGGCGGCGCCCAGCACGAAGACGCCCGAGCAGACGCTGAGCACCCGGGCGCCCCGGTCCACGGCCCGGCGCAGCGCGGCGAGCAGCTCGGGCGGAAACGTGCGGTCGATGGTGGAGTCCGAGGCCGGTACGGCGATCAGGTCCGCCTCCTCCAGCCGGTCGAGGCCGTACGGCGTGGAGACGGTGAGCCCGCCGACATGGGTGCCCAGCACCGGGCCCTCCGCCGAGACCACGGCGAAGTCGTACACCGGGAGCCCCTCGTCGCTGCGGTCGAGGCCGAACACCTCGCACACGACACCCAGCTCGAAGGGGTGCACGCCGTCCAGCAGGACGACCGCCACGTTCTTCAGCATGCTGCCAGTGTGCACCAGTGGTGGCAGGAATTTGAAGGTGTGCGGCAGTCCTGCCACTCCCGGTAAGGAGTGTCGGGCGGGACAGTGGTGTCCATGAACACGAACCAGATCGAAGGCCTCATCGGAATGCTCTTGGTCCTCGGGATCCTCGTCCTCCTGGTCCTCCCGTCCGTGTTCGGCATCGTGCGCGACCGGCGCGCCGACCGGCGGATCAGGGAGGCCCAGGAGGCCCGGGGAGAGCGGGAGGGTCAGAAGTCCTCGTCGAGGTCGACCGTCCCCTCCACCGCGACCTGGTACGCCGACGGACGCCGCTCGAAGAAGTTGGTCAGCTCCTGAACGCCCTGCAGCTCCATGAAGGAGAAGGGGTTCTCCGAGCCGTACACCGGGGCGAAGCCGAGGCGGGTGAGCCGCTGGTCGGCGACGCACTCCAGGTACTGCCGCATCGACTCGGTGTTCATGCCCGGCAGGCCGTCGCCGCACAGGTCGCGCGCGAACTGCAGCTCGGCCTCGACGGCCTCCCGGAGCATGTCCGTGACCTGCTGCCGCAGCTGCTCGTCGAACAGGTCCGGCTCCTCCTTGCGGACGGTGTCGACCACGTCGAAGGCGAAGCTCATGTGCATGGTCTCGTCACGGAACACCCAGTTGGTGCCGGTGGCGAGACCGTGCAGCAGGCCCCGGCTGCGGAACCAGTAGACGTACGCGAAGGCGCCGTAGAAGAACAGGCCCTCGATGCACGCGGCGAAGCAGATCAGGTTGAGCAGGAAGCGGCGGCGGTCGGCCCGGGTCTCCAGGCGGTCCAGCTTCTCCACCTCGTTGATCCACTTGAAGCAGAACCCGGCCTTCTCGCGGATCGAGGGGATGTTCTCCACGGCGTCGAAGGCCGCGGCGCGGTCCTCCGGGTCGGGCAGATAGGTGTCCAGCAGCGTCAGATAGAACTGGACGTGCACGGCCTCCTCGAACAGCTGGCGCGACAGGTACAGGCGCGCCTCCGGGGAGTTGATGTGCTTGTACAGCGTCAGCACCAGGTTGTTCGCCACGATCGAGTCGCCGGTCGCGAAGAACGCGACGAGCCGGCCGATCAGATGCTGCTCCTCCGGCGTCAGCCTGGCGAGGTCGGCGACGTCCGAGTGGAGGTCGACCTCCTCCACGGTCCAGGTGTTCTTGATGGCGTCCCGGTAGCGCTCGTAGAAGTCCGGGTAGCGCATCGGACGGAGAGTCAGCTCGAAGCCGGGGTCGAGGAGGTTCTGGTTACGGACGGACATCACTGGCAGGCCTCGCAGGACTCGGGGTTCTCAAGGGAGCAGGCGACGGCGTCCTCGGGGGCCGGCTGCTGCACGGGGATGGTGGCCTGGGCCGCGCGGGCGATACGGGTCGCCGGGCGCGAGCGCAGGTAGTACGTCGTCTTCAGGCCCGACTTCCAGGCGTACGCGTACATCGAGGAGAGCTTGCCGATGGTCGGCGTCTCCAGGAACAGGTTCAGGGACTGCGCCTGGTCCAGGTACGGGGTGCGGGCGGCGGCCATGTCGATCAGGCCGCGCTGCGGGATCTCCCACGCCGTCCGGTACAGGGCCCGTACGTCCGCCGGGATCCAGGCGAAGTCCTGCACCGAGCCGCCCGACTCGCGCAGCGCCTCCCGGGTGCGGGCGTCCCAGACGCCGAGCTCCTTGAGGTCCTGCACCAGGTACGAGTTGACCTGGAGGAACTCGCCCGACAGCGTCTCGCGCTTGAACAGGTTGGACACCTGCGGCTCGATGCACTCGTACACACCGGCGATCGAGGCGATGGTGGCCGTCGGCGCGATGGCGAGGAGCAGCGAGTTGCGCAGACCGGTCGTCGCGATCCGCTCGCGCAGCGCCGCCCAGCGCTCCGGCCAGGTGAACTCGACGCCGTAGTGGTCCGGGTGCAGCACACCCCGGGCGGTACGGGTCTTCTCCCAGGCCGGCAGCGGGCCGTTGCGCTCGGCCAGGTCGGCGGAGGCCTCGTACGCGGCGAGCATGACGCGCTCGGCGATCCGGGTGGACAGCAGGCGGGCCTCGGGGGAGTCGAAGGGCAGCCGCAGCTTGAAGAAGACGTCCTGCAGACCCATCGCGCCCAGGCCCACCGGACGCCACTTGGCGTTCGACCGGCCCGCCTGCTCGGTCGGGTAGAAGTTGATGTCGACGACCCGGTCGAGGAAGGTGACGGCCGTGCGGACGGTGGCGTCCAGGCGCTCCCAGTCGATGTCCCCGTCGGCCACGAAGGCCCCGAGGTTCACCGAACCCAGGTTGCACACCGCGGTCTCGCCGTCGTCGGTGACCTCCAGGATCTCCGTGCAGAGGTTGGAGGAGTGGATCACCTGGCCCGGCTCCGCCGTCTGGTTGGCGGTGCGGTTGGCCGCGTCCTTGAAGGTCATCCAGCCGTTGCCGGTCTGCGCGAGGGTCCGCATCATCCGGCCGTACAGATCACGGGCCGCGATGGTCCTCCTGGCGAGCCCGGCCGCCTCCGCCGCGCGGTACGCGGCGTCGAACTCCTCGCCCCACAGGTCGACCAGCTCGGGCACGTCGGAGGGGGAGAACAGCGACCACTGCTCGTCGGCGTTCACCCGGCGCATGAACTCGTCCGGGACCCAGTGCGCGAGGTTCAGGTTGTGCGTACGGCGGGCGTCCTCACCGGTGTTGTCGCGCAGCTCCAGGAACTCCTCGATGTCGGAGTGCCAGGTCTCCAGGTAGACCGCGGCCGCGCCCTTGCGCCGGCCGCCCTGGTTCACGGCGGCGACGGAGGCGTCCAGGGTCTTCAGGAACGGGACGATGCCGTTGGAGTGCCCGTTGGTGCCGCGGATCAGCGAACCGCGGCTGCGGATCCGGGAGTACGACAGCCCGATGCCGCCGGCGTGCTTGGAGAGCCGGGCCACCTGGTGGTAGCGGTCGTAGATCGAGTCCAGCTCGTCCAGCGGGGAGTCGAGGAGGTAGCAGGACGACATCTGGGGGTGCCGGGTGCCGGAGTTGAAGAGCGTGGGGGAGGACGGCAGGTAGTCGAGGCGGCTCATGAGCCCGTAGAGCGCCGCGACCTCGTCCAGGGCACGGGTGGTGTCGTCCTCGGCGAGACCGCAGGCCACCCGCAGCAGGAAGTGCTGGGGCGTCTCGACGACCTTGCGGGTGTGCGGGTGCCGCAGCAGGTAGCGGCTGTGCAGGGTGCGGAGCCCGAAGTAGCCGAAGCGGTCGTCGGCGGCCGGGTCGATCAGCGCGTCCAGGCGGGCCGCGTGCAGCCGTACGAAGTCGGCGGTGCGGTCGGCGATGAGGCCCTCGCGGTGACCGACGGCCACGGACCCGGTGAACGAGGTGACGCCCTGGGAGGCGGCCTCCGTGGCGATGCTGATCGTCAGCAGCCGGGCGGCCAGCCGGGAGTAGGCGGGGTCCTCGGAGATCAGGCCGGCGGCCGCCTCCGTGGCCAGCTCGCGCAGCTCCCTCTCGTCCGCCCCGGCGGACCGGCCGCGCAGCGCGGCGGCGGCGACCCGGCCGGGGTCGGCGTCGGGGAGGTCGGCGGTCAGCTCGGTCAGGGTCCGCAGCAGCGCGGCACCGGGACCGTCGGTTTCCGGCAGGACGGCTGAGGCCGGATCGGCTGGCGCGATGGTCACGTGGGGCTCTCCCTCGCTCGGCAGGGGGCCTGGCGCGGAGCAGGGGGCAGCACACGAGCGCACGCGGCGTCGCGTCCACCGGCCCACTCCACGAGGCCCGGACGTCAAGGCACCCGGGCCGGACGGCCGGGTGCGCTGCCGACAGGTCCTCGGACTGGACAGGCGTGCGGACACGGGTGGGCGCACACGCGAGTACACCGTTGCGGGACAGTTCCGGATTCGCACCGGATTCCCCTGCGGCGACAGCGAGCATGAGCATACATCTTGTGCTCACCCGTCACGCCACCCCCAGATGTTGTGTCGGGGTGGTTTCAGAGTGTCAACTTGTAGGTGAGGAGAGTGAGGTCGTCCAGGTGCGGCACGGGATTCCAGTCCCGCTCCGGTGTGCGGACGAAGCCGAGGCGCTCGTAGAGGCGGTGGGCGCTGTGCATGGCGCGCTGGGTCGACAGGACGACGGCGGTGCGGCCCTCCATGGCCCGGGCGCGGTCGACACAGCTCCGCACGAGGGCCTCACCGGCGCCCCGGCCCCGCGCCTCGCGCGTGACGGCGAGCGCCCTGATCTCCGTCTCGCCGGGACGGGCGATGTCGGCGACGGGGCCGGGGCCGGGGACGAAGGTGACTCCGCCGAGGAGCCGTTCGCCCTCCACGGCCACGAGGACCTCGGCGGCGGCCGCCCGCCCGGCCACGTCCTTCAGCACGGGCAGGTACTCGTCGCCCTCGCCGTAGTCGAGCAGGCCGTCGTCGAGGTAGGCACGGGCCGTCATCTCGCCGAGGGCGGCGTACTCGCTGGGTTTCGCCTGCCTGATCCGGATGTCCATGGCGCGCAGTGTGCCCCATGCGCACGACGGCGGGCCGCCGGATTTTCCCGACGGCCCGCCGCGGTCTCGTCTAGTGGGACGCTCCGGCGGTCGCCGGCGGCAGCTCCACCTGCACCCCCGGGTCCCCGGCGTCCGCCGTGTAGTCCTGCGGCCTGGTCTCGTCGATGCCCTCGGGGGCCTTCACGGCCTTGAGGGCGAAGGTCAGGACCACGGTCACGACGGCATTGAGGACGAACGCCGTGAGACCGATGTAGCCGATCTCTCCGATGCCCGGGATCTCCTTCGCCGAGCCGCCGAAGTGCTTCTGGGTCGGGGAGGCGACGCCGTACGCGGCGACCGTGCCGTAGACCATGCCGACCGCCCAGCCCGCGAGCAGCGCCCAGCGGTGGAACCAGCGGGTGAACAGGCCGCCGACCAGGGCCGGGAAGGTCTGCAGGATCCAGATGCCGCCCAGCAGCTGGAAGTTGATGGCGACCGTCTTGTCCATGGTGAGGACGAAGACCAGGGCGCCCACCTTCACCAGCAGGGACACCAGCTTGGAGACCCTGGTCTCCTGCGCGGGCGTGGCGTCCGGCTTGATGAAGTCCTTGTAGATGTTCCGGGTGAAGAGGTTCGCGGCCGCGATCGACATGATGGCCGCCGGCACGAGCGCGCCGATGCCGATCGCCGCGAACGCCACACCCGCGAACCACGCCGGGAACATGGTCTCGAACAGCTGCGGGATGGCCAGCTGTCCGTTGGTGACCTTGACCCCGGCCGCGATCGCCATGAAGCCCAGCAGCGCCAGCAGGCCCAGCATCAGCGAGTACAGCGGCAGGATGGTGGTGTTGCGGCGGATCACCTCACGGCTCTTGGAGGACAGGGTCGCGGTGATCGAGTGCGGGTACATGAACAGCGCGAGCGCGGAGCCGAGGGCCAGGGTGGCGTAGGTCCACTGGCCCGGTTCGGCCGGGGCCAGCGCGCCGCGCGGCTTGCCCGTGGCCGGGTTGGTCTGGCCGAACGCCTCGCCGGCCTTGGCGAAGATGTCGTCGAAGCCGCCCAGCTTGATCGGGATGTAGATGATCGCCACCGCGATGACGATGTAGATCAGCGTGTCCTTCACGAACGCGATCAGCGCGGGGGCCCGCAGACCGGACGAGTAGGTGTACGCGGCCAGCACACCGAACGCGATCAGCAGCGGCAGGTCCTTGACGAACCAGTTCGTGTTCTCGCCGCCGCCGACGCCCATCACGTCGAGCACCGCCTGGATGCCCACGAGTTGCAGCGCGATGTAGGGCATCGTCGCCAGGATGCCGGTCAGCGCCACCGCCAGCGACAGGCCCTTGGAGCCCCAGCGGCCGCGCACGAAGTCCGAGGTCGTCACGTACCCGTGCTTGTGCGAGACCGACCACAGGCGGGGCAGGAACGTGAAGATCAGCGGGTACACGAGGATCGTGTAGGGCACCGCGAAGAAGCCGGCCGCGCCCGCCGCGTAGATCGCCGCCGGCACGGCGACGAAGGTGTACGCCGTGTAGAGGTCGCCGCCCAGCAGGAACCAGGTGATCCAGGTGCCGAACGACCGGCCGCCCAGGCCCCATTCGTCGAGACTGTGCTCGTTCTCGGCCTTGCGCCAGCGCGCGGCCAGGAAGCCCATGGCCGTCACGGCCAGGAAGAAGAAGATGAAGACGGCGAGTGCCACGCCGTTCACGCCGTCCTTCACTTCCGCGCACCCCCGCCCGGGGCCTTGCGGGCGCGCTGGTCACGCTGCCACAGCTTGTACGCGACCATCGTGAGCGCGGTCGAGATCAGCACCCACAGCATCTGGTACCAGTAGAAGAAGGGGATCCCGATGAACGCCGGATCCACCTTCGCGTAGGAACCCACCCACAGCATCGCCACGAAGGGCGCGAGCAGGCAGAGGCCGATGACGACGCGCACAGGCGTCACCACCGGCCCTCTCGTCACTTCCGGGGTGTCTGACATCGGCGGCTCCGTCCCCTAACTGATCACCGATCACCGTTGTAATGCGCAGGCAATGTAGGTGACGGATAAAGGGCAGTGGAAGACCGCGTCCGCATGTCGATCGAGAAAAGCTACTCCGTGGGCCTCTTCAGTCGCGCCACGAACTTGTACCGGTCGCCCCGGTACACCGAGCGCACCCATTCCACGGGCTGGCCCTCCTTGTCCAGCGAGTGACGGGAGAGCATCAGCATGGGCAGGCCGACGTCGGTGCCGAGCAGGCCGGCCTCGCGCGGGGTGGCCAGGGAGGTCTCGATGGTCTCCTCGGCCTCGGCGAGGTGGACGTCGTAGACCTCGGCCAGGGCCGTGTACAGCGACGTGTACTTGGCCAGGGACCTGCGCAGCGCGGGGAAGCGCTTGGCCGAGAGGTGGGTGGTCTCGATGGCCATCGGCTCGCCGTTGGCCATGCGCAGCCGCTCGACGCGCAGCACCCGGCCGCCGGCGGTGATGTCGAGCAGGCCGGCGAGGGTGTCGTCGGCGGTGATGTAGCCGACGTCCAGCAGCTGGGAGGTGGGCTCCAGGCCCTGGGCGCGCATGTCCTCGGTGTACGAGGTGAGCTGCAGGGCCTGGGAGACCTTGGGCTTGGCGACGAACGTGCCCTTGCCCTGGATGCGTTCCAGGCGGCCTTCGACGACCAGTTCCTGGAGGGCCTGGCGGACGGTCGTGCGCGAGGTGTCGAACTCGGCCGCAAGGGTCCGCTCCGGCGGGACCGGGGTGCCCGGCGCCTGGGTCTCCGTCATGTCGAGCAGGTGCTTCTTCAGGCGGTAGTACTTGGGCACGCGCGCGGTACGGACGGTCGTCCCACCCTCGTTCTCCGCACTGCTGACGTCGGTGCTCATGGCCTGCCTTCCCGGCTCCGGATGCGGGTCACATCGTGGCACGGACACGGTGCTGAGTGCTCCGCTGTTCCGTGATCCCCTCTGTATACCGTCGCAACCTTTGCTGGTCTAGTCCATCCGGCGACTGGTCTACCGGACCGACGCCCTCCGCGGTCGATGTTTTCGACGGTTTCTTACTTAAAGGTTCCTGCATATGTAGCTCCCATAACGGCTGGTCAAAGGGGATTCGGCCACTCTTGACAGCCGTATTGGTCTGAGCCAAGCTCGGCGCACTGGTCTACACCATTGGTCCAGGTCCCGGTCTATGGGCGGGAGGTGTGGGCATCCCTGAGGAGGGTGGCGTGAAGCGCAAGCTGATAGCCGCGATCGGTATCGCGGGCATGATGGTCTCCATCGCGGCGTGCGGGGACGACAAGGGCAGCGGGGACTCGAAGGGCTCCGACGCGAAGGAACTGACGGTCTGGCTGACCGTCGACGCCCAGAACAACTGGCCCGAGCTGGTGAAGGCCGCCGACGCGGCGGTGCTGAAGAAGCACCCCGGCGTCAAGATCGACCACGAGTACTACGGCTGGCCCGACAAGAACGCCAAGCTCGACGCGGTCCTCGCCACCGACAAGGCCCCCGACGTCGTCGAGATGGGCAACACCGAGATGCTCGGCTACATGGTCAAGGGCGCCTTCGCCCCCCTCGACGCCGCGAAGTTCGACAACTCCTCCGCCTGGCTCGACGGCCTCAAGGCCTCGGTGACCTACGACGGCAAGACCTACGGCGTCCCGTACTACGCCGGCGGCCGCGTCGCCAACTGGCGCAAGGACGTCTTCGCCAAGGCCGGGGTGAAGTCCGCGCCGAAGACGTACGCCGAACTGACCGCCGCCCTCGACAAGGTCCAGAAGAAGGAGGGCGACAAGTTCTCCGCCTGGTACCAGCCCACCCGCGACTGGTACGCGGCCATGTCCTTCGTCTACGACGCCGGCGGCTCGATCGCCGTCGAGTCGGGCGGCACGTGGAAGGCCAACCTGTCCTCGGCCGAGTCCCTCAAGGGCCTCGAGGAGTTCAAGACGGTCGTCGACACGTACATGCACGGCGACAAGACCAAGGACGAGTCGGACCGGTACATCGTCTACGGCCAGGGCAAGTCCGGCATGATCTTCGCCCCCGCCTGGGAGGGCGCGACCGCAGCGGCCAAGGAGAACGACAAGACCGGCAAGCTCGCGGGCAACGTCGAGAACTTCGTGATGCCCGGCCCGTCCGGCAAGAACCTCCCCGTGTTCCTGGGCGGCTCCGACCTCGCCGTCCCGGTGAAGTCGGACGCGCGGGACCTCGCCGCCGAGTGGATCAACGCCTTCACCGGCCCCTCCGGGCAGAAGGGCCTGATGGCCAAGGGCAACCTGCCCAACAACAAGACCGACCTCGCGACCCTCAAGAACGACCCGGCGACGGCCGTCCCGGCCACCGCGGCCGAGTCCAACTGGTTCGTCCCGATGGCCCCCGGCTGGGGCCAGGTCGAGAAGGCCCAGGTCCTGCAGAACATGCTGCAGAGCATCGGCACCGGCAAGAAGTCGGTCGAGGAAGCCGCGAAGGAAGCGGACGCCGCGATCGACAAGGTCATCAACAACTCGTGACCTGACGGCGGCGCCCGGCCCGGTGCCGGGCGCCGCCTCCCGTACGACCCGTTCGGGGCTTCGCCTCCGTACGACCCGAGGGACCGCTGAGGAGCGCGCGGATGAGTGCCGCAGACACGACCACCCCTGCCAAGGTGCCGCCGAAGCGGCCCGCACCCCCACCTCCCGCTCCCGCGGGACCGTCACGGGCGAAGCGCGCGTCCCGCGGCACCCCGTGGCTGCTGCTCGCTCCCTGCCTGCTGGTCCTCGCCCTCGTCATGGGCTATCCGCTGGTCCGTCTGGTCACGCTCTCCTTCCAGAAGTTCGGGCAGTCCCAGCTGTGGGGCTTCCAGCCGGCCGAGTCGGTCGGGTTCGACAACTTCTCGGGAGTGCTGGCCGACGGCGAGTTCTGGCAGGTCGTGGTCCGCACGATCGTCTTCGCCGCGGGCTGCGTGATCCTCACGATGGTCCTCGGCATGCTCGTCGCCCTGCTGCTCCAGCGGGTCTCCGGCTGGGTGAAGACCCTCGTGAACATCGCCCTCGTCGCCAGCTGGGGCATGCCGGTCATCGTCGCCACCACCGTCTTCAAATGGCTGTTCGACTCCGACTACGGCATCCTCAACGCGGTCCTGAGCAGGCTGCCCGGCGTCGAGCTGATCGGCCACAACTGGTTCGCCAGCGGACCGCAGGGCCTGGCCGTCATCATGCTGCTGGTGATCTGGGGCGCGGTCCCCTTCGTGGTCATCACCCTCAGCGCCGGTCTCACCCAGGTCCCGGCCGAACTGGAGGAGGCCGCCCGCCTCGACGGCGCCGGCTCCTGGGGCGTCTTCCGGTACGTCACCCTGCCCATCCTCAAGCCGATCATCGTGATGCTCACGACCCTGTCGGTCATCTGGGACATGGGCGTCTTCCCCCAGGTCTTCGTGATGCGCGGCGGGCACCCGGAGCCCGAGTTCCAGCTCCTGACGACGTACTCCTACGACCGCGCCTTCGTCGTCAACGACTACGGGCAGGGCTCGGCGATCGCCCTGATCACCGTGCTGCTCCTGCTGGGAGTGGTCGCCGTCTACATGCGCCAGATGCTGAAGATCGGAGACGTCGAATGAGCAGCGTGAGCGGCGTGAGCGGTAAGGGCGCGCTCGCCGAGCCGCGCCGGAAGCCGAAGCTCGGCTGGAACCTCCTCGGCCTGCTCGTCTTCGCCGTCGCCGGTTTCCCCGTCTACTGGATGCTCAACACCGCGTTCAAACCGGCGAAGGACGCGATCGACCCGGACCCGAGCCTGCTGCCGACGGGCATCACGTTCTCCAACTTCAGCCGGGCGCTGGACATCGCCGACTTCTGGGGCCCGGTCGGCCGCAGCCTGATCGTCTCCCTGGCGGTCGTCACGATCGGCATCGTGGTCGGCATGCTGGCCGCCCTCGCCATCTCCCGGTTCGCCTTCCGCGGCCGCAAGATCGTGATCGTGGGCGTCCTCGCGGTCCAGATGGTCCCGCTGGTCGCCATGATCATCCCGGTCTTCCTGCTCCTGAACGACCTGGACCAGTACGACAGGCTCTCGGGCCTGATCATCACGTACCTGACCTTCATCCTGCCCTTCACGGTGTGGACCCTGCGCGGCTTCATCGTCAACATCCCGAAGGAACTGGAGGAGGCGGCGATGGTCGACGGCTGCAGCCGCACCGGCGCCTTCGTCCGGGTCGTCTTCCCGCTGCTGGCCCCCGGCATGGTCGCCACCTCGGTCTACGGCTTCATCCAGGCCTGGAACGAGTACCTGTACGCCCTGATGCTGCTCAGCCAGAAGAACCAGACCGCGACCGTGTGGCTCGGCAACTTCACCACCAAGCACGGCACCGAGTACGCCCCGATGATGGCCGGCGCCACCATGATGGCTCTCCCCATCGTCGCCCTCTTCCTCCTCGTCCAGCGCAGGATGGCCGCGGGTCTGACCGCGGGCGCCGTGAAGGGATGACGCCCCCGATGACGACAATCGCCCCCGGCACCGACACGCTGACCCGTGACGCGCTGACGGTCCTGCAGCCCGGCTTCACCGGCGTCACGGCCCCCGACTGGCTGCTGCGCCGCCTCGGTGAGGGCCTGGCCTCGGTCGGCCTCTTCGGCCGCAACATCACCTCCCCGGAACAGCTCTCGGCCCTGACCGCCCAGTTGCGCGCGGAACGGGACGACGTCCTGGTCGCCATCGACGAGGAGGGCGGGGACGTCACCCGCCTGGAGGTGCGCACCGGCTCCAGCTTCCCCGGCAACCACGCGCTGGGCGCGGTGGACGACGTGGAGCTCACCCGGGACGTGGCGTACGCACTGGGCCGCCGGCTCGCGGAGTGCGGGGTCAACCTGAACTGGGCCCCGTCGGCGGACGTCAACTCCAACCCGGCGAACCCGGTGATCGGCGTCCGCTCCTTCGGCGCCGACCCCCACCTGGTCGCACGGCACACCGCCGCCTACGTCACCGGCCTCCAGGCGGCGGGCGTGGCGGCCTGCACCAAGCACTTCCCGGGCCACGGCGACACGGCCGTCGACTCCCACCACGCGCTCCCGCGCATCGACGTGCCGGCCGAGGCCCTGGCGGAACGCGAACTGGTCCCCTTCCTCGCGGCCATCGGCGCCGGCACCCGGGCGATCATGAGCGCGCACATCCTGGTGCCCGCCCTGGACCCGGTCCGCCCGGCAACGTTGTCCCGCCCCGTCCTGACGGACCTCCTCCGCCGCGACCTCGGCTACGAGGGCCTGATCGTCACCGACGGCATGGAGATGCAGGCCGTCGCCGCGACGTACGGCATCGAGCGGGGCAGCGTCCTCGCGATCGCCGCCGGCGCCGACGCCATCTGCGTGGGCGGCGGACTGTCCGACGACGCGACGGTACGACGCCTGCGCGACGCGCTGATCACCGCCGTCCGCACGGGCGAGCTCCCCGAGGAACGACTGGCGGACGCGGCGCAGCGGGTGCGCGCCCTGGCCCGCTGGACCGGCTCGGCTCCCGGGAGCACCGCCGAGCCCCGGCCGGACGTGGGCCTGCTGGCCGCCCGCCGCGCCCTGCGGGTCACCGGCGCGGACCCCTTCACCCCCCTCACCGACCCCCCTTACGTCGCCGCCCTCACCCCGGTGGCCAACATCGCCGTCGGCGACGAGACGCCGTGGGGTGTGGCGGCGGAGCTGGCGCGGCTGCTGCCCGGGACGCGGACGGGCAGCTTCAGCGGCGCGGACGCGGGGCGGGCGGCGCTGCTCGCGGCGGGGGAGCGGCGGATCGTCGCCGTGGTCCGCGACGAGCACCGGCACCCCTGGATGGCGGCGGCCCTCGACACGCTCCTGGCGGCCCGCCCCGACACCCTCGTGGTCGAGATGGGCGTCCCCCGGGCGGTGCCACGCGGAGCCCTGCACATCGCGACGCAGGGCGCGGCCCGCGTGTGCGGCCGGGCGGCGGCGGAGGTCGTCGCGGGCAGGTAGCGCCCAGGACACGCAAGGCGCCGGCCCCTTTCCAAGGGGCCGGCGCCTTGCTGATGTTGAGGGGTGCGGGGCTGTACCGCTGTGCGGCTGCGCCGCGTGGGCGCGGCCGGCCCACCACGGCCCGCAGCCCGCGAAAGCCAGAACCCCGCAGACGAGACCGCTTAAATCCCCTGCCACGCCGGCTTGTTGGCGAACGTGTGCCGGAAGTAGTCCGCGAGCTTCAGCTTGGACGCCGCTCCCTCGTCGACCACGACCGTCGCATGCGGATGCAACTGCAGCGCCGAGGCGGGGCACACCGCCGCGACGGGCCCCTCCACGGTCGCCGCCACCGCGTCCGCCTTGCCCTCCCCGGTGGCGAGCAGCACCAGATGGCGCGCCTCCAGGATGGTCCCGATCCCCTGAGTGATGACGTGATGCGGCACCTGCTCGATGTCTCCGCCGAAGAACCGCGCGTTGTCCACCCGGGTCTGCTCGGTCAACGTCTTGATCCGGGTGCGCGAGCGCAGCGACGAGCACGGCTCGTTGAAGCCGATGTGCCCGTCGGTGCCGATCCCGAGCAGCTGGAGGTCCACCCCGCCGGCGGCGGCCAGCGCCGCGTCGTACGCCGCGCACGCCGCCTGGACGTCCTCGGCCGTGCCGTCGGGCCCGAGGAAGGCACCCATGCCGATGCCCAGCGGTTCGAGGACCTCGCGCCGCAGCACCGAGCGGTAGGACTCGGGGTGCTCGGCGGGCAGTCCCACGTACTCGTCGAGCTGGGCGATCCGCGCCCGCGAGGTGTCCGCCTCACCGGCGCGCACCTTGGCCGCGAGCGCCTGGTAGACGGGCAGCGGGGTGGAGCCGGTGGCCACACCGAGCAGGGCGTCGGGCTTGCGTCGCAGGAGTGCCGCCATGGCCTCGGCGATCAGTTCGCCGCCCGAGCTGGCGTCCGGAACGATGACAACTTCCACGCTGGCCTGCCGTTCTGAGCTGAGTGGTTTAGACCAATCTAGCAGAGCTCCCCGAAATTGCCCCCCGCATCTCGGTCCGTGGAGGAACTCGCACAGGCTAGGCTGCGTCATGGACGGTGGGGCATGGACACACCTAGTGGTCTAGTCCACAATGGACCGTGAGAGAACAGCACGCGAAATCTTCCGTCTTCCCCGCACAGGAAGGCGGACCGAGGGTCCGGAGCTCTCTGCCCTGACTGCCCCGGCTCCTCACCTTCGGTCGACGGGACCGCACACCCCGCGGCCGATACAGCTCCGGGCTGCGGTGCCGGGAGGGTTGAGGGTCCCTCCCAGGCGCCGCGGCCCGCGGGTGTTTTTCGGACACTTCCCGCACCCCGGGTACGCTCGCAGACGTGCCCTCCATGAACGAACTCGTACGCCAGCACACCGCCCTCGACGACTCCGACCTCGAGTGGCTCCACCTGCTGGTCTCGGAGTGGCAGCTGCTCTCCGACCTCTCCTTCGCCGACCTGGTCCTGTGGGTGCCCACCAGCGACGGCACCCGCTATGTCTCGGTGGCCCAGATGCGGCCCAACACCGGCCCGACCTCCTACCAGGACGACATGGTCGGCCACCTGGTGCCGCGCGGCCGCCGCCCCCTGCTCGACGCCGCGCTCGACGAGGGCCGGATCGTGCGCGAGGGCGATCCGGAATGGCGTGAAGAGGTCCCCGTACGCGTCGAGTCCATCCCCGTACGACGGGACGGCCGCGTCCTCGGAGTCATCGCCCGCAACACCAACCTGCTGACCGTGCGCACCCCGAGCCGCCTGGAGCTGACCTACCTCCAGAGCGCCTCCGACCTCGCGCAGATGATCGCGGCCGGCTCCTTCCCCTTCCCCAACCAGCAGATGGACATGGACGCCGCCCCGCGCGTGGGCGACGGCCTGATCCGGGTCGACGGCGACGGCATCGTCCAGTACGCCTCCCCGAACGCGCTCTCCGCCTACCACCGCCTCGGCCTCGCCTCCGACCTGGTCGGCCATCACCTCGGCGACACCACCGCCGAACTCGCCCCCACCCGGGGGCCGGTGGACGAGGCGCTGGCCAAGGTCGCCAGCGGCTGGGCGCCCCGTGAGTTCGAGATCGAGGCCAAGGACGGGGTCATCCAGTTCCGCACGATCCCGCTCAAGCCCAAGGGCACCCGCATCGGTTCGCTCGTCCTGCTCCGGGACGTCACCGAACTGCGCCGCCGCGAACGCGAATTGATCACCAAGGACGCCACCATCCGGGAGATCCACCACCGGGTGAAGAACAACCTCCAGACGGTCGCCGCCCTGCTGCGCCTGCAGGCCCGCCGCATCGAGTCCGAACGCGGCCGGGAGGCCCTGGAGGAGGCGGTCCGCCGGGTCGGCTCGATCGCCATCGTGCACGAGACGCTGTCCCAGAACCTCGACGAGCGCGTGGAGTTCGACGAGATCGCCGACCGGGTGCTCGCGATGGTCGCGGAGATCTCGCCGGGCAAGGTGACCGGCCGGCGCAGCGGGCGCTTCGGCATCCTGGACGCGGAGGTCGCCACCCCGCTGTCCATGGTGCTCACCGAGATCCTCCAGAACGCCCTGGAGCACGGCTTCCGCGAGGGCGACACCGGTACGGTCGAGGTCTCGGCCGTCCGTGGCGGTACGACGAAGGAGGCCCGCCTCCTGGTCACCGTCCAGGACGACGGCGTGGGCCTGCCCGAGGGCTTCGACCCGCACACCTCGGGCAACCTCGGCCTGCAGATCGTCCGGACGCTGGTGGAGGGCGAGTTGGGCGGCACCTTCGACATGGTCCCGGCGCCGGAGCGCGGTACGCAGGTGATCCTGGACATCCCGGTGCGGGCCCAGAAGTAGGGCGGCACCCTCCCCCGGGGCCCGCACAGCAAGAAGCCCCGGACCGGTCAGGGGTCCGGGGCTCTGATGCTCGTTGCCAGCGATTAGCTGCGCATCGGGGGTACTGCGCGCTGCGGCTCGGGGGCGGGAGATGCGTACTCGCTGTACGCGCCGCCAAGCTCAGGCTGTGTGCGGGGCGGGTGTTGTCAGGCGGAGGCCTGACGGGCCCGGTTGCGGGCGGCGCGACGCTTCATGGCACGGCGCTCGTCCTCGCTGAGACCACCCCAGACGCCGGAGTCCTGGCCGGACTCGAGCGCCCACTGCAGACACTGCTCCATAACCGGGCAGCGACGGCAGACGGCCTTGGCTTCCTCGATCTGCAGCAGCGCAGGACCGGTGTTGCCGATGGGGAAGAACAGCTCGGGGTCTTCCTCGCGGCAAACGGCGTTGTGACGCCAGTCCATGGCTGCTACCTCTCCTTGGTATTACGTGCAGGTTGCTTGTGAATGTGAACGCTTTCACGAATCCCTCAACAAGTGAAGGGCCAACCCGCCAGGTTCGCTGGCGTGGTCCTGTGGATTGAAGAGGGGTTCTGGTGATCAGTGGAGGCCGGTGTTGCGGGCCGTCCCGATCGCCACGTAGAGACTCGCAAACCTCAGCGGCGGATACAACCCCTTCCGGAAAGTTTTTTTTGATTCCTCGGTGTCGACTAGGTCACAGCCGTACTTCCATGGGGTGGATCCTGGCCTAAACGTTCGAGTGAAAGGACTTCAGCCCTTTCTGCTCACACAATCACACGCAGTGCACGGCGTACGCCTGTGAACGTCACGCTCGTTCGCAGCCCCAGGTGGTCGCCGTCCATCTGGAGGGGCAGAGGGACCTTCGAATGCAAGGTGAACCGGTCCAGGTCGTGGAATGAGTGGGCATGCCTGCCATGCGGTCCCCGCTCGGGGGACGAAGTGAGCAACTGGGTGCCATACCGGGCAACCGAGGCGGTGGACAGACGGCTGAGACCGAGTACGTCGAGCCCGGTATCGAACGAGGCCTTAGGTGACGCGTACACCGGGCGATTGCCCAGATAGGTCCACGGAGCCGTGTTGCAGACTATGGACAGCACCAAATCGGTCACCGGGTCGGCGTCCGGCTGCTCCAGTGTGATCGAACCGCGCCGGCGGTCCGGCTCGCCCAGCAGCTGACGCACGGCCTGCATGAGATAGAGGGCGTGGGTGGATTTCCTGCCCCGCTCGCGCTGCTGTTCGACCCGCCCCACGACCCCCGCGTCGAATCCGAGGCCGGCGTTGAAGGTGAACCAGCGCGAGGGCACCGCCTCGTCCTCCGTGCCCGGGGTGCCGGAGGCCATGCCCAGGCCCACCGTGCGCTCGCGCTCCTCGCGCAGCGCGTCCAGCAGGGCGCCGGTGGCCTCCACCGGATCGTTGGGCAGACCCAGGGCCCGGGCGAAGACATTGGTGGAGCCGCCGGGGACCACCGCGAGGCCGGGCAGCCGCTCCGGGTCGGGGCCCGCGTGCAGCAGGCCGTTGACCACCTCGTTGACCGTGCCGTCGCCGCCGAGGGCCACCACCAGGTCGGTGTTCCCGCTCTCCGCGGCCTGCCGGCCGAGGTCGCGTGCGTGCCCCCGGTACTCGGTGGTGACCGCCTCCAGCTTCATCTCGCTGGCGAGCGCGTGGATGAGGACGTCGCGCGTCCGTGCACTCGTAGTGGTTGCTGCCGGGTTGACCACGAGAAGTGCACGCATGGGTTGCAGCGTACCTACTGGGTGGTACCCGGGCACAGGCCGAGGTGGGGATCCGGTAAGAGAGCGCGGGTGAGCCTCGACACGAGCCCCCGCAGGTGCGGGGCTACCCTTCAGGGGTGAGCAGTGAGCAGAGCCCCCTCGCCCCGGAGACCGCCCCGGACACCGCTGGTCCGCGCCCGCGCCGGGTGACGTATGCCGCCGCGCTGGCCGGTCTGGAGGGGCTGGCGCTCGTGGCCGGCGGGGTGTGGATCCTCGTGCTGGGCCTCGCCGGTGACCCGGACGACCGTCAGCAGGCCGTCACCGGGGGCGTGACCCTGATCGTGCTCGCCCTGCTGCCGCTGCTCGCCGCGCGCGGTCTGCTCGGCCTGCGCAGCTGGAGCCGGGGTCCCGCCGTGATCACGCAGATCATGGCCTTGCCGGTGGCCTACAACCTGCTGCAGGCCGACAGCATGGCCATCCCGGCCGGCATCGCCCTCGCGGTGGTCGCCGTCGCCGCGCTCGTGCTGCTCGTCAACGGGGAGACGACCCGGGCCCTCGGGATCCGCGGGCCCGGCAACGAGGCGAAGTAGCCCGAGGGGTCACTCCTCGACCAGCAGCTTCTCCCGCAGCTGAGCCAGTGTCCGCGCCAGCAGCCGGGACACGTGCATCTGTGAGATGCCGACCTCCTGCGCGATCTGCGACTGGGTCATGTTGCCGAAGAACCGCAGCAGCAGGATCCGCTTCTCGCGCGGCGGGAGATCCTCCAGGAGCGGCTTGAGCGACTCCCGGTACTCGACGCCCTCCAGCGCCTCGTCCTCCGCGCCGAGGGTGTCGGCGACGGCCGGGGACTCGTCGTCGGTGTCGGGGACGTCCAGCGACAGGGTGGAGTACGCGTTGGCGGACTCCAGGCCCTCCAGGACCTCCTCCTCCGAGATGGCGAGCTTCTCGGCCAGCTCGTGGACGGTGGGGGAGCGGCCGTGCTGCTGCGACAGCTCCGCCGTCGCCGTGGTCAGCGCGAGGCGCAGCTCCTGGAGCCTGCGCGGGACGCGCACCGCCCAGCCCTTGTCGCGGAAGTGCCGCTTGATCTCGCCGACCACCGTCGGGGTCGCGTACGTCGAGAACTCCACGCCGCGGTCCGGGTCGAAGCGGTCGACCGACTTGATCAGGCCGATGGTGGCGACCTGGGTGAGGTCGTCCAGCGGCTCGCCGCGGTTGCGGAAGCGCCGCGCCAGGTGCTCGACGAGCGGCAGGTGCATACGGACCAGCTGATTGCGCAGCTCCGCGTACTCGGGGCTGCCGTCCTTCAGGCGGCGCAGCTCGACGAACATCGCCCGTGCCCCGCTGCGGTCCCCTTCGTCACGGGATCCGTGCTGGGTACGGGGTTCTTGCCGCGTGCCCGGCACGCCCTGTTCGTCGTCTCGCTCGTGCTCGCTCATCGTCCCGCCCGTCGCCCTCTGTCGAGCCCTGTCCTCAGCCCGGCCGGGGGAGCCCCCGATCCGCCCCTCGCGGGGCGGGTCCTGCACGGCACCCGGATCCCGGCGCCCGGTGTCGTCCTCCGGATGAGGCCGGGCCTGCTCGGGAATGCCGTCGATGCCGTCCGCCGTCATGCGTCGGGAACCGCCCGGAGAGACTGGATCGTTCTCGGCCGGCAGCTCCCGTGTGCCGCGCTCTTCGTCCCGCACCGGCCCGTCCCCGTTCCTCACGCCGGCCCGGGTCCCGCGCCGCGCTGTTTGTAGAGGCTGATCGAAACGGTCTTGTCCTCGTCGACGGCCGAGGAGACCTTGCCCGCCAGGGCGGACAGCACGGTCCAGGCGAAGGTGTCCCGCGAGGGGGCGTGGCCGTCGGTGGTCGGCGCCGAGACGGTGACCTCGAGCGAGTCGTCGACGAGCCGGAACACACAACTGAGCACCGAGCCGGGCACGGCCTGCTGAAGCAGGATCGCGCAGGCCTCGTCCACCGCGATGCGCAGGTCCTCGATCTCGTCCAGGGTGAAGTCCAAACGGGCCGCGAGGCCGGCCGTGGCCGTCCGCAGCACCGACAGGTAGGCACCCGCAGCCGGCAGCCGGACTTCCACGAAGTCCTGGGTCGCGGGCTCGCCTGCGATCTGGGACACCCTCACCTCCAAGGTGGTACAAGCTTTTCGGGGCCGAGGGTCGCCCCCCGGGGTAACGCGTGGGTGGTGCAGCGGTGACGCTATCGCGCTCCCAAGTTTCCTGTCCCCGGGACCCCAACCCCCTGGCGTCACTCACAGTAAACCTGTGAACACGCTCCGTGTCTAGGGGTCTGCGGACCCAAAAGGGAAGAGGGCGCGCCGGGTTGACGTACCCAGGCGTCAGATGGTCGAACCGTACCCGCCGGACGGCAGGACCGTCTCGGAAGTACAACGGCCGGACCTCCTCAGAAGTTCACCTCCTGACCGCCTCCGATGCTCAAACGAGGACATGATCGACGAAGCACCAGCGCCAGTTCTCCCCGGGCTCGAAGGTCCGCATCACGGGATGGCCGGTCTCCTTGTGGTGCTCCGACGCGTGCCGGCTGGGCGAGGAGTCGCAGCAGCCGACGTGGCCGCACGTCAGGCACAGCCTCAACTGCACCGGGTGGGTGCCGTCCCGCAGGCACTCCGGACACGTCTCGCCGAGCGGGACGGGTTCGGGGTGGGGCAGCGCGTCGGCGTGCGTGCACTGTTTCATGATTGCCAGATTACGACGCTCGCGCGGACGACCGCGCGGAAAAACGAGGCGGGCGAGACATGGACGTGATGCCACTGCTGTTGCTGGTGGCGGGCAGCGCGGCGGTCGCGGCGGCGGCCCGGCGCACCCCGGTGCCGGCGCCCCTGCTGCTGGTCGCGGTCGGACTGGCGGTGTCGTACGTGCCCGGGGTCCCGGACTACACCCTGGACCCGGACGTCGTCCTCCCGCTGCTCCTGCCCCCGCTGCTGTACACCTCGGCCACCGACAGCTCCTACCTCGACCTGCGCGCCCAGCTGCGGCCGGTGGCGCTGCTGTCGGTCGGATACGTGCTGTTCGCGACGGTCGCCGTCGGCTGGGCCGCCTACCTGCTCGTCCCCGGGCTGCCGCTGACCGCGGCGCTGGTGCTGGGCGCGGTCGTGGCGCCGCCGGACGCGGTCGCGGCGACGGCGGTGGCGCGCCGGGTCGGCCTGCCGTCGAGGATCACCACGATCCTCCAGGGCGAGTCCCTGCTGAACGACGCCACCGCCATCACCGCCTACAAGGTGGCCCTCGCGGTCGTGGTCGGCGAGGGCGCGTCCTGGGCGGGCGGCATCGAGGAGTTCCTGGTGGCGGCGTTGGGCGGAGTCGCCGCGGGGCTGATCCTCATGGCTCCGCTGCACTGGCTGCGCACCCACCTGAAGGAACCCCTCCTGCAGAACACGCTCTCCCTGCTCATCCCGTTCGTCGCGTACGCGTCCGCCGAGCAGTTCCACGCCTCCGGCGTCCTCGCCGTGGTCGTCGTCGCGCTCTACCTGGGTCACCGGGCCTGGGAGGTCGACTTCGCCACCCGCCTCCAGGAGGACGCGGTGTGGAAGATGGTCGCCTTCGTCCTGGAGTCGGCGGTCTTCGCGCTGATCGGCCTGCAGCTGCCGGTGGTCCTCAGGGGCCTCGGCTCGTACGAGGGCCTGGACGCCGCCTGGTACGCGTTCGCCCTGTTCCTCGTGGTCGTCGCGGCCCGCTTCCTGTGGGTCTACCCGGCCACCTTCCTGCCCCGGGCGCTCTCGGCACGCATCCGCGCACGGGAGGAGAACCCGACCTGGCGGGGCCCCTTCGTCATCGCCTGGGCCGGCATGCGGGGCGTGGTCTCGCTGGCCATCGCCTTCTCCATCCCCCTCACCGTGGAGCACGGCGAGTCCTTCCCGCACCGCAACCTGATCCTGTTCCTGACGTTCACCACGGTCATCGGCACCCTGGTGGTGCAGGGCCTGACCCTGCCCCCGCTGATCCGCGTGCTGAAGTTCCCCGCGCCCGACGCGCAGGCCGCCACGCTCGCCGAGGCCAACGCCCAGGCCCAGGCCTCCCGGGTCGCCGAGGAGCGCCTGGACGCCCTGCTCGCCGACGAGCGCAACGCCCTGCCCCCGCCGCTCGCCGACCGCCTGCGCGACGTCCTCGAGCGCCGCCGCAACGCCGTCTGGGAGCGCCTCGGCCAGGTCAACCCGGTCACCGGGGAGACCGTCGACGACACCTACCGGCGGCTGTCCCGCGAGATGATCAGCGCCGAGCGCGCGATGTTCGTACGGCTGCGCGACGGCCGCCACATCGACGACGAGATGCTGCGGACGCTGCTGCGCCGGCTGGACCTGGAGGAGGCGGCGGCCTACCGGGAGACGGCCTGACGGCGGTCACGGAAAGCCGCGGTCGCGGAACGCGGCGGTCATGGAAAGGGGCGTCCCGTGACGACCGCCGCCACCGTCGTCCCGCGCGGGAAGGCACCCTCCTCGGCGAGGGCGACGAGTCCGTAGAGCAATTTGGCGACATAGAGACGTTCGACCGGTACGCCGTGCCGTCGCTCGAAATCCTCCGCGAAGGCGTCGAGTTCCGGGGTGATCCGGCCGTAGCCGCCGAAGTGGAAGCGCTCGTCGAGCCGCCACGCGCCCGTGGGAGCGCCGAGGGCCTCGGTCTGCAGCGCCCGCACGGCGTCCCCCAGGAACCCGCCCTTGAGGACCGGTACGCCCAGGGCCCGCTGCCCCGGGCCGAGCCCCGCCGCCAGGCCCGCGAGGGTGCCGCCGGTGCCGCAGGCGAGGGCGGCCACGTCGACTCCGCCGTGGTCGCGCAGTTCCTCGCCGAGGGCCCGGCAGCCGCGGACCGCGAGCGCGTTGCTGCCGCCCTCCGGGACGACGTACGCGTCACCGGCGCCGGCCGCCGCCGAGAGCTCGCGCAGCACGTCCGGCTCGGCCTTGCGGCGGTAGGCGGAGCGGTCCACGAAGTGCAGGCGCATGCCGTCGGCGACGCACCGGGCGAGGGAGGGGTTCAGGGGGCGGCCGGCCAGCTCGTCCCCGCGCACCACGCCCACCGTGGCCAGCCCCAGGAGCCGGCCGGCCGCGGCCGTGGCGCGCAGGTGGTTGGAGTAGGCGCCGCCGAAGGTGAGGACCGTCCGCCCGGCCGCCGCCTCCAGGTTGGGCACCAGCTTGCGCCACTTGTTGCCGGTCAGCTCCGGGTGGATCAGGTCGTCCCGCTTCAGCAGCAGCCGTACGCCGTGCCGCTCGAACCGGTCGTCGGCCGCCTCCTGGAGAGGGGAGGGCAGGCGGGGGCGCAGGTCGTTCACCCGCCCATTGTCGAACACCGTTCCGGATGCGTCCCGCTTCCCAGGGCCACGATGATCCATTCCCGCTCTTTCGTGTAATAGCACGAGCACACACCGTGATGGAAGGCTGGTCCGCGTACCAGTGCACCGGCGGTTCGGCGCCCGTGCATGATTTGGGAGGGCATCACTCATGTCGGTAGGCGAAGAGGTCCGCACCGAGTCGGGCAAGCCGCAGCAGAGTCTCGGCACCGCGGCCGCGCGGAACCTGGCCACCACGACCAAGTCCGCACCGCAGATGCAGGAGATCAGCTCCCGCTGGCTGCTGCGGAACCTGCCCTGGGTGGACGTGCAGGGCGGTACGTACCGGGTCAACAGGCGGCTGACGTACGCGGTGGGCGACGGCCGCATCACGTTCGTCAAGACCGGCGACCGTGTCGAGGTGATCCCGGCCGAGCTGGGCGAACTGCCCGCGCTGCGCGGTTACGAGGACGAGGAGGTGCTGTCGGAGCTCGCCCAGCGCTGCCGGCAGCGGGAGTTCGGCCCCGGCCAGGTCATCGCCTCCTTCGGCAACCAGACCGACGAGGTCTACCTGCTGGCGCACGGCCGCGTCGAGAAGGTCGGCACCGGACCCTACGGCGACGACCAGGTGCTCGGCGTCCTCGCGGACGGCGCCTACTTCGGCGACCAGGCACTGCTCGACGCCGACGCCATCTGGGAGTACACCGCCCGCGCCGACACCACCTGCACCGTGCTGATCCTGGCCCGCCAGGACCTCGAACAGGTCGCGGAGCGGGCCGGCTCCCTGCGCGCCCACCTCCAGCGGCTGCGCGCGATCCCCGAGCAGCGCACCAACAAGTACGGCGAGAAGGCCGTCGACCTGGCCGCCGGCCACGCCGGTGAGCCGGACATCCCGCACACGTTCGTGGACTACGACGCCTCCCCGCGCGAGTACGAACTGAGCATCGCCCAGACCGTCCTGCGCATCCACACGCGTGTGGCCGACCTCTACAACCAGCCCATGAACCAGACCGAGCAGCAGTTGCGGCTGACGGTCGAGGCGATCAAGGAGCGCCAGGAGCACGAGCTGGTCAACAACCGCGAGTTCGGCCTGCTCCACAACTGCGAGTACGACCAGCGGCTCCAGCCGCACGACGGCGTGCCCGGCCCCGACGACCTGGACGAACTGCTCAGCAGGCGGCGCGGCACGAAGATGCTGCTCGCCCATCCGCGCGCGATCTCCGCGATCGGCCGCGAGCTGAACAAGCGCGGGCTGGTGCCCGAGACGATCGACGTCGGCGGCAACCGGATCCCCACCTGGCGCGGGGTGCCGATCTACCCCTGCAACAAGATCCCGGTCACGGAGGCCCGGACCAGCTCGATCATCGCGATGCGTCTCGGCGAGCAGGACCAGGGGGTCATCGGCCTGCGCCAGTCCGGCATCCCGGACGAGATCGAGCCGAGCCTGTCGGTGCGGTTCATGGGCATCAACGAACAGGCGATCATCAAGTACCTGGTGACGGCCTACTACTCGGCCGCGGTTCTGGTGCCGGACGCGCTGGGCGTGCTGGAGAACGTCGAGATCGGCCGCTGGCGGTGACCTCCGCCACCAGGCCGAACGGGACGCGCGAAGGGCGAAGGCCGATCGGGAGGCAGGCGGACAGCCCGCGGGAGAGCCTCGGGGAGAGCCCGGGGGAGAGCGGGGGGCGGACCGGGCCGGCGGCCTCCGACGAGCAGGAGGCGACGGCGATCCTGGAGCGGGCCAGGGCGGCGGTCGATCCGGAACTGCGCGCGGCCGTGGACTCGTTGCCCCGCTCGATGCGCCGGATCACCCGCTACCACTTCGGCTGGGAACACGCCGACGGCACCCCGGCCGCGGGGAACGCCGGCAAGGCGATCCGTCCCGCGCTCGTCCTCGCCGCGGCCGCCGCACTCGGCGGTCCGGCGGCCCGGGCGGCGGCCGTCCGGGCCGCCGCGGCGGTCGAACTGGTCCACAACTTCACGCTGTTGCACGACGACGTGATGGACCGGGACGCCACCCGCAGGCACCGCCCCACCGCCTGGACCGTGTTCGGTGACGCCGACGCGATCCTCGCCGGGGACGCCCTGCAGGCACGGGCCCTCGGCATGCTCGCCGAGGACCCGCACCCGGCGGCCGCGGCGGCCGCCGCCCGGCTCGCGGCCTGTGTGGTGGAGCTCTGTGAGGGCCAGCAGGCGGACACGGCCCTGGAGCGGCGCGGCCCCACCGAGGTCACCCTGGAGGAGGTGCTCGCCATGGCCGAGGCCAAGACGGGCGCGCTGATCGGGTGCGCCTGCGCGGTGGGCGCGCTGTACGCGGGGGCGGCGCGGGAGGACGTGGACGCGCTGGACGCGTTCGGCCGTGAGGCCGGGCTCGCCTTCCAGCTCATCGACGACGTCATCGGCATATGGGGCGATCCGCGGCACACCGGCAAGCCGGTCGGTGCGGATCTCGCCGCCCGCAAGAAGTCCCTGCCGGTGGTCGCCGCCCTGGTCTCGGGCACCCCGGCCGCCGGGGAACTGGCCGAGCTGTACGCGCGGCCCGCCCTGCCCGAGGACCTGGACCGCACCGCGCAGGCGGTGGAGCGGGCCGGCGGCCGCGCCTGGGCCCAGGAACAGGCGGCCGACCGGATGTCCCGCGCGATGGACGAACTGGCCCGGGCGATCCCGGACCCGGAGTCCGCGGGCGGCCTGCTGTCCCTGGCGGAGTTCGTGACCCGGCGCAGCGCCTAGTGCGGTGACCGGAAGGGTGCACCGGCTCGCGGCGCCCGCCACGGCACCTCGCCGCGTTGTCGCATCACCCCAGTACGTCCAGTACGCGGGCGATGCTCCGCCTCGCGATGCTCCTCCACAGCCCGAAAGGCGTGGGAGGTGCCCCCGGCACCGGACGCCGCGAGCTATCCGGCAGACCTTCTCCGGTCACAGCACCGGACGGCGCCGGTCCGGCGGATCACGCCGGAGACGCGCGGGGGCCCCGCCCGCCGCGCACCAGGAGACCCCGGTGGGCCCCGCACCTCCCCACGGCGTGCGGGGTCCACCGGTGTGCGAGAGCCGGCCGGTGGCGCCGTCAGGAATCCTCCGGCACCACCGTCGCCACGATCCGTTCCACCAGGCCCTCCGGGACCCCCACCCCCGGCAGCGCGCCGTCCAGGACGCCCGGCAGCGTCAGATGCTCCAGGATCAGGCCGAGCATGGCGAGGTACAGCACGACGACGGTCTCGTCGCCGCCGGGCAGCCCGGCCGCCCGGTGGAACTCCATGCCCTGGTCGAGGTCGCCGCGCACCGAGGTGGTGAACGACGCACGCAGCTCGGGCCGCCGGGTCGCTTCGAGGCGCATCTCCAGCAGGGCCAGATAGCCGGCCCGGTCGCCGGTCGCGCGGCTCATCAGGTCGTGCATGAACGCCGTGACCAGGGAGCGGTCGCGGGGCCTGCGCAACAGCGCGGCGAGCACCTCGGGGTCGGGGGCCAGCCGGACGTGCAGCCGGGCGTCGATCTGCCGCAGCAGGTCGTCGCGCCCGGTGAAGTAGTTGGAGGCGGTGCCCGTGGGCACGCCCGCCGCGGTGTCCACCGCCCGGAACGTCAGACCGCGCGCCCCCTCCCGGGCGAGCACCTCGATGCCCGCGTCCACCAGGGCCGCACGGCGCTCCGGATTGCCGGCCATGCGGAACCTCCTCTCCCACTTGTGCCTGTCTCCGGGCAGCGCCGGATATCCCCTTGCAACCACTACATCTGAAGTACTACAACTGGAGTGGTTCGGATCCCAGCCTACGGAAAGAGGCCCACGTGCGAAAGCTCACCTACTTCGTCGCCTGTTCGCTCGACGGCTTCATCGGGGACGAGTCCGGCGACGCCACCGCGCTCATGACGTACGTCGACGAGGAGCTCCTCGGCTTCCTCACCACGGAGTACCCGGAGACCCTGCCCACCCACGGCCGTCGGGCGCTCGGCCTCGGCGACCCGGAGAACCGGCGGTTCGACACGATCGTCCAGGGCCGGGCCAGCTACGACCTCGCGCTGAAGGAGGGCGTCACCAGTCCCTACGCCCATCTGCGCCAGTACGTCGCCTCGCGCACCCTCGCCGAGTCGCCGGACCCGGACGTCGAGATCATCGCGGACGGTCTGCTCGACAGGGTCCGCGCCCTGAAGGCGGAGGACGGCGAGTTCGGCATCTACCTGTGCGGCGGTTCCCGGCTCGCGGGCGAGCTGTTCGACGAGATCGACGAGCTCGTGATCAAGACGTACCCGATCGTCTACGGCAGCGGTATGCCCATGTTCGCCACCGGGGTCCCCGTCACCGGCTTCGGCCTGGAGTCCGTCCGCACCCTCACCAACGGAGTCCTCGTCCGCACCTACGCACGCAGGCGGTGACGGCCCTACCCTGAGGGCATGGACAGAGAACAACGCGTCTGTCCGGTCTGCGGGCAGCCCGTACAGTCCGTCGTCCGGCGGCACAAGACCCTGGGTGCCTGGGTCCCGCGCTGGGGACCCGGCCCGTGCCACAACCCCGAGTGCGAGGCGTACGTCGAGGAGGGCACCCACTTCCGTCACCCGGAGGAGGAGCCCGACGCCCCGGCCGAACAGACCGGCTAGCTTGACCCGTATGACCGAACCCGTTCCGTACGTCCTCCACCTCACCGAACGCGCGCTCTGGGCGGCGGCCCGCGCAGAGGGCGCCTACACGTGGTCCACCCGTGGCCGCACCCTCGCGGAGGAGGGCTTCATCCACTGCTCCACCCGCGCCCAGCTCCCCGCGGTCGCCGCCTTCCTCTACGGCTCCTACGACGGCCCCGACGAGCTGGTGGTGCTGGTCGTGGACCCGGCCCGACTGGACGTCCCGCTGAGGTACGAGGCCCCGGAACCCGGCGGTGAGGAGTTCCCGCACGTGTACGGGCCGATACCGGTGGACGCGGTGGTGGACGTGGAGCCGTGGACGTGACCGCGCCCGCCTGAGCGACGGCGTCCGGACACCCGGCCGCTCAGGAGGCGGCCGGCGGCAGACCGCCCGTCTCCGGGTCGCGGCCCGTCAGGCAGTACAGGCCGCCCGTCGGGTCGCGCATCACCGTCCAGTGGGACGCGGGAGCGACGAGCGAGGCGCCGAGCCGCTCGTGCCGGGCGCGTACGGCGTCGACGGCGGAGCCGCAGGCCAGGTCGAGATGGGCGGAGACGGGCCGTTCGGCTCCGAGGCGCTGGAGCAGGATGCGGACGGGCAGGCCCGCCGGGGGCGCGACCACATGGAACTCGGGGAGGGATCCCGGCCGGGACGACCAGTCGGGCAGCAGGGCGCTCCAGAACGCGACTTCGGCGTCGTAGGCGGACGGCGGGACGTCCACGCACACCTGGTCCAGACGGCTGCCCCCGAACGCCGGCGGCCGGACCGACTCACCCTGCCAGGGCACCGCGCAGAACAACTGCCCGGCCGGGGAGCGCAGTACGGCCCACCCGTCGTGCGCGGCGACCGTCCGCGCCCCGGACTCCAGCGCCGCCGCCACGAAGGCGGACACGTCCTCGACGGCGAAGTCGGGATGCGCGCCGCCGTCCCCGTCCGCGACCCCCTGGACCTTCACCCACGCGTCGCCGCCGCCGTTGGGCAGCAGGGTGGTGAACTCGTCCTGCTCACCGCGGAGTTCGGACGGCGAGGTGTCCGTGACGGCGGTCCAGAAGGCACAGGCCTCCGGAAACTGCTCGGCGGGCCGGTCGACGAAGACGTACGTCCAGCGAACCGGGGTGCGGGTACGGGAACTCATGCGGCGATCGTAGATCGGCCCCGCACGGCCCTGCCGGGATGTCCACAGTCACCGGGACGCACAGCAGACCGCACCCGAAGCCGTCGGGGACGCCGTGGTCGGCGGCCGACGGCCCGGGTGCGGCCATGGAGACGCTGCGACAGGAAAACGCAGGTCGGAAAGGCGTGATCGAGGATCAGGCCTTCTTGGTCTCCCAGAAGATCTTGTCGATCTCGGCGATCAGCTCCAGGGCCTTCTCACCGGTCTTCGGGTCCGTCGACGCCTTGGCGGCCGACAGGGCCTTCAGGGTGTCGTTGACCAGCGTGTGCAGCTGCGGGTACTTCTCGAAGTGCGGGGGCTTGAAGTAGTCGCTCCACAGCACGGAGACGTGGTGCTTCGCGAGCTCGGCACGCTGCTCCTTGATGACGGTGGCGCGCGCCTGGAAGTGCGGGTCGTCGTTGGCGGCCATCTTCTCCTGCACGGCCTTCACGGACTCCGCCTCGATGCGGGCCTGGGCCGGGTCGTACACGCCGCAGGGCAGGTCGCAGTGCGCGCTGACCTTGACCTTGGGGGCAAACAGGCGGGAAAGCATGGAGCGTTCCTTCCTCGTGATCGTCTTCTCAGGTGGGACATTACTCCCTGCAAGACGGGTTTTCGCGAGTGCCCCCATGGGCTTAGGACAAAAGTCCGGGGTGAGACTGAGACTGGTGGAGGAACGGACCGGGGAGGTGCCGGGGATGCCGGAACCGTCGCAGGAGACCGAGCGGGGGAGGGCGGCCGCGCCGCCCTTCGGGCTGGCCGAGGTGACCGGGCCCTCCATGGTGCCCACCCTGTACCACGGCGACCAGCTGGTGGTGCAGTACGGGGCGCGGGTGCGGGCCGGGGACGTGGTCGTGCTGCGGCATCCCTTCCAGCAGGACCTGCTCGTCGTGAAGCGGGCCGTCGAGCGGCGGGACGGCGGGTGGTGGGTGCTCGGGGACAACGCGTACGCCGGGGGCGACAGCACCGACTACGGGACCGTGCCGGACGAGCTGATCCTGGGCAAGGTGCGGCTGCGCTACCGGCCGCGGAAGCCGGATCAGCGCTCGCCGCTGGCGGTGGTGCGCTGGGCGCTGTCGGCGGCCAGGCCGGTGCTGGCGGTCCGGTCCGCCTCCAGGCGCTTGCGGGCGCGGTAGGCGGCCACGTTGGCGCGGGTCGCGCAGCGGTCGGAGCAGTAGCGGCGGGAGCGGTTGGTCGAGGTGTCGAGGTAGGCGTTGCGGCAGGGGGATGCCTCGCACAGGCCGAGCCGGTCGACGCCGTACTCGGTCAGGTGGAACGCCAGGCCCATCGCCGCGATGGCCGCGTAGCCCGCCGTCGCGTTCGACGGATGGTCCGCCAGATGCATGTGCCACAGCGGACGGCCGTCGTCGTCGCGGAAGTCGTGGCCGGAGATCTGCGGGCTCACCGGGAACTCCAGCAGCAGCGAGTTGAGCAGGTCGACGGCGAGGGTCTCGTCGCCGTGGTCGGCCGCCTCGAAGACCGCGCGCAGGCGGGCCCGGACCGAGCGGAAGCGGGTGACGTCCGCGTCGGTGGCGCGCCGGGCGGCCGACTGGTTGCCGCCGAAGAGATCGCGGACGGCCTCGACCGAGGTCAGGCTGTCCTTGCCCCGGGCCGGTTCCTCGCTGTTGACGAGACGCACGGCGTAGTCCGAGTAATAGGCCAGTTCCACTTGTAGTCCTTACAGAGGGGCTCTATGGTCGTGGGGTGCGGTCGGTAACGGCTGATCGTGCTTTCAGGGTATTACGCATCGGGTGACGAGGGGGCTTCCATGACCACCACCGGTACCGGAACCGACTGGCAGGCCTGGCAGAAGAGCTGGGACCGTCAGCAGGAGTGGTACATGCCCGACCGGGAGGACCGCTTCCGGATCATGCTCGACATGGTCGAGGCCTTCGTGGGGCGTGAGCCCCGGGTGCTCGACCTCGCCTGCGGCACCGGCACCATCACCGCGCGGCTGCTGGCCCGCTTCCCCGGCGCCACCAGCACCGGCGTGGACCTCGACCCGGCCCTCCTCACCATCGCCGAGGGCACCTTCGCGGGTGACGACCGGGTGACCCTGGTGACCGCCGACCTCAAGGACCCGGGCTGGCGGGCGCGGCTGCCGTACGACTCGTACGACGCCGTCCTGACCGCCACGGCCCTGCACTGGCTGCACAGCGAACCCCTCGCGGCCCTCTACGGTCAGGTCGCGGAACTCGTCCGCGACGGCGGTGTCTTCATGAACGCGGATCACATGATCGACGACACGACGCCCCGGATCAACGCGGCGGAGCGCGTGCTGCGCCACGCGCGCATGGACCGGGCCCGGACCGAGGGCGTCCTCGACTGGGCCGAGTGGTGGCGGCTCGCCGCGCAGGACCCGGTCCTGGCCGGACCCACCGCCCGCCGCTTCGAGATCTACGGCGAGCACGCCGACGGCGACATGCCCTCCAGCCGCCGGCACGCCCAGGAGTTGCTGGCGCGCGGCTTCGGCGAGGCGCGGGCGGTGTGGTGCTCGCCCTCGGACACGCTGTTGCTGGCGTTGAAGTGACCGTCCGGGGGCTGCTGTCCCCCGGGCCGCGCGTACGCGAAGGGGCGGTACGGAGATTCCGTACCGCCCCTTCGACGTCGTACCGGCTACAGCACCTTGGACAGGAACGCCTTCGTCCGCTCGTGCTGCGGGGAGGTCAGGACGTCGCGCGGGTTGCCGGACTCGACCACCACACCGCCGTCCATGAAGACCAGGCTGTCGCCGACCTCGCGGGCGAAGCCCATCTCGTGGGTGACGACGACCATCGTCATGCCGGACTCGGCCAGGTCGCGCATGACGTCGAGGACGTCACCGACCAGCTCCGGGTCCAGGGCCGAGGTCGGCTCGTCGAACAGCATCAGCTTCGGGTCCATGGCCAGCGCCCGGGCGATGGCCACACGCTGCTGCTGACCGCCGGAGAGCTGCGCGGGGTAGTTCCCGGCCTTGTCGGCCAGGCCCACGCGCTCCAGGAGCTGCATCGCTCGCTCCTTGGCCTGGGACTTGTTGACGCCCTTGACCTGGACCGGGGCCTCGATGACGTTCTCCACCGCCGTCATGTGCGGGAACAGGTTGAACCGCTGGAACACCATGCCGATGTCCCGGCGCTTCAGCGCGACCTCGCTGTCCTTGAGCTCGTACAGCTTGTCGCCCTTCTGGCGGTAGCCCACCAGCTCGCCGTCGACGTACAGACGGCCGGCGTTGATCTTCTCCAGGTGGTTGATGCACCTGAGGAACGTGCTCTTGCCGGAGCCGGAGGGGCCGATGAGGCAGAACACCTCACCGGTGTTGACCTCCAGGTCGATGCCTTTGAGGACCTCGACCAGGCCGAAGGACTTGTGGACGCCCTCCGCCTTCACCATCGCGGTCATGCCGCACTCCTTTCGCGGCCGATCGAGAGAAGGTTCGCCTTGATCTTCTGGAAGGGCGTCGCCGGCAGCTGACGCAGGGACCCGCGGGCGTAGTACCTCTCGAGGTAGTACTGGCCGACGCTGAAGATCGAGGTCAGCACCAGGTACCAGGCCGCGGCGAGGAACAGCATCTCGGCCGGGGCGCCGGAGGTCTGGCCGATGTCCTGGGCGACGCGGAGGAGTTCCGAGTACTGGACCACGGACACCAGCGAGGTCGTCTTCAGCATGTTGATGACCTCGTTGCCCGTGGGCGGCACGATCACGCGCATCGCCTGGGGGACGACGATCCGGCGCAGCGTCTTGCCGTGGCTCATGCCCAGCGCGTGGGATGCCTCGGTCTGGCCCTCGTCGACCGAGAGCAGGCCGGCCCGGCAGATTTCCGCCATGTACGCGGCCTCGTTGAGGCCGAGGCCGAGCAGGGCCGTCAGGAACGGGGTCATGAAGTCCGACCACTCGTTCTTGTAGATCGGCCCGAGGTTGATGTACTCGAAGACCAGGCCCAGGTTGAACCAGACGATGAGCTGGACCAGGACCGGGGTGCCGCGGAAGAACCAGATGTAGAACCAGGCGACGGACGAGGTGACCGGGTTCTTCGAGAGGCGCATCACCGCCAGCACGATGCCGCCGACCACGCCGATCAGCATGCACAGCACGGTGAGCAGGAGCGTCTTGCCCACACCGCTGAGGATGCGGTCGTTGAAGAAGTAGTCCGGGATCGCCCCCCAGTTGATCCTGCCCTGGGAGAAGGCGTAGACGATGCCGACCAGCACCGCGAGGGCGACCACGGCGGACACGTACCGCCCGTAGTGCCGGACGGGGATGGCCTTGATGGCCTGCGGGCCGGCCGGCGGGGTGTCCGCCGGGCCGTCCGTCTTGTCGATGTCAACAGTCACGGGTGTTGCCTTTCAGCGGCCGCAGCTCGCGCGGTCACTTGCCGCCGTTGATGGTGACTTCCTTGACGGCGCCGTCGGCGACGCCCCACTTCGAGATGATCTTCTCGTACTCGCCGTTCGCGATGATCGCTTCCAGCGCCGCCTGCAGGGCGTCCCGAAGCTGGGTGTCGTCCTTGGCGACCGCGATGCCGTACGGGGCGGCCTCGACCTGCTCGCCGACCAGCTGGAAGTCGTTGCCGCCGCCGGAGGTCTTCACGGCGTACGCGGCCACCGGGAAGTCGGAGGAGCCGGCGTCGGCGCCGCCCGCGCGCAGGCGGGTCTGGGCCTGCTGGTCGTTGTCGAAGGCCTGGATCGAGATCGTCTTGCCACCGGCGCACTTCTTGGCCTCGGCCTTGGCGAGGTCCTCGGAGACCGTACCGCGCTGCACGACGATCTTCTTGCCGCACAGGTCGGACCAGGTCTTGATGCCCTGGTCGTCACCCTTCTTGGTGTAGATCGAGACACCGGCGGTGAAGTAGTCCACGAAGTCGACGCCCTCGCCGACCTTCTTGCCGGTGTCGGAGTCGATGCCTTCCTGGCGGTCCTTGGTGTCGGTCATGGCGGACATGGCGATGTCGTACCGGTTGGAGCGCAGGCCGGTGATGAGGGTGTCGAAGGTGCCGTTCTGGAAGTCGAAGGTCACACCGAGCTGCTTGCCCATCGCGGCGGCGAGGTCCGGGTCGATACCCACGGTCTTGCCGGAGGAGTCCTTGAACTCGACCGGCGCGTAGGCGATGTCGGAGCCGACCTTGATGACGCCCGCGTCACGGATCGCCTTCGGCAGCTTGTCGGCCAGCGGGGCCGAACTCGTGGAGGCGGAGCCACTGCTCTGCGAGCCGCTGTTCTCGGTCTGGTCGCCACACGCGGTGAGCAGCAAGGCGCCGGCGACCGCGAGGGATCCGACCGCTGCCAGGCGGGTGCGCGCGGCGGTGGTACGTCGGGTGATGCTTGCGGTCATGGTGCGTTTCCTCCGGCGGATGGATGGAAGCCGATGGGGCGGCAGTGCCGACGAGTCGACAGTGCCGATGGGTCGACGAGAACACACACCTTCGGGTGTCGCGACCTCGTGTGATTACGGCATCTTGCCATTCGGACTGCGCCAATCAGGGGGCCAGCCATGTCAAAATCGGATAACGGGCGATCCCCGAAGCGCACAGTCCGGTCCATCACGGCCGGATGACGCCGGACCATCTGCGGGAATCCGCTCCTCCGGCCGGAGGATCTTCGGTTGATCTCAACATGTGATCGCCCACCGTGCGACCCGTACGTCGACTTGAGTCCGTGTCAAGGGTTCACCGGCGCTTGGCCGGTCTTCGCACATGACTCTCGTCACTCGTGATCGTCTCTGTCGAAGGTCCACAGGCCGAGGGATGTGAGCTTGCACGGATTGGACTCGTCGGCTGCGGTCTCCGTCCGGTAAGAAGGTTCTTTACACCCCTCATCCGGGGCTCAGGGCGCGTGTGCGGCGCGCCCGACGCGCAGGCGCCCGTACGCATCACCTCTGGGGCCGGCGCGATGCCCGCCCGCTCCTCACCCGGAGCGGCCACCCTCAAACCAGAACACCTAAGGGGTACAACACAGTGGCAGCGGAGATCGTCAATCCTCGCAGCGAGAGCGCGGACCAAACGGGCCAGGAGGGCGGTGCGGAACCCCTCGACTCGTTCGATCCGGTGTTCGCGCTGCACCGGGGCGGAAAGATGGCCGTGCAGGCCACCGTCCCGGTCCGCGACAAGGACGACCTGTCCCTCGCTTACACGCCCGGCGTCGCTCGCGTGTGCACCGCGATCGCGGAACAGCCGGACCTGGTGAACGACTACACGTGGAAGTCGTCCGTCGTCGCCGTCGTGACCGACGGCACGGCCGTTCTCGGCCTCGGCGACATCGGGCCGGAGGCCTCCCTCCCGGTCATGGAGGGCAAGGCCATCCTCTTCAAGCAGTTCGGCGGTGTGGACGCGGTTCCGATCGCGCTCGCCTGCACGGACGTCGACGAGATCGTCGAGACGGTGGTGCGCCTCGCTCCCTCGTTCGGCGGAGTGAACCTGGAGGACATCTCGGCGCCGCGGTGCTTCGAGATCGAGCGCCGCCTCCAGGACGCGCTCGACATCCCGGTCTTCCACGACGACCAGCACGGCACGGCGATCGTGACGCTGGCGGCGCTGCGCAACGCGGCGCGGCTGAGCGGACGGGCCGTCGGTGAGCTGCGGGCCGTCATCTCGGGCGCCGGCGCGGCCGGTGTCGCCATCGCGAAGATGCTGGTCGAGGCCGGTATCGGGGACGTCGCGGTCGCCGACCGCAAGGGCATCGTCTCCGCCGACCGGGCGGACCTCACCGACGTCAAGCGCGAGCTGGCGTCCTTCACCAACAAGGCCGGGCTCAGCGGCTCGCTGGAGGACGCGCTGAACGGCGCGGACGTCTTCATCGGCGTCTCCGGCGGCACGGTCGCGGAGGAGGCGGTGGCCTCCATGGCCGAGGGCGCGTTCGTCTTCGCCATGGCCAACCCGAACCCCGAGGTGCACCCCGAGGTCGCCCACAAGTACGCGGCGGTCGTCGCCACCGGGCGGTCGGACTTCCCGAACCAGATCAACAACGTGCTGGCGTTCCCCGGGATCTTCGCGGGGGCGCTGCAGGTGCGGGCCTCCCGGATCACCGAGGGCATGAAGCTCGCGGCGGCCGAGGCGCTGGCCGGAGTCGTCGGTGACGATCTCGCCGCCGACTACGTGATCCCGTCGCCGTTCGACGAGCGGGTCGCTCCCGCGGTGACCGCGGCGGTCGCCGCGGCCGCGCGGGCCGAGGGCGTCGCCCGCCGCTGAGGTACCCCGAATGGCTCCGTCCGTGCGGGCGGGGCCATTTCTTTGCCCGCTCGCCCGCCCGATCGGGTGGTCGTGCGGCGACCGTCCTCCTCAAACGCCGGACGGACCGATTGGCAAGAGGGCGTGTCTCACAGTGAGCCCCGGTTTCGCCGGTCCCTCCCGCCCCCTATCGTCAGGTGCATGTTCGCCGTCTACGCCGCCAGAATCGACCGCGACCAGCCGCTTTCCGGACTGGAGTCGGGGGAGCGACCGGCCCCCGAGGCCCGGCCCGGCTGGAGTACCGTCACCGTGCGGGCCGCCTCCCTCAACCACCACGACCTCTGGTCCCTGCGCGGCGTCGGCCTCGCCGAGGACAAGCTGCCGATGATCCTCGGCTGTGACGCCGCCGGTGTCGACGCGGACGGCAACGAGGTCGTCCTGCACTCCGTCATCGGCCAGTCCGGGCACGGCGTCGGACCGAAGGAGCCCCGCTCCATCCTCACCGAGCGCTACCAGGGCACCTTCGCCGAGCAGGTCGCCGTGCCGACCTGGAACATCCTGCCCAAGCCCAGGGAGCTGTCCTTCGAGGAGGCGGCCTGTCTGCCCACCGCCTGGCTGACGGCCTACCGGATGCTCTTCACCAACGCGGGCGTCCGGCCCGGCGACTCGGTGCTCGTCCAGGGTGCCGGCGGGGGTGTCGCCACCGCCGCGATCGTCCTCGGCAGGGCCGCGGGGCTGCGGGTCTTCGCGACCAGCCGGGACGAGGCCAAGCGGAAGCGGGCGCTGGAACTGGGCGCCGTCGAGGCGGTGGAGCCGGGTGCGCGGCTGCCGCAGCGCGTGGACGCCGTCATCGAGACCGTCGGCGCCGCCACCTGGTCCCACTCGGTGAAGTCGCTGCGGCCCGGCGGCACGCTCGTCATCTCCGGCGCGACGAGCGGCGACCGGCCCTCGCACGCCGAACTCACCCGGATCTTCTTCCTGGAGCTGAAGGTCGTGGGCTCCACCATGGGGACCAAGGACGAGCTGGAGGACCTGCTCTCCTTCTGCGCCGCCACCGGTGTCCGTCCCGTGATCGACGAGGTGCTCCCGCTGGACAGGGCCCGCGAGGGCTTCGAACGGCTCTCGTCCGGTGACCAGTTCGGCAAGATCGTGCTCACCAGCGGCTGAGCCGCCGTCGGCCGCTCCTGTGGCGGGTCCGGGGATCCCGGGCCCGCCTTTTGCGCACCGCGACTGTCAACTCGGGTTGACATGAGCGCGCATGTCAACTTAAGTTGACGTCATGACCGAAGCAACGGATCTCGCCGAGCGTGCCGGCGACCGCGATCCACGGGTCGGACTGCGCGCCGTCGCGGCACTGCGCCGGCTGCTGGAGCAGCTGGAGACGGTGCAGGTGCGCAGTGCGCGCAACCAGGGCTGGTCGTGGCAGGAGATCGCCGCGGAGCTCGGAGTCAGCAGGCAGGCCGTGCACAAGAAGTACGGGAGGCAGTGATGTTCGAGCGGTTCACGAAGGACGCCCGCGCCGTGGTGCGCGGAGCGGTCGAGCGCTGCGAGGGGGCGGGGGTCCGGACCGTCGGCGGCGAGCATCTGCTGCTCGCGCTGCTGGACCGGGAGGGGAGCCGTGCGTCCTTCGCGCTGGCCGCTCTCGGACTCGCCGAACGAAAGGACTCGGTACGGGAGGCGCTGGACGAGACGCGCAGGCGGGCCGGCCTGTCGCGCGCCGAGACCGACGCCCTCGCCGGGCTGGGCATCGACGTCTCGGAGATCGTCTCCCGGGTCGAGGAGGTGCACGGTGTCGGCGCGATGTCCGGCGACGGCGCGCCCGACGGGGCGAAGGGCGGGGACCGGCGGACGGGACGGCCGGCCTTCGGGCGGGGCGCCAAGCGGATCCTGGAGCAGTCCCTGCGCATGGCGCTGGCCCACCGCGACCGGCACATCGGCGACGAGCACATCCTGCTCGCCCTGACCGTCCACCCCGGCCCGGCCGCCGAGGTCCTCGCCGACCACGGCGTGACTCACACGTCCGTGACCCGGGTGCTGTACGGCGGGGGAGAGGCCAAGGCGGGCTGAGCCGGCCCCGTCTCTCCGGAGCCCTCTCCGCGCCCTCCGCTCCGCCCCCGCTGCCCGGGGCCTCAGACCTTCGGCACCCGCAGTATCGCCCCGATGTGTGCCGCCGCCGCCGACAGGTGGCGGCGGGTGTCGCGCAGCTGGTCGGCGGTGACGCCGTGGTCCCGGGCGGCGTCGCGGATGTCGTCCCGGAAGCGGTCGAGCAGGCGGTCCAGATCGCGGGCCGGGTCGCCGCTGGCGTCCTCGTGGGCCCAGGCCGGCTCGTAGCCGGCGGGGAAGTCCTCCGGGGTACGGGAGTACTCCGGGCGGGCGGTCGGCGTCGAGGGCGCCGCCGTCTCCGTACCGCCCGCGGGCCGGCCGAAACCGAGGTCCTTGCCGAACTCCTTACCGAAGTCCTTGCCGAACTCGCCGAACTCCCTGGCCAGTTCGGTCAGGCCCTCGCGGACGCCGGTCGGCCAGTCGCCGCGCGCGAAGTGGTCCTGGACCTGCTCCTGGACCCGCCGCGCGATGCGCTGCATCTCCTCCTGCGCCTGGGCCCGGGCGTGGTCCTGCGCCTCCTTGGCCTGGCGGCGGGCCCGCTGGGCCTCCTCACGGGCCCGGCGGCTCTCGTCCTTGGCCCGCCGCGCCTGTTCCTTCCACTCCTGCTTGACGCGGCGCATCTCCTCCTTGGCGAGGCGCCAGGACTCCTTGTCCCCGTACTCCGGCTCGGAGCCGGGAGCGGTCCGGTCGCCCTGCCGGGCCTCGGAGGCCGCCGCCCGCATCTCGCGCCGCAGATCGCCCGCCGCACCCCGCACATCGGCGCGGATCTCCGCGGCCAGTTCGGCGACCGACTCGCGGATCTCCAGCTCCAGGTCGGCCAGTTCACCGCTGCGGTCGGCCAGTTCGGCCCGGCCCGCGTCGGTGATCGCGTACACCTTGCGGCCGCCCTCGGTGGTGTGGGTGACCAGGCCCTCGGCCTCCAGCTTGGCCAGCCGCGGGTAGACGGTGCCCGCCGACGGCGCGTACAGCCCCTGGAAACGCTCCTCCAGGAGGCGGATCACCTCGTAGCCGTGGCGCGGGGCCTCGTCCAGCAGCTTCAGCAGGTAGAGACGGAGGCGGCCGTGAGCGAAGACGGGAGGCATGTCAGAGCACCTTCTTGTCGGTCGTGCTGTCGGCCGGGTCGTCGGAGGAGGGGGCGACGCCGGGGCCGGAGACGGCATTGTCTCCCGTGCCGGGGGCCGGGGCGTCCGGGGCCGGGTCGCCGGCGTCGCTCGCGGGCGGCTCGCCCGCGTCGCCCGTGGACGGTTCGTCCTCCGCCGGTGGGCGGCGCAGCAGGGCGATCGAGCCGGAGACCGTCGTCGCCTTCAGCCTGCCGTTGCCCGCGCCGAGGCGGCCGGTGATCCGCTTGGCGCCCCACTGGCCGCTGACCCGGAGGTCCTCGAAGGCGTTGGAGACCGAGCCGCTCGCGGTGTTCGCCTCCACCTCGGCGTCCGCCGGATGGGGCAGCCGGATCGCGATCTCGCCGGAGACGCTGGCCAGGCTGATGTCGGTCGGACGGCTCGTCGGATCCAGGTCGACGATCATCGACCCGCTCACCGCGTCGGCCTTCACGGAGGACCCCGCCTCGACCACGGTCAGGTCCCCGGACACGGAGTTGAACCGCAGGTCACCGGTGAGCGCCTGGGCCTCCACGCTCCCCGAGACGGTGTCCGCGCGGACCGGGCCCGCCAGGCCCACCAGCGCCGTCTCCCCGCTCACGCTCCTGACCTCGGCGCGGCCGTCGATCCCGGAGACCACCGCGCCGGCGCTCACCACGCCCACCTCCACGCGGGTGCCCGCCGGCACCGCCAGCGAGACCACGGCGTTGCGCCGCCACCCCTTGCGGTCGAGCCACTTGAGGAAGCCCTTCCAGGGGAGGTCCTCGTACGCCACCGTCAGCGTGCCGTCGCGATGGCTCACCGCGAGGGGTGGTCCGTCTATGCGGGACACCTCCAGCCGGGCGGGGCCCTCGTCCGTGCCCACGACGTTGACCGTGCCGCCGACGATGCGGACCTGCAGGTCGCTGACGGGCTCGTCGAAGGTGAGCTTCCCCGGCTCGGCGACGGACCATTCGGACATGGTGCGGACCTCCTCCACGACACGACACGCCATATCGCGTCTTCCTCGATTCACGATATATCGCGGCGAGGGAAAGTCAAGGCACCCGATACGGTGACCGGCCCTCCCCGGGGTGACGCACGCGGGCATGAAAAAGGGGCGCCCGAAGGCGCCCCGACGCGCGAACCGCCGTCCGCGGCTCTACTCGTCGTCCTCGTCGTCCAGCCGCGCCAGCCACGTCGCCAGCCGCTCCACCGGCACCTCGAAGTCCGGGTTCAGGTCGACGAAGGTCCGCAGCTGCTCGGCGAGCCACTCGAAGGTGACCTCCTCCTCGCCGCGCCGCTTCTCCAGCTCTTCGATGCCACGGTCCGTGAAGTACATGGCTCAAGGATAAGTGCGCGGAAACGGCCGGGCCGCACCCCCGGAAAGAGGGTGCGGCCCGGCCGCGTACGGCTGTGCGCGAGAGCGGTTACGCCTCGAACACCTCGCGCACCAGCTGCTCCTGCTCCGCCTGGTGGCGCTTGGCCGAGCCGACGGCCGGGGACGAGCTGTGCGGCCGCGAGATGCGGCGCAGGCGCTCGCCGTGCGGGACGTCGGCGCCGACCGCCAGGTCCAGGTGGTCGATCAGGTTCAGGGCGATGAACGGCCAGGCACCCTGGTTGGCCGGCTCCTCCTGGACCCACAGGTACTTCTCGGCGTTCGGGTACTTGTTGACCTCGGCCTGGACCTCGGCACCCGGCAGCGGGTACAGCCGCTCGAGGCGGATGATCGCCGTCTCCGTGTCACCGCGCTTCTGACGCTCGGCGTCCAGGTCGTAGTAGACCTTGCCGGCGCAGAAGACGACCTTCTTGACGGCGGCCGGGTCCGTGATCGACGCGTCGCCGATGACCGGGCGGAACTGGCCCGTGGTGAACTCCTCCGCCTTCGAGGCCGCGGCCTTCAGACGCAGCATCGACTTCGGCGTGAAGACGACCAGCGGCTTGTGGTGCGGGTTGTGCACCTGCCACCGCAGGAGGTGGAAGTAGTTCGACGGGAGGGTCGGCATCGCGACCGTCATGTTGTTCTGGGCGCAGATCTGCAGGAACCGCTCCGGGCGGGCGGACGAGTGGTCCGGTCCCTGGCCCTCGTAGCCGTGCGGGAGGAGCAGCACTACGCCGCTCGTCTGGCCCCACTTCTGCTCCGCGGACGAGATGAACTCGTCCACGACCGTCTGCGCGCCGTTGACGAAGTCGCCGAACTGCGCCTCCCACATCACCAGCGCGTCCGGGCGGGCCAGCGAGTAGCCGTACTCGAAGCCCATCGCCGCGTACTCGGAGAGCAGCGAGTTGTAGACGTTCAGCCGGGACTGGTCCTCGGAGAGGTACAGCAGCGGGGTGAAGTCCTCGCCCGTCTCACGGTCGATGATCACCGCGTGGCGCTGGCCGAACGTACCGCGCTGGGAGTCCTGGCCCGCCAGACGGACCGGGACGCCCTCCAGGAGCAGCGAGCCGACGGCGAGGGTCTCGCCCATGCCCCAGTCGATCGTGCCGTCCTCGACCATCGCCGCCCGGCGCTGCAGCTGCGGCAGCAGACGCGGGTGGACGGTGATGTGGTCGGGGATGTTGACCTGGGACTCGGCGATGCGCTTCACGACCTCCGTGGAGACCGCGGTCGCGACGGCGACCGGGAAGCCGTCCTGCGGCTCCTGGACGTCGCCGCCGACGGGCTGCGCGGTGGCCTCGCGGACCTCCGTGAAGACCTTCTCCAGCTGGCCCTGGTAGTCCTGCAGCGCCTGCTCGGCCTCTTCCAGGGTGATGTCGCCGCGACCGATCAGGGACTCGGTGTACAGCTTGCGCACCGAGCGCTTCTTGTCGATCAGGTCGTACATCAGCGGCTGGGTGAAGGCCGGGTTGTCCGACTCGTTGTGACCGCGGCGGCGGTAGCAGATGAGGTCGATCACCACGTCCTTGTTGAACGCCTGGCGGAACTCGAAGGCCAGCCGCGCCACGCGGACCACGGCCTCCGGGTCGTCGCCGTTCACGTGGAAGATCGGGGCCTCGATCATCCTCGCCACGTCCGTCGCGTACATCGACGAGCGCGAGGACTCGGGGGCCGCGGTGAAGCCGACCTGGTTGTTGATGACGATGTGGACCGTGCCGCCGGTGCGGTAGCCGCGCAGCTGCGACATGTTCAGGGTCTCGGCCACCACGCCCTGGCCCGCGAAGGCCGCGTCGCCGTGCAGGGCCACCGGCAGGACGGTGAAGTCCGTGCCGCCCTTGTTGATGATGTCCTGCTTGGCGCGCGCGACGCCCTCCAGGACCGGGTCCACGGCCTCCAGGTGCGAGGGGTTCGCGACCAGGCTGACCTTGATCTGCTCGCCGTCCAGGCCGGTGAAGGTGCCCTCGGCGCCCAGGTGGTACTTCACGTCGCCGGAGCCGTGCATCGACTTCGGGTCGAGGTTGCCCTCGAACTCGCGGAAGATCTGCGCGTACGACTTGCCGACGATGTTCGCCAGGACGTTCAGGCGGCCGCGGTGGGCCATGCCGATGACGACCTCGTCCAGGCGGGACTCGGCCGCGCTGTCCAGCACCGCGTCCAGCAGCGGGATGACGGACTCGCCGCCCTCCAGGGAGAAGCGCTTCTGGCCGACGTACTTCGTCTGCAGGAAGGTCTCGAAGGCCTCCGCGGCGTTCAGCCGGCGCAGGATGCGCAGCTGCTCCTCACGCTCCGGCTTGGTGTGCGGGCGCTCGATGCGGTCCTGGATCCACTTGCGCTGCTTGGGGTCCTGGATGTGCATGAACTCGACGCCGGTGGTGCGGCAGTACGAGTCGCGCAGCACGCCGAGGATGTCGCGCAGCTTCATCAGGGACTTGCCGGCGAAGCCGCCGACGGCGAACTCGCGCTCCAGGTCCCACAGGGTGAGGCCGTGCTCGGTGATGTCCAGGTCGGGGTGCTTGCGCTGGCGGTACTCCAGCGGGTCGGTGTCGGCCATGACGTGGCCGCGGACCCGGTAGGAGTGGATCAGCTCGAAGACCCGGGCGGCCTTGGTGACGTCGTCGTCGTGGCTGGCGTCGATGTCCTTGAGCCAGCGGACCGGCTCGTAGGGGATGCGCAGCGCCTCGAAGATGTCGTCGTAGAAGCCCTGCTCGCCGAGGAGGAGGTTCGCGACGATCCGCAGGAACTCGCCGGAGGCGGCGCCCTGGATGACCCGGTGGTCGTAGGTCGACGTGAGCGTCATGACCTTCGAGATGCCGAGCTTGTTCAGGGTGTCCTGGCTGGTGCCCTGGAACTCCGCCGGGTAGTCCATGGAGCCGACGCCCATGATCACCGACTGGCCGGGCATCAGGCGCGGCACGGAGTGGACGGTGCCCAGACCGCCGGGGTTGGTCAGGGAGACCGTGACACCGGTGAAGTCGTCCATCGTCAGCTTGCCGTCGCGGGCGCGGCGGACGATGTCCTCGTAGGCCTGCCAGAACTCGAAGAAGTTCAGCGTCTCGGCCTTCTTGATGCCGGCGACGACGAGCTGGCGGTCGCCGTTGGGCTTCACCAGGTCGATGGCCAGGCCGAAGTTGACGTGCGGCGGCTTGACGAGGGTGGGCTTCCCGTCCTTCTCCGCGTAGTGCCAGTTCATCGACGGCATGGCCTTGATGGCCTGCACCATCGCGAAGCCGATCAGGTGCGTGAAGGAGATCTTCCCGCCCCGGGCCCGCTTGAGGTGGTTGTTGATGACGATGCGGTTGTCGAACAGCAGCTTCACCGGGACCGCGCGGACCGAGGTGGCGGTCGGCAGCTCCAGGGAGGCGTTCATGTTCTTGGCGACCGCGGCGGCGGGACCGCGCAGCGTGATCAGCTCCGGGCCCTCGGGGGCCGCGGCGGCGGGCGCGGCCTTCGCGGCGGCGGCCGGCTTCGCGGGGGCCGGGGCGGCCTTCGCCGGAGCGGGAGCGGCCGGGGCGGGCGCGGCGGCCTTCGGGGCGGCGGCCGGGGCCGGGGCCGGTACGGAGGCGGCCGGGGCGGCGGGCGCCGGGCTCGTGGTGGTGGTCCCTGCGGCCCCCGCGGCCGCAGTACCCGCCGGAGCCGAGGGAGTGGCCGCCCCCGGCTTGTAGTCGGCGAAGAAGTCCCACCAGGCACGGTCTACGGAATTCGGGTCCTGGAGGTACTGCTGATAGATCTCGTCGACGAGCCACTCGTTCGGACCGAACGCGGCTGCGGGGTTCTTGCCCGCTTGGTCTGCGTCGGTCGAGATGCTCGAGTTACTGGGGGACTGTGGCGACACGGCGGCAACCGCCCTCTTCCGCTTCACAAGGTGATGGACAGCGGGAATAAAGGCTACGCCTCCAAGACCGTGAAGGTCAGGTCGGGCCGGTCCATCGTCGCGTAAGTCACATCGGAATGCGTGTTTCGGGGGTGGAAATGGCGGGAAACAAGCGCGGTTGCGCTCTGAAAAAGGGTGCGTTGACGCAGGTCGCGCACGCCTGGCGTGCGGACCCGTGCGAACCCGTGCCGACCTGCACCGGTCCCGTGCCTGATCACACGTGTCCGGCAGCGCGGACACCTGGTGGATCTTGTGGCTCCGGTTCGCACTTTACGTCAACTTGGCAGAGATGACTCTCCCGGAAGAGTGACAAGAATCCGGCAACCCCGCTCGGATTCGGCCACTCCGATCCGGCCGCCGTGCAGATCCACCGCCCAGCGGGCGATCGCCAGGCCCAGACCCGTACCGCCGTCGCTGCCCGGACCGTGCGGCCGGCGGACCGCTCCGCGGTTGAACCGCTCGAACACGCGGTGCCACTCCGAACGCGGAATGCCGGGGCCCTCGTCCAGGACCTCCAGCTCCAGCGACTCCGGCAGCGCGCCGCGCCGCGCCTTGACCGTCACCCGGCCGTGCGGCGGACTGTGCTTGACCGCGTTGTCGATCAGGTTCGCCACGACCTGGTGGATGCGCTCCGGGTCCGCGTGCGCGGTCAGCTCCGGCGGGGTGACGTCCAGATGCAGATGGACGTCCGTACGCGTGTGAGCGCCGCCCGAGCCCATCGTCGCGCGCGCCGAGGCGACCATGTTGGCCTCCTTCAGCACGCCCGACAGGTACGGCCACACCTCGAAACGGCGTTTGCGCAGCGGAACGACGCCGTTGTCGAGGCGGGACAGGTCCAGCAGCGTCTCCACCAGCCGCCCGAGCCGCTCCGTCTGCTTCAGCGCCGTACGCATCGTCTCGGGGTCGGCCTCGGCGATGCCGTCGACCACGTTCTCCAGGACGGCACGCAGGCCCGCGATGGGCGTGCGCAGCTCGTGCGAGACGTTCGCCACCAGCTCCTTGCGCTGACGGTCCTGCGCCTCCAGCTCGTCCGCCATGACGTTGATCGTCTGGGCCAGGTCGCCCAGCTCGTCACGACGGTTCTCGAGCACCCGGCGGGTGTAGTCGCCGTGCGAGATGGAACGGGCGACCGCGTTCATCTCGTCCAGCGGCGCGGTGAGCGAATGGGCCACGAACTGCGTGATCAGCAGTGTGGCGATCATCGAGAAGACCGTGATGAAGCGCAGCTCCGTCTTGGTGTGCACCGCGATCATCGAAAGACCCGTGGTGATCAGCACCGAGATGACGACGAGCGCACCCAGCTTGGTCTTGATCGAGAACGGGCGTACGCCGCCCCAGGGCTCCCCCTGTCCGGAGCCGGGGCTTCTCGGTCCGTCCGCGCCGCTCATGCCGTCGGGGTCTCCAGCGCGTAGCCCACGCCGTGCACCGTGCGGATCCGCTCGGCGCCGATCTTCCGGCGCAGCGCCTTGATGTGGCTGTCGACCGTGCGGGTGCCGGAGGCGTCCGCCCAGTCCCAGACCTCGGCGAGGAGCTGCTCGCGGGAGAGCACCGCGCGCGGCGTGTTCGCCAGGCAGACCAGCAGGTCGAACTCGGTGGGCGTGAGGTGCACGTCCTCCGAGCGCACCCGCACCCGGCGCTGCGCGTGGTCGATCTCCAGCTCGCCCAGGCGCAGGATCCCGCTGCGCGGCGTGGTGGCCGCGATCGCGGCCCGCTCCACCCGGCGCAGCAGCACGTGCACGCGTGCCGCGAGCTCCCGCATCGAGAACGGCTTGGTCATGTAGTCGTCGGCGCCCACGCCGAGCCCGACCAGCATGTCGGTCTCGTCGTCGCGCGCGGTGAGCATGAGCACCGGCACCGGACGGGCGGCCTGCACGCGGCGGCAGACCTCCAGACCGTCGAAGCCGGGCAGCATGATGTCGAGGATCAGCAGATCGGGCTGCCAGGCCTCGGCGGTGTCGACGGCCGCCGGACCGTCGCCCGCCGTTTGCACGAGGAATCCCTCGGCGCGCAGGCGGGCCGCGATGGCGTCGACGATGGTCGGGTCGTCCTCGACCACCAGAACGCGTCGCTGCGCGCCCGGGGTCGCCGTCGTCGTGCCGTTGTGCGAGGTGTGTGTCTGCTCCATCGCCCGCCCCTGAGTGTGCTTTCCGGAATCAGTGGGGTGATCCCTTGTCTGCGCATGACTGCGGTTGACGCGTAAATGATCGGCGTCAGGCATGCAACGTACCCGGAGTCACCTCGCCATTGCTATCCAGGTCCGACGGCGGGGCGGACGGCGAGGTGGACGACGTCCGGCACGCCTCGGGCAACGGGGATCTCTTCGGTACGCACCTGTTGGAACCCGGCATTCCCCAAGGTTCCCTCGAATTCCGGAGAGGGCTGCGCGGACCAGACGGCCAGGACGCCACCGGGTGTCAACACCCTTGCACAGCCCGCGAGTCCGGCCGGGGAGTACAGGCTGTCGTTGCCCTCGGTGACGGTCCAGCCGGGCCCGTTGTCGATGTCCAGGCACACCGCGTCGAACGTGTCGGATGTCTCATTGACGTAATCCAGCAGGTCCGCTTCCACGATCTTCGTGCGCGGATCGGCGAAAGCCCGCGCGGACACGGCGGACAACGGGCCGTCCCGGTGCCAGTCGACGACGGCCCGCTCGCGCTCCACGACGGTGACCGATCCCCAGCGCGGGTCGGCGGCGGCGTGTGCGAGCGAGAACCCGACACCCAGGCCGCCGAGCAGCAGGGCGGGTGCCGGACGGACGTCGTCCTCCTTCCCCAGCGCGGCCAGCGCGGCGTCCACGAGCAGCCGCTCCGAGCGGCCGTCGGAGGTGTCCATCAGGAAGCAGCCGTTGGCGATGATCTGGAGCAGCTCGCCGTGCCGGCGTAACACGATCTCGCCGTGCGGCCCCTCGCGACGGTCGAGCACTTCGGGCAGGTCGTTGATGTCGTACGAGGTGGACATCGGCCCATCCTGGCACTCCCCTGACGGTTCGTTGACGCATTCCGCGGACGGCCGGTCGGACGGGGGTGAGGGGCGGGTGTGACGCTGACGAACTCCTGTGCGCTGAACGTCGTGGAACCTCGGGAAGTCTCAGAGCTTCCTGTGAATCGGCTGCCACGTGGCGCCGGTCACAGACACGGCGCGGGCCGGGCACGAAGGGTGGGGTGAAACGGAAGGAGCGCCTCACAGTGGAACCCACGGTGGCCCGTACGAGCCCGCCCCTTCCCGGTGCCCGCGGACTCCTGGACGGCATCCCCGGCCAGCGCGCACCGCGACCGGCCGAGCCGCCCATCGCCGCCCCCGCCGATGTGCCCACCGGCCCTCCCGCCGGGGCGCCCGCTGACCCGCGCCCGGGCCTCCGGCACCGGCTCCCCCGCGTCCCCGTCCCCTTCACCCTGTCCTACGCCGCCGTCCTCGCCGTCACCTCCTACGTCACCGCCCACGCCGACCCCGCCCTCGTGCACGCCCTCCACCAGGGCTCCAGCACCGACGTGGCCCATCTGCTGCGCGCCCCGGTCCCGGTGCTGGTGGCCAGCGCGCTGTGGGTGGCCGGCGGTTTCGCCTCCCCCTTCACGCTCGGTTTCCTGGTCGTCCTCAGCGCGCTGGAACGACGTGTCGGCGGTGCCCGGACGGCCGTCGTCTTCCTGCTCGGCCACGTCCTGGCCACCCTCGCGACCGAGGCCCCCGTCGGCCTGGCCGTCCTGGTCGGCCATCTGCCCGACAGCTCGCTGCACCGCCTCGACTACGGCATCAGCTTCGGCGTCGCCGCGAGCGTGGGCGCCCTGGCCGGGCTGCTGCCGCCCTGGCTGCGGTGGCCGCTGCTCGCCGCGTTCGGCGGCATGCTGCTCCAGGACCTGATCGCCTTCAGCGACCCCCTGACCAACTGGGGCCATCTGATCGCCCTGGTGACAGGGGTGGGGACGTGGCCGTGGGTGCGGCGGTGGCGGCGCGAGGCGACCGGCCGCGGCGCAGCCGCAGCCGCCTGACGGCCGTCAGACCCCTCGCGCCGCCGCGAGCTCCCGGGCCAGCCCGGGGATCCCCCACCGCCGCTCCTGCGCCGCGGTCGCCCCGTGCAGCAGGTTGGCCAGCTGGTACGGATCCGCGCGCAGGTCGTAGTACTCGCGGAAGAGGACCTCGCCGGAACCCCGCGGGCGGCCGTCGGCGTCCAGGCGGCCCCGGTGGTACTCGGTGTACTGCTCGCTCTTGCCCACCCACGAGGCCCAGCTGTGGATCGGCACCTTGTCCTGCCGGTTCCACCACCACTCGGCGAGGACGTGGTGACGGTCGTTGCGGGGGTCGAGGAGGGAGTGGCCGTCGTGCGGGGTGTCGGGGGTGACGCCGGCCGCGGCCAGGAAGGTGGGCGCGATGTCGACGTGGCAGGTGAGGCGGTCGTCCGTGCCGCCCCCGGCCAGGCCGCCGGCCGGCCACGACATCAGGAACGGCACCTCCAGGCTCGGCCGGTACGGCACCGACTTGCGCAGCCAGCCGTGGTCGCCCCAGCACAGGCCGTGGTCGCTCGTGAACAGCACCAGCGTGTTCTCCAGCTGTCCCAGCTCACGCAGCTTGTCGCGGAAGTCGCGCATCGCGTCGTCCACGGAGAGCAGGGTGCGCATCTGGCGGGCGCGCAGGGCCCTGCCCTCGTCGAAGGAGTGGTGCGCGGCGCGCAGGAACGGGGGCTTGTCGGCCTTGTCGGCCCGGGCGGTCTCGAAGACCGAGGGGCGTCCGTCCCAGGCGGGCACGCGCGTGTGGGCGTACTTCCTGTCCGGGACGTTCACCTCGTGCGCCGCGCGCGGGGCGACGTACGCGAACCAGGGGCGTTCGTCCGTACGGGACTTCTCGATGAAGGCGAGGGCGCGGTCCTTGATGACGGTGGTGTCGTACCCGGGGATGGTCCGGACGGTGCCGCCGTCGTTGTAGTGGCCGTCGGTGTAGGCGACCGGTTCCTGGAGGAGCCACTCGTCGAAGTGGGGCGGGTCGTCGGCGGGACGCCAGTAGTTGAGGTACTTGCCGAACAGACCGGTGCGGTAGCCGGCCTCCCGCAACTGACGCTGGACGGTGGTGTGCTGGTCCAGGTGGGCGGGGTGGCGGGTGTCGAGGACCCCGTGGTGGTGGGCGTACCGCCCGGACATGATCGACGCCCTGGACGGCGCGCACAGCGGGGTGTTGGCGTGCGCGCGCTCGAAGGTGACGCCGTCGCGGCCCAGCCAGTCGAGGGTCTGCCGCAGCGCCCAGTCGGTGCCCTTGGGCTGGTCGTCGGTGAGGACGAAGAGGATGTTCGGACGGCGGTCGGAACGGGCGCGCGGGCCGGCGGTGGGCGTGGGGGAGGGGGAGGGCGCCGGGGTCGCGCTTCTGCGCACGGCCGGGGCGGGGGTGGCCGCGGCCCGGGCCGACACGTCGCCGGCGGAGCGGCTCTCGCGTACATCCAGGGTGGCGGTGACCGCCGCGGCCGCGATCGCGGTGGCTCCGGCGACGAGGGTGCGGCGCCTCGGCCGGCGCGCGTCGCCCGTCTCGGAAGTGTCGTTCATGTCGTCCCCCTGGCCCCGTTGTGCCCGTGTTCCGGGTGGCTTGCTCACTGTGAACCGGCTGGCAGTGTGCGTGAGTTGCCTGTGAATTCTGTTGCGGGGATGCGGCGGAGGCCTTGCGAGGGTATGGCGGCCCGGCGGGCGGTTCAGTCTTCGTGGCGGACGGTGCCGTCCTCGCGCAGGGTCGGGTGGATCTTCGTCGGGCCGTACTCGTCGACGTCCGACGGACGGGGCGGCTCGGGGCCGTCGGGGCCCATACGGACCATGCGCTCGACGCGGCAGACCCGGAACAGCCGGTCCTCCACCCTCGCCTCGTCGGCCCGGCCGGCCGCCCGGAACTCCTCGGCGGCGCGTGCGTAACGGGCCTTCTTCCGGGCGTCGTAGCGGTACAGCATCGCCCAGACCCGGGACATCCCGTCGTAGAGCGCGCGGCGCGCGTCGTGCGGGGTCGGGTGCAGGGAACCGCACGGCGTCCAGCCGGTGTCGCCGCGCTCGGCCACCGCGAAGCCGACGGGCAGCCGCACCACGTCCGGATGCGTGGCGACCGCCCGCGCGGAGTCCGCGAGCACGTCGGCGGGGAAGCGGGTGTCCGTGTACACGAAGTCGCGCAGCCCCAGGCGCAGGGCGCCCGCCATCGGGCCCTCGTCCCGGCCGGCATCCAGGGCGAAGCCCACGTCCGGGGACGGGACGACGGCCCGCTCCTCCCACAGCCCGGACACGGGCTCCGGATCGGTGGGCCGGGGCGGCTCCAGGCCGTCGTCGCCGGTCCGGGCGAACTCGTCCCCGCGTACGACGCGGTAGCGCACCCCCAGCGCCTCCACCTCGTCGGCCGGGGCGTGCTCCAGCACCGACACCGCCGCGAGCAGCGCGCGCCGAGCGGCCGGGTCGTCGGTGCCGTCCTTCGCCGTGAACCACAGGTGCGAGTTCAGCCCGTCCCTGGCCTGCTGGGGCATGCCGTCCACCACCGGCTTCAGCACCCGCCAGCGCGGGTCGGCGCCCGCGGGGTCCCGGACGGCGACACCGAAGACGGGCCCGCGCAGGGCGATGTGCGGGTAGCGCCGGGTGGCCTCCACGGCGTCCGCCTCCATCACCCAGGCGACGGGGTCGTCCCGGAGCACCAACTCCGCGTGCAGCGCGTCGAGTCGTCGCTTCCAGTCATCGGTCATACGCGCATTGTGGTCGCGGGGCGCAACCACTTCGGCCCGAATGCCGGAACTGAAAGACCCCCAAAAGGAAAGCCAGGAGCGAAGCAGGCGCACACCGCCCCGAACCCCCTTCGAACGCGCCCCCGAGCGCCCCACCCCCGCACCCGCCTCCCGACCGGCCGCGAACACCCCCGCCCCGCGCCCCGGCCGCTCACCCCGCCCCGGGCACCCCGCCCGGCCTGCACCGGCTGTCGCTGCCCCGGGCGCTCCGCCCGGTTTCCCGGGCCACGCCGGGACCTGGAACGCCTCCGTCCCGTGCCCCGGCCGTTCATCCCGCCCCGAGTGCCCCACCCTGCCTGCTCCCGCAGTGGCCGCCCCGATTGCTTCGGGGTCGGCCTGTTCGGGAGGCTGTCGCCCCGAGTGTTCCAGCCCGTAGACATCCTCGCTCGGGAGATCAGGCTCGCGCGTCCCCACTCCTCGCCCGAGTCGTCCCAGCCGCTCGCTCGGGCCGTCCGGCCGCCCTTCAGTGCCTGGCCCCGGACACCCGACCCGCGCCCCGGCCCGGGATGGCGACCGAGTGTTCCGCCCCGGCCCGCCTCCGTCCCGCGCCGGGAGTCCGGTGCCGCTCCGCTCACCTGCCCCGGGCTGCCCGCACCTGTCTTCCCCGGCGGCTCCCCGAGCCGCGCCCGCCCCCGTTGCGCCCGCCGCCTCTCAGTCCTCCGCCCCCATGAACCGCGCGCTCGTCAGAGGGGCCTCCGCCCGCCAGCCCAGGGACTCGTACAGGGTGCGTCCCTCCGGTGTGGCGCCCAGGATGCCGGTGCGGGCGCCCTGGGCGACGGCCGCTCGGTGCAGGGTGCGCATGACGAGGGTGCCGAGGCCGCGGCGGCGGTGGGCGGGGGACGTCTCGATCTGGTCGACGACCGCCGTCGCGCCGGTCGGTGCGATCTGCCCGCGCGCGGCCAGGGAGCCGTCCGGCGCGACGATCATCGTGCGGGTCACGCCACCGATCGACCAGGTGCGCTGCCGGTGGCCGGCCGGGAGAGGGCCCGGCGGGGTGTCCGTCAGCGTGGCGGTCATCAGGTGGCCCGGCTCGGGGTCGATCCACCAGCGCGCCCCCAGCCGGCCGCCGACGACCGCGGGGTCGGCGAACACCTTCATCCAGACCCCCGCGCCGGTCACGGCCCCGGCCACCTTCCGCACGGTCGCCTCCTCGACGGCGTCGTTCGTCGCGCCGAGGACGTGCCGGGTGACGTGATGCGTTCCCGTTCCCACGTCGACGGTCCAGCCCCACGGCTCGGTCACGGGCGGCGCCGCCCCGCGCGAGACGACCCAGCCGTCCACCCAAGCCTCGACGAAACGGTTCATTTCCACCTCTTGGTAATGGATGGGATAGCATCTCGGTTATTACAGAGGACCGTAAGCGACCCCACGCTTCCCGGCCGTCGTGATCGCCCACAGCGAACGGGCGGCGGTGCGGGGAACATTCCAAGGCTCATGTGCATTGAGTCGGCAAAGCTCAACTTGACTGCCGAAGGGGAGATCATGGCATCGACGTCCGCATCGCTCACCCTGCCCGTACTGCCGCTCGACGACGAGGTCGTGCTCCCCGGCATGGTGGTTCCGCTGGACCTCAACGACACCGACGTACGCGCCGCGGTGGAGGCCGCCCAGGCCGCCGCCCGCTCGGAGCCGGGGAAGCCGAAGGTGCTCCTCGTGCCCCGCATCGACGGGGCGTACGCGGGCACGGGTGTGCTGGGCACCGTCGAGCAGGTCGGCCGGCTGGCCGACGGCGACCCGGGCGCGCTGATCCGCGGCCGCGGCCGCGTGCGGATCGGCGCCGGCACCACCGGCCCCGGCGCCGCCCTGTGGGTCGAGGCCACGACGATCGACCAGAGCGTGCCCGAGCCCCTGCCCGGTCACGTCGCCGAGCTGGTCAAGGAGTACAAGGCGCTCGCCACCGCCTGGCTGCGCAAGCGCGGCGCCTGGCAGGTCGTCGACCGCGTCCAGGCCATCGACGACGTCTCCGCGCTCGCCGACAACTCCGGCTACTCGCCGTTCCTCACCACCGAGCAGAAGGTGGAGCTCCTGGAGACCACCGACCCGGTGGCCCGCCTGAAGCTCGCCACCCAGCAACTGCGCGACCACCTCGCCGAGCAGGAGGTCGCCGAGACCATCGCCAAGGACGTCCAGGAAGGCGTCGACAAGCAGCAGCGCGAGTTCCTGTTGCGCCGCCAGCTCGAAGCCGTCCGCAAGGAACTGCGCGAGCTCAACGGCGAGCAGGAGGGCGAGGAGTCCGACGACTACCGCGCCCGCGTCGAGGCCGCCGACCTGCCCGGGAAGGTCCGCGAGGCCGCCCTCAAGGAGGTCGACAAGCTGGAGCGGTCCAGCGACCAGTCGCCCGAGGGCTCATGGATCCGCACCTGGCTGGACACCGTCCTCGAACTGCCGTGGAACGAACGGACCGAGGACCGGTACGACATCCAGGGCGCCAAGGCCGTCCTCGACGCCGAGCACGCGGGCCTGGAGGACGTGAAGGAGCGCATCACCGAGTACCTGGCCGTGCGCAAGCGCCGCAGCGAGCGTGGCCTCGGTGTCGTCGGCGGCCGGCGCGGCGGTGCCGTCCTGGCGCTCGTCGGCCCGCCCGGCGTCGGCAAGACCAGCCTCGGCGAGTCCGTCGCGCACGCCATGGGCCGCAAGTTCGTCCGCGTCGCCCTCGGCGGCGTCCGCGACGAGGCCGAGATCCGCGGTCACCGCCGTACGTACGTCGGCGCGCTGCCCGGCCGGATCGTCCGCGCCATCAAGGAGGCCGGGTCCATGAACCCGGTGGTCCTGCTGGACGAGATCGACAAGGTGGGCTCCGACTTCCGGGGCGACCCGGCGGCCGCCCTGCTGGAGGTCCTCGACCCCGCGCAGAACCACACCTTCCGGGACCACTACCTGGAGGTGGAGCTGGACCTGTCGGACGTGGTCTTCCTGGCCACCGCCAACGTCCTGGAGGCCATCCCGGAGGCCCTGCTCGACCGTATGGAGCTGGTCCGCCTCGACGGCTACACCGAGGACGAGAAGGTCGTCATCGCCCGCGACCACCTGCTCCCGCGCCAGCTGGAGCGGGCGGGCCTGGCCGAGGACGAGGTCGTCCTCGACGAGAGCGCCCTGCGCAAGCTGGCCGGCGAGTACACCCGCGAGGCGGGCGTGCGCACCCTGGAGCGGACCGTCGCCCGGCTGCTGCGCAAGGTCGCCGCCCAGCACGAACTGGGCGAACGGGAGCTGCCCTTCACCATCACGGACGCCGACCTGCGCGCGCTGATCGGCCGGCCGCACCACGTGCCCGAGTCCGCCCAGGACCCGGCCGAGCGCCGCACGGCCGTGCCCGGCGTGGCGACGGGACTCGCGGTCACCGGCGCGGGCGGTGACGTCCTCTACGTCGAGGCCTCCCTGGCCGACCCGGAGACGGGCGCGGCGGGCCTGACCCTGACCGGTCAGCTCGGGGACGTGATGAAGGAGTCGGCGCAGATCGCGCTGAGCTTCCTGCGGTCGCACGGCGCCGAGCTGGAGCTGCCCGTCGGCGACCTCAAGGACCGGGGTGTGCACATCCACTTCCCGGCGGGCGCGGTCCCCAAGGACGGCCCGAGCGCCGGCATCACGATGACGACGGCCCTCGCGTCCCTGCTCTCAGGGCGGCTGGTCCGCACGGACGTGGCGATGACCGGCGAGGTCTCCCTGACCGGACGGGTCCTGCCGATCGGCGGCGTCAAGCAGAAGCTGCTCGCCGCCCACCGCGCGGGAGTGAAGACGGTCGTCATCCCCAAGCGCAACGAACCCGACCTGGACGACGTCCCGGCGGAGGTCCTGGACAAGCTCGACGTCCACGCCGTCACCGACGTCCGCCAGGTCCTGGAACTGGCGCTCGCGCCCGCCGCGAACGGCGCGACGCCGGAGGTTCCGGTCGCGGCGTGACGGACGTGACCGGATGAAGGCGAGGCCCGGGTTCTTCGTGAGGGAGATCCGGGCCTTCGCCGTCCCCCGGACGGCCCATGGAAGGCTACGCCCGTAGACACGCAGGTGGGGGTGTTCCCGGGAACCGCCATCGGTCCGTGCCTGCGAAATACTTGAAGAGCCGCGGCCATGACGGGAACCGGCGGAAACAGGAGTGTGCTGACGTGCACGAGGAAGCGAACGGCGACGCGTCGCCGCGCGGGGTGGACCAGGACGACCGGGAGTTCCTCTCCCTGGAGCGGGAGCTCACCGTGCTGTTCCGCCGCGCCCGCGCCAACCAGGGCGAGATGGCCCGCGAAGTCCACCCCGACCTGGAGTCCGCCGCGTACGGCCTCCTCGTCCGGCTGGAGGAGTGCGGCCGCCAGCGCGCCACCGAGCTGGCCGCCTACATCGGCGTCGGCAAGGCCACCATGTCCCGCCAGCTGCGCGCCCTGGAGCAGCTCGGTCTGATCGCCCGCGAACCCGACCCGGCGGACGGCCGCGCCTGGCTGGTCGACCTCACGGAGGAGGGCCGCAGCCGGGTGAGCAGGGTCCGCGAGGCCCGCCGCGAGCGGTACGTCAGCCACTTCTCGCACTGGGACCGGCGGGAGGTCGCGGAGCTGGCCCGCCTGCTCCACCAGCTGAACCGGGGCATGGAGAAATAGCCGACGGCCTCCCCCCTGCCCTGGCCAGCGCCCCGCCGGCCGGACCGTGCGACCGGAAGCAGCGCGACGACCGGGACCGGGACGCGGGAGAGCATCCCGGCGCCCCGCGTCCGGGCCGGGAGGAGCAGCCCGACGACCGGGACGCCCGTGGACCGGCGCTTCCGTCTACCGGCGCGTGGGAGAGCATCCCGGCGCCCCGTGTCCGGGCCTGGGGGAGCAGCCCGACGGCTGGGACGCCCGTGGACCGGCGCTTCCGTCTACCGGCGCGTGGGAAGGCAGCCGGTCGGCCCGCATCCGGGTCTGGAGAAGCCGCCGGTACGACCTGAATCGGCGCGTGGAAGAGCAGGCCGACGGCCGGGACCGGCGCGTGGGGAGAGCAGCCCGGCGCCCCACATCCGGGCCGGGGGAGCGGCTCGACGCCCGGGACGCCCGCGGACCGGCACCACCTCGCACCGGGCGCGGGGGAGAGCAGCCGAGGGTCGGAAGCGGGCAGGGAGAAGGGGACCGAGGGTCGGAAGCGGGCGCGGAGAAGGGGACCGAGGGTCGGAAGCGGGCAGGGAGAAGGGGATCGAGGGCTGGAACCGGGGCGCCATGAAGCAGGCGGCGGCTTCATGGCTCCACGAGCACCACCGTCGCGTCGTCGTGCGTCTTCGCGCGCCCCAGGAACAGCCGCTCGGCGCCGTCCGCCCGCTCCAGCTCCCGTACGCGGTCCACCAGCGCCCGCGCCCCCTTCCCCCGCACGAGGGTGAACAGGTCCGCCCAGTCACCCTCGCGGAAGGTCTCCGCCCAGCGGGCCGCCCCGTCCGACAGGGCGGCCAGGGCGCCGGCCGCGGCGCGCGGCACGCTTCCGGTCACCGCCCGCCCGGCCACGGCAGGGTCCGCGGCGGCCGTGAAGAAGCCGCCCTCCCGGTTGCGCAGCGTGCCGTCGACGAACTCCGCGCTCCTGAGCAGCTCGCGCGGCAGCCGGGCCAGCCGGTCGTCGAGGACCGGGGTGACCCCGCCGTCGGGGGAGGCCAGCAACAGCGTCGCGTCGGACAGCACCAGGTACTCCACTGACTCGGGTGACCAGCGCGCGAGGGCCACCGTCGCCTGCGGGGTACGCGGGTGAGAAAGGTCACAGGTTGCCGCGTGCGCCTCGGCGGTACGCGCAATCCCGAGGGAGAGGGCCTCGGCCAGCGGAACATCCGGGAGCGAAACGGTCAGTTCGGTCAGGGCTCCACCCAGCCGTGCCGTGAACCAGGGGACCGAATGCAGACAGCCCGCGCCACCCGGCGGCGGAGTCACTCCGTCCAGGACGACGAGCGAACCGCCCTGTCCGCAGGCGGAAAGTCCGACGCTCGCGAAGTCCTCGTTGGGGCGGGCCGGATCGCCGGGCTCCGACACAAGTTCCGTACGCATTCGGCCAGTCTGCACGACCCCTTCACACCCTCCCCGAAAGGCTTGCATCGCTCCCCGAACGGGCCTGGCACCGCAGGTCAGACGCCTGTTTTGGGAGGTAATGCTGGGGTCGGGGAAGGTGTGGCGGCGAATCCTGCCAAAGCGCGCCGCCCACGTCCAACCGGCCTGCCGCGCAAGGGCACTGCACACGCCAGCGGAACTTGCCCGCCAACTCCCCTCCGATGTTCACTCCTTCGGGTGGCGGGGTCGGCGATGCACGGCCCCCGCCCACCGGCACTGGGAGGGTCGGGGACCGAACCGGACGTACGCGCCAGTTGACGGAGCGTCATATCCGGCCCATGGGTACACGAGTCAGGAATGCGAGCACCGGTGCAGAAGACGCGGCCTCGGCGCACAGGCAGGCAGACGGCCTCCGAGGGGGGCGCGGAGCGCACCCCTGTCGGCAAGGGCCGTCCCACCCACGTACGCAACCGGCTGATCGTCGCCGTGGCCGTGGTGGCCGCCGCCATCGCCGGCGCGGGCGCCCCCGCCGTCCTCACCGCCTCCGGGCAGTTGAAGGACTCCCAGGACCTGGTCACCCTGGCCGAGCAGACCCAGGACGCCCTCGTTCTCGCCCAGGCCCTCGCGGACGAGCGCGACGAGGTCACCACGTACGTCGCGGCCGGCCGCCCCAGGTCCAAGGCGCCCTCCGCCGACAGCAGCGCCCGGGTGGACCGGCAGGCGCGCGAGCTGGAGCAGACGGAGATCTCCGCCTCGCTGCGCGCGGCCCTCGACTCCCTGGTGTCCGTGCGCCAGTCGGCGCTCACCGGCAAGAGCACGGCCCTGGCGGCGCACGAGGCGTACTCCGAGGTGATCACCGCGCTGCACGGCCTCGCCGACCGGCTCGCGGAGGACATGCCGCCCCGCGCGGGCTCCGGCGCCTACGCCCTCGCCGAACTCGACACCGCCGTACAGCAGGCCTCCGCCGCTCGCGGACTGCTGCTCGCCGCGCTGAACGTGCCGACGACGAGCCAGTCCGTCATCGACCCCACCACCGGCATCGCGACGACCGAGAAGGTCTCCTCCGAGGCCGACAGCAAGGTGCGCGACGCGCTCACCGCCGCCGCCCAGCAGGCCCGGGTGCGCTCCGACGCCGCCCTCGCCGACTTCCGCGAGGGCGCCCCCGAGGACGCGGTGGACTCCTACGACTCCACGGTCACCGGCGGCCAGGTCGACACCGCCGAGAAGTACCTCACCGACCTCACCGACCAGCCCGCGCTGGACGACGACGAACTCGGCACCAGCACCAAGAAGCTGGACGCCGCGCTCTCCGCCCGCGTCGACCTGATGCGCGGCGTCGAGTCCTCGTTCTACGACCACCGCACCAAGGACCTCGCCCAGCTCCGCGACGACGACGTCACCGCGCTGGAGATCCGCGTCGCCCTGATCGGCGCCCTGATGCTGCTGGCGGTCGTCGTCAGCACCGGCATGGCCCGCAGCCTCACCTTCCCGCTGTCCGTGCTGCGCCGCGGCTCGGCCCGGCTCGCCGAGTCCGAGAACCCCGCCGCGGAGGAGCCGGTCGCGTTCACCGGGCGCAACGACGAGTTCGCCCAGGTCGTCCGCTCGGTCAACGCCCTGCACGGGCACGCCGTCGCCCTCCACGAGCGCGTCGCCACCCTGGAGTCCGACCGCAAGCACCTCGTCGGACAGCGCCAGAAGATGGCCGACGCCCGCGAGGAGCTGCGCGCCGAACTCGCCGACTCCGCGGCCCAGCTGGAGCGGCTGCGCGGTGCCATCGGCGGCACCTTCGTCAACCTCGCCCTGCGCACCCTCGGCCTCGTCGAACGGCAGCTCGCCGTCATCGAGAGCCTGGAGGAGCGCGAGCACGACCCCGACCGGCTGTCGACCCTCTTCAAGCTCGACCACTTCGCCACCGTCATGCGCCGCCACAGCGAGAACCTCCTCGTCCTGGCCGGCACCGAGCACGTCCAGCAGCACGCGGGCCCGATCCCGCTGGTGGACGTCGTCCGGGCGGCGGTCAGCGAGATCGAGCGCTACGAGCGGGTCCGCATCGCCGCGCTGCCCCCGCACGCGCACGTGGCGGGCTTCGCCGCCGACGACCTGAGTCACCTGCTGGCCGAACTCATGGAGAACGCCACCGCGTTCTCCCCGCCGGACCTGCCCGTGGAGATCTCCGGCTGGCTGCTGGAGAACGGCGAGGTCATGCTCTCCGTCCAGGACGAGGGCATCGGCATGGACGGGGAGCGGCTCACCCGCCTCAACTCCCGCCTCGCCGAGTTCGACCCGGAGACGCCGTACGACCAGGAGGGCGAGGACGGTCTCGGCCTCGGGCTGTACGTCGTGGCCCGGCTCGCCCACCGCCACGGGGTGCGGGTGCAGTTGCGCGAGCAGAAGCAGGGCGGGACGGCGGCCGTCGTCGTCCTGCCGACCGCGCTGCTGGCCGCCGCGCCGGCCGCCGCCGTCCCCTCGGCCGCCCCGGCGTCGTCCGCCACCCAGGTCTTCTCCCTGCCGGGCGCGGACGCGGAGGCCAACTCCAACGTGCTGCCCGGCCGTTCCCAGGGCGCCGAGGACCCGCTGGTCGCACTGGCCGAGAAGGCCGTGGACCAGGCCGAGCGCGAACCGGCGGCGGAGTCCGCGCCCGAGCCCCTGACCGGCGCCGACCCCGCAACCGCCGCTCCGGCCACCGACGTTCCCGCCACCGCCGCTCCGGCGGGCGCCGATCCCGTCACCGAGACTCCCGCCACGGCCGCTCCGGTCACCGACGGTCCCACCCCCGCCACTCCGGCCCCCGAGAGGCAGGCGCCCCGGACCCCGGCCCCCGAGACCCCGGCCGAGACGACCATGGAGCTCCTGCTGCCGATCCCGCAGGGGGAGGCGGACGGCGAGCACGACACCGCGCCCGGACCCGACGGCGCCGACGACCACGGCGCGGAACACAGCCGGGTACCGGACGCCCCGGAAGAACTCGTCGCCGACGAAGAGCTCGTCACGGACAAGGGCCTGCCCAAGCGCACCCCCAAGATCACCACACCCGCACCCGCCCCGCGCCAGCGGACGGGCTCGGTCGACGCCGAGGCCCTCCGCCGCCGCCTGGGCGGCTTCCGCCGGGGGGCGGAGGCGGGCTACCGCGAGGTGGAAGCGGAGATCGCCGAGAAGACGGGCCAGAACAAGGTCCCGTCACCTCAAGAAGCACACGCACATGCCGAAGAAGACACGGGGGGCACAGTCGAGGAGGCAAGCAGTTGACCGCGCCCAGTACCTTCGGACTGAGCAGTGAAGCCCGTAACCTGCACTGGCTGTTGACCAACCTCGTGGAGGAAGTGCCCGGGATCCAGTCCGTCGCGGTCGTCTCCTCCGACGGCCTGCTCCTGCTCTCCTCCGACCCCGGCCGCAACGACGCCGCGCGGCAGTCCAGGGGAGACAAACCCACCGGCCCGCGCGGCTCCTCCGCCGACCTCGCCACCATCGTCTCCGGCATCGGCAGCCTCACCATCGGCGCCGCCAAGCTCATGGACTCCGGCGGGGTGAAGCACACCATGATCGCCATGGAGCAGGGCAGCCTCTTCGTGATGTCGATCAGCGACGGCTCGCTGCTCGGCGTCCACGGCTCCGCCGACTGCGACATGAGCGTGGTGGCCTACCACATGGCCCTCTTCGTGGGCCGCGCCGGCCATGTCCTGACCCCCGAACTGCGCAGCGAGCTAAGGCAGTCCCTGGAGTCGGCGGGGAGCGGCCGATGAGCACCGGCCCGGGCAACAGGAAGCTCCCCGTCCGCGGCGGCGACCGCAAGCCGGCCCGCGTCCGCCCCTACTCGCTCACCGGCGGCCGGACCCGCTTCGGCCACGTCCTGCTGGTGGAGACCTTCGTGGCGGCCCTGGAGGCGCCCGAAGAGCGCAAGGAACTGACGAACGGCTCACTCAAGTCCACGGTCATGCCGGAGCTTCGGGCCATCGTCGAACTGTGCCGCCGTATGCGCACGGTGGCCGAGATCGCCGCGCTGCTGAGGATGCCGCTCGGCGTGGTCCGGGTGCTGCTCAGCGACCTCGCGGACCAGGGAAAGATCCGTGTGTACGGCACCGGTACCGCTCACGGTACGGGCCGTCCCGACCGCGCTCTGCTGGAAAGGGTGCTGAGTGGACTCCGTCGTCTCTGACGCCTCCTCCTTTGGCGTCGCCCCGCTCGTCGAACCCGACGAGACCCTGCAGCCCTGGCAGACGGACCGCACCCGTGCCCCCATCGCCACGAAGATCGTGGTGGCGGGCGGCTTCGGCGTCGGCAAGACCACCCTCGTCGGCACCGTCTCGGAGATCGAGCCCCTCCAGACCGAGGCGCTGATGACCGAGGCCAGCGCCGGCACCGACGACCTGACCGGGACGCCCGAGAAGACCACCACCACGGTGGCCATGGACTACGGCCGCATCACGCTCGACGACGACCTGGTGCTCTACCTGTTCGGCACGCCGGGCCAGCAGCGGTTCTGGTTCATGTGGGACGACCTGGTGCGCGGCGCGATCGGCGCGGTCGTCCTCGCCGACACCCGCCGTCTGAAGGACTCCTTCCCCGCGCTGGACTACTTCGAGAGCTGCGGACTGCCGTACGTCGTCGCGGTGAACCACTTCGACGGCAGCGAGCTGTTCGAACCGGAGGACGTGCGGGAGGCGCTGACGATCCCGGCGCACATACCTGTCATGATCATGGATGCGCGGCGCCGGATCTCGGTGATCGAGACCCTCCTGGCCCTGGTGGGCCACGCGCTGGACGAAACCCCCGAGTAGGAGACGTTCCCCGCATGCGGAAGATACTCGTCGTCGGAGCCGGCCAGTCCGGTCTCCAGCTCGCCCTCGGCCTCCAGTCGCACGGGTACGAGGTCACCCTGATGTCGAACCGGACGGCGGACGAGATCCGCTCCGGCCGGGTCATGTCGACGCAGTGCATGTTCCACACGGCCCTGCAGCACGAGCGCGACCTCCAGCTGAACTTCTGGGAGTCCCAGGCCCCGAAGATCGCCGGACTCGGCGTCTCGGTCGCGGCGCCCGGCTCGCACGACCCGGGCCCGACCCAGCGCGCGATCGACTGGGTGGGCCGGCTGGACGGGTTCGCCCAGTCCGTGGACCAGCGGGTGAAGATGGCCGGCTGGATGGAGATCTTCGCCCAGCGCGGCGGTCAGCTCGTCATCCACGGCGCGGCCGTCTCCGACCTCGACTACTTCTCCCGCGCCTACGACCTCGTCCTGGTCTCGGCGGGCAAGGGCGAACTGGTGTCCATGTTCGCCCGGGACCCCGAGCGCTCCCCCTACGCCGAGCCGCAGCGTGCCCTCGCCGTCTCCTACGTCCACGGCGTGGGCCCCCGCCCCGAGCACCCGGACATGGAAGCGGTCCGCTGCAACCTGGTCCCCGGCGTCGGCGAGCTGTTCATCATGCCGACGTTCACCCTCTCGGGGCGTGCCGACATCCTCTTCTGGGAGGGCGTACCCGGCGGCCCGCTCGACGTGTTCAACGGCGTCAAGGACCCCGCGGAGCACCTCTCCCTGACCCTCGAACTCATGGAGAAGTTCACGCCCTGGGAGTACGCGCGGGCGACGAAGGTCGAGCTCACGGACGCGGGCGGCACACTGGCCGGCCGCTACGCGCCCACCGTCCGCAACCCCGTCGGCCGGCTCCCCGGCGGCGGCCTGGTCCTCGGCGTCGCGGACGTCGTCGTCGCCAACGACCCGATCACCGGCCAGGGCTCCAACTCCGCGTCCAAGTGCGCGGCGGCGTACCTCGCGTCGATCCTCGAGCACGGCGAGAAGGAGTTCGACGAGGAGTGGATGCAGGCCACCTTCGACCGGTACTGGGACACCGCCCAGCACGTCACCAAGTGGACCAACGCCATGCTGGCCCCGCCGCCGGAGCACATCGTCAACCTCCTGGGCGCAGCCGGCCAGCTCCAGCCGGTGGCCGATCGTTTCGCCAACGCCTTCAACGACCCGGCCGACTTCGAGAACTTCTTCTACGAGCCGGAGAAGACGGCGGCGTACCTGGCCTCGGTCACCGGAGCCTGAGAGCCCTTTGACCTGGGCTCCGGCCGTCGTCGTCTGTCGTTGTCGGTCAGCGTCGGCCGCCCTCGCACGGCCCACAGACGGCCCCGGAGACAGCCTCTCCGGGGCCGCTGGTGTTCTTGGCGTTGAGTCTGGTTGCCCGACGGCGGACACCTTCGGCCGGCCAAACCTCAGCCGACGACAGCCAGCCACGATGGCGGGTGCGCCGACCGAGGTACGCACGCGTATGCCTCGCCGCACCCCCACCGACCCCAGCCACGCTGCAATGCCGTCGACCAGAGCAAGTCACGACGGCCGGTCCGTGACCACGGTGTCGCAGCCCTCAGCTTGGGAAGCTGCGGGCATTTGGCGCGGGTAGGGCTGCTGAACTGGGCGTTTGCCTGACACCAGATCTCATTGCCCTTGATCGCTTTCACCGTGGTTCCCCGCGGTTCCCCGCTCTATCTGGTGCGCTTGTGGTGCGTCGGTCGTGTCCTGGCCTGGCGCCGTCGATTCGCTGGCTCCGCTGTGCAGGTTGGCGCGGAGACGCGCCTTGGCTGATTCGAGCCGCGGACGGTACTCGGGCATGAAGATCTCGCAAGGCATTGGTGGAAGTAACACAAGCTGGCCTTGCTGGGGCTGCCAGTGCCGTCCTCAACCCGGGGCCGCACTAGTGGTGCCCGGCAGCCCGGTGCGGAGAGCGTGCGGGAGGGCAGAATGACGTTCACAAGTCGCGAGCGAAGGAGCGTTGCGAAGTGAGGCCGGGAAAGCGGCAGGAGCTGGCCGAGGACACGGGTGAGGCGCATGCTGTGGACGGGGCACTCGCGAACAGCGGCGTCCTGAAGATCGCCGGGGATCTGGTCCTGGGGCAGGGCCGCCCCGTCTTGTCCTCGGGCTATCTGCATGAGGTCGCCCAGCTCGCGGCCGTCCGGTTCGAGGGTCGAGCCGCCGAATTGGCGGCCATGGCCGCGTTCTCCACCGCACCCGACGGTGTCCAGGAGGCCCAGGGAGGCGATGCGGGCACGGCCTACTGGCGGTGGCTGGCGCCAGCGTGGTCAGGAAAAACCGCGCTTATGGCGCAGTTTGCACTGCACCCTCCGCAGGGCGTGGACGTGCTGGCCTTCTTCATCACCGCACGTGCCGCCGGGCGCTCGGACCGGACCGCTTTCCTGGCCGCCCTGCAGGGGCAGTTGCGGGAGTTCCTGTGCGACGCCGACGTGGACTGCGCCTCCCAGGGCCAGTTCCTCGACGCCCTCGAACGTGCCGCAGACAGGGCCACGGCCGAAGGCCGAAGGCTGGTCCTGCTTGTCGACGGACTCGACGAGGACACCGGCGTCGAGTCGGCCAGCAGCGGTTACAGCATTGCCGCGCTACTGCCGCGCGTGCCGCCTCCGGGCCTGCGAATCGTCGTGGCCGGCCGCCCAAATCCGCCCATCCCCAGCGATGTACTAGAGAACCACCCGCTGCACAGTGCGCACGTTGACCACCTGCTGGCACCGTCACCCGCGGCTCAGGCGCTACGGAAGGCCGCGGAGCGCGACCTTCACGCCCTGCTGACGGGTGGTGGGTCCGGGCGGGAGGTGGCGTGCCTGATCGCCGCCGCCAACGGTGGCCTGAGCGCCCAAGACCTGGCCGACCTCATGGGCGAGGTGAGTGCCTGGGAGGTCGAAGAGGTCCTCGGCGGATCATTGGGCCGGTCCTTCCAACCCCGGCCCGCCCAATGGCAGGCCACAGGCCAACAACCGGAACAACTGTTCTCCTTCGCCCACGAAGAGCTGCAACAGGGCGCTCTGAAGCGGATCTCCACGGCGGCGCTTGAAGGTTATCGTGCGCGGGTGCACGCCTTCACCGACGCCTGGCGCCAGGCTGGCTGGCCAGCCGACACGCCGGAATATGCTCTTGTCGGCTACCCGCAGTTGTTACGCAATCTGGCGGACACCACTCGTCTCACCGTACTGGCGACCGATGCGGTGCGGCACGAGAGACTGTGGGAGACCACCGGCTCCGACACAGAGGCGCTGGCCGAGATCGCCGACGCCATCGGTCTCCACCGGGCCGCAAGCAATCCCAATCTGCGGGCGTGCGTGCGGCTGGCTGAGCGCCGCGACGAGATCCGCGGGCATGTCACCAGTATTCCTGACGATGTCATCGAGACTTGGGCGATCGTGGGGCACGTACGACGTGCCCTCACCCTGGCCCAGGTGGCGCACGGTTCGAGGCGGATACCCGACCTCGTCAGGCGGCTCCTCTTTGCGGGGAGAGCCGACCACAACACCGCGTCGCTCGTAGCGTCGGTGGCCCGTCAGCTCCTGAGCCCCGTCCAGGACGCCTGGGAACTACGGGACGTCGCCGATGCCCTCTGCGGCGCCGGGCACCCCCAACAAGCCGCCGACCTCGCCCGCAGCATCGCCAGGCCCGACCGGCGCGACGACGCCCTCGCCACTGTCGTCGGCGCGATGGCCAGGAGCGGAGACCCTCAACAGGCCGCCGAACTCGGCCGAGGCATCACCGACCCCGACCGGCAGGCTGGAGTTCTCGCCTCCGCTGCCAGGGCACTGGCCCGGTCGGGGCGTCAAGAGCAAGCCGTGGAGCTCGCCCGAAGCATCGCCGACCCCCAGCGGCGGAACGGAGTGCTGGGCTCGCTGTCCGCCGCTGCCTCCGAAGCCGCGGACGATGAGCCGGCCAGCGCATACCCCTCTTCTCCTTACGCGTTCGGCCGGCAAGCCCGGATCCCGGCCGAGCCCGTCGAGCACGCCAATTTCGCGAAGGACCAAGAGCGAGCAGCCGAACGTGCCCGCGGCATCTCCGACCCGGACCGACAGGCCAAGGCTCTGGGCGCCATAGCCAAGGAGTTGGCCCTGAGTGGATTCCACCGGCAGGCCACCGAACTCGCTGACGAAGCCGCTCGCCTCGCTCGCGGCATCGTTAACCAAGACGAACGGGACGGGGCGCTCACGGTCGCTGCTCGGGCCGTGGCCCGCAAGGGGCACCACGCCTTGGCCGCCGAACTCGCCCGCGCCGTGATCGACACCGACCGGCGCGCGGACACCCTGGCGGCTGTGGCCGTGCTCATTGCCCGCGCGGGTGCTCGTCAGCAGGCAGCCGAACTCGCGGACGAGGCGGCAGAGCTCGCCCGTGGCGGCACTGCCCTCGGGCCGAAGGCCGCGCTGCTGGCAGTGGTCGCCGAGGCCATGACACTCACGGGACGTCACGAGCAGGCAGCCGAACTCGCCCACATAGCAGCCAATCTCGCCCACGATGCCAAAGGGTCCGGTCGACGTGCGATGGCCCTCACGCTCGCCGCGAGGGCCATCGCACGTACCGGACGCCATCGACAAGCGATCGACATCGCACGAATGGTCACCGAGCCCGACTTGCTGGAGGGGGCGTACGGGGCCGTGGCCGTGGTTATCGCCCACGCGGGGCACCCCGGAGAAGCGATCGAACTCACACGAAGAATCGACGACCCCGACCGGAAGGCGAAGGCACTAGCAGCCGTCGCCACGGCCCTGGCTCACGCGGGACGTCACCGACAAGCGGCTGACCTCGCCTTGAGTATCAGCCGGCAGACCAGCCGGGTCAGGGCCCTGACCCTCATAATCAGGACAATGGTCCGAACAGGTCACCGACAAGAGGCCGTTGAACTCTCCCGGACAGCTGTCAACCTCGCCCACGAGGCCGGGGACGCGAACTGGCACGCCAGAACGTTGGCGACCGCCGCCGAAGTGCTGGCCCACGACGGGCACCACGAGCAGGCCGTCGGTTTCGCCCAAGCGGCTGCCAAGTTCGCCCGAACACTCAAGGACCCCGGCCGACGCGCGGCGGCACTTGCGGGCGCCGCCCGTGCCTTGACCAGCACGGGGTGTCGGGGACAGGCCGAAAGCGTAGGGCGACAGGCCGTCAATGCGGCCCGCACCATCAAGGACCCCGGGCAGCGGGTCAAGACGCTGACGTCCGTGGCGAAAAAGTGCCCGGATATTCTCAACGGGCGTGTGCTCCTGGCCGAGGCACTCGACATCGGCCCCTTGCAGCAGGTGGTCGAGTGCCTGCCCGACATCGCACCAGAGACCCTGGAACTGCTGGCTCGACTGATGACCACCAAACGTCCGGAGACAGACCATGGACGAACGGCCCGAGCGGGGACATCGGCAGGACACTTGCTCGGGTAGGACGACCAGGAAGGGATGGGCCGATGAGCGGACGGCAGCGAGCGGTGGCCGGGCTAACAGGGCTGGCGGTGGCGGTACTGGCCGGGGTCTTCTGCTTTCTGAGCTGGGACCGGGCCAACCAGGTCGCCGGGGTCGTCTCGGCGCTGGTGGGCGTCGTAGCCCTGGGGACTGGGGTCCTGGCCCTGATGTCGGGCCGTGACGGGTCGGTGCGGGTCGTGAATACTGGGCCGGCCACTGCGGTCGGTGCGGGCTCGCACGCCAACACCGGTCTGACCGCTCAGGGGGGCGTGCGCGGAGGCATGGAAGTCGACGGGACCGCAGAGGCACGAGCCGAGGACGGCGGCCGCTCGAACACTGGCTACGACCAACTCTGACGCGTCAGCGAACTGCGCCGACCGTCCGGGGAGAGGAAGAGGCGGGGCGGCAGCTGGCTTCGTTGCCGCCCCGTAGGTGAGACACCGGGCCCAGTGTCCAGCCCGCCCCTGTAACCGGTGCTGGACATCCGTGCTCCGCCAAGGACGGCGAGAAAGAAATGGATGGCTGCGCTGTCCTTTGACGGGATCCTGCATTCGCTCAGCGTCTTGTCCAGCGTTTCGGAGATCGCGTAGATCGGTGACCAGACGGCTCGGTCCTGCACGATCCCCTCAAGGTCCCCGGACTGGAACATGACTTGGTGGAGCCAGTCCGACAGCACGAACGCTTGATCGTGCGTGAGCCTAATGGTGATCGCTTCCTCGTCCACACCCTCAACCTAGCTCCATCGACTGGCGGTGTCGTAGGTACGAGCTCCCGTGGGGACCAACACGCTTTCCAACTGTGGTGGTGGGCTCGGGGGCATCGGACGGGACCGTTCACCTGCGTTCATGGGCGGCCGGTCGTGTGAGCTGCTTCCGAGCTCGGTCTCATATGAACGGCTGTGAACGGCGCTGAATGAGACGGAAACTGAGACGGCCCCGCCGTTGCCGAGCCGCCTCGTGGGTGGCGTGACCAGGGCGGCCAGGTCGTGGCCGTCGAACGCGGCGACAGGAATCCGCTTGTGCCAGCGTTCACTGGCCTACTCGTCAACACACCGGCGGCCGTAACGTGCGGCCGCCGAAACGATCAACGCCCTGACCAGGAATGCAGGCCGCGACGGCGCTCGCTCAACTGCTCAGGCCGAAGTCTTCGGGCGAGTCGCCACCCCGGGAGTGCGGCGGCCGCCAGGTCTTTCCGGCAGGCAGGTCGCCCCCAACATCGCGGCGGTAGTTCTCCTGGGCTTTCGCGCTGGCCTGACGATCGCCGATGTCTACTAGCGCCCCCCTTACCGAATGCGGCTCGAGGCCTCCGCGCTTCGGCTTCTCGTCTGCGGCGGGCTCGGGGGCGGGAAGCGGCGGGTCGATCTCGCTGCTCTCTTGGGCGGCCTCCTCCTCGTCGGCATGGAGGGCCAGAGCGGCCCATACGGCGAGGACCGCGCCGCCGACAACGAGCATCTTCGGCCCGTTCTTCTTGAAGAAGTCCTTCACCTTCCCGCCCACGGGAGAGGTCTGGCCGTCCTCGGGGGTGGCCTGGTCGTTGACCTCAGGGGTCTCGTCGGAGGCGTTCACCTGCACAGACCTACCGGACCCAACTCTCGGCTGTCAGGCGATTACCGACATCGCCCGGTCAAGTTCAGTAGCCTCCTCGGGGTCGAGGAGGTGCCATGGCACTGGTTCGCAAGGGATCGCGACGGATCGTCGTCGTCGGGACGGTGTACCGCTGGCGGCTGCGGGGCAGGCCGACGTACGACCAAGGCTTGGCCCAGTCGCGGTGCACGTTCGCGGTCGAGCACGCGGACACCCCTGGGACAACGCTTGTGGTCACCACCAACGAGCCGCATCCGAGCAACTGGTTCGGCCGTGCGGCTGAGCCGGTCCTCCGCTCCACAGTTGCCGCGGCTGTCCGGCTTGCCTTGTCTGAGGGGTGGGCTCCGAAGGCTCCGGGCTCCGCGTTCCACCTCGACCAGTCCGCCGGCTTCATGCCCTCGCCCTGAACGGAGCCGGCTAATCGTCGGTGCTCGTACCTCAGCCGAAGACAGTCCGCCACGATGGCGGGTGCGCCGACCGACCACGCACGCGTGTGCCTCGCCGCACCCCCACCGGCCTCAGCCACGCTGCTATGCCGTCGACCAGAGCAAGTCACGCCGTCGGAAGCGTGGTGGTGAGACCTTGGGTGAGGACCGCTTCGTCCCGAAGCAACTTAGGCGGGGGTGCTGCCTTGGGCTGATGTGCCTCTCACCTGCGCTGATGGTCCGCAGACGTTCGCGCTTGTCCGCCGTTGTTCGTGGGCGTTGTCACGCAGTTAGACACTCACTGGTGCTGCGTCCTGCTGGTGCCTGTGGCAGAAGACCACCTGGTCCGTAGATCTAACCCGATCGGTCAGCGACGGTCATACCGCCCGCTCCGAGGCACCGGAGGGACGCTACCGGACGGGGTCGGTCGTTGGGGTTGCGGTACGGAGTTGCTGTACAGCGACCGGGCAGGAAGCCTGTCCCGCCGGCTCCTTCATCGACCGCAAGCAGCCGCACCTTCCGGTCCGTCTGCGGCGCGCCGGGCCGTCACCAGATAGCCCACGAAGCTAACGTCCGGCCTGGCCTTCGCCCACCCGTCCGCCTCCTTGGCCGGAACCAGCACGGTCGTGCCCGGAACGGGGTGGTTCACATTATCCGTGGCGCCCGGAGGTACCTCGTAACGACAGTGCACCTCGGCGATCGACACCACCTCTACCGAGGTGGGTGCGTGCCCCTCCCCTTGGCCGTGATGCTCCTCGCGGAAGTCGATCTCATCCGCACGTTCGCTGCCAACGACGTCGGCGTAATCCTCCGGATCGATCTCCAGCAGTGTCCAGGAGACAACATCCCCTGGCGCGAAGCTCTGTCCGCAGCACTGGATCTGCCAGTCATCGACCCAAATAGTCAACGTCATGCCGCCATTGTCCGCCGAGCGACCGGGGCTCATCAGGGGCCTCGCCCATGATCTACGACACCCGCTTTAGGAGAGAGGCGGGGGGATCGTGCCGCTGAGCTGGGGTTTCAATACCTGGTCAGGCTGCCGGGAACTCGACCGCGAGACACCCCCGTTGACTGCGGCGGACCCCTGCATCTGGCACGGCAGTGGCACGAACCTCAGCCGACGACAGTCAGCCACGACGGCGGGTGCGCCGGCCGACCACGCACGCGTATGCCTCGCTGCACCCCCACCGGCCTCAACCACGCTACCGGCTTGTGCCGTCGACCAGAGCGAGCCAAGACGGCGGACGCGTGGTGACGAGAGCTTGAGGCCGTGACTTCTTCGTCCCGAAGCAACTTGGGTGTGAGCCCTGCCTTGGGAGGGTGTGCCCTTCACGTGCAGTGATGGTCCGCAGACGTCCGAGCTTGTCCGCCGTTGTTCGTCGGCGTTGTCACGCAGTTTGACACTCGCCCGGTGTGGCTCCCGGCGCGTGGGATCAGCGCACGTCAGCTCAGTTCTCCGGGTGCAGGCATAACCCTTCCAGTGTGGCAGATCAACAGCGGTTGCCCAGGCCAGAACGGGGTGGGGGTGGTCACCTGTGGGTGCCGACTGTCAGCGTTGGTCGGCTTCGGACGGCCCAGGGACGGCCCAAGAGACGCCCGGTTGCCGCCACCGCTAGTTAGATGGTGCCAGGGGGCGTCACCACTGTGACCGACTGAGGGGCGCACAGCGCCCGGGTGTGAACCGGAGGCAACAGCACGCGCGCCATACCTCGGAACTCGACGGCCCTTCGCCCAAACCGGGAGTAATCCACCATTCGCGACGAACTGGCGCGGCTTGTTGGTAACTAGCAGGAACGCCAGCCCGTCCCCGGCGACAGGGAGCAGCTCAAATTGGCACACGTCCAAAGGTTTGCTCCCCAGCGACACCAGAGCGAATCATCGGAACGGGACCAGTACATTTACACTTAGTAATTCCAAGCCTGAGGGTCGGCCTTCCGGCCCACTCGTCGAATATCCGCAGACAGCTTTTCGCTAGTGTCCGACCAGCGCCAAGGCAATCCGGAATCTTTCACCTTCGACCACTGCCTGTCGAGATAAAGGCGAAAATACTCGCTTCGAGTAACCCTCTCCGGCAAGGTATGGTCATCCTTAATTAGATTCCTGTACTGCTCGTCAACAATCGGCGTGTCAACGAGCATCGCGTCAACATACGCAAAATAGGCGAGGAGAACCCGAGTCGTGTATGCACCCACGGTAGTAATCCTATAGTGGAGTCGCGGAATTTCCCCCGAGTGGCGTGGAGCAGTGTCAAGAAGCCTTTTTTCCACTGCATAGTCGAGCGCGTTTGTCACTTGCTCAACATCAAAGCCTAGGTTCTGAGCGAACTCGAAGAGAGCCTCCGCCGAAACGTACCCTTCGTCTCCGACTCGCTCCCCCAAAATCTGAGTCTGACTAAGAATCAGCGGCAGCAGGAAGTGCTCTCGACCGTCCGGCCGCGTGATTCGGAAAAGATTCGCGATAGGGGAAGATTGCGGTTCGTAGTAGACTCCATCACCGAACAACAGGGCCCGAAGAAACTCATGCAGCGGTACGGTATACCGCCCGCTCTCTTGAAAAATTCGGATCATCTTGGCTGTGTCAATGTGCCCGCTTCCGATAAACCCTGTAACGAAGCTCAGCGCCATGCGCATATTGCCCCCAGCAAGATTATCGATAAGCGCAAGCAGGTTATCGTTCGATCGGAAATTCTCTGCGAGAATCTCAAGAAAGACTTCAAGGCTTTCGCTGTCGACAGTCACGTTTGCTGGAAACGAACCCAAGCGTCCCGTTGCACGCAGTTGCCCCAAAGCAAAATCGACTCGCCGTTGCAACATCACGTCTGCTCGCGGTGGAGCAATAGTGAAAACGCGCGCTTGATATCCAGAAAGAGTGCCGCTTCGACTCGAACGATAGAAAGTCTCTGGCCTCAACGTCACAAACACCGTGGCTGGCCACGTTTGCGCGAGCTCATTCGCGATGAGGAATACCTGCTCCTGATCCTCGCTGCTGCGCTGGTCGATATTATCCAAGAAGATTACCAGTTGTCTGCGCCAGTTGGATCGCAGGTGCTCCAGGCTGGCCTTCAAGTGCCCGGCACGATCCTCCACGGCCCGCCGCAGAAGATTGATCTTTTCCTTCTCGTAAGCGATAGGATCGATTTCCTTGAGGCGCCCAATTACACCTCGTTCGAACCGGTTCAACGCACCGTGGTGCACCGCTTCCACGAAAGATGCATCTTCGATGTCGGCATCATAGTTCTCGCGCAATTGCCGAATGGACTCTTCAACTACGTGCGAGTCAATCCGGGTGAGCGTTGTAGATGAGCCAAAATCGATGTAGAGACTGATGGCTTTGTCGAACAACTCCTCAGCATCGACATGCACTAGCCTTTGAATGAAGGTTGTCTTACCCACCCCAACATCACCCAGCAGCACGATCGGCCTCCGCGCCGCAGCGGCTGCCAGCATGTCTTGCGTCAGGTTCTGATTGAGACCCTTCTTACCCTCAATAGGAGATACATCTGGCCCGTCTTCTTCGCTCAGCAAGGCGTAACGCGTTCGGAGGATTTGCTTACTTACCTCAGCATACTGAGACAGTGCACCACTCGATGCGTAGCACTCCCGCAAGAAATCCTTGCGCAGCTCTTCGAGACGAGTGACATCTTCCAGGAAAAGTTCACCCAAAATGTCAAGCCCAGATTGCAGACTATTTCTCCGCTTCGATCCTGGGTAGTTGACCAAGTGCATAGAAAGAGGCTCGGGGGGAGGTGCTTCCAGCAAGCTCACTGTACTGTGAAGAACTTTTGCATCGACGCCACTGGCCGAAGCGTTATCCCACAAGAGCCGAAAATCTGCTCGCATATCGGCAAGGCTGGGGAACACCAAAGCTCTACCCTTTAGAGGTGGCACCCCATCCATCCGAACGGCGATAAACAGAACAAGCTGATGCCCATTGGTTACACCTGCAGGCGCTACACCATTGCGCGCGGCATACTGCGCAACCTGCGTCAGGGCCTCCTTGAGAGCCTTCCCTTTATCTCCAATGATGAGATTTTCGATCTTATGAATGCCAGTGCTGACCCCTGCTGGCAGGTCGAAATGAATCCCTTCGCGCTTGGCCTCGATAATAAGCTGTGTGGCCGGAGACCCTAGGGCATAGTCGATCCAACCTGTGCCAGCCTGCTCCTCTGCCTTGATACTGGCTCTTGACCAGCGTAGAACATCAATGAGGAGTTTGTCGATCAGGTGGAGCCGAGTGGTTGCCTCGTTGCGCTTATCGCCGACTGCATTAGCTTCAGCCCACTCAATGAGGTCATCAAGAGCAGATTTACCCGAATCATAAATGCTCGACAACTTTTACCGGCCCTGACTATGGAGGGATGGATGCTGGCTGTACAAGCCTATCGGTTGTCAAGGACGCCAACCACAACAGATCAGCTGATGAGAACGATCTTGAACCTGTTGCGAGGCCGACGCTGCTTGTGGCACCAACGAGGTCGGCGGAGCGGGGAGGTGGCTAAAGCCGTGGAGCCGACCGCCCCAGCCACAGAGGGTTCTCCCACTTCGTACCCGCAGCTCGCGAGCGCGCCGCCGGGCGCGGCCAGCCGGGGCGCAGACAGGAGGCAGGCCGCGCCGCAGAGGCGGCGCGCGCCCGCGCCGTGCGCGGGCCTTGATGAGGTAGGGAAACCTGTAACAGGTGATCATGATGGGGCGTCGTCGGATGGTCGTCGCCGTTCAGGCTTCTGGGCTCTGCTGTCCCGTGGTGTAGAACCCTCGTTATGGGGAGTGAGCGGCAAGATCGGATGAAGGTGCTTGGTGCGCGCCTTCGTGGGCTTCGTGCTGAGGCTGGTCTGACCGGTGCCGTGCTGGCGCAGCGGGCCGGGGTCGGTCAACCGACCGTGTCGAAAGTGGAGACTGGCCGGATGGTTCCCAGCGTCGACGTCTTGGGCCGGCTGTCTCGTGCTCTCGACCTCGACGAGTCGACCACTCAGGAAGTCCGTGAGCTCCTGGTCGCCGTGGAAGCCGCGCCGGTTGCTGTCGAGACCCCCAGGGCTGAGGCGCCCCTCGGGTCAAGCCTCGACGAGGTGGTGCGGTCCGCTCGGCTCGTCCGTTCCTTCCAATGTGTCGTCCTGCCGGCCATGCTCCAGAGCGCTGAGTACGCCCGGCATGTCTTCGAGAGTGCGCCGGACTCCACTCCTGAAGGTGTCGGTCGTGCGGTGGCCGCTCGTGTGGAGCGGCAGTCTCTCTTGTACGAGCCCGGGCGTGAGTCGGTGTTCGTGCTGACGGAGGGTGTCTTGCGCACCTGGCCGGGCAGTCCTGCGCTGATGCTCGCCCAGCTTGACCGGCTGCTGGCCGTCGAGAGCCTGAGCACGGTCCGACTCGGCGTCATCCCCTGGCGGCAAGCCGTACCCGTCGTGCCTGGTCACGGGTTCACCCTGTGCGATCGGACGGCGGTGGTCGTCGAGACCTTCCGCGGTGAGCGTGTGCTGGACGACTCCGCTGAAGTCGCCGCGTACGAGGACACGTTCAGCCGCTTCGAAGGAGCCGCGACCTTCGGCTCTGAGGTGCGGGAACTGCTTCTCCAAGTGATGAAGGACTTCCGAGAGCTGGACGGCTCCGCCACTCGATAGAGGAATAATTCCTCAAGATGCCTGGCTGGCCAGTCGGGCGTAGGAATACTCTGCTCATTGCATCGTCTAGCCCCCTAGACGCGGAGGAGTGTTCCCGCATGCCCAAAGAGTGGTCCCGCATCTTCCCCGGCCAAGCCTGGCAAGTCGCTGAAGCTCGTCACTTCGTCGCCGCCATGCTTGAGGGCGAGGCGTCAGGCCTCGTTGATGACGCCGTCCTGGTCGTCGGCGAACTGGCGGCCAACGCCGTACGGCACACGCGGAGCGGCTGGTACCGGGGATGGTTCCTGGTGGTCGTCGGCTTCACCGACGACTTCGTGCGGATTCAGGTCGTCGACCAGGGCGGCGACGACGAGCCCATGGTGCGGAGTGTGAACGCTCCGTTGGATCAGGGCGGCCGCGGGCTGATGCTCGTCTCGGCCTGCGCGAAAGACTGGGGCGTGAAGGACCGGCCCGCTGGTGGGCGCTGTGTCTGGGCGGACCTGGCGCGGGTGGGTGCGTGATGGTGAGCCGTGCGATAGCGGCCCGCGCCTGCCTCGCGGGCGGCAGAGGGTGAGCCCCAAGGGTGTGCCTCGACGTAGGGCCGCGTTCTACGTGATTGGTGTCCGATCGGGACGGCGTCTCGCGCCCGTTCTGTCTAGGGCCCTAGACTCCTGGGTACTGCTAGGAGGTGAAGTCATGTCGGACGAGTTGCAGCGCATCATGGCTATCGAAGATCCGTACCTGCTCCTGAGGGAGGTCACGACCCGTTTGGCCGACGCTCAGCAGGAGGTGACCGAACTCGCCCGGCTTCGTCGCCGAGTGGTTCAAGATCTCCATGCGCAAGGGCTGTCGTACGCGCAGATCGCTACGAAAGCTGGCCTGAGCCGCGGGCGAATCCACCAGATCCGCCACACCGGGCCGGCGCCGGAAGGTGCCTTCTTCGGGCGGGGTGCGGTCATCATCGCGACTCCGCTGCGGCGGGACGATGAGCGCGGGCGCACGGTCGTCGCCGTTGATGACGTCAGCTCCGGCAAGGGCCTGGAAGACCTCGCGCGGTCGTACGGTCTCGACGTCACCTCTGAGCACGTGCCGGTGAGCGGTGAGATCGACCTCAACCGTGACGGCCTGGTCGTCGTCTGCGGTCCGCGCATGTCTCAGCAGATGTGGGACACGTACGCCCAGGATCCCGTACTGCACTGGGAGCAGGCGGAAGACGGGCCCTGGACCCTTGCCGACCGGCGAACCGGCACCCTGTACCGGTCGGGACAGGACAGCGACCCGGCCCGGTCGTACGACGTCGGATACGTCGGTCGGCTGCCCCGACCCGATGGCAAGGGCTCGTTGCTTGCCATCGCCGGTATCCACACGCAAGGTTCGCTCGGCGTCGTGCAGTTGCTCGCCTCCGACCTGAACACGCTGTGGGGACAGGTGGGTGAGCATCGGTTCTCCACCCTGGTCGGCGTCGAGTACGACCCCGAGACCAGCGAGCCGCGATCCGTCGAACTGCTCACCCCCCTCTACCGGCACGACGAGGAGTCGACGGCGTGAGGGTCGCCCTCGACTCACAGCCCGCAGAACCGGGCCGGGAGAACGAGGACTTCGCCGCCGCCGCTCCCGGAGCCGCTGTGCTCTTGGACGGCGCGGGCGTGGCCGGCGGGGAAACCGGGTGCTCGCATGGCGTCGCCTGGTTCTCCTCAACGCTGGGCGGGTTGCTGCTGCGTGCGATCACAACGCATGCTGCCCGGCCCCTGCCTGAGTGCCTGGCCGAATCGATCCGCGCTGTTCGGTCTCTGCACGAGAACAGTTGCGACCTGGTCCACCGGGCTAGTCCAACCAGCACGGTCATCGCCGTACGCGCCCGTGGTGAAGCCTTGGAGTACCTCGTCCTCGGGGACTCGTCCCTCGTGCTGGTCGGCAAGGGGGAAGAAACCACCGTCGTCACTGATCAGCGGCTGGACGAGGTCGGCAAGCGGCTGCGCGGATCGGTCGACGCGTTGCCCACGGGCTCACCCGAACATGCTGCCGCGCTGGCCGAGTATCGCGACGCCCTGACGGAGCTCCGGAACCGGCCGGGCGGCTTCTGGATTGCCGGACCCGACCCGCGAGCCGCCGACCATGCCGATACGGGGACGGTGCCTATGGGCTCGCTGGCCTCCGTAACGCTGCTGAGCGACGGCGCAACGCGGCTCGTCGATCGCTTCGAACTCGCCACCTGGAAAGAGGCGTTGGCAGTCCTCAGCGCTTCTGGCCCTGCTGAGTTGATCCGCCGTGTGCGAGAAGCGGAGGCCGGCGACTTCGACGGGCGGCGCTGGCCTCGTGGCAAGGCGCGCGACGACGCCACTGTCCTCCACTGGACGCTGTCGTAGCTCGTTCCCGTCGCGAGACTCGCTCGTATACCCCCCTAGACAGTTGATGGGGCGTCGGTTTACTGTTGTCGTCAACCCCCCTAGACAGTTAGGGCGGGCCACTCCCTTTGCTGTCTAGGGGGGTATCCAATCGAGCGGGGCCCAGCAGGGTGCCGACAACAGTGAGGTTCAAGAAATGCGTGTCATCCCCGTAGACGTCTCGGCCGCAACGCTGCTCGTCACCAAGCTCCCCGAGGTCAAGGTGAAGGACCGTCAGACCGGTGAGGTTGCCGTGGACCCGGTGACCAACCAGCGGCTCATGGTCCTGGAGCTGGTGTTCATCGCTCAGGGCGGTTCGGACATGATCAAGGTCACCGTCCCGGAGGCGGGTATCGGTGAGGGCCTGGTGATGGGTGCGCCGGTCATCCTGTCCGGCCTCGTCGCCCGTCCCTGGGAGAGCGAGTTCGGCGGGCGGATGCGTCACGGCATCGCCTACCGGGCGGACGCCGTCATGGTCAACGCTCCCGCGCCGGTGAAGGGCTGAGCGCCATGACCGACACCGTTTGGATCCTGGCGTTGTGCCTGGTAGCGCTCGCCGCGCTGCTGGTGCTGCGTCGTCGTATGCCGGTCGCGTTCTGGTGGCTCGTCGGATACCCGCTGGTTGCGCTCCGCGTGGTCACCACCTACCGGGCCACGATGGATGCCTGCGGCCTGACGGTCCCTGCCTCCGCCGTCCGTCGGGCCACGGCTCGGCTCGTCGGGCGGGAAGCCGCTCCCGTACCGCCCCGTCGGTCGTTCCCGCGGCCGACCGGGTCCGGACTTGTCATGCGGCTGCGGATGGCCGCCGGGCAGGCTCCGGAGGACTTCATCGCCTCGGCCGACCGGTTGAGGCACGCGTGGGCAGCCCATGCGGTCCATATCCGCCCGACGAAGCCTGGATGGCTCGAACTGCAGCTGATCGGCTGGGATGTGCTCGCGGACGTGCGGCGGCCTCTGCGGCGGCTGAAGGGCGGGGGCCTGCTCACCCTGCCGCTGGCGCTGCGGGATGACGGGCGCTGGCACGTCCGGGACTTCCGCGCCGTGCCGCATGAACTCATCCTCGGCGCAACGCAGTCCGGCAAGTCCGTCTACCTGCGCAACCTGCTCTGCGGCCTCGCCCGGCAACCGGTCGTGCTCGTCGGAATCGACTGCAAGTGGGGTGTCGAACTCGCACCGTTCGCGCCTCGCCTGTCGGCGCTCGCTGACTCCCCGGACCGGGCGAACGAGCTCCTTGACGCCCTGCTGGAAGAGATGGAGGCACGGTTCCGGCTGATCGGCCTCAGCTCCACCGTCGGGCCGGACGCCGTCCTCACCTCGGACGTGTGGGGGCTGCCCGAGAAGGTACGGCCAGTGCCGGTCGTGGTCGTCGTAGACGAGGTGGCGGAACTCTTCCTCGCCGCGAGCCGGGAGGACGAGAAGCGGCGCGACGCAATGGTCACCAAGCTCATCCGAATCGCCCAGCTCGGCCGGGCGGCCGGCATCTACCTGGAGGTGTGCGGACAGCGCTTCGGCTCCGAGCTCGGCAAGGGCGCCACCATGCTCCGGGCCCAGCTCACCGGCCGTATCTGCCATCGAGTCAACGACGAGACGTCGGCGAACATGGCGCTCGGCGACATCTCTCCTGAAGCGGCGCTCGCCGCCACCTCCATCCCGGCCGAACGGCCCGGCGTCGCGATCGTCGGTGACTCCTCCGGCGGCTGGTCCCGCGCCCGGTCACCACACATCACCCTCGACGAAGCTGCGGCCGTCTGCCGCGCCACCTCCACGCTCGTTCCGGAACTTCCCCGCCTCGACGCCTTCCGGCCGGCCGTCGCTGTCGAGCCTGCCGGTCCGACATCTCTCGCCACCCCCGCGCCGACCGTGCGCCCGGTGACCGAGTAGCCACCTCCCCTTCCCACGGTCGGCGTGACCGCCTCGCGCCAAGTCCCTACCCCTCCCATGCCTCGAACCGGAAGGAAGACGAGCCGATGCGTGCCCACCTCGCCCGCGTGGACGCCGTGATCGTCCAAGCCGTCATCGCGGGTGCCCTGTCCTTCGCCCATCTGCACGACCTCGCGGAGGCGGCAGGACAGGGCGGCTGGAAGGCGTGGGCCTACCCGGTGAGCGTTGACCTGCTGCTGGTCGCCGCCTGGCGCCGGATGCGCGCACAGCAGAGTGCCGGACGACCGGCCGGGGGAGCGCGGTTGTGGTTCCTGGTCGCCTTGTCCGCGTCCCTCGGCGCCAACGTCGCCACGGCCGGCCTCCTCGACCTGGACCACGTACCCGCGTCGCTTCGCGTCGTGGTGGCCGGGTGGCCGGCCGTCGCCTTCTTCGGCGGAACGCTCCTCGCCCATGAGCCTCGAACCCCTGAGAAGTCTTCGGCCTCGGTGTCCCCGAACCTGGATGCCGAACGGCACTCAGCGTCGCCCGCGGTCGACGAGTCCCACCGTGACGCCCTCCCGGCCTCGCCACCCGATACCGCCCCCGACCTGGTCACCGCCTCGCCGCCTGCTCCTGTCGTTGCTCTGCCGCCCGCCCTCGTCGACCGTGTCCGGGCTCTCGCAGAAGAGCACCTGGTCGCCACCGGTCGCCCCGCCGACCCCGACGCCGTCCGCGCCCGGCTCGGTCTGCCTCTGTCCATGACGCCTGCCGTCGCCGCCCACCTCTGACAAGGGAGAGGAACGCCATGCGCCCCGCCATCCGCTCGGCCCTGGAGCACGCCGCAGAACTGACCCGCCGTAACCGGCTCGTCGATGCCTTCGCCCTCGGTGAAGCCGCGATCAACCAGGCCACCGACGAAGAACAGCCCGAGATCCGCCAGTGGCTCGCCGACCACGTCCGCGACTTCACCGGAGAGGACACCCACTGATGACCGGCCCCAGGTTCCGCAACGTCCGCCGTTTCGGCCCCGTACAGGTCGCCTCGTTCCTCGCCCGTGGCCGTCACCGCCACCTGGCCGCCTGCACCGCGCCCCGCTGCGACTTCTCCGCCGAGTACGACAGCCGCGCCGCTGCCGAACTCGCCGCCCGCATCCACCGCTGCAAGGCCTGACAGGAGGTCACCGCCATGGACGTCCCGCTCTGGTTCGCCGTGCTCGTCGTCGCCGTCCTCGGCGTCCAGCTCGCCCGCCCGCCGTGGTGGCTGGTCGCCCTGCTGCTCCTCGGGGGCTACCTCGTCGCGAACAGCGTCCTCGCCCCCGCCGTCGCCGCGCTCCTCGACTGACCGCCCGCAGAAGGGATCACCAACGTGTTCACCCCGAAGTACCCGCCGCAGGACACCGCTCCGGCGACTCCGACCGTCCACAGCCCGGTGCCCTACGTCCCTGCCCACACCCCGGTTTCGCCCGCCCCGTCCGCCAACCGGCCGACCGTTCAGCTCACCGCTGGAAGCACCCTCGCCCTGGTCACTGGCGGTGGCGCCGTAGTCCTGGTCGTGGGCGCGGTCCTGGTCTCCATGCTCCTCGCGGTCGCCATCACCGCCGCCTCTGTGGCGGTCTGCGCGGTCGTCATCCGCTCGATCCTCAAGGAGAACAAGGCGTGACCGACTCCGCCGTCATGGCGGGCCTGGACCCGGCCACCCTCGCCGACGTGCTGAGGCTGGCCGGGTCTCCCGGCTTCGACCGAGTGCAGGACCAGATTCGTCGTACGGGCGGTTGCTCCAACCCGATCCACCTTCAGGGCTCCACGGTCATCCGTGACCGAGCTTCCGGCCGGGTCCTGCACAGCTACAGCACCGACAGCGAGCCCGGAAGCCGTCTCCGCGTCGCCTGCGGTAACCGCCGTGCCTCCCGGTGCCCGGCCTGCGCCTGGACCTACGCGGGGGACACGTACCACCTGATCCGCGCGGGCCTGGTCGGTGATCCCGCCAAGGGCACCCCGGACACCGTTCGCGATCACCCTCGGGTGTTCGCGACCCTGACTGCCCCGTCGTTCGGGCCGGTCCACAACCGGCCGGGCAATCGGCCCTGCCGCTGCGGCGTCCGCCATGCCGAGGACGCGCGGGAGCTGGGCACCCCGCTCGACCCGGACACGTACGACTACGCGGGCTCTGTCCTGTGGAACAACCACGCTTCGGAGCTCTGGCGGTACTTCACGATCTACCTGCGTCGGGAGATCGCCAAGCGGGCCGGGCTCACGCAGAAAGAGGCCTACGCAACATCGCGCGTCGCCTTCGGAAAGGTCGCCGAGTACCAGAAGCGCGGGGCCGTGCACTTCCATGCCGTCATTCGGTTCGACGGACCCGACGGGCCGGACTCCCCGCCCCCGGCCTGGGCCACGCTCGACCTCCTCACCAACGCGATCAAGGCTGCGGCCGCCCGCGTCGCGTTCGACGTCGACCCGGCCGGTGACCAGCCCGCCCGCACACTGCGTTGGGGCACGCAGCTCGACGTACAGCGCATCGGAGCCTTCGGCCACGGCGAGGAGATCACCGAACAGGCCGTCGCCTCCTATGTCGCCAAGTACGCCACCAAAGCCGCCGAGACCACCGGCACCGTAGACCGCCGCGTCGGCAACAAAGAGGCCTTGGTCCTGCTCGACGTCCCCGAGCACGCTCGCCGACTGATTGAAGCCTGCCTCGACCTCCACGCGCTCTACCCGGACCGCAAGCTCCGGGACTGGGCTCACATGCTCGGCTTTCGCGGCCACTTCTCCACCAAGTCCCGGCGCTACTCCACCACTCTCGGCGCGCTGCGCCAGACCCGCGCCGACTACCGGGCGCAGCAGCAGCGCGAAGCCCTCGGCCTGCCGGATACCGACGACGAGGAAGCGACCACGCTCACCCTCGCCCACTGGACGTACGCCGGCCACGGCCACACCCCCGGCGAATCCTGGCTCGCCGCCAGCATCCGCCGCGACATCCAGCTGAACCGCGAAACCGCCCGCGAAGAGGTGCTCTACCTGCTCGCTGACGAGAAAGGAACTGTTAACCATGGCCTCAGAGCTGCCAAGCCGGTTCCTGACCCCTGAGGACCTGGTCGAGATGTTCGAGCTACCCAGCGTCGAGACGGTCTACCAGTGGCGCCGGAAGCGCACCGGCCCCCGCGGCTTCCGGGTCGGCCGGCACCTGCGCTTCGATCCGCGCGACGTGCGGGTCTGGGTGGACTCCCAGATGGCGGAGGTTGCCTGATGGCCGGGCACATCCAAGACCGCTGGTACAAGACCGAGACTGGGCCGAACGGCAGGCCTGTCAAGGTCAAGACCGAGCGCTACGGCACCGGCCTGCGCTACCGGGCTCGCTACGTCGGTCCCGACGGCACCGAAAAGTCGAAGAGCTTCCCCGATCGCAAGAAGCGGGAGGCTGAACGCTGGCTTGACCGCATCGAAGCGGACATGGCAACTGGTCACTACGTCGACCCGGGTGCGGCCAAGGTGACCTTCCAGGAGTACACGGAGAAGTGGCTCACGACCCTCGGGGCCGACCCGAACACGATCGAGTCCATGAACTCTCAACTGCGGCTTCACGCCTTCCCGTATATCGGGACGCGCCCGCTCGGATCGTTCAAGCCGGAACACATCCGGGAATGGGTGGCAACACTCGAAGCCAGCGTGCCCGGCTCGTACGGCCGCATCATCTACGCGAACGTGCGAGCGGCCCTGAGCGCTGCTGTTGATGACGGGTACCTGAGCCGCAACCCGGTCTCCGCTCGATCCGTTAAGCCGCCGGTGCTGGAGCCCAAGCGGGTGGTGCCCTGGTCGGTTGAGCGGGTGTTCGCTGTACAGGCAGCGATGCCGGAGCGGTACCGGGCCATGGTCGACCTGGGCGCGGGGTGCGGCATGCGCCAGGGGGAGATCCTGGGAATCGCAGTGGATGCGATCGACTTCGAGTCCGACACGCTGCACGTGGTGCAGCAGCTCAAGCTCAGTCGGAGTAAGCCCGTGTTCGCGCTGCCCAAGGGCGGCAAGACCAGGGACGTACCGCTTCCCGGTCCCGTGGCCGACGCGCTCAGGGCTCACACGAAGCAGTTCCCGCCGGTTGAGATCACGCTGCCCTGGAAGACACCGGACGGGCCGAAGGTGACACGGCGTCTCATCTTCATGGCGCCTGGGGGCAACCACGTGTGGCGCACCTCCCTGAACGAGGAGGCGTGGAAGCCTGCTCTCGTCGCGGCCGGCGTCATCCCGGAGCGGGAGACCAGGGCGGCCGGTTACGCGGCGGCGCGAGAGCACGGCATGCATGCGCTGAGGCACTTCTACGCGTCCGCGCTCCTGGACGGCGGGGAGAGCATCAAGGCGGTCAGCGAGTACCTCGGGCACAGCAACGCCGCCCTGACGCTACGGATCTACGCGCACCTCATGCCGAGCAGCCAGGAGCGAACCCGGACGGCAATCGCGACGGTCTATGCCAAGGCGCAATGTCCTGTCTGACGGCCCACAGACGGCCCACGGCCCCGTAAAGGCTGACCAGTTCGGTGGAAACCGCTGGTAGATGCCTTGCGGGGCCGTCGGCTTGTCTTCTCCGAGCCGGAGAAGACGGCGGCCTACCTGGCGGAGGTCACGGGGGCGTAGGACCTGGCCGGTGCGATCCGTCCGGCAGGCCTAGGTCGTGTCCGCAAAGTCCCGCCGTTCGCCCGCAGGGCGGGCCTCGCGGCGTCGTGGGGGCCCCTCCCGCGCGAGCGAAGCCGAGCGTGGGGGAGCGTGCTCTCGGCGTGCCGGGCGGAAGGCCTCGTACTGGGTGTACTCGGGCTTTCGCCCGGTGCGGCGAGAGCACGTGCCGGGCGTCGCGAGGCAGGCGGGACTTTGCGGACACGACCTAGAGGCTCGTGGGCGGCTGGTCGGGGCGGACGGCGCCGAGGATCGGGTGGGACGCGATCGGGGAGACCTTGACCTTCTCCCCGGTGCGCGGGGCCTGCACGACCATGCCGCCCCCGAGGTACATCGCCACGTGCGTGGCCTCGGGGAAGTAGATCACCAGGTCGCCGGGGCGCAGCTCCGCGAGGGGGATTCTCGGCAGCCGCGCCCACTGCTCCTGGCTGGTGCGCGGGATCGGCGTCCCGGCCTCGCCCCAGGCCTGGGACGTCAGGCCCGAGCAGTCGTACGACGCGGGGCCCTCGGCGCCCCACTCGTACGGCTTCCCGAGCTGCTGTACGGCGTACCGCACGGCCTTCTCACCCTCCTGAGACGGCTTGTGGTCGTCGCCCAGCGTGCCGGACGCCATGAGATCGTCCTGCGCCCGGGCGACCCCGTCCTTCTCCAGTTCGGTGATCGCGGCGAGCTGTGCGGCGGTGAGGGAGGCGAGGAGTCTCTCCACGTCGTCGAGGCGCCGCCGGACGGCGTCGCGTTCCTTCTTCTTCCGCTCGGTGAGGGTGAGCTGGGCGTCCAGGGCGGCGCGGGCCCTGCGGGCCAGGTCGCCGGCCCTGCGTTCGCTGCCCTCCAGGCGCCCCACCGTCTCGGCCCGCTCGCGCGCCAACTGGCCGATCACATGGTTCTGGTCGAGCGCGTGCTGCGGATCGCGGGCGAGCAGCAGCCGTACGTAGGGGGAGATGTCGGTGGTGTTCTGGTACTGCTGGCGGGCCAGCCGGCCGGCCGCGCCCCGGCTCTCGTGCAGGGTCAGCCGGGCCTCGGCCAGTTCGGCGTCCAGCCGGTCGGTCTCGGCCCGCCGTTTCCCGAGCGCCTCCTCGGTGGCGTTGTAGGCCTCGGTGGCCTTCTCGGCCTCCCGGTACAGCCGCTGAAGTTCCGTCAGCAGTTCGCCCACGGCCCGCTCGCCGGACGGCGCCGGGCTCACCGGCGCGGGAACCGCCCGTTCGCCGGGCGCGGGCGGCTCCGGTACGGCGACGGCGGTGCCGCCGGCCAGGACGGCCTGGGCGGCCAGGGCCGCCGTCGAGACCGCACAGGCCAGGCGCAGCAGCCTTCCTGACACGTCATCACCTCCGCTGCGGGGAGGCACCCGGGTGGCCCCTCCGTCCCGCAGGGCGAGCATGGGGCGCGCCGGTGGGGGCCGCGCGGCGAGCTGCTCGGTTCGGCGCAACGGGGTCACCCGTCGGCGTCGTCCCGGCGGGTGTCCGGCGTGGCGGGTTCCGGTTTCGACCAGGGCCACTTCAGGCGGCCGCCCGCGTCGCCCTGGGGGTCGTAGGCGTACTTCCACCCCTGCTGAAGCCCCAGCCTCCTGCTGTGTCCGAGCGGCACCCGCCGGTAGACCAGGACGGTCGGCGGGCCGCCCGCCGCGTCGGGGACGGGGATGCGGTACGTCTTCGGCGGGTGCCCGGTCATGCCCAGCAGGACGGGCAGCACCCGGCCGTCCATCGGGCCGCCCTCGAAGGGGGTGTCTTGGCTCTTCACGGCACCAGTGTCGATCAGGTCTCCGCGGCCAGCGCGCCCCGGACCAGTTCCGCGGTCTGCGGGTCGCGTCCCGCGGTCACCGTGAGGAGCGCGACGAACTGCTCGACCAGCCAGTCCCGCAGCTCCTCGGCGGGCGGCTCCTTGTCCTCGTCCAGCCAGATGAGCGAGGCCGCCTCGACCGCGGTGATCCACATCCGGACGGTCATCCGGAGCCGGGGGCCGGGGTCGTCGACCCCGAGATGGCTGTAGATGCGCTCGGCGGCGGACCGTCGTACGCCGTCCACGATCGCCGTCGTACGGGAGGTCTCCGCCACGCTGCCGCCCTGGAGCAGGGCGCTGAAGCCGGCGTCGTGGCGGCCGACGAAGCCGAGGTAGCGGTCCAGGGCGCGGGCCAGGCGGGGGAGGAGGGGGCCGTCGTGGGGTTCGTCGAAACAGTGCCGCAGCTCCTCGGCGGCGGAGCGCAGCGCGGCCTCGTACAACTGCTGCTTCCCGCCGGGGAAGTACCGGTACACCAGCGGCCGGGACACCCCGGCGGCCTCCGCCACGTCGTCCAGCGAGACGTCCTCGGGGAGCCGGTGCGCGAAGAGCGACAGCGCGGCGTCGAGGAGCTGACTGCGCCGCTCCTCGACACTGAGGCGACGGTAGGCGGGGGCGGCGGGCGTCATGAGTGCAGCGTAATCGCCGCAGGCCGCGGGACGCCGCCCGTCCGCCGGTCACGCGCGCTGCGAGCGGGCCTGTGGAGGCGTGGGTCCGTCGTCCGGGCGCGGGAGCGTCGTGGCCGGGCGCGCAGTTCCCCGCGCCCCCGGGGGCGGGCGGGCCGACCCGCCCCCCCCGCCCCGCCCGGCCCGGCACCTACGCCAGCAACCCCGACGACTTCCACAGCCGTCGGCCGACACCCCGCAGCACGCCGATGTCGTCCAGGAAGTCCGTCAGCCGCTTCGACCCGGTCTGCATGACCTCCCGGCGATGCCCGCTGGCCTTCACCTGCGCGAGCGCCTCCCGTTTGTCCAGGCCCACGTTCGTGTACACCTCGGGATTCACGAACGCCACCGAGAACACCCGGGCGAACTCCCCGGACGTGACCCGCGTGAACTCCTGCGACCACCTCGGCGCGGTCACCATCTGCCGCCGCAGCTCCTCGCGCGCGTACCGCACATGCCGCGCCTCCTCCACCACATGGATCCGCGTGACCCCCCGGACCAGCGGCTGGACCCGCTCGTCCGGGAAGGTCAGCCGCTGCATCCAGTCGAGCACCTCCTCGCCGAGCAGCGTCGCGGTGAAGGACCCGGGGGTGGTGGAGATCGTCTTGAACAGGCGCCCCAGGTTCTGGTGCGCCCGGCTCACCGGGTACCAGGGCGTCCCTCCGGCGGTGATCAGCCGGGCGAACATCTTCGAGTGCCGGCACTCGTCCTCGATCTCGGTGAGCGCGTACCGCACATGCGCGCTCGTCGCCGCCTTGTCGTAGATGTGCCGCACGAGCAGCTGCATCAGGATGATCTCGAACCAGATGCCCAGCGAGGCCAGCGCCGCCGCCTCGTGCTGGGACAGCAGCAGCCGCTGCTCCTCGCCCATCCGTTTCCACAGGGGCGTGTCGTACAGCGACACCAGCTCCGGCGGCCAGAACCACTTGCCCTCCTCGAAGGGCGTGTCCCAGTCGAGCTCCTTGTCGGGGTCGAAGGAGTGCTTGGCGGAGGACGCCAGCAGCCGCTCGGCCACCTGCTCCCGGTCCTTGAGCAAGCCCAGCGCGTCCCGCAGTCCGTCCAGCGCGTCGGCTTCCGTGAGGGTCGTCATGGCTCTTATGAGACTGCTTGTCAGCAAGGCCGTCAATCCCCCGGGCGTGACTTCTCCCTCCACTTGTTGACCCGCTGTCCACCCCGTGTGAGCCTGCGGGGCATGCCCACACATGACCTGTACGCCATGGATCCGGGCGACCGGCACTGGCAGGTGCCGGCGACCGGCGCCGCCCGCTTCACCTGGGAGTACGACGACGGGCGCGACCGTCTCCTGGCCCTCTACCAGAAGGGCAAGGACAAGCAGTGGGACGGGCTGACGCGCATCGATTGGGACCTGGAAGTCGATCCGCACGACCCCCTCGGCACCCCCGACGAGGCCATGTCCCTGTACGGCACCCGGCACTGGGCGAAGCTCACCGACAAGGACAAGGGCGAGCTGCGCCGGCACTACGCCTCGTGGCAGTTCAGCCAGTTCCTGCACGGCGAGCAGGGGGCGATGATCTGCGCCGCCCGGATCGTCGAGTCCGTGCCCGACCTGGACGCGAAGTTCTACTCGGCGACCCAGACCATGGACGAGGCCCGCCACGCCGAGATCTACGGCCGCTTCCTGCACGACAAGATCGGGATGCTCTACCCGATCAACGACAACCTCCGGTCCCTGCTCGACGACACCCTGAGCGACAGCCGCTGGGACATGCCGTACCTCGGGATGCAGGTGCTCATCGAGGGCCTGGCCCTGGCCGCCTTCGGCATGATCAGGGACACCACCGACAAGCCCCTCCCGAAGCAGATCCTGGCCTACGTCATGCAGGACGAGGCCCGGCACGTGGCCTTCGGCCGCATGGCGCTGCGGGACTACTACCGGCAGCTCACCGACGCCGAACTGCGCGAGCGCGAGGAGTTCGTCATCGAGGGCTGCTACCTGATGCGCGACCGGCTGCGCGGCACCGAGGTCCTGGAGAACTTCGGCATTCCCCGGGCGGAGGCACAGGAGTACAGCGAACGCTCCGAGTTCCTCGCTCTCTTCCGCAGACTGCTCTTCTCCCGGATCGTCCCCTGCGTCAAGGACATCGGCCTGTGGGGCCGTCGGCTCCAGGAGGCGTACGTCGACATGGGCGTCTTCGAGATGGGGGACGCCAACCTCGACCTCCTCATGACGCAGGACGAGGAGATCGCGGAGCGGCTGGACGCCGAACGGTTCGCGGCGGAGGAGCGGGAGCGGGTCGCGGAGGTGGCGGCGGCCGTCGAGGCGGGGGCCACCGGGGACTGAGGCCGTCACCCCCATGGAGTAGCGTGCTGACGTGTCCACGCCTCCGCCGCCGCAGAACCCCTACGGCCCGCCGGTCCCCCCGGGACCCCACGACAGCCCCCAGAACCCGTACGGCCGGCAGCCCGCGCAGCCCCCGCAGGGCCCGTACGCCGCCGGCCCCTACGGGCAGCCCGGGCCCCCGCCCCCGCAGCCGTACGGCCCGCAGCCCGGTCAGCAGCCGTACGGCGCCCCGTACCCTCCGCCGCCCTACGGGTGGGCCCCGCCGCCGCCGAAGAGCCGGACCGGGCTGATCCTCGGGATCGTGGGCGGCGTCGTCGGGCTGGTCGTGCTGGGGGTGGTGGGGCTCGTGCTGATCGGCGTGACGGTCGAGAACGGCTTCCCCGACGCCGAGTACCGGCTGAACCTGCCCAAGACCCTCCTCGACGGCCGCTACGAGCTCACCCAGGACCTCTCCGACACCGAGGGGCAGGAGATCGAGAACGCGATGGACGGCGCCTGGGACGCCAAGGTCACCGACTCCGCGGTCGGCGAGTACGGCCGGGGAGGCGACGACACCCAGGGCGCGCTGCTCGTGTCGGGCATGTACGGCCGGTTCCAGGACACGGACGACAACCGCGACGAGATGCTGAAGGGCGTCGGCGAGGCCGACGGCCTCACGGTGGTCGGCACGCCGAAGGACTTCCGCCCCGCCGGTTCGGACACCACGGTCACCTGCGAGGTGGTCACCCAGACGGAGGCCGGTACGACCCTGACGTATCCGGTCTGCGCCTGGGCGGACGGCAACACGGCGGCGGTGGTCGCCGAGATCACCGAGGAGAACATCGCACAGGACGCCTCCGACATCGACCTGGAGGCGGCCGCCGAGACCACCCTCAAGGTCCGCTCCGAGACCCGCGAACACCTTTAACCCTTCGGGTTGCTGGGCCGCCGGGTCGCCGGTCGCCGGGCTCCCGGGCTGCTGGGCTGCCGGGCTGCCGGGCTGCCGGGCTGCCGGGGTGCCGGGCTCCCGGGTCGCCGGTCGCCGGGCTCCCTCCCGGGTCGCCGGTCGCCGGTCGCCGGGCTCCCGGGCGGCTGGGCCGCTGGGCTGCCGGGGTGCCGGGCTGCTGGGGTCCCGGGTCGCTGGGTCGCCGGGCTCCCGGGTCGCCGGCCGCTGGGCTGCCGGGGTGCTGGGGTGCCGGGCTGCTGGGCTGCTGGGGCGCCGGGCTCCCGGGTCGCTGGGGCGCCGGGCTCCCGGGTCGCCGGGTCGCCGGGCTCCCGGGTCGCTGGGTCGCCGGGCTCCCGGATCGCCGTGCCCCGGGTTGCCGGGCCGCAGGCCCCCGGGGCGCCGGGCGCCAGGCCGCTGGGCCAACGGGCCGCTGCCTTCCGGGCCGCCGGGCCCCGCGGGGCCCGGTCCAGAGGCCAGGGGGCCGGGGGACGGTGTCCCGCTGGCCTGGGCCCGGTGTCCCGGGGACGGGCCCGGTGGGCAGGCGTGCCGGGCCGGGGCCCGGTGGGGCCGGTGTCTCAGGGGTGCGGCGGCCCGGAGGCCCGGGGTCCGCTCAGACCGAGCAGCCCAGACCCTCGGGCACCGCGAAGCTCACCGGTTCCGCGCCCTGCGCCGGGAACGACGTGCGCAGGGTGAAGGCGTACGGCGTCGGACCGTGGGCCCGCAGATGCAGCAGCCGGGCCTCCGCCTCCGCGACCGTGGGGCGGTGGCCCGCCGGAACCCACCACAGGGTCGTCATCGCCTCCCGCACCCGCTCGAACCACTCACGCCGGCGGGAGAGCATCTCGCGGTGACGGCCCTGGTACATGTACGCGGACAGGCTGTCGGTGTCCCGCCACACCGACATGTTGACGATCAGCCATGCGTCGCCGAAGACCTGGATGCCGGTCGCGTCGCCGTCGTCGTCCTGGAGGCGCCAGACGAAGCCGGCGGCCGCGTCCGCGTCCGCGTTCACGGGGTCGAGGGCGTCGACGAAGTCCTTCAGCTCCGGTGAGTCCAGCGGGAACCTGAGACGGGCGAGGTTGACCTGGGCGAGTTCGAAGGCGGCGGTTTCCGGGGTCGCTTCAGCGGCGGCGTCAGTCATGAGCGAACCGTAGGACGGACCTGTCCGGTACCGGAAGCCCCCGTCTCACGGACCGAGCACCGCCTCCATCACCGCCCGCGCGATCGGCGCCGCCATCCCGCCGCCGGTGATCTCCCCCCGGTCCGCCGACCCGTCCTCCACGACCACCGCCACCGCGACACTCGGCTCCATGTCCCGCTCGCCCTGCGCCCAGGACACGAACCAGGCGTACGGGATCCCGGCGTTGCCGATGCCGTGCTGCGCGGTGCCCGTCTTGCCGCCGACCCGCGCGCCCGGGATCGCCGCGTTCTTCCCGGTGCCCTCGCGCACCACGTCCATCATCAGCTTCCGCAGCCGTACGGCGGTCGCCGGGTACATCGCCTGCCGCACGGGACGCGGACCCGCCGTGGCCACCGTGGCCCCGCCCCGCCGCGTCGTCCGCTCCACCAGATACGGCTCGCGCACCAGGCCCCCGTTCGCCACCGCCGCCGACACCATCGCCATCTGCAGCGGAGTCGCCCGGGTGTTGTACTGCCCGATGGACGACAGCGCGAGCTGCGCCTTGTCCAGCGAGGTGTCGAAGGTGCTGGTGGCGACCGAGAACGGGATCCGCACGTCCGCGTCGTTGAAGCCGAACGCCTGAGCCGTGCGCGACATCCGCGCCAGCCCCACGTCCACGCCCAGCTTCGCGAACACCGTGTTGCACGACCACATGAACGCCTCCCGCAGCGGAGCGTCCTCGCAGCCGTCGCCCTCGTTCGTCAGGCTCGTCGTCGTCCCCGGCAGCCGGTACGGCACGGGGGAGTCGGTCGCCTCGTCCAGGTCCGTGACCACGCCCGCGTCCAGCGCCGCCGCCGCGGTCACCACCTTGAACGTCGACCCCGGCGGATACGTCTGGCGCACCGCCCGGTTCAGCATCGGCTTGTCGGGATCGCCGTTCAGCCGCGCCCAGGCGCGCTCGGCCCCCGCGTCGTTCCCGGACAGCTCCGAGGGGTCGTACGACGGACTCGACACCAGCGCGAGCACCCGGCCCGTCGCCGGCTCGACCGCCGCCACGGCGCCCTTGCGGCCGTCCAGCCCCTCGTACGCCGCCTGCTGGGCGCGGCGGTCGAGGGTGGTGACGACGTTCCCGCCGGGCGGGCGGCCGCGCGTCACGTCGTTCCACAGGGGGAACGGCGAGAGCATCGGGTCCACCCCGGACAGGAGGCCGTCCTCGGCGTGCTCCAGGAACGTCGTCCCGTACTCCTGCGAGGCGAAGCCGGTCACCGGCGCGTACAACGGCCCGTCGCGGTACGTCCGTTCGTAGCGCAACTGCTCGCCCGTGTCCCGGGAGCCGGTGACCGGCGCGCCGGCGACCAGGATGTCGCCGCGCGGCTGGCCGTAACGGGCGATGGCCCCCCGGCGGTTGGCCGGGTTGTCGTCGTAGGCGGCGGACCGGACCACCTGGACGCGCAGGGCGTTGGCCAGGAGCGCGGCCAGGAGCAGGGCGCAGAAGGCGGCGGCATGCCGGATGTGCCGGCTCACCGCGTCTCCTCACTGATCACGGTGCCGCCTTTCCGTCGTACTGCCGCCGCGCCGAGTCGCTCACCCGGATCAGCAGCGCCACGATCGCCCAGTTGGTGACCACCGACGAGCCGCCCTGCGCCAGGAACGGCATCGCCATGCCGGTCAGCGGGATCAGCCCGGTCACCCCGCCCGCGATCACGAACACCTGCAGCGCCACGATCGAGGCGAGACCGACGGCCAGGAGCCGCCCGAAGGGGTCGCGCAGGGCCAGTCCGGCCCGGTAGCCGCGCTGCACCAGCAGGCCGTAGAGGAGGAAGAGCGCCGACAGACCCGCCAGTCCCAGTTCCTCGCCCGCCGTCGCCAGGATGAAGTCAGACTTCGCGGCGAAGCCGATGAGGACGGAGTGGCCGAGACCCAGCCCGGTGCCGAGCACGCCCCCCGCGGCGAACGAGAAAAGGGACTGGGCCAGTTGGTTGGGCCCCAGGCCCGCCTCGATCGACGCGAACGGATGCAGCCAGTCCTCGATCCTGCTGTGGACGTGCGGCTCCAGCCGGCCGACGGCCACCGCGCCGACCGCCGCGAGCAGCAGCCCCACCGCGATCCAGCCGGTGCGGCCGGTGGCCACGTACAGCATGATCACGAAGAGGCCGAAGAACAGGAGGGACGTGCCGAGGTCCCGCTCCAGGACCAGCACGCCCACGCTCAGCAGCCAGATCGCGACGATCGGACCGAGCACCCGGCCGGTCGGCAGCTGTATGAACCAGATCTTGCGGCCCGCGAACGCCAGCGCCGTGCGGTTGGCCGCCAGATACGCGGCGAAGAACACGGCGAGCAGCACCTTCGCGAACTCGCCCGGCTGGATGGAGAAGCCGGCGATCCGGATCCAGATCCGGGCGCCGTTCACGGCGGGGAAGAAGATCGGCAGCGTCAGCAGGGCGAGCGCGGCGACCACGCTGACGTACGCGTACCGCTGGAGCACGCGATGGTCGCGCAGGGCGGCCACCACCACGATGAACAGACCGATGCCGAGGGTCGACCACACCAGCTGCGTGGGCGCCGCCCGGTCGCCCGGCGTCTCCAGGTCCAGCCGGTAGATCAGCACCAGTCCGATGCCGTTGAGCAGCACGCCGATCGGGAGCGGAAGCGGGTCGGCGTAGGGGGCGCGCAGGCGCACGGCGAGGTGCGCCAGCAGGGCGAGCACGCCGAGCCCGGCGCCGTAACCCGCGGCGCCGGGCGGCAGGGTGCCCTGCCGGGCGATGCCGACCGCGCAGTAGCCGTACACCGAGAGCAGGACGGCCACGACGATGAGGGCGAGTTCGATGCCGCGGCGCCGGGGGAGGCGTACGGCGGGGGCGGGTGCGTCGGCCGCGGCGATCGCGGTCGCGGCTCCGACTCCGGCTCTCGTCATGTCCGGAACCTACCCAAACAGGGCTCCTTGTGAGCCTTGGGTGCCGCTCGTGTCAGCACCAGCGCGGCGCCTCGCCGATGTTGTCGATGTAGCGCGCCGCGCCCCAGGCCCAGGTCCCGTCCGTGAGGAGGTACCAGAGGGGGTTGCCCTGGACGTTCTGGCCGGGGGTCTTGCAGAAGATCGAGACGATCTGTCCCCGGTGGACGGAGCGGATCACCTGGCTGGCCCGGGTGGGCTTGCTGCGCAGGAGAAGCCGGTTCGCGGTGACGCGGCCGCGGTACAGGCGCTGGGTGCCGTTGTGGCCGCCCTGGTTCCACTGGCCGCCGCCGTCACCGCCCTGGCCGCCGCCTTGGCTCCACTCGTTGCCGCCGCCGTCGCCGCCTTGGCCGCCGCCCTGGTTCCACTGGCCGGCGTTGCCGTTGCCGCCCTGTCCGCCGTCGCCGCCCTGCCCTCCCTGGTCCCAGCTGCCGGAGCCGGTGCCGCTGCCGGTGCCGCCGCCGTTCCAGTCGTCGTCGGCGGTGGCGGGGGTGACGGCGGCCGCGGTGACCAGTGCGCCGACGGCGGTCGCCAGGGCGAGGCGGGTGAGGGCTGAGCGGCGCAGGGACATGGCGATACCTCCACGAAGAGGGTGAAGCTGACTTATCGCCACATTAGGAGTGGTTCATGCGTGCCGCCCGTCACGCTGCGCCATCGGGGAGACCGGCTCCGCCGGGTGGCGTCTGAGGGAGCGTCAGCGTGGCCACCGCCCCGCCCTCCGGCGCGTTGGCGAAGGCCAGCACCGCCCCCAGGACCTCCGCCTGGCCGACCGCGATGGTCAGCCCCAGCCCGTGCCCCTTCGAGCCGCCCTCCGTACGGAAGCGCTGCGGCCCGTGCGCGACGAGGTACTCCGGATAGCCGTCCCCGTGGTCCCGCACGGTGACCACCGGCCCGTCCACGGTGAGGACGACGGGCGCCCGCCCGTGCCGGTGCGCGTTGGCGACCAGGTTGCCCAGCACCCGTTCGAGGCGCCGCCGGTCCGTCCACACCCGCGCGTCCCGTACGACCGTGATCCCGGTGTCGGTCCCCGACGCCCGCACGACCCGCCCGGCGAGCGCGCCCAGTTCCTCGGCGTCCAGCTCCAGCCGCTCGCGCCCGGTGTCGAGGCGGGAGATCTCCAGCAGGTCCTCGGTGAGCGTGCGCAGCGCGGCCACCCGGTCGCGCACCAGCTCCGTGGGCCGGCCCGGCGGCAGCAGCTCGGCCGCCGCGTGCAGCCCGGTCAGCGGGGTGCGCAGCTCGTGCGCCACGTCGGCGGTGAAGCGCTGCTCGCTCAGCAGCTTGCCCTGGAGGGTGGCAGCCATCGTGTCGAGCGCGGCGGCCACGGCGGCCACCTCGTCCTGCGGCCGGCCCGGCTCCTTGGTCCGGGGATCGTCGACCCGTGCGTCCAGATCGCCGGCGCTGATCCGACGGGCCACCTGCGCGGTGGTGTGCAGCCGCCGGGTCACCCGGGTCACCGCGAAGGCGCCGACCAGCAGCGTCGCCCCGATCGCCAGCCCCGACGACCACAGGATCGCGGAGTCGAGCCCCTCGATGGTGCGGGCGCTCTGCGCGTAGTCGACCCGGACGGCGAGAGCCCGCCGGCCGTCGGCGGGACCGGCCGCCCACATCGTGGGACGCCCCTGGAGGTCGGCGACCATGGTGCCGCGCTCCCCGGCCAGCGCCAGCGCGCGCAGCGAGGCGGGCAGACCCGGCGGGTCGACGCCCGCGCCCCAGCCGAGGGTGTCACCGGCCTCGAAGGCCGCCGTCGCGTCCTCCAGCCGGGTCAACGCCAGCTCACGGGCCTGACCGACGGTCTGGTTCGTCACCGACACATGCACGAGGACGCCGAGCAGGGCGGCCAGCGCACAGCACATCACCGTGATGAACACGGCGGCCTTCACGGCGAGCGTGCCGGCCCACCGGGGGAGCGCGCGCCTCATCGGCCGCTCGCGGAGGAGGAAGGGGCGGGACTGGAGGAAGGGGTGGGGCCCGGGGAGGTGCCGGGAGAGGCGCCGGGGCTTCGCCTCGGGCTGCCGGTGCGCAGCATCTCGTCATGGGTCAGCAGCATCGCGTGCTGCTGCTGGTCCCAGGTCCACTGCAGGCGGTACTCGTAGCCGGCGACCTCGGAGGGGGAGCGGATGATCACCGACCGGCCGGCCAGCTCGACCCCGCTGACGGCGTCCTCGTAGGCCATGACCTGCACGAGGCGGTGTCCGCGGACGGTGTACACGCGCACGGCCGTGAGGTTGCCGGGCAACTGCCGGAACCCGAGCGTCATGTCGTCGTGCCCGTCGCCGGTCAGATCGCGGTAGTACGCCTTCAGGACGGGGCACTCGCGCCCCGCCGCCCCGCTCCTGCCGCAGCCGGCCATCCGCCGGGCGGTCCCGTCGTACGCCCCGGCGCCGTAGTCGCCCGGGTTCGCGGCGATCTCCGCGCGGACGACGGCGACCGGATCGACGTCGTGGATGTCCCCGCCGGGCACGGTGACGCCCTTCACCGTGGTGGTGTCCACCTCGCCGATCTCGAAGGCGGGGCTGGAGGCGGGGGTCAGATCCGGCCAGAGCCGGTCCGGGCTGACCGCGGTCGGTGTGGCGCCGGCCCCCTGCAGCCCGCCGGCGTCACCGCAGGCCGCGGTGGCCGAGGCCAGCAGGACGGCTGCGGCGACGGCGAGGGCGGTGCGGGTGGGGCGGCTGGATGGCACGGGACTCCTGAGGTGCATGGTGATGCGAGGCCCCGTACACCTTATTCATGGGGAAGTCCTATTTGCGTACCGGGTGAGGGCGGGTGGTGCGGGGTGACACGGACGGCGCGGGTGACGAGGAGGGAGCGGAAACGATTGTGCATGGTCATTCGGCCAGCTCCTCCAGCAGCCTGGCCGTCGGCAGCCCCGCCCGCAGGTACTCCACGAACAGCTCGTTGTGCAGGGCCCACGGCGAGCGCCGCGACCGTATCAGCCGGATCGCCTCGTCGGCCGTGTGCCCCCGGCGCATCAGCGCGTGGGCGACGACCAGCCCCGAGCGGTTGTATCCGCTGTAACAGCGGACGAGGACACGCCGCCCGTCGTCCAGGGCCTCACCCGCGGCCTGCGCCAGCCGGATCACTCCCGCGAGCTGGGTGCCGTCCAGCGGACCGTCCGGAATCGGCCACACATGGTGGACGACGCCCGGGTCGGGCCCGTGCCCGGACCGGGCCGAGGTCAGCGTCTGCACGAGGTCGAACTCGTCGCGCACCACGGCGAGCGCGGGCTGCCCCGAGGGCGCCCGGTACTCGTGCCCTCCCATCCACAGCCCCGGCACGATCTCGTCCCACGGACGGTCCGGAGCCGGTACGTCGGGTTGCTTCCTGCGGGTCCGCAACGGCGCCTCCCCACGCGCGCTCCCTGAGCCCTATGACCTGCCCAACTCCTCTCCAAAGTAACCGCCTTCTTGCCCTCGCAGCACCCCGCCTGTTCCCATGGTCGTGGGGTGATGGTGCATGACCGGACTGCGCGTCGTACCGACCTGGCGGCACGGCCGGGAACGGCTCTACGTCTGTCTCACGGACGGCAGGAACATCGCCTGGTACGACCGTGAGGCAGCCAGGATCAACCTGCTCGCCGACGACCGCAGGGAGGACGTGCTCGAGGCCCTGGGCCCCTTCCTCACCGGCTCGGTCACCGTCGGGCCGCCCCCGGTGCCGACCCCGGCGGAACTGGCCCGCCTCACCCTCCATCCGGACGACGACCTCGCCCCCAACCGTCCCGGCGAGGCCCTCCTGATCGCCCTTGACCGCGACCCCGGCCCCGCCCACCGCCTGCGGCCCGACCCGCGCCGCCACGCGCTGACCGCCGAACAGACGGTGGGCGCGGCCCTGGACCGTCTCGACGGCGCCGGCTGGCACACCCTCCACTCGCTCACCCTCCCCGGCGGCGACCGCGTCCACCACCTGGCCATCGGCCCCGGCGGTCTGTTCTCGATCCACACCCTCCACGCCCGCAAGCAGCGGGTACGGATCGCCGACCCCCTCGTCACCCTGGGCCGGCGCGCCCCGGAACCGCTGCTCCGCCGCATCCGCGCCGACGCCGGCCGCGTCTCCCACGCTCTCACCGCCGAGGTCCGCCCCGTCCTGGCCCTCGTCGGCCCCACGGACGTGACCTTCACGACGGCACCCCGCGAGGTGCGCGTCCTCACGGACTCCGAGATCGAGGGCTTCGCCCGCCTCGGCGGCGTCCTGAAGCCGGCGGACGTGGAGGCCCTCCACGCGATGGCCCGCGACCGCAAAACCTGGACCCACCTCTGACCCACCCCGCTCGGGCGAGGGCCGAAGGGGGGCGGCGGCGCGAAAACCCACCCCCACCCACCCCCGCTCACGGCAGTGATCCCGCCCGCCCGGCATCGAAAAGCGGCGCCAGCAGATCCCCCCACTCCCGCACCCGCCCCACCACATCCTCCGCCCGCAGCGCCAACCGCTCAGCCACCCGGACCTCCACGACCTCCGCCACCTCCTCCCACCTCACCGGCGCCGACACGAACGGCTCCTCCCGGGCCCGCAGCGTGTACGGCGCCGCCGTCGTCTTCCGTGCCGCGTTCTGACTCCAGTCCACGAACACCTTCCCGGGCCGAAGACTCCGCGTCATCCGGTGCAGCACCCGTTCGGGCATCGCCCGCTCCGCCTCCACGGCCAGCCGTTTGGCGTACTCGCTGACCTGTTCGGAGGACGCACCCCGCACCGCCGCCAGCAGATGCAGCCCCTTGGACCCGGAGGTCTTCGCGAACGCCTCGATCCCGTCCGCCGCCAGCCGCTCCCGCAGCCACAACGCGACCTCGCAGCACTCGACCACACTCGCCGGCGCTCCCGGATCCAGGTCGAAGACCAGCCGGTCGGCCTGCTCGGGATCCTGGACCACCCACTGGGGCGTATGGAACTCGGTCACGAGATTCGCCGCCCACACCAGGCTCGCCAGATCCTGCACGACCACCATCCGGGCCGGCCCCTCCGACCGCGGAACCTGGGCGGTGGTGACCCACTCGGGCGTCCCCGGCGGCACGTTCTTGGCGAAGAACACCTGCCCGTCCGGCCCGTCCGGATAGCGCAGGAAGGACAGCGCCCGGTCGCGCAGATGGGGGAGCAGGGCGTCGGCGACCGTGACGTAGTAGTGCAGCATCTCGCCCTTGGTGAAGCCGGTGGCCGGATAGAGCACCTTCTCCAGATTGCTGAGCGCGAGCCTCCGCCCCTCCACCTCTGTGATCGGCGTCATACGATGAGAATCACATGAAATCGGCACAAAACGCCTACGCGTACATGCCGGCCATGAAGGTTCAGCCGACCACGAAGGTCCAGCCGGACACGAAGGTCCAGCCCGACAGGACGCTCCAGTCCGACACGACGGTTCAGGAGGACGCTGCCCGTGCGATCCATTTGGAACGGCGCCATCTCCTTCGGCCTCGTCAGCATCCCGATCAAGCTGGTGAACGCCACCGAGAGCCACTCGATCTCCTTCCGCCAGATCCACACCGAGGACGGCGGCCGCATCCGCTACCGCAAGGTGTGCGAGCTGGAGGACCGCGAGGTGAGCTCCGCGGAGATCGGGAAGGGGTACGAGGACGCGGACGGCACCATCATCCCGATCACCGACGAGGACCTGTCCCACCTGCCGATCCCGACCGCGAAGACGATCGAGATCGTCGCCTTCGTGCCGGGCGACCGGATCGACCCCCTCCAGATGGACGCCGCGTACTACCTCCAGGCGGGCGGCGCCCCCGCGGCGAAGCCGTACACCCTCCTGCGGGAGGCGCTGAAGCGCAGCAACAAGGTCGCCATCGCCAAGTACGCCCTCCGCGGCCGCGAACGCCTCGGCATGCTCCGCGTGGTCGGCGACGCCATCGCCATGCACGGCCTGCTCTGGCCGGACGAGGTCCGCGCCCCCGAGGGCGTCGCCCCGGACACCGACGTCACCGTCCGCGACAAGGAGCTCGATCTCGCGGACGCCTTGATGGACACCCTCGGCGAGGTCGACCTGGACGACCTGCACGACGAGTACCGCGAGGCCGTCGAGGAGGTGGTCGCCGCGAAGGCGGCCGGCGAGACACCCCCCGAGGCCCCCTCCGCACCGTCCGGCGGCAAGGTCCTGGACCTGATGGCGGCCCTGGAGAAGAGCGTGCGCGCGGCGAAGGAGTCGCGCGGCGAGGCGACGGAGGCCCCGGACGAGGCGGACGTCAGACCCCTCCCGGAGCGCAAGACGGCGGGTGCGTCCCCCAAACAGACGGGCGGCAAGAAGTCGACGTCCACGGCGAAGAAGGCGACGGCGGCGTCCGGCTCCGCGAGGAAGTCGACGGCGAAGACGGCGAAGACCGCGAAATCGGCCCAGACCGCGAAGAAGGCGACGCAGTCGCAGTCCAGGAGCACGGCGGCGAAGAAGACCACCACCACGAAGAAGACCGCCGCGAAGAAGACGGCGGCGAAGAAGACGACGGCCCGCAAACGCACGGCCTGACCCCTGGGGCCACCCAGGAGGCGGCGGACGCCGCAACCGCGCTCAACCCGACACCCCAAGGCCCCGCAGCCCCGGCTTCCCCCTCCACGCGAGCCCCCGGCCTTCCCTCACACAGCCCCTCTCCGCCCTCCCCGAAGCCCCTCCTTCCCCTCCCCAGCTCCCTGCCTCCCCTCAAGCGGCCTCCCCTCAAGCGGCCTCCTCCAAGACCCCCTGCACTCCGACCGCCCCACCCCCGTCCCTCCGCCGCGGAAACATCACCAGCCCCGTCCCCAGCGCCAGCCCCACCGCGGCGGCGAGCGGGAAGCGGCCCCCGTACGCGAAGCCGTGCCCGGCGAAGTAGGTCAACGCCCACACGCTCACCCCGATCCCGCCCCACAGCCGCCAGGCCGCCACTCCCCGGAGCCCGGCTTCGGGCCGCACCCGCGCTCCCAGCACCGCCAGCACCCGCTCCAGCGGCCGCAGCGCGGCCACGACGCACCCCAGAACGCCCCCGAGCACCAGCAGCCACGGCACCCGCAACCCCCACCACCCCGGCGAGCCGTACGCGGGCTGCGGCGCCAGGCCGGTCAGATAGAAGGCGGCGGCGACCACCAGCACCGGCAGCATGTGCCACAGATAGAGCGTCATGCTCGCGGCCCCCAGCCCCCGCACCCACCGCCACACCGCCGCGCCCTCCAGCATCCGCCGCACGCCCGGCGCGACGAGCAGGCACACCCCGACCTGCGCCACCGCCCACGCCAGCATGGCCACCGACGGCGGGTCGGTGTTGCTCGGATCCTGCCCGGTCACCAGGATCAGACTCACGGGAAAGGGCCCGAGCCCGACGAGCAGCGCGAACCCGGCCCCGCCCCCCACCGCCATGACGCCGGCCACCCGCCACGCGCCCCGCACGCCGCTCCCGCCCCTGACGCCCTCCACGCCGCTCCCGTCCCCCACGCCGCTCCCGCCCAGCAGCCCGTCCCGCCAGCAGAACCCGAGCTGGTAGACCACCCCCCACACCAGCAGGTAGTTCAGCGCCCCCAGAGCCTCGACGGCCCCCGCATACCGCCCGTCACCACCTCCGGCCACCGCCGCACCCACCGCGAGAGCCACCACCCCCATCGCCAAGGGAACCCGTGGCCCCCACCGCCGATGCAGTGCGTGCAGCGCCGGAGTCAGGGCGCTGAGCAGCAGGTACACCGGCAGGAACCAGAACTGCATCGCCATCGCCCACCCCACCAGCGCGAGCGTGCCCGGATCCACGCCGGCCGCCGAGCAGACACCCGCCGCCAGCAGCACGAGACAGCAGTACGCGGCCACGGGCAGCAGCAACCGCACCGCCCGCTGTCCCACCCACCCCGCAGCCGTCCCGCCGCCGGCCCGCGCCCGCACCCAGGAACCGCCCGCCGCATGTCCTCCGGCGAGGAAGAACAGCGGCATGATCTGGAAGCCCAGCGTCAGCCACTGCGTCCAGGGCACGGTCGCCAGCAGCTCCGGCGCCGTGATCCGCCCGTCCGGATGCCGGACCAGTCCCGTGATCAGCCAGTGCCCCAGCACGACCAGCACGATGGCCCACGCCCGCAGGAAATCGACGTACCGGTCCCGATCGCTGCCCATGCCCACACATGCTCCCGTCCCGCCAACTCCCGGACACCGCAGAACTCTTGTCGCAACCAACCCGTGCCCGGCCCGACACCACCGGCGGCCTCCCACACCACCGCGCCTGCCTCCCTGCACCACGGCGCCGGCCTCCCCGGCGCTACGCGTCGCGCGCCGAGCCCCGGGACCGAACGAAGCGGAGGACGGCCATCGGTTCACCGGGTTCCGGAGGCCGGGTCCAGGACCGGGTGGTGAGGGTGTACGCCCGCCCCCGGGTCAGGGCGAACCGGGGGAGTCCGACCCCGAACTCACCGGCGACGGCGTCCAGCAGCCCCGCCTCGCCCGTGCCGCCCCTCCCGAAGAAGCGGTCCGGATCGAGCGGCTCGGGTACGGCTCCGCGCCGCTCGGTCGTCTCCCCGCCCCGCACGGTGAAGGCGTACCGCTCCTCGCCGCCCCGCGCGACGGAGAGATGAAACACCCCCGGCCGCCCCGGACGCGCCGCGGGCGAACTCCACACCACCACCGCCCGACGCCCGCCCCTGCCGCCCGCAACGGCGCCCCCGCCCCCGACAGAGGCTGACCCCTCGTCAAAGGCGCCCCCGGAGGCGACCACAGCAGGCGACACGAACCGTTGCGCGTTGAACGGCTGCGGCCGCCCGTCGAACACGAAGCTCCAGCCCTCCCCGGCCAGACCGACCGCCGCCGCGACCGCCCGATCCTCCCAGTGGCCGGCCTCGGTGGCCTCGGACGCCTCAGCTGCCCCCGGCCCGGCCCCACGTCCCGCCCGGAAGAGCGCCTCGAACCGGCTCTGCGGCCCCCGCAGCCCGGACACACCCTCGGCCCCCAGGAGCTCGGGCAGCTCGTCCGGCCGAACGCCTTCGACGAGCACGAACCGGTAGCCCGCCCCCAGTTCGCCGTCGTCCGCGTCGGCCAGCCACGCCAGCCCCGGCGGATCGACGTCGGCCGCGGGCACGGGCACGTCCCCCGTCTCCCCGGCCCGCGGCGTGGCGAGCAACTCCCGCCCCCGCTCGGGGATGCCGCACACCTGACCGAGGAACGGATCGGCGAGCAGCCCCACCGGCGCCAGATGCTCCGGCCCCAGCGGCCGCCACAGCGGCAGCGCCGCCCGCAGAATGCGCCACGCCTCGTCCGTCCGTCCCCAGCGGGCCTGCTCCCGCGCCTCCTCCACGGCCCGCCCGAACGGCCCCTCGGCGGTGTACCGGTACGTACCGTCCCGCACCTGACCGAGCAGTGACCCACCCAGCTCCCGCACCGCCTCACCCGCGCCCCGGAAGAGTCCGGTCCAGGCCGCGTCGTCCTTCCAGCTGTCGCGCACATGGTCGGCCGCGAGTACGGCCAGCAACTCGGGCGCGTACACCGGATCGAAGGCGAGCCGATCGAAGTCGGCCGCGTAGGTGTGCCCCGTCAGCCGCCGGATCTGGTCGTACAGCCCCCTCGCCCGTGGTCTGCCGTACGCCAGGGCCTCCTCCAGCGCGGCCTCCGCCCGCTCGTACCGCCCGCTGAGCGCCGCCAGCCGGGCCTCCTCCACGGCGGCGTCCTGCTCCCGCGTCGTGTCGTTGACGAACGAAGCGCCCGAGCGGCCCGACTCCAGACAGTGGAACTCCCGGTGCATCGCCTCCATGAACTCCCGGAAGGACCCGTACCGCTCGGGCGGAGCCGCCCGCCAGCCCGCCCACACGTACACGGCCCACTCACCGGCCGCGTCGACGTCGTCCGGGCCCATCACCACATACGTCGCGTCCGACTCCACATCCAGCCGCAGGGCCCGCTCCCACACCGCCGCGGCGAGCACCTCCTCCCGAGGGGAGTCCTCGTCCAACTCCTCCCGCAACGCCTGCCCGAGTCCGGCCACGTCCTCGGACCAACGGATCTCCCCGGTCCCGGCCAGCACGGACACGAACCCCCCGGCATGCCGCCACCCGTCGCTGACCTCGAGGAACGCCCGGTACGAAGGCGGCAGCCGGCACCCGAGCCGCTCCTCGACGGCGGCCATCCGCGCTTCGTCCGCCCCGGGCGACCCCAACCACCGCTCCCGCAGCGCCTCCCGGTCCCGCTCCCCGGGCGACTGCTCCGGATCCCAGGCGTCGGCCCACTCCGCACTCCACCGCTCCAGAAAGCCCCGCCACGCCACCTCGCCCACGCGAACTCCCCCCGCGTCGAACCCACCCGTTCCGACCATGCCCCCATGCTGACAGCCACCACTGACAACGCCCCGTGACCAGCGGCCGGACGACTCGCCGGACGCGCGGAGCCCTCACCAACCACCCGCCGCGACCGACGCACACCACCTTGACGCGACCGATGTTACCGGTAACATCGACGCTCGTCCGGAGCATCACAGCCCTGCCCACACCGCCGTGGGCCGTCCGCCCCTGGAGCCCGCGTGACCGACCACTCCACGCAGCACCGGCCCACCCCACCGCAGACGGCCGGCCCGGACGCACCCACCTCTCCCGTCTTCACCACCCCGGCCGTCGCCGCCTCCTGCGCCGGCTTCGTCCTGATCGGCGCACTCCAGGCCTTCTACGGCCCCGCGATCCCCGCCCTCCGCGAGGAGTTCGCCCTCGCCCCCTCCCTCGCCGGACTGGCCCTGAGCGCCCACTTCGTCGGCGGCGTGGCCGGAGTCCTCCTCTTCGACCGCCTCTACGGCCGCACCGGCAACCGCCGGCTCCTGGGCGCCTCGTACCTCCTGATGGCCCTGGGCGCGGCGGCCTTCGCCCTCGCCCCGACCTGGCCCCTGGCCCTCACCGCCGCCCTCCTCGCAGGCCTCGGCTTCGGCGGCATCGACTACGGCCTCAACCAGCTCTTCGCCGTCGGCTTCGGCCACCGCTCCACCGCGATGCTCAACATCCTCAACGCCCACTTCGGCATCGGCGCGATCCTCGGCCCAGCCCTGATCGGCGCCGCGGGCGCCGACCACTACCCGACCGTCTTCCTGGCCTTCGCCCTGGCCACCCTCCCCCTCCTCCTCTGCCTACGAGGAGTACGCGAAAGAGCCCCCCACCCCACCCCCCACTCCGGCACCCCCACCACCCACACCGCCCTGCGCTCCGTACTGACGGTCTTCGTCACCCTCTACGTCCTGCACGTGGGCATCGAGGCCGGCGTCGGCGGCTGGGAACCCACCCACCTGGAGGCCGCCGGCTACGGCGCCGCCCTGGCCGCCACCGCCACCTCCGTCTACTGGCTGATGATGACCGTCGGCCGCTTCCTGGTGGCCCCCCTGGCCCTCCGCTTCTCCCCTCAAGCCATCATCACGGTCTCCTGCGCAGGCATGACGGCCTCCCTGCTCCTGGCGGCCCTGCCGCCCCTCGCCCCCTACGCCTACGCAGCCGTAGGCCTCTTCATCGCCCCGATCTTCCCCACCGGCCTCCCGTGGCTCCACCGGGCCGCCCCCCAGGCCCGCCGCGCCGGCGCCCTGGTCATAGCCGCCTCGATGGCCGGCGGCGTCGCGGCGGGCCCAGCCCTCGGCAAGGTCATCGAGTGGTCGGACGTCAACGCCGTACCCCTCCTCCTGGCGGCGGTCTCCGCCACATGCCTGACAGCCACCCTCTGGCTGACCCGCACGACAGCCCCCTGACGCCACGACACCACCAGGCCCGCGCACCGCCGCCCCCGCCTTCCCGCACCCGCCCGACGACGGGAGCGGGTCGTGGCGGTGCGGCGCAGCCCGTCGCTTACTTCGTCTCTGCCACGTCCCACTGGGGCAGCGGGCAGCAGTACGCCCGACTGCGACGGGCTCGCCGCACCGCCACGACCCCGACCCACCTCTGACGCGAGGCACCTCTGACGCGAGGCACCCCGACGCGAGGCACCCCGAAGCGAGTTACCCCCGACGCGAGGCACCTCAGACCCACCCCCCCCCCGACGCGAGGCCCCCCGGCGCCGAGCGCCCGCAAGACAACCCCGGCGCCACACACGCAAGACCTGGGCGCCAGCCGCTCGGCAGCCCCCGCCCCGCACCCCCCGGCGCCAGACCAAGAGACCCGCAAGCGACACACCCCAAGCCCCCGCAGAAGCCCCCAAGGAAGGGAAGACCCCATGCCGGCCCTCACCACCACCCCCCACGGCTTCCTCCTCCACGGCGAACCGTTCCGCATCCTCTCCGGCGCCCTCCACTACTTCCGCGTCCACCCCGACCAGTGGACCGACCGCCTCCGCAAGGCCCGCCTCATGGGCCTGAACACGGTGGAGACGTACATCCCCTGGAACCTCCACGAGCCCACCCCCGGCACCCTCGCCCTGGACGGCCTCCTCGACCTCCCCCGCTTCCTCCGCCTGGCCCAGGCGGAAGGACTCCACGTCCTCCTCCGCCCCGGCCCGTTCATCTGCGCCGAGTGGGACGGCGGCGGCCTCCCCTTCTGGCTGACCACCGACCCCGACATCCGCCTCCGCACCAGCGACCCCCGCTTCACCGACGCCGTCGACCGCTACCTCGACCTCCTCCTCCCCCCGCTCCTGCCGTACATGGCCGCGTCGGGCGGCCCGGTCATCGCCGTACAGGTGGAGAACGAGTACGGCGCCTACGGCGACGACACCGCCTACCTCAAGCATCTGGAGAGCAGCCTCCGCTCCCGCGGCATCGAGGAACTCCTCTTCACCTGCGACCAGGCCGACGGCGACCACCTCACCCGCGGCACCCTCCCCGGCGTCCTCGCCACCGCCACCTTCGGCAGCCGCGTCGACCACCACCTGGCCCGCCTCCGGGAGGCCCAGCCCGAGGGCCCCCTGATGTGCGCGGAGTTCTGGATCGGCTGGTTCGACCACTGGGGCGGCCCGCACCACGGCCGGGACGCGGCCGACGCCGCCGCGGACCTCGACCGGCTCCTCTCCGCGGGCGCCTCCGTCAACATCTACATGTTCCACGGCGGCACCAACTTCGGCTTCACCAACGGCGCCAACCACCACCACGCCTACGCCCCGACCATCACCTCGTACGACTACGACGCCCCCCTCACGGAGAGCGGCGACCCGGGCCCGAAGTACCACGCATTCCGCGAGGTGATAGCCCGGCACGCCCCGATGCCGTCCGACCCGGCCCCGTCCCCCGCACCCAAACTCCGCCCCACCACAGTGGAGTTGACGCACAAAGCCCCACTCCTGGCCCACCTCGGCCACCTTGCCCACCTCGGTCCCGCGGTCCACGCCCCCGACCCGCTCACCGCGGACGAGCTGGGCCACCGAGCCGGATACATCCACTACCGCACCACCGTCCCCCACCCCGGACCCGGCCTGCTGCACTTCGAGGGCGGGGTGGGCGACAGGGCGCAGGTCTTCCTGGACGGCGCCCCCGCAGGCGTCCTCGAACGCGAGCGCTTCGACGAGACGCTGCCCGTCCACGTCCCCCGCGCCGGCGCCGTCCTCGACGTACTCGTCGAGAACATGGGCCGGGTCAACTACGGCCCCCGTATCGGCGTCCCGAAGGGCCTGCTGGGCCCGGTCACCCTCGACGGCGAGCCCCTGCGCGGCTGGGACTGCCACCCGCTCCCCCTGAACGAGGCACCACTCCCCACAACCTTCGCCCCCACCCCCACCCCCACCTCCGCCGAACCGGCCTTCCACTACGGCACATTCGACATCTCCACCCCCGCCGACACCTTCCTCTCCCTCCCCGGATGGACCAAGGGCCAGGCCTGGATCAACGGCTTCCACCTCGGCCGCTACTGGAACCGCGGCCCCCAGCGCACCCTCTACGTCCCGGCCCCCGTCCTGCGCCCCGGCACCAACGACCTGGTCCTCCTGGAACTCCACGGCACCACGACCACAAGCGCCCACCTCACCGACGAGCCCGACCTCGGCCCGAAGCCCTCCTGACGCGTACGGCACAGCACTCCGCCCCGCCGCCCACCTCGCCCGGAGACCTCCTGATGCCGCACCACCACATCCGCGTCCCCACCCCCTCCGCACCCCCGCTCCGAGGCCACCTCCCGTTCTCCGGCCCCTCCACCGACCCAACCGCCGCGAGCGCCCCCAGCGGGACCTCCACCAGGCGCCCCGCCGCGAGCACCCCCACCGCCCCCATCGAGGTGACAAGCCGCTGGCTCACCCGCGGCGGCCGGCCGTGGTTCCCGGTCTCGGGCGAGTTCCACTACTCCCGCTACCCGGCCCGGGAATGGGAGGAGGAACTGCTGAAGATGAAGGCGGGCGGCGTGACGGCCGTCGCCTCCTACCTCATCTGGATCCACCACGAGGAGACCCAAGGCCACATCCGCTTCGACGACAACCGCGACCTGCGCCGCTTCGCGCACCTCTGCGCCCGCCACGGCCTGGACTTCATCCCGCGCATCGGCCCCTGGTCCCACGCGGAGGTCCGCAACGGCGGCCTCCCCGACTGGGTACTGGCCCGCACCACCGCCCCGCGTACGGACGACCCCGCCTACCTGACGGCCGTACGACCGTGGTTCGAGGCGATCGCCGGGCAACTCACCGGCCTGGACCGGGCGTCCGGCGGCCCGATCATCGCGATCCAGATCGAGAACGAGCTCTACGACCGCCCCGGCCACCTCCTGACCCTGAAGCGCATGGCCCAGGAAGCCGGTCTCGGCGCGCCCCTGTGGACCTCGACGGCCTGGGGCGGGGTCCAGCTCCCCGGCGACGAACTGCTCCCGCTCTACGGCGGCTACACCGAGGCGTTCTGGACGGAGGCCGACGGCGGCTGGCCCGACACCTGCCGCAAGCACTTCTTCTTCACCCACCAGCGCGACGACGAGGGCATCGGCGCCGACCTGCGCCCGACGACCGTACGCGGCACGGACCCGGCGGGGTACGCCGACCGGTTTCCCTGGGTCACCTGCGAACTGGGCGGCGGCATGGCGGTCGCCTACCACCGCCGCCCGCACGTCGACGCCGCCGACATCGGTGCCCTCGGCCTCACCAAGATCGGCTGCGGCTCGGTCTGGCAGGGCTACTACATGTTCCACGGCGGCACGAACCCCCCGGGTGAGCGCACGACCCTCCAGGAATCCCACGCCACCGCCTACCCCAACGACCTCCCGGTCCTCACGTACGACTTCCAGGCCCCGCTCGGTGAGTACGGCCAGTACCGCCCGTCGTACGACGAACTCCGCCTGCAGCACCTGCTGCTGGCGGACTTCGGGGAGACGATCGCCCCCATGGAGTCCGCGCTGCCTGCGGACGGCCCGCACGGCCAGCACGACCACGACAGCCTCCGCTGGGCGGTCCGCACCGACGGCCGCTCCTCCGGCTTCCTCTTCGTCAACAACCACCAGCCGCACGAGCCGTTGCCGGACCACCCGGGGACGACGTTCGAGGTGGAGTTCCCCGAGGGCGAGCCGCTGAGCCTGCCCGCCACCCCCGTCACCGTCCCCTCCGGCGCCTACTTCTGCTGGCCCCTGCGCCTGGAGGTGGCCGGCCTCCGCCTGGACTGGGCCACGGCCCAGCCGATCTGCACGGTCACCGACGACGACGGCCGTACGGTACTGGTCCTGGCGGCGACGGACGGCATCGAGCCCGAACTCGCCCTGGACGCAAGGACGGTCGGCAGGATCACCGGACCCGGACCCGGACTGGGTCCCGGCCCCGTACCCGGACCCGGCCCCGTACGCGGAACCGTGCACCGGACCGCGGACCGCGTCCTGATCACCGGCCTGCGCCCCGGTACCGACGCCCTTGTCGAGACGGAGACGGCCGACGGCGCCCGGGTGGCCCTGCTGGTCCTGGACGCGAGGACCGCCCGCACGGCCTACCGGGGCGAGGCATGGGGTGCCCCCCGTCTCATCCTGTGCACGGACGGCGTGGTCTTCGACGAGACGCGCAACGAGGTACGCCTCCACACCCGCACCCCCGCCTCCCCCTCCACCCCGCCGGCCTCCTTCGCGGTCCTGCCCGCCCCGCAGCACCCCCCGACCGTCTCCGGGGCCACGCTGCACCAGACCAGGGACGGAGCCCTGACCCGCTACACCTTCGTCCCGAACCCGAACCCGAACCCGAACCTGAACCCGAACCCGAACCCGGACCCGAACCCGGACCCGAACCCGAACCCGAACCTGAACCCGGACCCGATCCAGACCCCGATCCCGAACCAGACCCCGGACGCGGGCCGGAACCCGTCCTCCGAAACCACCCCACCCCTCGAAACGAGCACACCCCCCGAAGCCACCTTCCTCCCCGACCCCTCCCTCACTCTCCTCCGCCCGCCGGGCCCGCCACCCTCACCCCAGACCGGTGTCCTGGGCCGCGCGAGCGCCCCGGCCGACGAGCACTACGACGCCGTAGCGGCGGTGTACCGGGTGGACATCCCGCGCGAGCTCCCCGAGGGCACCCTGCTGCGCCTGCACTGGACGGGTGACGTGGCGCGTGCGTACGTGGGGGAGCGGCTGGTGGCCGACCAGTTCTTCGCCGGCCGCCCGTGGGACCTGGCCCCGGACCGGCTGCCGCCCGCGGAGCCCGTGTTCCTGAAGCTGCTGCCGCCGGCCGCGGGGGCGAAGGTGTACGCGCCGGGGGAGGCCCCGGTGGGCGTGGCGGAGGTGCGGCGCGCGGAGTGGGTGACGCGCCGCCGCTGGACGCTCCGACAGACCTGACCCGGGTCCGTCCACCCCGCCCGGCCTATCCTGTGGGTCAGCCGGGCGGGGCAGGCCCGGCGGATCCGCGGCCGTCACCCGGCACGCCCGCGGAGCAGCCCAGGCCGAAGGAAGCAGAGCACCCACCATGACGCCAAGCGCCGCCGACGGCCCGGCGACCAGGGGACGCAGCCGCCGCAACTTCGCCGGCGCGCGCCCCGTGATGGACGACGTGGCGAAACTGGCCGGTGTGTCCAAGCAGACGGTCTCGCGGGTGCTCAACGACAACCCGGCCGTACGCGCCGAGACCCGCGAGGCCGTGCGGGCGGCGATGCGCACCCTCGGTTACCGCCCCAGCCGCAGCGCCCGTTCGCTGGCCAGCGGCCGCACCCGCATGCTCGGCGTGATCTCCTTCGACGCCGCCCGCTACGGCCCCGCCTCCACCCTGACCGCGATCAACACGGCCGCGCAGGAGGCCGGTTACCTGGTGAGCTCGATCGCGCTGGACACGGCCGACAAGGCAACCGTGGTGCAGGCCGCGGACCGTCTCTCGGCGGAGGGCGCGGACGGCGTGATCGCGATCGCCCCCCAGCTGTGGGTGGCCCGAGCCCTGGCCGAGGCCCGCCTGGACACTCCTCTGGTGGTCATGGACAACGACCTGGGCGACGGCACCCCCATGGTCACCTCGGACGCCCGCACCGGCGCCCGCAAGGCCACCGAGCACCTGCTCGCGCTCGGCCACCCGACCGTCCGGCACGTGGCGGGCCCGACGGGCTGGACGTCGGCCGACCGCCGGGCGGACAGCTGGCGGGACACCCTGAAGGCGGCCGGCGCCGAGATCCACCCGCCCCTCATCGGCGACTGGAGCGCCGACTCCGGCTACGACCTGGGCCGCGAACTCGCCAGGGACCCGTCCGTCACCGCGATCTTCGTCTCGAACGACCAGATGGCCCTGGGCGTCCTGCGCGCCCTCCACGAGGCCGGCCGCCGCGTTCCCGAGGACGTCAGCGTGGTCGGCTACGACGACATCCCCGAGGCCGCCCACTTCCTCCCCCCGCTCACCACCATCCGCACGGACTTCACGGACATCGGCACCATCTCGCTGCGCATCCTCCTGACCCGCATCGACGCCTCCACCGCCCCGGACACCGCGGTGCCCCCTCTGACCCTCGTCCCCGTGGAACTGCGCGCCCGCGCCAGCACCCGCCGCGTCCCCGTCTGACGAGCGCGGCATCGTACGGAACCGCGAACGCCACGTCCGATGTCGTGTCAGATCGTGCACACAGCCAACCCGAGATCCGACTCCTGTCTCCCCTGGGCGGGCTCCGCGGTGTTCGGAGCCGCCACGGGCTACGCCGTCTGGTCGCTGACCGTCTGGGCACGCGCGTACTGCGACGCGGGCTACGACGCCGGCGGACGTCTCGAACTCAACGTCCTGCTCCCCCTGGTGGTGGGGGCCGAGGCGCTCCTCGCCCTCGCGGCGCTGGCCCTCGCCCGCCGCCTGTCCCGGCACGCGCCGACGGCGATCCGCGCCACACTCCCGACCCTCCTGGTCGTCGCCGTGACGATCGGGCCCGCATGGTGGCTCTTCGCCACCCGGGGAACCCTGGCCGGCTACCCCGGCGACTCCGGCCTCTGCCCCGTGAGCAACGTCCCCCCGCAGTGGCCCGACTGGATCCCCGTCTGATCCCTCGACGAGCTCGGCGATTCCAACGGCACCACGGACCTCGTCGGCCCCCTCACCACGCACGAAGCCCCCGGCCCACCACCGACTCGGCCGGGGGCGGCCAGAACAGACCTCCCCGGCGCCGCCGGTCCGCCCGCGCACCGGCCCCGGGAAGGCGGGCGGCCGACCGCCGACGGGACCGACCCAGCCGCCGAACCAGCCCGGCAGACCGCCGCCGAACCGGCCCGGCAGACCGCCGCCGAACCGGCCCGGCAGACCGCCGCCGAACCGGCCCGGCCGACTGCCGACGGGATCGACCCAGCCGCCGAAACCGGCCCGGCACATGGCCGAACTCACCCCCGGCGCAAGCGCGGTCTGCTGGGCCGTGCCGCACTTCCGCAGCGGCACCTCCGAACGGCGTACCCGGCATGCACGCCCGAGTCGCCCTTGGTGCAGGGCGTCCTTATGGTCGTGTCACAGCCAGATTGTCCCAGGCCTGCCGTGACGTGCGGAGGAGACGCGATGCACACCGGTCCCTCCCCGCACCCCGGCGATCCCGGCGAACCCGGCGATCCCGACGCCCGGAGCGGGACCGACACCACCCGTCCGGGACCGCTGGGCCGCCTCGGTGCGTGGGCCGCGACCCACTTCAGGCTGGTGGTGCTGGTGTGGGCCGTGGTGGTGATCGGGCTGGGTGCCTTCGCCCCGCAGGTCAACGCCGCGCTGTCCGGGGCCGGATGGCAGGCCGACGGCTCGGAGTCGGTCACCGTCCGGGAGATCGCCCAGAAGCACTTCGGCGGCAACGCCTCGTCCGCCCTGCAGGTGGTGGTCGCCGCGGACCGGCCCGTCACCGACCCGTCCGTCCAGAAGGTCATCGACCGGGCCACCGCCGTCCTCGAGGACGACGACCGCATCGACACGGTGATCCCGCCGCGGCCCGGCGCCACCATCAGCGCCGACGGGCGCACCGCCATCGTGCTCGGCGGCGCGGGAGCGGACACCAATGACATGGTCGAGGTCGCCGACGACCTGAAGGAGCGGCTGACCGATCTGTCCGGCGACGGTGTCACCGTGCACGCCACCGGCTCCTCGGTCCTGTGGAGCGACTTCAACATCGCCAACCACGACGCGATGATCCGCTCGGAGGTGCTGTCCTGGCCGGTGACGCTGGCCATCATGGTCCTGGCCTTCGGCTCGTTGGTCGCCGCCGGACTGCCGCTGCTGCTGACCCTGGCCGGACTGGTCGCCTCCGCCGGCACGCTGGTGCTGCTCACCGAGCTGACGCCGATCTCGATCTGGGCGATGAACTTCGCGCTGATGTTCGCCCTGGCCCTGGGCATCGATTACGCGCTCTTCCTGGTGATGCGCTTCCGCGGCGCCCGAGCCCGCGCGCACACCGTCGTGCAGGCCGTCACCGAGACCATGGACACCGCGGGCAAGGCCGTGCTGCTCTCCGGCGTCACCATGCTGGTCAGCCTCTCGGCGGTCATGCTCGTGCCGTCCCCGGCCTTCCGCTCCGTGACGGGCGGCATCATGCTCGCCGTCCTGTTCGTCCTGGCCGCCACACTCACCCTCCTGCCCGCCGTACTGGGCAGGCTGGGGCGGCGGGTCGACGCGGTCGCCCTGCCCTGGGCCCGCGTCGGAGAGCACCGCTCGCCCCGCTTCGCCGCGTGGGGTGAACGTCTGTGGCGCCGCCCCGTCCTGTACGGCGCCGCGGCGCTCGCCGTCCTGGTCGCCCTGGCCGTTCCCGTGATCGGACTGCGTACGGCGATGCCCTCCATCATCGTGCTGCCCGAGGACGCCTCCGCCCGTGTCGCCTACGGACTCGTACAGGACGCCTTCGGCCCCGGAGCCCCCGGCGCCCTGCAGATCGTCACCCCCACCGGACAGGCCGCCGCCGTCACCGCCGAGGTGCAGGACACCCGGGGCATCGCCGGCGTGCTGCCCGCCCAGCAGGCCGCCGACGGCTCGGGCTGGTCCCTGATCCAGGCCGTCCCCGACGTCGACCCCTCCGATCCCGCCCTGGGCGCCACCGTCAACCGGCTCCGTGCCGAACTGCCCGACGACGCCCTGGTCGGCGGCGCCGCCGCCGACAACCTCGACCTCCAGCGGCTGCTGACCGACAGGACCCCCCTGGTCATCGGCGTCGTCCTCGTCCTGGGACTGGTCCTGCTGCTGGTGGCACTCCAGGCTCCGCTGATCGCCGCCCTCGGGGTGCTCACCAGCCTGCTGTCCACGGGCGCCGCGTTCGGCGCGGGCCGCCTGATCTTCCAGGAGGGCCACGGAGCGGACCTGCTCGGATTCACCTCGCAGGGCTTCCTCGACGGCTGGGCCCCGGTGTTCTTCTTCGCGATGATCTTCGCCATCGCCATGGACTACACCGTCTTCCTGCTCTCCTCGGCCAAGGAACACTACGAACGCAGCGGTGACCCCCGCGAGGCACTCGTCGGCTCCCTGGCCCACTCCGGCCGGGTCATCTTCGCGGCCGCCGCCGTCATGGTCGCCGTGTTCTTCACCTTCGCCCTCTCCGGCCCCCTGCCACCCAAGGAGATGGGCATCATCCTCGGCATCGCCGTCCTGCTCGACGCCCTGCTGGTCCGCCTGGTGCTGCTGCCGGCCCTGCTGCGCCTGACCGGACACGCCGCCTGGTGGAGCCCGGCATGGCTGCGCCGCGTGCTGCCCGACGTCCGCTTCTCCCACGACTGAGGCCCACCGCCACCCGCGTCGACGGGAACCAAGGCATCTCCTCGCCGTCCACCGGAGTAGCCCCTCGGTCCGCAAGGAGTGCACCGACCCGGGGGAGACCGAATGCGGGAGTCGACCCCACGGAGGTCGCCGTGCGGGCCGGCAACCGCATCGAGGTCCTGCGCCTGCCGCCTGCTGCGACGGTCCGCACAGTCCGCTGTCGTCCACCGCCGCCCGCCGCCCGCCGCCCGCCGCCCGCCGCCCGCCGCCCGCCGCCCGCCGCCCGCCGCCTGCGTCGGCGTTGTCACGCAGTCGGCCAAGGCCTCACGGGTTCCAGCCGCAACCGCCGGGTCGGCCAGGGCGGTGGCTCGGCCGGACCGAACCAGACGCGGACGTCGTCTCCGGCACGGACGGGCAGGAGGGGGTAGTCGTTCTCAGCGTGCTCGGTGCGGTGCAGCGCGTGGCCCGGACCCAGATGCCGGGCGGCATAAGCGTCGAAGGCGGCGGCGTCGGCGGGGTGGCAGACGGTTGCGAGCACTTCACGGGCGCCGCGCGGAGGGGTGAAGCCCGGCCCGCGCAGCAGCAGGACGTCGTCGCTGTCGACCATGGTGGCGTTGGCCGCGTCGCGGTGCTTCCGCCAGACCGGACCGGTGTAGAACGCCTCCAACGCACGCCGGCGGTGCGCCATGTCGGGGAACGAGCGCAGCCAGACGAAGCGGTCCGGGTCGTCCAGGTCACGGAAGCGGCCGCCGACGGTGATGCCGACCGCCCGCTGACCGATCACGAACTCCCGCTCGAAGAGCTCGATCAGCGTCTCCCGGGTGCCGGGGTGCAGGCTGTACTGCCGGAGTTCGACGACGCTCATGCGCCGGCCTGCCCGGTGCGGGTGAGGTGCATGGTCCAGTTGAGCTCCCATGTGCGGCCTTCGTCCGCGGAGAACTCCTGCTCCCAGCGGGCGGTGTCCGGGCCGAGGCGGTACCAGGTGAAGTGCACGCGGATCGGGCGGCCGCCATGGATGTCCTGGCCGTGGAAGTCACCGCGGTCGCCGGTGAAGGCGCCGACCACCGGGGGATCCAGCCGGCCTGTCCGGCTGTCGGACCAGTAGATCGACCACTGCTTCGTCTCGTGGTCGAAGAGCCGCAGGGTCACGCCCTGACGGCCGAGGGTGGGGAAGGTGACCTCGTCGATGTTGCCCGCGCCCCCGAACAGCGGCCGGATCACCGAGTGGCCGGGAAACTCCACCCAGGTGTCGGGGCCCGAGGAGAGCGGTGTGGTGAGACGGCGATTGGCCACGTCCCAGAAGCCGTGCAGGAAGTCGAAGTCGTTCATGCGCCGCAGGCTAGGGGCGCTCCACTGACATCTCCTGTCAGTGGATACTGGGCGCCATGCGCGCCAGCCGACTGGTCACCCTGCTTCTGCTGCTCCAGAACCGGGGCCGGATGACGGCCTGCCGGCTGGCCGAGGAACTGGAGGTCTCCGTCCGTACGGTCTACCGGGACGTAGAGGCGCTCGCCGCCGCGGGGATCCCGCTGTACGGTCAGGCCGGACACGCGGGCGGCTACCAGCTGGTCGACGGCTATCGGACCCGGCTCACCGGACTGACCGCGGACGAGGCCCAGGCCGCGTTCCTGACGGCGCTCCCGGGCGCCGCCGCCCAGCTCGGCTTCGGCGACGCGCTCACCACCGCCCAGCTCAAACTGCGGGCCGCCCTGCCGGCGGAGCTGCGTGAGCAGGCCGAGCGGATCCGGACGAGCTTCCTGCTCGACGCCCCCGGCTGGTACGGCGAGGTCGACCGCGCGCCTCACCTGCCGGCGGTCGCCACCGCGATGTGGGCGCGGCGGGCGGTGGTCCTGCGATACCTGCGCTGGCGGGCACCTGAGGAGATCGAGCGGCGGGTGGAGCCGTACGGACTCGTACTCAAGGCCGGCCGCTGGTACCTGGTCGCCGGCGGGCCGTCCGGGATCCGCACCTACCGGGTCGACCAGATCCTCGAAGTCCACACGCTGGACGAGGAGTTCGTCATCCCGGACGGATTCGACCTGGCCGCCCACTGGAGCGGCTACCTGGTCGACTTCCGGTCCCGGCTGCACACCGGGGAGGCCCTGGTACGTCTCACCCCGGAGGGCGCCCGCCGCCTCGGTGTGACACCCGCGGGTGACGGATGGACCCAGACCCGGGTGCCCATCGAATCGATCGACCAGGCCCACCAGGAGTTTCTACGGCTCGGCACCGACGTCGAGGTCATGGCACCGGCCGAACTCCGCGACCGCATCGCCGAGACGGTACGAACGCTCGCCACCCGCTACGAAGGGCGACCCCGGACAGAGGTTTCCCCGGACCTGGCCACCGGCCACCCACACCCGGGCAACGCCCCCGACAGCCGCACACGCGTGGAGGACCCGCCATGAGTCTTCACCTGAGATGTGCAGCCTGCCGGGGACGACAAGAGTCCGGACAAGTCGCACCGATCCAGGTGACCCGCACTCTCACGCCTTTGATCCCATGCCAGACGGTCACGCTCACCAGGTGAGAAGCTCATCCTGTCGACGACGGACTGATCGCGAGTTCCGCTGACCCCGCGCCGCCCAAGGACGGCCCGGACGCACGTTGCACCGGACCGTCACCAGGAGTCACTCATGCGGCCGCAGCCGGCACTTTGACCACTCACAGGCGTGTTCAGCACCCCAGCCCCTTTCACGCCCCCGATGACGTAGACGTTCTGCGCGTGACCGGGGAGAGTCACTGCGGCAAGCGGCGGAGGGACAAAGAGGTTCTGGCCGTTAAAGATCAGTGAATCTCACGGCCTCGCGGAGCGAAGCGGCTGCACCGTCCAGGTCGGCCAACCGGGCCGCGAGTGTTGCTTCGGCAAGACGCGGTGGGAGGGCTGCATTGAACTTCAGTCCGGCCAGCGCACGGGGGTCCACCGCCGGGAGGCACAGGTGGCGGACGGCGTCCGCGGTTGCCTTCTTCCATTCTTGGGACGTGATGTCCTCGCGCAGCCGCACGTAGGTGTCGGTGGGGCGCTGAAGCGGATCGGCGATGGTGGAGAGGGTGGCGGCCAGGGTGGCGTTGGTGCGATAGCCGGCCCAGGTCCACCACCGCACATTCGTGTCGCGGCCTCCCCGCATGATGACGGTGCCGTCGCGGTACACGAACTCGGCGCTCTCGTCGCGCACGCGAACGAGGGCACTTTCGGCACGGCGGGTGAGCCTGACCGGAGGGGTCGCGCCGAGCAGGATGTCGCGGGCCGCCCGTGTCAGCTCGTACGACGAGGTACGGGTCAGGCCGACGCCTCCCCATCGAGCCCGCCCGCCACTTTCCACGGGCTCGACGAAGCAGCGGCGGCGCGACCAGTCGATGTACGTCACCTGCCAGCTGCGCCCGGCGAGCAGAAGTCGGCGAGGGCCGACGACCTCGTCCGTGAGCAGCACGGGATCTGTGGTGCCGATCTCGGTGCGGCCCGACAGTACAGTGAACTCGGGGGCGGCGGTGAAGACCGCGGTGAGATCCATGAAGTGCCGGTAGCCGAACCGCTTTTCGGCCTCTGGGCCGATGAACAACAGTTCGCCGTCCCGGTCCAGGTAGCCCTCCTCGACCAGGTGGCGCACGATCGGCTCGGCGGAAGGGCCGAACGGACCGAGGCCTCCCCACCACTCCTGCCACAGCCGGTCACCGACCCGGTGCTCCTGGAGGCAGAGCGCCAGCACCTGTTGCGCGGCGATGTGCCGGGGCTCCGCAGGAGCGATGACCGGCTCCACCCAGCCGCGCGACCAGAGCAGCAGAAGTGCCGCCGCGGACAGGAGGCCGGCGTCGTCGGTGGCGAGGAACAGGCAGTTGCGGCTGGATCCGGGCCGTCGACCGGTGCGGCCCAGCCGCTGCAGGAACGAGGCCACGGTGCTCGGCGCATCGATCTGGACGACCCGGTCGAGGTCGCCGACATCGATGCCCAGTTCCAGAGTGCTGGTGGAGACGATCACGCAGTCGCGAGCCTCCGCGAAGGCTTCCTCAGCCCGACGCCGCTCGTCTGCGGACAGCGACGCATGGGACAGGAATGTGGTCAGGCCCTTCGCCCGCAGTGCCGCGCCGAGTTCCTCGACCTGCTTGCGCGACTCGCAGAAGACCAGTCGCTTCTCGCCCCGGTGCAGTGCCGCGATCACTGTCGCCGCATTGGCCAAGGACCCCACATAGTCGAGCTGGACATCCCCGGTCGGGGGCAGTTTCTGTACCTTCTCCTTCAGGTGCGGGGCGACGACCTGTGCCGTGCGTCGCCCGGCCCTTGCTCCCTGCAACCAGGTGAGCAGCTCCTCCGGGTTACCCACGGTCGCGGACAGGCCGACCCTCTGCACCGGGCGCCCGGCCACCCGCTCCAGACGTTCCAGCACAGCCAGTAGATGCCACCCCCGGTCGTCGCCCGCGAAAGCGTGCACCTCGTCGACGACGATCGCCCGCAGCCCGGAGAAGAACGCCCGGTGGTCGACGTTGGCGCTGACCAGCATGGCCTCCAGGGACTCGGGAGTGGTCAGCAGCACATCCGGCCGTTCGCGCAGGATGCGCTTGCGGCGGGAGTGTGTGACATCGCCGTGCCAGAGCGCGGCTGTGCGCCCCAGCCAGGAGGTGTACGTCTCCAGCCGGGGCAGCAGGTTGTTGAGCAGCGCCTTCAGCGGACATACGTAGAGGACCGAGGTGCCGTCCCATTTCTCCTGCGCCATCCGTGACAGCAACGGGAAGCATGCGGCCTCGGTCTTCCCGCCTGCGGTGGGGGCGATCAGCACGGCGTCCGCCCCGTCCGTCAGAGGGGTGATCGACTCCTCCTGGAGGGTCCGCAGACGGGGCCAGCCCAGGGTGTTCACGACATGGTGGACCAGCCCCGGGTGAAGCAGGTCCATCGGGTCGGGCGCCACGTCGCTCACGGGAGGTCCAGTTCGACATCGTCGGCGCTGTCGACCGCCGCGGCGTTGCGCTCGACCTCGGTCAGCTCAGAGGCGTTCACCGTGAGCGCGTAGTGTTTGCGCGGATCGAAATCCTCGAACTGGTCCACACGGTCGAGGACGTCGCCGACGAGCTTCTTGAGGAACAGGCGAGGCGCTACCCCCACCTTGCCCCCCAGCGCCCCGCCGACGGCCTCGGCCAGGTCGGCGACATACGTGTCGTCTGCGATCTCCTTGACTCGCTCAGCTGCCGATGACCCGGATGCATACAGGTCCCGGATGGTCAGCCCTAGACCGATCAGTGACTCCAGGGTGAAGCCCGGAAGCCTGAGCTGCACGGCACGCGGGTTGTCGAAGCGCGGATCGGTGGTGAAGTCGGTGGCCAGCCGCTGGGCCAGCGGAGCCAGACGCTGCACGCCCTGTCGGCCGTCGTAGAACGCCGGCGTGCCGGTGATCAGCAGATAGAGACCGGGGAAGCGTCCGGAGTGCACCTCGTCGATGAGCTGGCGCAGCGCGTTCAGCGCCTTGTCACGGGCATCGGAGCGGACCCGCTGCAGGGTCTCCACCTCGTCCAGCACGACGAACAGGCCCGCGTGCCCGGAGTCGCGCAGCACGGTGAGCAGCCCCTGCAGGAACCCCAGGGCGCCGAAATGGTCGAGGTCGCCGCGCACCCCGGCCGACCTGCGGGCTGCCGCGGCCACGTGTGGTTGTCCGCCCAGCCACGCCATGACGGCCGAGGCGGTGGCCTCGTCGCCCGACTCGAGCGCCGTACGGTAACCCCGCAACGCCGTCGCGAACGACGGGGCGTGCCGGGACACCTCGGTGAGCCGGGCGGTCATCAGCCGTTCCACCTCTGCGGGCAAGTCTTCCTCGGACGCACCTGCGGCGAGGGCGTCCTCTTCAAGGGCGTAGAACCAGGCGTCCACGACCGGCCGGAGCGCGCTCGGCGGGAATCCCGGCGTGGCCAGCCGCTCGGTGAGGCGGCGGTAGACGGTCTCCAGCTTGTGCAGCGGGGTCTCGGTCTCCGAGACCTGGATCTCGGTGACGGCGAAGTTGCGCCGCTTGGCCCGCTCCCCGAGCCACCTCGCGAAGAAGGTCTTGCCTGACCCGTACTCGCCGCGTACGGCCTTGAACACCGATGCACCTGACGCCACGGCGTCGAGCTCGGCGTCCAGGGCACTCTGGAACCGGTCCAGGCCGGTGGCCAGCAGGTCGAGCCCGCTCTCCGGAACGGCCCCCCTGCGCAGCGCGTCGATCACGTCACGGCGCCGGGCGGCGCTGACGGGTCCGTTTCGGCCAGGGCTGTCTGTACTCACGCCGACAGTCTCCCATCGACCGGAGATCGGGTGGTGGCACAGCGAAGCGGACGGCCCCGGAGCAGGCGTACCCCGGCAGCGCAGACAGACCGTCGGCCGACCCGGGTGCTCGGTACCGGCGCATCATACCGGCACCCGTGAACGCCCTTGACTGCCGCCAACTGCATTGATGCAATGGCATGTTCACCGCTGTGAAGGGCGGTGACGCAGCGTTCGGTCCGAGACGGAAAGACACAGCGTGGCACTCGACAGTCTGAAACTCAGCGACGCCCTTGCGGACGTCGCATCCGGCGCCTTACAGCTCCCGGACTTCCAGCGTGAGTGGAAGTGGGACGACGAGCGCATCAGGGCGCTCATCGCGACCGTGACACTCGACTATCCGCTCGGGGTGGTGATGGCGCTGCAGACCAATGGCACCTCACTGTTCCGCACCCGGACACTCAAGGGCGCCGAGGACGCGGAGGGCCGGGTGCCCGACCTCCTGCTCCTCGACGGCCAGCAAAGGTTGACCTCCCTCTTCCAGGCCCTGCACCGGGATCGCCCGGTGGAGACGGTGGATGCTCGCGGCAAGGAGTTGAGGCGCTGGTACTACGTCGACATCGCCAAGGCCATCGGGCCACCGGCCGAACGCGACGAGGCCATCGTGTCCGTGCCTGAGGACAAGATCCTCAAGACTGGCTTCAACCGCAGGGACCTCATCGACCTGAGCACCGTCGAAGGTGAGTGCGCGGCCGGTTACTTCCCGCTCCACTTCGTGTTCGACACCGAGCGAGTGAATGCCTGGCACCAGGAGTACGTGAAGGTCGACGTCACGAACTGGGGGTATTGGGGCCAGTTCCAGATGCACGTGCTCAACCGCATGCAGTCGTTCCAGGTCCCGATGATCAAGCTCGCGGCCTCCACAACCATGGACGCGGTCTGTGCCGTGTTCGAGCGGGTGAACACCGGTGGTGTGCCGCTCAACGTTTTCGAGCTGCTGACGGCCACCTACGCGGGCAACCAGGAGTACGTGGCCGAGCACGGCGACTACTACAAGCTCCCCGACGTCTGGCTGGACATCAAGAAGGGGCTGACCGCGTCATACCCCGTGTTCGGGCGCATGGAGGCCGGCGTCGAGGACGGGCTCAGCAGCAGTGATTTCCTCCAGGCCGTGGCGCTCGTCCGAACCTGGGAGCGCAAGCGCCAGGAGCCGCGTGCCGCGGTCTCCTGCAAGCGCCGTGACCTGCTGGAACTGCCGCTCGCCGACTTCAGCCTGCTCGCCCCGCGGGTAGCGGAGGCCTTCGAGTGGGTGGGGTCTTTCCTGGAGCAGCAGTGCATCGTGCGCGCTCCCGACCTGCCGTACCGAACCCAGCTCGTACCGCTGGCCGCCGTACGGACGATTCTCGGCGAGGAGACCGAGACGGCGGCGGCCGACGAACTGCTCACTCAGTGGTACTGGTGCGGTGTGCTCGGCGAGATGTACGGCGGTTCGACGGAAAGCCGCTTCACCCGTGACGTGGAACAACTCGTCGAACGACTCCGGGGCAACACGGAACTGGTCCCCGACACCATCGCCGAGGCGGCCTTCCTGGACGACCGGCTGGACACCCTCAGCACACGCAACAGCGCTGCGTACAAGGGGGTTTACGCCCTTCTGGTCAAGCAGGGCGCGGTGGACTGGTACTTCACCGAAGCACCCCTGAACGCCGCTCGCCTGGCCGAGTACAGCGTTGAGGTGCGCCAGATCTTCCCGAAGGCGTGGATCGACAAGAACCACCGGGCCTACAGCAACAGGGCGAACTCGATCATCAACAAGACACCCCTGTCGCTGCGGGCCAGCAAAAGCATGACCGGATCACCCGCCGGCTACCTCAAGACGCTCGCGCTCGAATCGGGAATGCGCCCCGAGTGGTTCGACGACGTCATCGGCACCCACCTCATCGACCCCGCCGCGCTGCGCGCGGGAGATTTCGAGCAGTTCTACGAGAACAGATCCAAGCAGCTGCTGGAGCTGGTCATGTCGGCCATGGGCAAACGCACCGTCTTCCGCGACGCGAAGGCCGGGTGACGCGGCCATGCTCCGGACACCCTCCGACGAAGAACTGCTGGCGCTCAAGGGCCGGCGCATACCTCTCGTTGAGCTCCTGACCTGTTTCAACACCCGGTTCCGCAACGACCAGGCCATCCTGCACATCGAGCAGAAGCTGAAGGACGTCGGTCTCGCGACCCTGCCGTACTTCGCCACCTGCAGCAGCCAGTCCGAGATCCACATCGTTGCCCAGGGCTCCGCAGCGACGGGCGACGGGAACGACGCGGACGAGGAGCAGGAGGACGAGGCCGGGCTGCTGCCCGGTGCGCTGCCGCAGCAGCCCTTTCGCATCGGTGACCTTCCGAGTGCCCACGCCGGGGTCGACTCGGTCACCTCTGCCTCGGATCTCACCGAGGCGACCTACATCATGCACACGAAGAATTACTCCCAGGTCCCGGTCCTGGAGGACCAGTACACGGTGACGGGCGTCGTCACCTGGCGCTCGGTGGCCAAGATGTACGGCACAGGGGCGACCGTGGCGTTGGCCAACGCGATTGTGGAGGACCCGCCGGTCGCGCATGCCCACGACGACTTCTTCGCCATGCTCCCCAATGTCTGCGAGCACGGATATGTGCTGGTCAGAGCCAACAATGGGCGAATCAGCGGCATCGTCACGGCTACGGACATCACTCAGCGCTTCGACGCCACGGCGTGGCCGTTCTTCGTCGTGGGCGAGATCGAACTCCGGTTGCGTAAGTGCCTTGGCGCGAAGATGAGCGAGGACGCCATCCGTGGGGTCCAGCGGAATGACAAGAAAACAGGGAAAATCGCAGACCTCACATTCGGCCAGTACGTGATGCTGCTCGACGGCGACCAGCGGAACAAGCAGGGACAGCGGCTGGAAGCTAAGTGCGCTGCGGCGGACCAGAACTGGCAGACTCTCGGCTGGTCCGGGGTGAACCAGGTCCAGTTCGTGCACCAGCTCAACCGGGTGCGCAACATTCGCAACCAGATCGCGCACTTCGACGCGGAGCCGCTGTCGCCACAGCGGAGCGAGGAGTTGCGTCAGTTCGTGGGACTGCTGCGCCAGCTCACCTGACGAACGGTGAGCCGGTCCTGGGCGGTACCTCCAGGACCGGTTCACGGTCCTCGGCTCAGCTCAACTCGAACTGGTCCCGAAGCAGTCCGGTGTGCAGCCGCAAGGTCCGCCCGTCCGGAAGCGTCTCCAGTACCTGGACACCGTCGTGGTTGAGCAACTGCCGGAGCACGGCCGCGAAGCCGTCGGCCGGCCGGTTCGCGGGCAGCCCGACGCGCTGTGCCAGAGCGGTCATCGGCAGCGTGCCGCCGGCGTCCAGCAGGGCATGTACGGCCTTCTCCACCCGCGCGAGATCCGGTTTGCGGGCAAGCAACTGCACCTGTGCCGTGAAGACCTCGGACTGGAGGAGGGCATCGACCAGTGCATCACTTGGGGACACGGGAGCCGCGGAGAGCAAGGCTCCGCCCTCGGACTCCGCGGGGACGAGGGCCACATCGAACAGAGCCTCATGGCTCCTGGCGAGTTCCGCCTCGTTCTTGCTCCGCTTGGCGGGCTTCTTCGGTGCCGGTGCCGGAATTGCGGCTGCCTGAGCACGCGGCGGCTGCTCCTGTGCCTGCGGGGTCAGCGACCACCAGCTCGGCTGCTGGTTCCCCAGCTCCCGCCAGCCGCTCGGCGGCTTCGCACCGAAGGGCAGGAAAGCCAGTACCGGGATGGCGAACTCGGCCAGGGACGCGCCGCCGTGATAGCCGGCCTTGCGAGACGTGTAGCGGGTGTCGGCGTCCCAGAGGGCGACGATCTCGCTCTCCGGTGCCGGGTCGAGAACCCGGGGGCCCGTCAGCGCGATTTCCTGCTCGACGAGCGGACCTCCGGGGCCGCGGTGCCGCGCGGACCGCACATCCTCGGCGTCCACCCGCGCCGACCGTCGATCGACGACATGGCCGTGGTCGCTGGTGAGGATCACCGCCCGGCCCTGGTCCGCGGCAGCCCGAAGCAGCGCTCGCAGCCCTCCTATGTCGGACAGTCGCCAGGCACCGTCACCGAGTTTCTGTTCGGAGGCCAGCCGGTCGTCCACCGTGTTGAGGACCACCGCCACATGCGTACGGTCGCCGACGAGCGCCTCGTGCAGTTCGGGCCCGAACGGCTCACCACTGGTCTCGGCGCGCAGGTCGTCCTTGTGGAAGACCGCCACGTCCTCCCCGCCCCAGAAGCGGTGAGCGGGGAACAGCCTCTTCTCGTCGGCCTGCGTGCCCTTCATCAGCCGTGCTGCGAAGAGCGAGGTCCGCGACACAGAGGTGACCGTGGGGAGCGCGGCCGCCATCGCGCGGCGCCGCGGAGTGTCCTTCGCTCCGGGCAGCGGGTCGTACTCGGCCCAGTGGTCGCGCAGTTGCTCGCCGAGCTCGGCGGCGATCGCTGCGCTCATCCCGTCGAGCACGAGGAGCAGCACTCTGCGCTCTCCGGCCTTCACGACCGGGGCGACGACCTCGGGGAGGAACGTCTCCACGGCCGGCATCGAGCCGGGACCGCGGTCGGTCGCCGCCCGGGCGGCGAGCACCTGGGCGAAGTGCCGGTCGATCTCGCGTCGGCGGTCGCGCGCCGAGGCGCACAGAGCGTCGTACGCGGACCGGAGCGCCGGATCGGGATCGCCCCCGGACTCGATGTGCTCCAGCGCCAGGTCCACCCAGCCCGTCTCGGTGACGTGACGGGCGATGGCATCCGCCACCGTGCGGGTCTCTACCGGCGGGTCGGTCGCGAGCCAACGTGCCAGCCGCTGCGCCATGCGCGCCCGCTCGATACGGACGCTGTAGTCGGGATCCCGGGCGAGCCGGTGTCGGCTGAGGGCCTTCACCGCGGCTGTGATCCGTTCGGTGCCGCCGCTCGACAGTGCCTCGCCGACAGCGGTGAAGCGTGCTTCAAGTCCTGCCGCCAGTATGGGACTTGTCCCTGCCGCCCGTTCCGCCCCGAACTGGCGCGCAAGGGCGGCCGCCCGGTCGAGAACGAACCCGGTCAGCCGCCGGGCCTCCGCCGCCGTTTCGTCACTGTCCGACCGTCCCGTCAGCAGCAGGGCGGAGACGAACTCCTCGCAGGACCGTCCGAAGGCCGCAGCGAGGGCGTCCAGATGCTCACCCTCGGCGGGCGGCTCCTCTCCGAACCAGCGCTCGGCCCGCCCCCGGGCCCGGTAGTCCTCCGCGTCCGCCACGGCGTCGGCGGGCCCCCACAGCGCCGCGCAGACCAGCCCGAACGCGACGGCGTCCGGCCCGTGTTCGGCCGTCACGAGGGCGAGCAGGGCCTGTCCCGCGCGCCCGGCCTGCTCCTCTTCGCCGAGGAACTGTACGAGCCCGGCTCGCTCGGGCGCTCGCAGCGCCAGGAGCCGTTCCGGGCCGCCAGGTACGAGAGACCATCGCAGCAGGGTGTGGATGTCCAGTTCGTCACCGGCTCCCGCCGCGGAGCGGGAGATTTCGGCGTCCGGGTCGTAGCGGCCGATTCCCAGCCGGCGCAGGGCGAGCGAGGTCAGTGCCTCGCGCCGCGACAGGACACCGCCCGCCAGTTTCGGCCATCCGCCGTGCGGCGGAGCGGCGTCCAGGAGTGCCTCGGCAGCCCAGTTCTCCTCGAACAGCCGGTGGTCGGAGGCGCCGGCACCGAAAGCCTCCCGTACGACGTCCCAGGTGTCGACGGCGTTGACCCGCTGCCGGTGCACCTTGGCCAGCAGGTCGGGCCCGAGTTCCGCCTCCTCGCGGTCGGTGAGTATCACCAGCACGTCGGGCCCGGTGGCCGACGGCTTCTGGTGTACCAGGAGCAGCTCGTACACGCCGAGGGGAGAGGGCGCCGCCGCGACCGTGGCCCGCCGCTGCTCACCCCACGGCAGCTCGTCGGGGCCGTCCCAGGAGGGCGCGGCCCGCAGCAGCACGACCCTGCGCTTGTCCGGCTTGAGGCCGGGCTGCGACGCCAGGTACTGGGTGATGGTCGCGGCGTTGAGCCGTACCGCGCTGGTGGTGGTCACGGCCGCCGTACTCACTGTTGCCACACCCTCTCCGCCTGCTGCCTTCCGCTCATTCCACAACCCGCCAGCTGATCTCGATCTCCGCGTCCGGCTCGGCAGCCGCCAGTTCGGCCAGTTCGGCCTTCAACTCGGCCAGCGCACGGGAGGCCGTGGTCCGGCCCCCGCCCGAGCGGCGTCCCGCACGTCGTCCGCCGTCGGTGCCAGGGTGGGTGGAGGGCACAGGCGGCCGGCTGGCGTCGGTGCTCAGGCTGATCGCGTCGGGCTTGGTGAGAGGTTCGGCCGGCGCGGGCGCGGCGTAGGCCCTACGCGGGTCGGCGGTGGGTGCCTGGCTGCGCTCGATGACGGCGACGATGGCGCGCCGTGCCTCCCGCAGCGCCTCCTTGAGGTCCTTGGTGCGCTGATCGACACGGGCCGCGCCGCGCAACTCCTCCAGCACCGCCTCACCCTGCGGCCCGTAGTTGGGCGCGAGCTTGAGCATGTCCCAGGCCGCGGTGGCCAAGGCAGCCGCGACGGGCTCGGCCTGCTTGATCGACGCACCGTACCGGCTCGTCGGCACGTCACCGAGATCGAAGCCGGCGAAGGCGGAGATGACCTGCTTCGCGGCCGCGGAGCCGCCGCCCGCCCCCTGATCCAGCCCGCGCAGCTCGTCCAGCAGGTCCCGGGCCCGCCGGGCGATCGCCAGTCGGCCGGCCTCGTCGGTGCCGTCCAGACCCAGCAGCGTCGCGTGCTTCTCCAACTGCGCCACCAGATCGGCCGCGTGCGGCTGGTACGTGCGGGCCCGCTCAGTGATCCGCCGGGCGAACTGCCCGACCATCCGGCCCCGGCGCAGCCTGGGCGGCTCCTCGCCGAAGATCTCCCAGTAGCGGCGCCCCGCCTCCTCCCAGACGTGCTCCTCCGGCAGCGGCTGGGAACGCAGCGCGTCCTGCGGCTTGATCGCCGACAGCTCGGGCGAAGGGTCGAGCAGCGCACCGGCCCGTACCCAGACCCGGTCGTCCATCTCCGCGTACGACGCGATGACCAGATGGGCGAGGAACGGCTCCAGACCCATCGGCGAGGGACGGTCGATCCACTCGGTGAGCTGCACGACGCTGAGGTCACCCGGACCGGCCTCGCCGCGCGCCTGGAGGGCGAAGTGCTCCGGCCAGCGAGTGGAGAGCCGGAAGTACGCCTCCTTCTGCTGGCCGAGCCCCAGCGGCGCGGCGATGCGCCGCATGATCGGACGTTCCTTGGCCGGGATCTCGGCCTGCCGGTCACCGGCCTCCGCGGCGGCGCGGATGTGCCCGAACACGGTCCGTGCGTCGGCGAGTTTGACGACGGTACCCGTGCCTTCGGGATCGAAGTCCGGATGCGCGGGGAACTGGTGGGCCAGCAGCTTGCCCGCCACGTGCCGGGCCGCGTCGTGCAGGGACTGCCCGATGGAGACGCGCAGCTCCGGCACGTCGGGCAGCGGCTCCAGGTGCTCGTTGAAGTCCGGGTTGACGTCGCCGGGCTTCTTGGCCGCAAGGCCGTAGGCCTGTTTGAAGGCCGCCTTCACCGTCTTGGTGAGCGTCTCGCGCTGGTCTTCCAGCAGCGCCTTGGCGCGGGCCCGGTTGTCGGCGTTCAGATGCTGCGCGTAGCTGGTGTCGAAGCGCCGCTGGTCGGCGAGGGCGTAGTGGATGACGACCAGCCGCTGGAAGTCCTGGAAGCGGGCAGCGGACAGGTGGGTGGGAATCCACCCCACGGTCCGTGGCCGGTTCCCGGGAAGCCGGCGGAGCTCGGCCATGCGGTTGGCGTCCTCGCGCGGCCCGTACTCGCCCTCGTCGTACGGCAGATCGATGATCATTCGCCACAGCCCGTCCTGGCTGGGCGCGAAGTCGTGGTCCTGCAGGTCGTCGTGGTCGGCGATGTTGCCGAAGATGACCTCCACCGTGCGGTTCGAGCCGCGCCAGACGAACTTCAGCTCGTCCGCGGTGAGCCGTTCCTGGAGGTCGATGCCCAGCTCTTCGGCGAGGAGTCGCTTGGCGAGGGATCGGCGGTTGGCCCGGTTGTTGTTGACGTTGGCGTTGGCGATGACGGAGTCCACGTCCACGCCGGCCAGCTCGAGTCGTACGCCAGGGTTGGCCTTGGTGCCGGTGGGCTTGATCTCCGCGAAGCGTGCCGCCCACTCGTCGACCTTCGACTGGATCGCGCCGACCTCCGCTCCCGGGATGGGGGAGATGACGGAGCCGTGGTTGAGGGACGCGAGCCGCCGGATCGTCAGGTCCCGCAGTGCGGGCACACTGGGCGCCAGTGCGGACAGCAGGAGCGTGCACATCAGCCGGTCGTCGCCCACGAACGCTTTGCACCGCTGGACGAGCCCCTGGTCGGTGACGGTCTCGCGGCGGTGGCGGTAGCGCTCGATGTCCTCCTCGGTGACGTCGTACATCGCGAGGAGGTAGGGCCGCAGCTTGGTGCGGTACAGCTTGTCGGCGGCCTGGAACTCCACCTTCAGACTGTCGACGAACGGCCGGTCGCCGCCGTCGGCGATGACCGGGTAGAGGTCGCCGAGTGGGATGAGCTGCTCCAGCGTCGCGTCGTCGCGATGGTCGGCCAGCAGCTGGCCCATCAGCTTCAGACCGGTGCGGGAGCGCTGCAGCGCGGAGGAGATGTGGACCAGGGTGTCCATGAACGAAGGGGAGAAGGGATACGTCAGCCGGAACGACGCCTCGTCGGCACCGGTCGTCCCCTCGTCGGAGCCCAGCAGCACGTCCCACACCTGCGGACCGACCCGCTTGATCTTCGCGAACGCCGCGTCGAGCTTGGCGGCGGCCTCCGCGTCCTTGGGCCTCAGGAGACGGGCGTGGGCGATCTGCGGGAGGTTGCGGTCCTCCAGCGTGATCTTGTCGAAGCGTCCGGACGCCAGGTTGAGACTGTCCTGGATGGCGGTCTCGGCCGCCCCGGAGACCTCCTGGCCGACCAGCTCCCGCAGGTCGCGCTGCCGTGCGATGAACGACACGATCGGGATGGCGCGGCGAGAGTCCGCGCCCTCCACGAAGTTGGTGATCTTGTCGGCTTCACGGGAGACGAACTTCTGGTCGTGGATGCGGTTGGCGAGCCAGAGGATCAACTCGTCCATGAACAGGATCAGCCCGTCGTACTTCAGCGACTTCGCATGCTCGGCGATGACGGCGAGGCCGGCGTCGAGCGAGATGAAGCCGTGCTCGTCCTCGGCGGCGTTCTTGGCGAAGCCGGGGAACCAGCTGGTGCTCGCGTCGTGCACCAGCTTGGCGCGCAGCTCGGCCGGGGTGGTCGGGTTGACCAGGTTGAGGTTGACCTCGGCGCCGTCCAGTTCCTCGGCGGTGAGGGCGGTGTCGAGGAGTGCCGGGGTCCAGGCGAAGGAGTCGCCCCACTCGTCGTCGGCATCGACGGTGTCCCCGTCGGACGCGGCCCCGGCGAGCCCTTCGATGAACTTGTCGTCGCCCATACGATCCCTCAGCGCGCGGATGTCCGCGAAGAGGGAGTCGGTCCGGTAGACCTGCGGAGTGGGCGCCGTGGGATGCAGTGCCTTGACGTGGCTGACGTACCCGCCGAGCACCCGCTGCTCCAGGGACTTGGCCCCGAGCATGTGGTACGGCACGAGCAGGAACTTCTTCCCGTCGGTGCTCAGCCATTCGTGCTTGGCCAGCACCGGATCGAAATCGGTCCGGGCGCGCACGGCCTCGTCGCCCCGGAGCAGGGCGTGCAGCACGGCCATGAAGTGCGACTTACCGGAACCGAACGAGCCGTGCAGATAGGCGGCCTTCGACGTCTGTCCGTCCAGCGCGGTCTTGATCAGACTCAGCGCCTCGTCGAAGTTCTCGAGAAGGCGCTCGGTGACGACGTAGTCCCGCAGCGCCCGTTCAGCGCCCTCCGGGGTGACGGCCTCGGCCAGCTTCAGAACGAAGTCCGACGTGGAGATGGACGTCTTGATGTCGATGACATCGCGGAGGAGGGGGGCCGTGGCGGCGGTCGGGGCCATCTCTGTCTCGCGTCTCCTGTTTTCCGTGTACTGCGTCTACGTCCACCGGGCAGCGCGGCGCGTCCCCCCGTCGACCGGAACGGCGTGCGATGCCCGCACCGCACGCTGCTCCGGAAGCACCGTCCGCCACGGTTCACCCATGTGGGGACGGTCTCCGATCGTATCGGGCGTCTCTGACATGGGGGAGGGAGCTCACGCAGCGGAAGCCCAGGCCTCCATCAGCTGCTCGGGCCCGTACGTGGCCGCCAGCCCGTCCACCGAGAACCCGGAGCGGGACACCGCGACCAGCGGAGTGTCCTCGTCGGCACCGGGTACGACGAGAGCGTCCCGGGCCAGCGCGGCCAGGGCACGACGGTCGAAGGTGCCGCGCTCGTGCCACTTGATCGAGCCGACGAACCCGATCTCGCGCGCCGGCGACCGGTCCGCCCCCACGAGGTCGACCTCGGGGTTGTTGGTACGGGGCCACCAGCCGCCCACTTCTCTCACCCGCGGCCACGTGTCGTCGGGCAGCAGTCGGGCCAGGGACTCCCGTACGACGGGTTCGATCGCCCGTCCGCGCCACGAGGTCCAACCGCGTTCGACCGCCTCGACCACGATCCGGCTGCGCCCGCGCTCGATCTCCGGGATCCCCTGCTCCAGGAAGGCGAGCCAGAAACGGAGGTAGGGGTCGGCGACGCGGTAGCGGCGGTCGCGGTCTCCGGGGTGGGTGGAGAGAGGGGTGTCGACGGCGATGAGCCGCTTGTCCGCGAGGGTGCGCAGGGCCGGGTTGAGCGAGCCGGGCGGGAGCGGTCGGTCGGCGGCCCCGGCTTTCGCGGCGATGGTCCCGAAGGTCCTCTCACCGCTGCCGATCACGGAGAGCACGTGCCTGGCCTGGAGGGCGGTCGGGAACTCGGCGGCCAGTGCCCGCTCCGCCGATACGAGGAGGGGGGAGGTGGGGTCGTCGAGGGCGCGGGAGAGGAAGTCGGTGCGGCTCTCGCCTTCATGCCACTCCTGGCAGATGAGGGGCAGGCCGCCGGTGATCAGGTGGGCGTCGAAGGCGTCGGCGGCGGGGAGCCCGGTCATGGCCATGACTTCGGAGGGGGAGAGGGGCGCGAGGACCATCTCGACCCCTCGCTGATGGAAGGGACGGCCGTAGGCGGAGAGCTGCTCCATCATGGCGAGATCGCTGCCGATGAGGATGAGCAGTACCGGCTTCCGGCTCAGCACACGGTCCCAGACGGTCTGCAGGGTGCCTTCCAGGACCGGGTCGCCTTCGAGCATCCACGGCAGCTCGTCGAGTACGACGATGCTGGGAGCGTCGTCCGGGAGTACGGCTGCGAGCTGGCGCAGGGCGGTGTCCCACTCGGCGACGGTCGTGACGCCGGCGAGGAGGGCGGTGTCGGGCAGCGAGGAGTGCCGGACCTCGGCGAGGAAGCGGGCCCGTTCCCTTTGGGCGTCTTCGCCTCGGGTTGCCTGGTGGACGACGTAGGGCACCTGGGCGCGCTCACAGAAGAGGTCGACGAGCCGCGACTTCCCGACGCGACGTCGGCCGCGGAGGAGCAGGGCACGGCCGCGCTGGTCGCCTCGGCCGTCGCGCACCCAGGCGAGGTGGCGGTTCAGGGTGGCCAGCTCGGATGTGCGGCCTACGAAGCCTGGCATGGGTCACCTTTCGAGTTTGCTCGTGTTGAACATACTCAAGTGAACCATAGTATGGAGAATCCGAGTATTGAGCTGATAGCTGTGAGTGAGGGGTGTGTGTCGGAAGGCAGTGAAGGGTCGACTGGCCTTGAGGTGGTTGGGTTCAGCTCAGGTGGGAGACGAATGTGCGCCAAACGTTGGGGGTGAAGGTGATCACGGGCCCGGCGGGGCGCTTGCTGTCGCGGACGGGGATGAGGGTGGGGATGTTGTCGGCGACTTCGACGCACTCGCCTTGTCCGCCGCTGTAGCTGCTGACGCGCCATATCGCTTCCGCGAGGACGGGCGAGGGGAGGTGGTGCTGGCTCATGGTGTGTGCTCCTTGGCGATGCGGCGGATCAGCCTGAGCGATTCCGTTGGTGGCAGCGCCGACGTACGAGCGTCGTCGAAGAGTTCGCGGTAGTGGGCCACCTCGGACTCCTGCTCCATCCAGATGTTGCCGATCGGGGTCTCTGTCAGGACGAGGTCCAGCGCTGACACCCGCGGGAAGCTCAGCAGTAGGTATGGGCCGAACATACCTGAGTGCGCACCGCGCGAGAACGGCAGTACCTGGACGGTGATGTTGGGTCGTTCAGCCATGGTCGCCAGGTGTTCAAGCTGTTCGCGCATCACGGTGGGCCCCCCAACTTGCTGGCGGAGAACGCCTTCGGCGAGCACGGCCCAGAGCTCCAACGGCGCCTCGCCGACGAGCCGTTCCTGCCGGGCGATCCGCACTTGCACGAACTGGTCGATCTCTTCCGCTGTCTTCCATGCGCGAGAGGCCACCGTGACCGCCCGTCCATATGCCGGTGTTTGGAGGAGCCCTGGGATCAGCTGAGCCTGGAACGTCTTGATGCCGTCGCAGATGTTCTCCATCTCGATGTAGTCCCGGTACGTGTCAGCGAGGACGTCACCGTACTGATGCCACCAGCCTTCGCGGCGGCGCCGGTTGGCTCTGCGGGCGAGGGAGCCGAGGCGTTCGCGTGTCTCTGTGTCCTCCACTCCATACGTCTGCATGAGGGCGACCAGGTCTGGGGTGCGCACGGGCACATGCCCGTTCTCGATGCGGCTGATCTTCCCCTTGGTGCAGTCGAGCGCATCAGCTGCTTGCGTGGTGGTCAGGCCTGCGGCTTCACGCAAGCGCCTCAGCTCATCGCCCAGTTGGCGCCCAAGCACGGTGGATGGTTTGACATTTGGCATACGTAACTCCCTACCAGGGCTGTTGCCGAGCTGCCCGCAGGTTACTCGAAAGGGTGAATTGAAGTCTGGCTCTCCCTTCAACGTTGCGCCGTATCGACGTTTCGCGGCACTCTCGTCGTGGCGGGAGTCGGAACTTCCCTCGGCTCACGGGGACTTGATCATCAGCTATCGACCCTCAGGGAGTGTCATGACAGAGAGCGTGGGCTCGAACGAAGTCACGTTCCGGCTGTCCCGTTGCCGTCGAAGTGTGCCGAGATCGAGGGCGGCGTTACATGCAGTGCTCGGCGACTGGGGCGTAGCCCAAGATGTCCTGGACTCGGCGGAGTTGGTGCTCTCAGAGCTGGTGACCAACGCGCTGCGTGTACGCGTGCCGAGCGATCGGCAGGTGGGCGTACGAATCGCGCGATCCCTGGAGGACGGGCTGCTGCGGCTGGAAGTCAGCGACGCGGGCGCAGGCAGGCCTGAAGTGCAGGCGCCTGGTGGCGACGAGACGGGCGGGCGCGGGCTGTTGCTCGTGGAGGCGTTGGCTCACCGCTGGGGAGTCGAGGAGCGCACGGGCGGGATCGGGAAGACCGTGTGGGCAGAGCTGAAAGCGCCGGACATCGTGGCTGAACCCGCCGGGCGGGAGGTCGCGGCTGTCATGGTGCGGCCTGGCCAGCTAGTGCGAGTGTGGGGTGAGTGGCGCACTGTCCGTACGGTGCGCACTGAGTCGTACGCGGCTGGTGGACTCGCCGTTGTGCTCGGGCTGGACGAGGGCCCGGCGCTACGGGTACACGCGGCTGAACCGTTGACCGTGCGGGACAGTGGCGTGCCCTCCATGCGGGAGAGAGGGGAGGGCACGCCGGGCTGATCAGCCCTTGGTCGGCTTCCCGGGACGCCACGCGCGCAGGTCGTCGTCGGTTAGACCGTGTTCACCCTGCTTGGTCGCCCGGTAGCCCGCGAAGAAGGCTGCGGGGGAGCCGCCGTACAGGGGGTCGAACTCGTCGTGCCACTGGGTGAGCCAGGGCTGAAGTTCGAGGAGGCCGGCGAGCAGCGGGGTCATCTGCTCGTCGGACAGCTCGTCGTGGTTCGTGAAGTACGTGCTGAGGGCCTGGGCCTGCTCACGGTGGTCCCAGCCCGCCCAGCCGAACAGGTCCGGGGTGCCGGAGATCGCCCCGGTGGCGTAGGAGATGAACCGCTCCTTCGGCACGTCCAGCTTCCCGCGGGCGCGCCAGTAGGACGGCTTGAGGAAGTCGGCCGAGGTGTACTTCGGCGGTACGGGGATGGAGTTCCGGATCCTCCGCTTGGAGGGCTCGTCCGGGGCGGCGTCTTCCTGACGCTGGAGATCCCAGACGTGCTCCCAGTCGGCGCGCTTCTTCAGGCCGGTGGGCTTGTATCGCATGGCGGCGAGGAAGGGGACGTGCTCGTTGGCGAGGAGATCCGCGACGACGGTCGCCAACTCCTTGCGGGGGGCGTATAGCTCAGCGACGGAGACGAAGTCCTCGTCGAGGGAGAGGGCGGAGGTGAGTTGAGCACGGGTGAGGATGGTCGGCTGGCCATCCTGGAACCAGAGTTCGCGGTTCTCGATGCGGTCGAGAAGCCACGAGCGCAGGGCCTTCTCTTGGAGCGCGTCCCAACCCTCGGTCGCCCAGCGACGCTTGTACTCGGGGCGCTCAATCATGCCGATGGCGCGGGACGACTCGATGACGTCGATGCGCTTCTGGACCGTGGTCTTGTACGCGTCCGACCAGTGGTCGGGGAGCGTGGTGATGGGGGTGGACTCGTGCCGCTTGAACCACTCGTCGGATGCCTCACCCTTCTCGACCCGCCGAGCAAGCACGATCTCGAAGGTCCGCTCACCGAGAGCGAGTTCCGGGACCTCAGACTCGGGAGCGCGAAGATCTTCGAAGTGAAGATTATAGAGGGAATAGACCTGCCAGTCGAGCTCTTCCTGAAGGGCGATCATCTGAGCGCGGATGGAGTGCCACTTGTCGCGAGCTTCACGGAGGCCGGAAGCGCTGGGTGTGTGTTTCTTGAAAACGGTTGAGGGTGTGGTGGCGGCAAGTTGCTGAGCAAGGTTATCGAGGGTGATGGCGACGGGCGTGGGATAGTGGGAAGGTAGGGGGAACTGGTGAAGTTTGGTGCCCGTGAACTCGTAGAACTGTTCCCAGAGTTCGGTCTTGATCCCGGATTGGTGACCTTCGGTCCCCTTGCTGTGGCTCACCATCTTGAGCCAGAAACAGGCGGTGGAGCTATTCAGTAGCCCGAGGAGCTCTAGGTAATCTTCTTCGCCTGCGCTCTCAGGCAACTTGATAAGAGGGGCAGACTGCTTGAATACCTTTCCGCCCCGGTCAAGTGCAAAATGATTGTGAGTTGCAACGAACCCAAAGGTGATCGAATGTGACGTTTTCAGTTTCTCGCGGTATAGTTCTCCGTATTCGTACCACGTGATCGTCGGGATCGTCTCGATGAATTTACCGAAACGCTTGCGGCGTTGTAGAATACGCCGGTTAGGCCACATCACTCGCATGGTTGCTGAGAGTGAATCGCTGTGCATGGCCTTGAGCTGGGAATCGTACGGCCAAATGCTGGCAATTTCAGGTGCGATGGAATAATCGCGGACTGTGTCCCCAGTGACCATGGGAATTGTCTGTTCAATCCGCTGACGTCGGGCGGATGACGCACTGGGGAAGAAAAATGCGTCATCCTCGGCGGTGATCCCGCCGAACCCGATGTCCAAAGCCAGCGATTGGCGCAGGCGCATCGCCTTGTGCTCTTCGATCTGCTCCACCAGCTCAAGGCCGCCGGCTGTCAGAACCCAGGGCTGCTTATCAAAGTACCGCTTGCGCTCAAGATCGTCCACTGATACCCACGAGCTCAATGAACCTGGCTGGTCGATCTGGTTGACGATCGCCGTCCAGACCAGGCCATCCGCCGGGTTGGCGGGGGCTGATGGCTCGCCTTGAATGCTGCGGACGGTGCGAATCGTATCCGTGCGGCCGCTGCCAGACCGTCGCCGCCCCACAAGGATCACGGTCGGGGTACCGTGTCCTGGGATGAAAGCGCCGGAGGTGTCGATCACCTCGGTAAGTTCGATCTTGTGCGCGAAGTATTCCTCAATCAGCTTCACTCCGAACTCTCTCTTCATGAAGGAGTTTGCAGTGATCTGGCCGACCATGCCATATCCCCGGCCATCAGGCTCTCCAACCTTCGCAAGTTGGAAGAAGCGCTCAGCAAAGGGGACAGACAAGGCGTACTTGCCGGAGCAGGATGCGTACAGCTCTCGATACAGGGAGTTGAGGTTCTTATCCTTCACTGTGATGTAAGGGGGATTCCCCACCACCACGTCATATCGTCCCTGCTCCAGAATCCCCGGATGCTCGTGCAAGTCTTCCGTTGCATACGAGAAATCTGCCAATGGATCTCCGGACTGTTCGCTGCCTAGAGTCAATTCAAGCTGCCGAGCCTTGATCAGCGAGTCGCCCACCGCCAGATGAATAGGCCAGTCGAACCGCCCCGCCTCCGCCAGCGTCCGCACCCCCGACACTGCCATCGCCGCCACCAACAACCGGAACCGCGCGATAGCCACCGCAAACGGATTAATGTCCACGCCGTGCACGGAGTTCAAAGCATCCCGCACCCGCTCATGCACATCCCGCCCAGGCTCCCGCTCCGCCCAAAGCCGCACCATCCTCCGGAACGCACCCAGCACGAAGTGCCCCGACCCACACGTAGGGTCGATCATCTTCAGCTCGCCGAACCGCCCGCCCAGCTCCCGTACCACCGGATTCATCGTCCGGTCGAGGATGAACTCCTCCACGAACTCCGGGGTCTGAAGCAGCGCATACGTCTTCCGGGCCGCCTCCGACAGATCCTGGTACAGGTCACCCAGGAACCGCGTGTCCCACCCCTTCGTCCCGTCCTCGTTCAGCGGGTCGGTGAAGTCGTGGACCAGCTTGTCGTCCTCCCGCCGCTCCCGCCAGAACTCCACCAGCGCCCGCGCCCCGTCGTGCGAGACCGGGACCTGATACAGCGGGTTGCGCCGCTTGTCGAACAGCAGCTTGCCGGCCTGCCCGGAGCCCAGCTCCGCGAACGCCCGCTCCAGCCAGCCTCGGTACGTCGGGTCCTGCTCCTCCTCGACGTACTGCCTGTACCGAGCCTCTGCCAGATCCCGCCGCTCGGCGTCCGGGCCCGTGAGGTACGGCTCCGGGATCAGCCGGTTGTCCTCGCAGAAGCGCACGAACACCGTGCCCAGAACCCACGCCACCGCGACCTGCGTTACCCGCTCGTCCAGCCACGCGCCCCAAGTCGCCCCCGTACGACCGAGCTTGAACGCCTGGTCGTACTCAGCCCGCAGCCTCCCAGCGACGGCCTCCGCCGCCCGTACCAGCTCGGCACGCTCCTCCGGCAGCTCAGCCAGCCGCTCCTCCAGCCAGTCCTCCCACTTGGGGCTCCCCTTGGGATCGGCCTTCTGCAGCTTCCCGTACTCCGTGCGCAGCGGTTTCAGGACGGTTTCGCCGTCCCGGACCTGCTGGCCGAGGTCGACCTCGACCGCCTTCACCTGCTTGATCAGGTCCGTCAGCAGTGCCTTGGACTTGCGGTCGATCACCTGGTCACGTCTCCTGTCGTCGTCCCCACCCACACGCGAACCGCTCCGAGTACGGCACGCGCGCTCAGCGCATCATCCCCGTGGCCCGCCGACCCCGGCCTTCTCCGGCTTCGCACGGTGCGCGTTCTGCACCCAGGACTCATTCAGCATGATCCACTCACCGAGCCCCGACTGATACGGCACCGCCACCGTCCCCAGCCGCGGCGGCCGGGCCGGGTCACTCTGCGGGCACAGCAGCCACAGCGCGCGGCCACCACCCCGCGAGCGCTCCGCCAGCCGCTCCAGTACGCCCATCGCGTCGTACCGGGCGAAGACCCCGGCGTCCGTCAGTAGCAACGGAGCAGCCGACCCGCCTCCGCCGCCGTTCCTAGAACCCGTGCCTCCCGGCACCAGCAGCTCCCCGATCCGAGGCTCCACCAGTCCCCACGCCGTCCCCGCGTACTCGGCGAACTTCATCGCACCCGGCGTCCCGGCCTTCGCCACATCCGCACGCAGGATCGTCTCCCACGTGGGCTTGGGCCGAGGGTCGACCAGCTCGTGCAGCGCCCGCACGAACAACTCGGCCACCGACACCACCACGGCCCCGCCCGCGAAGTCGTCGCGCCCAAGTTCGTCGATCGCATCCCGCGCCCACTCCGTCGGCACGGTCAGTACGCGGAAGCCGTCCCGCCGTGCCGAGGCCTTCAGCCGGTCCTCGGCCGTGCCCGCCGCCGCGAGCTCCGGGTCGTCGGAGTAGCGGTGCGCGGAGACGGTGCCCGTCGGCTGTCGCCGCGCGTCCGACGACAGATACGCAGACACTCCGTCCGGACTGCTCGGCAGATAGCGCAGCGTCCCCGTGCTCTTGCGCGTCGACAGCACCAGGTCGAAGCCGGCCTCACGCAGAGCCCTCGTCAGCGGGCCGCCCGTGGGCAGCGCATGGCCACCCCGCTCGTTCAGCAGCTCCGGGAAGCGGGCCCGTACCCGCTCGTGGACGTCCTCCCCCGTCAGGCCCGGCTGCTCGGCCTCCGCCATCCCCGGGATGAGCGGTACCAGGCCGGCCTGGGTGAGGCGCAGCGCGCGCACCAGCGGCAGCTTGCGCGGATAGATCTCCAGGCGGGGCGTCGCGGCGGCATGGCGGGAGGCGGCCACCGCGATCTCCACCATGCGCCGGTCGTCCCACTGCACCGCCGCACTCGGCGGGGGTACGGCACCCAGCTCGGCCACCACGGTCGCCGCGGTCGGCAGGGTGTCGAGTTCCGACATGGTGTCGGCGATACGGCCGAGTCGCTGGGCGTAGTGGAGCAGGCCCGGCGCGGACGGCGTGTCCGGCGCGTCGTCCGCGCCCACCTCCAGCGCCAGCAGCCCCGCGCCCATGCTCTCGTCGGCCGCGTCGCGGTTCGGGGCGTGCTGGAACTCGGCCTCGTCCGGCACGAGTTGCTCCACCTCCACCACGGCCCGAACGGCGGCCAGCGCCAGCGCCCGGCGCTGCTCGCGCTCCTGTAGCTGGGTGCCGCGCCGCACGGTCAGCGCGTCCGCGATCTCCGCTGCCGATGCGACCCGGCCCAGGTCGTGCAGGAGGTCCAGGACCTCGGCGCGCAGCGCCCGTACCGCCGGGTGCTTCTTCCAGCGGGTCCGCTGGTTCTTCAGCATCTGAGGGATGCGGCCCCGCGACAGCCCGAGCGCGTGCGCGACCTCCGTCTGCGTCGGCCAGACCCCGACCTCCGACGGCAGGACGCCGTGCTCGTTGGGTAGGCGCAGCAGCAGCCGTACCATCTCGCACTCGTTGTGGTTCGAGCCGTCCTTGCGCAGCGGCGGTACGAACACCGTGGCGAGGGTGTCGAGGCTGACGCTGCGCAGCGCGCGCTCCGGCAGCGAACCCGCACCGGCGCCGCCGCTCGCCGCCACCGCGTCGGCCGCCGCGGCCTCGGCGGCCGACAGCTCCTCCTTCGCGGCCTTGCGACCCTCGGGAGTGAGCGGCGCGGCGGGCTTCTCCGCGAGCTTGAGCCGCCACTGCTTGATGCGGCGCAACACCTCCTTGCGGGTCTTGGCGCCGAGGCCGGGGGCGTTGACGAGCTGGCGCTGGCTGTAGTCGAGCAACTCACCGACCGTGTTGACGCCGAGGCCGTACACGAACGACTCCGCGGCCGGGCTCAGACCGGACGACGAGACGAGTGTGTCCCGGTCGACGCGCTCCGCCAGCCGTTCGCGCTGCTGCTCGGCGCTCTCCTCCTCGGCCTCCGGGATGGCGGCGTCCGGGGCGGGCTGCGCCGCCTCGCCCTGCGCGGGCGGTGCCGCGTGCCGTGACGGGCGGCGGGACGAGGGCTTCGCCTCGTCCATGGCGAGGAAGATCTTCTTCCAGGCGTCCCGCATCGGCTTGAGGTCGGGGAAGCGGTGGGAGGCGTCCCGGTGCAGTGCCCTCTGGAAGAACGCGACCAGGCCGTCCCGTACCGCCGGGTCGAAGGCGTCGGCGGCAATCCTCGGGTACGGCTCCTTCTCCGGGTCGGTCTGCCGCGGCGAGACCTTGCCGTCGCCCCACACCGGGAGCTCTCGGGACGCCATCTCGTGCAGGGTGACGGCCAGGGCATAGCGCTCGGCGTGGGCGTCGTAGACCGAGCGGTCGGTGAGCGTGCCGATGAACGGGTCGAGGTAGCCGTCCGTGCCCGCCGCGGTCTCGTTCACCGGGTAGCCCGCGAGCGAGAAGTCGATCAGCACGAGTTCGCGGGTGCGGTTCGGTCGGATGCGGATCGCGATGTTGTCCGGCTTGATGTCGCGGTGCCACACGCCCTCGCCCTCGAGGAAGTCCACCGCGCCGAAGAGGTAGTCGCCGTACGCCTCGAGCTGGTCCACGGACAGGCGGCCGAACTCGCGCAGCTGCCGGGCGACCGTCTCCTCCCGGCGTCGGCGCTTCGTACCCGGTGCGGACGGCTCGCCGCTCTCCTCGCGCTCGTCGCCGACGTACTCCATGACCAGGACCGTGCGCGGGCCGATGCGCTGCGGCTCCGGCTCGACCAGGCGGATCACGCGGGAGTCGGGGCGGAGCCGGCCCAGCACCTCGGCCTCGCGGCGCAGCACCTCGCCGCGGCTGTCCGACGTCGCGACCTTCAGCACCGCCAGGGACTTCGAGAAGCGCACATCCGGGCCGGCGGTCAGGTCCCGCACCAGGAACGCGCGGCTCGTCGAACCCGTACCGAGGCGGCGCCTGACCTCCCAGCGGCCTGCCAGCACGTCGCCGGCGACCGCGTCCAGGGGGTCCTTCTCGGGTTCGGCCGGGCGCGGGGCCTCGGCCGTCGGAGGTTCGGTCAGGTCCGCCTCGACGACCTCCAGCATCTCCAGGAAGTCGTCCACCGACGACAGCCGGGCGGAGACGTCGTAGGCGGTGGCCGCCTGCACCAGCTCGTCGATGTACGGGGAGAGGCCGTCCACCACGGAGCTGGGGCGCAGGCCCTCGCCCGCCTCGTACCGGGCCACCAGTTCGGCCTGGCTGGCGGCCGGCGGCCTGCCGGTGGCCAGCAGATAGGTGAGCACTCCGAGTCCGTACACGTCCAGGGCGACCGGATCGGGCCTGAGCGCGGTCAGCTCCGGGGCCAGATAAGGGTCCGCGCCCTCGGCGAGATGCGCGCCCGCGCGCGAGAAGGTCGTGGGGGCGAACCGCTCGCCGTTGCCGGTCACGCCGTGCTCGGAGCTGCGCTGGACGGCGACCTGCCAGTCGGAGATCTGCAGGTGCGGGCTGGACCAGGCGCCGGTCTCGCTCTCGGAGTCGCTCCGGCGGCCACGGCCGCGCGGGATGACGTGGACCGCGCGGGCCGCCAGGGTGCGGTGGAAGATCCGTCGGCCGTGCGCCGAGCGCACCGTCTCGGCGAGCTGCCGTACCAGCGCCATCCGGCTGAGGATGTCCAGCTTCTCGCCGTACTGGATCAGGTACTCGTCCAGACGCAGCGTCCGCGGATCGAAGTCGAAGATCAGCGCGGGGCCCGCCGAGTGCCCGGACGGGTCGTACTGCTTGAGCTGGACGACACCAGGGTGCCGGAAGTAGCGCAGCACCGCGGCCTCGCGGCGCGCCGCGCGCTCCACGGATGCCCGCAGCTCGGCGTCGGAGCCGCGCTCGCGCAGATAGACACGGACGCGGGCGGCCTCCGGCAGCTCACTGTGCTGGGCCAGATAGTCGGCCCAGGTCGGGCCCGAGTCGAACGCCTTGCGGCTCAGCAGGTACGGGCCGACCTTGTACTCGGCGTCGCTGCGCGCGATGCCGATGCGCTCCAGGGCCGCCTTGATCCGGCGCGACCGCGCGGCGTCGATCCGGCGGTACTCGTCCTTCGGCGGCTCCTTCAGCATCTCGGTGAGCCGGTGCACCGTGAAGACGCCGTTGCGGTCGTGGGCGGGCAGCCGGTTGCGCAGCGAGGAGTCGGTGAAGCAGACGGCCTCCGAGACCCACACCTTCTCGCCGTTCTGCTGGAGCAGCGCGGCCAGCTCCTTGGCCTTTTTGTTGGCCAGGTGCAGCGGATTGCCGTGGGGGATCTGCCGGCCGCTGGGCTGGGTCTGCAGCCAGGTGCCGTTGCGGGACTCGACGGAGCCGTGCCAGTCCTTCAGCTCGATCAGGTGCACGCCGCCCGGGGCGATGACCAGCAGGTCCACTTCCCGGACGTGGCCGGTGTGGGCGGTGAAGGTGAAGTTCGACCAGGCCCGCCACGGGTCGTTGTCCGGGAGCTTCTCGCGGATGGCCTCCAGGCCCCGGTGTTCATGCTGGAACTCGGAGTCGGTGACCGCAGTCCACCGGCCGTCCCGCATGTGCCATCCCCGCTTCGCTGTTGTTCTTGCCGATCGCTGCTGCTCAGGCTGTAAAAAGCCCCGCACCGATCGTAGCGGGGCGGGGAACTGGGACGAAGGGGCATGGGTGGGGTGACTGTCAGAGCTCCCAGCTTGGGAGTGGATTCACCAAATCAACTTCGAGCTTTGGAAGTGGCATTTTAATGTCGAGTGAATCACCAAACCGACTGCTGGAGCTTTACCAAACCGACTGCTGCAGTGCGCTACTGTGGTGTGTAGGTCGACAGGGGGGTGTTGCACCTCGCCTGTTTGTTGTGCTTTGTAGGCATGCGTGGTGAAGGGAGAGCACGGGTGGGTGGGACGCGCGGCATGAAGGTGACGCTCGCGATAGCGGTGGCGATGATCTCTGCGCTGCTGGTCGCCTTCTGGCGCCTGGCGCGCACAGGCAACCTGGATCAGGCCGTCATGACCGGCGGGGGCGTGTTCGTAGCGGTGTTCACCATGGCCTTCATGGTCATGACCTATCTGAGCGGCGACTGAGCCGGGCCAGGCATGATGGGCGCACCAGAAGCCGGTCGTCCGGCCGAACGCGTGCGCAGACGGGAGACAAGGTGGAGCGAGCGTCGAAGGGGATGTCACTGGGGAGGGTGCTGGATGCCCTGCGCGGGGCACTGGCACCTCAGGACGCTCTACTCCTCGTCATGGCAGTGATCCTGCTGCGCCACGAGGCAGATTCGGACCGCGACGATGGGCGAGGCGATTACACGCTGGCCTGCGAAGGCTGGCGTGAGCTTTCACGTGGAGGTCTCCGACACGACGGGGGGCACGGCCTGGCTCGCGCGCTCCATCGTGGACTAAGCGCGCGGGAGAGGGAATTTCCGGTGCTGCTGGACCTGCCGAATCTGGATGGATTGCGAGGTCACCAAGTAGCGCCCTTGATCGACTGGGTGGCCGCAGCGCCCGACCTGACAGAGATCTTCGAAGCCTGTCTGGACCGTACGCAGACGACAAGCAAGGGCGGCGACTACTACACGCCGTCGGATGTCGCTCGCCTTCTGGCCGGTGTGATGGAGCCTAGGGAGGGCGACGCCGTCTATGACCCTGTCTGTGGTTCCGGCGGCCTCCTCCTGCGGGCTCGCGAGTACCTCGAAGCGAGCGGTGGCCATGCCGATGAGCTGGCGTTGTACGGCCAGGACGCGAGTCGGATCGCGCTGCAGACCGCTGCGATGAACGTCTCCGTACATGGGGCTGCAGCACACCTGGAGGGCCCGGAATCCACATGGGTCAACGATCGGTTCCGGGACCATACCTTTGACGTGGTTGTCGCCAACCCGCCTTTCAACCAGTCCGGTTGGGACGAGGATGGCTACCTCCGCCACAGCCTTCCTTGGCCGTACGGGGTCCCGCCGGCCGGAAACGCCAACTTCGCCTGGGCACAACATGTCGTGAAAAAGATGAGGCCGACGGGGCGGGGTGCACTCCTGCTGCCCACAGGCGCTGCCACCACGGCGAAGGCCGGCGAAGGCCGGATCCGCGCCCGTCTGGTCGATGACGACGTCCTGAGTTGTGTGGTCGAACTGCCTGCCGGCCTGATTCCACATGTGCGCAACCCGGTGAGTCTGTGGCTCTTCACCAAGAGCAAAAAACCTCGCGACAACTGGGGGCGCAGTGACCGGTCGGGACAGTTCCTGCTGATCGACGCTAGTGACACCGCCGCGAGCGTGACGCGCGGACGGCGAGTCATGCCGGAGGCAGCGACGAAGCGCATCACCAAGACCTTCGCTGCCTGGAGGGGAGCGCGGGGCAGCCAGCCGTACGAGGACGTACCCGCCTGGTGTACATCGGTCTCCCGGGACAAGATCGCGGCGAAGGAGTACGACGTACTGCCCTCCCATCATGTTGCCGCGCCGGCTGTTGAATCCGTGCCCGTAGATGCCCACGAGCGTGCTGCCGACCTGACCGACGAACTGCTCGGGCTGTTCGAGACGTCTCGCCGCCTCGAAGCCGAGTTGCGTGACCTGCTGGGGCAGCTGTGACGCAGGAGAGCCTGGAGAGCGAACTGCAGCGACTGCCCAGGGATTGGGGCGTGGGACGGCTGGGTGATCTGCCAACCGTACAGGTCATTGGGTATGGCATCACTCGCCCCGGGGCGCACACCGATGACGGTGTGCCCATGATTAGGGCTGCCGACATCCAGGACGGACGACTGCGCAGCGACGAACCGAGGCGGATCGCCTCCTGGGTGCACGAAACCAACCTACGCAGCCAACTGGAGGTTGGCGACGTCGTTGTGGTCTTGGTCGGCCGCGTGGGTGAAGCGGCAGTCGTCAGCGGAGATTTCCGTCACTGGAACGCGTCTCGGACCGTCGCCATCATCCGAGCGAGCGAGCCCGACGAGGCGGCCTGGCTGAGTCTGTGGCTCGGATCGCAGGCGGTGCGAGACTGGTGCGAGCGGCAGGCCACTGGTTCCACGCTGCAACGCACGCTCAGTCTGGCGGCGCTGCGAAGCCTCCCTGTGCCGACGCCGCCACCAGGGCCGAGGGCCGCCCTGCTGCGGGCGACGCGGCTTCTGGCGGCGAAGACAGCGACGAACGTGCGTATCGCCGAGTGCGCCACGGAGTTGAGCGATGCGCTATTCGCATGCGAGGCGCGTAACAGCGAGTCCTGGCCGGAACAGCCCATCGCAGGCCTGGTTCACCTCACAGCCGGGATCGCACCACGCCCGCGCCCGGACGACGACGGAACGCATACCGAGGGCGGTACCGCTTTCGTTGCTCCTGCGGACATCCTGCAGAGCGACCTGCCCCACCTGTACAGCACCGAGCGGCGGCTGCCCAAGGGCAAGGAGTGTCGCGTGTGTGCCCCGGGCTCCCTTCTTATCGCCTCCAGGGAAGACGGCGTGCGCGCCGTGATGAACCAGGTACCTGTCGCCATCGGGCGCGGCGTACTGGTGCTGGGGCTCGACTCGTCCTCCGATGCGCACTGGTTGCTGCACGAGATCCGCTCACGCGGAGCCGAACTCGCGGCCGCCGCACATGGATCCGCAGGACGTGAACTCAGCCGTAGCGCTTTCGGAGCCATCACGGTTCGGTGGCCCCCGAGTGACGTGCGTGAGCGCTTCGCCCGGCTCGTCGAACACCTCCATGAACGGGCGCGCATCGCGCAAGTGGAGGACGACAAACTGCGCGACCTGCGAGGGCGGATCCTTGACAGCTTCCTGACCGGAGCCTTTCCCGGGAAGTCAGCTTCCTGACCGGGGCCGACGTCGGGCCCCACGAGGAGCCATGAGGTGAGACCAGCTTGAAGCGGGGCGAGGAACCGGTGAACTTCCTCAGTGCGGCTATTACCAAAAGGCCTTACCGCAGGCCCTTGTTCGTATGAAAATCTGATCACCATGGCGAATGAGCATGGTGGCCGCCTGATCTTCGGGACTGGCGCGGCAACGGATAAAAGGGACAGTACGGACCCTGCCAGGGAAGCCGAAGCCTTGGTGCAGTGGCTGCTGCAGCCCAGGGGCGGGCCGCAGCTTCGCGGGCCTCAGAACTTCGACCGCTCGATACGGAAGGGCATCCGGCTCTCGGAGTACGAGCACGTCCTGGGCGAGCATGCGGAGCAACTCAACGAAACCTTTCCCGACGGAGTGGCCCGGCTCTGGGGAGCGACGCCCGTCAAGAAGGAAACCCACCCCAAAGGCACCGCACTGCGGGGGCAGAAGGTCGGCGACGAGGTGCTGTTCTACGCCGAGAAGTCGTTCATCGCCAAAGCCCGCGTGCTCGGGCTGCTCCGCAATCCCGAGTTGGCCAGGGCGATCTGGGGAGAGCTCGAGGACGGGCGGACCTGGGAACACATCATGGCGCTCGGCGACATCTCCGAGTTCAGGATCCCGGCGGCTCCGATCCTGAGCGCATTGAAACTGCACAAGGAGGTGCGCTACCTCACGCTGGTGCGGGCCGCGGAGCGGCGGCGTCAGCTGGGGCTGCTGAACGAACTGCTGAGCGGGCAGGAACCGGTCGGAGGCTCAGCCTCAGGCGGTGATCGGCCTGCATCCCCGACGAAGATGGGACGCGAGGAGCTCCTACGTGCCCTCGGCACCTTGGATGCCGATGCCCCGGGGGAAGGCTATACACGCTACGAATCACTCACGCTGTTGTGGGCCATCGGCCGCCTGGTCTCGGAGCAGAGCCGACTTGTGCCCCCGGACGTCTTTAGCCGTGAGGTCGGGCCCCTCCTGCTGGATTTCGGAGATCGCAACGCTGGGGTGACGCCTGAAATTGCCTTCCGACACATGGAAAGGAGCCGAGCGTGGGAGATCGAAGGCATAGCGGATGAAGGGGTAGGCCGAGCGTCGGCGGAAGACATCGCCAAGCCCGGAGCCGCAGCCGGACTGACGCCCGAGGCGGCGAAACTCCTGCAGCAGCCGCTCACCCGTGCCGAAGCGATCGGTCTGCTGTGCACCTCTTATCTCCCGGACGTCGACCAGGACGCGCTGCTGACACGCGTCGGTCTCGCCGGCTACGCGAGCGCCAGTGGAGCGGTGGGTTCCGATATTGAGGACGAAGGCAGCGGTGATGAGTCCTCCGGAGGTGGACGACGTCGTCGTGTGAACTCAACACGCGCTGAGCGGGATCCACGTCTGGTCGAGAAGATCAAGTTGCTGTATCAGCAGAAGTGCCAGGTTTGTGGTCTTCAGTTGGAGACGCGGTTCAGCCACTACAGCGAGGCAGCGCACATCCAAGGGCTTGGAGCCCCGCACGAAGGACCGGACAAAATATCCAATTTGCTATGCCTTTGCCCCAATCATCACGTCCAGTTCGACAAGCTGTTCCTCTTCATCGATGAGGACTGGAACGTGCGACGAAGCCGCGATGGGGAACTGATCGGCACTCTGATACGCCATCCCGAGCATGCCATCGATGAAGAGTGCATCGAGTACCACAGAGGGCTGTGCGGCCACGGCCGCTACAGCCACGACTCGGACTGACTCTTCGAACTGAAGAGGTGGCCCGGGGGCATGGAGGGCTCCCGAACGGCGACGTGCGGATCCGGCGTTCGGAGTACGAGCGCTGGCTCACGGAGCTGGAGGACGCTGCGTGAGCACCGAGAACGACACCTCGGCCGAGCGCCCCCGCAGGTCCGCCCGGCTGGGCTACTCCTTCGACGTCAAGCTGTGGAAGGTGTCCCAGACCGGTCGCAAGTCCCGCCCATGGCGGCTCCGGTGGGTGGTCGCCGGACAGGTGCACAGCGCCACGTTCACCACGGCCGCGCTCGCGGAGAGCCGGCCGTCAGAGTTGTGGCAGGCGATGAACCGGCGCGGTGAGGCGTTCGAGATCGCATCGGGTCTGCCGGAGTCCGAGGTACGAGCGGCGGAGGAAGCGGTCGAAGCGTGCGCAGGCCGAACCGCCGTTGCGGTGGTTCGAGTTCTGCCGGCAGTACGTGGCCGGGCGGTGGCGTACGAGCGCGGCCAAGAGCCGGGAGGGCGTAGCGGACGGGCTCGCCGCCGTGACCCTCGCCATGGTCAAGCGTGGGAAGGACACTCCCTCAGATGAGCACCTACGGCTGGCGTTCCGGTGGGGGATCGTGCCCGCGAACGACGAGGAGGACCCGCCGGCCGAACTCAAGACCGCGTACGACTCGCTCACCACGGAGGACCGGCCGGTCGTCGACATACTCAACACCGACGTCTTCGAAGACGTGCTTTACCGCCTCAGCTACAAGCTGGACGGTATTTCCGTGGCGGGCGACACCTACAAGCGGCGCCGCCGCGCTCTGAACACCGCCCTCGAACACGCTGTGGTGGTCGGGGTGCTCCCGGAGAACCCGCTACAGCGCGTCCGCCGGAGACACGTCGGCTCCAACGAGGTCGTGGATCGGCGTGTCCTCGTGAACGCCACGCAGGCCCGGCAGCTGCTCGCTGCCGTCTCATACATCGGGTCGTGGAATCGCTGCCGCGGGCGGCGCCTGGTGGCCTTCTACGCGGTCCTGTACTACGGGGGGCTCCGGCCGGCCGAAGCGGTAGGACTCCGATGGTCGGACTGTCACCTGCCGGAGACGGGTTGGGGAGCGCTGACGCTGCGGGAGACTCGTCCCGTCTCTGGCAAGCAGTGGACCGACTCTGGTGAGCGACACGACCGCCGGGGTCTGAAGGCACGGGCGGCCACCACCGACCGACCGGTCCCGATCCCGCCCGTCCTCGTCGCGATCCTTCAGAGCCACCTGAAGGCGTTCGGGACGGCGAAGGAGGGGCGGGTTTTCGGCAACGAGCGTGGAGGAGTGGTCGGCTCATCCACGTACTGGCGGGTGTGGGAGGAAGCGCGGATCTACGCACTCCCTCCGGAACGTGTCGCCTCGCCATTGGCCGGGCGCCCGTACGACCTGCGGCACGCGTGCATCACCCGGTGGCTAAACGCTGGGGTGCCCATCGCTGAGGTCGCCCGGCGAGTAGGCAACTCCCCGGAGGTGATCCACCGCCGGTACCACGGGTGCATCGACGGTCATGAAGAAGCCGCCAACGCCAAGATATCGAAATCTCTGGAGGACGGCGGCGACACGGCATAACACTGAATCGCCCTTCCAGTGGGCGGCCTGGAGCTCCACTGGCCGCCCACTTCACCGGAGTCGGATCCGCTGACGTGCGGCCTCAGGCGGCCTCAGCGGTCGACGCCCGATCGAGCCCTCCCATTGCGGCCGGAGACAGAAGCCGAAAGGGTCGCTCCGAAGGTCTAGCAATAGGAGCGCTTCAGCACTCCAAATGGTGCGCTTGTAGCGCCAGCGATCGAGGAGGCCCCATGAATCCCACTTCCGAAGCCAGGGTTCCCCGTAGCCTCTGGGGATACTTGGATCGTCAAGTAAAACCTGCGATGGAGGACCTATATGCGTACGGAAGGGAGTCCTTCAACGTATTGGTGTTGGATCTTGAAATCGAATTTAAGGATCCAGATGCGGCGAACGTCGGGCGCCTGCTGGACTACCTCGACTTCATGTTTCGATGGGCTGAATCGATTACTGAGACGCTAGCGCGAATCTGTCTGATGGCACCGCAGTCGGCTGGGCGGACGTCAGGACGGGGGACATCACGGTGTTGAACGCTGAGTATCGCGACGACGTGATCGCCGTGCTGACACACCACTTACGGAACAACCCCGAGCCGGTTCTGCCGCAGAGGGGACCCGAGTCTGAAGCGCGCCCGAAGCTGCCGCCTTTGACGCCGGCCGACGACCTGGCCGCCAACCGTCCCGGTGAGGCCCTTCGCGACCTGCTCGATAATTCCGGCCCAGGTCTGATCGAGCGAGTCGTGTCACAGTTCCTGCGGCGCCGCACAGAGTGGGACTCTTGGCGGAAGGGATTGGCGGGGGAGAGGAGAGTCGGAGCCGAGCTGAACCGCTTGGCGCACCACGGCTGGCGGGTCCTGCACTCCATCCCCCTGGCCGACAAGGTGGATGTCGATCACTTGCTGATCGGGCCCGGCGGCGTGTTCAGCATCAATACAAAGCACCACCACAAAAAGGCCGTATGGGTCGGCGACGATTCCGTGAAGGTCGATCACGGAAAACCGGTGCCCTACGCACGCAAGAGTCGGGCGGAGGCCAAGCGAGTGGTCCAAGTGCTTGAGCGCTATTGCGGCTTTCCCGTACCTGTGGAGCCAGTGCTCGTCTTCGTCGGCGTGACTGATCTAAAAGTGGTCGCCACACAGCTCAGCGTGCGCGTGTACCAGGAGCGTCAGTTAGCGGCACTGGCGCCGCTCTCGGGGGTGCTGACAGCTGAGCAGGTTGAGCGGGTGTACGGCGTCGCTCGCCATCGCCAGGCTTGGAGTCTGGCCTGAGTCGGTGCGTCTCAGCGAGCTGCGGGCTTTCCCTGCGGGGCCTGTGGGTGGTTTCCAGGGTGTGACCGTCGTCGGGGCGGGGTGCCCTGTCAGTGCCGTCTCTTACGCTCCGCTCTTGAACAAGCAGTTCGAGTGGAGAGGGGACGTGGATGGGTGGCAACGCATGGACGCACACGGGCCCGTATCAGCGTGATCTGGCGGCCGCGTTCCGGCAGGAGCAGGAAAAGGAACTGGCGCGGGACAACCACGGCTTCGAGGGACGGTCCGTCGAGCAACTCTGGCGCGACCCGGAGTGGCATGAGTACATCTTCACCGGCGGCACGGGCTCCGTGTTGGACTTCCCTCTCATGATCGAGGCCGCGGACACCGATGACGGTCCGTTCATGCGGCCGCTGACCGATGACGAGGTGCGAGCGTGGGCTCCTCACGGCCGGCCCACCTACGAGGAGTGGGACGCCGCGCTCGACTCCGAGCAGTTGGACTTCCCAGGCCGCGCCCGGGGGAACTGCACAGTGCTCTACCGCGACGGTAGGCCCGCGCAGATCGCCTACTGGGGGGTCACCGCCGACTAGGGGAGTCGGTACCGCCTTGCGCTGTGGCCCCACACCTGTCCCGGGTCCGGGCCACATCGCTTTGCGGGCTCACCTGGGAGAACGCTCCAAGATCCCGTCCACGCCTCGTCCACAGACCCCGACATACGGCCGCTCCGGACGGCATCCGCCTGCACATACGCGAAGACCCCGGCCTCAGCGTTTCCGCTGGTGACGGGGTCTTTGGGCACCTCATGCTGGGTGCCCCCGGCAGGATTCGAACCTGCGCACACGGCTCCGGAGGCCGTTGCTCTATCCCCTGAGCTACGGGGGCGTGTCGGGCGGGAGCTGTTTGCTCGCGGCGACGGGTAGAACACTACCAGCTCCCTCGGGGTGTTCATGAACGGGTTTACGGGGGTGGGGAGGGGGTGGGTCGCCCGCACGGGGTGGAAGTGGGGAAAACCCGGACGCGGTGGCCGGTCCCGACCTACTCTCGAGTTGTGCCAGGCGCGTCTGGTCGGGTGCTTGTTGTGGACGACAACAAGGTCATCCGGCAGCTGATCAGGGTCAACCTCGAGCTTGAGGGTCTCGAGGTCGTGACCGCGTCCGATGGTGCCGAGTGTCTGGATGTCGTTCATCAGGTGCGGCCCGATCTCGTGACCCTCGATGTCGTCATGCCCCGGCTGGACGGTCTGCGGACCGCCGCCCGGCTGCGGTCCGATCCGCTGACGCGTGATCTTCCTCTCGCGATCATCAGTGCGTGCACCCAGTACGAGGTCGAGGCCGGCCTCGAAGTCGGCGTCGACGCCTTCCTCGCCAAGCCCTTCGAACCCGACGAACTCGTCTCCCTCGTACGGCGATTGCTGGAGGGGGAAGGGCGGGAGAGCGGCGGTCGTGGTGCGGGCAAAGGAGTCGGCGGCCCTCTGGGGGTCGGGCTGGGGCTCGGGGCTGGGGGAGGCGGCGGCGTGGGGGCCGGGCAGGGGAGCGGGGGGACTGCCGGCGAGTAGCGGGGGCGGCGGGGGTGAATGGCTTGGCTCTCGTGTGCCGTTACGGGCTGTTCGTGTGTGCTTGCGGCCTTCGGCGTCCACATCCCGGACCCTCCCCAAACCGGCTCGCCTACCCACCCCCCTCCTCCCCTACGCTTGTCCCGTGACCCCCGTCGAGCTCTCCCGCACCGTGCTGCACGCGGTGCGCCGTGCTGTCGACGCCGGAGAGCTGAGCGTGGCCGTTCCGGCGCGGGCGGTGGTCACCCCGCCCGGGCCGGGAGGGGCCGGGGACTACGCGACGAACATCGCCCTTCAGCTGGCCCGTCCGGCCGGGCAGCCGCCCCTGCGGGTCGCCGAGGTGCTGCGGCCGTATCTCGCCGGCGCGGCGGGTGTCACCGGCGTCGAGATCACCGGGCCCGGCTTCCTCAACATCAGCCTCGATCACCTCGCCTCCGCCACCGGCCTCGTGCAGCGGATCCGCCGGGAAGGGCTCCGGTACGGGCACACCGACACCCTCGCCGGTCACGTCCTCGAGCTGCGCGTGCCGTTCGAGGTCCGGGCCGAGGTCCTCGCCGACGCCCTCGCACGGATCGTCGCTTCCCAGGGCGGGCGCGTCGCCACTCACCATCGTCCGCCCGGCCCCCTGGACGAGGGCGGCCGCGCCGAGCCCGCCGGCATCTCCCGGCACCGCGCGCCCCTCGACCTCCGTCCGCAGCCCGCCCCCGAGGACCCCACCCCCCTCGGACTCGACGCCGCGTGCTGGGCGCTGCTTCACCCCGCCCCCCACGACCGCCCGCGCATCACCGCCGATCACCTGGTCCAGCGCGAGAGCAACCCCCTCTTCCGGGTCCGCTACGCCCACGCCCGCACCCGTGCCCTCACCCGCAACGCCGCCGACCTCGGCTTCACCGCGGAGCCCGGCCCCGTAGACCTGCCGGGTGGAGCGTCCGTAGACCTGCCGCGTGTGCGTGAAGACCCGTTGGGTGGAGTGCGTGGAGGGGATGTGGCGGCGGCACAGGATGCCGCGCACCCTGCCGGTTCCGTCCCGTCCACCCCGTCCGCCCCGTCCATCTCGTCCGTCCCGCCACAGCCCCCGGACACCCCCCTGGCGGTCACCCCGCCCGCAGCCCCTCTGGCGGTCCCCCCGCCCACCACCGCGTCGGCGGCCACTCCGCCCTCCGCCGCCCCTGCGGTCACCCCACCCGCAGCACCCCCGGTGGCCACCCCGCCCCCCGCCCCGCCCGCGGCGCCCCCGTCCTCCACCCCCACCCCCACGCCCCAAGCCACCCCCCTCGCCACCCCCCTCCTCACCCTCCTCGCCGACTACCCCCGCATCCTCGCCACCGTCACCACCCTCCCCCGACCGGACGGCGTGGCCGCGCCCTCGCGGCTTGCGCGGTATCTCGTCGGGCTTGCGGACGCCACCCTTGTCCTGCTGCCCGTCGTTCTCCCGGTCGGTGAGGAGAAACCCTCGGCCGCCCACCGTGCCCGGCTCGCGCTTGCCGAAGCCGCCGGGACGGTGCTGGCCGGCGGCCTGTCCCTGCTCGGCATCGACGCACCCGACCACCTCTGAATCACTTCTGAGAGAGCACGCCCACGATGAGCCGTTCCGCCCACCCCGCCGGGCCCCGTCACGCCGATGTCCTCCCCGAGGGCCACTACTCCGCGCCGCCCACCGACCTCAACGCCCTCGACCCGAAGGTGTGGGCGCAGACCGTGCACCGCGACGCGGACGGTGTCGTCACCGTCGGCGGTGTCGACGTCAAGGCGCTCGCCGAGGAGCACGGGACGCCGGCCTACATCCTCGACGAGACCGACTTCCGGGAGCGGGCCCGCGCCTGGCGTACCGCCTTCGGGACCGACGCCGACGTGTTCTACGCCGGGAAGGCGTTCCTCTCGCGGGCCGTCGTGCGGTGGCTGCACGAGGAGGGGCTCAACCTCGACGTGTGCTCCGGTGGGGAGCTGGCGACCGCCCTGTCGGCCGGCATGCCCGCCGACCGCATCGCCTTCCACGGCAACAACAAGTCGAAGGCGGAGATCGAGCGGGCCATCCGCGCGGGGGTCGGGCGGATCGTGCTCGACTCCTTCCAGGAGATCGTCCGGGTCGCCCACATCGCCGAGTCCCTCGGCAAGCGGCAGCGGGTGCAGATCCGTATCACCGTCGGGGTGGAGGCGCACACCCACGAGTTCATCGCCACCGCCCACGAGGACCAGAAGTTCGGGATCCCGCTGGCCGGCGGGCAGGCCGCCGAGGCCGTGCGGCGCGCTCTGCAGCTCGACGGGATCGAGCTCATCGGGATCCACTCGCACATCGGGTCGCAGATCTTCGACATGTCGGGCTTCGAGGTGGCCGCCCACCGGGTCGTGGGGCTGCTGAAGGACATCCGTGACGAGCACGGGGTGGAGCTGCCCGAGATCGACCTCGGGGGCGGGCTCGGGATCGCGTACACCAGCGACGACGACCCCCGCGAGCCGCACGAGATCGCCAAGGCCCTCACCGAGATCGTCACGCGTGAGTGCGAGGCCGCCCGGCTCGGCACCCCCCGTATCTCCGTCGAGCCGGGGCGCGCCATCGTCGGGCCGACCGCCTTCACGCTGTACGAGGTCGGCACCATCAAGCCCCTCGACGGGCTGCGGACCTACGTCTCCGTCGACGGCGGCATGTCGGACAACATCCGCACGGCGCTGTACGACGCCGAATACAGCGTGGCGCTCGTCTCCCGCACCTCCGACGCCCCGCCGATGCTGGCCCGGGTCGTGGGCAAGCACTGCGAGAGCGGGGACATCGTGGTCAAGGACGCGTTCCTGCCGTCCGACCTGGCGCCGGGCGACCTGATCGCCGTACCGGCCACGGGTGCGTACTGCCGGTCCATGGCCAGCAACTACAACCATGTGCTGCGGCCCCCGGTCGTCGCCGTGTCCGACGGCGCGTCGCGGGTCATCGTCCGGCGGGAGACGGAGGAGGACCTCCTGCGGCTCGATGTCGGGTGAGGGAAAAGCCGAAGAGAAACGAAAAAGGGGGGCGGGAGAATCTTCTGTCTGCCGCCCCTGTGAAAATGAAATCAATGTCTCACGATCCGGACCGGGGATAGAAACTGCGGTCCGGTGAAGGAGACTGGTCCAACCGTAGACGGTATGAGGAAACGAGGTCGGATGATGCGTACGCGTCCGCTGAAGGTGGCGCTGCTGGGCTGTGGAGTGGTCGGCTCAGAGGTGGCGCGCATCATGACGACGCACGCCGACGACCTCGCGGCGCGGATCGGTGCCCCGGTGGAGCTCGCGGGCGTGGCCGTGCGGCGGCCCTCGAAGGTGCGCGACGGCATCGACCCGGCCCTCGTCACCACCGACGCGACCGCCCTCGTCAAGCGCGGCGACATCGACGTCGTGGTCGAGGTCATCGGCGGGATCGAGCCCGCCCGCACCCTCATCACCACCGCCTTCGAGCACGGCGCCTCGGTCGTCTCCGCCAACAAGGCCCTCCTCGCCCAGGACGGCGCCGCCCTGCACGCCGCCGCCGACGAGCACGACAAGGACCTCTACTACGAGGCCGCCGTCGCCGGTGCCATCCCGCTGATCCGGCCGCTGCGCGAGTCCCTCGCCGGCGACAAGATCAACCGGGTGATGGGCATCGTCAACGGGACGACCAACTTCATCCTCGACAAGATGGACTCGACGGGGGCCGGCTATCAGGAGGCCCTCGATGAGGCGACCGCCCTCGGGTACGCCGAGGCCGATCCCACGGCCGACGTGGAGGGCTTCGACGCCGCCGCCAAGGCCGCCATCCTCGCCGGGATCGCCTTCCACACGCGCGTGCGCCTCGACGACGTCTACCGCGAGGGCATGACCGAGGTCACCGCGGCCGACTTCGCCTCCGCCAAGGAGATGGGCTGCACCATCAAGCTGCTCGCCATCTGTGAGCGGGCGGCCGACGGCGGGTCCGTGACCGCGCGGGTGCACCCCGCCATGATTCCGCTGAGCCACCCGCTGGCCTCGGTGCGCGGTGCCTACAACGCCGTGTTCGTCGAGTCGGACGCGGCCGGTCAGCTGATGTTCTACGGTCCTGGCGCCGGCGGTGCTCCCACCGCCTCCGCCGTGCTCGGCGACCTCGTCGCCGTCTGCCGCAACCGGCTCAGCGGGGCAACGGGGCCCGGCGAGTCGGCGTATGCCGCCCTGCGCGTGTCTCCGATGGGTGACGTCGTCACGCGTTACCACATCAGCCTGGACGTGGCCGACAAGCCGGGCGTTCTCGCCCAGGTGGCCACCGTCTTCGCGGAGCACGGCGTATCGATCGACACGGTGCGCCAGCAGGGCAAGGACGGCGAGGCCTCCCTCGTCGTCGTCACCCACCGCGCGTCCGACGCCTCCCTCACCGGGACCGTCGAGGCGTTGCGTCAGCTCGACACCGTGCGGGGTGTCGCCAGCATCATGCGGGTTGAAGGAGAGTAACCAGCAATGACCCACCAGTGGCGCGGAATCATCGAGGAGTACCGGGACCGGCTGCCGGTATCCGACACCACGCCGGTCGTGACGCTCCGTGAGGGCGGCACGCCCCTCGTGCCCGCGCAGGTGCTCTCCGAGCGCACGGGCTGCGAGGTCCACCTCAAGGTGGAGGGCGCCAACCCGACGGGGTCCTTCAAGGACCGCGGTATGACCATGGCGATCAGCAAGGCCAAGGAGGAGGGGGCGAAGGCGGTCATCTGCGCCTCCACCGGAAACACCTCCGCCTCCGCGGCCGCCTACGCGGTCCGGGCCGGCATGGTGTCCGCCGTGCTGGTGCCGCAGGGCAAGATCGCGCTCGGCAAGATGGGGCAGGCCCTCGTCCACGGCGCGCAGATCCTCCAGGTCGACGGCAACTTCGACGACTGCCTCACCCTCGCCCGGGCGCTCAGCGACAACTACCCCGTCGCCCTGGTCAATTCGGTCAATCCGGTACGTATCGAGGGTCAGAAGACGGCCGCGTTCGAGATCGTGGACATGCTGGGCGACGCCCCGGACATCCATGTCCTGCCGGTCGGCAACGCGGGCAACATCACCGCGTACTGGAAGGGCTACAAGGAGTACGCCGGGGACGGGATCGCCGCCCGGACGCCCCGCATGTGGGGTTTCCAGGCGTCCGGCTCCGCACCCATCGTGCGCGGCGAGATCGTCAAGGACCCGTCGACCCTCGCCACCGCGATCCGCATCGGCAACCCGGCGTCCTGGCAGTTCGCGCTGGCCGCGCGGGACGAGTCCGGCGGTCTCATCGACGAGGTGACGGACCGTGAGATCCTGCGCGCCTACCGGCTGTTGGCCGCACAGGAGGGCGTGTTCGTGGAGCCCGCGTCCGCCGCGTCGGTGGCCGGTCTGCTGAAGGCCGCCGAGCAGGGCAAGGTCGACCCGGGGCAGCGGATCGTCTGCACGGTCACCGGCAACGGTCTGAAGGACCCGGGCTGGGCCACCGAGGGTGCCCCGCGCCCCCTCGTCGTCCCGGTCGACGCGGCGGCGGCCGCCGCCCGCCTCGGCCTCGCCTGACGCTCCGCGGCAGGGTCGGTCCTGCGGCGGAAGCGAGGTCTGCCGCGTGATGTCCGGCACGTTCTTCCCCTGCCCCGCAGGGGAGGTACCGCCGTCGGCGCGCCGCCCGCGAGCCCGAGTGCGTCCCGTACGCGGGCTTCCGGGCGGCACGCCGAGGGCACGCTCCCCGCGCCCGGCTCGGCCGGGCTCGCGCGGGAAGGGCCCCACGGCTCCGTGCGGCCGCCCCGCGGGCGACGCCGCCATGCCGTACCAGGCTCTAACCTGGGAACGGGTGCACAAGGGGCTTACGACACGCATCGTGCGCCTCCTGTGCGCCCTATGTCGCCGCGGAAGCATCCTTCGCTAGGCTGTACCGAACCCGCCCGCCGCATATGCCGCAGCGCCGCGTCACCCTCGCGGCCCCGGGGTTCTCAGCCACGTATCGAATATCAGTGTCGAACGCCGAGTCGCATGTCGTTCGACAGTCACGCAGCTCAAGGAGAGTCATCGAGAGATGGCCGGTCCCGCCTTCCGCGCCGCCCCCGTCCGGGTGCGCGTTCCCGCCACCAGCGCCAACCTCGGCCCGGGCTTCGACGCCTTCGGCCTCTCGCTGGGGCTCTACGACGACGTGGTCGTCCGGGTGGCCGACTCCGGGCTGCACATCGACATCGCCGGCGAGGGCAGTGAGACCCTGCCGCGTGACGAGAAGCACCTCCTCGTCCGTTCCCTGCGCACCGCCTTCGACGTCCTGGGCGGCCAGCCGCGCGGCCTGGAGATCGTCTGCGCCAACCGCATCCCGCACGGCCGCGGCCTCGGCTCCTCCTCCGCCGCGATCTGCGCCGGCATCGTCGCCGCGCGCGCGGTGACCATAGGCGGCGAGTCCAAGCTCGACGACACCGCGCTGCTCGAGCTCGCGACCGAGATCGAGGGGCACCCGGACAACGTCGCCGCCTGTCTGCTCGGCGGATTCACCCTGTCCTGGATGGAGGCGGGCGCCGCACGCGCGATCCGGATGGAACCCGCCGATTCCATCGTTCCGGTGGTTTTCGTCCCCGGAAAGCCGGTTCTGACCGAAACGGCGCGCGGTCTGCTCCCGCGCTCCGTGCCGCACGTCGACGCCGCCGCCAACGCGGGCCGTGCCGCCCTGCTCGTCGAGGCCCTCACCAGACGCCCCGAGCTGCTGCTGCCCGCCACCGAGGACCGTCTGCACCAGGAGTACCGCGCCCCCGCCATGCCGGAGAGCGCCGCCCTGGTGGAGCGGCTGCGCGCCGACGGGATCCCCGCGGTGATCTCCGGCGCCGGCCCCACCGTGATGGCGCTGGCCGACGCCGGTACGGCCGACAAGGTCGAGGCCCTGGCGGGCGCGGACTGGGCCGCGAACCGGCTGGCGCTGGATCTGCAGGGTGCGAGCGTCCTGCCGCTGGCACCGGCTGGTGACACGCACTCCGGCGACATTTAGTGCACGGTTGCCGGATTTCGAGAGGGGGAATGTTTGTTGGATCCGGTAGTGTTAACCTCAAGTCTGCACCCGACCCCACCATGGCGAGGTGCTTCGTGTCCCCGTCCGGGACAGACATTCTTCCGGGAGCTCCCCAAGCCGCACTGCGTTCCGTACGTCGTATCTGGGCAGTACGCCGTACACCGACGCTGAGCGGTCCGCAGGGCACGCTCCGGAATCGGTGCTACCACGCAACGTGACACTGGGTGTCACGGAACGTCGGGGAAGCGCCATCACCAGCAAATCTCTCTTCCGCCTTTGCGGCGGACCACCGCCCCGGCTTCGCCACAGCAAGGACCGAAGTCGGACAGCACAACCGGTCGCCGAGCCAGACAGGCCGACGTCCGCTCCAGGGAAGGACCCTTCGTGAGCGACACCACCGATCTGATGGGCGCACGTGTCGAGGAGACCGCTGCCGCGCCCGCCACGGACGCCTCCGCGCCTGCCACCGGTGCCGGCTCCCGGCGGCGCCGCGGTACCGGCCTCGAGGGCATGGTGCTGGCCGAGCTGCAGCAGGTCGCATCCGGCCTCGGCATCAGGGGCACCGCGCGGATGCGCAAGAGCCAGCTGATCGAGGTCATCAAGGAGGCGCAGGCCGGAGGCGGCGCCGCCCCGGCGAAGGCCGAGGCCTCCGCCGCCGAGACCAAGCCCAAGCGCCGCGCCACCTCCAAGGCCCGCACCGGCGACGACGTCGCCGAGAAGAAGGCGGATGCCGCCCCGAAGGCCGAGGCTGCCGCCGAGAAGGCCGTGGCCCAGCAGCAGATCGAGATCCCCGGCCAGCCGGCCGGCGCCGACGCCCCCGTCGAGCGCCGCCGTCGCCGCGCCACCGCCGAGGCGGGCAGCCCCGAGACGGTCGTCGCCGAGGCCAAGAGCGAGTCCAAGGCCGAGACGCCCGCGCAGCCGCAGGCCGAGACCAGGTCCGCCGACGCCGGTGAGGCCGAGGGCCGCCGCCGCGACCGCCGTGAGCGCGGCCGGGACCGGGACCGTGACGGTCGCCGCGGCAAGGGCGACGAGCAGCAGGGCGGCCAGCAGCAGCGTGGCCAGCAGACCCAGCAGCAGAGCCGCCAGGACCGTAACGCCGGTCCGCAGGACGACGACGACTTCGAGGGCGGCCGCCGTGGCCGCCGCGGCCGCTACCGCGACCGCCGTGGCCGCCGTGGGCGTGACGAGATCGGCGCCGCCGAGCCGCAGCTCGCCGAGGACGACGTCCTGATCCCCGTCGCGGGCATCCTGGACATCCTCGACAACTACGCCTTCATCCGGACCTCCGGCTACCTGCCGGGCCCGAACGACGTGTACGTCTCCCTCGCCCAGGTCCGCAAGAACGGCCTGCGCAAGGGTGACCACATCACCGGCGCGGTCCGTCAGCCCAAGGAAGGCGAGCGGCGCGAGAAGTTCAACGCGCTGGTCCGCCTGGACTCCGTCAACGGCATGGCGCCCGAACACGGCCGTGGCCGCCCGGAGTTCAACAAGCTGACCCCGCTGTACCCGCAGGACCGCCTCCGTCTGGAGACCGACCCGGGCGTCCTCACCACGCGGATCATCGACCTCGTGTCGCCCATCGGCAAGGGCCAGCGCGGTCTGATCGTGGCCCCGCCGAAGACCGGCAAGACCATGATCATGCAGGCGATCGCCAACGCGATCACCCACAACAACCCCGAGTGCCACCTGATGGTCGTCCTCGTCGACGAGCGTCCGGAAGAGGTCACCGACATGCAGCGGTCGGTCAAGGGCGAGGTCATCTCCTCGACCTTCGACCGCCCGGCCGAGGACCACACCACCGTCGCCGAGCTCGCCATCGAGCGCGCCAAGCGACTGGTGGAGCTGGGCCACGACGTCGTCGTGCTGCTCGACTCGATCACGCGTCTGGGCCGTGCGTACAACCTCGCCGCCCCGGCCTCCGGCCGCATCCTCTCCGGTGGTGTCGACTCGACGGCCCTGTACCCGCCGAAGCGCTTCTTCGGTGCGGCCCGCAACATCGAGGACGGCGGCTCGCTGACCATCCTCGCCACCGCCCTGGTGGACACCGGGTCCCGCATGGACGAGGTGATCTTCGAGGAGTTCAAGGGCACCGGCAACATGGAGCTCAAGCTCGACCGGAAGCTCGCCGACAAGCGCATCTTCCCGGCGGTGGACGTCGACGCGTCCGGCACCCGCAAGGAGGAGATCCTGCTCGGCGCCGAGGAGCTCGGCATCGTGTGGAAGCTGCGCCGGGTGCTGCACGCGCTCGACCAGCAGCAGGCGATCGAGCTGCTCCTCGACAAGATGAAGCAGACCAAGTCGAACGCCGAGTTCCTGATGCAGATCCAGAAGACGACGCCGTCGCCGGGCAACGGCGACTGAGCAACAGCGTCCTCAAGGGCCGCCCCCCGTCACTCCTGTGACGGGGGGCGGCCCTTTGGCGCAGAGAGGGATGGGTGCGGCACGCACCCCTTCACTCATCTCTCCATGGGGGACCTCTTTGCGCACGCCCTTGTCCGTGAGCGGCCGGCACAGACGCCGGATACGGATCGCCCTGCCCGTCGCCGCGGCCGCCCTGGCCGCCGCGGTCGCCGGCGCGCTCGTGACGACGTCCGCGGGGGCGGCCACGGCGGCGCCGACGCCGGCCCAGAGCGCGCCGTCGAACGCCGAGCTCACCGAACGCCTCGCGACCGCCCTCGCCGGCGACGACACCGCGGGGGAGACGTCCTCGAAGACGTCCCTGAGCGCGAGCACCGGCTCCGGCTCCACGACGGTCGACCCGAAGATCATCGGCGGCCAGACGACGACCATCTCCAGCGCGCCCTGGATGGCCCAGCTCTGGTACGGCGACGACCGGGGCACCGCCACCACCGGCGACGACATCGGCTTCTTCTGCGGCGGCGCGGTCATCGCCCCCACGAAGATCCTCACCGCCGCCCACTGCGCCTACGGCTACGACTGGAAGGCGCACGGCACCGTCATCACCGGCACCTCCCAGCTGCTGTCCCTGGACGCCGGCGGCAACCTCGACCCGCACGGGGGCACCCTGTCCGGTGTCTGGCGGCAGTGGGTCTACCCGTCGTACGACGAGGCGGCCATCGACGGCGACCTCGCCGTCCTGACGCTTCCGGACCCCGTCGACGTGACGCCGATCCCGATGACGACGGCCGGTGACACCACCTCGTACGCGGCCGGCACCGTCGCGAAGGTCTACGGCTGGGGGCGCACCAGCTCCACCAGCGACGACATCTCCGACACCCTGAAGACGGCCGACCTGCCGATCCAGTCCAACGCCACCTGCTCGGGCTACTACGACAGCTGGTTCGTCGCGGGCCACATGGTGTGCGCGGGCGAGCCCGCCACCGGCTCCGACACCGGCACCACCTCCGCCTGCAACGGCGACTCCGGAGGCCCGCTGGTCGTCGGCGACAAGGTCGTGGGTGTCGTGTCGTGGGGCGTGAAGGACTGCGTCGAGGCCGGCGCCTACAGCGTCTTCACGAAGCTGACCACGTACGTCCCCGCCGCCTGTCCGCGCGTCGACGACGCCAACCTCAGCGGCGACCACAAGGCCGACCTGCTGGTCCGCGACTCCTCCACGAAGACCGGCTACGAGCTGGACTCCAAGGGCACCTCGCTGGCCACCCGCAAGAGCCTGGGCTCCTTCAGCGCCTGGAACCTGGTGCTGCAGAGCGACCTGGACCGGGACGGCTACCAGGACCTCATCCGCCGCCGCGCCTCCGACGGGGACGTCTACTGGCGGCACTGGGTGCCCTCCAGCGGCACGTACGTCAGCAACCTGATCGGCGACAACTGGAACAGCCGCCTGGCCATCGTCGCCCCCGGTGACGTCACCGGCGACAACCTGCCGGACGTGCTGACCGTGGACTCCGCGGGCGTGCTGTGGATCCACCCGGGCCAGGGCGACGGCAAGCTCGGCACGCCGGTGAAGGTCTCCTCCGGCTGGAACCAGTACAACGTCGTGCGCGGCCACGGCGACTTCAGCAACGACGGCAGGGCCGACCTGCTCGCCCGGGACAAGAGCACCGGCGCGGTCTACCTCTACAAGGGCACCGGCAAGGCCGGCACGGGCGCCTTCGCGACCCGGGTCAAGGTGCGGACGTGGAGCACCACCACGTACAACGCCTTCGACGCCGTCGGAGACGTCGACGGCGACGGCAAGGCCGACCTCCTGGCGCGGACGCCGGCCGGCACGCTCTACCTCTACAAGGGCACCGGAAAGGCCACCAGCGAGATCTTTGCCACAAGGGTGTCGCTCGGTACCACTTTCAAGCAGTACGACCTGTTCGGCTGAGTTGGGCCGAACACGCAGGTGAGCGGGGGCGCGCCCCGCTCGGCTCCACACGCTCCGTGTCCGGTCTGCCACTGATCGGACACAGAGCGTCGTGCAACCCTGTTCCGAGTTTCCCCGTCTGACCGGGCGGAGTGACGATGGTGAGGTCGCACGAGAACAGAGGAGCACATGTCCGCCGAGAGCACGCCGGAGCCCGGCATACCGGGTGAGGCCGGCACGACGGGTGGCGACGACAGGGGTCCGCGGCGCCGCCACCGCAAGCAGCGGAGCCGGCGCAAGGGCCTGCTGGTGACGGCATGGACGGCCGCGGGTGTCGTCGTCCTGGGCGGCACCGGGGCGGGCTACCTGTACTTCAAGCTCAACGGCAACATCAAGAGCGTCGACATCGACCAGGCGCTGGGCACCGACCGGCCCACGAAGATCGACAACGGCTCCGAGAACATCCTCGTCCTCGGCTCGGACAGCCGCTCCGGCTCCAACAAGAAGCTCGGCGGCGGCACCGACGACGGCAGCGCCCGCTCCGACACGGCGATGATCATCCACGTGTACGAGGGCCACAAGCGGGCCAGCGTGGTCTCCCTCCCGCGCGACACCCTCATCGACCGGCCGGCCTGCACCGACACCCAGGGCGTCGAGCACGACGCGGCGAACGGCGTGATGTTCAACTCGGCGTACACGACGGGCGGCGCGGCCTGTGCCGTGAAGACGGTCGAGTCGATCAGCGGCATCCGCATGGACCACTACCTCGAGGTCGACTTCGCCGGCTTCGAGAAGCTGATCGACGAGCTGGGCGGCGTCGAGGTCACCACCACGAAGGCCATCGACGACCCCGACAGCCACCTGAAGCTCGAGGCCGGCACCCACACGCTCAACGGCGAGCAGGCCCTCGGTCTGGTCCGCACCCGGCACGGCGTCGGCGACGGCTCCGACCTCGGCCGCATCCAGCTCCAGCAGGCCTTCATCAAGGCCCTGGTCACCCAGGTCGAGCACGTCGGGATCTTCACCAGCCCGAAGAAGCTCTACAACCTCGCCGACACCGCGACCAAGGCCGTCACCACCGACTCCGACCTCGGCACGGTCAACTCCCTGATGTCCTTCGCGAACGGTCTCAAGGGCATCGGCGCGTCCAAGATGCACATGGTCACCATGCCGGTCCGGTACGACCCCGCGAACCCCAACCGCGTCGTCGTCCTGAAGTCCAAGGCCGAGCAGGTCTGGACGGCCCTGAGGAACGACCGCCCGATCCCGGCGTCGGCCACGACGGGCACGGCGACCGGGGAGGCCAAGGGCGTCGTGACGTCGTCCTGAGGGTGCGGGGAGCCGCACGACGAGCCACCACCGGCCCGCGGGGAATAGAACGCGGCAACCCCCGGTTTTGGGGGATGGCGCCAGTCCTGGCAGACTGGTACGTCGGCTCCGGTTCACGCTTCCGTATCCCGCGGACGGCGACCCGGCGCCCTCCCGAAACTAGGAGACACCTTGAAGCGCGACATCCACCCCGAGTACGTCGAGACGCAGGTCAGCTGCACCTGTGGCGCGTCGTTCACCACCCGCAGCACGATCGAGAGCGGCACCATCCGCGCCGACGTCTGCTCCGAGTGCCACCCGTTCTACACGGGCAAGCAGAAGATCCTCGACACCGGTGGCCGTGTGGCCCGCTTCGAGGCCCGCTTCGGCAAGGCCGCCGGCTCCAAGAAGTAGCGAGCCCTCTTTCGCCGGTCCACGGTCGCGCCCCCGCCCCGGGGTGCGCCCGGGACCGGCGTTTTTGGTCGTTCGCCTTCATCCACGCAACGCATTTCAGGAGCCCACCATGTTCGAGGCCGTCGAGGAGTTGGTCGGAGAGCACGCCGACCTCGAGAAGAAGCTCGCCGACCCGTCGGTGTTCGCCGACCAGGCCAACGCGCGCAAGCTGAACAAGCGCTACGCCGAGCTCACCCCGATCGTCGCCACGTACCGCTCCTGGAAGCAGACCGGCGACGACATCGAGACCGCGCGCGAGTTCGCCGCCGACGACCCGGACTTCGCCGCCGAGGTCAAGGTCCTGGAGAAGCAGCGCGAGGAGCTCACGGAGAAGCTGCGGCTGCTGCTGGTCCCGCGCGACCCGAGTGACGACAAGGACGTCATCCTGGAGATCAAGGCGGGCGCCGGCGGCGACGAGTCGGCCCTCTTCGCGGGCGACCTCCTGCGCATGTATCTCCGGTACGCCGAGCGCGTCGGCTGGAAGACCGAGATCATCGACGCCACCGAGTCCGAACTGGGCGGCTACAAGGACGTCCAGGTCGCGGTCAAGACCAAGGGCGGCCAGGGTGCCACCGAGCCCGGGCAGGGCGTCTGGGCGCGGCTGAAGTACGAGGGCGGCGTGCACCGTGTGCAGCGCGTCCCGGCGACCGAGTCGCAGGGGCGGATCCACACCTCCGCCGCCGGCGTCCTCGTCACCCCCGAGGCGGAGGAGGTCGACGTCGAGATCAACCCGAACGACCTGCGGATCGACGTCTACCGCTCCTCCGGGCCCGGCGGGCAGTCCGTGAACACCACCGACTCCGCCGTGCGCATCACGCACCTGCCGACCGGGGTCGTCGCCTCCTGCCAGAACGAGAAGAGCCAGCTGCAGAACAAGGAGCAGGCGATGCGTATCCTGCGCTCCAGGCTGCTCGCGGCGGCTCAGGAGGAGGCGGAGCGCGAGGCCGCCGACGCCCGCCGCAGCCAGGTCCGCACCGTCGACCGCTCCGAGAAGATCCGCACGTACAACTTCCCGGAGAACCGCATCTCGGACCACCGCGTCGGCTTCAAGGCGTACAACCTGGACCAGGTCCTGGACGGCGACCTCGACGCGGTGATCCAGGCCTGCGTCGACGCGGACTCCGCGGCGAAGCTCGCGGCCGCCTAAGAGGCACGTACGCACGACCCAGTACGACACGGAGGACTTGCGTGAACCTGCTGCTCTCGGAGGTGGCCCAGGCCACCCAGCGGCTGGCCGACGCCGGCGTGCCCTCGCCGCGCAACGACGCGGAGGAGCTCGCCGCGTTCGTGCACGGCGTGAAGCGCGGCGAACTCCACTCCGTGCGGGACTCCGACTTCGACGCCCGCTACTGGGAGGTCATCGCCCGGCGTGAGCAGCGCGAGCCGCTGCAGCACATCACCGGGCTGGCCTACTTCCGCTACCTGGAGCTCCAGGTCGGCCCGGGCGTCTTCGTCCCGCGTCCCGAGACCGAGTCGGTCGTCGGGTGGGCCATAGACGCCGTACGCGCCATGGACGTCGTCGAGCCCCGCATCGTCGATCTGTGCACGGGCTCCGGCGCCATCGCGCTCGCCCTCGCCCAGGAGGTCCCGCGCTCCCGCGTGCACGCCGTGGAGCTGTCCGAGGACGCCCTGGTGTGGACCCGCAAGAACATGGAGGGGTCCAGGGTCGACCTGCGTCAGGGCAACGCCCTGGACGCCTTCCGCGACCTCGACGGGCACGTCGACCTGGTCATCTCCAACCCGCCGTACATCCCGCTGACGGAATGGGAGTACGTCGCTCCCGAGGCGCGGGACTACGACCCCGACATGGCCCTGTTCTCCGGCGAGGACGGCCTCGATCTCATCCGCGGCCTGGAACGGACCGCACACCGGCTCCTGCGTCCGGGCGGTGTCGTCGTCATCGAGCACGCCGACACCCAGGGCGGCCAGGTGCCGTGGATCTTCACCGAGGAGCGGGGCTGGGCCGACGCGGCCGACCACCCCGACCTCAACAACCGCCCCCGCTTCGCGACCGCCCGCAGGGCGATGCCGTGAACACCACCCCGACCCACCACCCGCAGCAGTACGTGCACGAGGAGGCCCGCTAGACATGGCTCGGCGATACGACACCAACGACGCGACCGACCGTGTGACCGGTCTGCGCGAGGCCGCGTCCGCCGTCCGCCGTGGCGAGCTCGTGGTCCTTCCGACCGACACGGTGTACGGCATCGGCGCGGACGCGTTCTCCAAGGAGGCCGTCGGCGATCTGCTCGAGGCCAAGGGCCGGGGCCGCAACATGCCCACCCCCGTCCTCATCGGCTCCCCGAACACCCTGCACGGCCTGGTCACGGACTTCTCCGAGCTGGCCTGGGAGCTGGTCGACGCGTTCTGGCCGGGCGCGCTCACGCTCGTCGCCAAGCACCAGCCGTCCCTGCAGTGGGACCTGGGCGACACCCGCGGCACGGTCGCGGTGCGCATGCCGCTGCACCCGGTCGCCATCGAGCTGCTGACCGAGGTCGGCCCCATGGCGGTGTCCTCCGCGAACCTCACCGGCCACCCGGCGCCGGAGAACTGCGACTACGCCCAGGAGATGCTCGGCGACTCCGTCTCCGTCTACCTCGACGGCGGCCCGACCCCCGGCAACGTCCCGTCCTCCATCGTCGACGTCAGCCGCGAGGTGCCGCTGCTGCTGCGCGAGGGGGCGATCTCCGCGGACGAACTGCGGAAGGTCGTACCCGACCTCGAGGTGGCGAATTGACGGCCCCTGACGCGGGGCGTGGCATAGGCAACGGGGAAAGCGCCGCGGAGATCACGACGACCTTCGTCGGACTGCCGCGCGACACCTTCCGCATCCTCCACGTCAGCACCGGCAACGTCTGCCGCTCGCCGATCACCGAGCGGCTGACCCGGCATTTCGTGTCGCAGCGGCTCGGGGTGCTGGGCGGTGGGCTGATCGTGGAGAGCGCGGGCACCTGGGGCCACGAGGGCGCGCCGATGGAGGCCAACGCGGAGACCGTGCTGGCCGACTTCGGCGCGGACGCGACCGGCTTCGTCGGCCGTGAGCTCCTCGACGAGCACGTCATCATGGCGGACCTGGTCCTGACGGCCACCCGCGATCACCGCGCCCAGGTCATCTCCATGGGCCACTCGGCGGGCCTGCGCACCTTCACCCTCAAGGAGTTCACCCGCCTGGTGAACGCGATAGACCCCGCCACGCTGCCTCCGCTGGAGGAGGGTCTGGTGTTGCGGGCTCGTGCGCTGGTGCGTGCGGCGGCGGCGTTGCGGGGGTGGTTGCTGGCTCCGACGGCGGAGGCGGACGAGGTGTACGACCCGTACGGGGCGCCGTTGCCGTTCTTCCGGTCGATCGGCGACGAGATACACCAGGCCCTGGACCCGGTGGTGACGGCCCTGACGGGTGTGGCGGCCCGGGCCTGAGGCGGTTCGGGGTGAGCCGGCGGGCGGAGTCCGCCGCAGCGGCCCGCTGCCCGTCAGGCCCGTCAGGGCCGAGCGGTGCGAGGGGCGCGTCGGGGAATGGGCCCCGCCACGCTGCCTCCGCTGGAGGAGGGTCTGGTGTTGCGGGCTCGTGCGCTGGTGCGTGCGGCGGCGGCGTTGCGGGGGTGGTTGCTGGCTCCGACGGCGGAGGCGGACGAGGTGTACGACCCGTACGGGGCGCCGTTGCCGTTCTTCCGGTCGATCGGCGACGAGATACACCAGGCCCTGGACCCGGTGGTGACGGCCCTGACGGGTGTGGCGGCCCGGGCCTGAGGCGTCCGGGGCGGGGGCGGAGAATCGGCGGGCGGGTCTTGCGGGCCGGGCCTACATTGGACGTACGTCACCGTCGACGCCCCGGAGTTCGTCATGTCGGTCACCCATGCCCCCGTCGCGGCCGATGTCCTGCGCCGTCAGGATCCCGAGATGGCGGAGATCGTGTTCGGGGAGGGGGAGCGGCAGGCATCGACGCTGCAGCTGATCGCCGCCGAGAACTTCTGCTCGCCGGCCGTGCTGGCCGCGCTCGGCTCGCCGCTCGTCAACAAGTACGCGGAAGGGTATCCGGGGCACCGGCACCACGGGGGCTGCGAGATCGTCGACGTGGCCGAGCGCCTCGCCGTGGACCGGGCGAAGCGGCTGTTCGGGGCCGAGCACGCCAATGTGCAGCCCCACTCCGGTTCGTCCGCCGTGCTGGCCGCGTACGCCGCCCTGCTGCGCCCGGGGGACACCGTCCTCGCGCTGGGGCTGCCCTACGGCGGTCATCTCACCCACGGCTCGCCGGCCAACTTCTCCGGGCGCTGGTTCGACTTCGTGCCGTACGGGGTGGACGCGGAGACCGGGCTCATCGATCACGAGCAGGTGCGGACGCTGGCCCGCAGCCATCGGCCCAAGGCGATCGTGTGCGGTTCCATCGCCTACCCGCGCCACATCGACTACGCGTTCTTCCGGGCCGTGGCCGACGAGGTCGGTGCCTTCCTGATCGCCGACGCCGCCCATCCCATCGGGCTCGTCGCCGGGGGAGCGGCGCCCAGTCCGGTGCCGTACGCCGACATCGTCTGCGCCACCACCCACAAGGTGCTGCGGGGCCCGCGCGGCGGGATGATCCTGTGCGGCGGCGAGCTGGCGGAGCGGGTCGACCGGGCCGTCTTCCCGTTCACCCAGGCCGGTGCCCAGATGCACACCATCGCGGCGAAGGCGGTCGCGTTCGGCGAGGCGGCGACGCCGGCGTTCGCGGCGTACGCGCACCAGGTGATCGCCAACGCCCGGGTGCTCGCGGCCCGGCTGGAGAAGGAGGGGCTGGCCGTGACGACGGGCGGCACCGACACGCACCTGATCACCGCCGATCCCGCGCCCCTCGGTGTGGACGGCCGCTCCGCGCGCGGGCTGCTCGCGGCCGCCGGGATCGTCCTGGACTGCTGTGCGCTGCCGCACGCCGATCTGCGCGGGCTGCGGCTCGGCACGGCCGCGGTGACCACACAGGGGATGCGCGAGGAGGAGATGGCGGGCATCGGGTCCTTGATGGCGGGCGTGCTGCGCCGGCAGGTGGACGCCAAGCGGGCCCGCGAGGAGGTGCGGGAACTGGCCCTGGCCTTCCCGCCGTACCCGGGGTGACGGAACACACACCCCCGGGCAACTCCGCACCACCGTAACGGTGTTACCGACCGGTAGTGGAAAGGCCCGGCGGCCCGGACCGACGGGCGTATCCCGGGCCGCAGGGGGTAGGCGCGCAGGCGTACGCGCCCCCGTGCACCCACGCTCACAGCCACACGTGCAACCATCGTCGCTACCCGGAAGTCCTCACACATATGCGCCGCGTGTGAGTCGATCGCTAGGGTGTGGGGCTGAGATGGCCAGCGAGACCTGTGGGGAAGCCCGTGCGTGAATACCTGCTGACGCTCTGCATCACGGCCGCGGTGACGTATCTGCTGACAGGGCCGGTACGGAAGTTCGCGATCGTGGCCGGAGCGATGCCGGAGATCAGGGCCCGTGACGTGCACCGGGAACCCACTCCGCGGCTCGGCGGGATCGCCATGTTCTTCGGGCTGTGCGCGGGTCTGCTGGTCGCCGACCACCTGACCAACCTCAACGAGGTCTTCGAGAAGTCGAACGAGCCGCGCGCCCTGCTCTCCGGCGCCGCGCTGATCTGGCTGATCGGCGTCCTGGACGACAAGTTCGAGATCGACGCGCTGATCAAACTGGGCGGCCAGATGATCGCCGCGGGCGTGATGGTCATGCAGGGCCTGACGATCCTGTGGCTGCCCATCCCGACCGTCGGCACGGTCGCGCTGACCCAGTGGCAGGGCACCCTGCTGACGGTGGCGCTGGTCGTGATCACCATCAACGCGGTCAACTTCGTGGACGGCCTCGACGGTCTCGCCGCCGGCATGGTGTGCATCGCCTCGGCCGCGTTCTTCATGTACACGTACCGCATCTGGTACTCGTACGGCATCGAGGCCGCCGCCCCGGCGACGCTGTTCGCGGCCATCCTGATGGGCATGTGCCTGGGCTTCCTGCCGCACAACATGCACCCCGCGCGGATCTTCATGGGCGACTCGGGCTCGATGCTGATCGGGCTGGTGCTGGCCGCCGGCGCGATCTCCGTCACGGGCAACGTCGACCCCGAAAGCCTCTTCGGCGGCTCCGAGCGGTCCACCGTGCACCAGATGGTGCCGGTCTACATCCCGCTGCTGATGCCGCTCACGATCATCGCGATCCCGGCCGCGGACCTGATCCTGGCGATCGTGCGCCGCACCTGGCGCGGTCAGTCGCCGTTCGCCGCGGACCGCGGGCATCTGCACCACCGGCTCCTGGAGATCGGCCACTCGCACAGCCGCGCGGTGCTGATCATGTACTTCTGGTCGGCGCTGATCGCGTTCGGGGCGCTCGCCTACTCCGTCAACGCGGCGTCGATGTGGATCGTCCTCGGTGTCGTGTTCCTCAGCGCGCTGGGCCTGGTGCTGCTTCTGCTGCCGCGCTACACGCCGCGCACCCCGCGCTGGGCCGAGGCGTTCGTGCCGCCGCGCTACCGTCGCGGGCGCCGGCCTTCCGACGTCGCGGCGGAGGCCTCGCCCGTCGCCGCCGACGGATCCGAACCGGAGGCGCGTACGCCTGTGGCGGTCGGTGTCTCCGGGGTCAACGGGGCGACCGCCGTGGGCCCTCGTTCGCGGTCGGCAAGGTAAGAATCTGACTAGAGCATTGCCAAGTCGTGGGAGAAGCCCGCAGGGGCAAAGCTCCCCAATACCAGACAAGTCGGCGCTGTTTCTGCACAGACGCGCACAGTCACTCTCATGTGTGACAGCAAGCACACCATCCAGGTAAAGACCTCATCAAATAGTTTGTGATACGGTTCACGAGAACCCCGGAGAGAGCCGAAGGACCGTAGTGCGACGGTCTCTTGGCCCGAGGTCGGCGTGAGGTCATTCGCCCCTCGAACCGGGACTACGCTCGTCCATGACGACACCCCTGCCCCCTTTGAAAGCGGAGTTGCCGCCATGCCGTCCAACGACGTCCGGATCCTGGCCCAGGCCGCCGTGCCCACAGCTGCCGTCGGCGCGATCGCCGCCGTTGTCAGCGGCGTGGTCGCGGGCGGCAAGGGAGCCATCGGGGCCGTTGTCGGCACGGTGATCGTGATCGCGTTCATGGGGATCGGCCTCTACGTCCTGCAGCGCACCGCCAAATCGCTTCCGCAGCTGTTCCAGGCCATGGGCCTGATGCTCTACGCGGCGCAGATCCTGCTGCTGTTCATCTTCATGGCCGCGTTCAAGAACACGACGCTGTTCAACCCCCGGGCCTTCGCCGTCACGCTCGTCGTCGCCACGATCGCGTGGATCGCCGCCCAGACGCGAGCGCACATGAAGGCCAAGATCCTTTACGTCGAACCCGATTCGGGCTCTTCCGCGACTTCGTCGAAGGGCGAGAAGCCCGAAAAATCGGGGCTTTCGTCGTGAGGGATAGGGCCGGGATAAAGACGCCTGAGAGATCCTGCTATCGTCCGGTGCCAACTGCGGCATCGCGGGCGCGGGCATCCGAGCTGACGCCTGCTCAATCGCGAGGCGAGATGCCCCCAAGCCGCCCCCACATCCGAAACACCAGTCCCGTGCCGAAACGCGGCCGTGCGCCGCGCCGACACAACGAGGTTGCCGTACCTATGCGCCACGACGAAGGAGCCCGCGGTGAGTGCTGACCCGACGCAGGTGCTCGCTTTCGAGACCGACTGCCACCTGTTCGACGGTTGTGGCTTCCCGGCTCCGGGCCTGCACTCGTTCCTGTTCGAACCGCTCTTCGGCGACGCGGACGGCAACTCGTACTTCAACAAGACGATGCTGCTGGCGCTGCTCGGCTCGATCATCATCGTCGGCTTCTTCTGGGCCGCCTTCGCCCGCCCGAAGGTCGTCCCCGGCAAGCTCCAGATGGTCGCCGAGGCCGGCTACGACTTCGTCCGCCGCGGCGTGGTCTACGAGACCATCGGCAAGAAGGAAGGCGAGAAGTACGTCCCGCTCGTCGTCTCGCTCTTCTTCTTCGTCTGGATGATGAACCTCTGGTCGATCATCCCGGTCGCCCAGTTCCCGGTCACCGCGATCATCTCCTACCCCGCGGTCCTCGCCGGCATCGTCTACGTCCTGTGGGTCGCCCTGACCTTCAAGCGCCACGGCTTCGTCGGCGCCTTCAAGAACTTCACCGGCTACGACAAGTCCCTCGGCGCGGTCCTCCCGCTGTCGATGACGATCGAGCTGTTCTCGAACCTCCTCGTGCGGCCCTTCACCCATGCCGTCCGACTCTTCGCGAACATGTTCGCCGGTCACACCCTCCTGCTGCTCTTCACGATCGCCAGCTGGTACATGCTCAACGGCATCGGCATCGCCTACTCCGGTGTCTCGTTCGTGATGGTCATCGTGATGACGGCCTTCGAGCTCTTCATCCAGGCGGTCCAGGCGTACGTCTTCGTCCTGCTGACCTGCAGCTACATCCAGGGCGCGCTCGCCGAGCACCACTGAGCCAGCCCGACTCCCATCCAGACATCCGGTGGCCAACCCCCACCGGTCATTGAAAGAGAAGGAAGAACCGGCATGTCCGCTCTCCAGACCCTTGCCGCCGGCGTCGAGATCAAGGGCAACCTCGGCTCGATCGGTTACGGCCTCGCCGCGATCGGCCCGGGCGTCGGCGTCGGCATCATCTTCGGTAACGGCACCCAGGCGCTCGCCCGCCAGCCCGAGGCGGCCGGCCTGATCCGCGCCAACCAGATCCTCGGCTTCGCCTTCTGTGAGGCGCTGGCCCTGATCGGTCTGGTCATGCCGTTCGTCTACCCGACCTCCTGACCTGATCCGTCGGACCGCACCTTTCGACGAAAGGCACTGATATGAGCCCCCTGGTTCAGCTGGCGGCTGAGGAAGCGGAAAACCCGCTCATCCCGCCGATTCCGGAGCTCGTGATCGGCCTGATCGCCTTCGTCATCGTCTTCGGCTTCCTCGCCAAGAAGCTCCTCCCGAACATCAACAAGGTTCTGGAAGAGCGCCGCGAGGCGATCGAGGGCGGTATCGAGAAGGCCGAGGCCGCTCAGACCGAGGCCCAGAGCGTGCTCGAGCAGTACAAGGCTCAGCTCGCCGAGGCCCGCCACGAGGCCGCGCGCCTGCGCCAGGAGGCTCAGGAGCAGGGCGCCACGCTCATCGCCGAGATGCGCGCGGAAGGCCAGCGGCAGCGTGAGGAGATCGTCGCCGCCGGTCACGCCCAGATCGAGGCCGACCGCAAGGCCGCCGCGTCCGCGCTGCGCCAGGACGTCGGCAAGCTCGCCACCGAACTGGCCGGCAAGCTCGTCGGCGAGTCCCTCGAGGACCACGCCCGCCAGAGCCGCGTCATCGACCGCTTCCTCGACGAGCTCGAGGAGAAGGCCGAGGCGTCGCGATGAACGGAGCGAGCCGCGAGGCCCTGGCAGCCGCACGTGAGCGTCTCGACGCGCTGACGGACTCCACGTCCGTGGACGCCGCTCGGCTCGCCGGCGAGCTGGCGGCCGTCACCGCGCTGCTCGACCGCGAGGTGTCGCTGCGTCGGGTCCTCACCGACCCGGCGCAGGACGGCGAGGCCAAGGCCGGGCTGGCCCAGCGTCTGCTCGGCTCCCAGGTCAGCGGCACGACCGCCGACCTGGTGTCCGGCCTGGTGCGTTCCCGCTGGTCGCAGTCGCGCGACCTGGTGGACGCGCTGGAGCAGCTGGCGGACACCGCCGACCTCACCGCCGCGCAGAAGGCGGGCGCGCTCGACGACGTCGAGGACGAGCTGTTCCGCTTCGGGCGGATCGTCTCCTCGAGCACCGAGCTGCGTGCCGCGCTGACCGACCGGAAGGCCACCGCCTCGGCCAAGGGCGAGCTGCTGCGCAGCCTGCTCGGCGGCCGTGCCGACGCGGCCACCGTTCGTCTGGTGACGCGCCTTGTGACCACTCCGCGGGGACGTAGCCTGGAAGCGGGACTCGAGTCCCTGTCCAAGCTCGCCGCCGAGCGCCGCGACCGTGTCGTGGCCGTCGTCACCTCGGCCGTGCCCCTGAGCGACACGCAGAAGCGACGTCTCGGCGCCGCCCTCGCGAAGCTCTACGGCCGCCAGATGCACCTCAACCTCGACGTGGACCCCGAGGTCCTCGGCGGGATCCGGGTGCAGGTCGGCGACGAGGTCATCAACGGCTCCCTCGCGGACCGCATCGAGGACGCCGCCCGTCGCATGGCGAGCTAGCAGCAACTCAATACGCAGTACGTACGCAAGCGGCCCTGGTTGGGCCGTGCAGAGGATTCACCTCGTTCAGGGGGGAGTCCCCATCCCCCCAAGTGAAACTTCGGGCCCAACAAGGAGAGCAGGGAACCCAGATGGCGGAGCTCACGATCCGGCCGGAGGAGATCCGGGACGCGCTGGAGAACTTCGTCCAGTCGTACAAGCCGGACGCGGCCTCGCGCGAGGAGGTCGGTACGGTCACCCTTGCCGGCGACGGCATCGCGAAGGTCGAGGGTCTGCCCTCGGCCATGGCCAACGAACTGCTGAAGTTCGAGGACGGCACCCTCGGCCTCGCCCTCAACCTCGAGGAGCGCGAGATCGGTGCCATCGTCCTCGGTGAGTTCAGCGGCATCGAGGAGGGTCAGCCGGTCACCCGTACCGGCGAGGTGCTCTCCGTGGCCGTCGGCGAGGGATACCTCGGCCGCGTCGTCGACCCGCTCGGCAACCCGATCGACGGCCTCGGCGAGATCGAGACGTCCGGCCGCCGCGCCCTCGAGCTGCAGGCCCCCACGGTCATGCAGCGCAAGTCGGTGCACGAGCCGATGGAGACCGGCTACAAGGCCGTCGACGCGATGACCCCGATCGGCCGTGGTCAGCGTCAGCTGATCATCGGTGACCGCCAGACCGGCAAGACCGCCCTGGCCGTCGACACGATCATCAACCAGCGTGACAACTGGCGCTCGGGCGACCCGGAGAAGCAGGTCCGCTGCATCTACGTCGCCATCGGCCAGAAGGGCTCCACCATCGCGTCGGTCCGCCGCGCGCTGGAGGAGAACGGCGCGCTGGAGTACACGACCATCGTCGCCGCCCCGGCGTCCGACCCGGCCGGCTTCAAGTACCTCGCGCCGTACACCGGCTCGGCCATCGGCCAGCAGTGGATGTACGAGGGCAAGCACGTCCTGATCATCTTCGACGACCTGTCGAAGCAGGCCGACGCCTACCGCGCCGTGTCGCTGCTGCTGCGCCGCCCGCCGGGCCGCGAGGCCTACCCGGGTGACGTCTTCTACCTGCACTCCCGTCTGCTGGAGCGCTGCGCGAAGCTCTCGGACGAGATGGGCAAGGGCTCGATGACGGGTCTGCCGATCGTCGAGACCAAGGCCAACGACGTCTCGGCGTTCATCCCGACCAACGTCATCTCCATCACCGACGGCCAGTGCTTCCTGGAGTCGGACCTGTTCAACGCCGGTCAGCGCCCCGCGCTGAACGTCGGTATCTCCGTCTCCCGAGTCGGTGGTTCCGCGCAGCACAAGGCGATGAAGCAGGTCTCCGGCCGTCTGCGTGTCGACCTGGCCCAGTTCCGTGAGCTGGAGGCGTTCGCCGCCTTCGGTTCCGACCTGGACTCCGCGTCGAAGGCGCAGCTGGAGCGCGGCCAGCGCATGGTCGAGCTGCTGAAGCAGGCCCAGTACCAGCCGATGTCGACCGAGGACCAGGTCGTCTCGGTGTGGGCCGGCACCACCGGCAAGATGGACGACGTCCCGGTCGCCGACATCCGCCGCTTCGAGAAGGAGCTGCTGGAGTACCTGCACCGCCAGGAGCAGGGCCTCATGACCTCCATCCGTGAGGGCGGCAAGCTGTCCGACGACACGCTGACGGCCGTGGCCGACGCGATCGCCGACTTCAAGAAGCAGTTCGAGACCTCGGACGGCAGGCTGCTCGGCGAAGAAGCGCCCGTCAGCGTCTCGAAGTGACGTAAAGGAAGGGACCTGACTCATGGGAGCACAGCTCCGGGTCTACAAGCGTCGCATCCGATCCGTCACCGCGACCAAGAAGATCACGAAGGCGATGGAGATGATCGCCGCCTCGCGCGTCGTCAAGGCGCAGCGCAAGGTGGCGGCCTCCACGCCCTACGCGGCCGAGCTCACCCGCGCGGTCACTGCGGTCGGTACCGGCTCGAACACCAAGCACCCGCTGACCACGCAGGCCGAGACGGTCACGCGGTCCGCGGTGCTGCTCCTGACGAGCGACCGTGGTCTCGCCGGCGCCTTCAACTCCAACGCCATCAAGGCCGCGGAGCAGCTGACGGCGCGCCTCGAGGCCGAGGGCAAGCAGGTCGACACGTACATCGTCGGCCGGCGCGGTGTCGCCCACTACAACTTCCGTGAGCGCAAGATCGCGGAGTCGTGGACGGGCTTCACCGACGAGCCCACGTACGCGGACGCCAAGAAGGTCGCGGCTCCGCTGATCGAGGCCATCGAGAAGGACACGGCCGAGGGCGGCGTGGACGAGATCCACATCGTCTTCACCGAGTTCGTCTCGATGATGACGCAGACGGCCCTCGACGACCGTCTGCTGCCGCTCAGCCTCGACGAGGTGGCCAAGGAGGCGAAGCCGCAGGGCGAGATCCTCCCGCTGTTCGACTTCGAGCCGTCGGCGGAGGACGTCCTCGACGCCCTGCTGCCGCGCTATGTGGAGAGCCGCGTGTACAACGCGCTTCTCCAGTCGGCGGCCTCGAAGCACGCCGCCACGCGGCGCGCGATGAAGTCGGCCACCGACAACGCCGGTGAGCTCATCGAGAGCCTCTCCCGGCTTGCCAACGCGGCCCGCCAGGCCGAAATCACCCAGGAAATCAGCGAGATCGTCGGTGGCGCGAGCGCCCTGGCCGACGCGACCGCGGGGAGTGACCGCTAATGACCACCACTGTTGAGACCGCGACGGCCACGGGCCGCGTCGCCCGGGTCATCGGCCCGGTCGTCGACGTGGAGTTCCCCGTCGACGCGATGCCGGAGATCTACAACGCGCTGCACGTCGAGGTCGCCGACCCGGCCAACGCGGGCGAGAAGAAGATCCTGACCCTGGAGGTCGCCCAGCACCTGGGTGACGGCCTGGTCCGCACCATCTCCATGCAGCCCACCGACGGTCTGGTCCGCCAGGCCGCGGTCACCGACACCGGCACGGGCATCACCGTCCCGGTCGGCGACTTCACCAAGGGCAAGGTGTTCAACACCCTCGGTGAGGTGCTGAACGTCGACGAGAAGTACGACGGCGAGCGCTGGTCCATCCACCGCAAGGCCCCGAACTTCGACGAGCTCGAGTCGAAGACCGAGATGTTCGAGACCGGCGTCAAGGTCATCGACCTGCTGACCCCGTACGTCAAGGGCGGCAAGATCGGTCTGTTCGGCGGCGCCGGCGTCGGCAAGACGGTGCTCATCCAGGAGATGATCTACCGCGTCGCCAACAACCACGACGGTGTCTCCGTGTTCGCCGGCGTCGGTGAGCGCACCCGTGAGGGCAACGACCTCATCGAGGAGATGTCCGACTCGGGCGTCATCGACAAGACCGCGCTGGTCTTCGGCCAGATGGACGAGCCCCCGGGCACCCGTCTGCGCGTGGCCCTCGCGGGTCTGACGATGGCGGAGTACTTCCGTGACGTCCAGAAGCAGGACGTGCTGTTCTTCATCGACAACATCTTCCGCTTCACGCAGGCCGGTTCCGAGGTGTCGACCCTGCTCGGCCGTATGCCCTCCGCGGTGGGCTACCAGCCGAACCTGGCCGACGAGATGGGTCTCCTCCAGGAGCGCATCACCTCGACCCGCGGTCACTCGATCACCTCGATGCAGGCGATCTACGTCCCCGCCGACGACCTGACCGACCCGGCCCCGGCCACCACCTTCGCCCACCTCGACGCGACGACGGTTCTCTCCCGTCCGATCTCCGAGAAGGGCATCTACCCGGCCGTGGACCCGCTGGACTCCACGTCCCGCATCCTGGACCCGCGTTACATCGCGCAGGACCACTACGACGCCGCCATGCGCGTCAAGACGATCCTGCAGAAGTACAAGGACCTCCAGGACATCATCGCGATCCTCGGTATCGACGAGCTCGGCGAGGAGGACAAGCTCGTCGTCCACCGTGCCCGTCGCGTGGAGCGCTTCCTGTCCCAGAACACCCACGTCGCCAAGCAGTTCACCGGCGTCGACGGGTCGGACGTCCCGCTGGACGAGTCGATCGCGGCCTTCAACGCGATCTGCGACGGCGAGTACGACCACTTCCCGGAGCAGGCGTTCTTCATGTGCGGTGGCCTCGAGGACCTCAAGGCCAACGCCAAGGAGCTGGGCGTCTCCTGAACCCGGACCTCCGGGTTCGGAGCTCTGAGTTCGTGTGAGGGGGCGGGCGCGTCCCGCCCCCTCTCTCACGCCCACTAGACTTGTAACCAACACCCGGCAGAACCGCCGGGTGGTGACCCGAGGAGCCACCTTGGCTGCTGAGCTGCACGTCGCGCTGGTCGCGGCCGACCGAGAGGTCTGGTCCGGCGAGGCCACCCTGGTCGTCGCGCGCACCACGTCCGGCGACATCGGCGTCATGCCCGGTCACCAGCCGCTGCTCGGTGTGCTGGAGTCGGGCCCGGTGACCATCCGTACGAGTGATGGTGGGACGGTCGTCGCCGCGGTGCACGGCGGTTTCATCTCGTTCGCGGACAACAAGCTGTCGCTGCTGGCCGAGATCGTCGAGCTGTCGGACGAGATCGACGTCCAGCGCGCCGAGCGAGCGCTGGAGCGGGCGAAGTCGGACGCCGACGCCGCCGCCCAGCGTCGCGCGGACGTACGCCTGCGAGCGGCGGCCACGCGCTGAAGCCGGAGGCCCGTCCCAGGCCCCTGAGGTCTGGAGAGCGGAGCTGTGACGTCACTCAGCCGCGGTCGGCACCGGAGCAATCCGGAGCCGGTCGCGGCTGAGGCAGATATGGATGTTTTTTCCGTTCCGTTACCTATATTTCGGTACCTAGGAGACGAGGAGGTCGGTGTCGATGGTCCTCGCTCTGACTGTGTGCGGAATCGTCGTGGCCCTGGTGGTGCTGGGGCTGTTCGTCTTCGGTCTGCGCCGCAGACTCATCCAGCGTTCCGGCGGCACCTTCGACTGTTCCCTGCGCTGGGACATCCCCGAGAAACCGGACACGAGCGGAAAGGGCTGGAGCTACGGCGTCGCCCGCTACAACGGCGACCGCATCGAGTGGTACCGCGTCTTCTCCTACGCCTACCGTCCCCGCCGCGTCCTGGAGCGTGCCTCGATCGAGGTGGCCGGCCGCCGGCTGCCCGAGGGCGAGGAGGAGCTGGCGCTCCTGTCCGACGCGGTCGTCCTCGCCTGCACCCATCGCGGGACGCGTCTCGAGCTCGCGATGAGCGAGGACGCGCTGACCGGGTTCCTCGCCTGGCTGGAGGCGGCTCCGCCCGGGCAGCGGGTCAACGTGGCCTGAGGGCCGGATCCTTCCAGGCCCGCTAGAGAGGGCACTCCGGCCGTACCTGGCCGGCGTCCGGCTGCGTCAGGCCGCTGTCCCGGCTGACGACGACCGGGCCGGTCTGCGGGTTGAGCGTCACCGTGACGGTGACGGGACAGGTGGCCGCCAGCAGGGCGGCCGCGGTGGTTCCGGCGAAGACCCCGAGGGTTCCCGCCCTGGGCCGTGCCAGGCCCCTGAGCCCGCTGGGGCGTGGCTTGTTCCTGCCGGGCCTGCGCTTCATGATCTCCCCCGAGTGAGATGTTCCGATCACCGTTCTGAGATCTACAGTGTCCCCGGCGCGCGGGCCCGCTCCACCGGTCGAGGGGCCCACCGGCGCAGGGCCGAAGGTCCCTGCGAGGCGTGCGCCCAGGGGCGCGCGAACGGACGGTGCGCGCCGCCGGCGAACCCGGAGGTCCGCCCGCGACGCGCACGCGGGGAGCGGGGGAGGGGTCAGCCCAGTCCGCCGCTGATGGCGCTCACCAGCTCTCCGTTGCCGGTGTCACCGCTGAACTCCCAGAAGAACGCGCCGCCCAGACCCTGGGTCTTGGCCCACGCCATCTTCGTGCCGATCGTGGCGGGAGTGTCGTAGGACCACCAATTGCTGCCGCACTTCGCGTAGGCCGTGCCCGCGACGGTGCCGGTGGCGGGGCAGGACGTCTTGAGGACCTTGTAGTCCTCGATGCCCTGCTCGTAGGTGCCGGCCGCCGGGCCCGTGGCGGTGCCGCCGGGGGCGTCCTGGGTGACGCCGGTCCAGCCGCGGCCGTAGAAGCCGATGCCGATGAGCAGCTTGCTCGCGGGGACGCCCTTCGCCTTGAACTTGGCCATCGCGTCGGCCGTGGTGAAGCCGGCCGTCGGGATGCCGCTGTAGGAGGTGAGCGGGGAGTGCGGGGCGGTCGGGCCCTGGGCGGCCCAGGCGCCGAAGAAGTCGTACGTCATCACGTTGTACCAGTCGACGTAGCTCGCGGCGCCCGCGTAGTCGGCGGCGTCGATCTTGCCGCCGGAGGAGCCGTCGGCCGTGGTGGCCGCCGTGACCAGGTAGTTCGCGCCGAACTTGGCGCGCAGCGCGGACATCAGGTTCTTGAAGGCCGCGGCGCCCGAGGTGTCGCAGGACAGACCGCAGGCGTTCGGGTACTCCCAGTCGATGTCGATGCCGTCGAAGACGTCGGCCCAGCGCGGGTCCTCGACCAGGTCGTAGCAGGACTGGGCGAAGGCGGCCGGGTTCGCCGCGGCCTGGCCGAAGCCGCCGGACCAGGTCCAGCCGCCGAAGGACCACAGCACCTTGATGTTCGGGTACTTGGCCTTCAGCTGGCGCAGCTGGTTGAAGTTGCCGCGCAGCGGCTGGTCCCAGGTGTCGGCGACGCCGCTGACGGACTGGTCGGCGGTGAACGCCTTGTCGTAGTCGGCGTAGGAGTCGCCGATCGCGCACTTGCCGCCGGTGACGTTGCCGAAGGCGTAGTTGATGTGCGTGATCTTCGCGGCGGAGCCGGACGTCACCAGGTTCTTGACGTTGTAGTTGCGGCCGTAGATGCCCCACTCGGTGAAGTAGCCGAGCTTGACCTTGGAGCCGGTGGTCGGGGGAGGGGTGGTGCCGCCCGTGGTGTGCACGGCGACCGCGCCGCTGACCGGTCCGGTCTGGTCGGCGGTGTCGCGGGCCTGGACGGTGTAGGAGTAGTCGGTGCCGGCGGTCAGACCGGTGTCGGTGTACGAGGTGGCCGTCACGGTGGCGACCTTGGCGCCGTCGCGCAGGACGTCGTAGTTCTTGACGCCCTTGTCGTCGGTGGCGGCGGACCAGGCCAGCTTCACCGAGGTGTCCGTGATGCCGGAGGCGGTGGGGGTGCCCGGCGCGGACGGGGAGGCGTCACCCGGCACCGTCGTGCCGTCGCAACTGTCGCCGTTGAGCTTGCAGTTGGCGGGGGAGCCGGAGCCCGCGCCGTTGAAGCCGAAGGAGACCGAGGCGCCGGGGGCGAGGGAGCCGTTGTAGGACTTGTTCTTGGCGGTCCAGTGGGTGCCAGAGGAGGTGACGTCGGCCTCCCAGGCGGAGGTGACGGACGTGCCGGAGGGGAAGTCCCACTCGACCGTCCAGGAGCTGATGGCCGTGGTGCCGGTGTTCTTCACGGTCCACTTGCCCTCGAAGCCGGTGCCCCAGTCCTGGGTCTTGGCGTAGGTGGCCGTCGCGGTCGTCGCGGCCTGTGCGGGGCCCGCGAGGCCGACCAGTCCGGCCAGCGGGAGCAGCAGGGTCGCGACCCCGGCCGCTGCTCTGTGTCCGAAGCGCATTCTGCGCCTCCTATGGGGAGTTGGGGGGCGCGACTGAGCCTTCGCACCCACAGTGCCGCGAGAATAGAAAGGTCTGGACCATGGGTCAATAGGTCTGGACCACTCTCGTATACGGCTGTCAGACCCCCCACTCCTGGGCGAGTACGGCCGCCTGGACCCGACTGCGCAGCTCCAGTTTCCCCAGCAACCGGCTGACGTGCGTCTTGACCGTCGCCTCCGCCATGTCCAGCCGCCCGGCGATCGCGGCGTTGGACAGGCCCTCCCCGAGACAGGCCAGCACCTCGCGCTCGCGCCGGGTGAGGGCGTCGAGGGCGGCGGGGTCGACGGTGGGCCGCCGTACCGGCCTGGCGGCGAACTCGGCGATCAGGCGCCGGGTGACGGCCGGGGCGATCAGCCCCTCACCGGCGGCCACGGTACGGACCGCCGTCAGCAGATCCCGTGCCTCCGTGTTCTTCAGCAGAAACCCGGCCGCGCCCGCCCGCAACGCCCCGAACACATACTCGTCGAGGTCGAAGGTGGTCAGCACGAGGACGTCCGCGAGCCCTTCCTCGACCACCTGCCGGGTCGCCGCCACCCCGTCGAGCCGCGGCATCTGAACGTCCATCAGCACCAGATCGGGCCGCAGCTCCCGGGCCAGCGTCACCGCCCGCTCCCCGTCCGCCGCCTCCCCGACCACCTCGATGTCGGGCGCGCTGCGCAGGATCAGGACGAGCCCCGCACGGACGGCGGACTGGTCCTCGGCGACGAGGACACGGATGGCACGGCTCATGAACGGTGGTCTCCTTCGATGAGGGGGAGCGCGGCGCGTACGGTCCACAGGGCGCCCTCCGGCCCGGCCTCGAACGTGCCGCCCAGCAGCGCCGCCCGCTCCCGCATCCCGACGAGACCGGCCCCGGAACCGGGGGCGCGCGGACCGTCCACGGGACCGTACGGGCTGCTCACCCGGACGTCGAGCACACCGTCTCGCCGGGCGAGGCACACCGTGACCCGGCCGGGGCGGGCGTGCTTGAGGGCGTTGGTCAGCGCCTCCTGGACGATGCGGTAGGCGGCGAGTTCCACGGGGGAGGGGACCTCGCCGGGCCGGCTGTCGAGCGTGACGTCCAGGCCGTTGGCGCGGGCGCCGTCGACCAGGGCCGCCACGCCGTCGAGCGTGGGCGCCGCGGCCGGCTCGCGGTCCCCGCTGCCGTCGCGCAGGATCCCGATCAGCCGCCGCATCTCCGCGAGCCCGTCGACGCTGTTCTCCCGGATGACGGTCAGCGCCTGCCGGGAGGTCTCCGGTTCGTCGAGGGACAGCGCGGCCGTGGAGTGGATGGCGATCGCCGAGAGGTGGTTGGCGACCATGTCGTGCAACTCCCGCGCCATGCGCGCCCGCTCGGCCGTGACTGCCTGGACGCGGTCCGTCTCGGCCAGCAGCGCGGTCTGTTCGGCCCGCAGCCGGGCGGCCTCGGCGGCGTCGCGGTGGTCGCGCACGATCCAGCCGGTGGAGGCGGGGGCGTAGGCGACGACGCCGACGACCACGCCGATCAGCAGCGCCTGCGGCACCCGCCACACCGCGAACGGCACGACCGTCCCGGCCACGGTGAGCAGCCCGGTGATCCACTGGATGCGGCGGGCCGAGGCGAGCGGGCCGTACAGGACGGCCGCGTACATGACGTCGGTGAACATCAGCACGGTGGACAGGTTGCCCTGGGTCACCAGGTCCGCGGTGACGGCGACGCTGCCGACGATCAGGGCCGTGCGCGGGGCCGTCCGGCGCAGCAGTTCGCAGCCGGCCGTCACGGTCAGCGGCAGCAGGGGCGGCCAGCGGCCGTCGAAGAGGGTGAGGGGGTCGTCGGCCGGCCGGGTGTTCAGGCCGATGATCGCCAGCAGCAGCCCGCCGAGGAGCCCCCCGACCGCGATCCACACGTCGAAACGGTGCGGGCGGGGCAGTCGTCGTACGGCCATGGCCTCCATCCAACACGCCCCGCGCACTGCCCGCCTGCTCCCGGGGGACGGTCCCGTCTGCATCTTTCGATGTACTCCGAGTTCGTCGCCGGCGACGACGAAGCCGGCCGCGCGCGGCGGGAGCCTGGAGAGGCGACCGAGAGGAGCCAACCGTGATCGTCGCACTGATCATCGCCTGCGAGGTGGCCTTCTGGGTGCTGCTGGCCGCCGGACTGGCCTGCCGGTACGTGTTCCGGATGCCGAGGCTGGGACTGGTCCTGCTGTGCTGCGAACCGCTGCTGGAGGCCGTGCTGTTCGCAGTGAGCGCCGTCGACCTCAGGAACGGAGCCGAGCCCGACTGGCGGCACGGCCTCGCCGCCGTCTACATCGGCTTCACCGTGGGCCTCGGCCACTCGACGATCCGGTGGGCCGACGCCCGGGTCGCCCACCGCTTCGCCGGCGGCCCGCCGCCCGCGCGGCCCCCGAAGTACGGAACGGCCCGCGCCCTCCACGAATGGAAGGTCGCGGGCCGCTGGATCCTCGCCGCGCTGGTCGCCGCGGCCCTGTTGCAGGCGGCCGTCTGGTACGTCGGCGGCGACGGCGAGACCGGCTCGCTGCGGGCGTGGCAGCAGCGGATGCTGTTCGTCGTCGGCATCAACCTGGTCATCGCCGCGAGTTACACCGTCTTCCCGAAGCGGCGGCCGCGGGGCGAAGCGGAGCGTGAGCCGGCCGGCCTGCGCTAGCGCTCCCCGCCCGGCACCCACAGCACGTCGCCGGTGTCCTTGTTGGCCGTCCGGGCCAGGATGAACAGCAGGTCCGACAGGCGGTTGAGGTAGGTCGCGGTGAGCGGGTTCATGACCTCGCCGTGGACCTCCAGGGCGGCCCAGGTGGAGCGTTCGGCGCGGCGTACGACCGTGCAGGCCTGGTGGAGCAGGGCCGCGCCCGGGGTGCCGCCGGGGAGGATGAACGAGCGGAGCTTCTCCAGCCGCTCGTTGAAGCGGTCGCAGTCCGCCTCCAGCCGGTCGACGTAGTGCTGCTCGACCCGCAGCGGAGGGAACTCCGGGTTCTCCACCACCGGCGTCGACAGGTCCGCGCCCACGTCGAACAGGTCGTTCTGGACCCGGGTGAGGACCCCGACGACGTCCTCGGCGAGGCCGCCCAGCGCGATCGCCGTACCGATGACCGCGTTCGCCTCGTTGGCGTCGGCGTACGCGGCGATCCTGAGATCGGTCTTGGCGACCCGGCTCATGTCGCCGAGGTTGGTGGTGCCCTTGTCGCCGGTCTTCGTGTAGATGCGCGTCAGGTTGACCATGCGGCCAATCTAGACCGTCCCCGCCGATCCGCTCCGTTCGGTGTGTCACGGCAGGTCAGTACGGGTGCAATCGGCGGGAATAGGCCTGTATCGGACAGGAATTGACGACGTGACCGGCGTCTCACGCCGTGAGACGTGAGACGCGTTACTAACCGGTCACGCAGCGCCTCACGACCGCTAGTCTCCGGCCGAGAGCCATACGGCCGATGCGCCGGATGGTTGACGCCGGTGACATCGGACGCGAGAGCGGGCAGGGCTAACTACAAGCACTGAAACCGCACAGGCCTCAGGGGTCTCACCCCTGCGGGTGAATTCGGTATCGGATCGCTCACAGACGGCAACCTCCGACCGCTTCGCGCAGTCAGAGCATGCAACACCGGACATCACACCGCGGAGCACGAGACGCACGCTTAGGGGAGCGCTATGCACATCAGGGGCGACCACGTCGAGCTGGTCGTCGGGGGCCGCCTCGACGTGCGCAGCGCGGCGGACGCCCGCACGGCCCTGCACACGGCCGTGGACGACGGCGTCGGCGACCTGGTGCTCGACCTGTCCGAACTGGACTCCTGGGACGCCACCGGACTCGGCGTCATCATGGGCGTCCACCGGCGGGCCGGCCGCTGCGGCCGGCGCCTGGTGCTGCGCGGCGTACCGCCGCAGATGCAGCGCCTGCTGGTGGCCACCCGGCTGCACAGGATCCTGGCGATCGAGGGCGGTATCGGGGTGGAGTCCCTGCCCCGGGTGTGACAAACCGGAAGAGCCGGGTCCGTCGTGCACAGGCCGGGTGGCCTGCGGCGGAATCACCCGGCGGCGCAATCCTCACCGGACTGTGACGTCTCGGACGGCCCGGCACCCCGGACTGTCGTGGATACTGGGCCAAGGTTTACGGTTCGTCTGCCCGCCGCCCGCAGCCCTCGAGCGGGCACCGGACCAGAAGCGACAGCGCAGTGTGCAGCAAGGCCGGGAGGGGCTACCGCCACACGACGCTTTTTGGGGGGCTTGGACCCATGGACCCGACCACCCGGGGACCCGAGGAGTACGGCCAGGACGACGGCGCCGCCTCCCGGTCGAACGCATTCGAGACCGGGAGCGGCCAGACGCCGCGCCCCCGCCCGTCCAGGGACCCCCTCACACCCGACTTCGGCCAGCACACCCCGGGCCGCGCCCGCACGGTGCGCGTGGTCGCCGGCGAACACCTGCTCACCGTCAACCCGGTGGACGGCAGCGAGATCGAACTCTGCCCGCCCACGGAGCGGCCCGAGCGCCCCGCGAAGCGCACCCCCGAGCAGCGCGCCGAGTTCGAGCACACCGCCCGGCCGCCCGCCCCCGCCGGACCCACCCCGCCCACGCAGCCGCTGCTCGGCCGCCAGGACGAGCGCGAACAACTGGTCCGCCTCCTCGCCCGCGGCCGCTCCGTCCGCCTCGTCGGACCGGCCGGCTCCGGCCGCACCAGCCTCCTCGACCTCGTCGCCGAGGACTGCGAGGACCTCGCCCCCGACGGCGTCGTCCTCCTCTCCGGCTTCGGCCGCACCCCGGCCGCACTGCTCCACGACCTCTTCCACACGGTCTACGACGCCGACCGCCACCGTCCCGACGACGAGGAACTGCGCGCCCTCGTCGGGGAGATCGGCGCGGTCGTCGTCGTGGACGACCTGGACTTCGGCGGCGCGCTCCTCGACGAACTCCTGGACGCCACGCCCGAGTGCGCCTTCCTGTTCGGCGCCACCCCCGACACCCCGCCGCCCTCCGCCGGCTCCGCCGTCGAGGAGGTCGTCCTCAGCGGCCTGGACCGCGCGGGCGGCGTCGAGGTCATCGAGCGCGCCGTCGGCCGCACCCTCACCGAGGAGGAGGCCAACTGGGCGGGCGACCTCTGGTTCGAGTCCGAGGGCCTGCCGCTGCGCTTCGTCCAGGCCGGCGCCCTGCTGCGGCAGCGCGACCAACTGCGCGCCAACGTCGACGCGGTGGACGCGTTCGGCGTCTTCGAGGACGCCCGCCCGCTCACCGCGCCCGTCGACACCGGGGCCGGCGAGGCCGAGGAGATACCCCTCCCTTCACTCGGCGAGGCCGCCGCCCCCGCCCCGCTGCTCGCCGCCCGCCTCAGCTCCTCCGCCCGCGCCGCCCTGCGCTTCGCAGTTGCCCTCGGCGGCGAGGTCCCGCACCAGGCCCACCTGCCCGCCCTGGTCGGCGACACCCACGCCGACGCGGCCCTCGGCGAACTGGTCGCCTGCGGACTCGTCTCCCCGGTCGGCACCCGCTACCGGCTCGCCGCCGGCGTCCAGACCCAGCTGGAGGCCGCCGGATACGACGACGACACCGAGACCCGCGCCGGGACCGCCGCCCAGCACTACGCCTGGTGGGCCGCCCACCCGTCCGTCACCCCCGAGCGGGTCTGCGCCGAGGCGGACGCCGTCCTCGCCGCCCTCGCCCTCGTGGTGCCCACGACGAACCCGCCCGCCGAGGGCGAGGAGGCCACCGCCGTCCGGCTCGCCCGCGCCGCGGCGCCCGCGTTCGCCGCGGGACTGCACTGGAACGCCTGGGAGAGCGCCCTGCACGAGGGCGCCGAGGCGGCCCGGCTCGCCGGGGAGTCCGCCGACCGCGCCTACTTCCACCACGAACTCGGCGTCCTCGCGCTCTGCGCCGGGGACCTCGACCGGGCCCGCTCCGAGCTGGAGGCCTCGCTCGGCCTGCGCGGCGCCCTCACCGACAAGCGCGGTACCGTCGCCGGCCGCCGCGCGCTCGCCCTCGTCGCCGACCGCTCGGGGGACATCCCCGGCCTGGCCCTGGCGACGGCCGGCGAGGACATGCCCGACGCCCGCCACGAGGAGCCGGCGTCCCCGCCGCGCGGCATCCAGGCGGCACCGCCCACCTACCCGCCCGAGGCCGAGACCGTCGTCCACCGGCCGGTGACCCCGCCGGCCCCGGCGCACCGCGACCGGGGCGGTCTCAGGGGCCTGGCCAGGCGCAACCTGGTCGCGGCCGGTGCCGGCGCGCTGCTCGTCGCCGTGCTCGGCACCGTCGTCACGCTCGGCGCGACCTCCGGCAACGACGCCCACGACCCCACCGACCGGGGCGGAGTGAACCCCTCCGCCAGCACCGGCCTCGGCGACGGCGGCGTCGACCAGGACACTCCGGGCGCCGGCACCGGCACCGGAGACACGGGCACGGCCACCAGCAGGCCCACGGATCCCGGACCGGACGGGACGATGGGGACCTCGGACGATCCCACGCCGACGGAGACGGCCACCACACCGGCGCCGGGCAGCACGCAGGGGGCTGGCGGCGGGTCCTCGCCGTCCCCCACCAGGTCCTCGTCGTCGGGGTCCCCGAGGCCCTCGCACTCCGCGTCGCCGAGTCCGTCGTCGTCGGGTTCCGGCGGCAGCTCGTCCTCGCCCTCGCCGTCCCAGTCCCCGTCGGCCTCCTCCACCCCGAGCACCCCGCCGTCCACCGGCACCTCGGCCGGCGGCACGACCTCCAGCGCGCCGGTCTCACCCTGCAGCGCGTCCTCGTCGTCCTCCTCGCTCTCGTCGGACCCGGTGATCTGAGACACCCCCGGGCAGCACGAAGGCCGGGTTCCTCTCCCGGGAACCCGGCCCTTCGCCGTCGTACGGGGAACGCGACCGCCGTTCAGAACAGCCGCAGCTTGTCGTCCTCGATCCCCCGCAGGGCGTCGTAGTCCAGGACCTGGCAGCCGATGCCGCGGTCGGCGGCGAGGACGCGGGCCTGCGGCTTGATCTCCTGGGCGGCGAAGATGCCGCGGACCGGGGCGAGATGGGGGTCGCGGTTCAGCAGCTCCAGATAGCGGGTGAGCTGCTCGACGCCGTCGATCTCGCCGCGCCGCTTGATCTCGACCGCGACCGTCCGCCCCTCCGCGTCCCGGCACAGGATGTCGACCGGGCCGATGGCCGTCATGTACTCGCGGCGGATGAGGGTGTAGCCCTCGCCGAGGGTGTCGATGCGGTCGGCGAGCAGTTCCTGGAGGTGCGCCTCCACGCCGTCCTTGATCAGGCCGGGGTCGACGCCCAGTTCGTGCGAGGAGTCGTGGAGGATTTCCTCCATGGTGATGATGAGCTTCTCGCCCGCCTTGTTGACGACGGTCCAGACGCCTTCCTCGTCGCCGGTCCCCTCCTTCAGCGTGCAGGGCGGCGACATCCAGTTCAGGGGCTTGTAGGCCCGGTCGTCCGCGTGGATCGAGACGCTGCCGTCCGCCTTGACCAGGATGAGACGGGGGGCTGAGGGGAGATGGGCGGTGAGCCGGCCGGCGTAGTCGACGGAGCACCGGGCGATGACGAGACGCATGGTCGGCAACGCTATCCGACACCTCGCGCCCCACGCGATTCGCCCGCCCGTCTCCCGCCACCGCCGTCCTCGTGGCCCCTCGGGGCACGCCCCTTTTCATCTGGAAAACGATCATTCGGACCGCGGCCGACTCTGGCCGATTGTGTGCCCCGTGGGAACCGCCTATGTGCCCATTCTCCTGGTGCCGTCACGGTCAGTTGCCTACCGTATAAACGGGAGGTCGCGATGCGTGTACTCAGCGTTGCGGTGTTTCGGCATGGCGAACTCCCGTGCCCTGTCCGGCAACCCCTGCGCTCTCGGGGGTGCGAGAGGAGAACCCATGTCGCTCGACGTCTCACCGGCCCTACTCGAACAGGCCGAGCGAGGCGAGGTCGACGAAGCTGAATTCGTCGACTGCGTCCGGACCTCCCTGCCCTACGCATGGGAGATGATCAGCTCCCTGGTGGCCCAGCTGAAGGTGGACGGCGGAGACTTCGCCGACAACCAGACGCCCCCGCCGGACGAGCAGGCGCGCGGGCAATTGCTGCGCGCGCTCGCGAGTGACGCCATACGCGGCGCCCTGCAGCGGCACTTCGGTGTACGGCTGGCCTTCCAGAACTGCCACCGGGTGGCGGTGTTCCCGCTGGACCAGGCTGTCGACGAGAAGCTCGTCCGCTTCACCTCGGTGCGCAGCCAGGTGCTGAACCAGTCGCCGGAATTCCGGGACTGCTGAGGCATCAGTGTGAGCCTGTCGCTTGCCGCTCCTCACGTGGGAGGTGCCATCAGTACCGGAGCGGCAAGCTCCCGGCCCCACCGGGCCGTTCGGCAGGGGTGTCAGCGGAGGTGGGGGAGTACCTCCGAGCCCAGCCGCCGTACGTTCTCCTCCGTGGCCGCCAGGTCGCCCGAGCCCTCCACCAGCAGGGCGAAGCGCGAGATGCCGGTCCGCTCGCTGGTCGCCGCGAGGCGGTCGACGCACAGCCGCGGCGTGCCCACCGGGTGCAGTCCGCAGAGCAGTTCGGTGTACGCCACCGGGTCCCGCATCGAGCGGGCGCGGCCGTCCACCGTCACATGTGCGTCGAGTCCCTCCCGCAGCCAGCCCGGCATCGCCTTCACCAGCGTCTCCACCGCGTCCGTACGCCGGTCCGCGAGCTGGCAGACACCGGCCGAGACATGGGCCGCGGCCCGGATCTCGTCCCCGGACCGGCCCGCCGCGCGCGCGTGCTGCCGCCACAGGGCGACCATCTCGGCCTTCTCCTCGTCCCCGACGTGCATCCCGAGCAGCATCGGAAGTCCGCGCTCGGCGGCCAGCCGCACACTCGCCGGCGAGGTGCACGCGACGACGACCTCAGGCCCCTCGGTGTCCGTCAGGGCCTCCGACGGGCGTGGTACGACGGGGACTTCACGGAACCGGAAGCGCTCCCCGTCGGCGCCCACGGACGGTTCGCGCAGCCAGCGCACCAGCAGATCGAGTGATTCCGGGAACCCTTTCTCGTACGCCTCCAGGCCCGACCCGAACACCTCCAGGTCCACCCACGGCCCGCCGCGGCCCACGCCCAGCGAGAACCGGCCGCCGCTCGTCAGATGCAGCAGTGCGGCCTGTTCGCCGAGGGCGACGGGGTGGGCGGTGGGCAGCACGCTCACCGCCGTACCGACCCGGATGCGCCGGGTGCGGCCCAGCAGCAGAGCGGCCAGGGTGACCGCCGACGGGCATGTGCCGTACGGCACGAAGTGGTGCTCGGCCAGCCAGACCGAGTCAAGACCCGACTCCTCGGCGACCTCGGCGGAGCGGACCGCGCGGTGCAGCGCCTCCCCCTGGCCCTGCCCGGGGAACTGGGCACCCAACACGAAACTACCAACGCGCATGGACTTTCCTGCTTCCTTGGCTCCGACACGGAGCTCCCCCACCCGGCATAACCGTCTGACACGTGCCGAGGACACGGCCTGGCGGGGAGATTTGCCGATTGTCTGCAGAATGGGGCGTCAGGGAGGGGGACTTGTGGGGATCGGTCCGCTACGGGTACCCCTGCCGGTGCCGCGTAGGCTGGACAGGAACACTGCTTCCTGTATAGCCCCGTGAGGTGTCCCGTGTCCCCGCGTCGCAACCGCCCCAAGGGTGAGGGCTCGTCCGGCCGGAGCGCCGAGGACGACCGCGCGAGCCGTTACGGCGGCTGGCAGTCCTCGGTGAGCTGGCTGGGCGAGGAGTGGAGCGTGCGGCATGTGGCAGGGGCGAGCGCGCAGGGCAAGACGTACCGCTGCCCGGGCTGCGACCAGATGATCCCAGGGGGCGTCCCGCACGTCGTCGCCTGGCCCGAGCACTCGGGCGTCGACGAACGCCGGCACTGGCACAAGGCCTGCTGGAACGCGCGGGACCGCCGCACCCCGGGGGTGCAGCGGTCCCGTAACGCGCCTCGCTTCTGAGGAAGCCGTCCCGTCCTACACGTCCCGCTTCTCCAGCAGGGCGAAGGCGGCGGCGAACGCGGCGGCCGTGACGCCGAGCGCGATCCACAGCGGGTCCCAGCCGGACGGGCCGCTGTCGCTGAGCGAGGCCGAGTACCAGACGCCCAGCTGGCTGGGGATCGAGTACTCGAACAGCGCCTGGCGGACGTTGTCCAGGGACTCCGAGAACATGAAGATCGCGATGACCAGCGGGGCCAGCAGCAGGCCGATCATGATGGTGATGGCGCCCGCCGAGTGCCGGATGACCGAGCCGACGGCGAGCGACAGCAGGCCGAGCAGCGCGATGTAGAAGGACACGCCCACGGTCGCCTTCAGCCACTCGCTGCCGGACGGCTCCCGCGCGCCGGTGAACAGGGACGCGTCCACCATGGCGACGAAGCCGGTCGACACCAGGGTCACGACGAACGCGATCGTGAAGAACACGATGCCCTTCGCGGCGAGGACCCGGCCGCGCGAGGGGCACGCGACCATCGTGGTGCGGATCATGCCGGTGCCGTACTCGGAGGCGGTGGTGAGGACGCCGAGCGTGATGATCGGCATGCTGCCCAGGAGCACGCCGAAGAAGCCGAACGACAGCGGGTTCTCTCCGGAGAGGTCGCCCTCCGAGGCGTTCGCGTCGACGATCAGCGCGACCATCATCCCGATGCCGACGACGAGCAGGACGAAGACCCCCAGCGTCCACATCGTGGAGCGCACCGACCGGATCTTGGTCCATTCGGAGGCGATGGCGTGCCCGAGGTGCGTCCGCACGACCGGGATCGGCGAGGTGTAGCCGGACAGACCGCCGGGCCCGGCGGCGTACGAGGGACCGGCCGCTCCCTGCCAGACGGGCGCGGCGGCCTGCGGGGAGGGGTGCTGCGGGGTACTCATCGGGCGTCCTCGGGCTGGGTCGTCGGGGCGGCGTCGGAGGCGGGGGCAGGGGCGGGGGCGGGGGCCGCCTTGGTGAGCGAGGCGGGCGCGGCCGGCGCCTGGTCCTGCGGGGCGGCGGCCGCGGGGGCGGGAGCCGGGCTTGCCGCCGGGGCGGCGGGCGGGGCCGGGGTGGCGCTCGCGGGTGCCGTTCCCGCCGGGGAGGCCGGCGGCTGCGTCGGGGCCGCGGGGGCGGGTGCGGCGGGCTGCACGGGCGCGGCGCCGGCCGGGGCGGCGGCGGGCTGCGCGTACGGGTTGGCGCCGTGGGGGGCGGGCGCGGCGTACGGGGCGGGGGCGCCGTGGCTCACCTGGGCCGGCTGCGGCGGGGCGTACCCGTGCTGCGGCGGGGGCGGGGCGTACCAGCCGGGCTGGCCCTGGCCGGGGACCGGCACGGGGGGTGTGGCGCCGGGAGGCAGGGGCTGCTGGAGGCCGGCCTTCTGGTCGGTGGTCGAGCGGTAGTCGACGGCCCCCTGCGTCATCCGCATGTACGCCTCCTCCAGGGAGGCCTGGTGCGGCGACAGCTCCCACAGACGTACGTCGGTGTCGTGGGCGATGTCACTGATCCGCGGCAGCGCCAGTCCCATCACCCGCAGGGCGCCGTCCTGCTCGGGGAGGACGTGGCCGCCCGCCTCCGTCAGCGCCGAGGCGAGCTTCTCGCGGAGCTGCGGCTCGGTGTGCGGGGTGCGCACGCGGGCGAAGTCCGCGGAGTTCGCCGAGATGAAGTCCCGCACGCTCATGTCGGAGAGCAGCTGGCCCCGACCGATGACGATCAGGTGGTCGGCCGTGAGCGCCATCTCGCTCATCAGGTGGGAGGAGACGAAGACCGTACGGCCCTCCGCCGCCAGTGACTTCATCAGGTTGCGGACCCAGAGGATGCCCTCGGGGTCGAGGCCGTTGACCGGCTCGTCGAACAGCAGCACCTGCGGGTCGCCGAGCAGCGCCGCCGCGATGCCGAGCCGCTGGCCCATGCCCAGGGAGAAGCCCTTGGACCGCCGCTTCGCCACGTCCTGGAGGCCGACCACCCCGAGCACCTCGTCCACCCGGCGGGCCGGGATGCCGGACAGCTGCGCCAGGCACAGCAGGTGGTTGCGGGCGTGCCGGCCGCCGTGCACGGCCTTGGCGTCGAGCAGGGCACCGACCTGGCGGGGCGCGTTCGGCAGCTTGCGGTACGGGTAGCCGCCGATCGTCACCGTCCCCGACGTGGGGTTGTCCAGGCCGAGGATCATCCTCATGGTCGTCGACTTGCCGGAGCCGTTGGGCCCGAGGAAGCCGGTGACGGCACCCGGCCGCACCTGGAAGGAAAGGTTGTACACAGCGGTCTTGTCGCCGTAGCGCTTGGTCAGGCCGACTGCCTCGATCATGCTCCGCACCCATCGACAGGTTCAGGACAGCGGGGCACACGCCCCCGTAAGGGTTAGGAGCTTATCGAGGCGCTGACGGTTCCGCTCAAATCAAAGCAAAGCCCAAAGCTTCACGCGTCGCGCTTCTTCAGCAGCACGTACCCGCCGACGAGCGCCGCGGCCACCCACGCCACCATGATCGCGAGCCCGCCCCAGGGCCCGTACGGAGGGCTGTCGTCGACCGGGGCGACCACCTGCATGATCCGGCTGCCCGCCTGGTCGGGCAGATAGCGGCCGACCTTCTTCGTGGCCGGCACATTGCCCAGGATGTTGGAGATCAGGAAGAAGAACGGCATCAGGATGCCCAGCGAGAGCATCGGGGAGCGCAGCATCGCGGCCACACCCATCGAGAACACCGCGATGAGCGTCATGTAGAGGCCGCCGCCGACCACCGCCCGCAGCACGCCCGGGTCCCCGAGCTCCGCGCGGTGCGGGCCGAGCATCGCCTGGCCCAGGGCGAAGGTGACGAAGCTCGTCGCCAGCCCCACGGCCAGGGCCAGCCCGGCCGCCACCGCGATCTTGCTGAAGAGGAAGGTGCCGCGCCGGGGCACCGCGGACAGCGAGGTGCGGATCATGCCGGTGCTGTACTCGTTGGAGACCACCAGCACGCCGAACACGATCATCGCGAGCTGGCCCAGACTCATCCCGGCGAAGCTGATGTACGTCGGGTCGAAGGAGAGCCGGCGGCCGGCGCCCATGGTGTCGTACTCGTGCCGGGACAGCGCCGAGATCAGCATGCCGAGGGCGACGGTGACGACCACGGCGAGGGAGAGTGTCCAGACGGTGGACGCCACCGACCGGATCTTGGTCCACTCGGACCGCACGACCTGGATCGCCGCCATGCTCAGCCCCTCCCCGTCCAGTCGTCGCCCCACTGCGGGCCAGGGGGTTCGCCGGTGTGCGCGTGGTACTCCACGGTCTCCGCGGTGAGCTGCATGAACGCCTCCTCCAAGGAGGCCTGCTGAGGACTCAGCTCGTGCAGCACGACGCCGTGCCGGGCGGCCAGCTCCCCGATCCGCTCGGCCTTGCCGCCGTCCACCTCCAGCACCCCCTCGCCGCTCTCGACCACCGTCACCCCGGCGTCGTGCAGCACGTCCAGCAGCCGCTCGCGCTGCGGGGTGCGGACGCGGACGTACGCCCTGGAGTTGCGGGCGATGAAGTCCGCCATGGAGGTGTCCGCGAGCAGCCTGCCCTGCCCGATGACCACGAGGTGATCGGCGGTCAGCGCCATCTCGCTCATCAGGTGGGACGACACGAACACCGTCCGGCCCTGCGCGGCCAGCGATTTCATCAGGGTGCGGATCCAGTGGATGCCCTCGGGGTCCAGGCCGTTCACCGGCTCGTCGAACATCAGGATCCGGGGATCGCCGAGCAGCGCGCCCGCGATGCCGAGCCGCTGTCCCATGCCCAGCGAGAACCCCTTGGCCTTCTTCCTCGCCACGGCCGTCAGACCCACCGTGTCCAGCACCTCGTGCACCCGGCTCCTGGGGATGCCGTTGCTCTGCGCCAGACACAGCAGATGGCTGAAGGCGCTGCGCCCGCCGTGCACGGCCTTCGCGTCCAGCAGGGCGCCGATGCGGGTGAGGGGGTCATCGAGGCGGTCGTAGTGCCGGCCGTCGATCCGGACGTCCCCGGCGGTCGGCCGGTCCAGGCCCAGGATCATCCGCATGGTGGTGGACTTGCCGGCGCCGTTGGGGCCGAGGAAGCCCGTGACGACACCCGGTCTCACGGTGAAGGTCAGGTTGTTCACCGCGACCTTCTCGCCGTACCGCTTCGTCAGGCCCACCAGCTCGATCATGCGGCCACGCTAGGTCCGGTGCCGGGCGGCTGCCACCGGGGCGGGGCCACGGGGGGACACGGCGAGGGCCCGCACCCCCGAAGAGGGTGCGGGCCCCGGACCGCGGGAAACCTACCGGGACTGCTGCGCCGGCACCCCACGGGAGATCGGCTCGTCGTCCGTGGACGGCGTGCCGGCGGCGGCCACCGCGGCGCCGGTCAGCGTGGCGAGCATCTCGCGGACGTTCGTCAGCTGGGCGTTGATGCTGTCGCGGCGGTTGGTGAGGGCCGCCAGCTCGCGCTCGGATTCCGAACGGATCCGGTCCGCCTTGGCGTTCGCGTCGGCCACGATGTCCTCGGCCTGGCGCTGCGCCGTCTCGACGGTCTGGCGGGCGCGGCGCTCGGCGTCCGTGCGCAGCTTCTCCGCCTCCAGGCGCAGCTGCTCCGCGCGGTGCTCGATCTCCGCGAGACGCTTCTCCGCCTTCTGCTGACGGGACGCCAGGTCGCGCTCGGACTGCTCCCGGCGCTTGGCCAGGTTGGTCTCGAAGTCGGCGGCGGCCTGCGCGGCCTTGGCGCGGGTCTCCTCGAAGAGGGCGTCGGCCTCCTCACGCTTCGACTGCGCGTCCTTCTGGGCCTCCTGGCGCAGCTGGGACGCGTCGCTCTTGGCCTTCTCGACGATCCGGACGCCCTCGTCCTCGGCCTTGGCCTTGCGCTCCGCGGCGAACGACTCCGCGTCGTTGCGAACCTGCTGGGCCGCCGACTCGGCGAGCTCGCGGTGCTGCTCGGCCGCGCGACGGGCCTCCTCGCGCAGATCCTTGGCCTCTTCCTCGGCGAGGCGGAGGATCTTCTCGACACGCGCGCCGAGACCGGCGTACGACGGCTCGGCGTCGCTTACCTGGGCCTGGGCGTTCTGCGTCTCGAGGTGGAGCTCCTCGATGCGCTTTTCCAGAGCGGTGATGCGGGCGAGAGCGCTGTCACGGTCGGAGACGAGCTTGGAGATCCGTTCGTCCACCTGAGCGCGGTCGTACCCACGCCGCACAAGCTCGAAGCCGTAGGGGGAAGTGTCGCTCATGGGGTTCCTGTCGAATGAGACCGGTGAGGTGATAGGTGGAATCCTAGGGGCCGGAGCGCTGTGTCATCGAGCGTATGCGTGTTTGATCTGAGGAATGACACCCCTTTTGGGTGGCTGCACGGCGCACCGCTTGCCAAAAACTCAGTCAAAGGGCCCAGACTTTAACGCAATCCACACATTCCGCTAGCCGTCCGAGGCTTTCCCACCCGATCGGGGCGCTCCGATGCTGGCGCCGGCCTTGACGCCGCCGTCCTTGTTCACGGACGGGACCTCGAAGGACTCCAGCGCCTCCAGGACGTCCTGGACCCGGGAGATCTCGGCGTTGATGTCCTCACGCCGGCGCACCAGGACCTCCAGCTCGCGCTTGCCCTCCTCGACCGTGCGCCGCGCCTCGCGGATCGCCTCGCCCTTGAGCTCCTCGGCCTCCTTGATCAGCGCCGCCTTCTTCTGCTCGGCCTCCTTCAGCAGGCCCTCCGCCTTCTTCACGGCGGCGATGCGGACCTTCCCGGCCTCGGAGTTCGCCTCCGACACCAGCTCCTTCGCCTTGGCCTGCGCCTTGGCGAGCTGCTCCTCGGCGGCCTTGATGAGCGCGTCGCAGCGGTCGCCGGTCGACTTCATCGTCTCGGCGGCCTCGCGGCGGGCCCGCTCGTGCAGCGCCTCGATCTCGGAGGTGATGCGGTCGCGCAGCTCCTCCGCCCGCTCCCTGATCGCGGTGGCGTCCCGGCGGGCCCCGACGAGCAGCTCGTCCGCGTCCGTTCGGGCCTTCTCCACCCGGGCGTTGCCCTCGCGTGTCGCCTCGGAGACCAGCCGCTCGGCCTCGCTGCGGGCCGCGCCGACCATCGTGTCGGCCTGCGACTCGGCGTCCGCGGTGGTCTGCAGGGCCTGCTCCTGCGCCTCCGTGAGCAGCTTGTCGACCTCGGCCGTGGTCTCGGTGATGAGCGTGTCGACCTGCTCGGCCGCCTCGGAGCGCCGCTTGTTGGCCTCCTTGCGGGCCGCGTCCAGCGTCTCGTCCGCCTCGTCGCGGGCCACGCTCAGCATGCGGTCGGCCTCCGCCGCCGCCTGCGCCTTGACCCGCTCCGACTCGGCGCGGATCCGCTCCGCGGCCTGCTGCGCGGAGGCCACCGTCTCGGCGGCCTCGGCACGCAGGCGCTCCGCGTCCCCGGCGGCGTCCTGGATCAGCTTCTCCGCCTTGGCGACGGACTCGGCGCGCACCCGCTCGGCCTCCGCGGCCGTCTCGGTCTGGAGCCGCTCCGCCTCGGCGATGGTCTCCGTCTGGAGGCGTTCGGCCTCGTTGCGAGCCTCGGTGATGAGCGTGTCGGCCTGCGTCGCCGCGTCGGAGCGGATGCGGTTGGCGTCCTCGCGGGCGTCGGCCCGGGTGCGGGCCGCGGCCTGGTCGGCCTCGGCGAGCGCGTCCGACGCCTCCGTGCGCACCCGCTGGGCGTACGCGGACGACTCGGCCCGCAGCCGCTCGGCCTCCGCGATCGCCTCGCCGACGGTCCGCTCGGCGAGTTCCTTCGCGGCCTCGGCCGCGTCGTTCGCCTCGCGGCGGACACGGCCGGCGTCCTCGCTGGCCCGCTCGCGTTCGGCGTAGGCGTCGGCGCGGACCCGGTCCGCCTCCTCCTCGGCCTCCCGCCGGGTGCGGTCCGCCGCGTGCTCGGCGGCCGAGCGCAGCCCGGTGATCTCCTCCTGGGCCTGCTCGTGCAGCCCGGCGACGGAGTCCCGTACCTGCTGGGCGTGCTGTTCGGCCGCGGCGACCATCTCGGTGGCGCGCCGGTCCGCCTCCTCGACCAGCCGGAGCGCCTCGGCCTCGGCGTCCTCCACGCGCCTGCGCGCCGACGCCAGCAGCTCCTCGGACTGCTCGCGGGCCCGCTCGCGCTCCTGGTCGGCCTCCTGGCGGGCGGAGCCGACGAGTTCCTCGGCCTCGCGGCGCCGGCGGGCGGCCTCCTCCTGGGCGGCGGCCAGCGTCTCGGACGCCTCGGTGGCCAGGCGCTCGGCGGCGGCCTGTGCCTCCGCGCGCACCCGGTCCGCGGTCTCCTGCGCCTCGCTCTTGAGCCGTTCGGCCTCGGCGGCGGCCTCCGACCGCAGCCGTACGGCGACGGCCTCGCCCTCGGCCCGCGAGGCGGACGCGTCGGCGGCGGCCTCGGTGCGCAGCCGCTCGGCCTCGTCGGCGGCCTGCTGCTGGAGCGTACGGATCCGGTCGGCGGCCTCGGCCCGCAGCCGGTCGGTGTCCTCGGCGGCCTCGCGGCGGATCCGCGCGGCCTCCTCCCGGGCGTCCGTGAGGGCCTGCTCGGCGGACGCCAGCCGCGCCTCCGCCTCCGTGTGCAGCCGGGTCAGCTCGTCGGCGGCCTCCGCCTGCCGGGCCTCGACCGCCCGCTCGGTCTCCTCGCGCAGCTCGCTCGCGGCCCGCTCGGCGTTCGCGGTGATGGTCTCGGCGAGCTCCACCGCCTCCTCGCGGGAACGCTCGGCCTCCGTGCGGGTGCGCTCCAGCACCTCCTCGGCCTGGCGGCGCAGCGTGGTGGCGCGCTCGATGGCCTCGGTGCGGACCTTCTCGCTGTCCGTCGTCGCCTTCTGGCGCAGCTCGTCCGCGTCGGCCTTCGCCTTGGACAGCAGCTCCTCGGCGGACCGGGCGGCCTCCTCGATCTGCTGGACGGCCTCCTTGCGGGCCTCCGCGCGGATCTTCTCGCCCTCGGCGACCGCGTCGGCGCGCAGCTGCTCGGCCTCGCCGCGCAGCCGGCGGGCCTCCTCCTGCAGCTCGACCGTCTTGGCGCGGTACTCCTTGGTGTCGTCCTTCGCGGAGCCCTTGAGCTGCTCGGCGATGTCGTGCGCCTCGGCGCGCAGCCGGTCGGCCTCGGCCTCCGCCTCCCGGCGGATCCGCTCGGCCTCCTCGGCCGCCGCCCGGGTGGTCTTCTGCGCGTCCTCCTGCGCCTTGTTGAGGACGTCCTCGGCGGTCTTGGCCGCCTTCGACAGCTGGGTCGCGCTCTCCTCGGCGGTGATCGTCCGGGCCTTCTCGGCGGCCTCCGCGACGATCTTCTCGGCCTCGGCGCGCGCGTCGGCGACGGCCTGCTCGGCGTCCGCCCGGGTGGCCTCGGCCTCCTTCGTGGCCTCGCTGACCAGCCGGGCGACCTGCTCCTTCGCCGTGCGGGTGCGCTGTTCGTTGGCCGACTCGGCACTCGAGAGCGCCTTCTCGGCGGCCGCCTTGGCCTCGGCGAGCAGCTTGTCGGCCTCGGACTGCGCCTTGCGCAGCGCGTCCTCCGCCTCGGCCATCCGCTGCTCGGCGGCGCGGCTGAGCTCGCCGGCCTGGCGGCGGGCCGCGTCCGACTCGTTCACCGTGGAGCTGCGCAGCGCCTCGGCGTGCTCGGTGGCCTCCTGGGCCTGGGTGGAGGCGGCGTTCAGCATCCGCTCGGCGTCCGTGCGGGCGCGCAGCAGCAGCTGCTCGGCCTCCGCGCGGGCCGCCTCGGCGTCGGCCTGGAGCCGCTGGCGGGCCTCCGCGGCCACCCGTTCGGCCTCGGCGCGGGCGGTGGCCAGGGCCTGCTCGGCCTCGGCCCGCGACTCCTCCAGCAGCCGGCGGGCCTGGGCCTCGGTACGGGCGCGCAGCTGCTCCGCCCAGGCCACGTTCTCGTTGACGTGCGACTCGACGGTCTGCCGGCGTTCCGCCAGCTCCTGGTCCAGCTGCTGACGTCGGGTGACCGCCTCCTGGTGCAGCTCGGCCTGGAGCCGGGCGGCCTGCTCGGCGTGCTCCTGGAGGATGCGCTGTGTCTGCGCCCGCACCTGGCTGAGCTCGCGCTCGGCGTCCTGGCGCAGCTGGTCGGCCTGCATCTGCGCGTTGCGCAGCAGCTGTTCGGCCTGGTACCCGATGTCGCCGCCGTCGAAGGCGGGCCGGGACATGATGGTGCGGCGCGCCTCGTGCAACTTGGCGCGCAGCACCTCGACCTGGTAGCCGAGGTCCTCGGCGTGCTGAATCGCCTTTTCCCGCTCGGTCTTCAGCCGCTTCATCTCGGCTTCGAACCGAGTGAGGTGGTCGACGTCAGCCGCCGGCTCCCGCTCCTGGCTCTCGTAGCCCCGCACTGCGCGGTCCCATCCGTCCCTGGTCGCAAGCTTCCCGAACGAGCTCCGTCCATCCGCCGAACGGGGCCCCCGGGGAATGGTGTCAGATCAACGACGGAGCATGGGCTGCTGCCCCGACGCTCGTCCCCCGAAACCCGGACCCCGGCAACGTCCTGCCGTCCAAGGCAGCAGGACCGGCCGCCCTTGCTGAGCGACGACCGCCCCCAACCCTACCGGCCCATATGTACGAGGGTCAGTGCTCAGGTGACTCAACAGGCGCCGAAGTGACCAGTTCTGTCAGTACTCCGTGGCAATCCTTGGGGTGCAGGAAGGTGATTCGTGACCCCATGGAGCCGCGTCGCGGCTCTTCGTACAGAACGCGTACGCCCTTGGAGCGGATGTCCTCGGCGTCCCCGTCCACATCCGCCGTACCGAAAGCGATGTGGTGGACGCCCTCCCCGTTCTTGTCGAGCCACTTGGCGACGGTCGAGTCCGGCCGGGTCGGCTCGAGAAGCTGCAGGTAGGAGGCGCCGCCGTCGGAGGTTTCGTTGATCTTGAGCATGGCCTCGCGGACGCCCTGCTCCTCGTTGACCTCGGAGTGGAACACCTCGAAGCCGTACGTGGAGCGGTAGAACTCGACAGTGGCGTCGAGGTCGTGACAGGCGATCCCGATGTGGTCGATTCGCGTCAGCATGTTGTTAGTGGAGCGCGACCGTGATGGTTACGCAACGTGCGCGCGATCACACTGACGGCCCGATGACGGCACGGAGTGCCACTCAGTACATTCGAAGTAAACCCTCGTTCACTCCTCGGCCCGTGCAGGCCGGTAAGGGGAATCGCAGCTCATGACTGGATCGACTGGAACGAACAGCACGACCTCGGTGATCGTCGCGGGCGCGCGTACGCCCATGGGACGGCTGCTGGGCTCGCTGAAGTCCTTCTCGGGAGCCGACCTCGGCGGCTTCGCGATCAAGGCGGCGCTGGACCGCGCGGGGATCGGCGGCGACCAGGTGCAGTACGTGATCATGGGCCAGGTGCTCCAGGCCGGCGCGGGCCAGATCCCGGCCCGCCAGGCCGCCGTCAAGGCCGGCATCCCGATGAGCGTCCCGGCGCTCACCATCAACAAGGTGTGTCTGTCCGGCCTCGACGCGATCGCGCTGGCCGACCAGCTGATCCGCGCGGGTGAGTTCGACGTGGTCGTCGCGGGCGGCCAGGAGTCCATGACCAACGCCCCCCACCTGCTGCCGAAGTCCCGTGAGGGCTTCAAGTACGGTGCGATCGAGATGCTCGACGCGATGGCGTACGACGGTCTCACCGACTCCTTCGAGGGCATCGCCATGGGCGAGTCCACGGAGAAGCACAACACGCGCCTGGGCATCGCGCGCCCCGAGCAGGACGAGATCGCGGCCCTGTCCCACCAGCGCGCCGCGGCCGCGCAGAAGAACGGCGTCTTCGAGGCCGAGATCACCCCGGTCGAGATCCCGCAGCGCAAGGGCGAGCCGGTCGTCTTCAGCAAGGACGAGGGCATCCGCGGCGACACCACCGCGGAGTCCCTGGGCAAGCTCCGTCCCGCCTTCGCCAAGGACGGCACGATCACCGCGGGCACGTCCTCGCAGATCTCCGACGGCGCCGCCGCGGTCGTCGTCATGAGCAAGGCCAAGGCCGAGGAGCTGGGCCTGGAGTGGATCGCCGAGATCGGCGCCCACGGCAATGTGGCGGGGCCGGACAACTCGCTCCAGTCGCAGCCCTCCAACGCCATCGCGCACGCCCTGAAGAAGGAGGGCCTGGGCGTCGAGGACCTCGACCTCATCGAGATCAACGAGGCCTTCGCCGCCGTCGCGGTCCAGTCAATGAAGGACCTCGGGGTGTCCACGGAAAAGGTGAACGTCAACGGTGGCGCGATCGCCCTCGGTCACCCGATCGGCATGTCCGGCGCCCGGCTCGTCCTGCACCTGGCCCTGGAGCTCAAGCGGCGCGGCGGCGGTGTCGGCGCGGCCGCGCTGTGCGGCGGCGGCGGCCAGGGCGACGCGCTGATCGTCCGGGTGCCCAAGGCCTGACACCGTCGTACGTCGTCACCGGCGCACCTCGCGGTGACCGGAACCGAACGGATCTGATCGGAGCTGTGATGCAGGACGTCTCCTCGCTGGTCACCCAGGCCAGGGAAGGCCGGCCGCGGGCCGTGGCCCGGCTGATCTCCCTGGTGGAGGGGGCGTCCCCGCAGCTGCGGGAGGTCATGGCGGCCCTGGCTCCGCTCACGGGCAACGCGTACGTCGTCGGCCTCACCGGCTCCCCCGGCGTCGGCAAGTCGACCTCCACGTCCGCGCTGGTGACGGCGTACCGCAAGCAGGGCAGGAGGGTCGGGGTGCTCGCCGTCGACCCCTCGTCCCCGTTCTCCGGCGGCGCCCTGCTCGGCGACCGGGTGCGGATGTCCGAGCACGCCTCCGACCCCGGCGTCTACATCCGCTCGATGGCCACCCGCGGGCACCTCGGCGGCCTCGCCTGGGCCGCCCCGCAGGCGATCCGCGTGCTCGACGCGGCGGGCTGCGACGTGATCCTGGTCGAGACCGTCGGCGTCGGCCAGTCGGAGGTCGAGATCGCCGCGCAGGCGGACACCAGCGTGGTGCTGCTCGCGCCGGGCATGGGCGACGGCATCCAGGCCGCCAAGGCCGGAATCCTGGAGATCGGCGACGTGTACGTCGTCAACAAGGCCGACCGGGACGGCGCCGACGCCACCGCCCGCGAGCTGAACCACATGCTGGGCCTCGGCGAGTCCCGCGCCCCCGGGGACTGGCGCCCGCCCATCGTCAAGACGGTCGCGGCCCGCGCCGAGGGCGTCGAGGAGGTCCTGGAGGCGCTGGAGAAGCACCGCGCGTGGATGGAGGAGCGCGGCGTCCTCGCCGAGCGCCGCCGCTCCCGCGCCGCCCGCGAGGTCGAGACGATCGCCGTCACCGCCCTGCGCGAACGCATCGGCGACCTGCACGGCGACCGCCGTCTCGACGCGCTGGCCGAGCGGATCGTCGCGGGGGAGCTGGACCCCTACCGCGCGGCGGACGAACTCGTCGCCGGGCTCACCGAGGGCTGACCACCCACCCGGACCGTCCGTTTCGTGTACGGCCGTCCTGCGCCTTCCGCCCGCCCGCCGCACCGTCGCCGCCGGACTCGTCGGCCGGCTGTCCTGCGGGATCGTCCCGCTGTCCGTGATGCTCGCCGTGACCCGGGCCTCCGGCTTGTACACGGTCGCGGGCACCGTGATGGCCCTGTTCGGCGGCACCGCCGTCTTCCTGTCGCCCGCCCGGGCGGCCCTCGTCGACCGGTACGGGCCGCGCCGCGCGCCGATGCCGATGACCGCCGCCTGCCTCGTCCTGCTCGTCCTGCTGACCCCGGCGGTGGCCCGGGCCTCCGCGGACCCGCCCGCCGCGCCGGCCGTCATCGCGGGGACCGCCGGGGCCTGTGCGCCCGCCGCTGGGACCGGCCGTGCGGGCCGTGTGGGGACGCGTCCGCCCCGGACCGGGAGCTGCTGCGGCGCGCCCACGGCCTCGACGGCGTCGCCGAGGACCTGCTCTCCGTCACCGGCCCGCTGCCGGCCGGCGTACTCGTCGGCCTCGTCCCGCCGGCCACCGGGATCCTCCTGGGCGCCGACGAGACCGCCGCGGACGGGGCCCGGGTGCGCGCCGGGGCCTGGGCCGACACGGCGATCAACGGGGCGGCACGGCCGGTACGGCGGTCGCGGGCGCGCCGGCCGGGCGGCTGCCGGTGGCGGTGGCGGTGTGCTTCGCGGCGACCGGGGCGGTGGCGACGGCGACGGCGGCCGTCACCCGGACGCCCCGGACGGCGAAACGGGCACGAACGGCCTCGCCCGACGGGCCCGCCGGTGGTCCGGTGCCGGACACGGGGGAGGGGCCGGCGGCGGATGCACGAGCCGGCGCCGCGGCGCCGGAACGGACGGTGGCGGGCGGCCGACCTGCGTGAGCGTGGCCGCGGAGGCCGGGAAGGTGGCCGGATCGCGGGGGCGGTGGGGTCGAGTGCCGGCCAACCTGCCCGACGACGCCCGATGTGCCCGTCCGGTGGGCGGTGACGGGTGCCGGGTGACGGTGCGGCGGGAGACAACCCGACGGGAGAGAAGGCACGCGGCCTCGCGGTCCGCGCGGTCGGCGACGGCGGGGCACGGGACGCAGGGGCGACCGGGAGGGGCTTCGAGCGGTCCGTACGGCTCGGGACGCGGCGGGGGCGAGGGCGGCGCCGGGACGGCGGCGGTGCGCCCGGGGCCGGAGACGCCCGCAGGCGGAGCCCTCGCCGGGCTCCGCCTGCCGGTCCTTCGGAGAGCGCTCAGAGGGCGTCTACGGGCGTCCTCGCTGGCCGCGCAGGTGTTCCGCGATCGGCTTCAGCGACTTGTCGAGGTCCCTGAGGGCCTCGGGGGAGAGGAGGTCGATGAAGTGCCGCCGCACGGACGCCACATGATGCGGCGCCACCTTCATCATGGTCTCCATGCCGTGCTCGGTCAGGACGGCGTAGAGACCGCGGCGGTCGGACTCGCAGTTCTCGCGGCGCACCAGGTTCGCGTTCTCCATGCGGGTGATCTGGTGCGAGAGACGGCTCTTGGACTGGAGGGTGGCGGATGCGAGGTCGCTCATGCGCATCCGGACGTCCTCCGACTCGGAGAGGTTCACCAGGATCTCGTAGTCGTTCATGGTCAGGCCGAACGGCTGCAGGTCCTTCTCGAGCTGGTACGTCAACAGCCTGTTGACCTCCAGGTGGGTGCGCCAGGCGCACTGCTCCGCATCGGTCAGCCAGCGCGTGGCCGTTTCGGTCTCCATAAGTGAAGTCTACCTAAAATGTTGAAAGGCGAACTAGTGAGGGTGGTGTGACGGTGCGCACGCGTTCGATGTCACACTCCGCAGACTACCGCTCACAGCCCGAAGCGACGCTGGAGGTCCCCCAGCTGTCCGGGAAGGCGCGGTACCCCGCTCTGTCCGCCGTGCCCGCCCGGAACGCCGGGAATCCCGCCCCCGCCGGGCACCCCCGGCTCGTGCGGAACCGCCCCCGTGGCCTGCTCGGCCATGAGGGTCTCGGTCGACTGCAGCAGCACCGTGCCGGCGCCGACGAACTCGAACTGGTGCTCCTCCCCGGAGGCCCCGCCAAGGCCCGTCAGTGCACGTAGACCGCCCATGACACCCGTCATGTACCCGTGGTCGTAGTGATGGCACGGGGACGGGCAGTCGGCCCAGCCGACGAGGGCCTGAGGGTCCACGCGGATCGGAGGTTCCATGAACACCACCGGGCCGTTAGATGCGGCGACGAACTTTCCGGTTCCGATCAGCGTGAGAAATCCCGGCACGATCGACTGCTTGAGCGACAGGCTTGGCTGAAAAGCGAGCAGATTGCCCGAGCGAATGGTCAGATTGCCGTCGTCGAGGTCGTACGAATTCACGTCGAAGGCCCGGTCGGCGAGGAGCATCTTGCCCGAACCCTCCGCCACGACCCAGTCGCTCGCGTGCAGAGGCGAATGGAACGAGGTGCGGACCAGACGGTCCAGCCGGCCGTGCCCGATGCCGTTGAAGTCGATCGAGCCGTAGTAGGCGATCATCTTCCCCTTCTGCAGGAACCACTGGCTCCCCTTGAGCTCCACGCAGAAGGTGTAGTTGTTGACGTTGTCGTCGACCGGCAGGGTCATGGGGTCGTAGACCGTCGGGCCGCCGCCCGGAGCCCCGTACATGCTCACAGCTTCTCCTCCGACGCCTGGACGAACACCACACCGCTGCCGCTGAGCTCGAGCTGGAAGGCCTCGCCGGAGCCGCGCCCCACCATGTCCCGCCAGCCGAGCGCGGTGGACAGCTTGTTGCGGACGTCGCCGTGGTGGGCGACGTAGGCCTGCGGGTCGACGTGGACCGGGCGCTGCGGGGTGATCGGGATCTCGAAGACACCGCCGTGGGCCATCACGGCGACGGCGCCGTGCCCCTTCAGGGTGGTGGTGAACAGGCCCTGGCCGCTGATCTGGCCCCGGACCATGCCCATGACCCCGCCCTGGGAGCCCAGGAACATCGTGCCCTGCTGGAGGGTGCCCTCGAAGGCGAGGAGGCGGTCCGCCTCGACGTACAGGGTGTCGCCGGTGAGCTGGATCACCTGGATGTGGTGGCCCCCGTGTCCGAAGAGGACGGTGCCGCTGCCCTCGACCGTCATCAGCGGGGTGTCCTCGTTGGCCAGCCGCCGTCCGATCATGGACATCACGCCGCCCTGCCCGCCCTGCATGTTGGGCGTGAAGGAGACGTCGCCGCGGTAGGCGAGCATGGCGCCGCGCTGGCTGAAGAGCCGTTGCCCGGGGACGACGGTCGCCTCGACCATCTTGGAGTTGATCTCGCGGAAGGTCATGTCAGACGTCCCCCGCGATCGTGTTGCGCTCGCTCGGCTGGACGTACACCAGGCCGTCCCCCTCGAACCGGATCTGGAAGGCCTCGCCGCCGCCCTCACCCAGGAGCGTGCGGAACGTCACTCCGGACTGGAAGGACTGGCGGACGTCGCCCTGGTGCGCGATGTACGCGCCGGGGTCGACGGTCAGGGGGTACTGCGGGCTGACCCGCAGCACGACGGCCGGCCCGTCCGAGGTGATCGCCGCCTGGCCGTGGCCCTCGACGGTCGTCGTGAACAGTCCGTTGCCCTGGGAGGCGCCGCGCAGGCCGGTGAAACTGGTGCCCGTCCGCAGCCCCGCGTCCGTCGCGAGCAGATTGCTCGACTCGACGTACAGCTTGTCCCCCTGGAGACTGACCAGGTTGATCTCGGAGGCCCGGTCGGCGAACCAGCACGTCCCCTGGCCTCTCACCTCCATCACGGTCATCTGTTCGCCGGTGAGCCGCCGGGTCACCATCCCCCGGATCCCCTCCCCGCCGCCACTGAGCTTCTTGAAGGCCATCTGCCCGTCGTACGCGACCATCGAGCCGTTCTTCGCCTTCACGGCGTCCCCGGTCATGTCGACGGCGAGCACCTTGCTGCCTTGCAGTCGGAACATCGCCACGCTGCGAAAGGTAGCGGCCGGACGGGTGCGCCGAACAGCACCTGTGGGTGGAGAACGACCCTGAGCGCACCCCTAGGGGGAGCGTTTGCCACAATGGGCCGGGGCTTGTGCGCGCGTTCACAAGCCGCGCGGATCAATGCATCAAGATCATCGCCGAACCCGCCGTTTCTCCCGAAGGTGACCCGTGGACCTGAAGACAGCCTCCGCCCTCCGCCGCCTGCGCCTGGTCTCCGCGCCCGAGGCCATCTCCTTCCTGCTGCTGCTCGTCTGCTCGGTGCTGAAGCGGACGACGGACTTCGACGCGGTTCCCGTGATGGGCTGGGTCCACGCCGCGCTGTTCCTCCTGTACGTGCTCTTCTGGGCGGACGCCTGGAACCGCGCGAAGTGGCCGCTCGGCACCGCCGCGCTCTACTTCGTCCTCTCCGTCCTGCCGACCGGCGGCTTCTTCGCCGAGCGCAGGCTGCGCCGTGAGGCCGAGGACGCGGTGATCGCCTCCCGCGCCCGCAAGGAAGGGGTCGTGAACGCGTGATCGTCGCCTTCTCCGTCACCCCGCTCGGCGTCGGTGAGGACGTCGGGGAGTACGTGGCCGAGGCCGTCCGCGTGGTCCGCGAGTCCGGCCTGCCGAACCGCACCGACGCGATGTTCACCTCGATCGAGGGCGAATGGGACGAGGTCATGGACGTCGTCCGGCGCGCCGTGGCCGCCGTGGAGGCCCGCGCCCCCCGCGTCTCCCTGGTCCTCAAGGCGGACATCCGCCCCGGCGTGACCGACGCCCTGACGACAAAAGTGGAGACGGTGGAACGGCACCTGGCGGGCTGAGGGGGAGCGGCCCGCGGCCGTCGACTCCCGCGCGGGGACGTCAGCGGCGGGCGGAGGCGCGGCGCAGGCGCCTGCGGATCGCCTGCCGGGCCGCCGGGTCCAGTTCCCCGAGGGCGGCGACCAGGGCGCCCAGGTGTTCCAGGGCGTTCAGCGCGGCCGTGGCGCCGGGTGCGTCGGCCCCTTCGTACAGCTCGATGCCGACGAAGGCCGCCGCCATGGCCCGGGCGAGGCCCGGCGGGTCGGTGAACTCGCCGCACGGGGTGCCCGGCAGGACGCGGTCGAGGACCTTCTCGATCTCGGTGATCCACAGATCGAGGGCCGCGGCTGCGGCCGGTCCGAGCGCCGCGTGGGTCCGGGCACCGGCCAGCAGCTGGCCGAGCAGAGCGACGTGGCCGCCGGCGCGCTCCCGGTGGTGGATCTCGCGGCCCAGCGCGAGGAGTTCGGCCAGGGAGGTGACCGCGGCGAAGCGGGGGCGGTGGCGCGCCACGGCGCGCTCGGCGCCGTACCGGCAGGCTGCCGCGAGCAGGAGCTCCACCGAGCCGAAGTGGTAGAAGACCAGGGCCTGGTTGACGCCCGCGGCCGCCGCGACCGTACGGGCCGAGGTCCTGGCGACGCCCTGTTCGGCGAGCGTGCGCAGAGTGCCCTCCAGCAGCCTGGTCCTCGTGTCCTGCGCCGGCTTCGGGTCGGGGGTCACGCGTGCGCCTCCTTCGGGGCGAAGGAGTCCACCGTACGGACCGGCGGTCCGGGAACGGCAGCGCGCGTGCGGCGCAACGGAAGCGCCGCGGCTTCCCCGGCGCGCGTGGGAAACGCTCCCCCCGTGCGCGCGGAAGATGGTCGATCCGGGTGAAACCCGAGCCCCACCGCTGGTGCTCTGACGGGTCCTGTGCCCGGGCCCTGACCTCGTCGAGGGCGGCCCGGAGCGCGGGTCTCCGAGGGCGGTCTCCGGCGAATCCGCAGGTCGGAGCCGTGTTTGAGCGGTCGCTCAACCACCCCGAGGGGGACGGCACGCCCGTTTGAGCAGTCGCTCCATCAGGCGACCGGGTGAAGGGTTTCGTCCGGCCGGGCCCTGGCTAATCTCTCCCGGTGTCGATCAAGTCCTGTGTGATGAACCGTTGTTCGACTGCCGCGCTGCTGGTGGCCTCGCTCGCCCTCCTGACGTCCGGGGCCGACGCCCCCGTGCGGGCGGAGCGCGGCGCCCCCGCCTGTGTGCTCGCCCCGGGCGAGCTGACCGTCGACGACCTGCCCGCCGGCTCCTCCGCGACCCGCTGCGGCGCCGTGGGCCGCCTGGTCACCCATGGCGGGGCCGGCCTCACGGTCCCCGAACCCGGCACGAAGGTCAGCGTCGACGCCCTCACCACGGACGGCTCCACCCACGGCTTCAGCCTGGAGGTCGCCACCGACGGCACGGTGTCCTACGCCTACGACGACGACACGCACACGGCGACGGGAGACGACTCCCGCCCGGCGGGCAACCGCTCCGACGCCCCCGCGCCCTGCGCCGACGCCGCCTACGCCGTCGCCGACCGCAAGGAGTACGGCATCTACCAGTGGTTCATCGGCGACGGCCCCCAGCCGGGCGACCTGCCCCGGCGCGAGGTCCGCCGCGCCTTCGAGGAGGGCATCCTCGCCATCATCCGCGGCCGCAACGACTGCGGACTGGACGACACCATCAAGGCGAGGGCGAGGTTCCTGGCCGGCACCGGCCACGAGGCCGGCATCGACCACCGGGCCCACTGCACCGCGCGGGACGGCCTGAACGTCTGGGACGCCGGCGACCTCAGCGCCGACAGCGTCGCCACGACCTGCTCGTGGAGCCGCACGGTCCGCCACGGCCCGGACCGGCTGCTCGAGGCCGACGTCCGCTTCAACATCCACGACTACCGATTCACCAACAGCCCCTCGGGGGCCTGCGACGGCGCCTACGACATCCGCAGCGTGGCCACCCACGAGGCCGGTCACGTCTTCGGCCTGGGACACGCCGGACCCGGCCACGAGAACCTCACCATGTACCCGAGCTCGTTCGCCTGCTCCACCACCGCCCGCACCCTCGGCAGGGGCGACGTGCTGGGCCTGCGCAGCCTCTACTGAACCCCGCGGCCGCCGGGCCGGCCCGCTCCGCCACCGGCCGACCGAAGGCCGAGACAGAGCTGACCGGGATATGACCGACGGGTAGGGTCTGATGCCGTGCCGAAGCCGCTCAGTCTCCCCTTCGATCCCATCGCCCGCGCCGACGAGCTCTGGAAGCAGCGGTGGGGCAATGCGCCGTCCATGGCCGCGATCACCTCGATCATGCGTGCGCACCAGATCCTGCTCGCCGAGGTCGACGCCGTGGTCAAGCCGTACGGGCTGACGTTCGCCCGCTACGAGGCACTCGTGCTGCTCACCTTCTCCAAGGAGGGCGAGCTGACCATGTCGAAGATCGGCGAGCGGCTCCAGGTGCACCCCACGTCGGTGACGAACACCGTCGACCGCCTGGTGAAGTCGGGACTGGTCGCCAGGCGCCCCAACCCCAACGACGGCCGGGGCACGCTCGCCGTCATCACCGACAAGGGCCGCGAGGTCGTCGAGGCGGCCACCCGCGACCTGATGGCGATGGACTTCGGTCTCGGGGTGTACGACGCGGAGGAGTGCGCCGAGATCTTCGCGATGCTGCGGCCGCTGCGGGTGGCGGCGCACGACTTCGACGAGGACTGACCCGGTCCAAGATCTGCCGGAACGGGCGGTTACGCTCGACGGCATGAAGAAGAGCGTGCTGACCCGCTACCGCGTCATGGCCTACGTCACCGGTGTGCTGCTGGTCCTGCTGACCCTGGGCGTCATCGCCAAGTACGTGCTCGACCTGGACGGCGCGGACAGCTTCACGCGCGCGGTCGGCATCGCGCACGGCTGGCTGTACGTCGTCTACCTCGTCTTCGCCTTCGACCTGGGCTCCAAGGCGAAGTGGCCGGTCGCCAAGCAGCTGTGGGTCCTGCTGGCCGGGACCATTCCGACGGCCGCCTTCTTCGTCGAGCGCAGGATCACCCACGAGCTCGAGGGCCGGGTCGCCGACGGCGCGCCGGACGTGGTCAAGGCATAGCGCCCGCCCCGGTCCGCCTTCCGCCACCAGCGGTCCCCGGCGCGGGCCCTGGCGGCGCGCGGGGCGGAAAGCCGGACGACGCGCGGGTGCGGGCGATGCTGGACGCCGCCCGCGACGGCTCGGACATGCGCCGCCCATGCCGGACGCCGTAGGGACCGAGGGAACGCGGGGCGAGCGCCGGAGCGGCCGTACGGAGCTCTACGCGCCCTGTGACAGCGGCCGTTCGCTCACACCGCGCCCGCCAGCCCCAGCAGAAGCACGCGGGTGAAGCTGCGCACCCATTCCTCGTCCGCCGGTTCCGCGCTCACCAGCGTGCGGTGCACCACCGCGCCCGCCACGATGTCGAAGATGAGGTCGGCCGTGCGGGCGGCCTCCTCGGAGCCGGTCTCCGGGGGGAGTTCGCCGCGGACCTGGGCGCGTGTGCGGCCCTCCAGGACGAGGTGCTTCTGCGGTTCGACGATGGAGGCGCGGATCCGTTCGCGCAGGGCGTCGTCGCGGGTGGACTCCGCGACCACCGCCATCAGCCCGCTCCGCGCCTCCGGGAGCTCCAGGATCGCCGCGAACTGCAGCACCACGCCCTCGATGTCGGCGGCCAGGCTGCCCCGGTCGGGGAGTTCCAGTTCGGCGAAGAGCTCGGCCACCGCGTCGACGACGAGTTCGTTCTTGCCGGCCCAGCGGCGGTAGAGGGTCGTCTTCGCGACCCCGGCGCGCGTCGCCACGTCTCCCAGGGTGAGTTTCGACCAGCCCAGCTCGACCAGCGCCTCGCGCGTCGCGGCCAGGATCGCGGCGTCCGCGGCGGCGCTGCGCGGGCGGCCGGTACGGGCGGCCCCGGTGCGGCAAACGGGCGTGCGGCTCTGCATTCCCCGACCATAACCGCCGGTTTGCGCCCTGCCGGAGAGCCGGTCGCCGTGAGGGAGATCACCTGGGGGTGGTGTTGCGGAGGCACTCGGTGCCATTACGCTACGACTCGTAGCGAAAGCGTGCGACGCCCCTCGACACCGCCCGTGACGGACGTACCGCGGGTTGTGGACGACGGTGTGGGGTGGGGACCCCGGCGCCTGGGCAGGAACGCTTTCGGAACGCTTTTCGTGTACGCGCGCGGACGGGGGAGGATAGACGCATGCAGCCACGGAACATGTCCATGAGCGGAGTCGTCGACCTCGCCGCGGTGAAGGCGGCCCAGGAGGCCAAGGCGAAGGCGGAGCAGGCGCGCGCCGAAGCGGCCCGGCAGGGCGGCGCGGGCGCCGTCTCGCCGGCCGATCTCGTCATCGACGTAGACGAGGCGGGTTTCGAGCGCGATGTCCTGCAGCGTTCCGCCGAGGTACCGGTCGTCATCGACTTCTGGGCCGAATGGTGCCAGCCCTGCAAGCAGCTGAGCCCGGTCCTGGAGCGGCTCGCCGTCGAGTACGACGGCCGCTTCCTGCTCGCCAAGATCGACGTCGACGCCAACCAGATGCTGATGCAGCAGTTCGGGGTGCAGGGCATCCCGGCCGTGTTCGCCGTCGTCGCGGGGCAGGCGCTGCCGCTCTTCCAGGGAGCCGCGGGCGAGGCCCAGATCCGGCAGACGCTGGACCAGCTGGTGCAGGTCGCCGAGCAGCGGTTCGGGCTCACCGGCCTGACCGTCGACCCCGACGCCGAGCCCGGGGGCGGGGAGCCGGCCGCCGCGGTGCCGGCCGGTCCGTACGACGGGCTCCTCGAAGCCGCCGTACAGGCGCTGGACGCGGGCGACTTCGGCGGCGCGGTGCAGGCGTACAGGAACGTGCTCGCCGATGACCCGGCGAACACGGAGGCGAAACTCGGGCTGGCGCAGGCCGAGTTGCTGCAGCGGGTGAGCGGCATGGACCCGCAGCAGGTGCGCAAGGACGCGGCCGGGAACCCGGGTGACGTCCAGGCGCAGATCGCCGCCGCCGACCTGGATCTGGTGGGGGGTCATGTCGAGGACGCGTTCGGGCGGCTCATCGAGACCGTGCGGCGCACGGCCGGGGACGACCGGGACGCCGTACGGCTGCGGCTGCTCGAACTGTTCGAGGTGGTCGGGCCCGACGACCCGCGGGTGGCGGCGGCCCGACGGGCGCTGGCGCGCGCCCTGTTCTGAGCGGGTGGCCGGTCCTGGCGCGGCCCGGGGCTGACCAGTCGCTAAACGTCGGGGGCTGTGGTTCCCGAGTGAAAGTTCTGCCGAGAACGTTCCCCAGCGGCCGCGCTTTACCAAATCTTGGTAATCGCGGCCGCTGTTACTGGAAGTAAGCCAAGGCCGTTGGTCTGTCGGGTTCTGTCCATCGATCAACTGTTTTGTTCTGGGCCCCGATGCCACCCTGTGTCGCCACCCGAGACCTCCGGGTCGTTGTTCGGTTATCCGGCCGTTACTAGCGAGTAACGAACCCCCTTGTGCGGGCGGCGAGAATGGACCACGATCGGCCACGCTCGGTCCATTCCCGTACCCCGACAGCCGGTTGGGTCAACGGGTTTTCCTGGGTCCCCACCGAGCAGGGCCGGCGGCACATGGCGCCGGCTCTTGGACAGGGGGGTCTTCGCCGCTCGGTGAAGCCTGTCCAGCAAGGTTGTGCGTGATGCGTGTCAGGCGCGACCAGTGGTTGTCGCTCGGGGGTGATCGCCGGTGATCGGTGCGCGGTACGCGCCTCCGAAACGGGCGCTCCCCTTCCCGAGGACGTAGCACTTCTCCCATCCCTGCCCGGTGGAGCCGCCGCATACGTGGGGCCAGTCGGGGCCAGGAGATGTACGTCCGAGAAGGAGGAAATATGGAGTCCCAGGTGCGTGGCGGGACCAGATGGAAGCGCTTCGCTGTGGTCATGGTGCCCAGCGTCGCCGCCGCAGCGTGTGTCGGTGTCGGTCTGGCGCAGGGTGCCCTCGCGGCGTCCTTCAGCGTCTCCGGCCAGCAGTTCAAGGTTTCGGCCGGGCATCTGCACGGTGAGGGATTCGCCCAGTACGGCGGCATCGACACCGGTTACACGACGGTCGAGGGCAAAGAGAAGACGATCCACCCGGTCGCCATCTCGTCCTTCGACAGCGCGACCATCACCAAGATGTGTCAGTCGGTCAAGACGACGATCCCCGTCCTCAACAAGACGTTCTACCTGCGTCTCGACGCGGGTACGGACGCGAAGAAGCCGGTAGAGGCGACCAACCTCTACATCGACGTCGCGCAGCTCGACGCCGACGCCGAGTTCGAGAACATCGACATCGGCGTCGCGCTCAAGGACAAGACCCGCGGTCCCGCCGTGAGGTCCGGCGACAGCGTCCTGCCGGGCGGCTTCGCCCAGCAGGCCAAGTCGGCCGACCTCTACGGCGTCAAGCAGACGGCGTGGGCGACCACGGCCGGCACGTTCAAGCTGAGCGGCCTGTCGATGAAGCTCGGTGCCGACCCCGAGATGGAGTGCTACTGACGGCTCCCGTCACCGGGGTGACCTGGGACGGCTGAGCTGACCCAGGGGGCTGTGCCAGGGGCGGGGAAGCCTGTGCTTCTCCGCCCCCCGAGCTCCGCCCGACCGTGCGTCGGGCACCTTCACAGACTTATACCTTCCGGCTTCTTCACGCCTACGGCCGAGCCGGTACGTACTTCCACCGGACCCAGGGAGCTGTTTTCCATGAGTGCCGAGACTCCGGGCCAGAGCGCCGGGACCTTCACCCGGCTGCGTCTGCGATTCCGTGGCTGGCGGGGCAGCCGACCGTTCTGGGCGGGCCTGTTCACCTTGCTCGGCGGGCTGCCGATCGCCTACTTCCCATACGCGACACTCAAGTTGGGCACCATGTCGGTCACCATGTCGACCACCGCGGGTGCCGGGTCGCTGATCATCGGCGTGCTGCTGATGACGCTGGGGCTCACCATGTGGTTCCAGCCGGCCACGCGTGTCTTCGCGGGTGTCGCGGCCATCCTCCTCGCCCTGGTGTCGCTGGTGATCTCCAACATCGGCGGCTTCATCATGGGCTTCCTGCTGGCGCTGATCGGCGGCGCCCTCGCCGCCGCCTGGGCGCCGGGCGACCCCGCGGCCCAGGGCGGCGGGAAGCGGGGCGCCCAGGGCGCTCCCACGGAGGACGGCGCCCCGGAACCCGCCGCCGAGGCCCCCGCCGACGCCCCGGGCCTGCCGGCGCCCCGCCACGCGCAGGCCGAGGACGGCGTGGAGCACACCGCCGAGGCCGACGAGGCGAACGGGGTGCACCGTGTCGGCTGACGAGGTCCGCGCAGGCAGCTCGGCCTCCCCGGACCGGCCGGGAACGGGACCGCGCCACGCGGCCCCGAAGAAGCCGCTGTTCACCCGGCTGCCGGCCGGCAAGGCGATAGCGATGGCCGCGATGCCCACGGCCGTCCTCATGGGCATGGGGTTCACCCCGACGCTCGCCGTCGCCGACGACGCGCCGACGTCCAACAGCAAGCTGGCCGACGAGTACAAGGACTGCGTGGCGGCCCTGGACGGCGCCGACGCCTCCGCCTCCGCGTCGGCCTCGCCGTCGCCGTCGGCCTCCGAGAGCACGAGCGGCTCCACGAGCGGCTCCTCGGACGACGGGTCGGGCTCCCAGGACTCCCAGAACTCGTCGGGCGGCTCCTCCTCGTCGGATTCAGGTTCCGACGACACGGCGGAGCCCTCCCCCTCGGCGTCCTCCGAGGCCGCCTCCTCGGCGGACAAGTCGTCGTCCCCGGATGACACCGCGACGCCGAGCCCCTCGGCCTCCGAGACGGACAAGAACGTCCTGGAGACCATCGGCGATGCCATCACGGACCTCTTCGACGGCAACGGCTCCGGCGACGCGACCGCCACCGCCTCGCCGTCCGCGTCCGCGACCGCCTCGCCCACCACCGGCACCGGGGGCTCGGGCTCCGCGGACTCGGGCTCCTCGGACTCCTCCTCCGGCAAGGACGACTCCGCCGGCGGCACGGTCAAGGACACCACCGACGCGGTCACCGACACGGTGAAGGACACCGCCGGGGACGCCACCGAGGCGGCCGGTGACGCGGCGGACGACGCCACCGCGGCCGCCGACGAGGCCACCGCCTCGCCCAGCCCCTCCGCGAGCTCCACCACCGACGCGGAGAACTGCCTCGCCGCCACGGACGACGAGGGCGGCGTCGACAACAAGATCCTGGTGGCGGACGACCCGTGGTACCTGCAGGCCAGTGGGCTGCTGCTCAAGGGCGCGGACTACCAGGGCATCGTCGAGGTGAAGACCGCGAGCGGCAGCAAGAAGAAGGTGCTGAAGTACGTCATCTCCGGCGGCACCGACATCGACGACCTGCACCAGACGGTGAAGGACAAGAAGTCCGGCAAGACGTACCACGTCCAGGCGGGCAAGGGCACGAAGTCCACGATCACCGACGGCGACACGGTCATGTACACCGAGAGCATCTCGGGCAACCTGTTCGGCCTGATCCCGATCACGTTCAGCCCGGACAACCCGCCGCCGCTGAACATCCCGCTGATCTACTTCAGCAACGTGAAGGTCACCCAGGCCGGCCAGTTCGGCGGAACCCTGCACGTGCCCGGCATGCAGGTGTACACGACGGACAGCTGAGAGACACACCCCCCGGGCGGCCGGGCCCCGGCCCCCGCACGGACACACACGAAAGGGCGCCCCCCGTCGCGGGGGGCGCCCTCAGTGGCGTCCGGGGCCCCTTCACGGGGCGGTCGTTCAGTCGGCGGAGCCGCCGACGTGGTGGACGCGGAGCATGTTGGTGGTGCCGGGGACGCCGGGGGGCGAGCCGGCGGTGATGATGACGGTCTCGCCCGGGCTGAAGCGGTTGATCTTGGCGAGTTCCTGGTCGACCATGTCCACCATTTCGTCCGTGCTGTTCACGAGCGGCACGACGTGCGACTCCACACCCCAGCTGAGCGTCAGCTGGTTGCGGGTGTCCTCGTCGGTGGTGAAGGCGATGATCGGCTGCTGCGCGCGGTAGCGGGACAGCCGGCGGGCGGTGTCACCGGACTGCGTGAAGGCCACCAGGCCGCGGCCGCCGAGGAAGTCGGCGATCTCGCACGCGGCACGCGCCACCGAACCGCCCTGGGTGCGCGGCTTCTTGCCCGGCACGAGCGGCTGCAGGCCCTTGCCCAGCAGCTCCTGCTCGGCGGCGGTGACGATCTTCGACATCGTCTTCACGGTCTCGATCGGGTACGCGCCCACGCTCGACTCCGCGGACAGCATGACCGCGTCCGCGCCGTCCAGGATCGCGTTGGCCACGTCGGAGGCCTCGGCGCGGGTCGGACGGGAGTTGGTGATCATCGACTCCATCATCTGGGTCGCCACGATCACCGGCTTGGCGTTGCGCCGGCACAGCTCGATCAGACGCTTCTGCACCATGGGGACCCGCTCCAGCGGGTACTCGACGGCGAGGTCGCCGCGGGCGACCATCACACCGTCGAACGCCATCACGACGTCCTCCATGTTCTCCACCGCCTGCGGCTTCTCCACCTTGGCGATGACGGGGACCCGGCGGCCCTCCTCGTCCATGACCCGGTGGACGTCGGCGACGTCCTTGGCGTCCCGGACGAAGGACAGCGCGACCAGGTCGGCACCCATGCGCAGCGCGAACCGCAGGTCCTCGACGTCCTTCTCGCTCAGCGCGGGCACGTTGACGGCCGCGCCGGGCAGGTTGATGCCCTTGTGGTCGGAGATGACGCCGCCCTCGATGACGATCGTCTTCACCCGCGGGCCCTCGACGTCCACGACCTTCAGCTCGACGTTGCCGTCGTTGATCAGGATCTGGTCGCCCCGGTCGACGTCACCGGGCAGCCCCTTGTACGTCGTCCCGCAGATCGTCTTGTCGCCGGGGACGTCCTCGGCGGTGATGGTGAACTCGTCACCGCGCACCAGCTCCACCGGACCCTCGGCGAAGGTCTCCAGCCGGATCTTCGGGCCCTGCAGGTCGGCGAGGACACCGACGGCCCGGCCGGTCTCCTTGGCGGCGGCACGGACGCGGTCGTACCGCCCCTGGTGCTCGGCGTGGGTGCCGTGGCTGAAGTTGAAGCGGGCCACGTTCATGCCGGCTTCGATCAGGGACACGAGCATCTCGTGGGAATCGACCGCGGGGCCGAGAGTACAGACGATTTTCGAACGGCGCATGAGGCGATCCTATCGGTTTGTTTCGCTACGGAATATTCCGTCTGGCGGAAGATACAAATGGGCGGGTTCGCGCTCAGTTGCTTTCCTGCTCGGTCACCTCCCGGCGGAGCCGCACATCAATACCGCCCGACCAATGCGTAGGTCTGTGTCGCGATCTCGAGTTCCTCGTCCGTCGGCACCACGGCGACCGCCACCCGGGCGTCCGCGGGCGAGATCAGCCGGGGCTCGTCGCCGCGTACGGCGTTCAGCCCGCCGTCCACCGCAAGGCCCAGGGTCTCCAGGCCCGCGACGGCCGCCGCGCGCACCTCGGCCGCGTTCTCGCCGACTCCCGCGGTGAACGCGACCGCGTCCACCCGCCCGAGTACGGCGTAATAGGCGCCGATGTACTTCTTCAGACGGTGAATGTAGATGTCGAAGGCGAGCTTCGCCCGCGCGTCCCCCTCGTCGATCCGGCGCCGGATCTCCCGCATGTCGTTGTCACCGCACAGCCCGACGAGCCCGCTCTTCTTGTTGAGGAGAGTGTCGATTTCGTCGATGGACATTCCCCCAACGCGCGCCAAATGGAAGATGACGGCCGGATCGGTGTCTCCGGACCGCGTACCCATCACGAGCCCCTCCAAGGGGGTCAGCCCCATCGAGGTGTCCACGCACCGGCCGCCGCGCACGGCCGAGGCGGAGGCCCCGTTGCCGAGGTGCAGCACGATGACGTTCACCTCTTCGGGTGCCCTGCCCAGCAGCTTCGCCGTCGCCCGGGAGACGTACGCGTGCGAGGTCCCGTGGAACCCGTACCGCCGGACCCGGTGCGCGTCCGCGGTCTCGACGTCGATCGCGTAGCGGGCGGCGGACTCCGGCATCGTCGTGTGGAAGGCGGTGTCGAACACGGCGACCTGGGGCAGGTCGGGCCGCAGCGCCCGGGCGGTGCGGATCCCGGTGAGGTTGGCCGGGTTGTGCAGCGGCGCGACCGGGATCAGCCGCTCGATCTCGGCGAGCACGGTGTCGTCGATGACGGTCGGCGCGGTGAAGTGCTTACCGCCGTGCACGACGCGGTGTCCGACGGCGGCGAGTTCGGGGGAGTCCAGCCCGAGCCCGTCCTGGGCGAGTTCGGCCGCCACGGCCTTCAGCGCGGCGTCGTGGTCGGCGATCGCCCCGGTCCACTCCCGGGCCGGGCCGCCCGTGGCCAGCGGCGTGTGCTTCAGCCGCGAGGACTGCTCACCGATGCGCTCGACGAGCCCCGAGGCCAGCCGGCTGCTGTCGCGCATGTCGAGCAGCTGGTACTTCACCGACGAGGAGCCGGAGTTGAGGACGAGGACGCGGGTGGCGGTCACTGGGCGGTTGCCTTCTCGATCGGGGTCTGGGCCTGGATGGCGGTGATGGCGACGGTGTTCACGATGTCCTGGACGAGGGCGCCCCGGGACAGGTCGTTGACCGGCTTGCGCAGGCCCTGCAGCACCGGCCCGACGGCGATCGCGCCCGCGGAACGCTGCACGGCCTTGTAGGTGTTGTTGCCGGTGTTGAGGTCCGGGAAGATCAACACGCTGGCCTGGCCCGCGACTTCGGAGCCCGGCAGCTTGGTGGCGGCGACGGTCGGCTCGACGGCGGCGTCGTACTGGATGGGCCCCTCGATCTTGAGATCGGGGCGGCTTCGCCGTACCAGCTCGGTGGCCTCCCGCACCTTGTCGACGTCGGCGCCCGAGCCGGACGTGCCGGTCGAGTACGACAGCATCGCGATCCGCGGCTCCACGCCGAACCGGGCGGCGGTGGCGGCCGACTGGACGGCGATGTCGGCGAGCTGCTCGGCGTTCGGGTCGGGGTTCACGGCGCAGTCGCCGTAGACGAGGACCTTGTCGGCGAGGCACATGAAGAACACGGACGACACGATCGAGGCGTCCGGCTTGGTCTTGATGATCTCGAAGGCCGGCCGGATGGTGGCGGCCGTGGAGTGCACGGACCCGGAGACCATGCCGTCGGCGAGCCCCTCCTCGACCATGAGCGTGCCGAAGTAGTTCACGTCGGAGACGACGTCGTACGCCAGCTCGACGGTGACGCCCTTGTGGGCGCGGAAGCGGGCGTACTTCTCGGCGAACGCGTCGCGCAGTTCGCTGGTCGCCGGGTCGATCAGCTGGCAGTCGCCCAGGTCGATGCCGAGATCGGCGGCCTTCTTGCGGATCTGGTCGACCGGGCCGAGGAGGGTGAGGTCGCAGACCCCCCGGCGGAGCAGGACCTCGGCGGCGTGCAGGACCCGCTCCTCGGTCCCCTCGGGGAGGACGACCCGGCGCTTGTCGGCGCGGGCCTGTTCCAGCAGCTTGTGCTCGAACATCATCGGTGTGAGGCGGTCGCTGCTGGGCGCGGAGACCCGGCGGAGCAGCTCGGCGGTGTCGACATGCCGCTCGAACAGACCGAGCGCCGTCTCGGCCTTGCGCGGGGTGGCCGCGTTGAGCTTGCCCTCCAGGGCGAACAGCTGCTCGGCCGTGGGGAAGCTGAGGCCCGGCACCGAGATGACCGGCGTGCCCGGGGCGAGCCGGGCGGCCAGGGTGAGGATCTCGTCGCTGGGGACCTCGTTCAGGGTGAGCACCACGCCGGCGATCGGCGGGGTGCCCGCGCTGTGCGCGGCGAGCGAGCCGATGACCAGGTCGGCCCGGTCGCCCGGGGTGACGACCAGACAGCCGGGGGTCAGCGCGTTGAGGAAGTTCGGCATCATCGCGCCGCCGAAGACGAAGCCGAGCGCGTCCCGGGCGAGCCCCGAGTCGTCGCCGAGCAGCACCTTCGCGCCGAGGGCGTGGCTGACCTGCGAGACGGTGGGGGCGGACAGGGCGGGCTCGTCGGGAAGGACGTAGCAGGGGACGGGCAGGCGCGTGGCGAGCCGCTCGGCGATCTCCTCCCGGTCCTCGCGGGCGACCCGGTTGATGATCATGGCGAGGACGTCGCAGCCCAGGCCCTCGTAGGCGCGGTAGGCGTTGCGGGTCTCGGCGCGCACGGACGCCGCGGTCTGCTTGCGGCCGCCGACGACGGGGATCACGGAGGCGCCGAACTCGTTGGCGAGGCGCGCGTTGAGCGCCAGCTCGTCCGGGAACTGCGTGTCCGCGTAGTCGGTCCCGAGGACGAGGACGACGTCGTAGTCCCGCGCCACCTGGTGGAACCGCTCGACGAGGGTGGAGACCAGTTCGTCCGCGCCCCGCTCGGCCTGGAGTGCGGACGCCTCGTGGTAGTCCATGCCGTAGACGGTCGCCGGGTCCTGCGCCAGCCGGTAGCGGGCCCGCAGCAGTTCGAACAGCCGGTCGGGGCCGTCATGGACGAGCGGGCGGAAGACGCCCACCCGGTCGACCTGTCGGGTCAGAAGCTCCATGACGCCCAGCTCGACGACCTGGCGGCCGTCGCCGCGGTCGATACCGGTCACGTACACGCTGCGGGTCACGCGAGCACTCCGTTTCGTGTGGGTCGTTCGTTCGGGGGCACTGCCGGATCACTGCTGAGGTCATTCTGGGCTCATAAAAATCGCCCACCTAGGTGAGCAGAACCCCCTTGACAATACCCCTGCGCGCGGATAAGGCGCCCGTCAAGAGACAGTGCCCTGGGCGTCGTGAAACAATCGGACCTGGCTCACCGGCATCCACAGCGAGCAGGAGACACAGCACGATGCGCATCGGAGTTCTCACCGCAGGCGGCGACTGCCCCGGCCTGAACGCAGTGATCCGGTCGGTGGTGCACCGCGCGGTCGACAACTACGGGGACGAGGTCATCGGCTTCGTCGACGGCTACGCGGGTCTCCTGGACGGCCGTTACCGTGCCCTCGACCTCAACGCGGTGAGCGGGATCCTGGCCCGCGGCGGCACGATCCTCGGCTCGTCGCGACTGGAGCGGGACCGGCTGCGCGAGGCCTGCGAGAGTGCCTCGGACATGATCCACGACTTCGGCATCGACGCGCTGATCCCCATCGGCGGCGAGGGCACCCTGACCGCGGCGCGGATGCTGTCGGACGCCGGGCTGCCCGTGGTCGGCGTCCCGAAGACGATCGACAACGACATCTCGTCGACGGACCGCACGTTCGGCTTCGACACGGCGGTGGGCGTCGCGACCGAGGCCATGGACCGTCTGAAGACCACGGCCGAGTCGCACCAGCGGGTCATGGTCGTGGAGGTCATGGGCCGGCACGCGGGCTGGATCGCGCTGGAGAGCGGGATGGCGGCGGGCGCGCACGGCATCTGCCTCCCCGAGCGGCCCTTCGACCCCGCCGACCTGGTGAAGATGGTCGAGGAGCGCTTCGCGCGCGGCAAGAAGTTCGCGGTGATCTGCGTGGCGGAGGGCGCCCACCCCGCCGACGGGACGATGGACTACGGCAAGGGCGCGATCGACAAGTTCGGCCACGAGCGCTTCCAGGGCATCGGTACGGCCCTCGCGTACGAGCTGGAGAAGCGGCTCGGCAAGGAGGCCCGGCCGGTCATCCTCGGGCATGTGCAGCGCGGTGGCGTGCCGACCGCGTACGACCGTGTCCTGGCCACCCGGTTCGGCTGGCACGCGGTGGAGGCGGCGCACCGGGGCGAGTTCGGGATGATGACCGCGCTGCGCGGCACCGAGGTGCAGATGGTGCCCCTGGCGGACGCGGTGACCGAACTGAAGACGGTGCCCAAGGACCGGATGGACGAGGCGGAGTCGGTCTTCTAGACCGGTCTTTCCGAGGCCCGTGGCGCCTGGCCCGTGGCGCGTGACGAGTGGTCCGTGGCGCGCGGCCCGTGGCCCGTGGGTCCGTGGCGCGGGGCGCGTGACTCGTGGGTCCGTGGTCCGTTGCGGGTGGTCCGTTGCGCGGGGCGCGTGGCCCGAAGCCCGGTGCCTCGTGGTTCGGTCCGTACACACGCCGGTCTCCCGTGTGCTTGCGGAGAGAGTGTCCGGGGCGGGCGGTGCGGTTCGTGGGGATCCGTCACCGCCCCTTCCCCGCGGCCCCCTTCACCCACCGGTAGACCAGCTCCGGCCGGCCCACCTGTCCGTACAGCGGCTTGCGCTCGGCCCGTCCCGCCTCCACCAGGTGTTCCAGATACCGCCGGGCGGTGATCCGGGAGATCCCCACCGCCTCGGCCACCCCCGCCGCGGTCAGCCCCTCCGCGGCCTCCCGCACGGCCTCCGTCACCCGTTCCAGGGTCGGCGCGCTCAGCCCCTTGGGCAGCGCCGCGGGCCCCGGGGCGCGCAGCGCCGCCAGCGCCCGGTCGACCTCGTCCTGGCCGCTCGCCTCACCGGCCGCCCCCCGGAACTCCGCGTACCGCACCAGCCGGTCCCGCAGCGTCGCGAAGGTGAACGGTTTCAGCACGTACTGCACGACCCCCAGCGACACGCCCTCCCGGACCACCGTCAGATCGCGGGCCGACGTCACGGCGATGACGTCCGCGTGATAGCCCGCCGCCCGCAGGGACCGGGCCAGTTGAAGCCCGTGCGCGTCCGGCAGGTGCAGGTCCAGCAGGAGCAGGTCCACCGGCGTACGGTCCAGCAGCCGCCGTGCCTCCGCACCCGTGTGCGCCTTCCCGACCGCGACGAAACCCGGCACCCGGCCGACGTACATGACATGCGCGTCCGCGGCCACCGGATCGTCCTCGACGACCAGCACTCTGATGGGCGTACCGCCCGGCTCTTGCGACACTTCCGTCATCCCTCGCCTCCTGGGGCCGCCGTCACCCGCCGCAACGGCAGCCGCACCACGAACTCCGCCCCGCCCCCTTCCGCCTCCGCCACCGACAGCGTCCCCTCGTGCCGGTGCACGGCCTGCCGGACCAGGGCCAGACCAAGACCACGCCCTCCGGGACCCGACGGCTTCGTCGAGAAGCCGCGCTCGAAGACCAGGGAGGCGTGGGCAGGATCCACCCCCGCGCCCGTGTCCGCCACCCTCAGGAGCAACTCGTCCCCCTGCGTGCACGCGGTCACCGTGACCCGCGCCCGTACGGCCCCCTGCGCCGCGTCCACCGCGTTGTCGATGAGGTTGCCGAGGATGGTGACCAGGTCCCGGGCCGGCAACGACCGCGGGAGCAGGCCGTCGTCCAGGCCGCTCTCCTCCGAGACGACCAGCTCCACGCCCCGCTCGTTCGCCTGGGCCGTCTTGCCCAGCAGCAGGGCCGCCAGCACGGGCTCGCTCACCGCCGCCACCACCTGGTCGGTCAGCGCCTGGGCCAGTTCCAGCTCCGCGGTGGCGAAGTCGACGGCCTCGTCCGCGCGGCCCAGCTCGATCAGCGACACCACGGTGTGCAGGCGGTTGGCCGCCTCGTGCGCCTGCGACCGCAGCGCCTGGGTGAAACCCCGCTCCGAGTCCAACTCACCCATCAGCGACTGGAGTTCGGTCACGTCGCGGAGGGTCACGACGGTGCCGCGGCGCTCGCCGCCGGACACCGGCGAGGTGTTCACCACCAGCACCCGGTCCGCCGTCAGGTGCACCTCGTCCACCCGGGGCTCGGAGGCCAGCAGCGCACCCGTCAGCGGCGCCGGGAGGCCCAGCTCCGCCACCGACGTCCCCACGACCTCCCCGGACACCCCCAGCAGCTCCCGCCCGCCGTCGTTGATCAGTGCCACCCGGTACTGCCCGTCGAGCATCAGCAGTCCCTCGCGCACCGCGTGCAGTGCCGCCTGGTGGTAGTCGTGCATGCGGCTCAGCTCGGTCGCGTTCATGCCGTGGGTGTGGCGGCGCAGCCGCGCGTTGACGACGTAGGTGCCCACGGCGCCCAGGGCGAGCGCGCCGGCCGCCACCCCCAGCAGGGCCGTGACCTGGTCCTGCACCCGCTTGCTGATCGCCTCGACCTTGATGCCGGCGCTGACCAGGCCGATGATCCGGTCCTTCTCGTCCTCGATCGGGGTGACCGCGCGGACCGACGGGCCGAGGGTGCCGGTGTACGTCTCGGTGAAGGACTCGCCCTTCAGCGCACGGGCGATGTGACCGCGGAACCTCTGGCCTATCTCCGACTCCACGGGGTGGGTCCAGCGGATGCCGTCGGGGTTCATGATCGTGACGAAGTCGACCTCGGTGTCCCGCATGACGCGCAGGGCGTACGGCTGGAGCTCGGCCGTGGGGTCCGCGGTGCCGATCGCCTCGCGGACGGACGGGGAGTCGGCCACCGAGCGGGCCACCGCGGTGGCCTGGCGGCTCGCCGCCTCCTCGGCCTGGCTGCGGTCGCTGACGTAGGTGAACAGCGCGTATCCGGCGACGACGACCGCGATCAGCACGGCCTGCATGGCGAACAGCTGGCCGGCCAGGCTGCGGGGTCTCGGCACACGGACGGGGAGGCGCATGTCGTCAGTGTGCCTCCCGGGTTAAGCGCGAACTAAATGAACACAAGGGTGACCGCCCTCACAGCCCGGGAGATAGTCACCGCATTCCCCATATCTCCCCGGACGTGAGCCGCACGCCGGTGATGCCGACGAAGACGTCAAGGAGGGCAGCCGTGGCCACCAGCAGCACCCCGAATACGGCACCTGCCGCACCCGCTGGGAAGCGGGACCGCACCCACTATCTCTACATCGCCGTCATCGCCGCGGTGGCGCTCGGCATCGCCGTCGGTCTGATCTGGCCCGACCTCGGCGTCGAGCTCAAGCCGCTGGGCACCGGCTTCGTCAACCTGATCAAGATGATGATCTCGCCGATCATCTTCTGCACGATCGTGCTCGGGATCGGCTCCGTGCGAAAGGCCGCCAAGGTCGGCGCCGTGGGCGGTATCGCGCTCGGCTACTTCCTGGTGATGTCGCTGGTCGCGCTGAGCATCGGCCTCGTCGTCGGCAACATCCTGCACCCCGGTGACGGACTGCACCTGACCGACGCGATCAAGGCCACCGGCCACGACCAGGTCTCCGACGAGGCGCTGCCGCCGGTCGAGTTCGTCCTGTCGATCATCCCGACGACCTTCCTCTCCGCCTTCACCGAGGGCCAGGTCCTGCAGACCCTCCTGGTCGCCCTGCTCGCCGGCTTCGCCCTGCAGGCCATGGGCAGCGTCGGCCAGCCGGTGCTGCGCGGCATCGAGCACATCCAGCGGCTCGTCTTCCGCATCCTCGCCATGGTGATGTGGGCCGCCCCGATCGGTGCCTTCGGCGCCATCGCCGCGGTGGTCGGCTCGGCCGGACTGGACGCGCTCAAGAGCCTCGCGGTGCTGATGCTCGGCTTCTACGTGACCTGCTTCCTGTTCGTCTTCATCGTGCTCGCCGCGCTGCTGCGCATCGTGGCCGGGCTGAACATCCTCACGCTCTTCAAGTACCTGGGCCGTGAGTTCCTGCTGATCCTGTCCACCTCCTCCTCCGAGTCCGCGCTGCCGCGCCTCATCGCGAAGATGGAGCACCTGGGTGTCAGCAAGCCCGTCGTCGGCATCACCGTCCCGACCGGCTACTCCTTCAACCTCGACGGCACCATGATCTACATGACCATGGCGTCCCTCTACATCGCCGACGCCCTCGGTACCCCGATGTCGATCGGTGAGCAGATCCCGCTGCTGCTCTTCCTGCTGCTGGCCTCCAAGGGCGCGGCGGGCGTCAGCGGCGCCGGTCTGGCCACGCTGGCCGGCGGTCTGCAGTCCCACAAGCCCGCCCTGGTGGACGGCGTCGGCCTCATCGTCGGCATCGACCGCTTCATGAGCGAGGCCCGCGCCCTGACGAACTTCGCGGGCAACGCGGTCGCCACCGTCCTGGTGGGCACCTGGACCAAGGAGATCGACCGGGCCCGCGTCCGGCAGGTGCTGGCGGGCGAGCTGCCCTTCGACGAGAAGACGCTGCTCGACGAGGGCGAGCCCGTCACCGGCGGCGAGGTGCCCGAGCCGCGCGAGGAGGGCGAGAAGGAACTCGCCAAGGCCTGACCTCCCCGGCACCGAGAGACCCCGGGTGCCCGGCCCCGCCTGAACCGGGGCCGGACACCCGGCCAGGGATCCGGGCGGCTGAGTGCTCCCCCGTAGCTCAGCCGCCCGGTCTCTTCTTGTTTTCCGCCCTCACCCGCGACGTGCCCGCTCCTCCCGGGCCGCCGCCTCCAGCCGCCGCAGCTCGTCGCCGTCCAGGATCAGGCCGGCCGCCGCGGCCGAGTCCCGCGCCGTCTCCGGCCGGCTGGCGCCAGGGATGGGGATCACGGTGGGGGAGAGGGCCAGCAGCCAGGCGAGACAGACCTGCTGCGGGCTGACGCCCCGCTCCCGCGCGACCTCGTGGAACGCGCCGAGGCGCCGCTCGTCCGGCACCCCCGGCCGGGCCGGCCCGTCCAGCGCGCTGAGGGCCACACCCCCGAGCGGGCTCCACGGCAGGAACGCCAGCCCCAGCTCGGCCGCCAGCCGCACCTCGGGCTCGCTGTCGCCGACGGCCGGGGAGTAGCGGTTCTGCACGCTGACCAGCCGGTCGCCGAGGACGGCCCGGGCCCGGTGGATCTGGCCGGCGTCCACGTTGGAGACACCGGCCAGCCGGATCTTCCCCTCGTCCAGCAGGTCCCGCAGCGCGCCCACCGAGTCCTCGAAGGGGACCGCCGGGTCCGGCTTGTGCAACTGGTAGAGGCCGATCGCCTCGACACCGAGCCGCCGCAGGGAGGCCTCCGCCGCCGCCTTCAGGTGCCGGGGGTCGCCGTTCACCGTCCAGTCGGTCCCGGCAGGTCTGCTCTGAAGGGGGAACCATGGGAGTTCGGGCAGGCGTACCGAAAGAACCTCGGCATCTGCGCGCCGCAACCGGTGAAACGTCGGTGAGCTTCGACGCGCTGGACCGGCAGATCCTCCAGCTCCTGCAGACCGACGGCCGGATCAAACTCAGCGAGCTGGGGCGCAGGGTCCGGCTCAGCCCGGCGGCCGTCACCGAACGGGTGCGCCGGCTGGAGGCGGCGGGCGTCGTCACCGGGTACGGCGCCCAGGTCTCCCCGTCCCGCCTCGGCTACGGCATCCAGGCCTTCGTCCGGGTCAATCCGCACGGCGGATACAGCCTGAAGCACCCGAGGGCCCTGGAGCTGATGGAGCGCCCCGAGATCACCGAGGTGCACCACGTGGTCGGTGAGGACTGCTGGATCCTCAAGACCGCCGTCCGGGACACCGTCCACCTGGAGGAGGTCCTCGAAGCGATCTCCGCCCTGGGGCGCACGACGACCTCCATCGTGCTCACCTCACCCGTGGAGCGGAAACCGCTCTTGCCTTGACGTCGGCGTCAAGCCGTACGTTCGTACGCATGCGAATCGGCGAGCTGGCCGCACGGGCCGGGACCACCACGCGGACGCTGCGGTACTACGAGTCGCGCGGGCTGCTGCCCGCGCGGCGCGGTGAGAACGGGTACCGGACGTACGACGAGGACGATCTGAAGCTGCTGCGTCAGATCAGGACGCTGCAGGACTTCGGGTTCGACCTGGAGGAGACGCGGCCGTTCCTGGAGTGTCTGCGGGCCGGTCACCCCGAGGGCGACTCGTGCCCGGCGTCGCTCGCGGTCTACCGGCGCAAGCTGGACGAGCTGGACGCGCTCATCGGGCAGCTGCGGGCGGTGCGGGAGCAGGTCGCCGGGCAACTGGTGCGGGCCGAGCTGGCCGCCGAGGCGCTGGTTCCGGGGAGCCCGGAACCCGGATGTGAGCTGGGAGGGCAGGAGCGGTGATCAAGGCGGACGGGGTGACCGAGGTGACGGACGCGGACTTCGGGGCGGAGGTGCTCGGGGCGGAGCTGCCGGTGCTGGTGGAGTTCACCGCCGACTGGTGCCCGCCGTGCCGGCAGATGGGGCCGGTGCTGAGCGCGCTCGCCGCCGAGGAGAGCGGGCGGCTCAAGGTGGTCCAGCTCGACGTGGACACCAATCCGGAGACGACCAACGCCTACAAGGTGCTGTCGATGCCGACGTTCATGGTGTTCCGGGCCGGTGAGCCGGTGAAGGCGATGGTGGGGGCCCGGCCCCGGCGGCGGCTCCTGGAGGAGCTGTCCGACGTGCTGTGATCCCTGCCGAACAGAAGAAATCCCCCGGGCAATTGCGCCCGGGGGATTTCTTTGCGTATATTCGATGATTCGCGACTTCGAGAAACGGGGTCGCAAATAAGTTCAGTGAGCAGAGTATATCCGGGCGGGAGTGGAATTGTCAAACACCGACTTTCCAGACAGTGAATTGCGGAGCGAGCAGGAATTCATCGACGACCTGTACGCCCGGGTCGACCGTCTGCGCGGCGACACCGAGACCTCCGTCACGGACGCGCTCGCCCAGGGCCACACGCCCCGGCAGGCCCGTCTGGAGCGGGACATCCTCGTCGCCGAGCGCTCGGGCCTGCTGGCCGCGCTGAACGCCGTGGACGGCTCCCTCTGCTTCGGCCGGATCGACCTCACCACCGGCGTCAGCCACCACATCGGCCGGATCGGGCTGCGCACCGACGACGCCGACCGCACCCCGGTCCTCATCGACTGGCGGGCCGACGTGGCCCGGCCCTTCTACCTGGCCACCGGCCACACCCCGCTGGGCCTGCGCCGCCGCCGGCACCTGACCACCGAGGGCCGCAGGGTCACCGCCCTGCACGACGAGATCCTCGACCTCGGGGACAAGGAGAGGACCGGTCACGAGGACCCGACCGGCGACGCCGTCCTGCTCGCCGCGCTCACCTCCGCGCGCACCGGCCGCATGAACGACATCGTGCAGACCATCCAGGCCGAGCAGGACGAGATCATCCGCGCGCCCCACCGGGGCGTGCTGGTCGTGGAGGGCGGGCCCGGCACCGGCAAGACCGCCGTCGCCCTGCACCGCGCCGCCTACCTCCTCTACGAACACCGCGAGCTCCTCGCCAAACGCGCCGTCCTCATCGTCGGCCCCAACCCCGCCTTCCTCGGCTACATCGGCGAGGTGCTGCCCTCGCTCGGCGAGACCGGCGTGCTCCTCGCGACGGTCGGCGAGCTCTACCCCGGCGTGCGGGCGACGGCCAGGGACACCCCCGAGGCGGCCGCCGTCAAGGGCCGTGCCGACATGGCCGACGTCCTCGCCGCCGTCGTACGCGACCGGCAGGCGCTGCCCGACCCGGTGATCGCCGTCGAGCACGACCGCGAGATCCTCATGCTCGACGACGGTCTCGTCGGCGTCGCCCGCGAGCGCACCCGGGCCGCGAAACTGCCGCACAACGCGGCCCGCGAGCACTTCGAGGGCCATATCCTCAACACCCTCACCGAGCTGTACGCCGAACGCGTCGGCACCGACCCCTACGACGGCTCCAGCCTCCTCGACCCGAGCGACATCACCCAGATCCGCGACGAACTCGCCGAGAACCCCGAAGTCTGGTCCGCCGTCGACCGGCTGTGGCCGAGGATCACCCCGCAGCGCCTGGTCGCCGACTTCCTCTCCGGCCCCGAGGGCTACGTCGGCGACGAGGACGCGGCCGCCATCCGCCGCCCGGTGACCCGGGCGTGGACCGTGGCGGACGTCCCGCTGCTCGACGAGGCCGCCGAACTCCTCGGCGAGGACGACCGGGTGGCGCGGGTCCGGGCGGAGCGGGAACGGGAGACCCGGATCGCCTACGCGCAGGGCGTGCTGGACGTCTCCTACGCCTCGCGCACCTACGAGTTCGAGGACAAGGAGGACGGCGACCCCGACGCCAGCGAGGTGCTGTCCGCGCACGACATCATCGACGCCGAGCGGTTCGCCGAGCGCCACGAGGCGGACGACCACCGCAGCGCCGCCGAGCGCGCGGCCGCCGACCGGACCTGGGCGTTCGGCCACATCATCGTCGACGAGGCGCAGGAGCTGTCCCCGATGGCGTGGCGGCTGCTGATGCGGCGCAGCCCGACCCGCTCGATGACCCTGGTCGGCGACCCGGCCCAGACGGCGGAGGCGGCCGGGGTCGGATCGTGGGCGGAGATCCTCCGGCCGTACGTGGAGGACCGCTGGGAACACACCCGCCTCGGCGTCAACTACCGCACCCCGGCCGAGATCATGGAGGTCGCGGCGGCGGTCGTGCGCGCGGAGGACCCCGGTTTCGAGCCGCCGGCCTCGGTCCGTTCCACCGGGGTACGGCCCTGGGCCCGCGCCACCGACGACCTGCCGTCGGCCGTCGCCGAGGCCGTGGCGGACCTCACCCCCGCCGAGGGCCGGCTGGCGGTGATCGCCCCGCGCGAGCTGCACCGCGGGATCGCCGCCCGGCTGGACGGCGTGACGGCGGGCGCGGAGCCGGACCTGACCCGCACGGTCGTCCTGCTGGACCCGCGTCAGGCCAAGGGGCTGGAGTTCGACTCCGTGCTCGTGGTGGAGCCCGCCGGGTACGGCACCAGCGACCTGTACGTCGCCCTCACCCGGGCCACCCAGCGGCTCGGTGTGGTCCATACCAAGGAGCTGCCGAAGGCGCTGGTGACGGCGCTGGCGTAACGCGGGATCACCAAGACGTAACAGTTCGTGCCGTGATCACTGCGCGTGCACGGCCGGTGCGGTAAGCGTTGCCGTATGGAAGCGCAGCCCCACGCCCTCGCACCGGCCGACAGCCCCGACCTCGGCTCGCTGCCCGTCCAGCCGCTGCTCACCGCGGAGTTCGACGCCGACCCCGGCGCGGTGTACCGGAGGCTGCGCGCCACCTACGGTCCGGTGGCGCCCGTCGGCCTCATGGGCGTACCGGTGTGGCTCGTCCTGGACTACCGGGAGGTGCTGGAGGTCCTGAAGAACGAGAGCCAGTGGCGGCGGGACGTACGGCACTGGCGGGCCCGGGCCCAGGGCGGACTGCCGCCCGACTGGCCGCTGCTCGCGGGCTACGAGGTCCGCCAGACGATGTTCATGGACGACGAGGAGCACCGGGCCGCCCGCCGCACCCACCACACCGCCCTGCGCCCCTTCCAGGACGCCAGGAGCCCCGAGGGCTGGGAACTGCGCTCGGCCGTCGCCCGCTACGCCGACGAACTGGTGGCCCTGCTCGCCGCCGAGTCGGGCCGCACCGGCTTCGCCGACCTCGGCGCGCAGTACACCCGGCCGCTGCTGCTGATGGTCACCACCAAGCTGTTCGGCTGCCCGGTCGAACTCGGCGACGAACTGGTCATGGACCTGTGGCGGATGCTGGACGGCGGCCCCGACGCGGGCCCCGCCACGGGCCGGGCGCTGGCCGCCTTCACTCGCCTGGCCGCCCACCGGCGGGCCCGCCCCGGCGACGACCTCACCTCGTACCTGCTGCTGGCCGACCCCGACCTCACCGACGACCAGCTCGGCCGGGAGCTGTTCATGAACGCCGTCTACCTCAACGACATCACCGGCAACATGGTCCTCAACACCCTGCTCGAGGTGCTGCGCGGCAACGCCACGGTCCGCCGCAGCCTCTCGGCGGGTCAGCTCGGCGAGACGGTCAACCGGGCCGCCCTCGCCAACCCTCCCGTCGCCAACATGTGCTTCCGGTTCGCCGCGCGGGACGTACGGCTGGGCCGGTTCTGGATCCGCGCGGGCGACATCGTCTCCCCCTCCTGCGCCGCCGCCCACCAGGACCTGCTGGCCATCGGCTCCTCCCACATGGTCGGCTCCGCCGTCTCCACCCGGGCCCACCTCGGCTGGGGCGCCGGCCCCCACCAGTGCCCGAGCGCGGCCCGGGAACTCGGCTCCCTGATCGTCTCCACCGCCGTCGGCCGTGTCTTCGACCACTTCGCGCAGGCGGAACTCACCCTCCCGCCCGACCAGTTGCCCTGGCGCTCCGGCCCGGTGGTGCGCGGCCTGCGGGTCCTTCCGGTGCGCTACGAACTGAGCCACGACGCCCCGGCCCTCCAGCGCCCCGACCCCCGCCCGCTCCCGGCCGTCCCCCCGGGGGAGGGACAGACCAGAGGCCTCCTGGCGGCACTGCGGCGGCTGATGTCCGGGGGGAAGAAGGACGGTTAGGCCGGCCGCAACCACACCGTCGCGAGCGGGGGCAGGGTCAGACGGATGCTCGCCGGGCGGCCGTGCCACCCCTGCGGTTCCGGTTTGACCGGGTCGGGGGCGCCGACGCCGCTGCCGCCGTAGCGCTCGGCGTCGGTGTTGAGGACCTCGTGCCAGGCCGGTACGTCATCGGGGACGCCGAGGCGGTAGTCGTGGCGGACGACCGGGGAGAGGTGGGAGACGGCCAGGAGCGGGGTGCCCTCGGCGTCGTACCGGAGGAAGGCGAAGACGTTGTCGTCGGTGGCGTCCCCGACCACCCACTGGAAGCCCGCCGGGTCGGTGTCCCGCTGCCAGAGCGCGGGGGACGAGCGGTAGTGGGTGTTGAGGTCGCGCACCAGGTCGCGGACGCCCCGGTGGTCGGCCTCGGCGCCGTACGCCGGGTCCAGCAGCCACCAGTCGGGCCCGTGCGCCTCCGACCACTCGGCGCCCTGCGCGAACTCCTGCCCCATGAAGAGCAGCTGCTTGCCCGGGTGGGCCCACATGAACCCGAGATAGGCCCGCAGGTTGGCGCGCTGCTGCCACCAGTCGCCGGGCATCTTCGACACCAGTGAGCGCTTGCCGTGCACCACCTCGTCGTGGGAGATGGGCAGGACGTAGTTCTCGCTGTACGCGTACACCATCGAGAAGGTCATCTCGTGGTGGTGGTACTTGCGGTGCACCGGCTCGTGGCTCATGTACTCCAGCGAGTCGTGCATCCAGCCCATGTTCCACTTCAGCCCGAAACCGAGCCCGCCGAAGCCGCTCGGGCCGCGGTGGTGGGTGGCCCGGGTGACGCCGTCCCAGGCGGTCGACTCCTCCGCGACCGTCACGACCCCCGGATTGCGCCGGTACACGGTCGCGTTCATCTCCTGCAGGAACGCCACCGCGTCCAGGTTCTCCCGTCCGCCGTGCTCGTTCGGGGTCCACTGGCCCGGCTCGCGCGAGTAGTCGAGGTAGAGCATCGAGGCGACCGCGTCCACCCGCAGCCCGTCGATGTGGAACTCCTCGCACCAGTAGGTGGCGTTGGCGACGAGGAAGTTGCGCACCTCGCGCCGCCCGAAGTCGAACTCCAGCGTCCCCCAGTCGGGGTGCGCGGCCCGCAACGGGTCCGCGTGCTCGTACAGCGGCCGTCCGTCGAACTCGGCCAGCGCCCACTCGTCCCGCGGGAAGTGCGCCGGCACCCAGTCCATGAGGACACCGATGCCCGCCCGGTGCAGCGCGTCGACCAGGAACTTGAAGTCGTCCGGGGTGCCGAGCCGGGCCGTGGGCGCGTAGAAGCCGGTGACCTGGTAGCCCCAGGACCCCCCGAAGGGGTGCTCGGCGACCGGCATCAGCTCGACGTGCGTGAAGCCGAGGTCCCTGACGTACGCGGGCAGCTGCTCGGCGAGCTGGCGGTACGTCAGGCCGGGGCGCCAGGACGGCAGATGGACCTCGTAGACCGAGAACGGCGCCTCGTGCGCGGGTGTCCCGGCCCGCCGGGCCAGCCACTCCTCGTCGCCCCACTCGTACCGCGAGGCGTGCACGATCGACGAGGTCGCCGGGGGGACCTCCGTGCGCCGGGCCAGCGGGTCGGCGCGCAGGGTGTGCGAGCCGTCGGCGCGGGCGATGTCGAACTTGTACAGCTCGCCCTCGCCGACACCGGGCACGAACAGCTCCCACACCCCGGACGAGCCGAGCGACCGCATCGGACACCCGGTGCCGTCCCAGAAGTTGAAGGACCCGGCCACCCGCACTCCGCGCGCGTTCGGCGCCCACACCGAGAACCGGGTGCCGGACACGCCCTGGTGGGTCGTCGGGTGCGCGCCGAGCACCGTCCACAGCTGTTCGTGCCGGCCCTCGCCGATCAGGTGCAGGTCCAGTTCGCCCAGGGTGGGCAGGAAGCCGTAGGCGTCCTCGGTCTCCAGGGTCGTGTCCTCGTACGCCACCAGGAGCCGGTAGGCCGGGACCTCCGTCAGGGGCAGCAGCCCGGAGAAGAAGCCGTCCCCGTCGTCGTGCAGGGCCGCCCGCAGCTCGCCCGCGACGACCGTGACCGACCGCGCGTACGGGCGCAGGGCGCGGAAGACGACACCGCCGGGCACCGGGTGCGCGCCGAGCACGGAGTGCGGGTCGTGATGGGTGCCGTGCAGAAGCCGCTCGCGGTCGGCGGCGTCGGGGGCGGGGGAGAAGGGCAGGTCCGGCGGGGCGGCGGAAGGCTCCCCGGCCGCGGCCTTCCCGGTCGTCGCCGTCGCCTTCGCCTTTCCGGCCGCGGCCTTCTCGGCCGGTGTCTTCTTGACCACGGCCTTCTCGGCCGCCGCCTTCTCGGCCGCCGCCTGCTTGGCCGCCGCGGTCTTCTTCGCCGCCGTCTTCTTCACCGCAGCCTTCTTCTTGGCCGCCGCCTCCTCGGCTGCCGCTTTCCTGTCGGTGGCCTTCTTCTTCGGGGGAGTCACGTGCGGGGCCTCCTCAAGGCAGGTCGGGGGCTGCGAGGCGGTGTATCGCGGACAACGGGACGGGCAGCCAGTCGGGGCGGTGCCGGGCCTCGTAGACGACCTCGTAGACCGCCTTGTCCGTCTCGAAGGCCCGCAGCAGGACGGGATCGGTGCGCGGATCACGGCCCGCCACCTCGGCGTAGCCCGAGCAGAACGCCGCCCGGCAGGCATGGGCCCAGCCGGGGTCCGGCGAGTCGGCCGAGTGGGCCGCGTAGTCGAAGGACCGCAGCATCCCCGCCACGTCCCGCACGGCCGGCTGCGGCATCCTGCGCTCGGCCGGCGGCCGGGCCGGCTCGCCCTCGAAGTCGATCAGCGACCACTCCCCGGACGGCGCCCGCAGGCACTGCCCGAGATGCAGATCGCCGTGGATGCGCTGCGCGGTCCAGGTGTGCCCCTCGCCCGCCAGATCGGCGAGCGCGGTGAAGGCGGTCCGCAGTGCCGGCGCGTACGGCCGCAGCGCCGGAACCGCCTGCGCCGCCGCGTCGAGGCGTACGACCATGCCGTCGACCATCGGCTGTATCTGCGCCGGTCCCAGCGTCGCCGTGGGCAGCGCCCGGGCCAGTGCCCCGTGCACCTCGGCGGTGGCCCGCCCCAGCGCCCGCGCCTCGGCGCTGAAGTCCTCCCCCTTGGCCAGCTCCCGCAGCGCCAGTTCCCAGCCGTCGGCCGCGCCCTGGACGTAGGGCTGGAGCACGCCGAGGACATACGCGTCCTCGTCGCCCTCCTCCAGGTACGTCTCCATCCAGGCCGTCGGGGCGGGCACCCGGGGGCAGCCCTCGCGGGCCAGCGCCAGCGGGAGCTCCAGGTCGGGATTGACCCCGGGCGCGACCCGGCGGAACAGCTTGAGGATGAACGTATCTCCATAGACGACGGAGGAGTTCGACTGCTCGGCGGTCATCAGGCGCGGCACCAGCCCCGGCCGGATCTCCTGGGCCGGGTCCCGTTCGCAGCGCAGGGCGCCGATCCGGGCCCGGCTGCGCAGCGCCTCCAGGAGCAGCTCGGCGGGCCGGGTGTCGTACAGGGCGTCGTACACGGTCCGTCCGGTCAGCGGTCCGTCCGTCACATGGCCGATCAGCGCGGGCGCCAGCCGGGGCGGCAGCGCCTCACGCACACCGATCAGCAGCTGGTAGCAGTCGCCGGGGGTCTCCGGCTGGTGCGCGCGCAGCAGGAGGTGGTAGAGGCCGATCCGGGCGCCGGCCGGCAGCAGCTCGGTGGCCGCGACCAGCGAGAACCCGGTGACCGGCCGCCCCTTGCCGGCGAACCACCGCTGCCGGGGCAGCCACTCCCGCAGCAGCGGGTCCAGTGACGCGAGGAGGCCGGGGCTGGTCGTGCCGGAGCTGCCGGAACGTGTGACAGTCTTCGCCATGGCGTCACATTCCTTTCCCCGAGGGGTCGGGGTGCTACTGATGCGTGCCCCGGGCGGGGCGGGGGAAACCGCCCCGCCACCGGAGTTCTAGGCGGCTTCCCTGCGGAGCCGGAACCAGTAGAAGCCGTGCCCGGCCAGGGTGAGCAGATAGGGCAGCTCACCGACGGCCGGAAAGCGCACCCCGCCGAACAGCTCGACCGGGTAGCGCCCGTTGAACCGGCTCAGATCCAGTTCCGTGGGCTGGGCGAATCGCGAGAAGTTGTGCACGCACAGCACCAGGTCGTCCTCGTACTCGCGCAGGAACGCGAGGACGGCCGGGTTGGAGGACGGCAGTTCGGTGAACGAGCCGAGGCCGAAAGCGGGGTTCTGCTTGCGGATCTCGATCATCCGGCGGGTCCAGTGCAGCAGCGACGAGGGCGACGACATCGACGCCTCGACGTTGGTGACCTGGTAGCCGTAGACGGGGTCCATGATGGTCGGCAGGAAGAGCCGCCCGGGGTCACAGGAGGAAAAACCCGCGTTGCGATCAGGTGTCCACTGCATCGGGGTGCGGACGGCGTCGCGGTCGCCGAGCCAGATGTTGTCGCCCATGCCGATCTCGTCGCCGTAGTAGAGGATCGGCGAGCCGGGCAGGGACAGCAGCAGGGCGGTGAACAGCTCGATCTGGTTGCGGTCGTTGTCGAGGAGGGGTGCGAGGCGGCGGCGGATGCCGATGTTGGCGCGCATCCGCGGGTCCTTCGCGTATTCCGCGTACATGTAGTCGCGTTCCTCGTCGGTGACCATTTCGAGGGTCAGCTCGTCGTGGTTGCGCAGGAAGATGCCCCACTGGCAGGTGGCGGGAATGGCGGGGGTCTTGGCGAGGATCTCCGAGACGGGGTAGCGGGATTCGCGGCGGACGGCCATGAAGATGCGGGGCATGACGGGGAAGTGGAAGGCCATGTGGCACTCGTCGCCGCCGGAGGCGTAGTCGCCGAAGTAGTCGACGACGTCCTCGGGCCACTGGTTGGCCTCCGCCAGGATCACCGTGTCCGGGTAGTGCGCGTCGATCTCCTTGCGGACCCGCTTGAGGAACTCGTGCGTCGCCGGGAGGTTCTCGCAGTTGGTGCCCTCCTGCGCGTACAGGTACGGCACCGCGTCCAGCCGGAACCCGTCGATGCCGAGGTCCAGCCAGAACCGCAGCGCGGAGATCATCTCCTCCTGCACGGCCGGGTTCTCGTAGTTGAGGTCGGGCTGGTGGGAGAAGAAGCGGTGGAAGAAGTACTGCTTGCGCACCGGGTCGAAGGTCCAGTTGGAGACCTCGGTGTCGACGAAGATGATGCGGGCGTCGGCGTACTGCTTGTCGTCGTCGGCCCACATGTAGTAATCGCCGTACGGCCCGTCGGGGTCCTTTCTCGACTCCTGGAACCACGGGTGCTGGTCGCTGGTGTGGTTCATGACGAAGTCGATGATCACGCGCATGCCGCGCTGGTGCGCGGCGTCGACGAACTCCACGAAGTCGGCGAGGTCGCCGAACTCCGGGAGGACGGAGGTGTAGTCGGAGACGTCGTATCCGCCGTCGCGGAGCGGTGACTTGAAGAAGGGGGGGAGCCAGAGGCAGTCGACGCCCAGCCACTGCAGGTAGTCGAGCTTGGCGGTGATGCCCTTGAGGTCGCCGACGCCGTCGCCGTTGCTGTCCTGGAAGGAGCGGACGAGGACCTCGTAGAAGACGGCCCGTTTGAACCACTCCGGGTCGCGGTCCTTGGCGGGGGTGTCCTCGAACGTGTCCTGAACGGGTTCGTTGACGATCATCGTGTGGGTGACCCTCCGGTCTGCGGGGTGGACGGTCGCAGGACGGTGAGGACGTGCGCGGGCCGGGTGCCCGGTTCGAGACGCACGTAGTTGGCCCTGCCCCAGTGGTAGGTCTCGCCGGTGAGCTCGTCCCGCACCGGCACCGACTCGTGCCAGTCCAGGCCGAGTTGCGGCATGTCCAACGAGACCGTGGCCTCCTGGGTGTGGTGCGGGTCGAGGTTGACGACCACCAGAACCGTGTTCGAACCGCTCCTCTTCGAGTAGGCGATCACCGCTTCCTTGTCGGCGTGGTGGAAGCGCAGATTGCGCAGGGCGCGCAGCGCCGGGTTCGTCCGGCGGACCTCGTTGAGCCGGGTGATCAGCGGGGCGAGGGTGCGGCCCGCGCGCTCGGCCGCCTCCCAGTCACGGGGTTTGAGCTGGTACTTCTCGGAGTCGAGGTACTCCTCGCCGCCGGGCCGGAGCGGGGTGTTCTCGTAGAGCTCGTAGCCGCTGTAGATGCCCCAGGCGGGGGAGAGGGTGGCGGCCAGGACGGCCCGGACCGCGAAGGCCGGCGGGCCGCCGCTCTGGAGGTACTCGTGCAGGATGTCCGGGGTGTTGGCGAAGAAGTTGGGCCGCATGTAGGAGGCGGCGTCCCCCGAGAGTTCGGTGAGGTACTCCGTCAGTTCCTGCTTGGTGGTGCGCCAGGTGAAGTAGGTGTAGGACTGCTGGAAGCCGATCTGGGCGAGGGTGTGCATCATCGCGGGGCGGGTGAA
>NZ_JBIAWO010000002.1:1296464-1495227 GCF_042895685.1 Streptomyces sp. NPDC001381 | reverse complement strand
GTCACCGCACCCCGCACCACACCGGACCCGGCCACCTCACCCCCCGCCAACACACCCAGCCCCGCCACGAGCTCAGCCGACCCACCACCCAGCACGACAGCCCGGTTCTCGAACGCCGTACGCGTCGACGCCAACGACCACGCCACATCCACCGGACGTATGTCGCCTGCTGTCGATTCCGCGTAGGACGCCAGCCGCCCCGCCTGACCCGCAAGCCCCTCCCCACCACGACCCGACACCACCCACGGCACCACACCACCAGCCACGAACACCGGCACCGCATCCGCGTGCTCCGAAGCCCGCCCCGGCACCGCCGGAGCCTCCTCCAGCACCACATGCGCGTTCGTCCCGCCCATCCCGAATGCACTCACCCCGGCCATGAGGGGCGTATCGGGGCGGGGCCAGGGGCTGTTGGCGTCCTGGACGCGGAGCCGGAGAGCGTCGAGGGGGATGTCGGGGTGGGGTGTCCGGTAGTTCAGGCTGGGCGGAAGTTCGCGGTGCTGGAGTGCCAGGACCGTCTTGACCAGGCCGGCGATTCCGGCCGCGCCCTCCAGGTGACCCACGTTGGTCTTGACGGAGCCCACGCGCAGTGGCTCTCCGGCGGGCCTGCCCTCGCCCAGGGCCGCGCCGAGGGCGGCCGCCTCGACGGGGTCGCCGACCGGAGTGCCCGTTCCGTGGAGTTCGACGTACTGGATGTCGTACGGGGCCGTCCCGGCGTTGCGCAGGGCACGGCGGATGACGTCTGCCTGGGCGTGCGCGTCGGGAGCGGTGAGCGTGTCACCACCGCCGTCGTTGTTGACGGCGCTGCCGCGGATGACGGCGCGGACGGGGTCGCCGTCGGCGAGCGCCCGGTCGAGCGGCTTCAGTACGACGAGGCCACCGCCCTCGCCACGGACGTACCCGTTGGCACGGGCGTCGAAGGTGTAGCAGCGGCCGTCGGGCGAGAGCGCGCCGAATCGGTGCGGGTAGAGGCTGCTTTCCGGGGCGAGGTGCAGGTTGACGCCGCCCGCGAGGGCGAGGTCGCTGTCGCCGTTGCGCAGGCTCTCGCAGGCCAGATGGACGGCGACGAGCGAGGACGACTGGGCCGAGTCGAGGGTGAGGCTGGGGCCGCGCAGGCCGAGGAGGTAGGAAAGCCTGTTGGCGACGAGCGCGCGGTGAGTGCCGGTGAAGGACTGGTGGGTGACGGCTTCGGGTCCGAACCCGTGGAGCAGGGTGGCGTAGTCGTCGTGGGCGGTCCCGATGAAGACGCCCGTGCTGGTGGAGCGGAGGTGTCCGGGCAGGATGCGGGAGTCCTCCAGGGCCTCCCAGGCGAGTTCGAGGACGAGGCGCTGCTGGGGGTCCATGGCGTCCGCCTCGCGGGGCGAGACACCGAAGAAGCGGGCGTCGAAACGGTCGACCTCGTCGAGGAATCCGCCCCAGCGGGGTACGCCGTCGCCGGGCTCGTCCCCGTTCCCGGGCTCGGTCAAGCCTCCTGAGCCGGAGGCGGACTTGCCCCCAGGCCGCCCGTCCCCCTCCCCGGACGACGGGCGGTCGGCGGGAGCAGACGGGCGCACGGCGCTCTCACCGTCGCGCAGCAGACGCCAGAGGCTGTCGGGGTCGGGCGCGCCGGGCAGGCGGCAGGCCAGGCCGACGACGGCGATGGCCCGGTGGGGCGCGGTGTTGAGCCCGTACGGTGTGCGTTCTGACTCGCTCATTCCACTCCACCAGCTTGTTGGCCCAGCCCGTGTGGACCGCAGACGTCGGGTACGGCATGCGTACGGCGCACGGCGTAGCCGGCGGACCGTCCCAGCCGGTCAGTGGTCGGAGAGCGGATCGCGGACCGCCGGGCCACCCACGCTAGGGGCGCATGGACTAGGGCGGCCCCTAGATTCATGCCGGTCCGCGGGGTGCGGGGGCGGGCCGTCGCGGGGGGTGTTTTCAGGAAACGCCCAGACATGGCGCGGGGGAAGGCGTCGGGTGTTGCGCTCGTCGGGGTTCTGCCGACTGAATGAGGCGACACCGCCCGGGGGGCGGCGGTGATGTGTCCGGGTCCCGGACCGGCGTGCGCGACGGAGCCTTGGCCGGTCCGGAGGAGGCGGAGGGAAATCCATGACGAACGCGGAACTCGCGGACCTGCGCGGCGCCCTGGTCAAGCTGCGCGGCAGCCTGCAGTCGCTACGGCTGACCGATGGCGACTCGCCGTACGTCCGCAGGCTGATGAACGACCTCGACCGGTTCCAGTTGGACATGGAGGATGTCACCGGAGCAGGAGTTCGCCTGTCGGCGCTGCACGGGGGCCGGTGTGAGCGGGACGTCGTGCGGATCAGCGACGGGCCGTACCAGCATCTGCCGTGGCAGGACGCGGACGACGAGGGTATCGGCGGTCACCGCCGCTGAGCGTGCGGTGGGCGGCGCCCGGTGGCCGGCCACGTGAGGTGACCGGGTCCGCCGTCCGAAAAGCGCCAGACTCCCCTGGTGGACCAGGGGAGTCCGGTGGCGGTGCGTGGTGACGCGAGGTCACTTCACGTACTCGGGCACGGCACGGGGCGGCCAGCTGCCGACCGTGAGGACACCCATCGAGTAGGCGCGGGAGACGAGCGCGGCGCGGTTGGGGGCCTTGAAGCGTCGCAGCATCAGACCGACGTGGTACTCCACGCCTTGGCGGCTGAGGTAGAGACGCGAGGCCAGTTGGATGGTCGAGGCGCCGGTGGCGACCCCTTCCAGGATGCGGGCGTCGAGGGCGGTGAGCATCGGCGTCGGTTTGGCGGGCCGCTCGGCCGCCTCGGCCGGCTCGTCCTCAGGGCTCATCAGGACGACGACACCCGACAGGTCGTCCCCCTCCCCCTTGACGGCTATGCCGGTGATCTCCGCGGAGAAGACACGGTCGTGGCCGCGCATGGCGACGACTCGCTCGACGAAGCGGCTGCCGTGGCCGTTCGAGAGATGGGTGAAGTGCTTGGGGAGGATGTTGCGGGCGCTCGGATGCAGGACGTCGTAGATGCTGCGTCCGCAGATCTCCGTGGACGGCCGGGCGACGTGACGGAAGAAGTCGGCGTTCGCCGCTTCGATCTTGAGACCGGCGTCCAGACTCGCCATGCAGGTGACGTGGGGCGGGGCGCCGTGCCGCCGGTCGCCACGGCGGACATTGCGCGATGCTTCGGGAAGGCCACTGACCATTGCCGACCTGTCGGCGTAGGGGAGCATGAAATTCCTCTCCTGAACGTCAACCGGGAACTGTGAATTCGACAGCGGAGGCAGAGCAGAAAGCCGCTGCGATGAATGTTCCATTCTTTTTCTGCACCGCTGTCGGCGACAGTAGGTCGGCCGTGCACGAGGAGTCAACGACGGCCAGGGCCGTGGGGGGAAATACTGCGGTGGCTCCGTACGGCGGGTTCGGTCATCGCGCGTAGCTTTGTTCGGTCGCCTGGTTCGGTACGGTCACTCGTGCACAGGGCGGGCGCGGTTGCACACGCGGAGTCCGTGTTGCACGGGGGTGGCCCCGATGTGTCACCGCTGGGGCGGGTACGGCCGGCGCAACACTCCTGTCTGCGCTTTCAGGCGAAGACCGGACATCCGTAACGCGAGAAGACACATGCGGAAACGCGGGCCGCGCCACCCATCGACGCATCCGCGTCTCGACAAGATAACGATCTTGCGGTCGTGGTTTCAGTGAGCCCGAGTGTGGGAACACCCCGGCTCCGTCCCGAGGGGCAACGGTGCCCCCATACCTCTCCACCGCTATTCCGGGAAGCGAAGAAGCACCCCCTGTGCAGACGCGATTAATTTCGTGCACTTATGTGGAGCGGTGGGAATTCCGTCGGCCCGATGAAAAGCCGTGGAGTCGCAAGAAAGCGAGATCACCCCAACACAGGAACCCCTTTCTCACCCGTCGGGGCGGCCCGCCGGTCACCGCCTTCGGGGACAATCCCGCCGCATCAGGAGACCCGGGCCGCCACTCCCCCTCCGCGGGCCCCGGCCCGTCTCGCACGGCTGGGGACACCGGGCCAGGCAGGTTCTGGGATGATCGCGCGGTGAGTGATGCGAGGCTGCCGGCCGCGGAGGCCGTCGAGTCACATGTCCGGGCGTTCTTCGCGGGGCATACCGTGGAGGTCGTCGACTTCGACCTGGGGTCGGACCGGCGGGACGTGGTGCCCGGTCTGCGCGTCCTCGTCGTGGAGCCCGGCCCCCGCAGCGACAGCTGGGCCTTCGTGACCGCCGGATGCTGGGCCTCGATGGAGAAGCACGGTCACGGACTGGACCTGCGACCACCTGCTGATCAGCCTGCCCTATCTCCACGGCCCCGACCTCGAACACTGCCCGCTGCCCGGGGGACACGCCCGCATCCTGTGGACCCTGCCCGTGACCACCGCCGAGATCGAGTTCCGCAGGCGTCACGGACACGAGGCGTTGGAGCAGCTCTTCGACGAGGCGGGGATCATCCCGACCGACCCCTTCCGGGCATCGGTCGCCTGAGCACCGCTCAGCCCTCCACGCCGGTGGAGTCGTGGGCCGCGCCCACCGGCTTCGACTCCGGGGAGCCGCGTTGGCGCAGGTAGATCGAGAGGATCGCCATCGATGCGACGGCCAGCGGTTCGGACTGCCAGTTCCGCAGGGTGCGGTTCCAGAAGTCCGCCGCGCCGCCCATGCCGACGGACACCGCGCCTCGGCTTCCCCCACCCGGCCGGTCCGGACCGCGGTGGCGTATCCCCTGTTTGCCGTATTCGTCGGCGGAGCACGCGACAGGGGTGGTACAGCCGCTCACACTGGATGACGGTCCCGATGTCGTCGGTGGGAGCTGTCGTGAGTTACACGCTACTGCGCGGCCAATTCGTCATCCGCTATCCCGACCTGCCCCGGCAGGGGCCGGAGCCGGACGGTGACACGGTCAAGTTCCGGCCGGACTCACCCGCCCTGGTCGAGGGACTGCCCCGGCCATCGGGGACGCCACCGGACCTCACCGCCCGAGGCGTCTCGGTCCGGCTGGAGGCGATCGACGCGCTGGAGACGCACTTCAGCGAGACCCACCAGGAGCTGACCGGCGCCAACGACGCCCGCGACAGGTTGCTGAAGCTTCTGGGATTCACCGGCTTCACCTTCTTCCCCGACCTCCCGAACAAGGTCAAGGCGGCCGACCAGGACAGCATCCGCGGTCATGTGCTTTCCAACGGGATCGACGCCAACGGCCGGCTGATCGGGTTCGTCTACCCTGGCGACCCCGCCGAGCCGGACGGGCACCGGGTGTACCTGGACGAAGCCCGGGTGGACCAGTCGGCCAACGCGACGCTGATGACGGAGGGGCTGGCGTACCCGGCGTTCTACGCGACCCTGCCCGCCTCGTTGCGCACTCACCTGGCAGGAAAGGCGCGCGCGGCGCGGGCCGCTCGGGCCGGACTGTGGCCCCGCTCGACGGCCGATCCGAACGGCAATGCCGGCGTCCCGGACCTCGCCGAGCTGCAAAAGCTGGTGATGTGGCCCAAGCTGTTCCGGCGGCTCGTGCCCTACCTCGCGGCGGGTGCCTCCGACCTCAACGGCTTCGATGCCTGGTTGCGGGCCGACCCGGTGCACCGCGACGACCAACTCTTCCTGCTGCACAGGGGCGAGTACGGCAACATGCACGACGTGATCAGCGCCGTGGGCAAGGACGTTCAGCTCACGGTCTGGCCGGAGGACTTCATCATCAGCCCCGACCCCGCACCCCCAGGAGCGCCCACCCACCCATAGGCTGGAGCCCGCGCCGTGGCGGAACCCGAGCGGCGGGCCCCGGTCCGCGTTCGTCGCATGGCGCGACACCGGCCCCGCCAGACGCCGACGGCAGGACCTGGCGGGCGCCGACGCCAGGACCTGGCGGGCGCTGCCCGCGGGCCCGGCTAGCGATTGACGGCTCGCATGCCCGCCTCGTCATAGCGCTCCCCCGCCGCCTCGGGCAGCTCCGCATCGATGCGGGCCAGGTCGTCCTCGGACAGCGCGATGTCGACGGCGGCGGCGTTCTGCTCCAGGTAGGTGCGGCGCTTGGTGCCCGGGATCGGCACCAGATCCTCCCCCTGGGCCAGCACCCAGGCGATGGCCAGCTGGGCCGGGGTCACGTCCTTCTCCGCGGCGATCTCCTTCACCTTTGCCGCGAGCCGCAGGTTCGCCTCCAGGTTGGCGTCCTGGAAGCGCGGGTTCTCGCGGCGCCAGTCGTTCACGTCCAGCTCGTCCGGCGAGCTGAACCGGCCGGCGAGGAAGCCTCGGCCGAGCGGCGAGTACGGCACGAAGCCGATGCCCAGCTCACGGCAGGCGGGCAGCACCTCGGCCTCCACATCCCGTGACCACAGCGAGTACTCGCTCTGCACCGCGGTGATCGGGTGCACGGCGTGGGCGCGCCGGATGGTCTCCGCGCTCGCCTCGCTCAGACCGATGCCCCGCACCTTGCCCTCGGCGACCAGCTCGCCCAGCGCGCCGACCGTCTCCTCGATGGGTACGTTCGGGTCGACCCGGTGCTGGTAGTACAGGTCGATGTACTCGGTTCCCAGACGCTGCAGGGAGCCGTGGACCGAGCTGCGGACGTGCTCGGCCGAGCCGTCCTGCGGGCCGACCGTGCTGATGTCACCGGGTACGGCATCGTCCATCCGATAGTTGAACTTCGTCGCGATCACGTACTCCTCGCGATGTCCCCGGACCGCCTCACCGACGAGGGACTCGTTGGTGAGCGGCCCGTACATCTGCGCGGTGTCGAGGAAGTCCACCCCGAGGTCGAGGGCGCGCCGGATGGTCGCGATCCCCTCCTCCCGGTCCGCCGATCCGTAAAAGGCGGACATGCCCATGCATCCCAGGCCGATGGCCGACACCTGGAGGTCCCGCAGACTGCGCTTCTTCATGCCGCGTCCCAGCCTCTCTCTGCACACTTGTTCGTCGTTCATCAGATGGCACAAAGCCCCTCGTCCATCTAGCGACGAGTCCCGGAACCCGGCATCCCGTGGACGCGCCGGGCTCACGGGCTTTGTGCGCCGCGATGTCTGCGACGCTACGACTTGGAGCGCACTCCAGCGCAAGTCGAGGTTCAGGCCGAACACAGTCTCGAACCGGTCGTGCCGCGCGGCCACCGGCTCGTTCACTTCGGGGTGTGCCCGCGGACCGTTTCGCGGAAGGTGATCGGAGTCTGGCCGGTGCGCCGGTGGAAGTACTTGCTGAAGTGGGTCGCGCTGGAGAAGCCGAGGCGGTCGGCGATTCGGGCGGCACTCTGATCGCTGTGGGCCAGGAGGCGCTTGGCTTCGAGGACGACGCGGCGGTCGATGAACTCCTTGGCGCCCACGCCGGCTGAGGCGAGGGTGGCGCGTGTGAGGGTGCGGGCCGAGTAGCCGAGCGTCGCGGCGTAGTCCTCGACCCGGCGGGTGCGGGCGAAGTCCTTCTCCACCGCGTCACGGAAGCGCAGGTAGGTGGCGTCGGGTTCGAGGGCGGGGCTGCCGGCGGGCGCGGTGAGGTGGGCCAGGCGCAGGACGAGGACGGCCAGCAGGTGGCGCAGGGCTGCCGTGTGGATCTCCAGGGGCAGGCGCCCGAGGGCGTGGAACTCTGCGGCGAGATGGTCGGCGGCCAGCCGCAGGGCCTGGGCGTCCTCGGGCAGGGGTGTGCGCAGGATCGGCGCGTGCGGGTCTTCCACGTGGGCGCCGGCCGAGGTGGCCGGGTCGAGGAAGTCCCGGCGGAACAGGATCACGGTGCCCTCGGCGTGGGTGAGGTCGCCCTGATCGACCAACAGATCCGCGACGTCGAGATCGCGCTCACCAAGGCAGGAGAAAGATGACCGCCCCAACCCCGCCCGGTCTCTCCGTCACGGCCGAGAAGGCCCTTCGAGAGGCCACGGAACGGCTCTTCACTGGTCGGCCCATCCGCACCGACGGCAAGCTCACCAAGCAGAACCTCTGGCGGGAGGCGGGCGGCAGTTGGGCCACGATGAACCGGGCAACCGCAGTACTCGTCGACTGGGATACCCACGTCAACCACAGCACGGCAAGCAAACACGACCAGGCCCAGACCGCGGAGATCGCCCGCCTCCGCCGCCAACTGCGAGACAACCGACACGAGCGACAACGACTCCAAGACGAAGTCGACGCCGCCGCCACAGTCATCGCGGCCCTGCTCGCGGAGAACACTGCCCTCCGCGAGCAGATCGCCAAACACTCAGCCGTCGTCCTCCCGCTCGACCGAGCACACGCCACACGCGAGTGAAAGCTGCGCGGAACCAGCCCAGAGCCAGCGGGCTGAGATGGTGAGGTGTCGTGATCAACCCTCGTGGCGCCGACGCGCGAGATGGACGCCGTAGGCGGTGCAGTCCAACACATCCGCAGGCCCCGAAGGGTATCGAGGACTCTCCGGGCCGGTCATGGGCGGCAGGCCGGCGACGCGCGGGAGTGGACGTCAGCGTGTGAAGGAACTATTCGAACTGGATCCAGAGCTGGCGGGGTGCGGGGACGTCCTGTTGCGCTCGGATCGTTCCGCAGCGAGGACGCTTTCCAGTACAGCGGGAAACCGCCGCAGAGCCTCCTTTCTCAGAGTTACGTAGCAGCGCGTGCCCTCCATCCGTTGCCAAGTGAGTCCCGCCTCACGAAGGGTCTTCATGTGGTGACTGAAAGTGGACTGAGCGATTCGAACGGTGAAGTCTGTGCGCACATGCTCGTTGCCGTCCGCCAGGACGCCCATGACGTGCAGGCGGACAGGATCACCCAGAGCCGAGAGCACTGCGGCGAGGGTGACCTCTTCGAGGTCGGGGTGGCTTACTTCCTTGGGCACAGCAGAAAGCATACATCGATAATCGACGATTTTCGATGTAGTGTCCTCACGTAGACACCCGACTGTGCTGATGTTTGCCGGGCGGCCGTGTCCTGACGCCAGCCGTACAGCAAGAGGAAGACGCATCATGGAACACCAGTCCGCCCGACCCCTTCATAACCGCGTCGTCATCGTCACCGGAGCAGGTACGGGGATCGGCCGGGCAACGGCGGTCGCGATGGCCGAAGCGGGGGCGCACGTCCTTGGTGTCGGGCGACGCCAGGTGGCCCTGGAGGAGACTGCCGCCATGCACCCCTGCATCGCGACTCTCGCCACGGACCTGCACGTGGAGCATGCCCCTGAGCTGATCATCGGTACGGCGATCGACCGGTGGAACCAGCTTGACGTGGTGGTGAACAACGCCGGCGCCACCGCACGTGTCTCGTTGGACGAGGTGACACGTTCGCGCATCACCGACCTGTTCGACCTCAACGTGATCGCACCTACCATGCTCGCCCAGGCAGCGTTGCCTCACCTGCGCCGCAGCAAAGGTTCGATCATCAACATCTCCAGCACCTACGGCCATCGCCCCCACCCAGGCGGTGCCCACTATGGGGCGACCAAGGCCGCCCTGGAACAGCTGACGCGGACCTGGGCCGTCGAGCTGGCCCAGGACGGGATCAGAGTGAATGCCATTGCTCCCGGGCCGACTGAGAGCGAGGCTCTGTCCGTCAGCGGGCTCACGGAGGAGGAGGTGATGAAGGTCAAGAAGGAGCAGGCATCCCGGATCCCTCTGGGAAGGAGGGGAGAGCCGGAGGAAGTCGCGTCCTGGATTGTCCGCTTCGCAGATCCCACCGCAACGTGGCTGACGGGCCAGGTTCTTACGATCGACGGAGGCCTCGAACTGATCTGAATACGCTTTTCCGGTGATCCACCGGACATCAGGCCCCAGCGGAGACGCGACGGCTGCCGCGATCTCGTCGGCCTTGCCCATCCGTCGGTGAGCACCTGCTCGCTCCCGTGTGACGCGGAACGCGGCGACCACGCCGTCTGCCGGCCGTCGTCCGTCCAGCCTGGCGTGCGGACCGGTCCGGGCGACATCCCTCGACCCGGGATGCCACAGGTCGCTAACCTCTCCGGCACGTGGTCGGCGACCATATGAAGGCCGGTCGCGGTGAGGGAGGTTGGTCAGCTCGGCCGTGTGGTGCTCCGTGTCGGGTTTGTACATGTCGCAGATTGCCGCCGCCACTGCCGCCTCGAGCCCAGGGTCACCGGCTGTTGAGAAGGAGCCGGAGTCCAAGGTCGCTGCCGGGACTGCGGCGTCGACGACCCGGATGTTGGGCGGGACCAGATCACCGTGGATGGCGGTGCAGAGGTCGTCGGCAGGGCTCGCAGCGATTCAGTGGTCTCACTTGACCGGTCAGGACAACCGGGGCGCCGCCGCGGTGAGCACGTTCCGGTGGTCGCGGGCGGCGCGCTCGGCCGGAGCGGCCAGTGCCTCGGGGAGCGGGTGTGACCGTTTCGCAGGGGCGGTCGTCGCCCTGCACGGTCAGCCGCCGCGTCCCGGGCGATCCCGGCACAGACGCCACAGGCCCGGCCGCACAGTGAGTGCTCGGCCGGTCCCACACTACGATCAAGGCCTTCAGCAGATGGTGGGCCTCGTCCAGCAGACACGATGGAGTCACTCTCGGCGAGAGAGGTGCGTCCGGCTGGCTACGTGCGCGTCGAACCGCTGCTGGTCCAGCAGGTTCCGGCCGAGACAGAGCGAAGAAGTTGGCGGACGAGGACCGGCGCGGTCTGACCGCCCTGGTGGGGGCCGATGTCAACCCGTACGGCACCTTCCGCCCGGACCAGCGGGGGGCGAGCCGCCTCCCTGGCTGTTCACCGTGCAGGTACGTATGTCGTTGAACGCTTTTGTGCCTGTGTGAGCCGGGGCGGCTGGCACTAGCCGCCCCGGCTGATTCCACCAGCAAGTGCACGGCGGTGGAGTTCGCCAGCCACCGTGACCGCCGGTAGTTCCGTCGGTCAGATGCCCACCGGGTACCGGCTGGTGATGGCGACGCGGTTGAAGGCGTTCATCACGGTTGCCAGCCAGGCGACTGCCGAGATCTGGTCCGCGGTGAGTATGTCCGCGGCGGCGTTGAAGTCCTCGTCACCGACGTGTCCGTCCGGTACGCGTGTGATCGCCTCGGTGAGGCGCAGGGCGGCGCGGTCGGTGTCGGAGAAGTAGCCGGTCTCCGCCCAAGCGGGCAGCACCGCGATCCGGTCGGGGTTCTCGCCCTTCTTCAGGGCGTCGTTCGTGTGCATGCGCAGGCAGAACGCGCAGCCGTTGATCTGGGAGGTGCGGATCCTCAGCAGTTCGACCAGAAGGGGGTCGAGGCCCGCTGCGGCGGTGGCCTTCTCCACCTCCGCCGACAGGGCGATAAGGGTCTTGTAGGCGGCCGGGTGCTGCTCGCCGATGTTGACGCGCTGGGGGTCGGTCATGGTTCCTTTGCTTCCTTGGTGCGGTGCGCGCCGCGCTTGTCGGACGCGTCTTGATGGTGATGGGGCGTGCTCCGGCGGGGGGCGGAGTTCGTGAAGGGTGTTGCGGCCCCGCTGCATGCCCCGGGGGTTACGACGTCGGGTCTTCGACCTTGAGCTTGGCCCCGGTGTCGGAGACGAAGACGACAAGGATCTTTGCCGGCTTGGTCCGGCTGGCGTTCTCTGTGAGGACGTGGTGGGCGCCCGGCTGCTCGACCCAGTTCTCGCCCTGGTGGTAGGTGGTCACGGGCTTGTCGTCGAGCTTGCTGCGCACGGTGCCTTCGAGGACGTAGGCGTAGACGAACGCCTGGCCGTGCCGGTGCGGCAGCGCGCTTGCACCGGGCGGAAAGGCGACGATCGCTGAGGTGAAGGTCTTGCCCTTCACATTCACAAGCGCCTGTTGCAGCAGCGGTGTGAAGGTTTCGACGGAGCGCCTCGATGCGGCGACCGTCGCCGGCGCACTGGCGTGGGCGGGCTGGTCGGAGGCCGAGCAGGCCGTGGCCCCTGCCAGTGTGGCCGCAGCCAGCAGGCCGACGGCGGTTCGCATTGCTATCACAATGGGTTTCTCGATTCAGTCTTGCGTGATGCGGATGATCGTCTTGCCGGGGGTACGCGTGCCGGGGGCGAACGCGGTGGGTGCCTCGGCGAGCGGCCGCACAGCACCGACGAGCGGCTGGAGCCGGCCGTCCCTCAGCCGCGTGGCGAGCTCGGCGAGCCGTGCGCGGTCGGGTTCGACGACGAAGAAGACCGCCCGCCCGTCCTTGGGCTGGACCTTGGGCGGCATAACAATGCTGACCAGCGTGCCGCCGGCTCGGACCAGGGTGGCCGAGCGGTCGAGGATGTCACCGCCGATCACGTCGAGCACGACGTCGACCTCGCCGGCGTGCTCCAGCTTCTCGGCCTGCAGATCGATGAAGGTGTCTACCCCGAGGGCGAGTGCCCTGTCCCGGTCGGAGGCCCGGCCGGTGCCGATGACGCGGGCGCCGGCCTCGCGGGCGAGCTGCACGGCGATCGAGCCGACGCCGCCCGCAGCACCGTGGATGAGGACGGTCTGGCCCGTGGTGAGGTGGCCGTGGTCGAACAGGCCCTGCCAGGCGGTCAGTCCGGAGATGGGCAGCGCGGCGGCCACGGTGTGGTCGATGTCCGCCGGCAGCGGGGCGAGGTTGCGGGCCTCCACCGCGACGTACTCGGCGAGGCTGCCGTTGCGGGTCCAGTCAGCCAGGCCGAACACTCTCTGTCCGACGCTCAGGCCGGTGGTGCCGTACCCCAGCTCCGCGACGACACCGGACAGCTCGTGCCCGGGCACACTGGGCGTCCGGTCGCGGCCGGCGCGATCGGTCCACGTTGCGGGCCAGTCCAGTTCGCCGCGGGTGAAGCCGGCGGCGTGCACGCGCACGATGACGTCGTTCTCGGCCGCATGGGGGTAGGGCATGTCCGTCAGGGACATACCGGCGACACCGGCGTCACGGTCTCGCACAGTGATGGCTTGCATGCTGATCCTTACTGGGAGAGGCGATGGCGAGCGCACAGCGCATTCGCGCGCAGGGCTCATGGCGGCTGCAGGTGGATGTATGCCGTTCTGCATGATCGATCTCACCTGCTCGCGCGTATTGCTTCGTCGCCCGTTGTGCGTTCTCAGCAGGGAGACGAGATAGCCCCTGCGCGTGTGACAGCTCAGACGCGCGCGAGTTTGTCGGGGTTGATGACCCGGCGGTACGCGGTGATCAGACCGTCTGTGATCTGCACCGTGTCGACGGAGTAGACGCGGCCTTGCCGGTGGAAGACGAGGGCCAGCTCGCCGCCGACCTCCGCGAAGTCGATGCGGTCGGGGCGCCACTGGCGCCCCGTGCGCACCATGACCTCGGCAACGCGCCCGCGTCCGTGAATGAGCTTGCGTGCCGCCAAGACCTTGCCGCCGCCGTCGGTGACGTAGACCGCGTCCGGGTGCAGGAGCCTGACCAGGCCGGCCAGGTCGCCGGCCTCGTAGGCGGCGCGGAAGACCTTGAGGACCCGTTCCCGCTCTGCCTTCGACGCCTGAGGTGTGGACTGCTTCGCCTTGGCCACCCTCCGTCGTGCCCGCGAGGCGAGCTGCCGGGCTCCCGGCACGGAGACATCGAGCACTTCGGCGATCCGGCCGAACTCAAGGCCGAAGACATCGTGCAGGATGAAGGACACCCGCTCCGGCGGGCTCAGCTCTTCCATGACCAGGAGCATCGCCGAACTGACCGATTCGTCGACGAGTACCGGCTGCGACGCGTCCGGGCCCGTCAGCAGCGGCTCCGGCAGCCACGGCCCGACATACGTCTCCCGTCGGAAACGGGCACTCTTGAGGATGTCGTACGACCGTCGCGCGGCCACCGTCACCAGCCAGGCCCGCAGATCACCGATGTCCTGCAGATCCGCTCCTGCCGCCCGCAGCCACACGTCCTGGGTCACATCCTCGGCATCGGCCACACTCCCCAGCAGCCGGTAGGCCACACCGAAAACCGCGGGCCGGTGCCTCTCCCATTCGGCTCCGAGCAGATCCTCCTGCCCAGACCGTCCGGGCTCGTACCCGTCACCCATACGGATCGCAACCTCCTCCAGCCTGCGGAGCCAGCGTAGAGCCGAGCTCAGGAAGTCCGCTCTGACACGGCGGTCATAAGTCGTGGGTCGAGCTGCTCTGGGGCTGGTGTCGGCGTACGGCGGTGTTTCCCGGTGGAGGCACTCCCGCTGGGGCAACACCACCCGGAGCCGACTCGCCGGGGGATGCTCAGCAGCGGGTCAGTTCACGTTGAGGCTCGCCTTTCCCGGCCGTCCGCGTCAGGTCTCCGGTCGGCCGGTGAGCACGCGATCGTCCGGCGTGGAGGGCCGCACCCAAGGACAGCGCCCCGACGAAGCCGACGTACAGGTAGCCCGTGGTCTCCAGTCCCCAGGAGGGCGCCGCGACCCCGGCCGCGAGGGACGGAAGACTCAACGCCGCATAGCTGATCACGTAGACGGCCGAGAAGACCTCCGAGCGCGACGTCGCGGTGGTGACCGCGCTGATGGCGCGCAGGCTCCCGTTGAACGTCAGGCCGACGCCCAGCCCTGCGACGACTGATCCGCCCACGTACACGGCCGCCGACGCAACAGCGATGGCCACCGCCAGTCCGAACGCACCCAGAGCCAGGAGAATCGCCCCTAGCGACGTTGCGTGCCGTGCCGTCTGCCGAACGGAGCAGAAGGCGCCCACGCTGTTGGCCACAAACAGCGCCGCGATGCTGAGCCCGCCCGCAGCGCCGAACCGCACATGCAGGACGTTGCTCACCAGGGAGGGGGTGAGCGAAAGGAACAGACCCGTGACGGCCCACCCCGCGACAAGAGCGGGAACCGAGGCGAGGAACGCCGGCCGGACCTCCCGAGGGACCCGGACCCTTGGTCGCAACGACGCCAGCCGAAATGCTGGAGGGGCGGGTGGCTCGGGGATCCTGAGGACGACCGCGGCCAGAACGACGAAGGTCAGCGTAAGGACCGGAAAGACATACGCGTCGGGGCGTGACGTCGACTGCACCAGCAACCCCACGACTCCGGCACCGGTGGCCATGCCGATACCCGTGCCCACCGCCGTCATCGTCGGCCCCAGCTGCGGACGTCGCGCAGGTGAGAGGTCGACCAGTCCGGCGGCAAGAGCACCTGTGGCCGTCCCCGTGGCGATGCCCTGCACCACCCGGGCGATCAGGAGGGAGACGATACCGTCGGCCGTCCAGAAGATGGCCGTGCTGGTCGCCGCCACCAGAAGGGCGGCGACCAGCACAGGGCGGCGCCCCAGGTGGTCGCTCAGCGATCCGACCGTCAGCAACGCGCCGAGCAGACCGACGACATACACCGCGAAGACCACCGTCAGCATCGTGACCGACAGGCCCCAGCGCTCCCGGTACAGCGGGTAGATCGGTGACGGTGCGCTTGCCGTGGCCATCATCACCACATTGGCACAGACCAGCACGGCGAAGGCCGGACCTCGCCCGAGACGACGCCCGCCGTGAGAGCAACTCACACGTTTCATCACGTTGCCTCTTCTGGCGTCCTGATCAGCTCGGCCAGGGAGCGCCCAGCATGCGCTCGACCGTGGTGGTGCGGCGGAAGCCGGGAACGAAGTGCGCCAGCACATCGGCATTCACGGTTCCGTTCGTGGTCTCGGGGCGGTGCTTGAGCCCGTCGACGTAGGCCTGCAGGAACTCGTTCTTGAAGTCGCCCCGCGGATGGGTGGCGGTGATCTCGTCCACCTGGCTGCGGTCCAGCTCGTCCAGACCGAAGCCGAGCACGTCGGTCAGAACCCCGAAGTACGTGACGGCGACCTCCGGGCCCATCCGGTGGGGAATACCCGGGGTCGTGTGCAGCGCGATCGCCGTCCACACCACGTCGGCGGCCGCGGCCGGGAAACCACGGTCGAGCATGAACTTGCGGGCGTGGTCGGCTCCATCGACCTCGAAGCGCTGCTCTGCACTGGAAAACGGCGTCAACAGGCCCGTGTCGTGGAACATGGCGGACAGGTAGAGAAGCTCCGGGTCGGGGTCCAGGCCAAGCCTGTGAGCATGAATGGCGCCGAAGACGAAAACGCGCCGGGAGTGGTGGTAGATGAGGGGGCTGGTCATCTCCTGCATGACACGGGTGGCCTCGGCGACTGCCGCCGTTTCAGGAATTTCTACCCCCGCGATGATCTCGCTCATGACTTCTGCTCCTTCGGATATCGGTGTGTTACCAATGGACGGTGCATCCGTCTTCCACACTGCCAACCACCCGGCGTCCGGCGCTCCCTCGGTCCGGCCATGAGTCACCCGAATCCGGACAGGCAGGCGGCGCCATCGGGGGCTCCGCCCCGCATCGGGTCGCAATCCTCGTCTACGACGGGGTCAAACTTCTGGACGTCGTCGGCCCCGCGGAGGTATTCGGGGAAGCGAACCGGCTCGGTGCCAACTACACGATCGTGCTGGTGTCACCGACCGGTGCCGATGTCACCTCGTCCATCGGGATCCGGATCGCGGTCGACGCCGCCGCCACGGAGCCTGCTCCCGACACGTTCCTGGTGGCCGGCGCAGACCTCTACCCGCGCACACCTGTGCCCCGTGATCTGATCGAGGCCACGCGAACACTCTCACTCCGGGCCGGCCGTATCGCGTCCATCTGCACCGGAGCCTTCATCCTCGGCGCCGCAGGCCTCCTGGACGGCAAGCGCGCGACCACACACTGGAAGGTCGCGCACGAACTCGCCGCCCGCTGCCGGGCCAGCCGCGTCGAACCCGACGCGATCTACGTCCGTGACGGCACCACCTACACCTCGGCAGGCGTGACCGCCGGCATCGACCTGGCACTGGCACTCATTGAGGAGGATCACGGTCCTGATCTGACCCGCGACGTCGCCCGCGCCTTGGTGGTCTATCTGCAGCGTTCGGGTGGCCAATCGCAGTTCTCCGCCCCACTGCAGGGACCGCCGCCCCGATCTCCTGCCCTCCGTAGAGTCACCGACGTGATCACGGCGAATCCCGGGGGAAACCACTCACTCGGCGAACTCGCCAAGCACCTCAATGTGAGCCCTCGGCATCTCACGCGGCTCTTTCGCGAGGAGCTGTCCACTACGCCGGCCCGGTACGTGGAAAAGATCCGGTTCGACATGGCGAAAGCCCTACTCGATCAGGGGCATACCGCAACGCAGACGGCATCCCTTGCCGGATTCCCGAATTACGAGAGTATGCGGAGAATTTTCGTGAGGGAATTGTCGCTCAGCCCCGCCGCCTATCAGCGCCGCTTCAGAACAGCGCGCCGGGACGACGAGGGGCAGCAGTAAGACGAAGCTGTCACTGCGTGGTTACCGCCACGGCTTCGTCCAGAACATCCCGTGATATTGCCGACAGCGCAGCCCGCCCAGGCGTGCTCAGCGAGTATCCACCAACGTGCCTGCTCACCAAGCCCGCCCCCCAAGCCCCACCACGACCTGCCTGCCCCTCCCGGGCCACCAACCTCTGCGCCATCGCAGCCATGCCACCGGACCGCCTCGCTGCACGTCTGGAAGATGCCGCCACCACTCTCGCCGACGTAGGGACCGTACCCGCCCGACACCACAGACCTCACCAAGGCTGGGTGACAACATCCGATCAAGATCGTGTTTCACGATACCGAACAGCTCCACGGGGCACCCCGGCCGGAATCGTTCGTATGCTTGCGCCACCACTCCGAGACTCAGTGCGCGACAAGACATGCCAGAATCCTGGCACGAGCGACTCCTGCGGTGCTTGATCCTTTCTGGCGGCCCAGGCGCGAGCTGATGTCTCATGAGACACCCAAAAGTCTGGAGAAGGACGGGTACCGGGCTCAGCTCGCCTTGTACGCGGGCGGGTGCTGCTGCGCTCACGGCACGGCACGGACATGACGGCCTCGTTCCCCGAGATCCGGGTGGCGGCCCTGGCGCAGCGGCCGGCGGACACCGGGATCGACGGGGTTATTTGACCTGTACGGGTGTCTCACTGGCCGTTCTCTATCCGTCCGTGTGGTCGGTGGGATTCGAACGAGGGCCTGGTTTGGGTGAGTCGGTCGGTTCGGGTGCATGGAAGAAGGGCCTCTTGGTAGCTCGCGGTTGTCGAATCCAGCGAGATGCAAGAGGCCCTGTTGTCGAAGTGTCGCGTGGTCCTGGTCGCCGAGTCCAGTTCGTCCACTCCTGGGTGTGACTGCCTCGCCCATCGGTTCGGGAACGCGGCGGACCGGCCGGAGCGCCGGCCTCGATACGACTCGGACATGAGCGATGCGGAGTGGGCACTGGTGCGGGATCTGCTGCCGGTTCCCGGATGGCTGGCGGGCCGGGGCGGCCGTCCGGAGAGCTACTGCCACCGGCAGATGATCGACGCGGTGCGTTACCTCGTCGACAACGGCATCAAGTGGCGGGCGATGCCCGCCGACTTCCCGCCATGGCCACGGGTCTACGCCTTCTTCGCCCGCTGGCGGGACACGGGACTGGCGGCCGAGCTGCACGACCGGCTGCGCGGAGCCGCCCGCGTAGCTGAGGGCCGAAGCCGACCGCGGCGGTCGTGGACTCGCAGTCCGTGAAGGCGGACGCCACCGTCACCCTGGCCTCCCGGGGATACGACGCCGGGAAGAAGATCAACGGGCGCAAGCGCCATCTGCTCACCGACACCCTCGGGCTCCTTCTGGCCGTGCTGGTCACGCCGGCATCCACCACCGACCGGGACGCCGCCCGCGTCCTGCTGCCCACAGCAAAGAATCACTTCCGGCGGCTGGTGCGGATCTGGGCCGACGGTGGTTACTCCGGCCACCTCACCGACTGGACCACCCAGCACCTCGGACTGGTCCTCGATATCGCCCGCCGCAGCGACGACGTCCAAGGTTTTCAGGTCCTGCCCCGCCGCTGGGTTGTCGAAAGATCCTTCGCCTGGCTCCTGCGCAGCCGACGCCTGGGCCGTGACTACGAACGACGCACCGACACCAGCGAGACCATCATCCTGTGGTCGATGACCATGCTCATGAGCCGCCGCCTGGCCGCCTGGCCGCCCAGCACCAGCACCAGCACCAGCACCAGCACCAGCACCAGCACCAGCACCAGCACCAGCACCAGCACCAGCACCAGCACCAGCACCAGCAGCGTCAGGCTCCGGCACAGGCAGCATGAACCTGCCCGGCTTCTCCTCGACCAGCCAGCCCCGCTCCACCAGCCGTTTCAGCCGGGCCCGCGCTCCCTCGACGCGCGAGGCGGACGCGCTGTCCCAGCCCAGCACCACCGCCGCCCGCCGGGCACCCAGCCCATCGGCTCCCGCCTCCACGACGGCGGCCATCAACGCCTGATAGTCCACCGACAACACTTCGGTGTCAGCCCCGTCCTGGCGGTGAGGCACCGCCCGGCGCGGCCCCACCGGCTTCCTCTGCGACACCCTCTCGGGCGTCACGGCGGGCGCATCCGCCTCGGCCAGCGCCTCCAGATACTGCTCCAGGCCGATCACCCGGCGCCTGAGCACCTCTTCCGCCTCTGACAGAGCCGCCCGCACCCGCTCCAGCTCGGCTTCGAGGTCCTCCACCCGCATCGCCGCGGCCTTCTGCCGCGCTTCCAGAACCGCCCGCATCGATGGCACCCGCCACTCCCACGACATCTCGGCCAGCAACGAACCGAGACTCCCGCGACAACCGGCCTCTCACGCCTGACCAGCAGAAACCACACACGAGGTTCGGAAAGAGAACGACCTCTGAGACTGGCGTTGCGGGTGACGAGGTGGCGCCGTCTATCGATGCCTGTGTGGCCCCAACCTGCGGGAGGTGCTGCCGGCGTTCGTTGGCCTCGGCCTCGCTGTGGTGGGCCCGGTCTTCTTCCTCGCCTGGCTGTACCGTGCGCTCGGCGTCGGTGGTCTGGTGCTGGGCGTTGTCCTGCTTGCGGCCGTCACCATCGTGGGGATGCGCTGGCGTCGCGCGGCGGTCCGCCGGCGCGGCGGCATCTATACCCATGCTGAACTCGTGGTGCTCGATGAGCACGGCCTGGCGGCGGCTGCCGAGCGGATGCTGCAGCGGGACGGCCTGGCACGTCATCCCGACGCCGGAGAAAGCGGCGGCCGCGCCTGTACGCACGTGACCGCGGCGGCCGCCAGCTCGACGTGGCGTTCCGCCCGGCGGACGAGGTGGTGGACGGGGGCGCCCCGGCGGGACCGGCGCCTGTGCGGGAAGCGGGCCGCTCCGGGGTCGACGGGCTGATTCGGGTGGTCATCAGCCGGGGGGCGTACAGCCGCGCGGAGGTGGTGTGGGCCTCCCGCCACGGCGGGGTGCACCTGGTCGACGGTCGCCAGCTGCAGCATGGGCCGCCGGGACCGGCCTGGATGACCTGGGACTCTCCCGCCAGGTCGGCGGTAACAGTCCGGGCGACTCTTACCCCACCTGACCTGGTCCAGTTCCTAAAATTCGTCCTCAGATGAGGGACCAAAAGCGGAAGCGGGCACCCCGGTGCCCAGCCGGCGGCGGCCCGGCAACGGCGCCTTGGCCACCTCGTCCTCAATGTCCGGGGCGGGCGGCTCGGCGGTGGCGCGCTCGGCAGCTGTCCGCCCTCGCTCCTGGCAGTTGCCAAGCGGCGACTGCTCCTCGACGGGGCGGGGGCCGGTGCCCGATGGGCGGCGGATGGCCGGTCATGAGGTCTATGCCGCCAGCGCAATGTCGGTGGTGGCCGCGATGCTGCTCGCGCGAGTCGCCGTCCAGCGGTGGGGCCCCGAGGGCGAGTAAGCAAAGTGGAGCTCATGGTTGAAGCAGCCGTGCCGGTTGCGCTCGGCGATGCCGGGGCTCGGCCCTATGCTCACGGCGGTCTGCTTGAGCCCGCTGACGACCCTAGGCTCGTCGCCTACTACCGGGGGCACGGCCCGAACCCCCAGGGCCGCGCACGGCTGGGTGATGACACTCGGCATCGAGCTGCTCCTGGCCGCCGACATCCGCGTGGGGGCAGTCCCACCCGACCTAGAACCGGCCGCCGCTCGTGGACCTCAATAGCTCCCGGCGCCGCACTGCGCCGATACGGTGCGCGCCGCACCGCGATCACCGGTTCGGTCCTCGTCGTGGCCGGCATCGCGGGGCTGTCCCGGCTCGGTCGGTCCTCGACCCGGTCCCGCAGACCGACCTGACCGCAATCGCAGCTATTTCCCGCAGGCCCACGGACGCGGAGCCCTCGCGCCTGCTGTTCGCCGGCGTCCTCGTGCGGTCATGAGGTCACCGGGCCGAGGTGGGCCGGGCGCGGGCCCCGGCTCCGGCTGGGGGACCGGCGTAGCCGGGCGGGGCGTCACCGACGACGGTCCCGGTGGTTTCTGGGTCAACGTGCCCCTCGCGTTCGTCCTCGCCGTCCTCGCCCTCGCCGTACGCGGGCCGGCACCTCAACGTGCGTTCGCTCTCGACCGCATGCGTTTTTGGCCTTACGGCGGCGCGCTGAGCGAAGCGCCCACACGGGACGACCTTGTAGTCGTCGGTCCTCTGCTGGAAGAACCAGCCCGGCGCGGACCCACGGCTGGCTGTCGATCATCAGGCCCACCGGGTGCTCCGTCCAGGCGGCGTCGAGCGCGTCTCGTGTACCACGACCAGGCCGAGCGACAGGGGCGTGCGGGCGGCGTACGCCCGTGCCACGCCCCGAAGCCGTTGTTCCGCGCTCTCCCGGGCCTCCACCGCAGGGCTGCTCTCGCCGAGCTTGCGCAATTGCCGGTCGCTGACAGCACGGTTGGGAGTAGTGGAACAGGCTGAGACGGCGAACAGGACGACCACGGTCAATGATCCCCACACGCTCTTCGAGCCGACGGCACGCCGCGCGAAGCCCCTCACGCTTGTCTGCCTCTCATCAGCAGCTTCCTCTCCATCGTCGTACGCCCGGCCCGGCCGCCATCGTCCACCACGCGGCCGGGCCGGGCATGAGTACCCGTACTCAGACGGCAACTGCCGTTGCCGGTGGACAGCAAGCACGTCCGGATGACCGGGCGCGGCTGAGGGATTGAGCAGCGAGTACTCAGGCACGCGCCGGCGGAGCCGTGACGTGATGGACGGAGCACTTGACGGTCATGGATCTCCCCTCACTGAAGTCGGTTACATGAATTCACTCTTTTGCTCGCTTCGCCTGCCGAATGGAGCGGTTCTGCCCAATCGGATCGCCAAGGCAGCCATGGAAGAGAACATGGCGGTCGACGGCCAGTTGCCCGGCCAGGAGTTGTTCCGGCTGTACCGGCGCTGGGCGGAAGGCGGTGCGGGACTGCTGATCACGGGCAACGTCATGGTGCACGCCGAGGCGCTGACGGGGCCCGCCGGCGTCGTTCTCGACGAGGCCGCGCCGCTGGATCCGTTCGCCGAGTGGGCGAAGGCCGGCAAGGCGGGAGGCGGGACGATCTGGATGCAGATCAACCACCCTGGGCGCCAGATCGGTTCCGACATGCCTGGCGTCGTGTGGGGGCCGTCCGCGATCGGCGTCGACCTGGGCAGGCACAGTGGCCGCTTCGGCCGCCCCGTCGCCATGACCGCCGAGCAGATCGAGGAGACGGTCGCCCGGTTCGCCGTCACCGCCCAGCGCGCCGAGCAAGCAGGTTTCGACGGCGTAGAAGTGCACGCCGCACACGGCTATCTGCTCTCGCAGTTCCTCTCCCCTCTGGTCAACAAGCGCACCGACCGGTGGGGCGGCTCGCTGGAGAATCGGGCCCGGATGCTGCTGGACGTGGTCCGCGGCGTACGCGCTGCCACCTCGCCCTCCTTCGCGGTCGCGGTCAAGCTCAATTCCGCGGACTTCCAGCGCGGTGGCTTCGACACCGACGACGCACGCCAGGTGATCGAGATGCTCGCACCGCTCGGCGTCGACCTGGTCGAGCTGTCCGGAGGCAGCTACGAGAGCCCGGCGATGTCCGGCCGTGCGGCCGACGCCTCCACCCAGGCCCGCGAGGCGTACTTCCTCGACCTGGCGAAAGACCAGGTCGCGGCGAGCCCGCTCCCGCTGATGCTGACCGGCGGCATCACCCGCCGTGTGACCGCCGAACGCGTTCTCGACAGCGGCGTGGCGGCAGTCGGGATGGGCACTGCCCTTGCCGTCACACCCGACCTGCCCGAGCGCTGGCGCACCGGCCGCGAGGCCGACCGGCAGCTCAGGCCGGTGACCTGGTCGGACAAAGCGCTCGCCTCGGCCGCGAGCATGGCGCAAGTCCGGCATCAAATGCGCCGGATGGCCCGCAGCAGCCGCCCCACGCCCGGCACCCACCCGGCGGTCGCCCTGTTCGCCGAACGGCGCAAGCAGCGCCGGGCGCTGCGCCGCTACCGCACCTGGCTGAGCAAGGAGAGGCGCGCCGCATAGCGCCGGCACCTCCAGCACGACAGTGGGGCGGCGCGGCTCCGGCAGAGCCGCGCCGCCTCATCGTTGACAGGGCGTGGGGGCTGCCGGTGGGTGGATGCCTCCGCTGGGGGGCCGGCTGTGAAGGCGGGCCGTCGGGTAGACGGCCCCCGGTGCGCACCCGTTCTCCCGGGCCCTTGCCCTTGGGGTGGCCTGATCCTCCTCAGCTCCAGCCGGTGGCCACCAGCGGTCCGGTCGTCTTCAGATACCGGTGACCGGTGGCCCTGTCCGTGTAGTGGGAGCCCGGGGGTGCTGCCAGGCCGGTGCCGCGATAGGCGTTCGGTGAACCGGATCCCGTGATGTCGTACGCGCCGGACTCCGATTCCCCGTGGGCCCAGGTGTTCAGCGTGTTCCGTACGTCGATCCCGGACAGGAGGACGCCGGAGGAACGCGCGTCCGGGCCCGGCGCCCCGGCCAGGGCGGACATGAGGACCAGTGTGTTCCCTACCTGCCCGTCTCCCCAGAGCACACTGTCGCGCACCTCGACGTCCTTCACCGCTCGCAGGGCGACCGACCCGGAGTGGACTCCGAGCACTGTGCCGTTGTGGTGCGCGTACGTCCCCTGGATCGAGACGTCGGTGGTGAGATCGGCGATCCGCCCCTCGCCGTGGGTGGCGTTGGCGACGAGGATCCCGTGGTCGGTGTTGTCCCTGACGCTGCTTGCGCGGATCGTGACGTGCCTGCCGGAACTGACGTAGATCCCGTGGCCGTTGTTGCCGTAGGACCGCAGGTCGTCCACCACGACTCCCTCGGGCACCACATCGGCATGGTCGGTGGCGTACGCCTCGGAGTTGACGATCAGACCGGCGCTCTCCTGCGACCGCGTACCGTTGCCGCTGACAGTGCAGTCGGTGATGACACTGTCGCGCGCCGGGTGCCAGCCGAGCACTCCGCCGCCGACCGCTCCGACCAGAATGCCGGCCACGCGATTGCCCGAGGAGACCGCGCTGCGCACGGTGACACGGCTCGATCCGCCGAGCGCGATGCCCGCCCCCCAGTACCCGCCCGCGCCGTTGCGCGCTCCGCTGCCGACGGTCTCCACCTCGTCGATGAGCACGTCGTGCGCGCCCATGGTCATGAGGATGCCGACCTTGGGCATGCCGTCGACGCGGACCTCGGAGATCCAGCCGCTGGATCCCTGGGAGAAGGCTATGCCGTCGGTGCTCCGCCCTTTCAGGTCGATGTCGGACGGGCCCGTCCACACCACCTGGGAGCGCTCGACCGCGCAGTCGCGGCAGTTGTTGTACTGGACGACGCCCTGGCTGATCGGGCCGTCGACGCCCTTCCTCACCTCGATCCTCAGGTCCTGCACCGACACGTCGCGTACGGCGTCCAGCCCGGTGCCGGAGGCCGCGGGCTTGTTCACGATGAACGCCGCGTAGTGGTTGATGTCCGGATCCCCCTCGACGGGGTCGACGACGACGCTCGCGCCCGGGGCACCCTTGATGCAGATGCCGTCGGTGTTGACCGCCACGTGCCGTCGCAAGAGGTGGGATCCCGCGGGCACGCTGAGGACTCCCCCGCCGGGCAGGGCGGAGAGGGCCCGGGCGAAGGCCGTGGAGTAGTCGCCGGATCCGTCGTGGAAGTCGCTCACGTTGACGTGTCCGGGGCCGCAGGACGGTTCGGCGGGGGCCTCCGCTGCGGCGCGTGCGGGTGTCTGCGCGCCGAGCAGCAGGGCGAGCGTCAGCAGTGCGGTGCCGGCCCGCTTCCGCCGGGCCACAGGATCAGCCGCGGTCATGACGGTCACCTGCGGGGTGCGTCTTCATGGGCTCGTCGGCGAAGCCGGTGCGGCCCGGTGGCAGGGCTTCCTGCCGTACGGGCTGCCCGTGATCACCGGTCGGGTCCTGGTCGTCGGTTCTCATGGCCCTGGCCTCGCTCTTGAGGATGCGGGCCGACCTGCCGACGGAGCGCGCGACCTCGGGGAGCCTTTTCGCGCCGAACAGCAGAAAGACCACGAGAGCGAGGAGGAGCAGCTCGGCGGGGCCGATACGGGACAGCATGGTGGGGGAACCTCCTTGTCGGTGACATGGCCGGGGCGGCCCCCGAGCCGCCTGGCGGGCGGCTCGGGGACCGTCGGAACCTGCGGTCAGACCGGCAGCGTGGCCAGGTAGACCGTGCGCCTGCGGCCGGTCGGGGAGGACAGGCCCGTCGGATGGGCCTCCAGCTCACGCAGCGTCAGACGCAGCGAGCCGGCGGGCGCGTCGGCGGGCAGAGTGACCGTGCCGGTCCACGTCACGAGGTTTCCCTGGGTGACCGAGGACGTCAGTGTCCGCGGGGGGTCGGAGAGGGGCTGCCACTTCAGGTCGGGATCGGCCACCCCCGGTGTCGCCCGTTCCACCTGGACCTGGAGGACGGAGGGACCGGGGCTCGTGGCCGTGGCGGTGTACGACCGTCCTGTCACGGTCACCGTCCGGGAGGAGCCGGTGCCGGTGACGGTGGCGGTGCGGTCCGGAGTGATCTGCACGAAGCCCGCCGTGACCACCGGGGACAGATGGCATCCGCTGATCGAGGCGGACTGGAACCTGGCGAAGGCCAGCCGGATGAAGGGGAAGTAGGAGGTGTGCCGCTCGCCTCGCGGGAGGGTCACCTCGATGTCGGCGTACCACAGGCCGCGGTCGGAGTCGTAGGCGACGTCGTATCCGACGGCGTTCACCTGGGCACCGCCCGCCTCTGCCAGCGGCAGGTCGAAGCCCGTGCCGGCCGTGCCGCGGAACGAGGTGGTGGCGGGGGTCGCGGGCAGGTCCGCGGTGGCGAACGCGGGGTCGCGGCCCCACATGGTCACGTAGGGTTCCAGTCGGGGCGACGGGTCGGCCGTGTCGCCATTCCAGAGCACGATGCCCAGCCGCTCGTCGGGGCCGGAGGACCACCACGGCCGTTCGAGGTAGACCCGCAGGCCTCCCTTGCGGACGCTCTGCTGCGCGGTCTCGGTCCACGAGAAGGTCGGCACGATCGAGTGGATCCGGGGTGCGGCCGGCCGGGCGGTGCTGTGCACGATCCGGGCGCTGACGGCGGCCGAGGTCCTGGTGGTCGTGGGTGGTACGTAGCTCATGACCAGCGTGCCGTTCTCCGGCATGTGGCCGCCGGCGGTGCGGCGGACGGTTCTGCTGCCGGGGTCCAGGAGGTAGTCGCCGTCCGCGGTCCGCGGGTCAGTGGCGCTCGCCGGGGCCGGTTCGAGGAGATTCCCTGTGGCCTTGTCGCGGATCTTGATTCCGGCGGGTTCGGCGTCGGCGGTGTAGGACGCCTGGCCGTCGGTCACGGTGAGCTCGGTCTCGTTCCGGAAGTACTCGGTGAAGGGGCTGGTGGCGACGGCCCGGTAGACGACGCGCCGGTGGCGGGTGTCACCGAACTCGTGGCGGACGTCGAGGGGCAGGTCGTCGGGGCCCGGCGAGGCGCCGGGCGCCCGCTCCACCCGGAGCGTGGCCACCGGGGCGCGGAAGGTCCGGGCGGGCTCCGGCTCGGGGCCTCCCGGTCCTTCGTCGACGGGCATGGTCCACTCCCCCACCAGGTCGACCGTGCCGGTGCTCTTGCGGCTGATGTCCACCGTGCCCCGCACTCGTGCCCACGTCGACGACGGGCCGCCGGCCCGGTCGACGGTCAGGGTGGTGAGGGAGGGTGTCTTGAGCGGGGTGCGTACGGCGTGGACGAGAGTGATCTCCCGGTAGGGGGTGAACATCGTGTGGCGGCCCCCGGCTATCAGGTTCCGCAGGACGGTGAGGTCCGTTCCGGGCCCGGACTGCGCCGCCCAGTCCCGGATCCACGTCCACACGCCCATGAGGTCGACGTCGCCGTCCTTGAAGCGGCTGCTCAGCCGCAGCGTGTAGAGGTCGCCCGGCGCGAGGCGGATCTCGAGGAGGCGGTTGGTGTCGTCCCGCGTCCAGCCGGCGGTGCTGCCGCGGGTGAGCCTGATCCGCCACGCCCGATGGGTGGGCCACTCACCGAATGGCGCTTCGACCTGCAGGGTGGTGGTGGCGGTGGTGTCGGGCAGGCCGCGCACCAGGATCTGGCGGGCGAGGGGGTCGGGCAGGTACGGCACGGGCAGCGAGTCGGTGTCGTAGTAGAACGACTCCTCGTACGGGGCGGGTTCGGGATGCGCCGCCTCGATGCCCTCCAGGGTCGCCGCGTCCCGTGTCCTGATCATGTCGTACACGTCGCGCATCGGGTGGCCTTCGCTGCCGGCGTCGAAGCAGCCGTGCTGCTCCGCCATCAGCTGGGAGGTGCGCGGGGGCACCAGGTGGCGGACGGACTCCTGTGCCGTGGTGTCCGAGCCGGTGGCGCTGCGGATGACGAGTCGTTCGGTGCCCTCGGCCTGGGTGCGGGGCTTGCGCAGCAGTACCTCGGGCGGATTGACGGGTTCGAAGCGCTGGTGCACGACGGCCGCGGAGCGCAGTTCGTCGGTGTCCTCCAGCTCACCGGCCGCCGCGGGGCGACTGTTTCCCGCCAGGTCCACCACGCGGGCACGCAGCCGGTAGGAGTGGCCGAACCTGAGCCGGGGCAGGCTGCCCGGCGGTACGCCGAAGTCTCCGACGAAGGGGAAGTCCTCGCGGACGACCGGCTGCTGGCGGTGGGGGCTGCCGTCGGGCCCGACCGCCGCTCCCGGACGCAGGACGCCCAGGCTCCATCCGGTCCACTGGACCAGTTGCTCCTGGAGGTACAGATCGGTGTCCCCCCTGACTCCCGAACTGGTGGGCGCGGTCGTGACCACGGCCTCCTCGCTGATTTCGACGGCGACGTCCGGGTCGTCGGCGAGGAAGCGGTAGTGGCCGGTGCGCGCCATCAGCGTGCGCCAGGCGGTGTCGGCGGCGTCCCGCACGTCCCATCGGTATCCCTGGACGAGGTCGTCCAGGTACAGGCGGAGGGTCCCGCCCTTTTTCTCGCCGGTCTCGGTGAAGGCGGCGCCGTTCAGCTCCTCGCCTCGGGCGAGTCCGCGGGCCAGGCCGGACGCCCGGCCCGTGCGGGCGACCGCGATTCCGGCGGTGCGCAGGGCCGGCAGCGGATGCCCGTCGGGGACGTTGCGGGCCCGCGCGACATTGCCGGCGAACTGCCCGGCCAGGAGCGCGGCTCCGTCGACGTCGACCGGGACGGTGAGGAAGGAGTGGGAGTTGCCCAGGCGGAGCAGACCGTGGTCCCAGTCCGCGGTGTTGGGGTCGCGTGGCCGGGCCTCGAAGCGGTTGCCGCCGATCAGGCACGCCGTGTGGGGGCTGACGTCGACGTCGGCGGGGGTGCCCAGGGACGGGTTCCAGGTCGGGGTCACGGTGACCCAGCCGTTCCTGACCGGTCCCTGCAGCAGGGCCAAGACCCGGGAGTCGGTGATGCGCAGGTCCACCACCAGGCCCAGCATGCGTTGCAGCGCCGGGTACTGCCGTGTGGCGGCGACCGTCTGATGGAAGTCGAACTCGGGTTCCGGCAGCGGCGGCAGGGCACCGCTGCCCTTCGGGCGGCGCCGGTGGAACCGTGTGAGCTGGAGGAAGCTGCGGGCGATGCCGTCCGGGCCGGTGTCGCCCGCGTCGTAAGGGATGGCCCAGGTGGCGGGGGTGGAGTTCGCGCTGGTGTCGAAGCGGTCCTCCAGCTCTCCGGCGAGAAGCGCGCGGCGTTTGACGCCGCTGTCGTTCTCCTCGAAGCCGAGGGGGCCGAAGGCGCCGCTGTCGACGAGGGCGGCACGGCGGGGGTGTTCGTCGGGTGAGACGGCGCCGAATCTCCCCCACCGTCCGGCGATGAAGCCGAGCAGGTGCGCGGTGGGGTACGAGCGGATCCGCCTGCGGACCGCCCCCGCAGAGGTGTGCCCGCGCACGGTGGTTCTGGGGGTGAACAGGGAGCGCCATCTCGCCGACTCGGGGGTGGAGACCCGCACTGCTTCGACGGGCGCCCCGGTGATGCCCAGATCGGGGAAGCCGACGGTGAAGGACATCCCGGAGACGATCCTCGGCCAGTCGGACCAGTCGGGGAACGCCGACAGTGCCTGTGTGGCCCCGTCCGTCCGGAGCCGGGGCGCGATCAGCACCGAGAGACGGACCGCCCCCGCGGAGGCGCCCGCGGGAAGTCCGGTCCAGGTGATGGTCTGGAAGGGCATGTCAGGCTCCCACGGGGGCGAAGGCGGCGCAGTACTGGTCGAGCCATTCCTGCTGGGTGAGGGTGTCGCCGAAGGACACGCCGGCGGCTTGGGCGCTGGCGGCCAGTTCGGCGGGTGCGCTGCGGGCGGTGGCGGAACTCCGGTTGGCCCGGGCCGAGGCGCCGTCGCCGCTCCCCGATCCCTTGATCAGCTCGCGTCGCACGGTGTAGCTGTTGGAGAAGCTGAAGAAGAACAGGTCGACCGAGACGGACACGGTCGCCTCGCCGACCAGCCGCTCCGGGGTGTCGTAGTAGCTCAGGGCGAGGTAGGCGACGAGTGAGAGCGTGACCAGTCCGAGGACACTGACCGCGCCGGAGAACTGCAGGTAGGCGGTGAGTTCGCAGGCCTGGTCGCCATTCTCGGCGGTCTCGACGGCAAAGTAGATGCCGGCCTTGGCCTCGACCGCACCGCTGACGACGCTGCCGATGGCGAAGGCGTAGGAGGCCTTCACCTCGAAGGAGAACTCCAGCATCTCCACGCCGCCGAGCCCGAGCTCCACGGCGGCGAATCCGCCGCCTCCGAGGAAGGAGAGGACGACGGAGAACGGCTTCTCGCGGGAGCTGAAGGCGAAACGCACGCGGATCGGCTTGCCGTCGAAGGGGATCATGATGCCCGCGGAGACCGCCAGCCCGGTCAGCGCGAAGGCCCCCAGCTGGATCTCCGGTACGGCGAAGCTCCTGTTGAGAGCGACACCCTGGGGCGACACATCGACATATCGGTCGCCCTGGCCCGCGGTCGGCTGCTCGTCCGCGGCCGCGAGGGCGTTGGCGGGCGCCAGGGCGGCCCGCCGGAGGGACGCTGTCCGGGCCGAGCCGCCGCCGGTGGTGGCAGGTCCGGCCGGGGGCTCCCAGCCGAGGAAGGTGCAGTAGCGGGAAAGCGCCTCGACGAACTTCAGGGCCCCGTGGAAGGAGACCGTACGGACGTCGCAGTCGACCTCCGTCTTGGCGTCCTTGCGCTCCACGAACCGGAAGCGGGCGACGTCGAGACTGACGAAGCGGGTGGCGGCCTGGGTGCCCCACAGGTTGATGGTGAAGTTCTTCAACTCCCCCTTGACGACCCGGTCGACCACCTCGCTCGGCGCGTCCACTCGCGACGTCACCCGGGTGTCGACGGTCAGGCACTTCTTCGGGTCCGCGGGGACGAAGAGGTTCACGCCGGACGGCCAGGCGCGCAGTTCGGGGTTCGCCTTCGACCGCAGTTCGGTCATGACCGGCCGCCCGTCGGCGTCCGTCTCCTGCCGCGCGGTCAGCTCGAGGGCCTGTTCGGGGTTGGGTCCCTCGCTCTGCGGCTTCAGCAGGTCCTTCAGTTCCAGGCCGCCGGCCACCTTGGCTTCGGAGCGCGGATACATCTTCTGGGGGTCGAAGAGGTTGCGGGCGGCATCATGGGCGTCGCCCGCCACCGGGCCGCGCAGTCGGGAGATGCCGGCGATCGCGAAGACCGGGGTGACCACGCCGCCCGACCGGTCGGCGGGGAAACGGACCTCCACCTGGTCGGACTCCGTGGCGGCCAGGAACACCTCTCCGGGGTTCTGGGAGCCGAACCCGCCCGCCACATAGCTGCTGCCCTCGGCGTCGTGGTAGGAGAAGGTGCCCGTGGCCAGCTCGTCTCCGAGGAGTTCCTGCACCACGGGCAGGCCGGCCGTCAGCCGGTCCAGCGCCGGGTAGAACGGCGCCCGTCCCGCGTCGACCATGGCCGCAGTGTCCGCACCGGACCGCGGTGCCTCTCCCATGAACACCATCGACTCCACCGGCAGTTCGGTGTCACCCGGGTGCGCGCCGGGCTGCGCGAGTGCGACGGGGCGTCCGCCGAACCCGGCCGTACGCAGCCGGCTCTCGTCCTTGTACGTCTCGTGCAGCTGCCGGAGGTGGTTGGCGTCGCGGGCTCCTTTGTCCGACACGAAGACCAGCGGCGAGGTGAAGTCGGCCTCCTTGCCAGCCCAGTCGGTACCGCGCAGATGGAAGCCGTACGCGCTGTCGCCGACCCGCGGCACATAGGAGTTGGCGGCCGTCCCGCCCTCCACGTACTCGGTCGCCGGTTCCAGGGGCGGGGTCTGCGCGGTCAACAACCGCACCCGCCGGAAGGGGAATCTGCGGCCGACGTTGGGCAGATCGGAGTCGCCCTGGTACGACTTCACCGGCTGACGGACGACGAGGATCAGACGCGTGCGCAGAAAGGCGGCGCGCGCCTCGCTCGAGGCGCTCGGGCGCTGCGACTTGCGTTGCGTCAGACTCAGTACGGCGGCCCGGTGTCCGAACGGATACAGGAAACCGGTGCTCACCACACGCACATAGTGGTCCCGCCCGAGGACACCCTTGTGTGTCCACTCCCGCACCCTGCTGGAGTAGTCCGCGGTCGAGACCGGGTCCCATTCGGCGTGCAGGTCGTAACCGGCCCCCAACGTGCTGAGGGAGAGCCGCTCCACCTCGATGGGCGCGGGCAGGCCGCCGCCGACCGTACGGAGGGAATAGTCACCGGAGAGCCGCACGATGTCGTAGCGTTCGCGGGGCTGAAGAGCGGTGCGCAGCCCGTCTGTCGTGTCGCCGGAGGGTACGGAGGCCGGCGTGGTGAGCCAGTCCGCGAAGCCCGGGTCGCTCGCCCAGACCGCCCGGACGAACGGTTCGGCCTCCGGTGCCTCGACCACCCGCCAACTTCCGTCCTTCTGCCGCTTTCTGACTCCGAGCCGGGTCTCCCAGACCTCGGTCCACGAGCCGTGGGTGACGGGCCGCGCGCTGTGCGCCCAGCCGCCGCTCTCGGCCGGCGACAGCTGAAGCCGCCAGGGCAGCTCCAAGGACGTCTCGGTGGCATCGGGCCGGCGTGGCAGGCCGCGGAAGGTGTCGGGCACCGTCCGCGGCTGGGCGTTGGGCACCAGTCGCGGAGAGAAGCGGGCCCAGTCCAGCACTTCGTCGACCGTGAAATCCAGCGGGAGCAGACCGGTGACGTCGAACGCCAGCCGGCTGGTGTCGGAGATTCGCGTGGGCACGGGGTTCACGGTGGGCGGCTCGTTGCCGCCGCCGGACGCCTCCAGGAAGGTCCTCTCGGTGACGGCCTGGGGCCCGCAGTGGACGACGACATAGGCGGAGAGGGCCTGGTCGACCCGGACCAGACGGGCGCGGTCCTCACTTGTGTCGAGCGAGCAGTTCCACAGCGCGAGCGTCAGGTCGACCATGTCGGCCTGACGCACCAGCGAGACTACTCGCACGGGCCCGTCGGCGGCGGTGGGTTCACCGAGGGCGTTCTCCCGTGAGCCCCCGCCGCCCGGAACCGCTTGGGAGACCGCCGCAAGAAGACCGGCCGCCCCCGCGGCGGTCAGCACGCCCCGCCGGGTGACTCCGCTCCCACGGCCTGCCGGCCCTGCCCCGGTCGGAACAGGCTCCTTCGGAGCGGCTTCCGGCGGCTGTTGCGGATCCTCCGTGAATTCCCCCTGCGACACGAATTTCTCCCCTCACTTCTGTGGCAAAGGGCACTTCCCGCGGTACTGCGGGAGGGCCCTGGTGAACGTGTGCGATGCGTGCCCGGCGGCCCGGCCCGTTCGCCGGGCAAGCCAGTCGATGTGCCGGAACGCCTGAAGAACGCCGCAGCAGGTGTGTCCACCAGCGGGCGGACGCACCTGCTTCAGCCGACTCCTGCCGGCTCCTGTCGATTCCTGCCGGATCAGTACTCCACGATCCGCACGGACTCGACGCCGAAGGCGCAGGAGTCCGTCCACTTGGTGACCGTTCCGTCGGTCCACCCTCCGGCGCTGACGGAGTACAGCGGGCTCCAGGCACACTCGGCGCGCACGACCCACCGCCCGGTGCCGGTGCAGGTGCCCCAGCCCTGGTTGCCCCAGATTCCGGTCGTGCAGTTCATGTGGTACTGGGGCGTCGTCGCCGCGGAGGCGGACGGCGCCGCCAGCACCCCCAGCCCGGTAGTGGCCAGTGCGAGCGCTCCGACGACGGGCGCCTTCTTCAGCCGTGATCGCAAGGTCATGCCGGTGTGTTCCCCTCACTTGCTGATGGGTTGTCAATGACAAGGAACAACCTAGGAATTGCCCGTGATCACCGTCGTGAGCAGTTGTTACTCACCTGCTTGGGGCCCGACATGGGCGATCAACGAGTAGGAATTACTCATGGCCGACGCGCTGTCGCCGGGTGACGCTACGTCAACTGTCAGCCAAACCAAGGAGGATGAGCGTGGCAGGACACCAGGACAGGCTGGTCGCCAAGGCTGGGACTCTCATCAGTGCGGCCCTGTTGAGTGTCTCGATGGCGGCTCCCGCCGCCCAGGCGGCAACCGGCTCCGACCCGGACCTGAAGACCGCCGAGGCGACAGCGGTCAGCTGGAAGAACGAGGCGGGCGGCACCGAGACGATCCGTGCCCTCACCCCCGCGGAGGTCACGGCACGTGGACTGGCCAAGTATGTGAACCTCTCCCGCTACGAGATCACGAAACCGCACAAGAGCGCCGGCGCCGCTCCCGCCGTCCGGACGAACTCCAAGGAAGCAGCGGTCGCGGCCGCCTACGGCTGTTGGTCCCACGACACCAGGAGCGTCGGCACGGACCAGCTCTACGGCACCGGTCACACCGACTGGTGCGGCAACGGAAGCGCCATCACCTACACCTCCTCCAGTTGCTCCGGGTACGACGCACCCTGGATCCCGTCGTACAAGTACCTGAGCTGCACCGCCAATCCTTCCTACGGTGTCGGATTCAACGTCTACGACGTCAGGTACAACTGGGACCTCTGCCCCCTCTACGTGCCGCTGTGGGATTCGTGCACGACTCACTCCCGGCCGCTCACGCATCTCCGCTTCGGCGCCGGCGGAAGCTACTGGGTGATGTCGCAGAGCTGAGCTGACCTGACCTGAACCGCCCTGGGAACAGGCGAGGGCCTTCCGTAATGCGATGCGGGCACGGCATCGCAGCGATACGGAAGGCCCTCGTGGTCGCATGGGCTTCGTACAAAAGGGTTCAGCGAGTCCCGGTCAGGCCGGCGCTCCGCCGGGAAGACGACCAGGTGGTTTACAACCCTTCGGACGGCTCCGTCACCTTGCAGCGCAACGCCACCGTGTGAGCGCGGTCTCCGCACCTGACGAGGGCAGGGGCGGAGACCGCGTCGATGCCGGCAGCCGCGTCCGTCGGCTACGGGCGCTCGTTCCTCCTTGCCACGAGGGCGATGTCCTTGACGGAGTCGTCGATGATGACGTCTCCCTTCCGCCAGCGGTCCCCCGCGTTGGCCTGCGGGTCCTTGCGGTCACTCTGGGCGATCCACCGGGAGCCGGTGTAGACGTAGGTCCGGGGATCGATGAGGAATTCCTCCCGTAGATCACCCTGCCCGTTGCCGGGCAGGAAAATGGCGATCGCGTCGCGCCCGAGTACGTCGGTGGCTCGGGCCGCCTTGATGCCCGGGAGGGTGGCCAGGGCACGGTAGACCGTCGCGAGGCCCTCCGGCGGTGCCGGATAGCTCCTCGCCAGCACCTTCAGCGCCCGGAATTCGTGCTGCGTCCTGCTCTCCTGGCCATCACCGGGACAGAAGGCACGAGCCTTCGCCTTCGCTGCGTTCACATCGTGGGGCAGACCGGCGAGGAAGCGGTACTGCTCGCGCGGCGAGTGGTCGTCGCCTGCCCGGCCCTGCTCCAAGGCCGGGTCCGCGTAACGTGTCCACGATTCGCGCTCGCGCAGTCCCCGGTGCTCCTGGTCGGTCGCATTGGCCTCGGCCTCCTTGACGTAGACCCACCGATCCTGGCGCAGGGCCGGCACGGGACGCCTGGCGATCGCATCGGCGGCCTGCTCGAGGAACTGGGCAGCGCTTCCCGGCTGGGTGATGTACGCGGGCCGGGCCACCGGGACGAAACCGGGTTCTTTGCCCTTGGTCCCGATCTGGCCGCTCACGACAGCCACAGCGCCGATCGCGGCCGCCGAACCAACGGCGGCCAACCGCCGGCCGGTCCGCGCCCGGCGAGCTTCGTCCTGACCGCGAGCAGCCTTCAGCAGGTTACGGCGGCCGGCGGCCAGCCGACCGCGGTCCGGCTGAGGGATGCCGGCGCGCAGGTCACGCAGCAGAGTCATTTCATCCATTCCGAGCCACCTCCATGGCATCGACGACGAGTGCGGGATCGGCGCCGAGCGCCGTGCGGAGCTTGCGGCGGGCACGGTTCAAACGTGAGCGCACTGTTCCGAGGGGGATGCCCAGGGCATCGGCGACTTCCTGATAGGTGAACTCCGCCCAGGCCACGAGCAGCAGGACATGCCGGTCTCCCGCCGACAGCTCCGCCAGGGCGCCGGCCAACTGTTGCTGTACTCCTTGCGCGACCACCCGGTTGTCGGCGTGCTCCACCCAGGACTCGACCACCGGGTCCGAGCCCGTGCGCGCGTATGCCCGCAGCATCCGGATTTCCGAGCGCCGTCGCCTGCCGATCAGCTTGGCAGCGATTCCGTACAGCCATGGGCGCGCACCGACCGCCGAGGCATTGAAGCGACTGCGTGCGCGGAATGCGACCAGGAATGTCTCCGACGTCACATCATCCGCCGCCTCCGCGCCTATTCGGCGCATCGCGTACCGATGGATGTCTTTCGCGTATTGGTCGTACAGGCGCGCGAACGCTTCTGGCTGCCGCAGTGACTCTTCCACCGCGGCGGCATCATCTGATGGTTGCCCACTCACACTCACTCCGACAACTTCGTGCCTACCTGACACTCCCTTGTTGCCCGAACCCGGGAATCGAGTTCACGGAGCATGTGGCCTGACTTCACCCTCGTACTCGACGAATGGGGGATCAGCCGGCACATGAGTAGCGCCTGCTCATGATGGATCGGTATGTGCTTGTCAGTGCGGCCCTCGCTGTGCGGAGCTCGGAATTCGGATCCTTTTTGGCATGCCGGCCAGGTCAGGGGGCTGTGCTTTTTCGGGATGAGTGATCGCTGCTCATGGGCACGGAGTCCCAGGTGTCGGTGAGACGGCATCCCATCCACGCACGCGGTGGAGGTTGGCGGTCTTGGGGTATGCGGTGTCGGGCGCCGTGCGAGGGCCGAGCTCGAACAGGTCGAGCATCAAGAAGAGCGGGTAACCCGGATACTGGGGCATGCGTCTTACGATCAGGCCTTCGCAGCCGATGACCGTGCCCGACGGTCCCCAGATGGCCGTCCAGGTATGCGGTTTCGACGCGTCCAGAGGCAGGGCGACCTCGGTCATGTCGGTGACCAACCGCTCATCCGAATGCGCTTTCAGCCCGCACCGGGCGTGAGTCGTTCTCCCGCCGACGGCAGCGGCGTCGATCTCGAAAATGCAGATCTCGCCGCTGTCCCTTTCGGACAGGTGCTCCGTCCCCACGAGCCACGCGGCGAGCATGCAGCCCTCGTCGAGGCTCGCGCTGACCGTCACGTCCACCCGTCCGGCGGTGGGTGCCCACAGGAGGCGTTCCGCCGTCTCCGTGCGGACGACGAGTCCGTCCGGACGATGCCGGTGTGTTCCCCGCCGCGAGCCCACCGGGCCGGAGAAGAGCCCGGTCTGCAGGTTGGACACGCGAAGCGGGGCGTCTTCCGCCCGCCAGTCCGGCTGGTCGGCGTCGATACGCAGGCGCAGCCCGCTGTCGCCGAGGTCGTAGCGTGCCTGGGAGCGATCCGGCGTCGTCCAGTGGGGCAGATAGTGGTCGATCCAGAGGTTCTCGTCGAGCTGCCGGGCAGTGAAGTCGTCCTCGAAGTCGGGATCGTGGGACGGGGGGTCGGGAAGACGGCCGAGGCTGGGGATCATCATGTGCATCATTGTCCTGCTCAGGACGAAGACAGCCGGTCAGACCGGTGTCGCCGCGTCCTTGGCCGGGCTGCCCGCAGCGCGGACCGTGGTTCCGGGCCGGCTCCTGGGCAGCAGTACCGCCGTCACGGACGCCAGAGCGAACGCCGCGGCGTCGATCCACAGGGCGGGCCGCAGGCCGTCGACGAACTGCCCGGCAGAGTGGTAGCCGCCGTAGGCCGAGAAGGCGGCGCCGGCCACCGATACGCCGAGTACGCCTCCGATGTTGCGCAGAGATGTGCTGGCGCCCGAGGCGATGCCCTGCTGTTCGGCGCCCACGCTGCTCATGACCACGTTGGCAACGGGCGCCAGGAACAAGGACATACCGAGCCCGCACAGGATGAAGGGCGGCACCTGGGCGGCGTAGGAAAGACCGGGCGCCGTGACGGCCGCGTACCAGCCCATGCCCAGCGCCTGGAGCGCCGACCCGAAGACGAGGATGCCACGGCTGCCCATACGGTCCGAAAGCGCGCCCGCGAGCGGTGTGACGGCGATGGGCAGAGCCGTCCACGGCAGCATGCGCACGCCGGCCTCCACCGGCGAATAGCCTTGCACGCCCTGGAGGAACTGGGTGAGCAGGAACACGGCGCCGAACAGACCGAAGAAGTTCAGCAGGCCGATGGCGTTGACCACGCTGAAGGCGCGGCTACGGAACAGCGGCATGGGCAGCATCGGGGACGGAGTGCGCAGTTCCCAGCGTACGAAGCCGGCGAGCAGCACCGCCCCGCCGGTGAATCCGGCGAGGATGCCTCCGCTGGTCCAGCCGGCGCTCTCCCCGCGCACGAGGGAGAGCACCAGGCCGAAGACGCCGGAGGTGGCGAGCAGGGTGCCCGGCACATCGAGCCGCCGGGCGGTGCCGTGGCTCTCGGTCAGCCGCAGGCGGGACAGGGGCAGGAGGAGAAGGCCGACAGGAACGTTCAGCCAGAAGATCCATTGCCAGGAGAGCCGGTCGATCACCGCACCACCGATGACCGGCCCGAGGGCGATGGCGCTGCCGTTCACACCGCCCCAGATTCCGAAGGCCATCCCCCTGCGCTCGGCCGGTACGGCGACCGTGAGCAAGGTGAGTGTGAGCGGAAGCAGCACCGCCGCGCCCATGCCTTGGGCGGCCCGCGCCGCGATGAGAGCCGGGAGGCCGTGGGCGAGGGCCGCGGCGGCGGATGCCGCGGTGAATGTGGCCAGTCCGATGATGAACAGCCTGCGTCTGCCGAACAGTTCACCCAGCGTCGAACCCGTCATCAGCAGGGCCGCGAAGGAGAGGGTGTAGGCGTTGACGGTCCAGGTGAGGTCCTCGATGCCTCCGCCCAGGTCGTCGCGAATGGAGGGCAGGGCGGTGGTGACGATGAGATTGTCCAGGCCGATCATGAAACCGGCCGCGCTGGTGATCGTCAGAGCCCATAGAGCCTGGGAGCGGCTGGATGCGTCGGGGGTCACTTCGGTTCGTCCTTACTGCTTGAACGGGGCTGCCGGCCGCGTCGGTCCCTCGTTGATGTCCTGCGGGGCGCGCGTGATGAAGGCGAGGCGCATGGAGGCCCGCAGCGGGGTGCCCGCGAAGAAGGGGGCGCCTGGCACGCAGGTGACGTTCCTGTGCAGGGTGTGCGGCGCGAACGCTTCGGTGTCCCATCCGTCGGGGAGGTGGGCCCAGAGGGACATGCCGCCGTCCGGCACGCTCCATGTGCTGCCCGGGGGCAGCGCGTCCGGCAGGCAGTCCAGCATGGCCGTCGGACGTGTGCGGTACGCCTGACGCGCGGCGTGACCGGTGGTGGTCTCCGCCGCGGCCGGCGTCACGGCGAGCAGCAGGCCGCCGTGCCGGTACCTGCCCTGCATCCATCGCTGGGTGCGCTTCAGGCGCCGTGCACGCTGATGTGATTGTGATTCAGCAGGCCGATCTGGTTGTGGTTGCAGCCGATGGGCCCTGCTCGGAGGCGGCGACCGCCTCGATGTACGCGGCTTCAGCTCGCCGGTCGTCGCGGGCGCTGCGTCGGTGGGACGCTCGACGACGATCTCGTTGTGGTTGTGCGATCCGGACTTCATGGAAGGCTCCCTTCCTCGGCTGCCTCAGTGACCGCCGCTGTGCGGTCACAGCGACGCTAGGGGCCGCGCCCGGGGAGCCGGTTGAGCAGGCGTTGCTCAATCTGTGCGGGAGGAGAATTCGGCCGACCCCGGCCAATTGCCCGGTTCTCGTCCTCACCGGCCGGCGGCCGCTGCGTCGTCCGGGCGAGCCAGCAGTACGAACCCGCCGCCGAGGGGGTATCGGGCGGCGAGGGGGCGACCCGTACCAGCAACCCGCTTCAGTGTGCGTCCCGCAGCTGGAGAGCGTATGTCGCGGTCAGCGCAACGACACGGTCTTCGTCGTGTGCCAGATCCGCGAGGGCACGGGATGCCAGGGTCCCCGAGATGTCCGCGAGGGCCTGAGTCAGCCGACGGCGTGCGGGCGGTCCAACGGCGTCATGGGCAAGGCGGTCCGCGAGCCCAGTGGCGATGTGATCCGCCAGCGCGGGATCGCTCGCCAGCGTGCTGAGTGCGTCGGCCGCGTCGGCGTCGTTCCTCTCCTCGACGATCATGTCGATGAGAGTCGGGACCGCGTCGGCCGTTCCACGTGCCCCGAGCGCCAGAGCGGCATACCCGCGCACCACGATGTCGGGATTCGTGAGGGCGTTCTGCAGCAGGGCGGTCGCCTCACCGTCCGGAATCTCGGCGATGGACTGGACGGCACGTTTCCGCACTTCGGCCGTGAGCGAGCCGAGGCCCTCCGCCAGTAGTGCCAGCCCCTCCTGTCCCGATTGCGCCAGAGCCCAGCGAAGGGCGCCGGCGACATTCGGCTCGGACTCGCTCAGCACAGCCTCGACCAGTGCTTCCACCGGCACGGGAACTTCCGCGACCGCAGACAGCGCCGCGCGCTGCCGTGCCCCCGCGCTCATCGACCCCAACGCCTGGAGGAGCGCGACGATCTGGAGGACGTCCTCCCAGGCGGCGGGTTTCGCGGCATCGATCCGACGGAGTCGTGTGAGCAGCTCCGTCTCCGCTGCGATGCGGTCTCGCGTCTGGCGGATGAGGTCGTCGACGAGCTCGGCGGGCGCGAAGTCAGGATCATCGAGCGCGCGCCCAATGTCGCGCAGCGACAGCCCCAACGACCGCAGGCTCTCGATGTGGAAGATTCGCCGGATGTTCTCGCTCGAGTACTCTCGATAGCCGGAGTCGGTACGGCCCGTGGGCCGCACCAGGCCGAGCGATTCGTAATGCCTGAGCATGCGGGCGCTGACCCCGGACCGTCGCGCGACATCACCGATCAACACTGCCTATCGCCTCTCCTGGCCGGGCCCGCCGAGGACAGCGACGCGCTTCGCCTCCTCGATCGCGAACTCGAATCCTGCATCCGGGTCGCGCCACAGCCGTTCCGTGGCGACCGCGTGCGCGCGGACGCGAGGATCCGGATCCATCGCCGCGGCACCGAGTGCCGGCAGCATCACCTCCCCGAGCGCGACCAGCGCCCGGCTGAGGCTCAGCTGCGTCTCGCGTTCGCCGCGCCCGAGCTGCGTCGCCAACACTACGGCCAGCTCGCGCTCCTCGCCTTCGGGTACGAGTGCGACTGCTGCCCGCCAGGCGCTCCGGGCCACCTCGTCGTCGGCGTCGGACAGCAGCGCCGGTGTGATCGCCGGCCACGCTCGCCGATCCCCGATCTTGGACAGCGTGTGCAGCGCCTGGCTTCGTGCCTGCGCACAATCCGAGCGGACTTCGTCGAGAAGCAGCGGGATCGTCATCGATGTCGCGTGGCGGGTGAGAGCCCATGTCAGCATTTCGCGCACATAGAACTCGGGCTCGATCGCGCATCGCTTGATCAGCTCGCCGATGACCCCCGCGTCCGGGGTCATGCCGAAAGCCAGCGCTGCCTGCAGCCGAACCGACGAGGATTGGCTCTCCAGGGCCTGGAAAGCTCGCATCGCGTTCGTGTCCTTTTTCGTCGTGATCATGAAGACCACCTCCCTGGCCACAGTGAAGCCCTTGTCACGGTGTCAAGGTCAAGCGGAGCCAGTCCGACAGATGCCCAGCCATCCTCGAAGCCCGAATCCGGCGCTTGTCCCGTCATACGAGACGTGCGTGACGTCATGAGGCTTGGGGTGTGGTCGACGGCGTACAGGTGCAGGACCTTGTGGCCGACGAGCGCCAGCCTCGGGCAGCAGGGCGCCCGGGCCCGGCCGCCGACCGGGCCGGACAAACTCACACGCGCTCGCGACCTTCCAGAGACCTGGAGCGTGCTGATGGGCTGCCCCGGCGCGTTGGGACAGCCCATCTCACCGGGCCGACCGGGGGGCAGCCGGCCCGTGCTGATGGGCTTGTACCGGTGGAGGGACAGCCCATCTCATCGCGCCGGCGGAGGAGTCCGGCCCGTTGAGAAGTGAGTTCACTACGTCCTGGGACCGCGTTCTTGAGTAGTGAGTACCCAAATCCATGAATCGGCGATCCATACGCATGTGCCTCGGGGCCGCCGAAATAACCGCTGCCCGACCAGATTCTGTTGACGATCAAGCTCTTTCGGCACGTTCTCGAAAATGGTCGTCGGCAGTTCACTGACTCCACACCGACACGCTCGGGCAGGTTGAACCGGCACACGGGCCCTGCGGCCGGTGTTCCACCTCATGGTCCAGGTAGGTGACCTGGGCCAGCGCGACGCCTTCATGCGCGAGGACGCGGAAGGCCCTTATGCACTATGGCTTCGCACTAGGCGCCTGGGAATGCCATCCCTGGAAACACATCCTCGGAAGCTGCGGCCTGAGTAATCAATACTCTCGATCACCTGCGGCACGAGCGGCTTTTGTGACAGCGCCCGACCTCGTTGACTCGACAGGATTTCCATGACCGCCGCCGATCAAATCGCTGCCTGGGCCATCCTCGGGTCACTCGCACTGTTCCTCTCGCTGGTGACCGCGATGGTTCTTCGCGGCGTCGTCCAAGAGGCGGTCAAAAAGCTGCGCGACAGGAGCGATCGCCCCTGACATCCCCGGGCTCTCGTGCCGAGTCACGTCAGGTTCGGAAGAGGGATTGCCGCTGGCGGCACAGCGGCACCGGGCACCGGCGCGGGAAGTTCGAAGACGCACCCGCCGAGCTGCGGAGATTCGGTGTTGTCGGCGGTGCACACCACCAAGCGTTCCAGCCCTGCGCCACGGAAACAGACACTCGACACGAAAGTCGACGGCACCGGGATCAGTTCGGCGGTGTCCCCATTGGGCAGCACCCGGGCCACGGCGCCGCCCGATCCGAGGGCCACCATCACCGCACCTTCCGCGTCGACCGCCAGCCCGTCGGCCTGCCCGCTCGGGCTCCGCCACCAGGGCGTGAGCTCCTGCCCTTCCCCGGCGGACCACCGGGCACGCAGTACGGTACCCGTGGCGAAGTCGCTCAGGTAGAGCCACTCCCCCGCCACGGCCAGGCCGTTGGGCCAGATCACCTCGCCGGGCCTGTCGTTCACGGTCCCCGCGACATCGACCACGCGCAGGCCGCCAGGAGCCGCCGGCTCGCCGCGGAAGGGCCGGTAACGGAGCATCCCGGCCAGCAACTGCCCCTCAGGGCCCACACCGAGATCATTGAAACCCGTGATCTGAGGGTCCGTGAGGACCTCCACACAGCCTTCCGTGCCGGCCGGAGGGTCCCAGTCCGTGGCGACAACGGTCCGGCCCGAAGCCAGCAGGGCACCCGAGGCGTGAACCACCAGTCCGCCGATGCCCTTACGGCCCGCGAGCAGTTGCCGCTCGCCGCCGCCCGGGAGAAGCACACGGACCCCTCCGGCCAACGCGTCCGCCACGCACAGGGCTCCCGACCCGTGCACGACCGGGCCCTCGGCGAGCTCGAAACCCGATGCCAGCAGAATGGGCTTATTCGTCATCAGTGTGCCTTCCCGGACGGGCTCGGCGCCCTCGTGCGGAGATAACGGGATGCGACGGCGATCGAGAGCATCCCGGTCAAGATGAAAATCGGCAGTGATCATTACCGTTTCCGGGTGCCCGTCCTCCAAAGTCTGGACGGCACACCCGCCCCCGCGCCGGAGGCCGCCACCGCCTCGGTCAACGTCACCGGTTGACCCGCCACCGACGGATCCGGTGACGGCGACACCGAGGTGAGCGTCGGAGCCCGGTTCACCTCCAGGTCGCCCGTGGCGGATGCTCTGCCAAGACTGGAAAATGATCTTCGTGGTCGCGCCTGCACCGGCGCGACCACGGAGATCACTCATCCGCTAGGTGTTCTGTCTCGGGAGGTTGTGGACGGTGACAGGGCTCACGGCTGAGCGATCTTGAAATGGGTGAGGGCCTTCTGGCCTGGTGTGGATTGCGACATCTGCACCAGCAACAGAAAGGCCCTCGTGCCCCACCGTAATGCACCCCTGACCGAGACCGGACGTCTTCGTTTGGCCCGCTGCGTGGCCGAGGACAACTGGCCCCTCAGAGCAGCCGCGGAACGCTTCCAGGTCTCGCCGGCCACGGCCCAGCGCTGGGCCGACCGCTACCGGCAGTTCGGCGAGGCCGGGATGTGCGACCGGTCCTCCCGCCCGCACGCCAGCCCGCGCCGGACCCCGACCCGCACCGAGCGCCGGATCATCAAGGTCCGGCTCCTGCGCCGCTGGGGACCGGCCCGCATCGCACACCTGCTGCGGCTGGTGCCCTCGACCGTGCACCGCGTGCTGACCCGTTACGGCCTGGCCCGCCTCGCCCACCTGGACCGGGCCACCGGCCATGTCATACGCCGCTATGAACGCGACAGGCCCGGCGAGCTGGTGCATGTCGACATCAAGAAGCTCGGCAACATCCCTGACGGCGGCGGCCACAAGGTCCTCGGCCGGGCCGCAGGCCGCAAGACCCGATCCGGCGCCGGCTACAGCTACCTGCACACCGCCGTCGACGACCACTCCCGCCTGGCCTACAGCGAGATCCTCACCGACGAGAAGAAGGAGACCGCCACCGGCTTCTGGCAACGGGCCCACGCCTTCTTCACCGAGTACGGGATCACGGTCGAGCGGGTGCTGACCGACAACGGCTCCTGCTACCGCTCACGCAACTGGCGAGATGCGCTGGCAGCGGCCGGGATCGCCCACAAGCGCACCCGGCCCTACCGGCCCCAGACCAACGGCAAGGTCGAACGCTTCAACCGCACCCTGCTCGACGAGTGGGCCTACGCCCGTCCCTACCGCACGGAGACCGAACGACGCGACGCGTTCCCCGGCTGGCTGCACACCTACAATCACCACCGCGGACACACCGCGCTGAAGGGCCAACCACCCGCCAGCCGCGTCCCCAACCTCACGGGTCAATACAGCTAGGGCTTTGCGGGGGCCGGAGGGTTGTACTCCCAGTGCCAGGGTTCCTTGTCGTAGGGATAGAACCCGTAGCTCTCGGCGTTCTCCACCATCCACTTGTAGGCTTCGGTCTCGCGCTGCTTGGCGGCGTTCTCCTTGACCGTGGCGCTCCCCATGTCCAGGTCGAGTGCGCGACCGGACTGGTGGGCGCTGGAGCCAGGAGGAGCCACCCACTGGCGGGCGACCTTCTCGGATCCGTACTTCTTCAGCGCCTCGTCGAACAGGGCCTTCTGGGCGGCGTACGAGCGGTACCCGGAGACGGGCTTGAGCAGGTTCTGCCCGATGCCCGCCTTGCGAGCCGCAGCGATGAGTCTGCCCAGAGCGTTGGCCGCGGCCTCGTGCATCTGTACCCCTTCGAACGTGACCACGTCACTCGGATCGGGGTCCCGCTTGTCCTTGATCCGACCGCCTCCGGGGGACTCCAGGGCCGGAAGTGCCTCTGCGGAAGGCTCGCTGGGTGTGAGCCCGGTGGCAGGCTCGCCGGTCTGCCCCACGCATCCGAGCAGGCATGGCTCCGTGTGCCCGTTGCCGTCGGAGCCGGGGACTGTGGCGCCGGCCGCCGTCGGGGCGCCGCTTCCCCAGCCCGGCTGCTCCAGCACTCCGTTGCTGACCAGCTGCAGCACGGTCATGGCCGCGTTTCCACCGGGTGTGTCGTCACCACAGCCGGGCGGCGGTCCGGGATCCTCGCCGATGAAGGCGTAGACGCACGGGCCGAGTCCGCTCGGGTCCGTGTGGTTGAGCGGGCTGTTGCCGACATAGCTGTAGGGATTCCATGTCTGGCTGTTGAGAGGGTTGCTGATCAACGGGTCCGCACTGAGGAAGCGCTTCATGATGGTGTCGTACAGCCGGCCGTTCATGTTGATGATGCCGCCGGCGTCGTGCTCGTGGCCGGTGAAGCCGCGGGGCATGGCGCTGTTCGCCGTCTTGGTGCGGTCCCCGTCCGGTGCGACGCGCTCGCCGAACGGGTCGTAGTAGGTGCGGCTCAGGGTCTTGCCCTCGTCGGTGAGCGTCTGAACGGTGCTGCCCAGGGCGTCCTCCACGTGGTAGAGCACACGCGACTTGGGTGTACTGGCGGGGTCGTAGACGATGTCGGCGCCGAGCCCGTCGATACCGGGAACGCGGAAGATGTGTTCGACCTGGCTGCCTCGCTGGTGGCGCTCGTAGAAGCCCTTCAGGTAGAGCACGGCCTCATCGGGACCGGTCTTCTTCACACGTGCTCCGAAGGCGTCGTACTGAAAGGTCTGCTTGACCCCGTCGATGGTGCTGGTGTCGGGGAGGTCGAAGTCCGTGTAGTCCAGAGTCCGATGCTCCGAGGTCGTCTGCCGGCCGTGCTCGTCGTAGGTGAAGTCGGTGTGGGTGCCTGTGACGAGGTCGTCCAGCCCGGTGAGGGTGTGGGGCTGGCCGCCGTCCGGTTTGCCGTAGGTGCGATGCTCGGAAGGGGTGCCGCGGCTGATGTCGGTGAGGTTGCCGGAGTCGCTGTAGCTATACGTGACATCGGACAGGCGGGGTTCGGGGTCCGCCGTACCCGCGCTGCCGACGCCCCAAGTGGTCAGGCGGTCCAGTGAGTCGTAGCCGAAGCTCTCCCGCCGCTGCACCGAGCCGTCCTTGGTGGTGCGGGTGCGCACCAGTCCGTTGTCCCAGTACGTGTAACCGATCTCGCTGCGCTTGTCGGTGTCCTTGGACACGGTGGTGGACACAAGGCTTCCGGAGTCCGGGGCGAAGTCCTGGTCGAGTGTGAGTCCGCTGGTGCCGATTTGTCCGTGGGTCAGGGCCAGGTCGGCGTTGCGTGCGGTTGCGTGCCACAGTCTGCCCAGCGACTCGGCGCCGGAGGCGTCGGAAACAGTGGTGGTGTAACCCCAGGCGTTGTAGCCGTACTTCAGGCGCAGTCGGTCACGGCCCGGCACCTGAGGGTAGGTGATGGTGTTGATGCGGCCGTGGCTGTCGTAGTCACGGTCGAGGCTGTACGTGGTGGTCTTCTCCTTGAGGTCCATCCCTGAGAGCCGGCCGAGGCTGTCATAGCGGTAGCTGAGGGCGATTCCGTCCGGGCTGTCGGCGCGGGCGAGTTGGCCCAGACCGTTGGCGGCGGTGTCCCAGGTGAAGGTGCGATTGCCTTCAGGAGTGCTGACTTGCGTGGTGCGGCCGAGGTCGTCGTAGGTGTAGCTGTTCATACCTCCGGGAACGGTGGTGTCCCGGACTTCGCCGAAGCCGTTGTAGTGGGTTACGGTCGTCCCGCGGTCCGGTTCCGTCGAGCCGCTGCGGCGCCCGAGGGTGTCGTACGTGAAGTCAGTCGTGACGCCCTCCGGGTCTTCGACCCGCTTGACCAGGTCGAAGGGGGCGTATGTGTAGCGCATGGTGATCTCCTTGTCGGCAGCTGCCGGTCGCTGGAGCATGCGGCTGGTGGAGATGACCCGGCCGTCCGCGTCGACGCTGACCTTGTTCCGATGGCCTTCCTGATCGGTGGTGATCTTCTCCGTCATGGACGGGTACTCGGACCGGATGTGCTTGCCTCCGGGCAGTGTGGTGTCCAGGAGCCGGCCCAGCCCGTCGTAGTCGTACCGTGTCCACCCGCCTGTACCTGGCTCGCGGGCCGGGCGGGATTCAGTGACCAGTCGACCGAGTCGGTCATAGACCGCTTCAACGGCAATGGCCGTCCCGTCGAAGCCGGTGGAGCTTCGGCGCACGATGGCGCCGGCCGGGTCGCTGTCCACCACGGTGATCTGGCCCGAGCCGGGTACTGCCGGGTCGGCACCCGTCGTGGAGACCGTTCTCGTGCCGACGGCGCCTGCGGGATTGGTGCGGGGCTCGTAGCGGAAGGTGGAGGTCTCCCCGCCGTCCGTGGTCTGGCTCAGTACACGCCCGAATCCGTCGTAGGAGGCTGAGTTCTGAGCACCGTTGACGTCCATCGAGGCGATGGGCGCGCCAAGTCCGGGATGGGTGACCAACCAGACGGACGGGCTGTGCGCGCTGTCGGTGTGTTCGGACCAGAACTGGCTGGGATAGATGTGCTCGTCGGGGGCTCCTGGGTAGGGGGCGTCGAACTCCACGTGGGAGGTTCGGTCCGGCTCGCCTTCGGCGCTGAGGACGACAGTGCTGATGTTGCCGTAGTCGTCATGGTGGTACGTACGGGTGCTGCGTACCCCGGCATCCTTGTTGTCCCTCTCGACCTCGACCTGGTCCAGCTGGCCGAAGTCGTTGTGGCTGAAGTGCAGGCGCCGCGTGAGGGTGGTCTCGGCTCCCGTGCCGGGTTCGTCACGTGTCTGGGACTGGTCCCGGACGAGCCCGATCAGCCAGGGGCCGGTCCGGTTTTCGTAGGTCGTGGTCAGCGTCCTGGTGACACCGTCTCGACGGGCGTCGACCGACTCCTTCACATTTCCGAAGTCGTCGTAGGTCGCGCTGCTGTGCAGGTGTCTGGCGTTGCCGGGCACGCTGCCGATCGCCCAGAGGTGGGTCTTCCCAGAGTTCGCGGCCGAGAAGTCCTCGTCCCACGTGAGATTGACGCTCTCCTCCCACTCGTCCACGTCGCTGGTGGTGTCCAGCAGGGCCACTGTGCGCCCTTCGTTGAGTCGGCGAAGCTCCCGGGACGGGACACTGAGGGTGACACGGGCGTTCGCGTGAGCGGGCCTGGCGGAGAGCTGTTCACCATTGAGGAGGGGGATCACCTGCCGCACGCTGACAGGCACTGACCCGCGCAGATAGTGCCGTCGGCACGGATCGCACGCACCCGTCTCGGCCACGTCACCGCGACCCGGGTCGTACGTGGTGGTCGTCTCCATCGGTGTGGAGGGGTCCCAGACCGTGACCCGCGTGAACCCCAGGAAGCCTCGTCCTCGCATGTGTGCGACGGGTTTGTCGTAGGCGTAGTGGACGGTGCGCTCCAGGCCATGCGCCTCAGCGGTGACGGACCTCACCACTGTCAGACCGTCACGGACGCATCTCAATGGGTACGTGCAGCTGCTGTCGGCGTCACCAGCCGGGTCCGCCGACCATTCGTTGGAGTAGCTCACCCGCTCTGCCCGGAAGGCCGAGTCCTCGTCCGTGAAACCCGTGATCCGGTCGGAGGTGGAGGCGTTCTGCTCGGCCACCTTGATGGTGCCGTCCGCGGTGATGAAGACGACGTCCGTCCTTCCGTCGCCGTTGAAGTCGCCGAGCCGTGCCAGGGTCGTGTCCAATGCGGTATCCAGGAAGAGCCGGCCCGAGACGTGCTCGCTGGTGTGGAAGGATCCGTCGCCCTCGGCGACGCTGATCTCCATGCGGCCCAGGGAATTGTTCAGATCGATCAAGTCCGCCAGACCGTCGTTGTTGAGGTCGGCCGCGACTCCATCGCGTGCGCGCACACCTGCCGAGGTGAGACCCGCGGCGACCGTGACGCCATTGCCCGTGTTCCACAGCATCCGGCCGTTCAGAATGCTGTCGGCCAGGCCGTCCCCGTTGAAGTCGCCCTGCCCGGAACCCCACTCGGTCCCGTTGGGCGCGGTGAGCAGAAAGGAGTAGGCGTCGGTGCCTGCGCTGTTGTCATGGTTCGACAGACGTGTGGTGCCGCGCGCGATGCCCACGGCGTAGGTCTCGCCGGCTTTGCATCGTCCCTCGCCCGGTGCGGCGTAGTCCTTGCGCTGCACCAGCAGGTCTGCCCGGCCGTCTCCGTCCAGGTCTCCGACAGCAGCGCGGCAGCCGGCACGAACGCCTCCGGTGGGCACTGCGGCCTCCAGAGCCTCTGCCAGGGATGCGCCGGGCCTGCTGTAGCGCACCGCGTAAGTGCCGAAGTCGATGTCATGAGTGGACGGCGTGTAGCCGTTGAAGCGGCCTTCGGCCAGGTCGAGCAGGCCGTCGCCGTTGAAGTCGGCCCACTCCGCCGGAGCGCAGGCGAAGCGCCCGCCCGAGATGACCCCGCAGGTATTCTCTGCGGACTGCACACCGGTTTCCTCGAAGGTCCCCGTCGTGTCGTTCCACTTGAACAGGCGGTTGCGGTCCCTTGCCGTGCCGGGGCCCCACACCTCGGACCTTCCGTCCCCGTTGACGTCGACCGGCCGTACCAGAGCAGGGTTGGGTGCACTGTTCGTCACCCTGCGGCTGAGAGGCTGTGCGGTGCCGTCAGCGCGGCGGGTACCGAGACGGACTTCGTTGTCGTGGACCACGGTACCGCCCTGGTTCAGAGCTATGTCGTCCAGGCCGTCCCCGTTGAGGTCCGCGACCATGAGCGAGGCGGCTGTCGCCCTGTCGCCCCCGGACTGGGCCGGGGGCGAGGCCGTGCCGATCGTCTTGTTGGTGAAGGTGGGTTGGCGCGTGGTGAGGCTCCAGTCGACGTTCTTCTTCCACAGGCAGCCGCCGGCTCCCGCGCACTGCTCGATCGAGGTCAGCAGTGACCTGTCCTCCGCTCCCGGCGGCCCGTAGGAGAGCACGTACTTGCTCACCATTTGCTGATTGACCGGGTTGGGAGCGTAGGACTCTATTGCCGATACACGCTTGGACAGCCTGATCTTCACACCGCTCGTCCACGAGAAGCGTGGATCCGGCCGTGCCTCGGTTCGAATCCTGACGTATCTCCGTCCCGGCTCATCTCCATGGGCGGTGTAGGTGATGCGGTCCGGGACGATCTCCAGCGCTCCTTGCGACACCGTGTTGGTGTACTCGAAGTGCATGCTGTTGCCGGCCCGGTCCCGTTCCTCGTCGATGAGCCACATGACGCGCGGGGTTCCCGCCGGCTCGGAGAGGTTGCCGATGACGGGAGTGGCGTCCTTGGTCCAGGTGACCTTGGACTGCGTCCGCGGCGCGGTAACCGGCGTGTACGTCCGGATCCTGCCGTTCTTCAACCTCACTTCGAAGTCCGACGGACCCCCGCTCCCCGCCGACGTGGCAGTCACCTTGGCGAAGGTGTCGTTCTCCGTGCGGTACTCCACCTCGTCCCCGTCCGTCTCGACCGGGACCAGCTTCATGCCGTCGAGGCAGAACGCGTCCTCGGTGTCGTAGCCGACGCCCGCGACAGCGCCCTCCGACGCCAGTGCCCTGCCGCACCGCGTGATGGAGGAGAACCCGGACAAGGACCAGCCCTTGCCGACGAGTCCGTCGGTTCGGCTGCCGCTGGAGTACTGCAGAGCCACGTCCGGTTGTATGCCTGCCCGGCCGTCGGGGCTCCACAGCGGAGCGCTGATGCGGTAGTTGCCGTAGCGGTCCACGCTCGACGAGAGGGGAAGATAGCCGTGGGAGGCCGCGGCGGACACGGGATCAGCCGGAAGGTTGAACGTCTTCGGCAGGCCCGGGGCGGGGAAGTCCGCACCGCTGGACATCCAGGCAAGCGGAAGCAGTCCGCCCGCTGCGATGGCGCCAACCAGCGTCAGCACTACGGGACGCCGGTATGTGCGTCTTCTGTGTCTTACCATCGTCTCCCTTTTCCTCTTGACGGCGTCCGGGAAGCGAAACGATCGATGCGTCATTGAGGAGAGAACCCGAACGCCGCAGCAACCTCAGCTCGGCGAACCGCCCATGGGCGCTGCTTCTCCGAACGCGTGCACCGTGGCCCCGGCATGCCCGTTGGGTACCGCGGCCGCTCGGCCAAGAATCGTCCTGCAGACGGCCGGGAAGATGAGCACTTCGTACTCAGCCGGGAGAAGCGGCCCCGCGCCCTGAGCCCGGTACCAGTTTCGGCGATACCGCCCCCCATTGATCTGCCCCACCACCGATCATGAGTAACGCCTACTCATGCACATCCGCGCGACATGGTGAAACGTTGCATTTCCGGCGTGCGTCTCGTGCCCGTCACAGAATCACGGCACGCGTCGACGCAAGAATTCTCTTTCGGAAGAACAAGGAGGTTGCATGCGCAGAAGATTGCGCAGAATCGCGATCATCTCGGCCGCCCTGGCTTCGACGGGCCTCGTCGTGTTCGGGGCTCCCTCTGCTCAAGCCACGAGCAGCGTGATCTACAACGGAGGTTTCGAGGACGGCGAGTCGGGCTGGATGGACTCCTGGAGCGTGATCGGCTCCGCCCCGCATCACCACGCGATCAACAATGGCCTGCGCTATCGATCCCACACCGGAACGTGGAAGGCCGAACTGGGCGGCGAGGGGTTCGGCGGGTACGGGTTCTACGGCCAGCAAAGCATTTTCCGGACAGTGACGTTGGAGCCCAAGACCAGTTACATCCTCTCGTACTGGCTGTACGTGACTCCGAGAACCACGGGATTCCGTCAGCTCGAAGTCACGGCGTCCGTGGACGGTCAGGTGTACCAGCTGGACTACAGGACCAACAAGGATGCCAACACCGGCTACGAGAGGGTGCAGGTTCACCTTCCCCAGGACCTTGTGTCCACCACCGAAAAGCGTGTGAAGATTTCCTTCGTCGCCAAAGAGGACGAATTCAACACAAGCCCCTTCCTCATCGACGACGTCGCCCTCTTCCCGGTGGAAGGTTCCTGAGAGTCGATCTCCAGATCCCGGAGATTTCTCGGGGTGGATTTCTGCGGAGCCGCGTTCTGGAGCATCGGAGCTCCAGGACGCGGCTCCGCCGTGCGGTGGCTCGCCGGTCCGGCCGCGCCTGCGCGGGGCACTGGTTCGCAGGATCCCGGATCAGGGGACTTCATCCGAGGAGACGTCCGTGGCGGGCCAGGTGTACTCGTATCCGGGAAGCTCGAAGCCCTGCTCGAAGTGGTAGACGCGGGATGCGGTACGACGGCCGCCATGGCGTTCGTAGAACGCGACGGCACGGGTGTTGCCCTGGAGAACCTCCAGGTAGACGTCCCGTCCAGGGTGCGCGCCGGCGGACCAGTCGAGGGCGCGCCGCAGGAGCCGTGTGCCCAGACCGCGGCCCGTCCCGCCCGGACGGACGTGCAGGTTGTCCAGCAGGATTCGGCCGTCCGGCCGAGGCTGCAGGTAGACGAAGCCGAGCAACTCCTCCTCTGCCACGGCCAGGAACACGGCCGAGCCCGGGAGGGGCTCGGCCAGCCGTGCTTGCCAGACTTCCCGGCGTTCCGCGAGCAGTGGACCATGCAAGTAGTGGTCGGGGAACAGCGTCGCGTAGGCCGCCCGCCAACTGGCCGTGTGCAACTCGGCAACGGCGTCGGCAGCCGATGCGGCGGCCGAGAGCTCGATGACTGCATCCTTTCCGCCGAGGTCATCCGTTTCCTCGGGATGGTTCTCCCTCGCGGGCTGTCCTGCCGGCCCGAGCCGGTGTGTGTCAAAGCCGCCTTCGCGGCGCGGTACTCGCATCATTCCTCCGGACTCGTGGTCTGCAGGCCATGGCTCATCTCTCCGTCGTGTCCTCACCTCGGACGGCGACAGGAGCGACAGGTTCGGAGCGTCCGGCGGTGAGCCGATGACACGCCGCTCGAGCCTGGACCAGGGTGGGGTAGGTGCCGTCCACCCGGTCTCGCAGGATGTGGATGACGCGCCCGTACAGTACCCGCGCTCGTGCCGTGTTCCCCGCGGACTCGTTCAGGGCCGCCATGTTGGCGAGCGTCGGCGACAGGTCGGGGTGCTCGGTACCCAGCAGACGCTCCTTGAGGCGCAAAGCGTCCGCGTAGTGCCGGCGCGCCGCGGCGAGGTCGCCGCGGCGGTGGCGCAGCGCCGCAAGATTGTGCAGGGTGACGGCCACTTCGTAGTGGTGGGGCCCATGGACGTCGTGGAAGACGGCCAGTGCCTGCCGCAGGTGGCGCTCGGCCGCGTCCAGGCGCCCGCAACCCTCCAGCAGTGCGGCCCATGCGGCGACGTCCAGTGCGGTGAGGATGTGCTCGGGCCCGTGCAGCCGGGTACGTATCCGCACGGCGCGGGCCGCCCACGGCTCCCCGCCCTGGGCGTCACCGCGTGCGTGAGCCAGCCCGCCGAGGTTGTGGCACACCATGGCCACGGCATCGTGGTCCGGCCCGAATGCGTCTTCGTAGATCTTCAGCGCCCGGAGGTAATGGCGTTCGGCGTTGTCGAAGTCTCCGACGTACTTGCCCAGGATGCCGGACTGGTTGCACAGCCAGGCCACGGCGGTCGACGAGGGTCCGAGGCCGGCCTCGGCGGCGGCGAGCGTCATCGCGAGCAGCAGCCCGGCGGGCCGGTACCTGCCCCGTATGCGCCACACGGCGGCCAGCATGCCGCGTGCCTCCAGTTGTTCCTCGGTGAGGGGCGCCGTACCGGTCGCCCGTCGCTCCGCGGGTGAGGCGGGGGTGAGCACCGCCCTCAGCAGCTCCTCCGCCTGCTCGGCCCGGCCCGCGTCCAGAGCGCGCTCGGCTTGCGCCATGGCCGCGCGCACGGAACTCACACCGTCGTGTCGCGTCATCCGTTGCTCTCCCTCGATCGGATGCGGTCCAGGCCCTGGGCAGTGAGCGCGGCCAAGCCGAGGACGGCTGCCGAGGCCGCGAAGAACGGATGTATGGACCGGGCGTCGAGAAGCGTCCCCGTGGCCAGGGCGCCGACGGCGAACCCGCTCGTCCAGGCCAAGGTGTGGGCGCCGTTGTAGCGGCCGGCCAGCCCCGGCGGCGCCAGGTCGTTGACCAGCGCGGTGATGACCGGCATATGGGCGACCTCCCCGCACGCGAACACCACGGCCGCGGCGACAAGGGTCCCCGGCCCAGGGGCGGGGCTGACAGCAACGAGGGCCCAGGCCCCAGCCATGCAGGCGGCGCCTCCCGCGAGAACAACACGCCGGGGAAGTCGCTGCAGAGCGCGCTGGGCCGGCATCTGCAACACGACGACGATGAGCATGTTCGCGGCGAACAGCCAGCCGAGGACATCGACCTGGCCGGTCACCACCGTGAGGGCCGGAAGGCCGATCTGGAGCTGAGCAAACCCGGCCGCCACCACGAGCAGCACGAACACGAATGCCCGTCGCATGGCGGGATCTTGGGCGACGGCACCATAGCCGGCGGCCCGCACTGCTCCGTCGTGCTTGAGATCATCGTGATGGCGCGCCCCACGACCGGCAGCTGTGTCAAAGGGCGTTCCCTGGCGACGGCCCACTCGGTGCACCAGGAGCGCCAGCACGACGAACGACGCGGCGTCGACGGCGTAGACACAGCGGAGACCAGCCGGGATGCCCAGAACGCCGAGCGCACCGGACGCGGCCGCGACACCGAGCAGGGCCCCGAGGGTGACCACGGTGTTGCGCCAGGAGAACACAGTGCGCCGGGCATCTTCCGGCACCGAGTGGGCCAGCAGCGCATCCAGCGCCGGTACGCGCGCCGCCTCCGCGCCCGTGCAGACCATCGCTCCCACGACTCCCGGCCACACGGCGTTTCCGTGGCTGCCGGCCATGACGGCGGCCGCCGTTGCGGCGACCGCGGCGAGCGCGACCACGGTGCGGGCGGCCCCGTGGCGGTCGCTGAGGGCGCCGCCCCCCACGGATCCGGCGATGGCGGCCAGCGACCGGGCCACGAGCAGCACTGCGACCTGGCCTCCGGACAGGCCGCAGATGTCCCGGAGATAGACGACCAGGTAGGGAAAGGTCGCTCCGGAACCGGCGCTGGAGAGGAATTCCCCGGCGAGCACCTGCACGGCCGCAGGGGGGATTCCTTCGGTGCCGGGGCCTTCCGCGGCTCGCTGTTTGCGCGGCCACGACCGACGGGACCGGTCAATGAGCATAGGGGTGGATGATCTTGTAGATGGGCATGCTCGTGGCGTTTGCGTACCGGACGACGCCGGCCGCTGTCGAGGCGTGGATGATCTGTCCTCCGCCGACATACATGCCGACGTGGTGCCTGTCGCTGTAGTAGACGATCAGGTCGCCCGGGCGGGCTGAGTCGATGTCGTCGCCGAAGTCGGCGCCGGCGTAGACCTGGTACTTCGGCTCACGAGGAATCCCGACACCGGCTTGCGCATAGGACCACTGGGCCAGTCCGCCGGCATCGAAGACGACGGGGCCGGTTCCGCCGGGCAGACAGGCAAAACCCAACTTGCTCTTGGCCGCTGCGATCGCGGTCGCGTATATGTCGGGCCCGGATGCGGACGCGTTGACAGGGATCAGCAGCCACAGCGCCAGCGCAGCCAGCGCGGTGACCGGGGATGCCCATTTGAGGATCGGCCGTCTGAACATGTCGAATCCCTTCTCGGCGGATTGTGTGTCTCGGTGTCACCGCTGAGTCAGCGGTGAGTGCCCACGTCGAATCCGGCCCGGCAGCGGCTGCGGCATCGCGCTCCACAGCGGCACGCGAACCGCCGGGGCCGTTCGGGGTGGGAGGTGAGGCCGCACGGTGGCAGTGGCCTCTGAGGGGCAGTCGGTTCAGGGTGTTCGGTTCCGTTGTCGCGGCCCCGGATGAAGTGGAACGCACAGTGGGAAGACGGAGGGCCTGGCGGGGCCGCTGCATCGGTGCCCATGGACGACGCCCAGCGGGATGGACGCTATGAGCGCAGTTCGATGGTTGCCCAGTGGCAGACACGGGGCTGGGCGGCCGCCTCGGGACACGCCGCTCCCCTGCCCTCGGCGAGTTCCGACACGATCAAGCGGCCGCGTCCGTGTTCCTCCGGAGGTCCGCTGTGCCTCGGGCCGTCCGGTCGCGGGCGGGGCCCTCCGTCAGTGACACTCACGTGCACCCTGTCCGGCCCGTCGGCCCTCTCCTGGATCCGCATGGAGAGCTTCACCGGTGGCGCGGCGTGGACGACGGCATTGGTGACCAGCTCCGACACGACGAGCATGACCTTGTAGAGCACATCCTGGTCGCAGCCACGAGCGGACAGAAGCCGCTTCGCTGCCCGACGCGCGACGGCCGGCGCCTCGGGTGCGTGCCTCAGTCCGAGACTCACGTACTGTGAGGAGCGCGGCGGAGTCGACAGGCCTGCAGGTATTACCATGATCTTCACGACTTACCCTCTGGGAGACGACCGCATGGTCGTCCTGACCTGCCCTACCTCACACCGCCCAGCGCCCTGCCGCTTGAGTAATCCGTACTCAACGTCCGGAACGGGACGCCGCAGTCTTCAGAACTTCCCCAGTTCACCGAGTAGTGCAGCTCACCGCGACGCGGCCGGTGGCGATCAGGGTACCGTCGGATTGCCGGACCCGTCGGGCGGCGGCTCATGGTCGCGACGGCAGCGGAAAGAGTGGTGTCATGTCCGACGATGAGACCGTCCAGAAGCCCTCAGGAATATCCTGGAACAGGCCGTTCCCGTTCATCGGCCGGAAGTCGGCGATGGATCTCTTCCGCGAGGTGCTTCCGGACCATCACGTCAAAGGCATACTGATCCACGGATTGTCCGGCGTAGGCAAGACACGTCTGGCACAGGAGTGCCTTGAGCGGGCAAAATCCGCGGGATTCGACACTGCAATGGCAGTCGCGACCCATGCGGCGGCCGCCGTTCCCCTCGGTGCGATCGCGCACATCATACCCCGCGGAATCGACCTCACGGATCCCGTTGCAGGATTTCATGCCATTGAGGCTGGAATCGGTCGACGAAACAGGAAGGGCCGCCTTGTTCTCCTGGTCGACGATCTCCATCTCCTCGACAGCACGTCCGTCATGCTACTGAGGCAGTTGATGGATTCGGGAAATGTATTTCTTCTGGGCACGGTCAGGTCGGGTGAGCCGCTTTCTTCTCACTCCGCCCTCTGCCAAGGTGACTGCATACGCCGCTTGGATATAGCCGCCTTCACGGAGAAGCAAGTGGCGGCTGTACTCGAAGCCGCTCTCCAGGGCTCTGTCGCGCGGCACACGGCGCATCAGTTCTATGCGATCAGCGGCGGCAACGCCTTGTACTTGCGAGAGCTCACACTGGGCGCACTGCGCAGCGATGCCTTGCGGCACGACGGCGAGGTGTGGCATCTGACCCGGGGCGGATCACGGCTTGGCACACCTCGTCTCCGTGAGCTGATCGCTGCGCGGCTCGGCCAGGCAACACCCCGAGGCACCGCCGTCCTCGAACTGCTCGCCCTGTGCGAACCCGTTTCACTCGCCGACGCGAGAGCGGTCGCGGCAATGGAGGATCTGGCCGAGCTCGAACGATGGGGCTATATGCGAACGACGCGGGAGGGAAAACGTCAAATACTCCGATTGGAACACCCCCTGTACGGCGAGATGATTCGTGCGGGGAGCCCGACACTGAGGCAGCACGACGTCCTGCTCCAGCAGATCGCACGGATCGAGGCCCGGGGGGCACGGCGACAGGATGATCTGCGCAATATCGCATCGTGGCGCCTGTCGGCAACAGGCACCGCCGATCCACGACTGCTGGTTCAGGCCGCCACCCTTGCCCGGCACAGTCGTGATTACCCCCAGGTGATCCGGCTGCTGGAAGCGGTCCCCGAGCGAGAACACACGGTGGAGAGTTGGCTGTCCCTCTCCTCCGCCCTCATAGAAACCGGACAGTCGAAGCGAGCTGGGGACATACTGAATCGAACCCTTTCCCTGGCGGCCACTGACCGGGAAAAGTTGGCAGTGGTGGATTCGTGGTCGGCAAACATGATCTGGGGAATGGGCAGCTCCGCCAAGGCCCTTCAGCTGACCGCCGCCGTCCGCGAACAGCTCACGTCACCGGAAGCGTCCGATGTCCTGGCCGCGATCGACGGCTCCGCGCACGTGGCCCAGGGCAGCCCCGTCGCGGGCCTGAGGCTTCTCGACGAATTCCTGCGGTGCGATGCCGCAGCCGCGAACGATCTTGACGCCTGGCTCAAGGGAGCGGTGGTCAAGACGTGGGCGCTGCAGATGCTGGGACGGACCCAGGAGGCTGTGACGTGGGCGAAGCGGACCGTCGAAATCCATGAGCGGGCCGCTCGGGAGACGACGACGGCTCCCGACCCTGCGCTGCAGAAGGCGCCGCTGCTGCTGGCGCTCGCCGAAGGAGGACACCTGCCGGAAGCCCGAGCCTCGGGGGAGCGCCAGTTCGCGGAACTGATCCGCTCGGACTCGGACTTCACCCGGATGTGGCTCGCCTACTTCCTCGCGGTGATCGAGTGGCTGGCCGGCCGGGCCGCGTCGTCGCGCCGCTGGTACGCCGAGTGCGCGGCTCTCGCCCGAAGCCACCATCGCGCCCGTCCTCTGCGAGAGGCGCTGGGTGGACTGTCCGCTGCCGCGAGCGTGCTCGGCGACTCCGCATCGGCCGAGGCCGCGTTGGCCGAACTGAGGACGATGGAGGAAGCCGGCCGCGAAGCGGACGGTGTGGACTGCTGGGACGCTCCGAGCAGGGCCCTCGGCCATGCATGGCAACTCGTACTGGCCGGACACCTGACCCGGGCCAGGGACGTATTGGGCGCGGCAGCCCGTGCCGCAAGGGCCGGAGGGGATCTCTCGGCGGAGGGCATGCTGCTGACCGACATCGCTCGGTTGGGAGGAGCCGGGCAAGCCGAGAACAGGCTCCGGGAGATCGCCGATCAGTGCGATGCCGCTCTGGCGCGGACACGGGCTGCCTTCGCCTCGGCACTGGCCGCCGAGGACGCGCCGGCGCTCTTGTCGGTCTCCGAGCAGTTCGAGGACATGGGGTACGAACTCCTGGCGGCGGAGGCAGCCGCTGGCGCGGCGGCCGCGTTCCGTGGGGACGGCCGTCCGCGGCAAGCCACCGCTGCCTCACTCCGGTGCACGAGACTCGCCGACGCATGCCAAGGGATCAGCACGCCGGGCCTGGCCCTGGCCCAGGGTGGGGCGCCTCTGACGCGGCGGGAGGCAGAGGTGGCCTGGCTCGCCGCGGCAGGGGAAACGACCCAGCACATAGCGGAGAAGCTGACTCTCTCGACCAGAACCGTCAGCAACCATCTCGGCCGCGTGTACGACAAGCTCGGCGTTTCCAGCCGACGCGACCTCCGCTCGGCGCTGGCACATCGTCCCGACCCGGATCAGCCACCTGGCGCGGGCCGCGAAGAGTGAGCTGATCGACCCTCGCGTACTGAGGGGCGAAGCACAGCGCCTACGGAGCGCAGCGATAGGTGAACGAGGCCGAGGCCGTATGCGCTGTGGGGGTGAGGATGTCCACGACGGCGCGCGCCTTGTGGGTGCCTCTGCCGTGGAAGGTCCACTTCATCGGCAGCCTGACTTTCTCCTGGCCCGCACGTACGTTCTGCCGCAAGCTGCCCGAGTCGGTGCCGTCGCTGCGCACCCATCGATAGCGGATCGTTCCGGCTGCTCCGTTGGTCGTGACCACGGCGACCACCGCGGCCGTTCGGTCACAGGGCAACTCGGTCGGCCGCACGCTCACCGTGACCTGGGTGACGGCCAGGTCCGGAGTGTCCCGCTGCCACAGGATCACGCCGACTACGGCAGCGATCAGCAGCACAAGAGCCGTCCACCGCGGCAGCCGTCCCGTGCGGCGCCGGAAACGGCCCGCGCCGTGCCGCGGGCCGTGCCGCCAGACCGTGGAGGTACGGTCGTCGAAAGCCTCCTGCTCGGGAAGGCGCAGAGTCGGCGTGGCCTGCTCCGGCATGGGGCCCATGGGGTGGACACCGGTGTTCCACACCGTCACGGCCGTGGGGTGCTCGCCGCGTCCGTACGACGACGGCGGGGACGGCGGGGCGGAAGCAGGGGTCCAGCCCGTCGACAGGTACTCCGGGGAGTCGTCCTCCTGATGGCCGGGGTGATGGCGTCCGAGACGCTGGGTGGGCCAGTCGTCGCTCATCGGCATGCCGCTCGCTCTCCAGTCCTTGCTCAGCCGATCGGCCCCAGGATGCAGGCAAGTGCGTCCATGTCCCGGTAGCTGTCACCGGTCTCGGCGCCGGGTGCGGTACTGACCCGTAGCCCCCAGTACCGGGGGCAGGTGGTGAATGCGTGGTGGTAGGAGAGGCGGTAGCTGGTACGGCCGCTGAGCCGGTAGGTCTCGGTGGTGCCGTCCTGCTGGCCGGGAACGCCGGCCTGCTCGCTGTTGTACCAGGTCAGGAGGAGGGTGACGGGATCGGTCCCGGTCGTGGTGACGGTGATCGCCGCATCGGCGCCTCGTACCTGCGTCGATTCCTTCAGCGAGGTGATGTCCACCGAGCGGACCGCCATCGCGGCAGGGGCGGCCGCCGGCGACGCGGACGGCTGCTGCGGCGCGGTGGAGGGCGAGGGCCCTCCGGCCGTGGCACCCCCGGCACTGGCGTTGGTGCCGGTACCGGTTCCGGTTCCACTGCTGGTGCCGCCTGCCGGTGTGCGGCCTGTGCCGGGCTTCTGGCCCGCTCGGCCGGCCGGGCTGTCCGAAGAGCCCGGGGGGCCGGCCGTGAGGGAACCGTTCGCCGGTGTCGGGGACGCCGCCGGGGAGTGATCACCGATGTCGCCGGCGGAGGGACCCGCTGTCGGCCCGCCGTCCGCCCTGGAGTCCTGTGCAGGTGTGGTCAGCGCGGTGTTGCCGGCCGATCCCTGAGTGGTGGCGATCGCTGTGACGGCGACGCCCCCCAGCACGACGGTGGCGGCGACGATCGCGGGGATCCTGCGAGGCCGCCGCCGGACCGCGCCGACCACACCCGGGCCGCGGGTACGACCGCCGGACCGCTGTGCTCGGCGCCCTCGGTGAGGACCTTCGGCCGTCGGCATCTCGTCCACTTCCGTGGTGGCGAGATCGGTCACGGCGTCCGTCCCGCCGACCGGGGACGGGGCCAGTTCCAGGAGCAGTGCGGTGGCGAGCGCGGCCAGGGCGCGCCGGCCCCGCTCCTCCCAGTCGGGGCCGTATCCGGCGGCCGCGGCGGTCTCCAGTTCGTCGAGGAACTCGTCGGCCGAACCGATCCTCTCGGACGGGCTCTTGGCCATCCCGCGCAGTACCAGCGCACGCAGTGGCTCGGGAACGGCGTCGGCGGGTACGGGCGCGGACAGATGCTGTGCGGCGACCTCGGTCAGATGCCGCCCTCCGAACGGGCGGACACCGGTGACGCACTCGAAGAACGTGACGGTCACCGCGTAGACGTCCGTGGCGGGCGAAGCCGGATGCCCCCGCCACTGCTCGGGTGCCATGTACATCGGGGTTCCCGACGCGCCGTCGGGTACGGACCCGTCGCGCGCGGCGATGCCGAAGTCGACGAGCTTCGAGGAGGCCTCCCGGGTGACCAGCACGTTCTCGGGCTTGTAGTCGCGGTGGACGATGCCCAGCCGATGCGCGGCGCTCAGGCCGAGGAGCGACCCCTTGAGCACGGTGAGCGCCGCCTCGGGCGTCGTAGCGCCCTCCCGCCGCAGCAGAGTCCGCAGAGCGCACCCCTCCACCAGCTCCAGCACCATGGCGGCACCGTCCCGGCTCTCCACGTACCGGCGCAGGCGCGCTACATGCGGGGAGTCGATCTCCTTCAGCAGTTCGGCCTCGGCACGGAACTCCTCGAGGAAGCGGGCGTCCCCGGTCAGCCGCTCGTTGAGGTACTTGACCGCGACAGGCGTGCCGGAGGCCGTCTCGACCGCCATCACCACACGTCCGCTTGCCCCGGCCCCCAGCTCGCGAATCTCGGTGAAACCGGGAACCGACCACGTTTTCACGGTTCAGGTCTGCCTTTCTCGACACCACGCCCCAGGCAGTTCCACGGGGCGCGAACAGCCTTGCGGTTTCCGGCACACCTCCGCCTGAGCAGTCATTGCTCATCTCGGCCGTCGGCCCGGTGACCCCGCGGTCGGCTGTGCGGCGGCCGGCATGTCTCGGTCGTGCGGAGATTGCCGAAGAACCGTGCCGAGGCGGGCGAGACCCTCCGCGATCTCGTCCTGGGCATGGGTGGTGAACGTCAGGCGCATGCTGGCGGGTACGGGACTGTCCGTGAAGAAGGAGGCTCCCGGAACGTAGGCGACGTTCCGGCGCATCGCCGACGGCAGAGTTGCCGCGGCGTCCATTCCCTCCGGCAGGCGTACCCAGAGGAACATGCCCCCTTCCGGCTCGTTCCAGGTGCTTCCCTCGGGCAGTGCCTCGGGAAGGCCCGCGACCATGGCTGCCAATCGGGCCCCGTAGGCCTGACGCAGGCCGGCAATGTGTCCTTCCATGCGCCCACCGGCCAGATAGGCGCCGACGATGGCCTGGTCCAGCGTCGAGGTGTGCAGGTCGGCGACCTGCTTGGCGACGGTCAACGCCCGTCTTGCGCCGCGGGGTGCGCGCAGCCAGCCCACTCGCAGGCCGGGGGCGAGAATCTTGGAGAAGCTGCCCAGCACGATCGTGCGGTCCTCGGCTCCGGGGTGTGCGGCGATCGCGGGGACCGGATCGCCGCGGTAGCGCAGTTCGCCGTAGGGGTCGTCCTCGACGATCCACAGCCCGTGCGCCGCCGCGTTCCGCGCCACCTCCTGACGCAGCCGCGCCGACATGGTGCTGCCGGTGGGGTTCTGGAAGTTCGGGATCACGTAGAGCAGCTTGGGCCGCTCACGGCGTACCACCTCAGTGAGCACCGCGGGATCGCACTCGCCCCCGCATGTCGGCAGGGGCACCACCCGGGCCCCCGCCAGCCGGAAACACTGGAGTGCGGCCAGATAGCTGGGGTTTTCGACCAGGACCGTGTCTCCCGGCTCCAGCAGGGCGGTGGTGGCCAGCGCCAGCGCCTGCTGCGACCCGGTGGTGATCAGCAGGTCGTCGGGAGCGGTCGGCAGACCGCGGCGGTCGAGGCGTGCGGCGATCGCCGCGCGCAGCGCGGGATCTCCCTCGGTGCGTGAGTACTGGAAGGCCCTGCGGGGCGCGTGCGTCAGTACCTGGTCGACGGCGGTCCGCAGGCCCTCGTGGTCGAACAGGGCGGGATCGGGAAGTCCGCCGGCGAAGGACACCACGTCGCTGCGCGAGGCCAACGCCAGGATGTCCCGCAGCGGTGACGTCTCCACGGTGTCGAGGCGGGCGGCGGTTGCCGGAGGCGGGGCGGCGTTCATCGGCCCGCGCCCGTGCGCAGGAACCGGGACGTCATGGCGATCCACAGCATCCCGGCCAGGATCAGGAGGCGTTCCATGATTCCCGGCCACATCCGCACCAGCATGGGCGCCATGCTCGCCGCCATGATCCCCGCGCAGATGAAGCCGGGGAGGGCGAGTCGGTTCCATCGCGGCATGGCCCGGAAGCGCAGTGCCAGGGCGAATATCGCCGCCGTGAGGGAGGTCATGGAGACCAGCGCCGCGGTCACGTGGATTCTTCCGTGCGTCGACGAGGGCGGCGATTGCGGATCGGTGAGGAAGAACGGCAGGACGGCGGCGCCGAGTGCGGTGACGGCGAGACCGGCGATTCCCGTCGTGACGGTGCGATCGGCCGGCAGTACGTCGCGCAGGCCCAGGGCGAGGGTGAGGGCGGCGACGGCGATTGCCAGGAAGCAGCCGTCGGCCAGCAGCGGGAACTCGCCGAGTGCGTACTCGCTGACCATGTCCGTCACCGGGTTCAACGGCGTGGGCAGCACGTGCAGCAACGCCATGAGCGCCGCCGACAGCCAGATCGCTGCCTCCGCCGTCGCTGCGTATGCCGAGGATGTGGGTCTGTTCATCAGGTTCTTTCCTGCGCGGGGACCAGCGGTGGGCCGAACGAGCGCCGCCCGGGCCTGACGGGCGTGAGTCCGGGCCGGGCGCGGGCGACGGGAGCCCACGCTCGGTGGAGTCGGCCGGGCGGTGCGGACGAGTCGGACGCTACGTCCGGCGGCGCCACGCCGTATGAGCAGCGGGTACTCAGCCGGCGGCTGCCCGGCGGCGCGCTCCTTCCGCGCCGGCTCGCCGAGGCGGCGCCGGATCGCCGAGGCGGCCCTGGAGGAGAACCCTGGCGGACGGGCCGGGATCCGGGCGGCCGCGCCATCGGCTTCACCGCCGGTGGAGCCAGGGCGGCGCCGGCCCGATCGTCACAGGCGACGCCATGGTGATGCCCCGGCCATGACCGGGCCGGCCTCGTCGTGCTGGAGTCGGCGACTCCTCCGGCGGCCGTGCCCTGTGAGGCCACAGGTAGGATGAGTGGCGTCGCGCCGTGAGGGGGTACGGCATGCAGGGCTGGATGGACCGATGGCCACTCGTCGGGCGCGAACCGCACCTGGACTCCTTCCGGCAGGATCTTGCCGCGGACCGCGTCCACTGCTGGTTGATCTTCGGGGCGCCCGGGGTGGGGAAGACGCGCCTGGCGGAGGAGTTCCTGGACCTGGCAGCGGCCGGTGAACGCCGTACGGCCAGGGCGGTGGCAAGCCGGGCCGCCGCCCAGATGCCGCTCGGGGCGATCGCCCACATTCTCCCTTCGGGCGTCGACATCGCCGACCCCGTCCGCGGCTTCCGCGCCGTCGCGCAGGTCCTGTCAGGGCGCCCCAGGCCCACTGTCGTACTCGTCGACGACCTGCATCTCCTCGACAACTCGTCCGCTGTCCTGCTGGGCCAGCTCCTCGACTCCCGGGTGGTCAGCCTGATCGGCACCGCCCGCACCGGTGAACAGACGAGTGACGCCATCCATGCGCTGCTGCAGCGGAGCGACCACGTCCGTCGGATCGATCTCGGCGACATGGCTCGCCACCAGCTCGAAGAACTTCTACAGCGCGTCCTCGAGGGTCCCGTGGGCCGACGTACCCACCACGCGCTGTTCACCGCCAGCGGCGGAAATCCCCTGCTTCTCAGAGAGCTGGTTCTGGGCGCCCTGGAGTCAGGCGCTCTCGCCCTCAACGACGGAGTCTGGGACGTCTCGGAGACACGCCTGCCGTTCACTCCCACTCTGATGGACCTGATCGCCGCCAGGATCTCTGCCTCGCCCTCCGCGGCGCGACCCCTGCTCGAATCCCTCGCCTTCTGCGGGGAGCTCTCCCGCACCGACGCCGCGGCCATCGCCGACCGCACCGTCCTGGACGATCTCGAGCGGTCGGGCATCGTCCGTGTCTCCGCACATCGGCGCAGGGTGACCGTCACCCTGGCCCACTCCCTGTACGGAGGGGTCATCGCTGCCCGCACCCCCGCCCTGCGGCGCTACGACATCGCCCTGCGCCAAGCCGAGCGCCTCGAAGCTCACGGCCTCAAGCGCCGCGAGGACGCCCTCCGCGTCGCTTCCTGGCGACTGGACGCCACCGGCACCGCCGACTGCGTCCTGCTCCTGCGGGCCGCGAAGTTCGCGATGAACTCCAACGACAACGAACGAGTCATCGCGTTGCTCTCCGCGATCCAAGCCGACCAGCACACCACGGAAAGCCTTGTCCTGCTCGGCCGGGCCCTCATGCACGCCGGACAACTCGAACGCGCGGAGAGCGTCCTGGCCGAAGCCGAAGCCGGCGCCCGCGACGACCACGAGAAGACCATCACCGCGGGAACCCGCTGTACCAACCTCTTCTGGTCCACACCCGACTCGGACAGAGCGCTCACCGTGTGTGTCACGGCCCAGTCCGCCCTGTCCGACCCGGTCCTCGCCAACCAGTTCCGCTTCCTGGAGGGGGGCATTCTCACCGTGGGCGGCACGCCTGCCAGGGGGCTGAGCATGCTCGACGATCTGGGAGAGGCCCCGCCCCAAGAGGGTCTGGACGCCTGGTTGATCGCGCTCAACGCGAAAGCCCTGGGTCTGGTGTTCGTCGGCAGTGTCGAAGAGGCGCGGTCCCTGGCCGAACACGCGAGGTCCGTCCACGAGACGATCGGGGAAGGCGGGCTGCTTCCTCACCCTGCCCTGCAGGCCGCACCGCTCGCACTGTCGCTGATGGAGAAGGGGATGATCGACCAGGCTCGTGACGTGTCCCTCGGAGCGTGCGACGTCCTCCAGGCCGCGCCCGCCCCGGTGGCCCGCCAGTTCCTGGCCTTCTACAGCGCACGTGCGGAGTGGCTGGCCGGTCGTCCGCTCAGCGCTCGCCGATGGTACGCCGAGGCCGCCGCGGTGGCGCGCACGCATCGGCTGTCCAGGGGCATGCGATCCTATCTGTCAGGTCTGATGGCCTGTGCCGCGCTCGTCGGCGACACGGACACGGCGGCCTCGCTCGTCCCCGACGTCGAAGCGAACGCGCCGAGCGGCTTTCTGGCCGGCGAGGAAGCGCTCGGCACGGCCTGGCTGCACGTCGCACGGGGCGAACTCGGCCAGGCCCGGGACCTGCTGCGCACGGCCGCTGCCGATGCCCGCGGCACCGGCCACCTCATCTCCGAGGTGCTCCTGCTGACCGACATCGGACGCCTCGGCGACCCGCAAGGCGTCCGGGAGCGCCTGAACGAACTGTCCCGCCGGTGCGACGGCGCGCTGACGCACGCACGCGCGCGCCTCGTGACCGCCCTGGCGGACGACGATCCGGCGAGTCTCATGGATTCCTCGGCGGAACTCGAGCACATGGGCACACCCATCCTCGCCGCCGAGGCGGCGGCCGCGGCCGCCGGTGCCTGGAAACGCCGGGGGGACTCCCGTGCGGCGACGGCCGCCACCACCCGCGCCGCCCGCCTCGCCGGCCGATGCGAAGGCGCCCGCACTCCGCTCCTGGCGACCATCGCCGGCGCTTGCGCACCCCTCACCGGACGGGAACAGGAAATCGCCCTGCTGGCCGCCGCCGGCAACACCAGCAAAGGCATTTCCGAGCACCTCACGCTGTCCGTCCGCACCGTGGACAACCACCTGCAGCGCATCTACCTCAAGCTGGGTATCCGCAGCCGCGCGGAACTCCCCCGGGCCCTGAATCTCGACACCGGGTCGAAGGACCTGCCTCGCTGAGTGCCGTCCCAGGGCGGTGGCGCACGAGAGCGCCGGATACGGCCGCCGCGGCGTTCGCCGGCGCCGTCAGGCAGTGGCGGAGCGCGGGTCGTGCGCACGGACCGCGGCCGCGACAGCGGCGTCGCCGGCCCGTCTGCGGGCCTGGAGCCCGTTGATGACACCCTCCAGGTTCTCCTGCGGCTGGTTCTGGGTCAGTTTGAACTTCGCCTCGATGCGGCTGATGACCAGTTCGACGCCGACGACGGCGCGCAGTTGCCGCTGGACGAACTCCGCCGGGGCGTCGTCGACGGACCATGGTGCGGGACAGCCGCTTTCGTGCCGGTCGGTCAGGCGCCGGATCTGCGCCTCGATCCATGCCGCTTCGTCGTGGACGACCAGACGCCCGTAGACATGCGCGATCATGTAGTTCCAGGTCGGCACGACGCGATGGTGCTCGCGCTTGGTGGCGTACCAGGTCGGCGTGATGTACGCCTCCGGTCCGCGGACGATCACCATGGCCTCGCCCCGCACGGGCTGCTTCCACTGGTCGTTGGCGCGGGCGAGGTGTCCGAGCAGGGAACCGTGCTCGCCGGCGTCCGGTGCGTACTCGAAGGGCAGCAAGGTGGCGAGGAGACCGCGCGGTGTCATGGTGATCAGGTCGGACGCCCCCTGATTGGCCAGCAGATCACGCACGGAGTCCTCGTCGGGAACGAACCGTTCAGGTGTGTACATGGACTCTCCCTCCCATGGATTCCCTTGAACACGAAAGGCGCGTGCGCGGGTCAGGGCCTGGGCCTGCTGTGCTCGGCGCGGAGCCGGGGCTTGCGTGCCGCCGCCGGTACTCGGACCGCCGGCGCGCCCGCGAGGAAGTCCTCGAAGGTGCGGCTGCCGGGGACGGGGCCTGGTGCCAGATGCAGCCCTTCCCGGTAGGCGCGGGGCACTCGTCCGGGCAGGAGCACGGGGAGCAGGGGCCGCCGGGTTCCGGACGCGCGCAGGTGGGCGCGGGCCATCTCCGTCATCGTCAGTGTCTGCGGCCCGGGGAGGTCCGCCACACGGCCCCTGGGTTCGTCGACCGCGAGTTCTGCCGTGCGGGAGGCGACGTGGGCCGTGTCCACGGTCTGGAAGCTGGTGCGCGCGAGGACGGGAAGCACCGGAAGGCGCGCGGCCCGGCTGAGCGCGAAGTGGAGCATGTCGTGGAACTGGGCCGCCCGCAGGATCGTGTACGGGAGTCCAGAGGCCTCCAGGAGCTGTTCGACCTCGTGCTTGGCCCGGTAGTAGGCGAGGGGGTGACGATCCACTCCGATGATGGAGACGTAGACGATGTGCGGACGGCCGCCGCGCAGGGCCGCGGCCACCAGGTTCCGGGCCGCCTGGACATCGCCTTGACGGGTACGGCCGTCCGTCGCGCAGTGAACGACGGTCCCGACCCCTTCGAGCGCCTCGCCGAGCCCGGCTGAGCCCGCGGAGAGGTCTGCCGCGCTCCACTCACCGGCCCCCGGTTCCGCAGGAGGCCGGCGCGACAGGCCTCGTACGCCACGCCCCGCCGCCTGCAGCCGGGCGAGCACATGACCGCCGAGGTTGCCGGTGGCTCCGGTGACGAGAATGGTCTCGTTCATCTGCTTGGTCCCTTCTTCTCAGCGGACCCCTTCGTACAGCGCCGGACGCGGGCGCGCGTTCGCTCGCCCGCGTCCGGAGGCTGTCCAGGGCGAGGGCGGTTCAGACGCCGTGCACGCTGATGTGGTTGTGGTTCAGCACACCGATCTGGTTGTGGTTGCAGCCGATCGGTTGCGCCTCGGACGCGGCGACGGACTCGATGTCACGTGGCTTCTGCTCGGCGGACGTGCCGGACCGGCCCTCGCCGGGGTGCTCGACGACGATCTCGTTGTGGTTGTGCGATCCGGATCTCATGGAAGGCTCCTTTCCTCTGTTTCTCGGCCTTTTCGGTGACCGCCGTTGTGCGGTTGCAGCAACGCTAGGCACCGTCCCGGGGGACGCGATTGAGCAGGCGTTGCTCAATTGGTGCGGGAGAGCATGGACATGGGCCGCTGAGCCGGCACCGGGCGCGGCACGGCGGGCCGGCGGGCGTCAGGCCTGTGCGCCACCGGGCGCGGCACGGCGGGCCGACGGGCGTCAGGCCTGTGCGCCCCGGTGGTCCGGGAGTACTCGGGCCAGTTCCCGTCTGCTGGTCACACCCAGCTTCTCGTAGACGCGACCGAGGTGGTTGTTGACCGTGCGGACGGAGAGGACCAGTTCCTCGGCGATCTCCTTGCTGGTCGCCCCGGCCGCGGCGCGCCACGCGATCTCGGTCTCCCTAGAGGTGAGCGGCACGGTCGCGTCCGCCATGGCCAGCAGGGGTGTACGCGCGCCTTCGCAGCGCGTCGCCACGGCGCCGGCCCGTACGCCGGCCGCGGTCGCGCTGCGGGCGCGCCCGCTCTTGCGGTACGCCGCGGAGGCGGCCGCTGCCGCCTCCGCGGCCAGGAGATCGCAGCCCATCGCCTCCAGTTCCTCCGACACGCTCATCAGGGCATCGGCCTCCTCGCGGGCCAAGGCGGCGGTCAGGTCCGCCCGGGCCCGGGCCAGCCTGCCGTCCGACTGCAGCGCGATCGCCGCGAGTCGGTCGAGGACGTCCGCCGCTCCGCCCAGGCGTGCCACGTCCAGCAGCAGCAGTCCCTCCGACGAGATGTTCCCGGTGTGCCTGAGGCTGTCGGCGGCCCGGATCAGGATCTCCCGTGCCGTCGCCAGCTGCCCGGTGGCCGCCCGGGACCACGCCTGCGCGAGGGCTCTGCCCGGGGATGCGATCGCACTGACGTACTCGAGCTCTGCCATGCACGCGTCCGCCTCGTTCAGGTCGGACAGGGCGGCGGCCGCTCCCGGGACGTCACCGAGCAGGGCGATGCAAGCGGCAAGGCCGCCGAGCGCCTCGCGCATGGGGCGGGTCCCGTGGTGCGAGCGGGCGAGGGCGGTGCACTCGGCGTACCAGCGGCGGGCGGAGACGACGTGTCCCGCCAGCCACTCGGTGCGGGCCAGGAAGAAGGCGACCCACATTCGGGCCAGCCCCGCTTCGGAGCCCACGAGTTCTCCGAACAGCCGCTCCCCCAGCGCCCGGGCGTCGTCGATGCGTCCCTCCTCGGCGAGGGCGAGGACGGAGGGTGCGAGTTGCAGCGCCGGATGGGGCGCCGACAGGGCGCGCCGGTTGACCCGCCGATGGATGGCGTAGGCGTTCTCCGCCCAGGACAGGGCCCCGGCGATGTCGCCCGTCATCTGCAGCGCCCTGGTCTTCACGGTCGCCGCGATGAGCCATGCGCTGATGTCCGCCGCCGTGTCGATGTCGTCTCCGAGGGCGTCGAGCAGCTTCAGTCCTTCGACCGGGCGTCCGCAGACGGCGTGGATGCAGCCTTCGCTGATGGTGAGGGTTCTGGTCGCCTCCGGGGAATCGAGGTCCGTGCGGCTGGAGCTGATCGCTTCCAGCGCCCGTGACGCATGAGCCATCCCCCACAGGGCGTTGACCGAGTAGGCCACCGCCACGGCGAGCCGGTCGTCCTCCGTGGTCGCCAGGGTCTTGGCCTGGTCCAGTACGCGTTCCGCCTCGTCCGGCCTGCCCGACTGGAACAGCGCGTCGGCGAGCAGCAGCCGGTTGCCGACGGTGTGTTCGGCCGGGGGGAGAGCCTCCAGCAGCCGTACCACCTGCGGGTAGTCGTGGCTGTGCCGTGCGAGGGTGGCCGCGCGTTCGAGTTGTGCGCGGTCCGCGGTGCCGGTCGCGGCCAGCCGCCAGGACGCGATGTGCAGCAGGTCGTCCTGGCGGCGGGCACCGCGGGCCTCCACTCGTCCGGCCTGGGCCAGCAGGATCGTTCGGCGGCGCAGTTCCGGGATGGCCGCGCGCAGGGCCTCGCCGTACAACGGGTGGGCCAGCAGGGCCGTATGACGGCGGTCCTCCTTGACCACGCGTACATATCCGAGCCGTTCCAGCGTGATGAGCTCATCCAGTCCGGCGACGGCCTGTATGTCGGCCAGGGCGACGGGTTCGCAGAGGGCGAGCAGTTCCAGCGCCTCGGTGCCGGCAGGTGTGGCCCGGGCCAGTCGGGCCTCGATCAGCTCCTTGAGCCGGGGCGTCCCCACGCGCCAGCCGGCCGCCAGTTGCCAGACCTCACCGTCGTCGGTGAGGGAGCCGTTCCTGAGCGCGCCCAGCACAAGTTCCCGCAGGTAGAGGGCGTTTCCGGCGCTGGCCGTGTACAGCTCGTGCACGCTGTGCACGCTGACCGGGCGTCCCAGTGCCCCCCACAGTACCTCGGCGACCTGGCCTTCCGTGAAGGGGCTGATGTCCATCCGGTGGATCGAGTCGCCGCTGCCGAAGGCTGATGCGAGGTCGAAGGGTTCCCCGGATCTGACCGTGCCGATGAGGAGCACGGTGCCGGAGTCCATCAACTGCCGTACGAGCATCACCGATGTGGAGTCGAGCAGGTGGAGGTCGTCGATCAACAGCACCAGTCTGCCTTCCTCGCTGTGCCGCAGACCGGCGGCGACGGCGGCGAATCCGGCGACCGGGTCGGAGAGGTCGACGCCCGCGGGGATCAGGTGTCCCATGGCGCCCAGTGGTACGCCTGCCGCCGCCGCGGTGGCGACCGCCCAGGCTGTACGGAAGCCGGCGCGCTCGGCGCGGATGAGGCATTCCTCGGCGAGCCGGGACTTGCCCACGCCCGCGGGACCGTGGATCAGGATGCCCTGGACGCGGCGGTGCCGCAGAGCCCGGGTGAACAGGTCCAGCACCTGGCCCCGCCCGACCAGGGGCCAGGGCCGCTCGCAGGCGGCGGTGTCGGACAGGAAGGGAACGGCAGGGAGCGCGCGACGGTCCCGGCCCCGCACGGAGTCGACCGGCTCGTGCGAGGACCCTTCGTGCTCACGGGGTGGCATGGAGCGAGGAGTCGGCCGGGCCGACGGTGAAGCCGCCGAAGCGAACGAGCAGGCCGCTGCGCCCCGGCGAACAGCAGTACGGACCCGCCGCCGAGGTGATCCCTGCGGACCAGGGCGCCACGCGCAGCAGCCGCCAGGGACCGTCGGCGCACCTGGCCCGGATCGTCAGGGCGTCCGCGAAGCGGCTCGCCCGTACGGTGACGGGCCGGTCCGACCATTCCGGCACCGGGGACAGCGACCAGTCGGAGACCGTCCGCGTCACCACCGCTCCCACGTGCACAACGCCGTCCGTCAATTCGGCCCCGGCCTTCACCCACAGCTGGTCGTCGGCCCTGACCATGAGGCCCGCCTGGTCGTAGCGAGTGAGGAAGTCGGCGGTGAAGGTCACTTCGACGGCGCTCGTGTCCGGCAGGTCGGTCAGCAGCGCGTGACCGTCGTCGCGCACGAATCCGTATGCGGTGTGCCGCCAGAAGTCGCTGCCTCCGGCCGTGGTCACCACGAGGTCCTGGCCGTCCTCATGGCAGGCCGGCGGGGCGTTCAGCCACGTTCCCTCGCTCCACGCGACCTGCCGTGTGCCGTTCGCCGGCGACGGATGATGCACGACCATTGCGAAAGCCCTCCGGCATCGGAAAATACCCGCTGTCACTCTCCCCGGTCGGCGAGCCCCTGTGATGAGTAGTCGTTACTCATTCCGGCGGACCGCTCCCAGGGTACGGAGGGCGTCCGGGATCGGCGGCGCCCCCGGTCTCCCGGGTTCGCCCCTGCCACCAGCCCGAGGTCGGTGTCGCCGATGCGCGAGCCTGCGTAAGGCCGGCCCTGCTCCGGCACCCGGGGCATCGGCAGCTGATAGGCAGGAGACATGACGCACTGGAGGAACGACCGGATCGGGTCTGCCGAGCGGGGGGAGAATCCGACCGTCCTGGCCCGTATGCGCACCGGGTGGGCGGTCATCGGCGACATCCAGCACCTGCCCGGGTACTGTGAACCGGTCCGCGCTGTGCTTCGCCCCATCGGTTGGCGACAAAACCAGTGCCAGGCACGGACTCCACGCTTCCTGTCCTGGGCCGCTGAATCTTGATCGCGCGCCGTCGAAGGTTCGATGGACGTCCGAGGACTGTGGCTGCACACACCGTGACGCTCCGGTCACCCGGCCCGGAACGGCCTGCGCCGGTCTTCGTCACGGGTTTGTCAAGCCACGAGAGGCCGGGTCATGACCCAGGCCCTCACCGGAGGCGTAATGGAATCACCGCACGGAACGCAGAGAGCGGACGCCCACCGCCTCATTCCAGCGCATTCCAGCCCCTTCTCCGCCCCACTTCAAAGGACTCCACTCGTGATCATCTTCGACACCAGCGTATATTCGTGCCAGCTCGCGATACTCATGCTGACGTGTCGTCACTGCGACACCCCGGCCGCGCACATGGTCACGAAGTATGTCACCAAGTTCACGCTGTTCTTCGTGCCACTGTTCCCCGTCTCGAGGAGTTATGCACTTCAGTGCACATTCTGCGGGATGGGACAAGCGGTGCCCAAGGAGTGGGTCGAGCAGTCGCTGGCACAGCCCGCAGATCCTCTCGGTAGTGAGGCGCACGCGCAGCCGCAGCATCCACAGCAGCCCTGCTGGCACCCCGGAACCTGATCGGGGCGGACACCTCCAGCTCCTGCGACGGCTTCGAGAGAGAAGGTGCCTGCCGGCTGATCGTTTTCCGCGCCGCCCATGGGCCGCCCCAAGGACTGTCCCGAGGACCTCTTCGGGACAGCCCGTACCCAGTGAGCCGGGGTCGGCCGGGTGAGGTTCACCGGATTAACGTCGGGTCCCGGATGTGGGCCTGTGAGGGTTTCAGGCGGTCGCGTCGCGGTCGTTGTGGGCATCATTGCGAGGAAGTTGCAGGCGGACCTCAGTGCGGTGGATTGTTGCTGATGGACGGTTCTGGGCTTCTGTGTGCAGGGCGCGGCGGACGTCTTCCGTGAATTCGAGCAGATCGTCCGTGCTGCCCTCGGCCTGCCCTTTGGGCGTGACGATCTCGGTGCGGAGCTGGCGTAGATTCGCGCTGGCCAGCTGTTCTCCGGTGACCGCCTCGCGTCCTTCCCTCGCCTCGGCGACAGCTGCCAGCAGATGGTCCAGCTCGCTTCGAGCAGCTCGGCATCCCTGGCGCAGGGTCTTGAGGTCAGTGGTGATGGTCGCAGATCTGCGGTGCGTACGACACAACCACAGGACACGGCGCCGGTGAGGCTGCCGAACGGGCGGCTGAACCTCAACTCGTGACCGCGCCGATCGGGCCGTGCCGTTCACCGTCGACCGCGGACGGCACGGATGACGTCGGCCGCAGCGGTGAGGACCGCAGCGCGGTGGTGGGAGGCGGTGCCGCGCATGGCCAGCCGCACCACCAGCACAGCTGCGACGGCCACCGCCAGGACCACTCCTAGGACGGCGATCAGCCAGATCGAGATGGGATCCACGGACGAACTCCTTTTCTAACGTGCCGCGTCGTTCGCGGCACGAGAAGGAGACTGTCTGGATCCAACTCGGCGACAGGGAAACCGGAATCGCACGACTTCGGGCGCTGCCCGGCAGGTCAGCGGTAGTGTGCGGTCTCCGGCGACCGGAGACACCGGAAACTGTGCAGGGAGAAGAGGCGGAACAGGGTGGGGATCACGCACCCGGGCAAGGAAGCTCTGTCTAGGGAGTTGGAGGCGCTGGAGCAGAGGGCCGGCGTCGTCCCGCGCAGTCCCACGAAGAGCCGCGCAGCGGTCATCCGGAGAGTGGAGAAGAGGTCCGGCGCGAAGCTCTCGGACGCGACAGTCAGTGACTGGGTGCTCTCCGGCGCGCCAGCCCACGAGTTCGAACACCTGTGGGCATACGTGGAGGCGCTGAACGAGTCCGCCTATGGCAACCGACCGCCAGAAGCGGCGGAAGCCGACAGGAAGGTGTGGCGCGCGCTGTGGTCACGTGCGCGGGAGACAACAGCAAGCGATGGGTCGGCCCGCCGGCAAGCCCCGAACAGTCGCGAGCACGCGGCCGCGGAACAGTCCCAGGGCCAGACGGTATTGGAGACCCGTGAGCTGCCCGGGTGGCCGGTCCGGGATGTGCGTGACCCCTTCGCCCTGGAGGTCCAACGGGCGATCGAAGCCCTGGGCGATGACGAAACCAGCCCGCTACCAGTGCTGCCGGTGTATGTGGAGCGCGAACACGACGCGCTCCTGCGGGCGTCGGTGTTTGACGCCCGGCAGGGCCGCAGCACCCTGGTGACCTTGATCGGCGGTTCCTCCACCGGCAAGACCCGTGCATGCTGGGAGGCCGTCCAACTCCTCCCCGACGACTGGCGGTTGTGGCACCCGATCGAGCCGAACCACACTGATGCGGCCCTCGCAGGCCTGCAACAGGTCGGGCCCCGCACCTTGCTCTGGCTCAACGAGATCCACCACTATCTGCTCACCTGTGACCCGGCCCTCGGCGAGCGGGTCGCTGCGCTCTTGCGTGAACTGCTGCGTACCCCCGGTCGCGGCCCCATCCTGGCGTTCGCCACCACCCACCTAGACGACTGGGCGCGCCTCACCGCCACCTCGGCTGCGCCCCACGACACCCACCCCCAGGCCCGGGCTCTGCTCACAGGAGCCGGCGTCAGCGCGCGGATCCCAGACCAGTTCGTCTGCGAACCCGAAGCCCTGGCCCTAGCAGCACAGACCGACCCACGCATCGCCGAGGCCGCCTTCGCCGATGACGGACAGCTCACCCAGTACCTCGCAGGCGTGCCTGCACTCCTGAAGCGCGTCGAGCGGGCCTCGCCGATGGCCCGGTACCTCATCACCGCCGCGGTGCATCTGCGCCGCCTCGGCCACGGCCTGGCCCTGCCCGCAGGCGCGCTGGAAGCCACCGCGTACACCCTCGCCCCTGACCATACGTGGAACGAACACGCTCCCCCCGGGTGGCTTGAGACCGCCCTGAAGTACCTTTCCGCCCCCTGCCGGGGCGTCCCCGGCCCCCTGACCCTGATCCGAGCCCGCCCCGGCACGCCCGAGCCGGACCAGCCGCTCTACCGGCTGTCCGACTACCTCTTCGAACTCGGACGCTACGAGCTCCGCCACAAGTGCCCGCCCACGACGTTCTGGAAAGCCGCCCTGGCCCACGCTCACACCGACGGGGACCGCCAGGCCCTGGCCCAATCCGCGTACGAGCAAGGACGTGTTCGCGTGTCCGCTTCGGTCTCGGACGGTACGGACCTCCTCCGCCTGCACGACCGCGCCTCCGCCTATGTGCTGGGACAGGAAGCCGACAAGGCCCGTGCGGAAAACGCCCTGGCCAAGATCGGCGACGAGCGGGCATCCGGGGAGCTCCAGCGCAATGCCTTCATGCGCTACGTCTACCGGCGTAAGGAAGCCCACTGCCTCGAACGACTCGGCGAACCCGAGCGAGCCGCGGCTGTCTGGCGTGAGCTCGCAGACCAGGGCGACACGGATGCCTTCGTGCAAGTCGGACGCCATCGCCTCGCGAGGGGCCAGCGGACGGAGGCCGAGCGGTGGTTCCGGCAGGGCGCGGAAGCCGGCGAGGACGACGCCATGCAGGCGCTGGTGTTCCTGCTGGCCGAGGACGGGCTGTTCGATGAGGCCGCCGAGTGGACCGAAAGGATCGCACGGCCCGCACAGAGCGGGGACATCTACGCGTACTCCAGGCTCGCCTACCGCTTCGAGTGGGCAGGCAATCTCTCGCAGGCCAAGATCTACTTCCGCAAGGCGATCGACGCCGGGCTCGTGGACTGCTACCAGGACCTGATCCGGCTGCACCTCGAGGAGGGTGACATCGAAGGGGCCCGCCGCCTGTACGCGGAGGCGATCGAGGCAGGTGAGACCACCGGCCCCATGATGCGGGCCGAAAAGCACGGTGAACACACCGAGGCCGACGACCTTGCCTTCACCGCCCGCGACCACGGCCGCACCATGCAGCCACTTCAGCTGCTGCTGTTGCATCGGCTGCGGCAGCCGAACACCCTCGCCCTGGGAACTGCCCTCGCGCGCAAGGCCATCGACGCCGGCGAAGCATTCATGGTCAAGGCAGTAGCCGGCGAACTCTCGCAAGCCGGGCACCACCGTGCTGTCGAAGCCCTGCAACGCATCTTCGACGAGGTCGACGCTGTGGCTGACCCATGACGGACGCGCACGGTGCGACGGACTGGCGTCGGAGTTCAGCCCACGGGCATCGCGAACGTGGCCAGGCCGGCCACTGAGGGCAAGGCTCGGGGCGCGGCGTCGGGCCAGAGGCCACCGTTCGGCGTGAGTTCCACCCAGCCCCGGGCGGCCGATTCCGGGCGCTGGCCGGTCGGCGACGGATCGCAGCTTCGCGAGGACGTGCCGATCACACATGAACTGCAGCGCGTCCGCCAGATGGATTGGCGGCATACGGTGCGCGTTCCAGGCAGATCCCGGCGTTGTAGGGACTCCGACTCCCACCCCGAAGGCTTCGATGCCGCTCTCACCGACCCTGTCATCGGTCTCGCCCCCACCGGGGCGGAGGGCTCCTGCACTACGGACGCACCCGTCTCGTGGTCCATCCGATGGCGTCCCGGCCTTGAGGATCTCAAGTACCGCTTGTGCAAGGTGCTTGCACAGCCGTGCAGAGGCCGCCCGAAGGCCTTACGAAGTCGGGATGAAGCCGCCGGAGCAGAACCACGTACTCAGTGACAAGGCACGGTAGGTGGCCGTCTTCCAGTGATTCTTGTGCTCGTGTTCCTGGCTGTCTGCCCATCCCCACTGCTGCACCTGTCCGGGGCGGACCCACAGCCATGAGCCGGGTTCGAGGGCGTAGGCGGTGAAGTCGACCGCGTGCCGGAGGGTTCCGCCGGTGAGGGTGACCAGGTGGTGGAAGTCCGGGCGCCGGGGGGTCGTGAGCCGCTCGCCGGAAACGCGGTGGCGCAGGTCGGCGAGGGACAGCACCTCGACGCCGGCGGGGGTCCCGGCGGGCGCCGCGAAGGAGATCTCCGGGATCCTTCGGTCGGCATCGTGTCGTTTTTTGACCATCACCAGTCGCCAACGTGTCCGATTCAGCCTGTTCAGCGAGTTTACCTTGGACCTGTCAGCCCCTCCGGCATCAAGCGGTGTCGGAAAGCGGTAAGTGAGCGGCGAGGGATCGGTGAGAGAGGAGATGCGTCGACGGCCGCAGCCCGTCCGACGCCGAGGCCACCGGGGTGCGGCCGGCGAGCCCGGCCTCCACAGCCTCCACCCTGACCTCCGCGCGCGACCAGCGGCTGACCACGACCATCCCCCAAGTGCCCACCCACGAACTGCTTTTGCGAGGAGAACCGTCATGAACGACGCCAGGAACACCGTCCTGACCGCAGCCGGCGAACTGTTCGGCCAGAAGGACCCGAGCGCCGTGGACCGCTGGGTCGCCGCCGGCTACACCCAGCACAGCGCCCTGGCCGCCGACGGCCCCGAGGCCCTGCGCAGGCTTGTCGCCGGTCTGCCGGAGGGCTTCCGGTACGAGGGCGCCCGGGTGATCGCCGACGGCGACCTGGTCGCGCTGCACGGCACGTACCACGGCTTCGGGCCCGACCCGCTGGTCGCCTTCGACGTGTTCCGCGTCGACGCCGACGGCAAGCTCGCCGAGCACTGGGACGCCCTGACTCCGCTGGTCGCCGACACCGCCTCCGGGCGCTCGCAGACCGACGGCCCCACCGAGGTCACCGCCCCCGGGGAGACCGAGGCCAACCGGGTCCTGGTCGCCGAGTTCGCACAGAAGGTCCTGGTCGGCGCCGACTACTCGGTGCTCACCGACTACATCTCCACCGAGACGTACCACCAGCACAACCCGGAGGCCGCCGACGGCCTCGACGGCTTCGGCGCCGCCGCCGCGAAGTGGGCCGAGCAGGGCAAGAACCTCGTCTACAAGACCGTCCACAAGGTCATCGCCGAGGGAGAATTCGTCCTGCTCCAGTCCGAGGGCGAGTTCGGCGTCCCCGTCGCCTACTACGACCTCTTCCGCGTCCAGGGCGGCAGGATCGTCGAGCACTGGGACGTCATCACACCCGTCCCGGCCGAACTGCCCCACGACAACGGCCTGTTCTGAAGCGCGCTCCTGACCTACGAGACGGACGACGAACGGGTCGCCGGACCGCACACCGGAACCCTCGAACCCGTCTGAGGGGTCCTCAGCAGCCACCGTGCCCCCACCAGTCTGCGGGTGAGGGCACCGCGGCGGGCCGTTCGGCAGCCCTGTCCCGCCCTCGGCCCGTCACGCGCCAACTGCCCCGGAGGATCACCGTGGACCCGACCCCGCTGCCGCTCGCCGCCTACCGCGCCGCCATCGCCTTGGACGAGCCGTTCCGGCCCCGCCTCGGCCACGCCCTGGACGACCGGCCCGCCGGCCTGGTCCGCGAGGCACTCGGCCTGCTGGGCGACGACCCTGCGGCAGTGAGGGCCGGACTGCGCCCCGGCGCAGCGGACCGGATCGACGACGACTCCGCCCGGCGACTCCTGCGCGCCGTGCTGACGGTCCGGCAACCGGACCCGCTGCCCGACGGGACCGCCCGCGTCCTGGACGCGCTCCTGGCCGGCGAACGCCTGGCACGCGACACCACCGACGCGGCCTCGCTGCCCACCGTCCGCGACATGCTTCCCCACGCCGCGTACCGGGCCGCCGACCGTACGGTGCTGTGGCAGGGCGACCTCACCACCCTCGGCGCGGACGCCGTCGTGAACGCCGCCAACAGTGCCCTGCTCGGCTGCTTCAGGCCGGTGCACCCGTGCATCGACAACGCCCTCCACGCCGCGGCCGGGCCCCGCCTGCGCACCGACTGCCACGCGATCATGTCCTTGCAGGGTCACCCGGAGCCGACCGGCACCGCCAAGATCACCCGCGGCTATCACCTGCCCGCCCGCTACGTCCTGCACACCGTGGGCCCGATCGTCGACGGCCCCGTCCTCCCGCGGCACCGGCAGGCGCTGGCGGCCTCGTACCGTGCCTGCCTCGACCTCGCCGCCGAGGTGGGCGGCATACGCAGCGTCGCGTTCTGCGGCATCAGCACCGGCGTCTTCGGCTACCCCAGGACATCCGCCGCCCGCACCGCCCTGAACGCCGTGGCCGAATGGCTGGACCTGCACCCCGGACGGCTCGACCGCGTGATCTTCAACGTGTACGCGGACGACGACCGCGCCGCCTACGTCCAGGCACTGACCGAAAGGACCCCGCCGCGATGAACCAGCCCGCCCTCGGCCTGGAAGCCGCCACCGCAACGATACGCACCTGGCTCGGCGAGGCCGACCGCGTCCTGATCACCGCCGGGGCCGGGCTCAGCGCCGCCGCCGGATACGACTACGGCGACGAAGACCGCTTCCGGGAACTCTTCCCCGCCCTGCACCGGATCGGCCTGCGCTCCCGCTACCTCGTCGGCGTCCCCCTGCCGCCCGCCGTGCGATGGGGCTACTGGGCCGTCCACATCGACGACATCCGCTTCTCCCCGGAACCCAACCCCCTCTATCAGCGGCTCAGGTCCTTCGTCGGCGACAGGGACCACTGGGTGATGACGTCCAACGTGGACGCCCTCTTCGCCCGCAACGGCTTCGCCCCCGACCGGATCTTCACCCCGCAGGGCGACTACGGCCGCTACCAGTGCACCACCCCCTGCACGCCGACCACCTGGGACAGCCGCCCCCTCGTGGCACACCTCCTCGCCGCGTACGACCCCGCCACCGGCGCCGTCACCACTCCCCTGCCCGGCTGCCCGAACTGCGGCGGCGAGATCGAGATCAACGTCCGCATCGGCCCCGAGTTCGTCGACGCCCCCCATCTCCCCGCGGGCCGCCGCCTCCAGGACTGGCTGGGAACCGCCCCCGCCGGGACCCGCCTGCTGATTCTCGAACTCGGCGCCGGATTCAACACCCCTGGCGTCATCCGATGGCCCGGCGAACACCTCACCCGCCGGATCCCCCACACACGCCTGGTCCGCGTCAACCCCACGCACCCCGAAACCCCCGCCGACCTCGCCGGCCGGACCTTGTCCGTCCCGGTCGGGGCCGACCAGCTGCTCGACGCACTCACCGTGCCGCACCCGGCACCCGCCGGCCCTTGAGACGGCGAGGCCGGTCCGCTTCAGGCGGCGCCCCCGGAGGCGACCATGACCACCGGCCCCCGCACAGGGCCACGGCGGCGCGAAAACAGCTGCCACCAGCGGATTCAAGTTCGGGGCAAGGTTCCCCCACGGTTCGGCCCCCAGTGTGGTTACCGGCGAAGGCGCACGGCCCTCGCCCGCCTCGTGCAACGGCGTCGAGAAGGGAATCCTCCATGAAGCGAACGCTTTCCATGCTGCTGGCCGCCGGTGCTGCGGCAACCGGTCTCATGGTCATGCCGGGGACGGCCGAAGCGGCCGGCGGCTGCAAGACCATGAGCGCCCCGGGAGGCGGCTCCGCCTACGTGTGCAAGTACTACTACGCGCAGGGCGGCGGGCTGTACCACGGCACCTTCTCGGTGAGCGGGGCCTCCTCCCGCGTGTATGCGCAGGCCTACTACGACGGCTACGTGCAGACCGTCACCGACCCCGGAGGGAGGACCAGCGGAGGCTTCCGCGACGTCGCCAAGTTCCACGTCCGGGTCTGCAACAGCGGGTGCAGCGCCTGGTACTGACCGGCCACGGGGGAGCGGGGGGAAGGGTACCGGGCGGGCGCGGGGGGCAGCCCGCCCGGTACCCCGGCACCCCGGCACCCCGGCACCCCGGCACCCCGAGGGCTGGCGCGGGCGTTCTCCTCGTCTACTCCTCCCCGAGCGACTCCAGCCGGTCGCGCAAGTCCTCGGCCTCGGCGGTGCGGTCCTGGGACCGGTACAGCTCGAGAGCCCGCTGCCAGGCGGTGCGCGCGTGCGCGTACTGGTGAAGGGCTCGGTGGGCGTCGCCGGCGTTGACGAGGGTGTCGGCCTCGTTGGCGGTGTCGTCGACCTCCCGGAACAGCTCCAGGGCCTGCGCGTAGTGGTCCAGGGCGTCACGGTACCGGCCCGTGTGGTGGGCGATATAGCCCAGACTGTCCAGGGTCGAGGCGCCGTGTGCCGGGAGGCCTTCCGCGCGGAAGAGGGCGAGGGCCTGCTCGCAGTGGGTGCGGGCTTCCGCGTAGAGCCCCAGCTGCGCGTGCATCCAGCCGACCGCGTTGAGCTGGTTCGCCTGCCAGAGAGGCTGGTCCACCTCCTGGTACAGGCGCAGAGCGTGCATCGCGTGGTCAAGAGCGCGCGCGTCGTCTCCCTGCTCCTCCCAGACCCGTCCCAGAGTGCGGTAGATGTGGGCTTGTCCGGCGACGTCGTTGCCGCGCTCGGCCAGGGTGAGGGCATGGTGCAGATGGTCGAGGGCCTGCGCGTGGTCGCCGGCGCGGGCGCTGGCGAATCCCAGGCGCCAGTGCGCGAGTGTCCTGGCGGCGGGGTTGTCGCCGTCGCACTCGGCCGCGGCCAGGGCGGCTTGCCACACGGTGACGTACTCCTGCAGACGGTGGCCGCCCAGGTGGTAGGAGATGAGGGTCCACGCCAACTGCCACACGACCCGGTGGCGCCCGAGGGCAGCGGCCTGCGACTGGGCGGCCAGCAGACAGTCGTGCTCGTCATGGAACCACCGGAGCGCCGCCGCGGTGTCGTCGGGTGTGACGGGGCGGCTGCCGGGGGCAGGCACTTCCGGTTCGGGCCGGAAGGGTGTGTACGGGCCGTCCAGCAGCAGGTTGGCGGCGAAGGCGCTGTGCAGATAGTGGTCCAGCAGCCGGACCTGGGCGGATACGGCCTCCTCGGAGGGAATGCCGTCGGCGAGTTCGGCGGCGTACAGGCGGACGAGGTCGTGCATCCGGTACCGCCCCGGACGGTGCTGCCGCACGATGTGCGCGCCCTCCAGCTCGGCCAGCAGCACCCGAGTCCGGGCTGGCGGGAGTCCTGCCAGGCCGGCGGCCGCCGCCAGGCCGAGGTCCGGGCCTCGCGCCAGGCCCAGGAGGGAGAACAGACGGCCGGCGGAAGGGGTGAGGGCCCGGTGGGAGGCGGCGAAGACGGCGCGCACGTTCACCGTCAGGTCACCGGGGTCGAGGGCGGTGAGACGGTCGGCGGCCCGGACCAGTTCCTCGGCGAGGACGGCGAGCTGGAAGTCGGGGTGCATGGCGGCGCGGGCGGCCACGATGCCGAGGGCGAGCGGCAGACCAGCGCAGTGCTCCACCAGAGTGGCGACGGCTTCGGGCTCGGTGGAGATGCGCTCGGCACCCAGGCGGCCCACGAGCAGTGCGTGCGCCTCCGCCGAACCGAGGACGTCCAGCGGCAGCAGGCGGGCGCCGTGCGCGGCCATCAGGGCGGACAGGCGGTTGCGGCTGGTGATGAGGACGGTGCAGGAGGTACTGCCGGGCAGCAGCGGGCGTACCTGTTCGGCGTCGCGGGCATCGTCCAGGAGGATCAGCATGTGCCGGTCCGCCAGCAGGCTCCGGTAGAGGGCGGACTGTGCCCCGAGGTCGGTGGGCACGCGGTCGGGTGCGACGCCCAGGGCTTCCAGGAACCCGCGCAGGGCCACGTGCGAGGGCAGGGGAGGCGTACGGGGATCGAAGCCGAACAGGTTGACGTACAGCTGCCCGTCAGGAAACCGCTGTGTGTTCCGGTTGGCCCAGTGCGCGGCCAGCCAGCTCTTGCCGACGCCTCCTGGACCGCAGATCACCGTGATCGCCACGGTACGGTCCGGCCCCTCCCCGAGAGACTTGCCGAGCTGCTCCAACTCCTCGTCGCGCCCTGTGAACAGCGCTGGTGGGGCCGGTAGTTGTCGTGGCACCGGGGAAGAGGGTCCGGTGGACGCTCGGACCGGGGCGGCGAGGGACGCGTCGGCGGCGAGGATGCGCTGGTGCAACTGCCGCAGCTGCGGGCCGGGATCGATGCCCAGCTCCTCGGCGAGGGTCCGGCGTGTGTGTTGGTAGTGCCGTAACGCGTCTGCTGGGCGGCCCGATTGGTGCAGGGCGAGCATGAGCTGGCCGGCCAGACGTTCGTCGAGGGGGTGTGCCGCGGCGCGTGTGGTGAGGTCGGCGAGGATGTGCGCGTGGTGACCGTGGCGCAGGGCGATGTCGTTGCGGTCGAGTTCGGCGGTGAAGCGTTCGTGGTGGAGGGTCTCGCGCAGTGCGGTGAACCAGGGCGTGTCCAGGGCGCTGAAGGCGGGACCCCGCCACAGGTGGAGGGCTTCGTCGAGCAGGGCGGCTGCGCGGTCGTCGTCCTGGGTGTGGCGGGCCTGCGCGACGAGGTCGCGGAACCGGTGCAGGTCCACGGCCGAGGTGTCACAGGCGAGTTGGTAGCCACTGGGTTCACGGCGGATACGGACGTCGTCACTGCCGGCCGGCCCCAGGGCCTGGCGCAGGCGGGAGATGTAGCTGTAGAGCGTGGGGCGCCAGCGTTGGGGCGGCCGCTCGCCCCAGATCCGGTCGCCGAGCCGGTCGATCGAGACGGTGTGGTTGGCGTCGACGAGCAGTGCGGACAGCACGGACCGCTGCCGCAGATGCCCGAGGTCGACCGGCCTGCCGTCCACGCACGCTTCGATCTCGCCGAGTACCGCGAACTGTGTCCTCACCGCATCCCGCTCCGAAAGCCGCTTCCCGGTGATCGTTTCAGACCACTGTGACGCGGCGGTTCGTCAACCGCCCGGCATTTGGGGGTGGTTGACCGAAAAGCCGCCGGTGGCCGGGCGTATCTGATCGGGGAACGCGGGCGGCGGGGTCCAGCGGCGGGTCCGCACCGAAGGCCGGGGTGCGCTCGCGGGCGCCGGGCAGCGGGTACGGATCACACCGGGGCACCCTTACGGCTCAGGCTTTCGGTAGCGCCTGCTCGGCCCAGATCACCTTGCCCTGGGGCGTGTACCGGGTTCCCCAGCGCTCGGTCACCTGCGACACCAGGAACAGGCCCCGGCCGCCTTCGTCGGTCGTCGCTGCGTACCGCAGATGGGGCGAGGTACTGCTGCCGTCAGCCACCTCGCAGATCAGCATGCGGTCGTAGATCAGCCGCATGTGGATCGGCTCGCTGCCGTAGCGGACGGCGTTGGTGACGAGCTCGCTCAGCGCGAGTTCCATGCTGAAGCCCAGTTCGGACAGCCCCCACTCGTCGAGCTTGTCGGTCGCCGCGGCGCGCACCCCGGCGACGGCAGCGGGATCGGGGGGCACGTCCCACTCGGCGATCCGATCCGGCGGGAGCGCATGGGTACGGGCGATGAGCAGAGCCACGTCGTCCGTGGGGCGCTCGGCCAGCAGCGATCCCAGGACGGCCTGGCAGCTCTCGTCCGGCGCGCGCTCAGGGTGACCCGCCAGGGCCTTGCGCAGGAGTTCCATTCCTTCGTCGAGGTCGCGGGTCCGGTCCTCGATGAGACCGTCGGTGTACAGGACGAGCTGGGAGCCTTCGGCGATCTCCAGCTCGGCGGCCTGGAAGGGCATGCCGCCGAGACCCAGGGGCGGACCGGGCGGCAGGTCCGGAAAGGTGACGCTTCCGTCGGGCTGGACCAGCGCGGGAGCCAGGTGTCCCGCCCGTGCCATGGCGCAGCGGCGCGTCGTGGGGTCGTAGATCGCGTACAGGCAGGTGGCGCCCACGACGGCGGCAGGGTTGTCCGTGCCCGCCTCGTCCTGGTCGATGCGCCCGACCAGGTCGTCCAGATGACTCAGCAGTTCATCGGGCGGCAGATCGAGCGTGGAGAAGTTGTGCACCGCGGTCCGCAGCCGTCCCATGGTGGCGGCGGCGTGCAGGCCGTGGCCGACGACGTCACCGACGACCAGCGCCACGCGGCTGCCCGGCAGGGGGATCACGTCGAACCAGTCCCCGCTGACCCCCGACTGGGCCGGGAGGTACCGGTAGCCGACGTCGAGGGCGCTCTGCTCGGGCAGGCCTCGCGGCAGCAGGCTGCGCTGGAGGGTGACCGCCAGCGCGTGCTCGCGTGTGTACCGGCGGGCGTTGTCGATGCTGACCGCGGCACGAGCCACCAGTTCCTCCGCCAGCGAGAGCTCCTCCTGGTCGAAGGGGTCGTGCTCCTCGGAACGCCAGAAGTTGACCATGCCCAGCACGACACCGCGGGCCTGGATCGGAGCCGTTATCAGCGAATGGATGCCGTAGTCCACTATCTGTTCGGTACGCTCCGGGTCCTGCAGATGCCAGCCCGTCGCGGTCGACAGGTCGGTCACCAGTTCCGAGCGGCCGCTGCCGTAGCCGCGCGCCTGGGGCGTGGAGGGCAGGAAGTCGATCAGCCGGCCCTTCTCGTAGAGCGGCTGGTCGTCGCGGATGCCGCATACGGCGACGCGTCTCATTCCCTTCGCCGTGGTCGCCGGTTCCTCGCCGTGCAGTACGGCGTCGGCCAGGTCCACGGTGACGAAGTCGGCGAAGCGAGGCACGGCGATCCGGGCGAGTTCGTCGGCCGTCTGGATCACGTCCAGGGTGGTGCCGATGCTCAGTCCGGCGTCGTAGAGGAGCTTCAGCCGCTCACCCGTGATCTCGGCCCTGCCGGACACCGCCCGCAGCTCCGTGGAATCGCGCAGTGTGGCAACGGTGCCCTTGGGGCCGCCGCCGCAATCCGTGAGCCTCTGGTTGACCACCAGCAGCCGCGGTCCGGCCAGATGTACCTCGTCTGTGGCCTCGCGGCCGGAGCTGAGCAACGACATCATCTCCGGTTCGAGGGTCGGCATCTGGGACACATGCTGCCCCTCCGCGTCCGGGGGCAGTTCCAGGAGCCGCCTGGCCTCGTCGTTCGCCAGCAGCAGACGCCCCTCGTCATTGACGATGAGCACCCCTTCGCGCACGGAGTGCAGCACTGCGTCGTGGTGCTCGTACATGCGGGTCATCTCGTTCGGGGCCAGGCTGTGGGTCTGCCGTCGCAGCCGCCTGCTCACCAGCACCGTGGCGGCGGTGGCCGCCACGAGTGCGCCCGCCCCGGCGGTCAAGATGATCGGTATTTGCCGCTCCACCAGACCGGTCACGTTCTTGACTTTCAGCCCGGCGGAGACGAGGGCCACGACCTGGCCCCGGGTGTTCCGGATGGGCACGGTCGCCTGGACTTCGTGACCGAGGGGACCGTGCACGCTCTCGGTATAGACCCTCCCCGCCAGCGACGGCTCGATCTTGCCTACGAACCGCTTCCCGATCCGGTCCGGCAGGGGATGGGTGAAGCGGATCCCTTTCGTGTCCATGACCACGACGAAGTCGACGCCCGCGGACTTGCGTCCCGCTTCGGTCAGCGGCTGCAGGACTTTCGAGGGATCGGGGGCTTGCAGTGCGGTCAGCACGCCTGGGGAATGCGCGAATGTCTGCGCGACGGCTATGGATCTCCGTTTGGCCTCGGCGCTGGTGTGCCGCTGTGACTGCAGGACAAGAGCGAAGACGGCGAATGCCACGAGCAGCACCACCAGTGTCACCTGCATGAGGAACATCTGCCCCGCAACGCTTCGCGTGTTCTTCCGCATCAGTGACCATAGCCGCGACGGATGTCGAACCCGGGCAAAACGGTCTTCCATCCGGCCTTTCTAGCATTGGTCACCCCGCTTAGTCACGGGCCTACCTTCCAGCCACCCGGGCCCGCCGACACTCCGTCACCTCTGCCACCACATCAGTCACTGAAATCGCGGAACGCAGCCGGTGGACGCGGTGCAGGCGGACAGGAAAATCACCGGAGGCAACCCCGTCGACCTCCTGGACGCCAAGCCGCGATCCTCTCGCCGGTCGGCCATCCGGGCCGCGAGTCGGTTCCGCCTCACGGGGCCGGTCGTGGTGTGCTGCGGCCCCCCCAGCACTTCGACCTGGCCAAGCTGGGGCCGCTCTGACACCGGCGACTGTGAAGGGCTTCGCTCACTCACCACCCATCCCGTGACTGCACTGATCGCGGACCTCTGCGATCGCCCCAGCCGCAGCAAGAAGATCGGCGACCTGGGGAGCGTGGTGATGGGCGCGGTCAAGCGGGCGTTCTGGGCGGTCGACCGCTGGGCCTTCTCGTCATCGGCGAACGGAAGCGCTTGGACCACTACGGCTACCCCTGGAGGAAGGGGCACGACGGCTGGAGGTCATCTCGTTTGGGACTGCCCCTTCCTGCCGCCGGCTCGCCGGCCTGCAGTAACAGATCAAGGCGGCGGCGATCCCGGCACAGCCGGAATGCGGCCGCGTCGGCGTGCCCGTACGAAGCGCAGCAGGCGGGTGATGGCGTAGCCGAGCAGCCACGGCAGAACCGTGATGGCACCGACGTACACGGCCAGGTAGCTGAGGAACTCGTCCCATTGCGCCGGCGGTCCCAAGCCCCCGTCCTCCAGCACCGGCCGGTCCCACCGGCTCAGCGGGAAGATCATGAAGATCGCCGAGGTGACCACCGGTATCAGCGGGACCAGCACCGACCACGACCGAGGCCGAGGACCGGGCGCGGAGGCGCACCACACCCCGGGTGTCAACGGTTCCTGACCGCCGCCGGTAGGTCATCCACGAGCCGAGCACCCCTTGTCGAGGCAGGCACTCCCACGCAGCCGCTCGCGGACTCAGTCGTCGCTTCTGGGGTGCTCGCTCGGCAGGAACGTCTGGCGTGCCCACAGACTCAGCAGCGCCATCCCACCGGCCAACAGCGGCACCGGGTCACGGGCAGGAGGGGCCAGCACATATCCCAGCGCGGTGACCGTGCAGACCGTCAGGGGAATGAACGCCGCCGCACCCTCCATCCCCCATCGCAACGTCGGCTGGGCAGTGCCCAGGACGCTCGCCCCGCCGGGCACCCAGGGGCCGACAGCGACCACCAGCAGGCCCGCCGTGGTGCAGGCGTCGACCAGCTGCCAGGTCATCACCTCGGGACTGTGCGGGCCGACCGTCCACAGTCGCAGGGTGTCGCCGATCAGGATGAGGGACAGCCCGACGATCCCCACCCACAAGGTGACTCTCTGGTCGCTTCGTACGAGACGGCGCAGGGCGAACAGAAAACTGAGGAACACGACCTCCGCGGTCCACAGGACACCGACCATCCCCGTCCCCAGCCGCCAGCCGTCACTGGCCCCCCGCAGCAGTACCCATCCCGTCATGAACACGGCCCCGGCCATGACGACCCCGTCAAGTACGCGCCGCAGCAGCACGTGCCGCCCTGTGCCGGCATCCGCCGCGACCACCAGACCGGCCATCCCCAGGCCGACCGCCAGCGTCACTCCGGTGAACACCACCGAACCGAGCAGCGATCGCCCGTCCCGTCCCGAACCTTGAGGGTGCGCCGACAGTACGCTGACCGCCCCCCGGTACACACCCCCGGCTACCGCCGAACCCCCCAACAGCAGCAGACGCATCCGCACCCGTCCACTCGCCCCCCACGCACGAAGCGCGAGGGAGGCCGCCACCACCCAGCAACCGATGGACGGCCCGAAAGCCACCATCCGCCCCGCCACGCTCCCAGCCCCCCACGGCCCGCCGAAAGTCAGCGCTGCTCCCACGAGACAGGCCACGCCGGCCGCGCCCCAGGCCCACGCCCCGGTCCGATGGCAGCGGCCCGCCCGGCCCCTGAGCACGTCCGGCGACTTCCCCAACCCCGACATCAGGTGCGCCTTTCCACCGGTCCCCCGCCCGCAGGGCCTTTCCTGCAGGCCACAGATCCATTCAGAGACCGTAGAAGAATCGCCACCTGCCCCGAACTCAACAACCTGCACATTCACTCGTACTGCGTAAGCGAGGAGAGAGCACCACCTCTCGGCTCTGCGGTCGATCGGTAAATGTGTCGCGTGTTGCTCAGGGTGTCGGGATACTGCGTCGGTGATCGAATCCGCACTGCCTCGGCTGCTTCGACCTCGCGCCCTGAGGCCCGGAGATCTCGTCGTTGTCGCATCGCTGTCCGGGCCGCTCCATGCCGCTTACGAGCCCGACCTCGAGCAGGCGGTGGTCGTGCTGGAACGGATGGGATTCCGCGTGCGTCGTGCACCGCTCCTCGAAGCAGGGCGACAGCGCTGGTGGAGTGCGGCGACGCCGGCGGAGATCGCCGGGGAATTCAATGCTCTTCTGCGTGATCCTGAAGTACGCGCGATCATCGCGCATGACGGCGGCCAGACGGTGCTCGGTTACCTCGACCTGATCGACGTCGAGGCGATCACCGCCGACCCCAAGCCGATCCTCGGCTACAGCGACATCTCGCTGCTGCATCTGGTGCTCCACGCGCGTACGGGTCTGGTCGGGTTCCATGCCGATTCGGCCACTTCCGGACTCGGCGGGCACTGGCAGGCCGCGCCCGCGGCGCGCCGGGCGGTGCTGGAGAAGCTCTACGCGACGCTGCTGACCGGTACGGAGGCGATCGGTGCGCTGCCTGCCAGTCCCTCGTGGGAGTGCTGGCGTGCCGGTCGTGCCGAAGGCCGGCTGATCGGTGGGGTGATCAATCGCATCGTGCTGGCGCAGGCGACGCCCTACGCGCTGCCGCTCGAACGGTTCGACGGCGCGGTGCTGTTCTGGGAGGAGTCGGGCGGCCAAGCCTCGCATGTGTGGAGCTATCTGCAGGTTCTGCGGCACGCCGGCATCCTCGATCGAATCGCCGGCATGGTCGTGGGCGTCCCGGCCGCGATCGACGGACTCGACACGCCCGACGCGTCCCCGACCCTGCGAGAGATAGTCCTCGACGTCCTCGGCGACCGTGACATCCCGGTCCTGGGCAACGTCGAGGTCGGACACGCCGGCCCGAACCTGCCGATGCCGGTCGGCATCCGCGTCGCCCTCGACGCGCAGCAGCGGACACTGTCACTGCTCGAACCAGCGGTACGGCCGCTCACGGTGACCGGACCGGGCGGCTGAGCAACGCGGATCCGTGAGTCCTTCACAAGGCCTGTCCACACTGCTGGTCGGGCGGATGCCGATTGATCATCGGGTGACCGTCACCCGCTCGGGGGCCACTTGAAAGAGCTCGATGACCGTGCCGTCGCACCGGCACGGATCCGTCTGGCGGCCGCCGGGGCCGCGATGGTGACCGTCGGCGCAGGGCTGGGACTCCGGGCGGTGGCCTCGGGAAGCCTGGGCAAGTACGGCGGAGACGCGCTGTACACCGTCCTGCTTCTCACCCTTGTGGTTCTGGCGGCTCCGAGAGTGACGCCCCTGACGGCCGCCGGAAGCGCGCTGGCTGTCAGTTGGGGGATCGAGTTCCTGCAGCTCAGCGAGGTGACGGAGGAGCTCTCCCAGCGCAGCGCCGTCGCCCGCCTCGTGCTCGGTTCCACCTTCAACCCACCCGACCTGTTCTGGTACGCAGTCGGCGCGGCAGCGGGCTGGCTCGTCCACACCGTGGTGGGCGCCGATCCGTCACGTCGGCGTACAGGGCCCCGTTGATGCCGGCCAGCTGGTGAGAAGGGCGGCGACAGGCCCTGCCGGGGTTGCCCGGGGCTCTCCGCCGACTGGGCGGTTCCGCTCGGTTTCCGCAGCTCCGTGCTCGCGTCGCGAGGGGCCTCGCAGCCCGCGAGGGAACGCCCTCGGCTTCCTGACGATCTCCGGCACCGCCCCGTCCGCGCCGGGTGCGGTCAGGGCCGCACATCTCCGGGTGCGGCCCTGCCGTACTTGACCTGCGTGGCGGTGCGCTCGGCCGCGGCTTCGGTCTCCCGGACCGGCGATCAGGACACTCTCAGAGGTCGCGTCGTACGAGGAACGCCGACAGCGCTCGCAGCTCCTCCCCGGCGGTGCCCTGCGGCGAAGCGTCCGCCAGTGCGAGCCGCGCCGCCTCGATGTGACGCCGTGCCTCGGCCAGCGCCGCCGCCCGGCCGCCCGCCGCCTCGACGAGTACGGCCGCTTCCTCGGGGTCCGCGCCCGACTCCAGCAGCGCGGCCAGGCGGCGGGATTCGGGGGACGGGGAGTCGAGCGCGGCCAGCACGGGGAAGGTCTTCTTGCGCTCGCGGAGATCGCCGTGGACGGGTTTGCCGGTGACCTCGGGTTCGCCCCAGATGCCCAGCACGTCGTCGACGATCTGGAACGCCAGGCCGAGACGGCGGCCGGCCCGGTCGAGAGCGGCGACCGCAGAGGGCGGGCCGCCCCCGAGCAGGGCGCCCAGCGCGGCCGCGCAGCCCAGCAGGGCGCCGGTCTTGTGCTCGGCCATCGCCTGGTACTCCGCCGACCGCACCCGCTCCGGCCCCGTCCAGGGGCGTGCGGCGAACAGCAGGTCGTCCGCCTGCCCGCGCACCAGATCACTCAGCGCCGTCGACAGCATCCGCACCGCGGACGTGCCCGCCTCGGTGGCGGCGAGCGTCTCCACGGCGAGCGCGAAGAGGGCGTCGCCCGCGAGGACCGCGGGCCCGGTGCCGTACGCCTTCCAGACCGCGGGGCGACGGCGCCGAGCCGGGTCGCCGTCCATGATGTCGTCGTGCAGCAGCGAGAAGGCGTGCACCAGTTCCACCGCCACCGCCGCGGGCACCCCGGCCCGGCCAGGGGCACCGACCGCTTCGGCCGCGAGCACGGCCAGTGCCTGCCGCACCCCCTTGCCACCGGACGAGGCAGTGGGAGCGCCGCCCACCTCGCACCAGCCGAACGAGTAGGCGGCCATCTCACCCACCCAGGGATGCATCCGCCCGACCGCCTCCCGCAGCGCGGGCCGCACGATCTCGCGGCAGCGTTCCAGGACGAGGGGGGCGTCGGCCGGCACCCGCAGTGCCGAGGAGACCGGCGTCACCGTGCGGCCTCCGCCCGGACGCCGCACTCCTCCTGGACCCGCACACCCAGTTCGTCCCGCGCCCGCGCCACCATCTGCCTGGCGTGCCGTAGCCCGATCCGGTCCAGCTCCCCCTCCAGAACAGCCAGGTCGGCAGCCGTCTCGGCGCGGTCGCGGCCCAGCCGGGCAAGCGACTTGACCAGCCCCAGCCGGGCCAGCCCCTGCCCGCGTGGCTCGCTCATCTCACTGAACTCCGCCAGCGCCACCTCGTACATGTCCCGCGCCTCGGCATGACGCCCCGCGCGGTAGAGGACGTTGCCGCGCATCTTGTGGTTGTAGGCGAGCGCGCTGGAGAGCCGCATCGCCCGGCAGGTGACCTCCGCCTCCGACAGCAGGGCGAGCGCCTGCTCGACGTCCCCGTCCCGCGCGGAGACGATGTCGGCGAGCCCGCGCAGCGCCCAGGCGTGGCCGCGCCGGTCGTCGGCGTCCGCGGCTATCCCGGCCGCCTCCTCGAACAGCGCGTACGCGCTGTCGTACGCGCCCCGCTGGCGGTGGATCTGCGCGATGCCCTCCAGCGCCCACACCGTGTGCCGCGCCTCACCGCGCCGCCGGGCCTCGGCCAGCAACTGCTCGTGCAGCCGGGCGACGGCCTCGTAGTCGCCCTGGATCCTGCCCGTCTCGGCCAGCCCCGCGAGGGAGTAGCCGCGCACGACCACATCGCCTCCTTGCTCGCCCAGCTCGGCGGCGAGCCCGAGCAGCCGCCGGGCCAGCGCGAACGAGCCCCGCTGCCGGGCCAGAGTGCCGCCGCTCCACAGCGCCCAGGCCATCGCCCCCTTGTCTCCCGCCGCCCTGGCCGCCCGGTAACTCGCCTTCCACGCCCGGTCGGCCTCCCCGATCTGTCCCAGCCGCCGGTGCGCCTCGGCCACCGCGAGTCCGGAGCGCGCCGCCTCGCCGTGTTCCCCTGCGCGCTCGGCCTCTCTCAACTGCCGCGTGCCGGCCGCCAGTACCTCGGGAAGAGAGGAATTCACGGACAGGGTGGTCAGGGCGCCCTGGTATTCGGGGGCGAACGCCTTGCCGTACATGGTTGCCTTTCGGTCCGTACGCATGCCGCTGGTGCATGCCGTCTATGCACACCGTCTATACACTCTGCGTATACATGGCGTGTATAGAGCGCTGTAATGGAACACTGGCCCGCGGGCCTCGGATTCATCTGTTGCCGATCAAGACGCCATGTGCGTCAAGGTGGTTGCTCGTGAGGCGCAGATCACCTCACGAGGGGCTCAGTGCCGTGGCGGAGCCTCGCTCACACCTGGGCGTGGGCGGCACGCCCGGCGCGTCGGATCAGTTTGCGCAGGCGCCACAGCGCGACGGCCAGTCCGCTCCCCAGAGGGATGAGCGGCCAGGAGGCGGGCGCGGATCCCGCCAGGGCGCTCGCGAAGAGCACGATGATCGCGGCCAGTCCCGCGAGGATCCCCGGGAACGTGGCACCGACACGCTCCCGGGGTTCCAGCCGGGCCCGGCCGCCACGGGCCGTCAGATACGCCGCCCCGGCCACCGCCGTGGCGATCAGATAGCCCATGATCAGCGGATATACGGCCATCACCGCGAGATCCCAGCCGTCCCGGTTCCAGCCTGGCCACACCTGCCGCCCGTCGATCTCCACGACACGACCGTGCCACAGCCCGGCCGCGACCCGCTGCCCGGTGGACAGGCCCGACACGCCGGCTTCGGAGACACCGGCCAGTCGCTTCACCCCGTGGTCCAGGCGCAGTTCGACCGTGTAGACGGTGTAGGTGTACGTCGTGCCGCCACCGTCCTGACCGCCGCCGGAGCTGCCGGTCTTCGTGTCCCCCGTCAGCTCCGTCACGGTGGCCCCGCTGGTGCGCAGGGACCCACTCGACCGTGCAAGGGCTATGCCGGTCTCCTCGTATGTGCGTACGGCGAGGAAGAGGACCAGGGCGGCCATGACGATGCGGAAGGCCACCCGCGGCACGCTGATTCTCACCGGCCCGGCCTTTGTGGTGTCGTCCGTCATGGTCCCCCTCGTGTTCCGTGTGTCGACAGACAGAAGGGATGCCCCGCCGGATCCTGCCGCACACGCCGCACTTCGGGTCCGCCGCTGGCGGGAGGGCAGGGTGGCACCCAGGGCAAGCGTCCCTCCCGGTGCGGCGACCAGCTCACCAGTGACCCTTGGGGTTGGCCATGCGGCATGCAGGGCGCCTTGTGTACCGGTGGGCTCTCGCCGGTGGCCCTGCTCGTCGACCTCCCTCCGCGGGCAGCGTGATCACGATGCTCCTGGGGGTTCACGCCGGGCCGTGCCGAGGATGTGCGTGGCGGCGGGCGAGGGCAGCCGGGTGTCGGGGAAGGAGAACGTCTCCAGCTCGGTGAGGCGGAAACCGGCTGCGGCGATCGCGGCCCGGGTGTCGCGGCTGACATGGCAGCCGCCCATCAGCAGGGGCCAGACGGTCGCGTCCAGGACCTGCTGTGTGCGCCGCATCGCGGGCGAGTCGGCGCACACGTGCTCGAAGAAGCGGAGTTGTCCGCCCGGCCGCAGCACCCGGTGGAGTTCGGCGAGCGCGGCGTGCGGGTCGGCGACCGAGCACAGGGTCAGGCAGACGACTGCCGCGTCGAACGAGGCGTCCTCGGCAGGCAGTTGCTCGGCCCGTCCGTCCACCACCTGAATGGGAACGGCCGCGGATCGGGCGCTCCGGACGGCCAGCTCACGCAGATGCGGCTCGGGTTCCACCGCAAGCAGCCGGGTCACCTCGCCGGGGTAGTGGGGGAAGTTCAGACCGTTGCCCGCGCCGATCTCGACGACCTCGCCGGACAGGCCGGCCAGCAGGCGCCTTCGGTGTTCCGTGACGCCCGCCTTCACCAGGGCGGGACCGGCGACCTTGCTGTAGAAGCGGGCGAAGACCGGGCGCGAGGGGATGGGTGGCCTGCTCTGCTGGGGCATGACGTGTCACCGACTCGTCTCTACGGGGCTCACAGCGTCGTGAGCCGGGGCCTGGGCTCGGCGCGCGGGCTCGCCGCCCGGGTGTCAGCCCACGGTGAGGGTGCCCTTCATGTTCGGGTGGATGGTGCAGATGTAGGAGTAGCCGCCGGGTGCGGTCGGTGCGGTGAAGGTGGTCGTTGCGTCGCTCGCGATGCTTCCGGTGTCGAAGGTCTTGTCCCCGGTGGCCGTCACGGTGTGCGCGGTGGAGTCGCGATTGACGACGGTGATCTTCGTTCCCGGGCGTACGCGAAGGTTCGCCGGGCTGAAGGCGAAGTTCTCGATCACGATGCGCGCCACGGCGGGGCCGGTACTGGTGGCGGCGGGCGGGGCACTGGTGCTGGCTGGGCCGTTGCCGCCGCCGCCATCGGAGCAGCCGGCCAGGGCGAGCAGGGTGGAAACGCCCGCCAGGGCGGCAGCGGTGCGGCCCCGGTGCAGTGGGGTGAAGGTCATGCGGGCGTGCCTTTCGGGCGGGGACTGTGGGGTCGGCGCGGCCGCCGGCCGACGGTCGCCTCCAGGTTCGCTCTCACTGGCGGTGCCGGGGCGGGCCGTACCGCCGTCTGCCTCGCCCGGTCACCCACGGGGGTGGGGTGTGTGCGGCCGTAGGTGGCGCCGTAGCCGGGCAGGACGCCCGATGAGGCCGTGGGTGAGAGCGATCAGGTCCGGTTGTCCGACGGAGCCGCCCGCATCACGGGAGCGCTGTCGGCCCGCGGGAGCAGGGGAACAATACGGCCTTGCGCGATGCTTCCACGTATACCTCGCCAGGTATTCAAGTTCCGGAAGACACCCGCCGGGAACCGTCACCGCCCCGGCACAGGAGCGTGAGAACGATGACGACGACAGGACCTGACCGGCTCCCTACGAGCGAGGACGGCTCTCTCGTGACCACCTGCGGGCGCAGGATCGCCGTGCGATGCCTGCGGCTCGCACCCGCGGACCGGCCCATCAACCGGGTCACCCTGCGCGTGGGAAGGGACCAGGGGGGCGAACCGGGCGTGTGGGCGGCACTCACCCCTGGCGAGGCTCGTGACCTGGCCCGCCTGCTCCTCGCGCAGGCCGGTCTGGCCGAGCGCGGAACCGAGCCCGCCGGACCGTCCCGAACGGGCTCCCCCGCCTTCTGACCTCCCACCGGTCCGGGCCACTGCAGGACCCGCACCATGCGCGAAGGCGCTGTAACGGTCGGCCGACGCATGGTTCACTGCCAAGGTGGCCGATGAACTGGAAATCATTCTGTTCGAGTCTGGCGAGGCATTCGAGTCCTGGCTGGGCGAGCATCACTCCTCCTCGCCCGGGATCTGGCTGAAGCTCAGGAAGAAGGCCCGCGGGGTCGTGGCTCTGGACTACGCGCAGGCCCTCGATGTGGCACTTTGCTACGGCTGGATCGACGGGCAGAAGCGCAAGTACGACGACTGCCATTGGCTGCAGCGGTTCACGCCGCGCAAGCCGAACAGCAGGTGGTCCAAGATCAACCGCGACAAGGTCGCGTCCCTGCGCGAACAGGGACGCATGCGACCGCCGGGACTTGCCGAGGTCGAGCGCGCCAAGGCGGATGGCCGCTGGGACGCCGCGTACGACGGGGCGAAGAATGCCTCGGTGCCGGACGATCTGGCCGAGGCCCTGGCGGCGAACCCCGCCGCCGCGGAGTTCTTCGCGGCGCTGGACGGCCAGAACCGATACGCGATCCTGTACCGCGTCCAGGACGCGAAGAAGCCCGAGACCCGAGCGCGACGGATCGAGAAGTATGTAGCGATGCTGGCCGACCAGCAGAAGCTTCACCCCTGAAGGCCGGGTACGGCGCCTGCCACCTCAGGTGTAGATGATCTGGCCGCCGGCCGCGTGCTCGTAGAACTCGCCGACGGTGATGATGCCCCGGACCTGCTCGACGAGGTCGTCCTTGTCGAGCTCGAAGAGGTCGACGGACGCCTTGCAGGCGTAGATCCCGGCGCCGGTGTCGGAGATCATCTCGATGAACTCGGGGATCGGCGGGATGTCGAGCTTCTCCATCTTGCGTTCCATGTACCGGGTGACCAGGTCCGGCACCCCCGGTATGCCGCCCAGCAGGGTCGGCAGGTGCAGACCGGGATTGCCGACCGTGGCCAGCTTGATGTGCTCCCAGCGCTTCTTCGTGATGGCGTCGAGACCGAAGAAGGTGAAGAACAGGTCGGCCTCGATGCCCTCGGCGCGGGCGCCGTTGGCCATGATCAGGGCCGGGTAGATCCCCTCCAGGGATCCCTTGGAGACGATGATCGAGACCTTCTCGATCGTGGCGGTGTCGGACATGGCGGGCCCTCTCCTTCTCAGATGCAGCCACGGGGCTTGGGAATCCCGGCGATCTTCGCGGCGGTCTTGGCCGGGCCCTTCGGGAACAGCTGGTAGAGCTCCTTGACGCTGACACCGGAGGTCTTGCCGAGCACCCGGACGGTGGGTCCGGTGCCCTTGGCGGCGTACTGCTCCCGCATGAAGCGGATGACCGTCCAGTGCCGGTCGGTCAGTGTCTCGATGCCCTGCTCGTGGGCGAGCTGTTCGGCCATGGGCTCGGTCCACCGGCCGGGGTCGGTGAAGAAGCCCTCGTCGTCGACGGGGACGGTCGTGTCGCCGTAAGTGGCGGTGGGCATGGCGATGCTCCTTGGACTCAGGCGTGGATGTGGTGCTTGCCGTGCTCGGGCATCGCCGAGCCGATGCCGGGCAGGTCCCGGCCGGGCAGCAGGCTGTGCCAGTAGAGCCACTCGAAGGCGAGCTTGCCGAGGTGGGCCGCGTGGGACTCCTTCAGCAGCGGCAGGCCGACGGCGGCCGGGAAGTGGCCGGGCAGCGGCTCGGTGGCGTAGTTGAAGTCGATGAGCAGCGCCTTGTGGAACCCGGTCTCGACGAAGCAGTTGGCGTGTCCGTCGAAGGAGGCGTCCAGCGGCTGTCCGGCGAGGAAGCGGGTGACGTTGCGCACCAGCACCTCGCCCTCGAAGTGGGCCACCGACCCGGCTTTCGACGCCGGCAGACCGGCCGCGTCGCCGATGGCGAACACCTCGGGATGGTCGGGGTGCTGGAGGGTGTGCGGGTCGACGGGTACGAAGTCCAGCTCGTCGCCCAGGCCCTCGGAGCGTCCGACGTACTCCGCGCCCCCGTGCAGGGGTACGACGACGGCCAGGTCGAACGGCAGCTCCCGTTCGTCGTACGAGACCAGCCGGCCGCCCCTGCCGTCGACCTCGCCGAGCGTGAACTCGGTGACCAGCTCCACGCCCTTCTCCGTCAGCAGCCCGCCCAGCGCCTTCGCCGCGACCGGCTTGGTGAAGGCCGCGTCGAGCGGAGTGGCGTAGGTCAGCCGGACCTTGTCGCGGATGCCGCGCCGCTGGAAGTACCAGTCGGCGAGGAAGGCGAACTCCATTGGTGCGACGGGACACTTGAGCGGCAGGTCCGCGACGTCGACCACGACGCGACCGCCGTCGAAACGCTCCAGGGCGTCGCGCAGGCCGACGGCGCCGGGCAGGTCGTAGAAGGTGAAGACGTTCTCACCCCAGCCGGGGCCGGTCAGTCCCTCGGTCTCCTCCGGCAGCAGCCGGGCGCCGGTGGCGACCACCAGCACGTCGTAGGTCAGCCGGATACGGTCGGCGAGGTGCACCGTCCGCTCGGTCAGGTCGACCCGCTCGATCCGGGCCTGCTTGTAGTCGACGGCGGTGTGCAGCTGCCGCGGGCGGGAGCGGACGAGGTGGTGCGGCTGGGCGAGCCCGAAGGGGACGAACAGCAGGCCGGGCTGGTAGAGGTGGTCGTCGTTCTGGTCGACGACCGTGATCCGACAATCCCGCTCGTCGTACACGCGCCGCAGGCGGTTGGCCGCCATGGTGCCGGCGGTTCCGCTTCCGAGAATCACGATGTGTTGGCCCATGTCCCCACTGTCGTACGGCAGATGAGAGCGGGACATGGGCCACTCGTCCCCACCCGGGTACCCACCGGGGTATGCCTTCACCCGGCCCCCTTTACTCGCCGCAACCGACTTGTCCGCCGCAAACCCGCTGATAAAATACCCGGCAGGGTATATCACCGCGGCAGCTTGCGCGAGGGCCGAAAGCCCCCTGCCGCACCCCGTCGGCCTCTCGATCCGCCGTGCCGTCCGTGGTCGACTGGAATCCGGCAGCAGTCGGCACGAGCGAGAAGGGCCCGGCCATGACCGCCAGCACGCAGCAGACCCCCGGTACGAACCGGCCGCAGTCCACGGATGTGCACCGTTTGGAGGTCACCCACGTCGATCGCGACGCCTACACCGTGGACATCCGCGGCCACCGCCTCCAGGTCGACCAGCCCCCCGAGGCGGGCGGCACGGACACCGCGCCCACTCCCACGGAACTCTTCGCCGCCTCCCTGGCCACCTGCGTCGCCTTCTACGCGGGCCGCTACCTCCACCGGCACGGCCTGCACCGCACCGGCCTGCGGGTCCGTACGGAGTTCACCATGGCGACCGACCGCCCCGCCCGCGTCGCCTCCCTGCGTGTCGTGGTCATACCGCCGCCAGGTCTTCCCGAGCAGCGCCGGGCGGCCCTGCTGGCCGTGGCCTCGCACTGCACGGTGCACAACACCCTCCACGAGCCGCCCGAGGTCGCCATCGAGCTGGAGTCATGAGCCCCTCCTCCGCGCCCGTCACGTCGGCCCTGCTGGAGCGCATCCGGGCCGGCCTCATCGGGGACGACGAGGTACTGGACGGCCCGTACGGCCCGAAGCGGATCGTGTACGCGGACTACACCGCCTCCGGCCGCTCACTGGACTTCGTCGAGGACTTCATCCGGGAGCAGGTTCTGCCCCGGTACGGCAACACCCACACGGAGAGCTCCAGCACCGGTCTGCAGACGACCCGCCTGCGCGAGGACGCCCGCCGGATCATCCGCGACGCAGTGGGCGGCACCGAGGACGACCTCGTCGTCTTCTGCGGTTCGGGCGCCACCACCGCCGTCAACAAGCTGGTCGGGATCCTCGGCCTGCGCCGCCCGGACCGACCACCGGAGGCACGGCGTCCGGTCGTCTTCGTCGGGCCGTACGAGCACCACTCGAACGAACTGCCCTGGCGTGAGTCGGTCGCCGACGTCGTGGTCATCGACGAGGATCCGGACGGCCACATCGACCTCGCCCTGCTCGAAGCGGGACTGCGGCGGTACGCCGGCCGGCCGCTGCGCATCGGCAGCTTCTCCGCCGCCTCCAACGTGACCGGCATCCTCACCGACGCCGACCGTGTCGCCCGGCTGCTGCACGCGCACGGCGCCCTCTCCTTCTGGGACTACGCGGCCGCCGCTCCGTACGTCCCGATCCGGGTCGCGGAGAGCGAGCCCGGCGCGGGCGATCACAAGGACGCCCTCTTCCTGTCACCGCACAAGTTCGTCGGCGGCCCGCAGACCCCGGGCGTGCTCGTCGTACGCCGCGAACTCGTCCGCGACCGGGTGCCCACCGCACCCGGCGGCGGCACCGTCGCCTTCGTGGACCCCCTCGGCCACCGCTACCTCGACGACCCGGTCGCCCGGGAGGAGGGCGGCACCCCGGCCATCGTCGAGTCCGTCCGCGCCGGGCTGGTCTTCGCCCTCAAACAGGCCGTCGGCACCGACACGATCCAGGCAGCCGAGGAACGGCACTGGCGGCAGGCACTGACCCGCTGGGAGGGCAACCCGCGGATCGAGGTGCTCGGCAACCACCACGCCCGGCGGCTGTCCATCGTCTCCTTCCGCATCCGCCATGGCGACCGCTCCTCACTGCACCACAACTACGTCGTCGCCCTGCTCAACGACCTGTTCGGCATCCAGGCCCGCGGAGGCTGCTCGTGCGCAGGACCGTACGGACACCGCCTGCTCGCCATCGACGCCGCCACCTCCCACGCCCTGCGCGACGAGATCGTCCACGGCTGCGACGGCATCAAACCCGGCTGGGCCCGCGTCAACTTCAACTACTTCATCAGCGACACGGTCCGCGACTACCTCATCGACGCCGTCGACCTGATCGCCCTGTACGGCCACCGGCTCCTGCCCGACTACCGCTTCGACCCGCACACCGGGCAGTGGCGTCACCACGCCGGCGCCGCCGATCCGCCGCTGCGCCTGACCGGCGTGCGTTTCACCGCCGACGGACGGGTCACCGCCCCGGCCCTGCGCCGCCGCCGGCTGGAAGAGGAGGCACTGCCCGGCCAACTCGAGCGCGCCCGCGAGGTGTTCGCCTCACGTCCCGACCGTCTGGACGCCGGCCCCACCGGGCTGCCTGCCGACTTCGAGCGCATGCGCTGGTTCCCGCTGCCGCCCGTCTGCCTGTCAGCCTGGAACAAATCCGGACCGGTTCCGGTTGAAGCAGATACCCCACCGGGTATATGAGAGGAGACCGGAAGCCATGCCGACGATCGAACTGACCAAGGACAACTTCGAGGAGACCGTTGCCGGTTCGGAGATCCTCCTGATCGACTTCTGGGCGGCCTGGTGCGGACCGTGCCGGATGTTCGGCCCCGTCTACGAGAAGGCGGCCGCCCGCCACCCCGACATCGTCTTCGGCAAGGTCGACACCGAGGCACAGCCCGAACTCGCCGGGGCCTTCCGGATCTCGTCCATCCCCACCCTCATGGCCGTCCGCGACCGTACCGTCCTGTACGCGCAGCCGGGCGCGCTGCCGCCACAGGCGCTGGAGGAGCTCATCGGCAGGATCCGGGCCGTCGACATGAAGGACGTGCGCCGACAAGCCGCAGGCCGGGCGGAAGCGAACTGACACCGAAGGGCACCCGTGGATTCCACGGGTGCCCTTCGGTGTGCCGGTCAGCGCCCGCGCAGGGCGGCGAGCGCGGTGTCGAGGTCGGCGGCCCGGGGGCGGTTGTGGGGCAGCTTGCCGAGGAGGGCCGCCATGCCGCAGGTGTTCGTGAGCGCGGAGAAGACCAGGCCACCCGCGATACCGGCCGAGATCAGCTGGAGGAGCGGGTGCACGAGCCACCCGAGGACGAGGCCGATCAGGACCAGGCTGCCCGCGGTGAAGCGGACCTGGCGTTCCATGCTCCAGCCGGCGCGGGAGTCGCAGGCGACCGGTGTGTGCAGGTCGTGCCCTCCGGCGGCCCAGGCGCCGGTACCGCCGGTGAGCGTGGCCGTGGGGATGCCCTGTTCGGCCAGCAGCTTGCAGGCGTTCTCGGAGCGGGCGCCTGAGGCGCACACGACCAGGACGTCACCGCGCTCGGCGGCGTGCCGGATCTCCGGCAGTGCCCGCCGGATGTGGTCCAGGGGGATGTTGACGGCGCCGGGCAGGTGCCCGGAGGCGTACTCGGCGGGCGTGCGCACGTCGATGACGGTGAACTCGTGGAGCCGGGCGCGGGCCTCGTGGGTGGCGAGGGCGACCGGGGTCGGGGAACTGGTCATGGCAGATGTGATCCTTGATGGGTCGAGATGGCCGGGATGGTTGATGGTCGACGCCGCCCCGAACCGGGACGTACAGTACCCCTAGGGGTATTTTTCTAGGAGTGATCGTGGAACTGGAGCTCGAGGGTGCCGACCTGAAGTCGGTGCTGAACCGGCTGCGCCGGGCGCAGGGTCAGATCTCCGGCGTGATCCGGATGATCGAGGAGGGACGCGACTGCGGGGACGTCGTGACGCAGCTCGCCGCCGCCTCGCGCGCGCTCGACCGGGCCGGTTTCGCGATCATCGCGACGGGCCTGCAGCAGTGCCTGGCGGACATCGACTCCGGCCGCAGGAACGGTGAGGACACGGACGCGATGCGCGCCCGGCTGGAAAAACTCTTCCTGTCGCTCGCTTGAGAGCCTGCACCGCGGCGGCTGTCACAGCACCGCGTCGATCAGCATGAACGCGGCCACCGTCAGCAGCACCAGGGCGAAGATCCGTTGAAGCGTGTTCCCGGAGACCTTCGCGGCCAGCCGTTTCCCGTCCCACGCGCCGAGGATCGCGGCCCCGACGAACGGCGCGACGACCGCCCAGTCCAGCCCCTCGACCGTGCCGACGCGCGTCGCCAGCGCGGCCAGCGAGTTGACGGTGATGACCAGCAGGCTGGTACCCACCGCCTTCCGCATCCGCATACCCAGCACGCCCACCAGCGCCGGGACGGCGAGGAATCCGCCGCCGACACCGAGAACACCGGTGACCGCGCCGAGCCCCGCCCCGGCGGCCGCGGCACGGCCCGGCCGCGCCGGCGCCACACCCTCCGCACTCGGCCGGTACCGCAGCATGCGCAGCGCGGCCGCTCCCGCGACCACGCCGAAGGCCGCCGTCAGCTCGGCCGCCGGAATACGGGCGGACAGCGCGCCGCCCAGCATCGCCGGGCCGATCCCGGCCGCCGCGAACAGCAGCCCCGTACGCCAGCGCACATGACCGTCGCGAGCATGCGCGGACAGTGCGGTGGCGGATGTCAGGACGACGATGACCAGACTCGCCGTGGTGGCCGCCACGGGGGTGAAACCGAGCAGGTAGATCAGGGCCGGGACCGCCAGCACACTGCCACCGCCCCCGAGCGCACCCAGCGCCAGACCGATCACGGCCCCGGCGGCCAGGGCGAGGACCACAGCGCTCACGCGACGACGCCGTTCCCGCCGCGCGCGTCCACGACCGGCAGTCCGGCCGCGGCCCAGCCCTTCATCCCGCCCACCACGTCCACGGCCTCCGAACCGCGGGCGGCGAGGATGTCGGCGGCCTGCAGCGAACGGTTGCCGGAACGGCAGATCACCACCAGGGGCCGCGCCTGCGCGACATCGGGAAGCCCCGCCCCGGCGGCCAGCGAGGACAACGGCACGTGCACGGCTCGCGGCGCATGCCCCGCCCGCCACTCGTGCGGCTCGCGCACGTCCAGCAGCACGGCGTCGCCTCCGCCGCCGGCGGCGTCGCCGTGGCCGGTGCGCGCGGCCGCCTCCCGTACGGTCACGCGGCCCGGACCTCCCCGACCTCGTCGGAAGATGCTCATCTCGGTTCTCGCTCCTGTTTCCGTTGTCGGTGTGGAAATGCGGCGGGGCCTGTGCGGCGCCTCGCGCCGTCAGGGGTTGCGGACGGTGAGTCCTGCCTTCTCGGCCGCGTCGAAGGAGTCGTCCACGGCGACGACGTCCCGGCCGGCGGCGTCGAGCAGGGAGGCGGCGATGGCGGCGCGCATGCCGCCCGCGCAGTGCACCCACACCTCACCCTCGGGGACCTCGTCGAGACGGCGGTGCAGGGTGTGGACCGGGATGTGGACCGAGCCCTCGATGTACCCGCCGCCTCGCTCCGACGCCCGCCGGACGTCCAGGACGACGACACCTTCGGCCGGGTGCCGGTCCGCGAGGTCGGCGAAGGTCGCCCGCGGGAAGGAGACCGGCTTGTCGCCGTCGCGCACCCAGTCGGCAGGCTCGCCGGTGGCCGCGGCGGCCGGCCGGTCGATGCCGACGCGGACCAGCTCGCGCTGTGCGGCGGCGAGCTGTCCGGGTGACTCGGCGAGCAGCGTCACCGGTTTGCCCCACGGGATCAGCCAGGCCAGATAGGTGGCGAGCTGTCCCTCGGCCTCGAAGTTGAACGAGCCGGACACATGCCCGGCGGCGAACGCGACACGGTTGCGCAGGTCCACCACCCACTCCCCCGCCGCCAGCCGGGCCGCGATCTCCTCGGCGTCCGCGACGGCGGGCGGGGTCAGGTCGACGGCCGCCGGGCCCGCGGCATTGGCCGGCCCCATGTGCGCGTAGTAGGCGGGGATGTCGTCCAGGCCGGCCAGCAGATCGGCGACGAAGGTGTCCACGTCCCGGGTGAAGGCCTCGTTGGACGCCTTCTCCTTGCCGATGGTCGTGGCGCTGCCCTCGGCCTGGGACGACGAGCAGAAGCTGCCGAAGCCGTGCGTGGGCAGCACCGCCGTCTCGTCGGGCAGCTCGGCGGCCAGCCGGTGCGCGGAGGCGTGCTGGGCGCGGGCGAGCCGCTCGGTCAGCCGCGGCTCGACGAGGTCCGGGCGGCCGACGGTGCCGATCAGCAGCGAACCGCCGGTGAACACCGCGACCGCGACGCCGTTCTCCTCCAGTACGTAGGAGGTGTGGTGCGGGGTGTGACCGGGCGTGGCCAGCGCGCGCAGGGTGAGGCCGGCGTCGCCGTCGACCTGCACCCGGTCGCCGTCGTGCACCGGAACGCGCTCGAAGGAGACGCGGGCCCCGGCGGGCACGAGGTAGGCGGCACCGGTGACCCGGGCCAGCTCCAGGCCGCCGGTGACGTAGTCGTTGTGGACATGCGTCTCGACGACCTGCGCGATCCGCACCCCTCGCCGCGCGGCCGCCGCGATCACCTGGTCGATGTCGCGCGGCGGGTCGACGGCCACGGCGGTGCGCTCACCGCCCGCGAGATAGCTCCGGTTGCCGAGCCCGGCCACCTCGATCGTGTCGACGAAGAACACGAGGTACTCCCTTCCAGCGAAGAATTACCCCAGGGGGTATGTCTTCGACGGTAGCATGAGTACCCCAGGGGGTATTTTCAGAGGCAACGAAAGCCCCCGGGAACCGCCGCAGGAGCACCCGTGCACCCGCACCCGGCCGGACACCCGTCCCCCGCCGCACGCACCGCTGAGAAGGGCCCACCCCATGCGCTACGACCGCACAGTCCGCCTCCACGCCGACTTCGCCACCGCCGTCGCCCGCACCCGCGACGCCCTCGCGGAGCAGGGGTTCGGCATCCTCACCGAGATCGACGTCGCCGCCACCCTCAAGGCCAAGCTCGACCACGACATGGAGGACTACGTCATCCTGGGCGCCTGCAACCCGCCCCTCGCCCACCGCGCCCTGGAGACCGACCGCTCGATCGGCCTGCTGCTGCCCTGCAACGTCGTCGTCCGCCGCGACGGCGACCACACCGCCGTACAGGCCCTCGACCCGAACACCATGGTCGCCCTCACCGAACTCGACGCCCTGCGCCCCGTCGCCGAGGAAGCCACCCGCCGCCTCGACGCCGCGCTCACCGCCCTCACCGCGGCCGACGCCGGAAGCTGACACCACCCCGGGCGACCGCACGCCTCCCCTGCCCGGGTCCGCGCACCCCGCACGTGCGACGAGGATCCGGGCCCGGGAACGTCCGCGTCGGACGTCCGCCCGGCGTTGCCGGTCGGGGCCGGCACGATGCGCGGCCATGGGAACGAGAGACGGCAGCGCACACGGACTGCGGCTGGTCGTGCTCCGCCCGGCCGACGGCGGCCGCACCCCACGCGGGGTCCATGATCGGGACGCCGCCCGCCGTCAGCGAGGCGGGCGGAGCGGGAGATCATCGGGGCTTTGTACGCTCGGCCTTGGCTGCGTCGGCGAGGGCGGCGGCAGCGGCTTCCTCCGCCTGAGCCTTGTCGTTGGCGGCCTGGGCGACCATGTCGTCCGAGGGCTTCTCACGGGTGGCCGGCGACTGGGGCAGCACCTCGGTGAAGGCGCGGGAAACGCCCTGAAGTGCGGAGGTGATCTCGCTCGGGATCACCCAGAAATTGTTGCCCGGACCTTGCGCGAGTTGGGGCAGCGTCTGGAGGTACTGGTAGGCGAGCAGCTTGGGATCGGGGTCGTTGCGATGTACGGCCTGGAACACCTCGTCGATGGCCCGCGACTGGCCCTCGGCCTGGAGGATCGCAGCGGTACGGTTGCCCTCCGCGCGCAGGACGGCGGCCTGCTTGTCGCCTTCGGCGGTGAGTATCTGCGACTGGCGTTGCCCCTCGGCTCCGAGGATCGCGGCCCGCTTGTCCCGCTCCGCTCGCATCTGCTTCTGCATCGCGTCCTTGATGGTCTGCGGAGGGTCGATGGCCTTGATCTCCACCCGGTTGACCCTCAGCCCCCACTTCCCGGTGGCCTCGTCCAGCACGCCACGGAGCTGGCTGTTGATGGTGTCCCGCGAGGTGAGCGTCTTCTCCAGGTCCATGGAACCCACCACGTTGCGCAACGTGGTGACGGTCAGCTGTTCGACGGCCTGCAGGAAGTTCGCGATCTCGTAGAACGCCGCTCGCGGATCGGTGACCTGGAAATAGAGGACGGTGTCGATCTCGACCACCAGATTGTCCTCGGTGATGACCGGTTGCGGCTTGAAGGAGACGACCTGTTCCCGCAGGTCGATCACCGGATGCACGCGGTCGATGTACGGGATGACGAGATTGAGGCCGGGATTCAGGGTCCGGTGGTAGCGGCCGAGTCGCTCGACGTTGCGAGCGCGCGCCTGGGGAACGATACGGACCGCACGCACCACGGTGAAAACCGCGAACAGCGCGACGATCAGGCCGGCAATGAGGAACGCCGAGGTCTCCATGGTTTCAGTCCCGGGGGTAGACGATCGCGGTGGCGCCGCTGATCTCCATGACGTCGACGGTCCGTCCGGCAGGAATCACCAGCGTCTCGTCGTAAGCGCGGGCCGTCCATTCCTCGCCGTCGATGAGCACCCTGCCGCCCGTGCCCGTCACCTCCGAGACGACATGGGCGGTCCTGCCCACCAGGGCGTCCACCCCGAACCGCGCCGCCTGAGGCTGGAGCACGTGCCGCAGCGCGATGGGCCGCACGAACAGCAGGGTGACGGTGGCGACGACGGTGAACACCAGGAACTGGAAGGGCAGCGGCAGCCCGACCGCGGCCGACCCCGCCGTGACCAGCGCGGCCGCGCTCAGCATTCCGAGTGCGGCGGTCAGGGTGAAGATCTCCACCACAGCCAGCACGGCCGCGACGATCAACCAGATCAGCCATGGATCCATTGCGTGCCTCTTCAGACCGATGCGGGTACGGAACGGCCGGCCCGGTGATCCGGCGCGGATGTGGATCAGATCAGCGCGGCACACCCGAAACGGTCGATTCGCACCCAATAGATCGATTTTACGCTGCCGGGTCGGTCCCGAGCAGCGACGGGCGTCCTCATCGGCCCACCGCGGCCCGCCACGGAGGACCGAGGGTCGAACGGCCCCTTGTGGCGCGGCCGTGCCGGAGACGCAGACTGGATGACGTGGGACGTCGATCTCATCGTCCGAAAGCGGGTCTGACGCATGAACGGGCAGGTCACGGGCTTGGCCGAGACGCGGGTGCTGGTCGTGGAGGACGACCGCAGCATCGCGGAGTCCTTGGTGCGCGGGCTGCGGCAGGCCGGATACGCGGTCGAGGGGGTCCGTACCGGCAGGGCGGCCTTGACCGCCGCGTCTCCCGACGTCGTCCTGCTCGATCTGGGGCTGCCCGACATCGACGGGGTCGAGGTGTGCCGGATGCTGCGCGCGCGGTCGGATGCCGCGATCATCGCGGTGACCGCGCGTGGTGAGGAGGCGGACCGGGTGGTGGCCCTGGACGAGGGCGCCGACGACTACCTGGTCAAACCGTTCGGGCTGGCCGAGCTGCTGGCGCGGGTCCGGGCCGTACTGCGCCGCAGACGTCCGGTCGGTCCGGAAGTCCTGCGGCACGGGCCGCTGGCGCTCGACCTGCGGACCCGCCAGGTGTCGATGGACGGCCGCCCGATCGCGCTGACGCCGAAGGAGTTCGGGATTCTGGAGTGCCTGGCCGCCGACCCGGGCCGGGTGGTGAGCCGCCAGCAGATCCTGGAGCGGGCCTGGGACGCCCACTGGTACGGCCCCACCAAGGTCCTGGACGTGCACATCGCGGCGCTGCGCCGCAAGCTCGGCGTGCCGGGACTGATCGAGACGGTGTACGGGCACGGCTTCCGGCTCGGTGCGGCCGAAGGGGCGCGGGAGCAGCCGTGACCCGGCGCATCACCTGGACGCTGCTCGCCCTGACCTCCGTCCTGCTGGTGCTGGCGCTCGTACCACTGGCCGTGTTGATGACGGCACGTGAGCGCGTCGCCTTCCGCGACGATCAGCGGGCGGCCACCCGTGTGGTGGCCGCGGCGGCCGAGGAGCACCTTTCCGACCGCAAGCCGCAGAGGGGCATGCTCCGGGAACTGGACGCCGCGGCACGGGCCGGGGACTGTGCCGCCGTGTACGACGCCGCCGCGCGGCTGGTGGCGAGTACCCCCTGCACCGCCGCGCAGGGCGAGGAGGCGGAGGAGCTGGTGAAGGACGTGCTGGCCGGGCAGGAGCCGGAACCGCCGGAAGACGAGGGCCGGCTGCTGACCGCGGAACCGGCCGGTGAGGTCCACCGGCCCGCCGGCGCCGTCGTCCTCGCCCGCTCCGCGGCCCCGCTCGACGCCCGCACGGCCGCGATCTGGGGATGGTCCGCGGCGATCGGCACCGCGGGGCTCGCCGCGTCCGTGCTGCTGTCCGTCCGCCTCGCCCGCTGGGTGAGCCGCCCGCTGTCGGCACTCGACGCAACGGCACGGAAGCTGGGCGAGGGCTCCCTCGACGAGCGGGCCGAGGCCGGCGACGGACCGCCGGAAGTACGTCGTCTGGCCGCCACGTTCAACACCATGGCCGCCCGTACGGAGGCCCTGGTGCACGGCCACCGGGCCGTGATCGCCGACGTGTCCCATCAGCTGCGCACCCCGTTGGCCGCGCTGCGGCTGCGGCTCGACGTCCTGCGCACCGGCGCCCAGGGCGACGTCGCGGCGGAGCTGGACGCGGCCCAGGAAGAGATCGCACGGCTGTCACGGCTGGTCGACGGGCTGCTCGCGGTGGCCCGGGCCGAGCAGGCGACGCCCCGGCCGACCGCCGTCCGGGTGGACGAGGTGGTCACCGAGCGGGTGGCCGCGTGGTCGCCGGTGGCCCAGGAGCGCGGCGTGCGGCTGCAAGCGTCGGAGGGGCCCGCCCTGACCGCCTCGCTGGGCGGTGGCCACCTGGAGCAGATCCTCGACAACCTGATCGCCAACGCCTTGGACGCCGTTCCCGACGAAGGGAACGTGACCGTCGGCCACCGGCTGGTGGGCAGGTCGGCCCAGGTGTGCGTGACGGACGACGGCCCCGGCATGCCCGCCGCGGCCAAGGCGGTCGCGTTCCGCCGGTTCGGCAACCCCGAGGCCAGGGGCGCGGGGCTGGGGCTGGCCATCGTCCACCGGCTGGTCACCGTGAACGGGGGCAGCGCGCGGTTGCGGGACACCCCGGGCGGCGGGCTGACCGTGGTACTGGACCTGCCTCTGTGGGCGGGAGAGCCCTGAGATCTTTACCGGTTCTGAAGAAGACGTGAGCAGGTTCCCCGGTGCGCTGCGCGCAGCCTGGAGGTGCACGCAGCCGATTCCGGGCCGCCGATCCACCAGGAGCCGCTGCCATGTACCCCTCGCCCGACGACTTCGACCAGCCGCTGCCGCCGCCGGACCCGGCACGCGCACGCGACCGCGATCGCGGCCTGCGGCGGGGCCGCCGTCTCACCCGCTGGATCGCCGCGGTAGCGGTGACCAGTGCGGCGGCCCTGGGCAGCCTCTACACCCATCTGGTGCCCGGGAGTTCGGCCTCACCCGTGCCGTCGAACCCGGCCCCGCACAGCCCCTCGGCGCCCTCCGCCGGCGCCCCGAAAGCCGGCGACGACGGGGACCACGGCGACGCGGCCCGCCACGAGAACGACGACGAGGACGAGGGCGAGGACGACGATGCGGGAGCGGCCCCCGTGTCGCAGCCGGCACCGCGGCCCCCGGCGCAGCCGCCCGCCCCCACCCAGCAGCCGCCCCACACGACGACGGGGGCGTCATGACCACCCGCGCTCCCGCACCGCCCCCCGCCGAGGCCGTGTTCCCGGCGCTCGGCACCACGGCCGTGCTGCTCGTGACCGACCCGAAGGCCCTGCCCGCCGCGGAGGGCGTCCTGCGGGCCGAACTGGCCGCCGTCGACCGCGCCTGCAGCCGCTTCCGGCCGGACTCCGAACTCACCCGCGTCAATCTGAACGCGGGAAGGCCGACGACGGTGAGCGAACGGTTCGCCGAGGCGCTCCAGGCCGCCCTCCGCGCCGCCCGGCTCACCGACGGCGCCGTCGACCCGACGGTGGGGCGCGCCATGACCGCCCTCGGCTACGACCGGACCTTCGCCGCCCTGCGCCCCGAGGACGCCCGTCCGCTGCCTGCTGCCGTGCCCGCCCCCGGATGGCGGCGGATCGTCTTCGACCCACGCTCCCGGCGGCTGCGCCTGCCCCCGTACACCCACCTCGACCTGGGCGCGACCGCGAAGGCCCTCACGGCCGACCGTGCCGCCCGCCGCGCCTCCGAGGCCGCCGGCTGCGGCGTTCTGGTCAGCCTCGGCGGCGACCTCGCGGTGGCCGGTCCGGCCCCGGACGGGGGCTGGCGGATCGCCCTCGCCGACGACCACGCCCGGCCCGGCGGGGACCACGGCCCCGCCGTCGCGGTGACCGGCGGGGCCCTCGCGACCTCCGGCCTCCGGGTACGCACCTGGCACCGCGCCGGGCGCACCCTGCATCACATCGTCGACCCGGCCACCGGTGAACCCGCCACCCCCGTCTGGCGCACCGTCACCGTCGCGGCCGCCACCTGCGTGGACGCCAACACCGCCAGTACGGCGGCGGTCGTGCTGGGCGACACGGCGGTCGACTGGCTGCGTGGCACGGCTCTGCCCGCCCGGCTGGTCGGGCTGGACGGCCGCCCCGTGTGTGTCGGCGGCTGGCCGCCCGATTCCGCCTCCGCCACCGAAGTCGCCTCTGGAGATCCGCGATGACGACCCTGGCCCTGACCGGAAGCCCCCTGTGGTACGCCGGCCGCGCGAGCGGAACCGTCGCCCTGCTGCTGCTCACCGCCACCGTGGTGCTCGGGATCGCCTCCGGCGGACGGGCCCGGCCGCGTCGGCTCGGCCGCTTCGAGCTCGGCGTGCTGCACCGCAACCTGTCCCTGCTCACGCTGGCGTTCCTCGTCGCGCACGTGGTGACGGCGGTGCTCGATCCGTTCGTCCACCTGGGGTGGGCGGTGTCGGTGGTGCCGTTCGGGGCCTCCTATCGTCCGCTGTGGCTCGGCCTCGGCACGGCCGGGCTGGATCTGCTCCTGGCCGTCGCGGTCACCAGCGCGCTGCGCCGACGCCTCGGGGCACGCCGCTGGAAAGCCGTGCACTGGCTGGCGTACGCGGCCTGGCCGCTCGCTCTCTTCCACGGGGTGGGCGCCGGCACCGACACCCGGCTGCCCCTCCAGCTGTGGCTGTACGCCGGGTGTCTCGGCTCGGTGGTCGCAGCCGTGTGGTGGCGGCTGGTGAAAGCCGGTCCCGGGCGGGCCGCCGGGCGCCTGGCGGCTGCCGTGGCCGCGACCGCCGTACCGGTGGTGCTCACCGCCTTCCTGGCCACCGGACCGCTGGCGCCCGGCTGGTCCCAGCGCGCCGCCTCGACGGCGGTCCTCCTCGGAGGTGGAAGGTGAACTCCTCGGCCGCGGCGCGTTCCGCCCTCCACCGCCTCTCCCCCGGACCAGGCGATCCGGCCGACGCCCGGCTGCTGGCGGGCTGGTACGCCTCAGGCCGACCGGCCGACCTGACCGAGCATCTGAGGCGCCACGGGCCGCCTCCCACCGGAGACGGCGGCTCCCTGCCACTGGTGGAGGCCGTAGCGGCGGCGGGGCTCACGGGGCGCGGCGGCGCCGGGTTCCCGACCGGCCGCAAGCTGGGCGCGGTCGCCGCCCGGCCGGGCCGCTGCGTGGTCGTCGTCAACGCCATGGAGAGCGAGCCGGCAAGCCTCAAGGACCGGTTCCTGATCGCCGTCGCGCCCCATCTCGCCCTGGACGGCGCCGTGCTGGCCGCCACGGCGGTCGGCGCGGACACCGTCCACGTGTGTCTGCCCCGCGACCGCACCGCCCAGTACCGACAGGTGAGCGCTGCCCTGGACGAACGCCGACGCGCCCGCCTGGACCAGGTGCGGCTGCGGCTGCACGCCCTTCCGCACGCCTACGTCTCCAGTGAGTCGACCTCTCTGGTGCGCTGGCTCAACGGAGGCCCCGCCCGGCCCCAGGGCCACCCGCCGCACGTTCACGAGCGGGGCGTCGGCCGACGCCCCACGCTGGTCCACAACGCCGAGACCCTCGCCCATCTGGCTCTGATCGCTCGCCACGGACCGGCCTGGTTCCGGCAGGCCGGAACTCCGGACGAGCCGGGCACCCTGCTCGTCACCGTCTCCGGCGCCGTCCGCGCCCCCGCCGTGCTGGAGGTGGCGCTGGGCACGCCGCTCGCCACGGTCCTCGCCCGGGCAGGCGGCGCCACACGGCCCCTGCGCGGGGTCCTCCTCGGCGGCTTCTCCGGCACCTGGCTCCGCCCGGAGCATCTGCGCACCCCGCTCTCCCGGCGCGGTCTGGCCCCGCTGGGCGCAGCACCCGGCGCCGGCGTGCTGGTCGCGCTGCCCGAGGCGTCCTGCGGGCTGACCGAGACGGCCCACATCCTCACCTACCTGGCCGCGCACAGCGCCGGCCAGTGCGGCCCCTGCCACGTCGGTCTGCCCGCCGTGGCGGAGGACTTCACCGCCCTGGCCACCGGACGGGCGGACGCGGCCCTGCTGTCCCGCCTGCGCCGCCGCGTCGGCCTGCTCCCGGGCCGTGGTGCCTGCCGCCATCCCGACGGCGCCGCCCGCCTCGCGGCCTCCGCCCTGGACGCCTTCGCCGACGACGTCGCCCGCCACCTCGCCCACGGCACCTGCCCGGCCGCCGGTCAGCCGCCCCGGCTTTCCGTGCCGCCCGCCACCGCCCCGGAGACCTGGCGATGAGCACGATCAGCCGCACCCGCACCCTGCGCATCGACCGCATCGCCTGCACCGGGCACGGCCTGTGCGCCGAACTCCTCCCGGAACTCATCGACCTCGACGAATGGGGATACCCGGTCCTCAAGGGCGCGACCGTCCCCGACCGGCTTCGCGCCCACGCCCGCCGCGCCGTCGCCGCCTGCCCCGTCCTCGCCCTGCACACGGACGACGACCGGACCTGACCGGCAGGCGTCGACGCCTCCGGCCGGCCCTGGCAGCGCCGGTGTTCGTCCCCTGCCGCAAGCACCGGTCGTCGGACGGCTGGTGATGCTCACCGGCGACCGCGTCCAGGCGCCGCCGTCGTGCCCGGCCTCGGCACGCCTCGTCGGCTTGCGCGGATCCCGCCGGACCGTATGCGTCGGCAATGCCATGGGCCGATCGGCGCGCCGGTCGGATCCGTACGGTCCCGCTGGCGTCGGCCCGGCTCGCGTGTCCGCCCGCTCCCCCTCGCGGCACATGGGGCGGGCGCCGGCGGCGCGCCCACGGGCCGCACGGCGAAGTCCCGGACGTACCGCCGTCGTTCCCCCGGGTCGAAGGATCACGGTGCGGGGCGCGCGTGCCGGGCGGGACCGCGCGCCGCTTCCGGCAGCCCCTTGAGTGCCCGCGCGGCGATCTCCTCGATCGGTCCGACGGCCTCGACGGTGAGGAGGATGTCCGCGTAGTGGTCGAGCAGAGGGGCGGTCCGGTGTTCGTAGACCCGCTGACGGTGGCGGATGACGTCCTCGTGGTCGTCCTGGCGTCCGCGGTTCAGCAGCCGTTTCACCACGACGTCCCGGGGAGCGGTGAACTCGACCACCGCGTCCAGGGCGACTCCGGCGGAATCCAGGATCGCGGCGAGTTCCCGCGCCTGTGGCACGGTGCGCGGGAAGCCGTCGAGGAGGAATCCGCGCCGCGCGTCCGGCTCGGCCAGCCGCTGGCGGACCATGCCGCCGGTGACGTGGTCGGGTACGAGTTCACCGGCGTCGAGATACCGCTCGGCGTCCTGCCCGAGGGGCGTCCGGCGGGTGACGTGTTCGCGGAACAGGTCTCCGGTGGAGACGTGCGGGATGCCGAGTCTCTCGCTGAGGATGGCTGCCTGGGTGCCCTTGCCCGCTCCGGGAGGGCCGATGAGGACGAGTCGCATCAGCGTGTGCGTGCCTTCCAGTCGTCGTTCTTCGTCGTTCTTCGCTCTTCTTCTCGCCGTCGTCGGCGTGCTTCGGTCGAGCGGCCGTGCGCGGCCCGCGGCGACAGGGAGGCTCGCCGCGCTCAGGGCCGTTCATGCAGGGCCGTTCATGCAGGGCCCGTCGTCTCGTGCGGCCCGCAGCCGAGACCTGCGGTGATCGAGTCGATCACGGAGGCGTCGGCGAGCGTGGTGACGTCTCCGACCTCCCGGTGCTCGGCGATGTCGCGGAGCAGCCTGCGCATGATCTTCCCGGACCGGGTCTTGGGCAGTTCGGGGACGACCATGATCCGGCGGGGCTTGGCGATCGGGCCGATCTCCTGGGCGACCTGCTCGCGCAGCGCCGCCGTGACGTCCGCGTCGGTGCCCGCACGCAGGATGACGAAGGCGACGATGGCCTGCCCGGTCGTCGCGTCCGACGCGCCCACCACCGCCGCCTCGGCCACCGCGGGGTGCGAGACGAGCGCCGACTCGACCTCGGCGGTGGAGATCCGGTGCCCGGAGACGTTCATGACGTCGTCCACACGGCCCAGCAGCCAGATGTCGCCGTCCTCGTCGTAGCGCGCGCCGTCGCCGGCGAAGTAGTAGCCCTGGTCGGCGAAACGGGACCAGTACGTCTCCCGGTACCGCTCGGCGTCGCCCCAGATCCCGCGCAGCATGGACGGCCAGGGCTGGTCGAGGACCAGGTAGCCGCTCTCTCCCTTGCCGACCTGACGGCCCTGGTCGTCGACCACCCTGGCGGACAGACCCGGCAGCGGTGCCCGGGCCGAGCCGGGCTTCGCGCCGGACCTGTCGGGCAGCGGTGAGATCATGACGGCGCCGGTCTCGGTCTGCCACCAGGTGTCCACGATCGGCGCCTTGCCGGCCCCGATGTGCGTGCGGTACCAGCGCCACGCCTCGGGGTTGATCGGTTCGCCGACGCTGCCGAGCACCCGGACCGAGGAGAGGTCGTAGCGGGCGGGGATCTGCTCGCCCCACTTCATGAACGTGCGGATGACGGTCGGGGCGGTGTAGTAGACCGTGACGCCGTACTTCTCGATGATCTCGAAGTGCCGCCCCTCGTGCGGGGTGTTGGGCGTGCCCTCGTACATGACCGAGGTCGCCCGGTTGGCGAGGGGCCCGTACACGATGTAGGAGTGCCCGGTGATCCAGCCGATGTCGGCGGTGCACCAGTAGACGTCGGTCTCGGGGTCGAGGTCGAAGACGGTGCGGTGGGTGGAGGCGGCCTGGGTGAGGTAGCCGCCGGAGGTGTGCAGGATGCCCTTCGGGCTGCCCGTCGTCCCGGAGGTGTACAGGATGAACAGCGGGTGCTCGGCGTCGAAGGACTGCGGGGTGTGCTCGTCGGACTGGGCGTCGACCAGGTCGTGCCACCACAGGTCGCGGCCCTCGGTCCACGGCACGTCGGTGCCGGTGCGCCGGACCACCAGCACGTGCTCGATGCCCGGGGTGTCCCTGGTCGCCTCGTCGGTGTTCGCCTTCATGGGCTCGGCCTTGCCCCGCCGGTACTGGCCGTCCGCGGTGATCAGCAGCCTGGCCTGGGCGTCCTCGATGCGCGCCTGCAGGGCTGCCGGGGAGAACCCGCCGAACACGACGCTGTGCGGCAGGCCGAGGCGGGCGCAGGCCAGCATGGCGAAGACCGCCTCGGGGATCATCGGCAGCTGGATGGCGACCCGGTCGCCCGGCCTGAGGCCGAGACGGAGCAGGGCGTTCGCCGTCCGGCACACCTCGCGCCTGAGCTCCGCGTAGGTGATCGTGCGGGTGTCACCCGGCTCGCCCTCCCAGTGGAAGGCGACCTGCTCGCCGTGGCCCGCCTCGACGTGCCGGTCGACGCAGTTGTACGCCACGTTCAGCTTCCCGCCGGTGAACCACCGGGCGAAGGGCGCGTCCGTCCAGTCCAGCACCTGGTCCCAGTCGGTGTCCCAGTGGAGCTGTCCGGCCTGCCGGGCCCAGAAGGCCAGACGGTCGGCCGCGGCTCGCTCCGGCAGTCCGGACACGGCAGCGCCCCGGGTGGCGAGCGGGTTCTCGGGAACGTCGGGATGGACGGAGCGCGACATTCGGGATCCTCCAGTGGGGTGCGGGGTGCTGACCGGCAGGGGGCCGCCGTCCGAGGCGGGCGGCCGACCGTCGCCAGGTGGACACGGTGACCCCTGAGGGTTGGCGGGAGGTTGGCGGCGGGGCCGGGCCGATGGCGGTCCAGGCGTCGCCGAGATCGAGAAGCGCACCGTCCGCACGCGTGAGGAGCGGCTGTGACGAGATCGGCCAAGTGACGCCAGGCCTTGAATAGATCCGATGTATGGGTCTGCCGTCGAGGAGCGAGTGACCCTCCAATCCAGCCTCAGGATGCCTGATGATGGCCATTTATATAGCTGACTCTGCCTTACCTCTGGACACAGCCACCCTTGTGATCCTATAAATCCATCCGATGTCTTCTCCTGGGGCGCGAGTACGGCACCAGGCCTCCCCTCCGCTCTTGCGCCTTGCCCGGCCTCTCCCTGACACACGGAGCCGCACCATGTCCTCAGCCCCCCTCAGCAGACGCTCTCTGATGAAGGCCGCCGCCCTCGCCGGAGGAATGGCGGCCATCGGCCTGCCGCAGGCCCTGTGGCCCGCCACCGCCGAGGCGTACACGGTCCCCTCGAAGATGGACTGGTGGTACCAGGCCCGGTTCGGGATGTTCATCCACTTCGGGTCGTACTCGCAGCTCGGCCAGGGCGAGTGGGCGTTCACCACGCAGCAGTGGAGCAAGGCGAACTACCAGACCCAGGTCACTCAGAACTTCAACCCGACCCAGTTCAACGCCGCCCAGATCGCCGGGCTGGCCGCGAACGCCGGCATGAAGTACCTCGTGATCACCGCCAAGCACCACGAGGGCTACGCGATGTGGGACTCCAGCGTCCCCGGTTTCACCGACACCACCGGCACCAAGCTGTACAACCTGCACGACTACAAGGGCTTCCAGGCCGACCCGCTCATGCAACTCAAGACCGAGTGCGAGAGCCGTGGGGTCAAGTTCTGCCTGTACTACTCGATCCTCGACTGGAACCACCCCTCCCAGACCGACCGCCACGACAACGGCCTCACGACGATGTCCTCGCAGGCCGCCCGCACGGGCTACATCGCCGACATGAAGGCGCAGCTTCAGGAACTGCTGGACCGCTACGACCCTGCGCTGCTGTGGTTCGACGGCGACTGGTTCAACGAGCCGTCCAGCGCCACCCTGCAGGACTGGTGGCTGGAGTCGGACGGCGTCGACCTCTACAACTGGCTGATCGCCCGCAAGCCCAACCTCATCGTCAACGAACGGGTCAAGCGGGGCCACCGTCTCGCCGACTACGACGTCGCGGAGTTCGGGATACCCGCCGAGCCGATGGGCAGACAGTGGGAGCGGTGCGCCAGCGTGAACGACGCCTGGGGTTACAACGCGTCGAAGGAGAACACCTACAGATCCGTCAAGGACGTCCTCCAAGAGCTCGTCACGGTGGTGTCCCGGGACGGCAACCTCCTGCTGAACATCGGCCCCAAGGGCGACGGCTCGGTCACCGCCGGTTCCCAGACGGTCCTGACCGGCCTGGCCTCATGGATGGCGACGCACAGCGACAGCGTTCACGGCGCCGGCGCCAGCCCGTTCTTCAGCGACCCCGCATGGGGCAGGGTCACCAAGAAGAACGGCAAGCTCTTCGCCCATGTCTTCACCTGGCCCACGAACGGCCAGCTCCAGATCCCGGCGATCGACAACACGATCAACCGCGTCTATCTGTTGAACAACCCCTCGGTCTCGCTCTCGTTCACCGTCACCGACCAGATCAACGTCACCATGCCGGCCACCGCGCCGAACGCCGACCTCTCCGTGGTGTGCGTCGAGGTCCAGGGCACGCCCAGGAGGGTCTCACCGACGGTGTTCCAGAACGTCGGCTACCAAGGCACCCGCGCCGCGCTGACGCTGGGCAGCTACACCTCCTCCCAGCTGTCCGCCGCCGGTCTGGGGCCCGCCCAGGCCTCCTCCATCCTGGTGCCCGACGGCTACCAGGTGACGGGCTACTCCGGCGACAACTTCACCGGGACCGCCTGGACGTTCACCTCGAACGCCGCCGACCTTCGCACGACCGGCAACAATGACGCCATCGCCTCGCTGAAGGTGACGTTCAACCCGGCCACGTACTTCCGCCTGGGCAACGCCACGAGCGGCCTGGTGCTGGACAGCGGCGGCAGTTTCAGCAGCGGCTCGAACCTGAAGCAGTGGGAGCCCGTGGACAACGCCAACGTCCAGTGGCAGGCGATCGAACTCGGCAACGGCTACTACAGGCTCGTCAATCGCACCAACGGCCTGGTCGCCGACGGCTGGGGCGCCACCAACAACGGCGACCCGGCCCGGCAGGGCCCCTGGAACGGCGGCGGCAACCAGCAGTGGCAGATCACCGACCGCGGCAACGGCCAGTACTCGATCGCCAACCGCAGCACGGGACTGGTCCTCGACGGCGGCGGTATGGTCGCCGCGGGGTCCGTGACCAAGCAGTGGACCTGGACGCAGAGCACCAACCTGATGTGGACGTTCAAGCCGGTCGGCTGACGGGCGATGGCCCTGGGGCACGCCCGAGGTCTGCGTGCCGCTGCGGGCGCCCACGAGCCGGTGGGCGCCCGCAGCGGCACGGGGCGTGAGCGACTTGTGACCTGCGGTAGGGCGGGAAGTCCGTAGTCTGTGCGACACCTTGATTTCACTGCTTCATTCGCCGATAACACTGTCGTCACACGCAGACGAAGCCGGGGCGTACAGCCGGACGCGGCACCCGCCGGCCGGATGGGGCCACCGCCTGATCGGGCGGTGCGCTCCGCGCGTCGAGGCGGATAATGGTTGCCGGCTCCTTTCACGACAGGGAAGCACATGTCACAGCGCAGTGACCTTCGGCGGCGCAGGGCCACGTTGGAGGACGAGTGGTCCCGTGCGGTGTCGCTGGTGAAATCCACGGGCTCGGCGCCGAGCAGCTACCAGGCGCTGCGCCACGAGGTGGCCGAGTCCTGGGTGCGCTCGCTGCCGAGCGTGGACCCCGCCCGGGACAGCGCCCCGGTGACCGACGGCGGCGCGATCCAGCACCGCTGGACCGACTCGCTGCTGCGCCGGCCTGTCGGCGCCCTCTCCGACGAGTTGCGGAGCATCGCCGACGACGCCGGCTTCGTCACCGCGGTCACCGACGAGTCCGGCACGATCATGTGGACCTGCGCCGGGCAGGACATGCGCCGACGAGCCGAGCGGGTCAACTTCGCCCCGGGCGGCCGCTGGGACGAGCAGGCCATGGGCACCAACGCGCTCTCCCTGGCGCTGCGCACCGGCCGCCCGAGCACCGTGTTCTCGGCGGAACACCTGGTGACCGCGTTGCACGGCTGGGTCTGCTACTGCGCCCCGATCCACAGCCCCGACGGTCACGTCCTCGGCGTCCTGGACCTGTCGACCACCTGGGACCGCTCGCACCCGCTGGCCATGTCCACGGTGCGCGGTCTGGTCTCCGCCATCGAGGCCGGACTCCGCAGCGAGTCGCCCCGCCCGGACCTGCCGCAGCTGCGGCTGTCGTGCATGGGCGAGGAGAAGGCCGTACGCGAGGGCGTGTCGCTCCCCCTGCGCCCGCGGCAGCTCGAGATCCTGACGCTCCTCGCGCTGGAGCCGGACGGCTTCTCACCGGAGCGGCTGCGCGACGCCCTGTACGGCGACCGTCCCGTCTCCGCCTCCACCTTCAAGGCGGAGATCTCCCATCTGCGCCGCGCCCTCGGCGGCGGCGTCGCCACCCGCCGCTACGCCCTCACCACCCCCGTGTCCTGCGACGCCGTCGACGTACTGCGGGCACTGGAGAGCGGTGACGCGGACACCGCGCTGCGCCTCTACCGCGGCCCGCTGCTCCCGCGCTCCGAAGCGCCCGGGATCGAGGAGTGGCGCACCCGCCTGGAGGTGGCCGTACGGGAGGCGGTCCTGGCGAGCACCCGCCCGGAGCACGCCCTGCGCTACGGCGAACGGGCGCCGTACGACGCGGAGGTGCACGAGCACGCGCTGCGCCTGCTCGACCGGGCCGACGCCCGCCGCGCGATCCCCGCCGGCCGCCTGACCACGGCCCTGCGCGACTGACGTACACCGGGGGCGGGACGCCAACCTCGCGCCAACCTTGCGGGCTCACAGTGATGCGCACCACGACGGCGAGGGCCGTCGTATCACCGCATCGCCCACTGAGGAGAGCCGCCATGGTGTACGCGCAGCCTGGGACAGAAGGCAGTGTCGTCAGCTTCGCCCCGCGTTACGACAACTTCATAGGCGGCGAGTGGGTCGCCCCCGTCGACGGCCGCTACTTCGACAACGTCTCGCCGGTGTCCGGCAAGGTGTTCTGTGAGGTCGCCCGTTCCTCCGCCGCCGACATCGACCTGGCGCTGAACGCCGCGCACGCCGTGGCCGACCGCTGGGGCCGCACCTCCATCGCCGAGCGGGCCAACATCCTCAACCGGATCGCGGACCGGATCGAGGCGAACCTCGAGAAGATCGCCGTGGCCGAGACCTGGGAGAACGGCAAGCCGGTCCGGGAGACCCTCAACGTCGACATCCCGCTCGCCGTGGACCACTTCCGGTACTTCGCGGGCGTGGTGCGCAGCCAGGAGGGCACCGTCGGCGAGATCGACGAGGACACCGTCGCCTACCACTTCCACGAGCCGCTGGGTGTCGTGGGCCAGATCATCCCGTGGAACTTCCCGATCCTGATGGCGGCGTGGAAGCTCGCCCCCGCCCTGGCGGCGGGCAACTGCGTGATCATCAAGCCTGCCGAGCAGACCCCGGTCAGCCTGCTGGTGGTCGTCGAGCTGATCGCCGACCTGCTCCCGCCCGGCGTGCTCAACGTGGTCAACGGCTTCGGCGTCGAGGCCGGCAAGCCGCTCGCGTCCAGCCCGCGCATCGCCAAGATCGCCTTCACCGGTGAGACCTCGACCGGCCGGCTGATCATGCAGTACGCGTCCGAGAACATCATCCCGGTCACCCTGGAGCTGGGCGGCAAGAGCCCGAACATCTTCCTGGCCGACGTCATGGACGCCGACGACGCCTACCTGGACAAGGCCGTCGAGGGCTTCGTGATGTTCGCGGTGAACCAGGGCGAGGTGTGCACCTGCCCGTCCCGGGCCCTGATCGCCTCCTCGATCTACGACGAGTTCATGGCCCGCGCCCTGGAGCGCACCCGGGCCATCAAGGGCGGCAACCCGCTGGACCCTGAGACGATGATCGGCGCGCAGGCCAGCATCGACCAGTTCGAGAAGATCATGTCCTACATCGACATCGGCAAGAAGGAGGGCGCCGAACTCCTCACCGGCGGCAACCCGCGCACCGTTCCCGGTCTGGACGGCTACTACGTCGAGCCGACCGTCTTCAAGGGCACCAACGACATGCGGATCTTCCAGGAGGAGATCTTCGGTCCGGTCGTCTCGGTCACCACCTTCGACTCGCCCGAAGAGGCCGCGAAGATCGCCAACGACACGCCCTACGGACTCGGCGCCGGCGTGTGGTCCCGCAACGGCAACCTCGCCTACCGACTGGGCCGCGAGATCAAGGCGGGCCGCGTGTGGACCAACTGCTACCACGCCTACCCCGCGCACGCGGCCTTCGGCGGCTACAAGGGATCCGGCATCGGCCGCGAGACCCACAAGATGATGCTCGACCACTACCAGCAGACCAAGAACCTCCTGGTCAGCTACTCGGAGCAGAAGCTCGGCCTCTTCTGATGGGAACCCGGGTGGCGCGCGTGGAACTGGCCGGCCCCGCGGAGGAGCTGGTGCGCCGGCTGACGGCTCGTCACGGACCGGTCATGTTCCACCAGTCCGGCGGCTGCTGTGACGGCAGCGCTCCGATGTGCTACCCGCGCGGCGAGTTCCGCGTCGGCGCGGCGGACGTCCTGCTCGGTCATGTCGCCGGCAACACTCCGTTCTGGATGAGCGCCGACCAGTACGCGTCCTGGCGGCACACCCACCTCACCGTCGACGTGGTCCAGGGACGGGGCGGCGGCTTCTCCCTGGAAGCCCCGGAGGGCGTGCGGTTCCTGCTGCGCTCCCGGCCGCTCACCGACGAGGAGCGGCGGCGCGGGGAGGCGGAACCGCCCCTGCCGACCGGGGCCGAGGTGACGGGATGACCTGACGCGTCGACGCGCCGGGCCGTCGGGCAGCCACCGCATCCACGCAGGCGGTGGCGAGGGTGGGGCCGGACATCAGGGGTCCGGCCCCCCCGTTCCCGCGGCGCCCGCACCGCCGTCCCCCGCCGACCCGTCGTTCCTTGGGCCGCACGGCCCACGTGGAGTACCCGAACGGCCCAGTGCATCGGTCGGCCCGACGAGCATGCTCGGAAGAAAGGGCCCGCGGTCCGCTGAGGCCGCCCGTCGGACGGGCACGGCGGCTGGAGGAGCGTCGGCGATCAGGAGCGAAGGAACGACGTCATGACCAGAGCGACATGGACCACACCGGACGTGTTCGCCGGGCGGGGAGGCACCCGCACGGACGAGGGCGGTGTGATGAGCGGCAACCTGACCGTGCGCACCACCTGGGACGGTGTCCAGGCGGATGTGCTGGTGCGGTACACCGGAACCTCCCAGTGGCACACCCTCGCCGGCAGCCCGGTGTCCTGCCTGTCCGAGCAGGGCAGCAGGCAGCTGCACCAGGCGGTGGTGGACGCCGTGCGGGCCGGCGGGGGCGCGACCGTCCCAGGGGACGAGCGGGTCGGGAGCCGGTGACCCGCACGGCAGGGAGCCAGGGCGGCGCACGCCGCTGAGCCCCGAGGCTCCGGGACGGCCCGGGGAGCGCCGTGGCGTGGCGGCTCCCCACGGCCGGGGTCACGCTGGAAGAACGGCGGTACGGGAATCTGCTGGAGGTGCCATGAGCGCTGGGGATGGGCGTGGGCCGATCGTCGTGGGTGTCGACCCGGATCCCTCGAAGCGGCTGGCACTCGCCTGGGCCGTCGACGAGGCGGATCGACACGGCCTGCCGGTACGGCTCGTGCACGCCCAGGGCGTACCGACGGGTGGATACCGGTCGGGCGAGGTACGGCCGTCCTGGGAGGAGTGGAACCGGACGCTGCACGAAGAGGGTGCCGAGTTGCTGAAGGGGTCGGTCGCCTTCGTGGAGTCCCGGCGGCCGTCGGTGGAGGTGTCGACAGTGCTGGCGGAAGGAGAGCCGGCCTGGGTTCTGCGCGAGGAGGCTCGGAACGCCTCGCTGGTCGTGGTGGGCTCTTGGCATCTGAGCACCCGGCGCGAACTCTTCACCTCCGCCGCCGTGGCGCTGCCGCTCACCGCCCACGCTCCGTGCCCGGTCGTCGTCGTTCCGGAGCCGGAGCACATCACCCAGGAGCCCGCGTACTTCGTGGTCGGCGTGGACGGCAGTGCGCACGCGGCGGCGGCGGTGGACCTTGCGTTCGACGAGGCGGCCCTGCGCGGTGCGGCCCTCCGGGCCCTGTACGTGTGGCATCCGCCGCTCCTCGGTGCCCTGGACGAGGACGCGGCCTTGCGGGAGTGCCGCCGGGTGCTGTCCGAGACGGTCGCGGGCCGCACCGCGACGCACCCGGAAGTGGAGCTGCACCACGAGGTCGTACGGGGCCACCCGGTGCGGGTCCTGACGGAGGCCTCGGAGCACGCGTTGGGTCTGGTCGTGGGAACGCGCGGGCACGGAGGTTTCACGGGCATGCTGCTGGGCTCGGTGAGCCAGGGAGTGCTGCATCACGCCCACTGCCCGGTCATCACGGTCCCGGTCTGAGGCACGGACCGGTTCGGTTCGCTGCCCCGTACGGCCGGCCGCCGCGCTCAGGCGCCTCGCCGCGGTGAGGGCTCCGGATTTCACCGCTCGGTGCTCCGGGCCGCCCAGCGACGCCGGACGCCGTCCTCGTGTTCGGCCTGCTCCAGGGCGAGGTCGGCCCGGTCGAGCGCCTGGCGCAGGCGGGGGATCCAGTGGCGCCGCAGGGCGCGGACCCGGTGCCGGGTGCTGGTGACCTCGGCGCCCAGCAGTTGGGCGGCGGTATGGGCGGCGGCGTACTCGGCGGCGGCGCGCAGGGACCGGCCGTAGGCCGCTTCGGCGTGCACGAGAGCCGTGTTCGTGGGAGCGGCGGCGGTGGGCGGGCGGCTGGGCACGGAAACAGCGGCCGCCGTGGGGTGGCGTACCCCCATGGAGGTGGTCCAGCCCACCGTGACCTCGGCGGGACCGATACCCGCTGTGGCCGTGCCGAGAGCCTGTTCCCCGCCCAGCAGGAGCCCCCTCAGCAGCCAGTCCTCGGCCTCGGACAGCAGGTCCCGCCAGGCGCGGGCGGCTTCCGTCTCCGTTCTCTGCAGCCGCTCGTGCTCGGCGCGCAGGATGCGGAGTTTCTGCTCCAGCAGGTCGGCTCCGCGTTCGGCGACAGCGAGGCTGTGCCGCAGTCTCAGCCGTCCCGCCCGACCGGGCGGTGTCCGGCGGGCGCCGGTCATCAGTGCGCCTCCGTCTCCGGGGCACCCTTCGCGCCGTGGGCGTCGAGGAGCGCTGCGGGGAGCATGGAGAGCTGGCTGCGGGGCAGGGTGAGCAGGGCCCGCCAGCCCCGCTCAAGCGAGGTGTCGAGACTTCGGGACTCGTCGCCGCGCTGGTCGACGAAGTCCCGCAGGAACGCCTCGTCGAAGTCGAGGTAGCGGCGGTCGATGGGGCTCAGCGCCCCCTGACCGACCAGGTCCGCGAGATCGCGGACCTGCCGGGCGCGGGCCAGGGCGGCGAGCAGCTGGGCCGCGACGTCGAGGTGGTCGTCGCGGGTACGGCCGGGGCCGGCGCCCTTGCGCATCAGCCGGGAGAGGGAGGACAGGGCGTCCAGCGGCGGATACACACCGCGCGCGTGTGTCTCCGGCGAGAGCACGATCTGCCCCTCGGTGATGTAGCCGGTCAGGTCGGGCACGGGATGGGTGATGTCACCCGCGGGCATGGTGAGCACCGGCAGCACGGTGACCGAGCCGGGCCGTCCGCGGATGCGTCCGCAACGTTCGTACAGGGAGGCCAGGTCGCTGTAGAGGTAGCCGGGGTAGGCGCGGCGGGCGGGGATCTCCCCGCGGGCGGCGGAGACCTCGCGCAGGGCTTCCGCGTACGTCGTCATGTCGGTCATCACGACCAGGACGTGCCGTCCTTCGGTGAAGGCGAGGTGCTCGGCGACGGTGAGCGCGATCCGCGGGGTGAGGATCCGTTCGATCACCGGGTCGTCGGCCGTGTTCAGCAGCAGGACCAGTTCCCCGGCCGCCGACCGTTCCTCCAGGGCGTCTCGTACGAAGGAGGCGTCGGCGTGGGTGAGTCCCATGCCCGCGAAGACGACGCAGAACGCCTCTCCGCCGACGGTGGCCTGCGCGGCGATCTGGGCTGCCAGTTCCAGATGTGGCAGCCCGGCCACCGAGAACACCGGGAGTTTCTGTCCCCGTACCAGAGTGGTCAGGGCGTCGATGGCTCCGACGCCGGTGAGCACCGGTTCGGACGGCGGCTCGCGCCGGACCGGGTTGAGGGGAGCGCCTCCCACCTCGGCCTGGTGGGAGCCGAAGACGGGTGGCCCGTCGTCGACGGGGTCGCCGCGGCCGTTGCAGACGCGGCCGAGCCAGTCCGTGCCGACCGGGACGCGCAGTGGGCTGCCCGTGAAGACCGCGCGGACGCCCTGCGGGTCCATACCCGCGGTGCCCTCCAGCATCTGGACCACCGCCAGGCCGCGGTCGGCGTCCAGGACCACGCCGTGGCGCCGTTCGCCCGAGGCGAGGGTGATGTGCGCGTACTCGTCCCAGCCGACCCCCGAGACGCCCTCGACGACCGCGAGCGGTCCCCGCAGTTCGCGCACCGCCGTGTACTCGGTCCCGCCCGACAGGCTCATGGCCGCACTTCTCCCAGGCGGGAGAGCATGGCGTCCCGGCGCGCCGCCACGCCGGTGGCGTCGTGCGGACCGGTGTCCTCCCGGGCGCGCAGCAGCGGACCGAAGTCGAACTCCTCGACCGATGCCGCCGGTACCCCGGAGTCCACCAGCTCCCGGCAGCGGTCGACGACCGCCAGGACGGCGTCGGCCAGCGCCGCCGTCTTCTCCGGCCCGCAGTACGCGTCGCGTTGCGACAGCGCGCTCTGCTGCAGCACGCCCTCCCTCACCAGCCGGCCCGCGAGCACACTGATCCGCTCCCGCGCCGGAAGGGCGGCGATCCCGATCAGGTCCACGAGGTCGGCCAGCCGGTCGGCCTCCGCCAGCGCCGCTCCCACCCGGTCGCGGCGCCGCGACCACGCCGGATCCCCGGCCGCCCGGTGTCCGGCGGCCAGCACCGGGACGTCCCGGGAGAAGGACCCCGCCCAGGAGACCGCCGGGTAGTGACGGGCGTAGGCGAGGTCGCGGTCCAGGGTCCACAGGCAGCGGACGAAGCGTTCGGTGTGGGCGGTGACCGGTTCGGTCATGTCCCCGCCGGGCGGGGACACCGCGCCGATCACGGTCACCGAGCCACGGTCACCGCCGAGCGTGGTCACGGCGGCGGCCCGCTCGTAGAAGGCCGCGATGGCCGAGGCAAGTCCGGCCGGGTAGCCCTCCTCCGCGGGCAGCGCGCCGGTACGGGAGGCGAACTCGCGCAACGCCTCGGCCCATCGGGACGTCGAGTCGGCGATGACCACCACGTCCAGACCCATGTCACGGAAGTACTCGGCGACCGTCACCCCCGTGTGGACGCCGGCCTCGCGGGCCATCATCGGCATGTTGGAGGTGTTGGCGATGGTCACCGTGCGGTCCGCCAGGCGTCCGCTCGTCCGCGGGTCCTGAAGCTCCGACAGCTCGGTGATGACGTCGGCCATCTCGTTGCCGCGCTCGCCGCAGCCGACGTAGACGATGACATCCGCGTCGCACCACTTCGCGATCTGCTGCAGCAGCACCGTCTTGCCGGTGCCGAAGCCACCGGGCACCGCGACCGTGCCGCCCCGGGCCACGGGGAAGAGCAGGTCGATCACCCGCTGGCCGGTGCCGAGGGCCTCGTGGGCGTCGACGCGCTCCCGCACGGGCCGGGGGCTGCGCACCGGCCACAGGGCGCCCAGGCCCACTTCGGCGCCGCCCACCGCGGCCACCACGGCGTCCGTCGGATGGTGCCCGGGAGCGGCGATCTCCGTCACGGTACCCCCGCAGCCGGGTGGCACCAGGACCTTCACCCGTACCGGCCCCGCGTCGCGGATCTCCCCCAGCGCCTGTCCCTCGGCCAGTTCCTGGCCCTCCTCCACCAGGGGGGAGAAGGACCAGGTGCGCTCCGCCGCCCCGGTCCGCCGCGTGTCCGGCAGCAGCCAGTCTCCGGCGTCGGACAGCGGGCGCAGCAGCCCGTCGAAGATTCCGCCGAGCAGGTGCGGACCGAGGTGCACCGACAGCGGACGGCCCTGGGGCAGCGCCGTCTGTCCCGGGGCGAGCCCTCCGGTGTACTCGTACGCCTGGACGGTGACCAGGTCATCGCTGATGGCCACCACCTCACCGGGCAGTCCGGCGGGGCCGATCGAGACCAGGTCGTACATCGCGGTTCCGCTCGTGTACCCGATCTCGACCAGCGGCCCTGTGACACGCAGGATCCGGGAAACCGGCCGCCGGGAGGCGGGCGGCCGGTCCGTCCGGGTGGACTCCGTCACGGCTCCCACAGGCTTCGCACCTCCGCTCCCATGCCGTCCAGGGCCCGCTCGGCCAACGCGGTCAGCGACAGGTCGACCCGCCTTCCCGGCACCTGGGCCACCACGCCCCCGTCGGCATGCTCCGTCACCTGGGCCTCGGGGCCGAGGAGCGTGCGGGCCCGCTGCTCCAGTCGCTCCCGGAGCGACGCGTAGCCGTCGGCCCGGCGCAACGCGCGGACCCGTTCGGCCGCCTCGCGGCGCATCTCCTCGTACGCCTCCCGCCGAGCGGAGAGTGTGCGGGACCTGGCCTGCCGCCGGGCCCTGACGAGGAGGTCACGGGCGGCGTCCACGCCGTCGGCCTCGCCCTGGCGGCGGGCGTCGTCGAGGATCGCCCGGGCCTGGGCCCTGGCCTGGTCGAGCCGGGCGGCCGCCTCTCGCCCGGCGTCGGCCAGGAGCGCTTCCGCATCGGCGTGAGCGGCCCGCAGCAATCGTGCCCGGACCGGCTGGAGCGCGTCCGTCGTCTGGTCGGGAGCTCGGGTCGTCACGGCGGCATCACCACGGTCAGACGGCGGTCCGCGGGCAGGGCCGGTTCGTGCTCGAGTGTCTCGGCCGCGGCAGGGGTGAGGATCACCAGGTCGATGTCGGCCGGGAGGCTCCGCCAGCCCCGGCGTACCGTCTCGGGGTCGTCGGCGATGAGAACGACGGCGCCGGCCAGGGCGAGACCGGCCACCCGGGACCGCTCGCCGAGGGCGGCGACGCGTCCCATGGTCACGCCTTCCCGATGAGGATGACCGCGACGACCAGGCCGTAGATGGCGATGCCCTCGGCCAGCCCGACGATGACCATGGCGCGGCCGAACAGTTCGGGCCGTTCACTGAGAGCCGCGAGGGCCGCCGCGCCGGTGTAGGCGACGGCGACGCCCGCCCCGATCGTCGCCCCGGCGACCGCGATCGCGGCGCCGATCAGCGCGGCGGAGCCGGAGCCCGAGTCCTGGGCTGCCGTGGTCGCGGCCTGGGCCGATCCGCTGCCGAGCGCCAGGGTCAGGACCACGGTGGCCGCCGCCAGGAGAACGGCGTCCGCAGCGATCATCCACCACAGGGCGGTCCGGCCCGAGCGCCGCAGCGCCAGGCGTGCGGCGACGAATCCGGCCGCGATCACGGGCAGGGCCAAGAACCAGGCGCTCACGGCTGCTCCTCCCTCACCGGGCTGTGTTCGACGGGCAGATGCCAGGGTCTGAAGGGGCGTCCCTCTCCCTCGAAGAGCCGGGAGAAGAGTTCGTAGTACTCCAGGCGCAGTGCCTGGACACCGGCGACCAGTGCCTCCAGCGAGAAGGCCAGGACGTTGCCCGCGAGGAACACCACCAGGGCGGCGGCGGCACCGACGGGGCCCCGGCCCGCCAGAGCGGTCGTGCCGTCCCAGACGATCGCGCCGAGCGCCGCGTGTGTCAGCCCGAAGGCCGCGAGACGCGCGAAGGACACGACGTTGGAGGCGATCCGGACCACCGCGTCCACGAGCTGGACGCCGGTCTGCGCGGCACCGCCCGGCCCGCCCGCCGTGGTCGCGTACAGACCCGCCGCGACCAGGATGAGTCCTGCGACGGCGACCACGACGCCCGCGGCGGCGAACGCCGTCCGGCCGAGCCACACACATCCGGCACCGGCCGCGAGGCCGAGATAGAGCGCGGCCCCGGCGATACCGGTCTGCGAGTACAGGGCCGAGGTCGGTCCGTTCTCGCGCCACCGGTTCACGATCCCCGCGGCATAGGCGACGGCCAGCAACACGGCGCCGAGCACGACGGCGGCGGCCAGCAGCCGCATGGGCTCGTCCAGCGGCGCCAGCCACAGCACCGGCAGCACTCCGGTCGGGCCGAAGAACTCGCCGTACGCCACGCCGGCCGCGGTGGCGGCCAGCCCGGCCCACGCGACGAAGGGCCACAGCGGGCGCAGCGCCGCCAGCCGACGCGGTCGGCCCGTCCGGAGCAGAAGGGCGAGGGCGACGAGCAGCAGCCCGTGCCCGGCATCGCCGAACATCAGGCCGAACATCACCACGTAGACGATCCCGGCCGCCAGCGTGGGGTCGAGGTCGGCGTAGGGCACCGTGCCGTACGTCCTGACCAACGGCGTGAAGGAACGGCGCACGGTTCCCGCCGGGGGCGTCGTCGCAGCTCCCGTCAGCAAGGTCGGCGGATCGACGCCGCGCGGGGACCTCAGCACCACCAGCGCGCCCCCGGCACCGGCGATGCGCGCAGCTGTGGTGCCGACCTCTCTCTCGGGGCACCAGCCCGCCAGGGCGGCGGCCCCGCCGTGGCGGACGGCGCTGCCGAGTCGTTCCTCCAGCTGCGCCTCGCCCGCCAGCAGGTCCGTCCGGCCCGCGCGCTCCAGGACGTCCAGGTCGGGAGGAGTCTCGCTGAGAACCGCTCGGTCCGACTCGGCGCGCAGCTGCCCCAGGCGCGTCGCCGCGTCGCCGCTGGTGCCGTCCGGCCCGCCGTCCCCGGCCAGATCGATCTCGACGCAGCCGGCCTCGGCGATCCGCACCAGGCTCTCCCGCAGCGCCTGCTCGGGAGCCACGACGGCCACCCGGCGCATCCTGACGGGAACCGCCGCCTCAGCGCGGGGCACCGAACACCTCCGCGGTCCAGTCCCCGGCGCCGCCGCCCCGCGCGGCCAGCTCCAGGGCGCCGCGGGTCCGCCACGCATCGGCCGACAGCAGTGCCACGGCCCCCACGACCGGCTGCGGACCGAAGCCGGCCCGGCGCAGCAGGTCGCGGCCGTCCCGCTCGACCGCGTCCCACCAGCGTGCTTCCGCCCGCCACAGGTCCGCCGCCTCACCGACGTCGGCGAGCAGCCATCCGGCGGCGGCCGGCAGCGCCTGCCGGAAGTCGGCATACGTTCCCGCGCCGAGCGCTCGCCGGCCGAGCAGGCGGGCCGCCCGGCGGGCGGAGAGGTCCGGCAGCCGACGGCCGACGACGAAGACCTCACGGCCGACGAGCAGGGCGAGCCGGGCCGCCGCCCAGCGCCCCGCATCGGGCACGGCGGCGGCGAGCCGTACGGCGGCGGAGACGCGCATGCCCGTGGCGACCGCGGCCGGCGAGTCGCCCCCGGGGTCGCCCCAGGCGGAGGCTGCCAGCGCGGTGCGCAGCTCAGACGGCGAGCGGGTGCGGGCGAGCCGCGTCCAGGCGACCGCCAGCGCGCCCAGACGGTGGGGCGGGGGGTGAAGACGTTCCGTGCCCGGCTGTCGCGGGCCGGCCAGGAGTTCGCGCAGTCGGTGCTCGGTGTTGGAGATCTCGAATCCCGCGGCGAGGGCCCGGACCGCGTGGGCGCCGGTGGCCGGCTGCCAGCCGGCGAGGACTCGCAGATGCCACAGCAGTGTCGTCGACACCGCACGCTGGGCTTCCGCGAGTGTGGCGCCCGGCGTGACATCGTGCCGGTACGGGGTGGCCGCCAAGTAGCGCAGGGCTTCGTCGAGTTCGCGGGACGCGGCCACCTGCCCGGTGCCGTCGGCGCCCAGGCACCTGGTCCGCAGGGCCCGTGCCCGGGTCACGCCCGCGACCCAACCGGCGCCCATCAGGAACCGCCTCCCCGGCCTTTCGGCGTCCCATCCGCCTCGAGGTCCTCCTGCACGAGGGCGAGCACCCGGTCGACGAGCGCGGGTGTGCGGCTTCTGGCACGGTCGCGTACGGCGACCGCCTCACGTTCTGCTGCGGCGAGGAGCGCCGCAGCCTCGCCCTCGGCCGCACGGGCAGCCTGCTCGGCGGTACGCGCCTGTACCTGGCGGGCCTGTTCACGCGCGGTGGCCACGATCGCCTCGGCCCGCTGCGCGGCTTCCTGCCGGCGCGAGGTGGCGGTCGCCTCGGCCCGTTCGCGTATGCTCCCGGCTTCCGCCTCCGTCTGGTCGAGCAGGGCCAGGGGTGGCGCGAGTTCGGCGCGGAGTTCCGCTGAACGGTCCGTGGGGACACCGGCCGGTGCGGCGCGGCCGGGCGAGGCTGCCGGCCGGAACCGCGTCAGAAAGTCCCGGAAACCCGTCACACGCTCTCCTCCAGGTGGGCTTGGGGCCCCGCTTCCCAGTCTCCCCGGTGGGCGGTGACCTGTCGCGTCGCGCCTGGCCCACCAGTCCCCCACCAGGGCCGCTCGGCCCAGAGGCCGCACGGGTCGAACGATGCGAAACTGATCCGGTAGGCGGACGGCGTCCCCGGGAGGCAGCCGTGAGCGACTTCGAGCACATTTCTGCGGAGAAGGAAGCCCGCCGTGCCCAACCGGGCCGTCCCTGGACACCCCAGGAGGAGCCCCGCCAGGAGGCTCTGCGCCGCTACCTCGCGGCAATCGCCGGCGCCGCGTCGGCGAGGACCGCCGAGGAGTCCGAGCGCCCCCACGGCGCGGCGGGTTCCGAGGCGCCCCCCACCGCCGCGCCCCGGCCGCCCGCCCGGGAACCGGCCGTACCGCGCGTGCGGGACGTCATGCGGGTGCCGGCGGCCTCCGTCCCCGGTGACATGCCGTTCCCTGACGTGGCCCACACACTGGCCCGGGAGCAGGTGAGCGCCCTGCCGGTGGTCGACGCCGACGACCATGTGATCGGTGTCGTCTCGGAGTCGGATCTGCTGGCCAAGGCCGCCGTGATGGCGGAGCCCCGTCGGCACGGAGCGGTCGGCAGGCTGTGGCAGCACCGCCTGTACGACAAGAGCCACGGCGACACGGCCGCCACGTTGATGACCTTCCCGCCCGTCACCGTCCACCCGGAGCAGAGGGTGGCGGACGCGGCGTGGACCGCCGCGCACGGCCGGCTGAAGCGGCTGCCCGTGACCGACCATCACGGTCGGCTCGTCGGCGTGGTGAGCCGACTCGATCTGCTGCGTGCCCTGATCCGCGACGACGCCGACATCCTCACGGAGGTCGAGTCCCTGGTCGGCCGGCATCTGCTGGATCCGCGCGGTGTCGAGGTCGCGGTGGAGCACGGCGTGGTGACCGTGTCGGGGAGAGTGGACAAGTCTCTCGTCCCCGAACTGCTCGCCTCGGTACGGGACATCGACGACGTGGTGGGTGTCGTCGACAACACCGAAGCGCTCTGAGCCGCTTGCGTCCGCGGGGGCGCGCGTCACCCCGCGCGGGCGACGAGGAAGTCGGCGCTGCCGGACAGCGTGGCCAGCCGCGGCGTGTCCTCGTCGTCGATGCGGATGCCCGTGCGTTCGCTGAGCACCTCGACGAAACTCAGGAAGTCCAGGGAGTCCATCTCCAGTACGTCACGGAACGCGTCGTCGGGCCTCAGGGCGGCGACGTCCGCGTCCGGAACGACCCGGGCGATCGATTCCCTCACCATGTCCAGTGCGTCGGTCCGGTCGATGTTCACAGCTGCTCCGGGTTCTGCAGGAGGCGGGTGACCGCCGTGAGGTAGCGGGCTCCGACGGCGCCGTCCGTCGCCCGGTGGTCGGCCGAGAGGGTCGCCGTGACCACGGGCCGCACACCCAGCAGGCCGTCGACGGCGCACGGCCGGTCGACCAGCCGCCCGAAACCGACGAGGGCCACCTGCGGTGGGTAGATCACTCCGAACACGGTCTCCACGCCCTGATCTCCGAGGTTGGTGACCGTGATCGTGGCGTCCGACACCTCGGATGCCCGCAGTCTGCCCGTGCGGGCCCGGGTGACGAGGTCTTTCAGGGCCGCCATCAGCTGCGGCAGCGCCAGAGTGTCGGCGTGGTGCAGTGCGGGGGCGACAAGCCCTCCGCCTCGCAGGGACACGGCCACGCCGAGGTGTACGCCCTCGCCGCCCGTGAAGTGGTCGTCCGTCCAGAAGCCGTTGAGCTCGGGGACCTCCCGGGCGGCCAGGGCCCCCGCCTTGAGGAGCAGGGCGGCGGGGAGCAGCCGTTCGCCGACCGGGCTGCGCCGGTTGTGCTCGTGCAGCCAGTCCATGGCGGCGCCCATGTCCACGGTCGTGGAGAGGTAGTAGTGGGGGATCTCCCGGTTGGCGCGGCTCATCAGACCGGCGATCGCGCGGCGGACGGCCGGCCCCCGGTCCTGCGGGAGGCGCTCGGCGGCCGGGCGAACCGTGGGCGCGCCGGCGTGGGCGCTCGGGGCCTCGGCCGCCGGACCGGGAGCCGCACGGCGTACGTCTTCGGCGCGGACCGCCGAGTGCTTGCCGGTCCCCCGCACCGTGGTCAGGTCGACGCCCAGTTCGGCGGCCAGCCGCCGGGCGAGGGGGGTCGCCCTCAGGCGCGATGGCGGGGACGTGACGAGGGCGGCCGCCGCTTCTTCGACGTCGGTTCGGGTGACGCGTCCTCCGGGTCCGGAGCCGTGCAGCGTTTCCAGGTCGACACCGCTCTGCTCCGCGAGGTGCCGGGCCAGGGGGCCCGCTTCCAGGTGACCGCCCTGTCGAGCGGTGGACGGCACCGGGGCCGGGACCGTGGCCGGTTCGGATGGCGCGGGCGGGGGCTTGGACGGCTCGCCCTTCTTCGGTGTGCGAGCGGCCGCTCGTCGCTTCTCCGCCTTGGCTTGTCTCTTCTCCGCCTTCGCGTTCCTCTTCTCCGCCTTCTCCGGTTCTTCCGGCGCCTCGACGGGCTTCTCCGTCGTCGTCCCGATCAGTGCGAGCGGTGTGCCCACCGGCACCGTCGTACCGGGCTCGACGAGCAGCCGGGCCACGGTTCCGGTCTCGAAGCACTCCACCTCGATGGTCGACTTGGCGGTTTCCACGACGGCGACCGGATCGCCCTTGTGGACGAGGTCACCGGCTCCCACCAGCCACTCCAGGAGCGTGCCCTCATCCATGTCGGCGCCGAGGGACGGCATGGTGAACTCGGCCATCAGTCCACCGCCCGGCGGGCGGCCGCGACGATGTCGGAGGTCTGCGGCAGGGCGGCCTCCTCCAGCCGTCGGGCGTACGGCATGGGCACCTCCGCGCTGCAGACCCGCTCCACTGGGGCGTCCAGGTCGTAGAACGACTCCTCGGCGATGCGGGCGGACACCTCGGCGGCGAGGCTTCCCGTTCGCCACGCCTCGTCGACGACCACCGCATGGTGGGTACGGGCCACGGAAGCCGCGACGGCCTCGGCGTCGAGGGGCCGGAGCGAGCGCAGGTCGATCACTTCGGGGCTGATGCCCGCGGCGGCCAGCTCGTCCGCCGCCGCGAGGGTCTTGGGCAGCGAACCTCCGTAGGTGATCAGGGAGATGTCCGTGCCGGGTCTGCGAATCGCGGCGTGGACCAGGTCCACGGGCGCGGTGGCCGGGAGGAGTTCGCCGGAGACGTTGTAGAGGCTGCCGTGCTCGAAGATCAGTACGGGGTCGGGGTCCGCGAGTGCGGGGGCCAGCATGTGGCGTGCGTCCTCGAGGGTGGCGGGGGCGAGGACACGGATGCCGGGGATGTGCGCGTACCAGCCCTCCAGGCTGTGCGAGTGCTGCGCGGCGAGCTGCCGCCCGGCGCCCGTGGTCATGCGGATGACCAACGGCACGGCCAGCTGGCCGCCCGACATGTGCAGCAGCGTGGCGGCGTTGTTGAGGATCTGGTCGAGGGCGAGCAGGCTGAAGTTGACGGTCATGATCTCGACGATCGGCCGCAGTCCTGCCAGGGCGGCGCCGATGCCGGCGCCCACGAACGCGGACTCCGACAGCGGTGTGTCACGGACGCGTTCGGGGCCGAACTCCTCCAGCAGACCGAGGCTGACGCCGAAGCATCCGCCGTAGCGGCCCACGTCCTCGCCCATCAGGAAGACGCGGTCGTCGGAGCGCAGGGCATCCCGGAGTGCCTCGCGCATCGCTTCCCGGTAGGTCGTCTTCGCCGCCTCCGGCCGCTCGCCGTTCCCCATGGTCAGCTCACCTCCGCCGGGGCGCTGGTGACGTGGTGCAGGAGATGCTCCACCGGCTCCTCGGGCGCCTGTTCGGCCGCCTCCACGGCGTGGTCGACCTCCGCGGCGACCCTGCGCTCCATTCCGGCGAGTGTCTCGTCGACCGGGTCGCCGTCCTCGCGCATGCGGTCGAGGAGCCGGTTGATCGGGTCCTGGTCCTTCCAGCGCTCGACCTCCGCCTTGTCGCGGTACCGGTCCGGGTCGTACATGGAGTGGGCGCGGAAGCGGTAGGTGCGCAGTTCGAGGAAGTGCGGCCCGGCACCGGCCCTGATGGCCTCGGCGGCCCGGCGGGCGGCCTGTTCCACGGCCTCGACGTCCATGCCGTCGACGGCCCAGGCGACCATGCCGTACGAGGCGGCCCGCATGGCCAGGTCGGTCTGCGCCTCGTGCCGTTCCAGGGCCGTGCCCATGGCGTAGAGGTTGTTCTCGCACACGAGCAGCAGGGGCAGTCGCCACAGGGCCGCGAGGTTCGCCGTTTCGTGGAACTCGCCCTCGGCGAAGGCTCCGTCGCCGAAGAAGCAGCAGGTGACGCGGTCCTGTCCGCGCATGCGGTCGGCGAGCGCGAGGCCGGCGGCCAGGGGAAGTCCGCCGGCGACGATCGCGTTGCCGCCGTAGAAGCGCCGGCTCGCGTCGAAGAGGTGCATGGATCCGCCCCGGCCGCCGCTGCAGCCGGTCGTCCTGCCGTACATCTCGGCCATGACGGCTTCGGCCGTGATGCCGCGGGCCAGGGCGTGGCCGTGTTCGCGGTAGGTGGCGACGATCGCGTCCTCGGGTGTCAGGGCCTCGTTGACGCCGACGGCGACGGCCTCCTCGCCGATGTACAGGTGGACGAATCCGCGGATCTTCGTGGCGCTGTACAACTCGACGCACCGCTCCTCGAAGCGCCGGATACGGAGCATGGACTCCAGCAGGTCCGTCCGGTGCCCGTCGCCCGTCGTGCTCTGCGTCTTCTTCTTGGTCGTCTTCCTGGTCGTCACGTTCTTCTCGCCGGACCTGCGGGGCGCCGGGTCCTGCCGCGCGTGGCTGGGGCGGGCCAGGCTCATGAGGATCCCTCCAAGGTGGACAGGTCGCCCGTGGGCAGGCCGAGTTCGCGTGCGCGCAGCAGGCGGCGCATCACCTTCCCGCTGCGGGTCTTGGGCAGGTTCTGGTCGAACGTGATCTCCCTCGGTGCGACGGCGGGCCCCAGTTTGCGGCGGCCGAAGGCCAGCAGCTCCCGTTCCAGATCCGGGGTCGGGAGAACACCGGGGCGCAGCGACACGAAGGCCTTGACGATGCTCCCGGCGACCGGGTCCGGCCGTCCGATCACCCCGGCCTCGGCCACTGACGGGTGCTCCATCAAGGCGCTCTCCACCTCGAAGGGCCCGATCAGATGGCCGGCCGACTTGATGACGTCGTCGGCGCGCCCCACGAACCAGTACCAGCCGTCGGCGTCCCGGCGGACCAGGTCACCGGTCAGGTACCAGCCGTCCGCGAACGCGGCGTCATAGCGCTCCTTGTCGTGCAGATAGCCGCGGAACATCGACGGCCAGCCCGGACGCAGGGCCAGCTCGCCCTCGATCTCGGCGCTCGACACCTCCTTCACCCGGCCGTCGGTGACCAGGGCCCGGCCGTCCTCACCCTGCTCGAGCACGGTCGCCTCGACGCCGGGCAGCGGCCGCCCCATCGAGCCCGGCCGGATCTCGCAGGCGGCGAAGTTCGCGATCATGATGCAGCCGGTCTCCGTCTGCCACCAGTTGTCGTGCACCGGCAGGCCCAGCACGTCCCTGCCCCACACGACGGCCTCCGGGTTGAGGGGCTCGCCGACGGAGGCGATGAAGCGCAGGGCCGACAAGTCGTGGGAGCGCGGCAGGTCGTACGGACCCTGGCGCGGTGTGGCGCGCATGAGCATGCGCAGGGCCGTGGGAGCGGTGTACCAGACACCGACCCGGTGCTCGCCGAGGATCCGGTACCAGCGCCGGGCGTCGTAGTCCCCCTCGTCGACGACCACCGTCGCGCCGTGGACGAGGGGCGCGATGATCCCGTAGGACATGCCGGTGACCCAGCCGGGATCGGCGGTGCACCAGTACACGTCCTCGGGGCGCAGGTCGAGGGCGAACGCGGCCGTGGCGTAGTGGGCGACGACGGCCTCGTGGACGTGGACCGCGCCCTTGGGGGTGCCGGTGGTGCCGCTGGTGAAGTGCAGCAGGGCCATGTCGTCGGGCGAGGTCGGCGGGATGGTGAAGGTGTCGGCAGCGTCGGTCATCAGGGCGTCGAAGGAGGTGGTGCCGGGCAGTTCCGCGGCGCCGGGCCCCACGATCAGGACGTGTTCCAGCCCGGGAACGGACGCGCGGCGCTCGGCGACCTTGCGCCGGTAGAGAGCCGCCGTGGTGACCAGGACCCGTGCGTCCCCGAGGCGCAGCCGCTGGGCGACCGGGTCGGGGCCGAAGGCGGAGAAGAGCGGGCAGACCACGCTGGTGTTCTTCAGCGTGCCCAGCACCGCGGTGTACAGCTCGGGACAGCGGCCGAGCAGGGTGAACACCCGGTCGCCGCCGCCGACACCGAGCGAGCGCAGGACGTTCGCGAAGCGGGCCGTACGGCGGGCCAGTTCCGCGTACGTGACGGTGGTTACGGAGTCGTCCCGCGCGACGCAGCGCAGGGCGGCCTTGTCCGCGTCGTCGGAGCTCGCGTGCCGGTCGACCGCCTCGTGGGCGATGTTGAGCCCGCCGCCGGGCAGCCCGTCCAGCTCGGCGCGGGCCTGCCGCCAGGTGAAGTCCGAGCGGGCACGCTCGTAGTCCGCGAGACGGGGCGGGACACCGGACGTGGTGTCCTTGCGGATGGTTTCCCAGTGCATCGGTTCTCCTCCCGGCACTGCGCCCCCGCCCGCATTCTGGCCGAGGGACCGGCCGCCGGTGCGGCGTGGACCCGTGACCGAGGACCGTTCCGCGCTTCACCTCGGGGAGCTCTCCTCGCAGGAAGCGCAGGTCGCTGCCGCAGACGGTGGGGGCGTCCACACGCACGATCGCGTCGGCCGTCTCCTCCGTCGGGGGGCCCGTGACGGTGTCCCGGAAGAGGTGTCCCGGGCCGTGATCGACGAGCGCTCGCACAATGCTCACTCCCTCGCTCTGCCTCACCTCCACGGTCACCCCGGCGGTACACCCCGGCAACACGGGCCTCCCCGAGACATCGGGGGCGAAGCGGCGGTTCCACGCGCGGTGGCCGCCTGCCGTGGTGGCCGGGCTCAGTCATGAGGGACGACGGCGACGGGGCACCGTCCGTGATGCAGGGCGGCGTGGGCGACGGGACCCAGGTGGGGAGCCACGCCCTGCCGGTGTGCGCGCCGGCCGACGACCAGCAGTGCGGCGCCTTCGGCGGCCTGTACGACGGCCTTGGCCGGGCTCGCCAGACGGATGCTGTCCACCACCTCCACCCGCGGGTACTTCTCGTGCCAGGAGCGGAGAGCCCTGCCCAGGTCCTCACGCGCGTCCTTCGTCAGCTCTTCGCTGACGCCGTGGTCCGTACCCCAGGGCATGCGCGCGTGGAGCGGCACGCTTCGGCCATGGACCGCGAGGAGCGGAAGACCCCTGGCCGCAGCACTGTGGAACGCGAAATCGAGCAGGTCGTCGCTGGAACCGTGGAGTTTCAGGGCCACCACCACACGGCTCGCGGGCGCGGGGTGTGCGCCCTCCTCTCGGTTCTCGGCGCGGACCATGATCACCGGCCGCTCCGCCCGGGCCACGACGGGCATGCTGATGTCGCCCATGAAGTAGCTCCCGACGGACTGCAGTCCCCGCGAGCCGAGCACGAGCATCTCCGACTCCGACGCCGCCCGGAGCAGGGCGTTCTGGGCGTCATCGGCCACCAGGCTCTCGACGACGGTCAGATCGGGATGGCGGGCTTGGAGTTCCGCCCGCGCGCTGTGGACGAGACGCTTCGCCCAGTAGTTCTGATCGACTTCCGAGGGAACGCGGGCGGGCTCCGGGGCGAGCAGGGGCCACGCGTGCAGCAGGCGCAGCGTGAGCCTGCGCTTCTCGGCCTCGTCGGCGGCCCAGTGGGCGGCCGCGAGGCTCTCGGGTGAGCCGTCGAGGCCCACGGTGACGACCGGTTGCATGGCGGCGGCCTCCGTCTCGTACGAAGCTGGATACGACGGTGGGTGACGGTGAACGAGTCCGACCGCGTGCCGGGTCCGGACGTCGCCGGCATGCCGAGCGCGGTGCTCCTCTCCTTCGAGGAGTACCCCAATCCCCGCCCCCGCGCATGGGCAGCCGTGGAGGAGGAGGCGCGTGGCACCCGCCTCGAGAGGAGACAGCTGCGGTGGCGGTTTCCCTGGTGGTCGGCGTCGACGGGTCCGAAGCGAGCCTGGAGGCGGTGGACTGGGCTGCCGACGCGGCGGTCCGGCACGGCGTACCGCTCCACCTCCTGCATGCGACGGCCGGCGAACCCGAGGCGTCCGACGTGATCGGTGCCGCCTCGGAGCGCGCCGGGGCGAGAGCCCCCACGGTCGGGCTGTCGAGCGAGGTGCTGCACGAGGACGCCGCCTCCGCCCTCGTCGACAGGGGCCGCGACGCCTTCGCCCTGGTGCTCGGGGCGAGAGGACTCGGAGACCTCGCCGACATGCTCCTGGGCGCGGTCAGCCTGGCCGTGGCGGCCCGGGCGGACTGCCCGGTCGTGGTGGTACGCGGGACCGCAGAGCACCGGAACGGCCGGTTCGGGAACATCGTGGTGGGTGTCGAGGAGGGAGAGGGCAGCGGCACGGCCTTGCAGTTCGCGTTCCGGGAGGCCCACGTGCGGAGCTGCCGTCTGACGGCGGTGCACGCCTGGAACCCGTCGTCCAGGGCTCTGACCCCGCGGCCGGGTCGGTCGTGGTACGCCCTGGAGGCGCACCGGCGCCCGCCGTCCCAGGTGCTCGACGACGCCCTGCGCGGTCTGGCGGAGCGGTATCGCGACGCCCGGCCAAGCTCCACGGTGATCGAGGGCCCGGCCCGCCGAGCGCTGCTGGACGCAGCGGCGGAAGCGGACCTCCTGGTCGTCGGCGCACGCAGACGACACGGGCATCCGGGCCTGCAACTGGGCCTGATCAATCACGCGCTGCTGCATCACGCGCCGTGTCCTGTCGCGGTCGTGCCCCAGACATGACCGACATGACCGCGGCCTGCGGAGACTGGTCCCGGGCCCGTCCGGCAATCTGTGGGCCCGGGCCGGAAGTCGGACCGGCAGGGACCTTCGGCCCTGTGCTCCGGGAGCGGTGCCGTTCGACGGTGGGAGCGGATGGCGGGGGACGGCCGACGAGTCGCTGGAGGCCGAGTCATGAGCACGCACGGTTCGCCGTACACGTCCGGTCCGCCGCCGGGGCGCGGCCCTGGCCCGTCCTCGGGCGCGGCCTCCCTGCGGCGCGCGTCCGACAGGTTCGAACGCTGGTTCCGCCGCGTCCTGATCGTCGTCCTGCTCCTCGCACATCGACCGCCAAGGCAGAAGTCAAGGAGGGATCAGCCATGACACATCCCGCACGACACAGCAGAGGGGGGCTCCCGGCCGCCCTGCGGGAGTTGGAGGACCTGCGTACCAGGGTGGACCAGCTCATGCACGCCGCCTTCCCGGGCGGCGGCTTCCCCGGGTTCGGCGGGGCCGAACCGTGGGCACCTCTGGCCGACATCGAGGACACCGAGGACGCCTACCTGGTGGAACTGGAACTGCCCGGAGTGGACAAGGACCAGATCACCGTGGAGGTCGCCGAAGGCGAGCTCGACATCCACGGCGAGATCAGGGAAAAGGAGCACACCGGGACGGTCCGGCGGCAGACCCGCCACGTCGGCCAGTTCGACTACCGCACGATTCTGCCGCCGAACTCCGACACGGAGCACATCAGCGCGGATCTCACCAACGGAGTCCTCACGGTGAAGGTCCCCAAGACCGAGAAGGGCAAGGCTCAGCGCATCGAGATCACCGGCTGACCGCTCTGTCGGCCGACGGCCGTGCGGGAGCCGGTCGGACAGCTTCCCGGCGATCGGTCCCGTGCGGCCGCCAGGGACGCCCGGCCCCGGTGACGTCACCCGCTGGAGCCGGCGGGTCGCCTTCCACCGAGGTGCCTTTCCAGGGGCGTTATGGGCGGCGATGAACCGAGCGTCCTGCGGCCGGCGCCGTGAGCCGGGATGCGGTCACGTCCGGCCACCGCCACGATGAACACATGGTTCCCGTCGGACCTGCCGACCGTTTCGACGCGTTCCGGGCCTTGGCCGGCCGGCAGGGGCGGGCCGGAGCGAGGCTGATCGAGTCGCTGGCCGAGGCCAGGGCCACCACCTCGGACGGCCCGGAGGTCTGGGCACCGTCCGTGGGCGCCCGCGCCGGACTGCCCGGCGCCGCCGCGCTCGGACCGGCCAGTTACTACTCCGACCTCGCGGCCCCGCACGGCCGCCGTCACGTCCGGGTGTGCGCCGCGACGGCGTGTTTCGCGGCGCGGGCCGGACGGCACCTCGTGGACGTGGAGGACGAGCTGGGGGTCACCCCCGGCACGACCTCGCCGAACGGTGACGTCTCGGTACAGACCGTCCGCTGTCTCGGCTACTGCTACACGGGGCCTGCGGCGCTCGACGGCGACGTACCGTGCACCGGTCCCGGCCTCGCCGCTCAGCTCGCCGGGCGGGAGCCGCCGAGGGCACCGGCGATCCCCGCGAGCGACGACACCGGCGACCCGGTCCTGCTGGGCGGTGTGCTGGCAGGTGAGCCCGCGTGGCAGACGTGGCCGGCGACCGTGACGGCGGCCTCTCCGCACGACGTATGCCGGGAGGTGGCGGTGTCGGGGCTGCGGGGACGAGGTGGCGCGGGTTTCCGGGTGGCGGCGAAGTGGGAAGCGGCCGGCGGCGCGCCCGGCACCGTGGTGGTGGCCAACGGCGACGAGGGCGATCCGGGATCGTACGCCGACAGGTTGCTGATGGAGGCCGACCCGGGGCGGGTGCTGGAGGGGCTGGCCCTCGCCTGTTTCGCCTGCGGCGCCGGCCGGGGCGTGGTGCTGGTGCGCTCCGAGTACCCGGCCGCTCTGGCGCGGATGCGCGAGGCGGTGCGTCAGGCGTACGCCGAGGGTCATCTCGGCCCGTCGGTGCACGGCACGGCCACCGGCCTGGACATTCAGGTCGTCGAAGGCGCCGGCTCCTACGTCGCCGGTGAGGAGACGGCGCTCATCGCGGGGCTGGAGGGCGGTCGCGGCTGCGCCCGCTCCCGGCCTCCGTATCCGACCGAGCGTGGCCTGTGGGACGCGCCGACCGTGGTCAACAACGTCGAGACCCTGGCGGCCGTCCCGTGGATCGTCCGGCGCGGCGGCGCCGCGTACGCGCGGCGCGGCACGCCCGCCGAGGCGGGGACCAAGCTGGTCTGTCTCTCCGAGCGGTTCGCCCGGCCGGGCTGTCACGAGGTGGAGATCGGCACGCCGGTACGGCGGATCGTCACCGATCTCGGCGGTGGTCTCAGGGACGGGGCCGAGTTGGCTGTGCTCCAGGTGGGCGGGCCGCTGGGCGGCTTCCTCGCCCCCGACGCGCTCGACGTCCCCCTGTCGGAGGAGGCGCTGTCGGCCCGGGGGGCCGCCCTGGGTCATGCCGGTCTGGTCGCCTTCGACCGCCGCATGGCGCCGCAGGAGGTGTTGCGGCACGTGTGGGAGTTCGCCGCGGCCGAGAGCTGCGGTGCGTGCTCTCCGTGCCGGGTCGGCACGCGCCGCGGCCTGGAGTGGGCGTCCGCCGGCGCGCCGCCGGGCCGGGAGTGGGAGCGTCTGTCCCGTGTGCTGGTCGAGGCGAGCCTGTGCGCCTTCGGGCGGCGGATCCCGCCCGCCGTGCGCAGCCTCGCCCGCGCCTACGGGGACCGGCTGGCGGGATGGGCCCCATGACCGGGATCGAGGTCGACGGCGTCGGCCTTGAGGTGCCCGAGGGGGCGTCCCTGCTCACGGCGGTGCGGGCGGCCGGGACCGAGCTGCCCGCGCTGTGCTCCGACGACCGGCTCAGCCCTGCCGGGTCCTGCCGTACCTGTCTGGTGCTAGCGGACGGGCGGGTCGTGGCGGCGTGCGTCACCCCCGCCTCCCCCGGTGCCCGCGTCGAAACCGCCACCGACGATCTCGCGCGCCTGCGCAGGGACGCGGTGGAGCTCATCGCCTCCGCGCTGCCGTCCCGGGCACTCACCGTCGACAACCCGAGCGAACTCGCCCACGCCTGCCGGTCCATGGGCATCGGCCCGGAGGCGGCGCGGGGGGCCGACGACCGGGGCGAGGACGACTCCCACCCGTACGTCCGTCTCGACCGGGACCTGTGCATCGCGTGCGGCCGGTGTGTGCGGATGTGCTCCGAGGTACAGGGCACCTTCGCCCTCACCCTGGTCGGCAGAGGCGGTGACACGGTCGTGGCCCCCGGGGCCGGCGGAACCTGGGCCGAGTCGGACTGCGTCGCGTGCGGCGGCTGCGTCGACACCTGCCCGACGGGGGCGATCACCCAGCCGGGGCCCGCCCGCGGACTCACCTCCGGCATGCGCCCCGCCGCCGCCAGGACGCTCACCACCTGCGGCTATTGCGGGGTGGGCTGCACCCTCGACGTGGTCACCCGGGAAGGAGAGATCACGGCGGTACTGCCCGCCAGGGACGGCCCGGTCAACCAGGGGCACGCATGCGTGAAGGGCCGCTTCTCCCACGGCTTCCGTACGTCGCCCGAACGGCTCACCCGGCCGCTTCTGCGGCGCGGCGGAGTCCTGGAACCAGTCGGCTGGGACGAGGCGCTGGCCCACACCGCCCGGGAACTGCGCGGGGCCGTCGGGGCCGGCGGCCCCGACGCCGTGGCGGCGATCTCCTCGGCCCGAGCCACGAACGAGGACAACTACCTGGTCCAGAAGTTCATGCGGGTCGTCCTCGGCACCAACAACGTGGACAACTGCTCCCGGCTGTGCCACTCCCCGTCCGCCGCCGGCCTCACCGCGTCCTTCGGCCTCTCCGGCGGCACGGACAGCTTCGACGACGTCCAGCGCGCCGACTGTCTGCTGGTGGTCGGGGCGAATCCCGTCGAGGCCCACCCGGTGGTCGGAGCGCGGCTCCTCAACCACGTGCTGCACGGGGCCGCGCTGGTCGTCGCCGACCCGCGCGCCGTCGGCCTCGCCCTGCACGCCGACGTACACCTGCGGCCCCGCCCCGGCACCAACGTGGCGCTCTTCCACGGACTCGCGCACGTCCTGCTCGCCGAGGGTCTGGCGGACGAGGAGTTCCTGCGCGAGCGGGCCACCGGTCTGCCGGAACTCGTCGCGCTCCTGGAGGACTACCCACCCGATCGGGTCGCGGACATCACCGGTGTGCCCGCCGAGGACCTGGTCGCCGCGGCCCGCCTGTACGGGAGGGCCGAGCGGCCGGCCATCGTCTACGGCCTGGGCGTCACCGAGCACCTGCACGGCACCGACGGCGTGCGGTCCCTGGCCAACCTGGCGATCCTGTGCGGCGCCGTGGGAAGCGAGCGCGGCTACGGGGTCAACCCGCTGCGCGGCCAGAACAACGTCCAGGGCGCCTCCGACATGGGCGCGTTGCCGGACGTCCTGCCCGGGTACGGCAAGGTGACCGACCCCGCCGTCCGTTCACGCGCCGAGGACGTCTGGGGCGTACCCGTGCCCGAGCGGCCAGGACTACGTATCCCGGACATGTTCGCCGCGGCACGAGCCGGAGACCTGCGGGCGCTGTGGGTCGTCGGCGAGGACGTCTGCGCCACCGATCCCGACACCAGCCGGGTCACGCAGGCTCTGGACGTCTGCCCGTTCGTCGTCTGCAACGAGTTGTTCCTGTCCGAGACGGCCCGGCATGCCGACGTCGTGCTCCCCGCCGCGTCCTGGCTGGAGAAGGACGGCACCTTCGTCAACTTCGACCGCCGGTTCCAGCGGGTCCGCCCCGCGGTGCCCCCGCCCGCAGAGGCACGCACCGACTTCGACATCGTGCGGGCCCTCGCCGCCGCCATGGGAGCCGACCTCGGCTGCGCGACTCCCGCCGAGGCGCTCGCCGAGTGCGGTCGGCTCGCCCCCGTCTTCGCCGGTCTCTCCCACGACCGGCTGGACCGCGAGGGCGCCGTGCCATGGCCCTGCCCCGACCCCGGACGGCCGGGCGAGGCCAAGCTGTACACGGAGCGGTTCGCCACACCGGACGGCCGGGCCCACCTCACCGCCGCGCCCTACCTCCCGCCCGGCGAGCAGCCCGACGACGACTACCCCCTGCTCATGGTCACCGGGCGCCGCTGGGCGCACTACAACTCCGGCGGCATGACCCGGCGCGGCGGAAACCTCGCTCTCGATCCGGTCGACTTCCTCGACCTCCACCGCGACGACGCCGACAGGTACGGCGTGCGCGACGGCGAGCGGGTCACGGTGGAGAGCCGGCACGGCCGGGCCGTGCTCGTCGCCCGCATCGGTGAGCAGATGGCCCCCGGCCAGGTCTTCTGTTCCTTCCACTTCCCCGCGAGCGGGGTGAACCGCCTCACCTCCGACCATGCCGACACCGTCACCTCCTGCCCCGAGTACAAGGTCACGGCGGTCCGGATGGCGGTGCAGTGACAGCGGCGGTCCGAGGCGCGCGGCGATGAGCAGCGAGGCCGCGACCGGCGCTCCGAGCGCTCTCCTTCATGCCCGTCCGGCCTCGGTGACAAGGACCGGGGCTCCCCTCACGGCCCCCTGACCTGGACCAGGGCCGAGACGAGGATCGTCAGCGGGCTGCGCAGACGACCTCGACGAAGTGGCCCACCTGCTCCTCCGGAAGGTGGCGGGCGAGGTCGGCCTCGCTGATCATGCCGACGAGGCGATGGTCGTCGACAACCGGCAGCCGGCGGATCCTGTGTGCCTCCATGGCCCGGAGTACCTGGCCGGCCTCGGCCTCGGCGTCGATCGTGACCGGCTTGCCCTGCTCCAACTGGCCCGCGGTCATGGTCCTGGCGTCCTTGCCCCTGGCGAGACACTTCACCACGATGTCGCGGTCCGTGATGATCCCGTGGAGCCGGTCGTCCGGCCCGCAGATCGGCAGAGCCCCCACGTCCAGTTCCTTCATCCTGCGCGCCGCGTCCAGAAGTGTTTCATTCTCCTGGACGCAGGTGGCTCCGGCGTGCATGATGTCCCGGGCAGTGGTCATGGTCGTCTCCTTCGGGCGTCGCTGCCGGCGCGGGGAGAGCCCATGGAGTCTGGCCATCCCCCCAGCCGGTACTCCTCCAGACCAGTGTGAGCGGGTGGCATTACGTGCGCATGCCGAGGAACGGGTGGACACGGCCTGCTGCTCGTCGCCCCGTGCTCCGGCTGCCGACCCGTACCGTCCGCCCTAGCATGGAGCCCATAGGACGGGGAGAAGAAGGTCTCCGCTTGCGAGCCACCGCCGCGACTGCTGGCGGACGCCGTCGAACAAGCACACTCGCGCTCTGGCCACTTCCTCTGAGGGAGCCGACTGCTCCTCGTGCCGCCCCTTCCCGCAGGCAGGTGTGCCGTAGGACTGCCGGAGGTGGCGCTCGACCGGCTCCCGCACGACATCCGCGCACCCCTCTCCAGCCGACCGCCCGACCGGTCTTCCCTCCCCACGGCACAGGGGTGCCGGTCCTGTACCCGGTCCGTCACCGCCTCGTAAGGGAGCACGACATGACGCAGAGCCACTCCCCCCAGCCTGATGCCGCGGCGGGGCCTGAGGCCCGGCTGAGCCGGCTGGAAGCACAGGTCGCGACCCTGGCCGAGGCCGTCCGGGCGCTCGCCCAGGGCCTGGAGAGCATCCCGTCGGAGGACACTCCGCCCGAGGAAGCGGCACGCGGCGCGCGACTCGCCCACGAACTCCTGCTCTCCAAGGGTCTGTAGGACACGTCAGGCACTCGAGACGACGGAGCTGACCGCGAGGGCCGGCACGGGTGACGTACCGGCCGAAACCGGGCGTGGCCTCCGCGCCGACGACAACCGCCCCCGGACCTGCGGCGTGCTCACGCTCTGCGAGGTCTCCGCGGGGAGCCTCCGCCCTCGTCGGCGGGTGGAGAGGCGTTGCTGCCCCTTCGTGGTCTGCCGGGCGGTGTCCCGGACACGGTCACGGGCCACCGCGCTGCCCGGGAGCGGTGTTCATCAGCCAGGTCACGGTGCGGCTGACGTCCGAGAGCGAGACGATCCCCACCAGCCTGCCGTCTTCCACGACCAGGACCCGGTGCTCGGCGCCCGGCTCCATGCGGGGCAGCAGATCCGCCAGCGGGCCGTCCGGGCCGACCACCGTCGCCCGCGACAGCGGCACCATCACCTCCCGCACCCTCACCACACCGGCCGCGGCCTGCGGCACCTTCCGGGCGCTGTCGAGAGTCACCAGCCCGATCGGGACCCCGTCCTCGATCACCGGGAACGCCGAGTGCCGGTAGCGGAAGCGCGAGCCGGTGAGGAATTCGGCGACCGCGGTGTCCGCGGGAACCGTCAGAGGTTCCGGCGTCATGGCGTCCCGCACCGGTACACCGGCGAGCACGCCGCGCAGCTGGGCCTGCTGTCCCTCGGCGGTGGCGGTCGCGATGAGGAACCAGCCGATCAGTGCCAGCCAGAGGCCGCCGAACGCGGCGCTCGTCAGGAATGTGATCACACCGAGCGTCACGAGCAGCCACCCGAAGACCCGCCCCGCCGCGGTCGCCCCGGCCGTCGCCCGAAGCCGGTCCCCCGTGCGCCACCACAGGAACGCGCGCAGCAGCCTGCCTCCGTCGAGCGGGGCGGCGGGCACCGAGTTGAAGACCGCGAGCAGCACGTTGATGCCTGCGAGCCACGCCACCATCTCCACCACGATCCCGGACGCGGACGCCAGGTCGAGCAGCCAGGCACCGAGCGCGAAGAGCCCGCCCAGCAGCAGGCTGACGAGGGGGCCGACGCCGGCGATTCTCAGCTCCGCTCCCGGGCTGGACGCCTCCGTCCTGAGCCGTGCCGCTCCGCCCAGCAGCCACAGCACGATGTCGTCCACATCGACCCCGTTGCGCCGGGCCACGACGGCGTGCGCCAGCTCATGTGCGAGCAGGGAGGCGAAGAAGACCACAGCGGTACAGAGGCCGGCCGCCCAGTACACCGCCCAGGCGCGCCCCGGATGCGTCTCCGGGAGGCGGCCCTGCGCCAGGCCGAACGCGATGATGCCGAAGATGAGCAGCACGCTCCAGTGCACACCGACCCGGATGCCCGCGATCCGTCCCAGAACGAACGTCGCCCTCACAGCGCTCTCCCAATCTCTCGCTGCGCGGATCCTGATCTCTCGCTGCGCGGATCCTGCCCACTTCCAGTAGACCTTCGGGCTCCCGGTGTCGCGCGCCGGCCGGGCCTGGAGGCGTGGTGAACCCCGGCGTCCGTCGAGTGGCCGCTGCGGACCGAACGGGGGGACGCTGGAAGCAGGCGATCCATGGTCCCGGCAGCGGGTCCTGTGTCGCCGAGAGGGCCGCGACTGCGCGGGCCGTCCACCGGATGGGAGTGAACCCATGAGGGTCGGAGTACTGACCGGCGGCGGTGACTGCCCCGGCCTCAACGCCGTGATCCGCAGTGTCGTCCGCAAGGGCGTCGACCACTACGCCTTCGAGTTCGTCGGGTCGCGGGACGGCTGGCTCGGCCTGCTCCAGGACAACGTCATCCCCTTGGACATCGCCGGTGTACGGGGAATCCTCCCGCGCGGCGGAACCATCCTCGGGTCCTCCCGCACCAACCCGTTCACCCATGAGGACGGGCTGCGACGTATACAGGACACCCTTGCCGCGCACGACGTGGACGCGCTCGTCGTGATCGGCGGCGAGGACACCCTCGGCGTGGCCACCGAACTGAGCCGCCGGGGAATCGCCCTGGTCGGCGTGCCGAAGACCATCGACAACGACGTCTTCGGCACCGACTACACCTTCGGCTTCGACACCGCGGTCGGCATCGCGACCGAGGCCATCGACCGCCTCCACACCACCGCCGAGTCGCACATGCGCGCCCTGGTGGTGGAGGTCATGGGGCGGCACTCCGGGTGGATCGCCCTGCACGCCGGCGTCGCGGGCGGGGGCAACGTGATCCTCATCCCGGAGCGGCCCTTCGACATCGATCAGGTCTGTGAGCAGGTGAAGAACAGATTCAAGATCAACTACGCGCCGATCGTCGTGGTGGCCGAGGGGGCCGCTCCGAAAGAAGGGCAGTTGGTCCTCAAGGATCAGTCGCTGGACGAGTTCGGCCATGTGCGGCTGTCCGGCATCGGTGAGTGGCTGGCTCGGGAGATCTCGGAGCGCACGGGCAACGATGCCCGTACCACGGTGCTGGGGCACATTCAGCGAGGTGGCACCCCGAGCGCCTTCGACCGCTGGCTGGCCACGCGCTTCGGGCTGCACGCCATCGATGCGGTCAAGGACGGTGACTTCGGCGTCATGGTCGCCCTGCAGGGCACCCGGATCGTCCGCGTCCCCCTCGCCGATGCCACGGCGAAGACCAAGCTCGTCGATCCGTCGCTGTACGACGAGTTCGAGGTGTTCTTCGGCTGACCGGCCCGCCGCCGGCCGACGGACCGCGCAGGCCGTCCCGCGGGCTCGCTGCCGGATCCGTCGATCCGCCGGTGCACCGCTGGACGGCCGTCATCCGGCGTACGGTACGACCGCCACCGGGCAGCGGGCGTGGTGCAGTACGGCGTGCGTGACCGGGCCCAGCCGGCCTTCGGCGGCCTGGGGATCGGTGCGGCGGCCCACGACGAGCAGGGCTGCTTCCAAGGACGCGTTCACGAGTGCTTCTGCGGGCTGGAGCAACATGACGTCGGTGCGGGCCGTCACGCGAGGGTACTTCGCCTGCCAGACGCGCAGCGCGTCCGAGAGCCGCAGCACCTCCTCGTCCTCCCACCTGGCACGATCCCCTTCGGTCACCACCAGCGTCCGCGGAGAGACCGCCTCGGCAGGAAACGCCCATGCCTGGACCACCCGCAGACGTGCTCCACGCTCCTCGGCGGCAGAGAAGGCGAAGTCCGCCGCCTCCCCGACCGGGCGACGCGCATCGAACCCCACCACCACCTGGGCAGCGCCGGCGTCCGCGCGTGTCCCCTCCCCGAAGGCGCTGGGCCGGCGCGGAACGAGGACGACGGGGCACGGGGCCGCCGCCGCCATCCGCAGCGCCACCGAGCCGACCGCGAGACCGTCGAAACCACCCGTCCCCCGTGTGCCGACGACGAGCAGCCCGGCGTCGCGGGCGGCAGCGAGAAGGGCCGTGGCCGGGGCGTCGTCGGCCTGCTCGCCCCGCAGCTCGACATCCGGGTAGCGGTCGACGAGCTCGGCGGCCATGCGCTCGAGCACGCGCGCACCCATGTGACGCATCCGGTCCAGAGCTTGGCGGGGCACGACATCGCCCGGAAGCGACGGAACGGCATGGAACAGGCGCAGGGGAACGCCGCGCAGCACGGCCTCCCGCGCCGCCCAGTCGGCTGCCGCCGAACTTCGTTCGGACCCGTCGACGCCCGCCAGCACGGGGTGACTCATCGTGTCCTCCTTCGCCGGGCACGCACCTCGACGGGCGCCACACCGCCCTGCCTCGCCTCTTCCACTGTTCCACGGCAGGACCACTCCGGCCCCTGGACCGGCACCAGGGCGAAGGACCTCAGCCCTGCGTGCGGCCGGGCGGCGCCCGGAGAAGGGCACCGAGACGGCGTGCGGATTCTCGCGTGGGCCCGACGGTCGGGGGAACTCGGGGCCCGTCCGGCACTTCCGAACGACCGGAGAGGTGCGCCGATGACGGACATCCAAGGCTTGCTGGGCGACGAGGCCGCAGATCTGCTGACCTATACCGCCCAAGGGATTCCCAAGGAGGACCTGGTAGTCCCGGGTCCTGACTTCGTCGACCGGACCGTGGCCGCGACCGACCGCTCGCCCCGGGTGCTGCGCAACCTGCAGTCCCTCTTCGACCACGGCCGCCTGGCGGGCACGGGCTACGTGTCGATTCTGCCGGTCGACCAGGGCATCGAGCACTCGGCGGCGTCGGCGTTCGCCGCGAACCCCCGCTATCTCGACCCCAGGAACATCGTCGAACTCGCCGTCGAGGGCGGATGCAACGCCGTCGCGAGCACACTCGGCGTACTCGGGGCGGTGTCGCGGCGCTACGCGCACAAGATCCCCTTCGTCGTGAAGCTGAATCACAACGAGCTTCTGACCTACCCGAACCACTACGACCAGATCATGTTCGGCGATGTCGAGCAGTGCTTCGAGCTCGGTGCCGTCGGCGTGGGCGCCACGGTCTACTTCGGTTCGGAGCAGTCGGACCGCCAGCTGCAGGAAGCCAGCGCGGTCTTCGCACGGGCCCACGCCCTGGGCATGTTCACGGTGCTGTGGTGCTACTTGCGCAATGCGGCGTTCAAGAAGGACGGCGTGGACTACGCGGTATCGGCCGACCTCACCGGGCAGGCCAACCACCTCGGTGTGACCATCGAGGCCGACATCGTCAAGCAGAAGCAGGCAGAGAACAACGGCGGCTACCCCGCACTGGACTTCGGCAAGACGGACAAACGCCTGTACGACAGGCTCACCACCGACCACCCGATCGACCTCACCCGCTGGCAGGTGGCCAACTGCTACATGGGCCGGGTGGGACTCATCAACAGCGGTGGCGCCTCCGCCGGTCAAGGGGACCTCGCGCAGGCCGTACGGACAGCGGTGATCAACAAGCGGGCCGGCGGCACCGGGCTCATCACAGGCCGCAAGGCCTTCCAGCGGCCCACCGAGGAAGGCATCGAACTCCTCCACGCTGTCCAGGACGTCTACCTCGACAACAGCGTCACCGTGGCCTGACCGAATTTCACCAACGCACCGGAACACGCACGGCCGCTGGAACCGGCCGACCCAGCCCTTGAGCCCCCGACCTGCGATTTCCTCGCGGGTCGAGGGCTCGGGGGGGGGGACGTGAGGGTCAACGCCTCAGGAGGCCGCCGTCCGGGCGCCGCCCTACTTCTTCGGGGTGAACAGGAGCAGGCGGTCCAGGAGCAGTGAGGAGAGTGCGGGGCGGGTGAGGGTCTTGGGCTGCATGTAGGCGCGGGCGACGACCTGGAGCGTGCTCATGTCGACCGGCCTGGTGCCGCCGTATCGCGCGCAGTAGTCGGTGTGGGTGGACGGCAGTTCGGTCACGTGCGGGCCCCTCGGTCCGGTCTTGCCGGCCCGGCTGAAGGCCCAGGCGTAGAACTTGTCCGCGTTCGGCTGGTCGCGGATGAAGTCACGTGCGCTGCCGCGCAGTTCGCCGTGGTTCTTGGCCGCCAGGGACACGGCCGCCTTGGCGTCGGCGTAGACGGTCACGCTCGAGTAGCTGGCCTGCCGGGTGGCCACGTGGTTCGTGCCGTAGGTGACCAGGAAGGACCCCTTCGGCAGTTTGAAGCTGGGGCTGAGCGGGTCGTCGGCGTCGTTGGACAGGGCGTCCACCCCTGGGCGGGTGGGCGGATCGGTCAGCAGCTTTTCCTGCAGGCCCGGATACGACTCCTCGAAGCCTCTCCGGACCACCAGGTCGCGCGCCTTGAAGCCGGGATAGGCCTTGACGATCCGTCGGCGCAGGCGTTGCAGTGTCGGGTTGAGGTCGAGTTCGGTGGCCCCGGTGCCGGAGACGCGCAACGGGGGAACGGGCAGGGGATCGGGTGCGTACACCGGCTTCGTCTGGTCTGCGGAACCGCCCTTCGGCCGGACGCGGAAGACGTGGAGCGGAGGCGCGGCGCGATAGCGGTCGAGCGCCTTCTTGAAGCCCGGCTCGGGGGCGATCGTGCGCACGCCGATCAGGAACTGGTCGGAGCCTTTGCCGAGGCCCAGCCGGAACATGGCGGGCGGAATCGTCATGTTGTTCGTCGAGCCCCGCAGCCCGGCGGCGGCCAGCATCCTGTCCACCTTGGCCCGCGTGCGCTTGTGCCCCGTGACCACGAGGGCGAACGGTCGGTTGAAGGGCGTCGAGCCGGTCGTGCGTACCGTCTTGTTGTTGATCGGGTCGCCCACGGAGGGCCACAGGAGCGGGCCGGTGGGCAGGGCGCCCCTCATCATGGTGAGGTCGAAGGAGAAGTACGCTTCCGGCGGTGGCGTCCTCCCGATCATGACGATCGCCTCGTCCTGTCGGAGACGCCACGTCACGGGTGGGTTGGTGTTGGGCGCCTGCCCTGGTACCTCCGGCAGCCTGGTGACGATGTAGGGCGACTGCGGATTGGGCCACAGGCCGCTGAAGACGGCTCCTTCGCAGTACCTCCGGTTCAGGTCGAACGTGCCCTCGGCTCCCGACTGGGACACATAGCCGGATTTCGCCAACTGGCGCTTGAACTGTTTCACCTGTCGGCTGACGTCGTCCGCTGGAAGGTGTTTCCCGTGGCCCGGGTCCTGGGCCCCAGGGAGGGAGAACCCATGCGACGCGGCTGGTGCCTCGGTGGCCGTCACGCACGGTGCGGCCAGGAGCGAGGCGGCGAGTACGGCGAGGGGGACGGGACGTCGGCGGAGGGAGAGTCGGACCATGGCACACCGGTATCCGGTCGGCCCCTCGAATCCGCTGCACCACACCGCTGCCGGCAGGTCCGTTCACCCGCCCAGAAGACACCGAACCGGTATCAGGGGACCCGGCCGGCCAAAATCACTGCTTTCAACGCATGCCGCGCAACTCCCGATCGATGTCCTCCTCGGTGATGGGTCTCCGGAAGTAGGCCTGCCACGCGTCGAGCAGGAGGAACACGCCCCATCCGCCGAGGACCCAGCCCGGCCAGAAATACCCGGCTCCGGTCAGTGCCCACACCACGATCAGGAAGGCGTTGATCACTACGTAGGCGACGAAGTCGGCCCGGAGTTTGCGCTTCTTCTCGAGCCGTTTGTGGGCCCATTCCCTCTCTGGCGTCGTCCGGGGCGCACGGGAATCTTCAGGGCCAAGGGGACCCACCATGATCGCCGCCTCCTCGTTCGGGCTGGGATGCCGCGTCTCCTTCCCATGATTCCCCGGATCGGCTGTGTGCGCCGCTCAACCAGCCACGGCGTCGCCCGGCCTGCCGCGGTCCGCCAGCACCTCGGCGGCCCGGCTCCGGTACACGCGGAAGCGGCGCAGGTACGACAGTGCCATGGGGCCCGCCGGGACGCCCCGGGCGAAGGCCCGCATGTTGCGTTCGCCCGCGTTGTAGCCCAGGGCGAGGAGTTCGTCGCGGGTGTAGCGGCGCACGTGCCGCCGGGGAAGCCTCCGGTCGAGGTCCTTGAGATGCAGGGCCGCCGCGTGGATGGCGAAAGCGGGATCGTCGCGAAGATCTTGCCACCGCTCCGAGAGGCCGTGCGTTCGCCGCACCTCCTCGAACGTCGCTCGGTGCATGTTGGCCACTCCGAAGGACGCCTGCGGCTTCCACCACTGCCACAGCCGCTCCAGCAGCGGATGGTGCGGCTTGTAGGCCTCGTTGTGGAGCACGGTCATCACGAGCAGGGCCGATACTCCGGCCTCCCCTGCGCTGCGCACCACGCACGTGGCGTAGTCGGCCGGATCGTAGCCGCCGGGCCGCAACGGTGGCGTCCGGACGCCCGCACGGTCCACCGGTTGCGACCGTTGCTTCGACAGCGCCCTCGACCGCCCGGCCATCACCGCTCACCTCTCCCCTGCCGCCTGCCGTCCCGAGGTGCGCCTGCCCGCGCGGACCCGCCTCAATCCCGCGCTCCGGACCCGCCGATCCGCACTGGTTCCGGGCGCCGCCGGAACGGCAGCGCGAGTCAGCTCAGCGGGGTGAGCGTGAAGTGCCGTACCTGAAGCGGTGCCACGAGGTACTCGTCCTCGCCCGGCAGAACCACGGGCTGGTCACGCCAGCCCTCGCCGGCGTAACCGACCAGGTCCTGCTCGCTGCGCCAGCGACTGACGTACAGCAGCGAGTCCGGCGGCGCGACCAGTACCTCGTGGTCCACCAGCCCCGGGTAACGGCTCGGGAACTCACGAACCGCGGATACGATCATGTCGCGGAACGCCTCGAACCGTTCGGGCCGTACTCGCGCCTCACTCACCCTGATGATCACGGTCTTCAGACTGTCACGCGACCGGACCCGATGCCACCTTCGTGCCGCATGCTCTCGTGCCCTCGGCCGCCGCGGCCGCGGTTCGACCCGCGTACGGGACACGGCGTCGTACCGCGCCGGGGCGACGCGTGGTCGGATCGTGGTTCTGCCTCTGCTCCCAGGGCACTCGGCCAGGGGGACCGGGCGGAGGTACTGATATGAGCGCCGGAGAGAAGGCCAAGGCCAGGGCCGAGCAGCTCGTCGGAAAGACCGTACGAAAGGCGGCTCACGCGCTGCACAAGGAAACCCTCGCCGCGAAGGGCGCCGCCCTAGAATCACGGGGCAGGATGCGCGGCGGGAAGGAGCGCACCAAGGACTCCTTCAAGCGCTGACAAGGCCGTGCGCCCACTCGCCGTGGCCGTGTGGCGCCAAGCCCTTCACCGGGCGGGGCACGTCCGGTCGGCGGGTCGGGCGGGTTCCGCCCCGGGGAGACAGCTGCCGCTGAGCGGCTGCTGCCGGGGCCCGTCTCCCCGGGCGGCCCGAGGCCGGTTTCGGTGTCGACCAGGTCGCTCGTGGTGTCGAACACGGCCTGGAACGCACTCGCCGGCTGCGCCGAGTCCCGCTCGACCCGCGGCAGCGTCTTCTTCGTCTCCTCCTCGGCCATCTCGCGCTCGGCTGGCCAGCGGCTTTCGTCGCGATCAGCACCTCCAGGAGGTCCAGCGCGTCGTCCACGGTCCGGGTCGTCAGGGGGAACGCACGCCTGGGCGGTGCGATCCGCGGAGTCGGGCTCAGGCACGGGCGGCGCGGCGGGCCTCGCGCGCCACGGGCAGGAAGCGCAGGCGCTCCGGCAGGAGCGGGACGACGGTGCGTACGACGGCGCCCAGGCGGCGCATTCTGCGCTCGTCCCGCGCCGTCCACGTCAGCCCCAGGCGGTCGCGGGCGACGGGCGGCAGCAGGCCGGTCGTGACGAAGACGTGCAGGCGGGCGAGGGGTGGACGGACCAGCGGCCAGAGCAGGCGGACGAGTGCGCCCGAGCCGTCGGGCGGGGGCACCGATCGCCGCGGGTCGAGCAGTTCACGCAGGACCACGGTGTTCTCCAGCTCCTCCCGGACCATCCGATCGAAGTAGGGCCAGTACTCCTCCGGCGTGGCCGGCATGTCCCGCCGTCTGATGCCGAGAATGTCGCCGAGCCGGAGCAGTTCGTCGTACAGGCGGCGTTCCTCCCCGTCGTCGAAGGGACGGGACAGATAGCGGGCGGACGTCAGGAAGACGGGGTAGGCGGTGGCGTGCACCCAGGCGTAGTTGGCCGGGGCGAGCGCGTGATAGGTGCGGCCGTGAGAATCGGTGCCGCTGATGCTCCTGTGCGCCGTGCGCAGCCTCCGGCCCTCCTCGACCGCCCGTTGACCGCCGTAGATCCACAGCTGGAGGGACTCCAGGGAGCGGTGTGCCCGGCCCCAGGGGTCGGTCCGGAAGACGGAGTGTTCGTCGACTCCGGCTCCGACCGCAGGATGGGCGACCTGGAGCACGAAGGCGGCGGGGAGGGAGAGCAGCAGCCGTACGTCACCGGCGCGGTCCCAGAGCAGGGTTCCCGGGCCGAACGGGGCCGGTTCGGGGCGGGTGTTCTCTCGTGCGGGCCGGGCGGCCCCGGTGCGCTGGTCAGGAGCTCCGGTGCGGTGGTCGGGAGAGGTGTTCATGTCACCACGCTCCCAGGGATGGGCTGGGTCGGCGTCGAGATCGGCGGGTCCGGCGCCCTCGAAGGACACACCACTCAGCCTGCCTCGATCCCGAGCGCGAGGCGAGCCACGCCGAGGCGGCACACGCGTCGGTCGATCTTCGCGGTCCGCTCGTCGCGTGACCGGCCGATCCCCTCGCCCGGCGGCGGGAGGGTCGGCGCGGTGCGGGCGTCACAGGGCGATGGCGTCGACGACGTCGCCCAGGTCGACGGACTTCAAGCCGGTCGCCGTGCGGACACCGCCCTCGCCGTCGGGGACCTCCGGGGGGCGTGCCCGTCGTGGACGCCGTGACGATACGGACAAAGCGTACATTTTCGGGTAGAGAGACAAGGGGTGGGTCCGGCAGCGGCAGCGAGGAATGAGGAACGAGGACGACATGCGTGACATCGACGGCACCGACGGGCACCGGCCCTCCCCCGGCACACCGCTGAGCGGGCGGGTGGCGGTCGTGACCGGCGCCGCCCGCGGTGTCGGTGCGGCCCTGGCACAGCGCCTGTCCGAAGCCGGGATGCTCGTCGCCCTGGTCGGGCGTGAGGAGCAGACCCTCCGCCGGGCGGCCGCCTCCCTGCCGAACAGGAGCGTCTGCCTCGAAGCCGATGTCACCGACAACGCCGCGCTGGAGGTCGCCGCCCATCGCGTGGAGGATGCGCTGGGTCCGGCGAGCGTGGTGGTGGCCAATGCCGGCATCGCCGCCAGCGGCCCCTTCAACCGCACCGCGGCCGACCTGTGGCGGCGAGTCGTCGACGTCAACCTCGTCGGATCCGCCAACACAGCCAGGGCCTTCCTCCGCCAGCTGGAAACGACCCGAGGCCACTTCCTTCAGATCGCGTCCACGGCCGCCTTCGGCTCCGCACCCATGATGAGCGCCTACTGCGCCTCCAAGGCCGGTGCGGAATCCTTCGCTCTCGCCCTGCGCGGCGAGGTCGAACCGGACGGCATCACCGTCGGCATCGCCTATCTGCACTGGACCGGCACCGACATGGTCGCCGACATCGACGATCACCCCGTCCTGCGAGCGCTGCGACGCAACCAGCCCTGGTTCGCACGGCAAGTCCACCCGCCCGCGCGGGTCGCCGACTGGCTCACCGCCGGCATCATCCGTCGCGCCCCCTACGTCTACGCACCACCGTGGCTGCGCTGGTGCCAGCCCCTGCGGCCGCTGTTCCCGGCGATCGTCGGCCGGATCGCCCGGCACGAGATGCGCGCTCATCCCTCCGGCGAACTGGCGGCCGAGGTCACGGTTCTGGGCGCCGGAGGCCGCGCCGACTGGGAGTCCCACGTGTCCGCCACCCGCCGGAGGGACCAAATGCCCTGAAGGGTTACCGACTTGAGGGGGTGGACACGCCTACGGTTCAGCCTCGAGATCATCGCGCATGGCGGCTCGTAACGCGTCGAGTGCGGTGTCGTACCGGACGCGGTGTTCCGCGTAGTCGCCGCCTTCGAGGAGGAGCCCGTCGGCAACAGCGTTCCGGAGGTCACGGAGTGTGCGGTACAGATCTTCCGACGGCTCAACCACCTCCCGGGCTGCGGAGATCGTCATCTGGTGCCGGAACCCGGAGCACGGATCAAAGGCGTCCCACGCGGCCTTTCTGCGCTCCGCACGGGACGCCTCCGCGTCCCTGGAGAGGCGACTGAACGTGAGCCTGGCCTGGGACAGGGCCGCCAGGTAGTTGCCGTACAGGACGCGGCGCGCCTCGGTCCGCTGGTCGATCCGGTCGCGTTTCCACCGGCGGCGGTCGAGGTAGCCGGCGGACATCGTGGCGATCACACCGCCGACCATGGTGCTCGCGAGGGTCATCCACTCCACCGTCGAAAGAATAGGAGGAGTGCCGCACGACGAGTAGCCCGCAGTGGCCGGGTGGGCAACGGGGTTGTCGGCGGGTCAGATGGTTTGCGCGGTGGGGAGGATGGTGATCTCGGTGAGGTTGACGTGGCGCGGGACGGCGGCCATGAAGGCGACGGTTTCGGCGATGTCGGCGCTCTGCAGGACGTCGATGTCGTGGATGAGGTCGGCCATGAGCCGGGAGGCGTCGGGGTCGGTGACGTGGTCGGGGAGTTCGGTGTCGACCATGCCGGGTTCGATGGTGGCGACGCGGACCATCTTGCGGCCCAGTTCGACGCGCAGGAGGCGGGTCAGGTGGCTGATGTAGGCCTTGGTGCCGGAGTAGACGGAGAACTTCTCCAGGATGCGGGTGGCGGCGATGGAGGAGGTGTTGATGAGGTCGGCCGGCTTGCCCTGGGCGGCGGAGTCGGTCAGGTGGGGGAGGAACGCGGCGATGACGTTCATCAGGCCGGTGATGTTGAGGTCGATCTGGCGCTGCCAGTCGTCGACCTTGAGTTCCTCGATGCCGGAGATGAGCTGGACGCCGGCGTTGTTGAAGACGAGGTCGGCCTTGCCGAACCGGTCGGCGACCAGGTCGGCGGCGGCCTGGACGGCGGCGCGGTCGGTGACGTCGACGGCGAGGGCGTAACCGGTGCCGCCGGCTGTCTCGATGTTCTTGACGACCTGGTCGAGCCTGTCCTGACGGCGGGCCAGGACCACCACGGTCGCACCGAGTTCGGCCAGGCGTTCGGCGGTCGCGGCGCCCATACCGCTGGACGCACCCGAGACGACGGCGACGCGACCGGACAGCTGGGTGCCGGAGAGCACAACAGCAGACATGATCGATTTCCTCTTCACATGGAGTTGAGGGGGTGACAGTTGGGGGGGAGGAACCGGGGCCGGACGGCTCCATGGAGAATCCGGCCCCTGGTGAGGGGACCGCGCGCGTCAGGCGGCGTCGTCGTGGGCGGTGGCGGCGGACTTCTCGCGCCAGTCGGTGAGGTCGTCGTGGACCTGCTGGTACTTGACTTCGAGGCGTTCGAGGGTGTCGCGGCCGAGGTAGAGGTGGGTGGGGAGCTTGTCGGTGGCGGTGACTTCCACGATGAGGGCGGCGCCCTTGACGGGGTCGCCGAGCTGGGCGTGGTTGGCCTGGTCGATCCAGTCCAGGGTCATGTGTGCGGGGGTGTCGTCGTAGTCGGGGATGCGGTGCGCGGCGACGGAGAGGGAGGTGGGGTCGAGGAAGTCGGTGCGGAAGACTCCGGGTTCGACGACCATCGACTGGATGCCGAACGGGGCCATCTCGGCGCCGAGTGCTTCGCTGATGCCGGCGACGGCGAACTTGGAGGCGCAGTAGAGGCTGACGCCGGGCTCGCCCTCGAAGCCGGAGCGTGATCCGATGTGGACGAGCTTGCCGGAGCCCTGCGCGCGCATGACGGGCAGGACGGCGCGGGTGACGTTGATCAGGCCGAAGACGTTGAGGTCGAACAGGGAGCGGGCCTCGGTGTCGGTGATCTCCTCCAGGGCGCCGAGCAGTCCGCGGCCTGCGTTGTTGACCAGGACGTCGATCCCGCCGAACCGCTCCACGGCCGCCTGCACGGCGGCGGGGATGCTGTCGGTGTCGGTCACGTCCAGGGCGAGCGGGAAGCACGTCTTGGACGCCTTGAGGTCGCCGGGGAGGCGGTCGGGGTTGCGCACGGCGACCACGACGTTGTCGCCCTCCCGCAGCGCGGCCCGTGCGATCTCCGCACCGAGCCCCCGCGACGCACCGGTCACGAACCACGTAGCCATGAATCGTCCTCTTCCGAATTCCCCCGCTTCCCTCACGGGGAGCGGGATGCTTTTTCCTTACGCATTCGAGTCTGCTCGCCGGCGGAATCCTTATGAAGGCCGGGACTTTCCTGGGAGTCCCACTCCTAGGAATAGCTGTGGCCTCTGTTTTCGGGCAGGGCATCCCGGGTGATGAACGGGTTTGCATGAGGCGTGCGTTGAATGCACCGGGGCCGCAGCCGGCAGCGGGACGACATTGGGGCCCGGATCGTCACCCATATCCTCCGCAGACGCCCCGCCAGTCGCCGTCTCCGGCAGGTGGACCCACCGCGATCCGGTCTCGAACTGAACTGGCACCGCTCGTCAGACCGTCGGCCCCATGCGGAGCCGCCGCACGTCCCGCACGAGCGCGTACAAGGCGCCGAGGAAGACCACGACTCCACCCACGATCCAGCGGACCGATGCACCGGAGCGGAACTCACGAACGGCCAGGACGAGCAACAGCATGCCGGGCGCAGGCCGTGCTGGTAGCAGCAGTCAACGAGTGGCCGCTACCGGCACTGGTCCGCAGTGCCTAGGGTCGGACGAGCGTGCGGGCCTGGGCGATCCACTCCAACACCGTCTGGGCACCGCATCCTTCGGCGACGGACTCCGCTTCGTCGAGGTGGTCGAGCGCCGCCGACCGGTCGCCGGTCTCGGCCGAGAGGTAGGCCAGCGCCACCAGGCCGGCCGCTTCCCCGGGCCTGAAACCTGTCTCCCGGCGGAGCGTCACCGATTCGGTCAATCGCTCGCGGGCCAGATCGAACCGGCCTGCGTCCTTGTCGGCAAAGCCGAGATGGCGTGTCGCGTAGGACATCGTCATCCGGTCGTCGACGGATTTCGCCAGCGCGTACGACCGCTCGAAGTACGGCCTGCCGGTGGCGCCGTCGCCCTTCACCACCTGATGCCAGCAGCCGACCCAGAACAACGCGTCGGCCTCGCCCGACGCGTCCCCCAGACGCTGGTACAACTCGGCCGCGCGCTCGAAGAGCACCAGTTCCTGGTCGTTCTCTTCGCGGTCGTTCAGGAAGCGGACGTGCAAGACCTTTCCCCGTGCCAGGGAGAGCGGCGCCTCGATCGCGTCCAGCGCGTCGTCGGACCGATCGAGCGCGGACGTATCGCCGCCGAACATCGCCGCCTCGAACAACTCTCCCGCACGGTCGATCCAGTCCTGCCCTGGCATACCCTGCCCCTCCCCGTCGGACGATTCGCCTGCTGAGGCTATCCCCGTCCTCCCGCCGGGACTTGGCGATTTCCGAGGGCGGCCCGATGTCCCCGGTCTTGGGAGTGCCCGGCGGGGGGCGAGTCCGGGTGTCCGCGACTCGCCCCGCAGGCGCTGGCTCAGCCCCGTCGTGCGGGTCCCTGTGGGGCAGCCGTGAGAGCCGTCGGGCCACTCGCCGCGCGTCGTTCGTGAATTCTCGAGGCGCCGCAGCTCGTCGACCGCGCTGACAGTGCAGCCGTGCCCGGTCGTGGCGGTCCAGCGCGGCCAAGGCGTCGCCGAAGGCGGACAGGGAAAGGGCCGCGAGGTGATCGTGGTGCACCTCATGGCTCAGTGCCAGGGCCCGCTCGGCGTGGCAGAGGGCCGCGGCGGCTTCTCCGGTGCGCGGGTACGCCTCCGACAGCCGCATGCGCGTGCCGCCCCGCAGGAATTCCCGACAGCCGGTGCCGTTCGTCGGCGAGCCGTTCGGCCAGTCGGGCCAGGCTCCACTCGGGGCGCGCCGCCAGCCGCGAGCCGATGACGCGGATGGCGAGGGGCAGGCCCCCGCAACTGGCCAGCACCTGGCGTGCGATCTGCGGTTCAGCTGCCACGCGTGCGCTGCCCACCAGCCGGGTGAACAGGTCCAGCGCTTCGTCGTCGGGCAGGGCACGGAGGGTGACGCGCAGGCTGACAGGGAGCGGCGCCAGGCTGTTGCGGCTGGTGACGACCACGGCACAGGTGGGCGAACCCGGCAGCAGCGGCAGGATCTGTTCCATGTCGGCCGCGTCGTCCAGGACGATCAGCACGCGTCGCTGCGCCAGAACCGTCCGGTACAGTGCCGCGCGTTCGTCGAGTTCGTCCGGGATGACGGAGTCCGCCAGGCCGAGGGCGCGCAGGAATGCCGACAGCACGGATCCGGGATCCGCCGGTGTGCCGCCGGCGCCGCGCAGGTCGGTGTGCAGCTGCCCGTCGGGGTAGGCGGCCAGGACCGACTGCACGCTGTGCATCACCAGGGCCGTCTTTCCCACTCCGCCCATACCGGTGACCAGCACGATGGGCATGGCGTGGGCGGGATGCCGCAGCAGGGCGTCGTGGACGCGCTCAGTCTGCGGGACGCGACCGGTGAAATCGGCTGCTGCGTGCGGGAGTTGACGCGGGATCGGCGTCCGGCGCCGCGCGGCTTCGGGGTTCGGCGGTGCGGGGGCGGGACGGTCGGCCCGGAGGATCCGGGCGTGCAGCGCCCGCAGGTCGGGGCCGGGGGCGATGCCGAGTTCCTCGTCCAGGATTCGGTGGACCCTGCGGTAGACGGCCAGAGCGTCCGCCTGGCGTCCCGCACGGTACAGGGCGTGCATGAGCACTTGGTGCAGACCTTCGCGCAGCGGATGGTGTTCGACGAGTGCGGAAGCACCGGTGATCGCCTCGGCGTAGTGGCCCGCGTCCACTTGGAGGTGCAGGCGTTCCTCCAGGACGTCGAGGTGCTGAGCCTGGATGCGGGAGCGTTCGCGGTCCGCCAGCGGACCCGGCACCGAGGCCAGCGGATCACCCTGCCACAGCGCGAGAGCCCTGCCGTAGGCGAGCAGGGCCGCCGTGTGGTCACCGTCCGCCCGCCGGGCTCTGGCTTCCCCGACGTGCCGCTGGAACGCCTGCCAGTCCACGCAGTCGTCGTCGGCGTCCAGCAGGTAGCCGCCGGCCACCGACCGCAGGATCCGCCAGGGCTGTGACCGCGGATGACCTGGTTCCAGCGCGTTCCTCAGCCGCCACACGTAGGTCCGCACCACCGAGGCGGGTGAGTTCGGCGGACGCTCCCACACCGCTTCGACAAGGTCGTTCACGGTCAGGGGCCGGCCCTGAGCGAGCAGCAACGCGGCTGCCACCGCCCGCTGTTGCGGCGAGCCGAGGTCGATCTCGTGGTCGCCCTGGTGCGCGCGGACCTGCCCCAGCAGCGAGAAGCAGATGCGCGGCTTCCCTTCGTCCTTCATCCTGCACCTCGCTGTCCTGTGCAGTTGCTCGTCATGACGGCCGCTGCGAGGAAGAACGCGTCGCCACTCACCCTCCAAAGGTTGTCACGTCAACAATACCCTGCTGTGGGTTTTGCTGACACGTCAACAGCAAGCTTCCCCGCGGCCTAGACCAGGTACTGCCACTTGGTCATGTGCGCCTTGAGGTCGACGACCGGGCCGTCCAGCGTGAAGGTCCCGTCGCCGCGGTGGTGGAACAGCCGGGGAGCCTCCTGTGAGGGGTCGGTCCAGGCGCGGACCGCCTCCAGAAGGAAGAGGGAGTGGGAGTCCGCCAGACGGGTGTCGGCGACCCGGCACTCGATGTTCGCCCAGCACTCGGCGATGAGGGGTGCCCGGACCGCCTCACCGGCCACGGCCGTGAGGCCGAACTTCCCGAACTTGTCGACATCGGCACCTGAGCAGTTCCCGATGTCCACCACCGTGGCGGCCATGTCGGCCGTGGGGATCGAGATCACGCACTCACCGGTCTCGACCAGCGCCGTGTAGCTGTGGTCCCACGGACCGATGGTGCAGGCGATCAACGGCGGCGCGTGGCGCACCATCATGTTGAAGCCGTTGGTCATGACGTTGGGTGTCCCCTGCCACTCCGTGCTGACCAGGATGACCGGGCCGGGTTCGATCAGCCGGTGCACCTGATCCAGGGGGTGGACCCGCAGGTCGTTCACAGTGATCATGTCCGCTCCTTCGCGTCGCGCGACGCACCCGCCGACCGAGAGGGCGGTGCGCCCGTGTCTCGATGGTCGGGTGAGCCGGAAGCGGCAGGAAGGCCGGGACATACCTGGGTGCGCCACTACCAGGCTGCGTCTCCGCTCCCCGGGAGGCCGCCGCGTCGTGGCACGCGCGGGGAACGGACCGCGCGCGCCACGACCACACGAATCGCGACCGCTATGCGGTGTCGGCGTCCGCCGGCTCGGCAGCGATGTCCTGTTCGTTCTTCGGCGCCGCCACCGTAGCGCGCAGCACCTCGAAGGCGGCCGCCGTCGGACTGGCAGGCTCGGCCTGGTACACGACGAGCTGCTGATGCGGCGCGCCATTGACGGTGAAGGCGGCGAACGCGATGTGCAGGTCACCGGCCTGTGGATGCTTGAGGTGCTTGCCCTCCTGCGACTTGCCCTTCACCTCGTGTCGTTGCCAGAGGTCCGCGAACTGCTCGCTCCGCTCGGAGAGTTCCGCGACGACCTCGGCGATGCGGGCGGAATCCGGGTCGAACCCGTAGGCGGCTCTGATCTCGGCGACGCACGAGTGCGCGGCTCGCTCCCACTCCTGGTAGAAGTCACGGCCGGCGGGATCGACGAACACCATGCGCGCCAGGTTGTCGAACGCCTCGAAGCCGCCGTGCAAGGCTGTGGCCAGCGCGTTGGCGGCGAGGACGTCGAGGGCCGGTCCGACGACGAAGGCGGGGGTGTGCTCCCATCCGTCCATGAGCTGGAGCAGTTGAGCGCTCACCTCGCCGTGGCCGTAGTCACGAGGGCGCTGCGAAGCCGCGAGGCACAACCGGTTGAGGTGGTCGGTCGCCTCCGCATCCAGCTTCAGCGCCTGCGCCACCGCGTCGAGAACCTGCGGGGAGGGACTGCGTTCACGTCCTTGCTCGAGCCTGATGTAGTAGTCGGAGCTCACCCCGGCCAGGAGCGCGACCTCCTCCCTGCGCAACCCCGGAACCCGACGCCGCCCGTGTTCGGGCAGGCCCACGTCCTGCGGCTTCAGCACTTCGCGGCGGGCTCTGAGAAAATCGCCCAAAGGCGTCCCCTTGCTCATGGAATCCAGATTAGACCGAATGCGACTGGTCAAAAGTGTCGACCATGTAATATGGCGAGCGGTTCGACACCCCTTACTTTGTGTGACACCTCATCTTGATCCTGGGAGTGACGCACCCACGGTCGGCACGTTCTTTTGAGGCGGCTTCCCTCTAGCCTCGATGGCATGGACAAGCACAAGCACCCTGACACGGTGGAAGGGCTGGGCCGATTTCTCCGCTCCCGACGGGCACTGCTGAGCCCCGCGGCGGTGGGACTGCCCAGTACCGGACGCCGACGGGTGCCGGGTCTGCGGCGCGACGAGGTGGCGGCCCTGGCCGGGGTCAGCGCCAGCTACTACATGCGGCTCGAACAGGACCGCGAGCTGAATCCTTCCGAGCGTGTCCTCGAAGCGGTGGCGCGGGTACTTCAACTCAGCGACGAGGACAGGCTGCACCTGTTCCGAGTGGCACGACCCACGGCCCGCCGCATGAAGCCCCCCGTGCGGGTCGAGCGCGTCAGCGCGCCGCTGCGGCAGATGATCGAGGGCTGGACCAGAACACCCGCTTTCATCATCGGTCGCGCACAGGACCTCCTGGTGACCAACAGCCTCGCGGCAGCCCTGTACTCGGACTTCACCCACCAGGACAACGTCCTGCGCATGCTTTTCCTCGACCCTGCCGCCAAGGCCTTCTACCGCAATCCCGAGCGCGCCAGGCACCGCGCCGTGGCCGATCTCCAGCGGACGGCGGCGCAGACACCCGACGACCCGCGCATCCTCGAACTCGTCGGCGAACTGGCGGTGCGCAGTGGTGACTTCCGCTCCCTCTGGGCACGGGAGTACTCACGGGTCCCCCCGTACCAGGTCAAGGAAGTGCGTCATTCCGCCGTCGGGCCCATGGAGTTGCGCCACGAAGCGCTCGACATCCGCAGCGCCCCGGGTCAGCAACTCGTCATCCTCCAGGCCGAACCCGGTTCACGGTCGGCCGACGCGCTCGCCCTGCTGGGCTCCATCAGCGCGCCGGCTCTCCCTCCACAGCAGCATCCCGGCGTCGACAGCTGAGGATCTCGCTCCGCGCACCACCGTCCGTCGAACGGCGGTGGTGCGCGGAGCGTTGCGTTTTCCGGCATCGCCCGGTGCACGAGAGGGGGCCGTCGCTTCGGCCGAATCCACTTCCCACGAGTGGGACTCCCAGGAAAGTCCCGGCCTTCCTGGCCCCGTTCGGCATCCAGTCGATAGTCGTCGAACCCGGCGTCGTAGGCGAGACCGACCTGGTGTGTCTCCGTCTCGGATGCCGTGCCCCGCCGCGGTCAGCCAGTCCACGACCGGTGAGCGACGCCCGGACGTGTCGACGACGAGGCCGGTGTCGACTCGTCCACCGTCCGGGAGCACTCCGGTGACCCGCGGCGGACCACTTCGCTGCGGCGTGGTCACCAGCCCGCGCACCGCCGTACCGGTCTCGTAGCGGATGGTCCGCTGTGCCTCCACCGCCGCGCGCAGCGCCGTCTCCAGGACGACGCGCCGCGTGCGTAGCAGGACCAGATCCTCGTCGCCGGGCCGTCGCTCGTAACTTCGGCGGCCCTGCCGAAGCGCCGCATCGGCGACTTGTGCCGAACAAGTCCCGTGGCGCACCTGCCGCGTTGGCGCGCATCCACCTGTCGGCCAGAGGCGCAAAACGCCTACGTACCAGTCGCCGATGCGAGGCGTGAAGTGCCGGTGCGATCTTGAAACGGGCGGTCACACCCGGCCGTCGCCTCGAACGATCTTCGGAGAAGACATGACAGCCAACCACGTCACCTACACCGGCCTCGACGCCCTGCTCACCCCCGAGAAGTCGGTGCTGCTGCTGATCGACCACCAGGGCGCCCAGTTCGCCGGCATGCGCAGCATGGACGCCAACCTGGTCGTCAACAACGTGACGGCGCTGGCCAAGGGCGCCAAGCTGTTCGATGTGCCGACGATCCTCACCACGGTGGTGGAGGACCGGGGCGGTCACATCATCCGCCCGTTGCAGGACGTCTTCCCCGACCAGAAGCCGATCGACCGTACGGCGATCAACACGTGGGAGGACCGGCGTGTCGTGGACGCCGTCGCGGCCACGGGGCGCAAGGACCTCATCATGGCCGGTCTGTGGACGGACATCTGCCTGGCCTGGCCGGCGATCCACGCCCTCGCCGACGGCTACCGCGTCTTCGCGGTGACGGACGCCTCGGGCGCCACCACCACCGAAGCTCACGAGCGCGGCATCGAGCGCATGATCCAGGCCGGGGTCGTCCCGACCTGTTCCGGCACCGTCATCTCCGAGTGGCAGCGTGACTGGGCCCGTGAGGAGACGGTACCCGGCATGACGGAGATCCTCCTGGAGCACGGCGGCAGCTTCGGCACCAGCCTCGCCTGGGAGCTCCAGCTCCTCGGCCAGAACAAGGGCTGAACTTCGGTCCTCCCCCACACGAACCGCCGCGGGTGCCACGGCACCGGCCTCCTCGCCGTGCCACCCGCGCCTAGGCCGTACCGGGCCGCTGCGCGGCGAGGGACCCGCGCCCGCCGCTTCCCTGCCTGCCCGACAGGAGCACCGGAATACGATGACCGACACCTCGCGCCTCGGACCCCCACCCCCCTTCGACCCCGAACTGGTCCCCGTGCTGGGGTCGTTGGCGCGGACCATGCCTCCCGCCGTCCTGCCGGAGATGATCCCGGCGCTGCGCGAGTTCATGAGGGCCGCCGCGCCGACCGACGACGAGCTGCGCCGGGAGGGAGCCATCGACTTCACGGAGCGGCGGGTCCCGGGCCCGGAGGGCGCTCCCGAGATCTCTCTGCTGGTCTGCCGCCCGACCGGTTCGGCCGGGCCGCGGCCCGCGGTCTACTTCACGCACGGCGGCGGCATGATCCTCGGGGACAACCGCACCCTCCTCGGGGAAATGCTCGACTGGGTGCAGCACCTGGGGATCGTGCTCGTCTCGGTCGAGTACCGGCTGGCCCCGGAGCACCCTTTCCCCGCGGGCCTGGAGGACGTCCACGCCGGTCTGCGCTGGACCATGGCCCATGCCGACGAGCTCGGCATCGATCCCGGGCGTCTGGTCGTCTCGGGACCCAGTGCGGGGGGCGGGCTGACCGCGGGTCTGACGCTGCTCGTCCGGGATCTCGAAGGCCCCGCGCCGGTGGGCCAGTTGCTGGTCTGTCCCATGCTCGACGACCGCAACGACACCCCTTCCGCGCACCAGATGGCCGGCGTGGGCGCCTGGGACCGCACCTCGAACGACACGGGGTGGAGCGCGCTGCTGGGACATCGGCGCGGCGGCCCGGACGTCACGGCGTACGCGGCACCCGCACGAGCCGAGAACCTGGCCGGCCTGCCTCCCCTGTTCGTCGACGTCGGTTCCGCGGAGACCTTCCGCGACGAGGTGGTCACCTACGCCTCACGCATCTGGCGGGCCGGGGGCGAGGCGGAACTGCACGTGTGGCCGGGCGGCTTCCACGGCTTCGACGCGCTCGCCCCCGACGCCGAGTTGTCACAGCGGGCGCGCGCGGCGCGGGCGAAGTGGCTCCGGCGGATTCTGCGCCTCTGATCATCCTCCTGGCGAGCTGTACACCGTAACCGACCGATTCAACTCCGGAAGGCGGCTGAGCTGTCAGAAGGTGACGGTCACCTTGCCGCGGACGTGCTTCGCGGCGAAGTCGACCAGGGCGCGGTCGGCTTGCCCGAAGGCGTAGTCGGAGTCGATCTCGACACGCAGTCGGCCGTCGGATGCCTGGGCGGCAAGCTCTTCCAGGCGGCCTTCGGGGGTGCGGGTGCCGGTGTAGACGGCGGTGACGCCCCGCTCGAACGAGGACGGACCACCGAGGGGGGACACGAGCACTCCCCCCTCCCTCGCCGCCGCGGCTGTGGTCGCGAGTGCCGGACCGGCGTGGGCGAGGTCGATGACGACGTCGACTCCGCCGTCGACCAGGGCGTGTGCCCCGCGGGCCATGTCGACTTCGCGGTAGTCGAGGAAGTGGTCGGCGCCGAGGCGGCGCAGGAACTCCTCGTCGTCCGAGCGTCCGGTGGCCAGTACGGTCAGGCCCGCCCGCTTGGCGAGCTGGACGGTGAAGGAGCCGACACCACCGGCGGCACCCACGATCAGGACGCTGCCGCCCGCGCCGACCCGGGCGGCCTCCAGCAGAGCGGCCGCTGTGAGTCCTGCGGTGGTCAGGGCCGCGCCTTGCGCCGGGGTGAGTCCGGCGGGACGCCGGGCCACGGAGGGGGCGTCGGCGATGACGATGTACTCGGCGAGCGCTCCGGCGGTCACGCTGTTCCACGCGATGACGGCGTCGCCGGGCGAGAAGCGGGTGACGCCCTCGCCGACGGACTCGACCACTCCGCTGACGTCCACACCCGGGACGAAGGGATGCCGTACCGGCAGCGCGTCGCGCATGGCACCCGTGACGAGCACCTTGTCGACCGCGTTGAGAGCGGTGGCCTGCAGCCGGACCAGCAGTTGGCCGGGGCCGGGTGCCGGGAGGGGCAGGTCCGCGAACTCGAGGGATTCCAGGGGGCCGTACGACCGGGCGATGAGCGCCTTCATGACCTTGCTCCTGACACGTGGGTGATCAGCCGTGGTTTCTGGCGCCGCGGCCGTTCGATCAGGGTCGGAACACCTCCGACCCATTTGATGACACGTCAACGATAGCGCCGATTGTTGATACGTCAACATCACCGCTCTCAGTCGGCGACGCGGCCGGCGGGTCGGTGGCGCCAGGACTCCAGGCCGTGCCCGCGTGCACCGGCACCCACGGTTCCAAGAGCACGGGCCGCAGGCATCGGCGATCACCGCCTAGGATCGACCGCCGCCGAGACGGCCCGGAGGCGCTCCGAGCAGAGAGGCGGCCGCGGAGCGTCTGCGGATCCGTCCCCCGAACCGCCGCCCGGCGCTGCTTCCGAGGTCTGACAGCATGGAGCGAACCACGCGACGAGTCGTTTCCACGCGTTCTCCAGGACGTCATGTAGGCGATGACCACCGATGCCGCCGAGGACGGCGCCGCCGACCATGGGGCCTGACTCCAGTCGGCGCGCGGCCTCTTCAGACATGCGGCCGGCATCTCACTCCAGGGCGGACAGCACCTCCATGAGCGGCCATCAGCATTCCAGGACACGGATTCGGCAAGTCGCCTACGGCACTTTGCTGGCCACGGGGGTGACGCTGATCGCGGGGTGCGGTGACGAGGGACCGGCCCGCCGTCCGCCCTCTGTCCGGCCCGCTGTCGAGCCCTGCGTGACCACGGCCGGTGCCCTCGTCGCCGACGTGGACGGTGACGGGTTCGTTGATCGTGTCGCCGATCCCTCGCACACAGGGAGGGAGTTGACACTGTCGCGCGGGACGCGTTCCGGCTTTCACGAGCCGGTCGGCCCCAGGGAACTCGTCGATGGCTCAGCAGGGTCCGACGAGCAGGACATTCTGGCCGCCGTGGCGGACTTCGACCAGGACGGATGGTCCGACCTGGTGGTGGTGGCGCTGGGGGAACGGCAGGGCGACGATCCGATCGTCCCGCGCGTGGCAGACCTGGTCTTCGGACCGTTCTCGGATGCCGGGCGGGGGCAGCGGACCCGGCGCCTCGACCTCGGCGAGACACGCGGCATCGCCGTCGCGGACTACGATCACGACCGCCACCCCGATCTGGCGGTTCTCACCCACTCCGGAGACGGGGTCTACGAGATCCAGGCCCGCCTCGGGAACGCGGACACCGGGCTCGCGGACGCGACGCGGCGGACCGATGCCGCCTATACCGTGCCGGCAGGAGTGTCGGACGGCTCCGGCCCGGGCTCCCTGCCGCGTTCCGGCCTGGCCGGTTTCTACCTGGGATGCGAGGCGAACTAGGGGGTGTTTCGAGAGTCCTGTGCGGTGCCCGCGGTGTTCGAGGGTGCGTGCCGGGCGCCGCGGGTGCTGTGCGGGACTTTCGAAACACCCCCTAGCGCAAGGCGCGGCTCGTTTCACGCCGCCGGAGGAAGCCGTGTGACGGTCTAGTCACCGGTCCGCGCGGGCGGGGCGTCACGGACGGCCGCCAGGACGCTGTCGAGCAGGCCGGGGAAGCGGCTGTCGAGGTCTTCCCTGCGCAGGCTGTGCAGGATGATCCGGCCTTCGCGCCGGGCACGCAGGAGACCCGCCTCCCGCAGGACGTGCCAATGACGGCTCGCCGTTGAGGGAGACACGTCAGGCAGCGTGGTGGAGCACGTGAGCTCCTCCCCGTCGGCGAGGCGCTCGATGATCTTGAGCCGGGTGGGATTGGCCATCGCGTCCAGCACTGCCTCTATGCGCAGTTCCGCGCGACTGGGGTGTGTCAACGGCTTCACCCTTCGATTGTACGCACGTTCGCCAACTGTCGAAGGGTTGTGCCGCAGCTCACGCTCCGGGGATTTGGCAGGGACGAGAACCGACGCTTCAATAGTTCACGTAATTACGAACTAACGAAGGATTCAGTGATGAGTGCCTACATGGTCATCAGCGTCACCCCCCGGGACGAGGAGAAGATGCGGGACTACGAGTCCCGGACCCTCGAGGTGGTCTCGCGCTACGGCGGCAAGCCCGTTGCCCGCGACACCGAGTGCTTCGTCCTGGAAGCCGACGAGCGGCCCGCCATCGGAGTGATCCTGGAGTTCCCGGACAAGCAGGCCGTCCTGAACTTCTACCACTCCGAGGAGTACAAGCCCCTCAGGGAGTTCCGGCACACCTTCGCCACCGCCAGTGCGCTGGTGGTCGACTCCGTCTGAGGACGAGGATCAGGCGGCGGACGGCCATCGGACGCGGAGGCGGAGGGCCGTGGCCCTCCGCCTCCGCGCGGGAAAAGCTCAGACGTCGGTGGCGGTGTCGAGGATGTGGTCGCGGGAGGCGGCGACTTCGTCCCGCAGGGCGGCGAGGTCGACGTCCAGGAGACGACCGTCCCACTTGCGGACCTGCCCGGCGACGAACACGGTGTCGACGTTGCGGGCGTCGCTGCCCAGGACCAGCGTGCCGACCGCGTCGTTCAGCGGCATGTTGTTGACGTCCTCGGCCCGGATCACGAGCACGTCGGCCTGCTTGCCCGGGGTGAGCGAACCCGTCACCTCCCCGAGCCCGTTGGTCCGCGCGCCCTGGAGGGTGGCGAAGTCCAGCACGTCGAGGGTGCTGATCCGACGCGGTGCGACGTCGGTGCCATGTGCGGCGTTGACCGCCCGCATCCGCTGGATGGCGTGAAGGGCCCGCATCTGAGTGAACATGTCGCTGGCCAAGGCCACCTCCACGTCGATGCTCAGCCCGGGCCGTACCCCCACCGCCAACGCCTCGTCCACTGCCGGGATCGCCGTCTCCAGACCGATCTGTGCGTCCGAGGTGGGCGCCAGGGCGATCGTCGTGCCGCTCCCACCGATCGCCCGCCAGGCGTCCCGCGTCAGACCGGTGGCGTGGATCAGCGTCAGGTCCGGGCCCAGCAGCCCCTGGCGCTCCCACTCCAGGATGGCCTGCGAGGACGTCTCCCCGAACACCGCGTCCACGCTCACCCCGACACCGAGTTCACGGGCCGCAGCCGCCAGCCGCGGCCCGAACTCCCGCTCGGGACCGGCGATCTCGCCGGTCGCCAGCGCGGCTATGCGGAAGGACAGCAGGCTGTCGCCGAACTCCTGCCGCAGCCGCGCCACGTCCTGCGGCCACTGCTTGTCCCAGTCACCGAAGTGGGGCGCCATCGCCGCGTGCACACCCCGGATGCCCGTGTCGAGCAGCGCCCGCACCGCGGCGTCGGAATGGGCGGCGGTCCGGGAGTTGTGCGAGAAGTCCAGCATGGTGGTGATCCCGCTGTCGATCGCCGTCAGCGCCGCGAGCCGCGTCCCCACGTACATGTCGTGCGGGCGGTACACCGGCGCGTAACCCAGGAGAGTGGTCGTCACGTAGCCGCCCAGGTCGTCCACGTCCGGCATGATCCGGCGCAGTTGCGTCTCCCACGCGTGCCGGTGCGTGTCCACGAACCCCGGGGCCACGATGCAGCCGGCCGCGTCGATCACCACGGCGCCCGCTTCCGCGCCCTGTGCCCGCAGGTCCGTGCCCACCGCGGCGATCACGTCGCCCTCGATCAGCACGTCACCCCTGTCGAGCACACCCACCGCCGGGTCCATCGTCACCACCGTCGCACCGGTCAGCAGCACCCGCCGCCGGCGGTCCCCGGCCGACGCTCGCAACTGGTCCAGCAGAGCCTCACGCACCGCACCCTCGACATACATGACACACAACCCCGATCTCGAAGTGGAGAACACCGCCGGCCGCCTAGTGCGGCCGGCGCCACACACCACACTTCCGCTCGCCGCAGACCCTCACCAGGCCGCCCTTCACCTGGGAGCAGCACACCCAGGAATGCCTCGCCCGGCGACGACCTCCCCGGCCTGAGGCACGGAGCCGCCGGCCGGGGGCCCCGCCGGTCAGCACGCTCGGGTGTCCCGCTGAGGCACTGTTCGCAGGGCGCGCTCGCCGGTCGCCGGCGGCATTCTGGACTCCTTCACCGACAGCCGGACCTCCTCGGCGTCCAGTACGTCCTGCACGCTTCGCAGCACGATGTCGTCGATGCGCCCGGCGTCGCGGAGTTCCGACAGGGCGCGCCGCTTGACGCGCAGCAGTTCCGTCTCCAGCCGATGAGCGCTGCGACTGCGCCGGACCGCGTCCTCGCCTCCGTCGATGCGGTCGCTGATGTCGCGCTCCAGTTGCGCCACCGTGCCCGGTGCGACGCAGTAGCGGCGGGCCAGTTCGGGCAGCGCCCGCAGGGCGGCGGTGCCGAGGTGCTGGTGGGCGAGGACGGACTCGGCGGTCTGCTCGTCGTCGGCGTCGTACCGGGCCCGGCGGACCACGGCCGGGAGAGTGGGACCCAACACGGTGAGGGTCACCACGATCACCACGACCGTGGTGAACACGATGGCGTCCCGATGCTCCACCGGGCGCCCCTCCGCGGTGACGGTCGGAATGGTCAGCGCGGCGGCCAGCGAGATGGCGCCGCGCATTCCGGCCCAGGCCAGCGGTATGCGCTGCGCCGCCCCGATCCGGCGTTCCCGCTGCTCCGGCCGCCGGTCCACGACGCGCACGGCATAGGGAACGGTGTAGAACCACAGGAAGCGTGTTCCGACGACGGCGGCGCTCACGGCGGCGGCCACTGCCACGGCCTGCACGAGGTCCGTGGACGTCAGTGCCCTGACCGCGGCGGGCAGCTGGATGCCCACCAGGACGAACAGGGCGCTGTTGAGGAGGTGGCTGGTGACCTCCCAGAAGGCCGTGGCCTGCACCCGGGCGTCGGAGCCGATCACCCGGGGGCCGTACCGGCTGCTGACGAGTCCGCAGGTGACGACGGCCAACACGCCGGACACGTGCACGAGCTCGGCGGGCAGGAAGGCGAAGAACGGTGTGGCGACGCTGAGGACGCTGTGCAGCAGCGGGTCCCGCAGCCGGAGCCTGACGTGCCTGAGCAGCAGGGCGACGGCGACACCGATGGCGATACCGCCCGCGTAGGACTCGGCGAACCGCAGGGATGTGTCTGCCCAGCTGACGGGGACGTCCTCGGCCACCACCTCGACGGTGACGGCGAGCAGAACCAGAGCGGTGCCGTCGTTGAGGAGGCTCTCGGTGCGCAGCATCGTCAGGATGCGCCGTGGCATGGCGCGGGCCACTGCGGCCACGGCGGCGGCGTCGGTGGGCGCGAGGACCGCTCCCAGCACGAGAGCGACGGACCAGGGGTAGCCGAAGGCGTGGGCCACGGCACCCACGGCCAGTGCGGTGACCAGCACCAGGGCAGTCGACTGGAGGGCGATGGAGCGCAGGTTGTGGCGGATCTCGCGGACCGAGGAGGTCAGTGCCTCCCAGTACAGCAGCGCGGGCAGGAAGAGAAGCAGAACCACTTCGGGCGCGAGGGCGAGGTCGTCGAAGACCGGCGTCAGGCCGAGAAGACAGCCGGCGCCCAGGAGGAGCAGTGGCTCGCTCAGGCCGGTCCTGCGGGCGAGCCATCCGGAGACGAGTACGGCGGCCGCGACGGCGACGATCAGTTCGAGGCTCTCCATGTCGAGGTGCCTTCCATGTGCGCTGGAGCCGCGGCCGGAGCGCGGCTCCGCCCTGGGCGTGGTGCCGAGGGGCGGGGCGGGCGGGGGCGGGGAAAAGAAGAGGCTGCCCTGCCGGCGGAACGGCAGGACAGCCTGTCGGCGGCCGCTACGGCCGCGGCGCCTCGTCCTCGCGGTAGAGGACCAGGTGCTCGTGGTAGAGGATTCCGTCCCGCACGTCGCCGGTGGCGGTGAATCCGGTGTCGTCGACGTAGTCGATGTGGCTGCCGGTGACGGTGTAGCTGCCGGTGTACGCGCTGTTCCGAGTGCCACGGGCCTCGTCGTAGCGGCCGTCGGGAAGCAGCTCCTGGCGGATGTGGCCGTCCGCGGTCACCCACATGCCCACGTAGGGGTGGGGGGCGCTGGAGGAGGTGTTGTCGCTGTTCATGGCATCCACGTTCACCCGTGGCACCCCCGGGTACCAGGCCGCGGCCTTCCTGGGTGTGCGCCACCCAGTCTCCCGGGGTCGGGCGGGTCCTGGGCCGCGCCGGGATCAGGGCGTGTCCAGTGCCTCCGCCTCGACCTGGGCCAGGACGCGGTCCAGGAACTCGCCGAACAGGCGGACCTCTTGGGCGGTGAACGGGTCGAAGAAGAGCCGGCGCACGGTTTCCGCGTGACGGGGCGCGGCTTCCTCGATGGCCTGACGTCCCTTGGGGGTGAGCCGGACCATGGAGCCGCGGGCGTCCTCAGCACATGCCTCACGGGTGACGAGACCGCGCTTTTCCATCCGGCTGATCTGATGGGACAGGCGACTGCGTTCCCAGTCCACCTCCGCCCCGAGGTCTCTGGCCCGCAGTACGCCGTCGGCCGATTCCGACAGCGGGGCCAGCAGCGCGTAGTCCGCCGCCGACAGACCGGAGTCGCGCAGGAGCTGACGCTCCTGGGCCCGGTGCAGCTCGCGACGCAGGCGCCGGTACTTCGCCCACACGTCGGCCTCTTGCGGAGTCAGCCATGGCGGTTCGGTCACGCCCGAAGCGTACCATATTGTTGACGTATCACTATAATCTCCGGCGGGGAAACGCTCGCTCGTGGAACCGGGTGAGGGTAGGAAGAACACGGCCACCCTCCCGGCTCGCCAACCGCCTCGTCCGGGTCCCACGATGGAGCCCATGGACCAACTCGTCGGGGCGCAGCCGCCGCGCTGCGCCTGGACGACACCGAGCGTGCCCACATGTTCGACCTCGCCGACGATCATCGCCCCCGCCCCAAGGACCCGGACCCCGCGATGCAGCGGGTCAGCCCGTCCGTACAGCGGCTGCTCGACGTGCTGGACAGCGCGTACAGTCCCGCCAGCGCGTACAGTCCCGCTTCGTCTTCCTCGACCCCTGTGCCCGCGTGCTGTACGCCGACTGGGACGCGGTCGCCTCCGGCACGGCCGCCATGCTCCGGATGGAGGCGGGGCGACGGCCGGCCGACCCGGCCCTGAGCGGTCTGATCGGCGAACTGGCAGCCGGCAGCCCCGAGTTCCGCGTGCTGTGGACCGACCAGCGCGTGATCGAACGCACGACGAAACGGCTCTGCGCATGCCGGCCACCTGGAAGTCCTCCGTGGAGTCGGAGCGGCGACGACGTGACGAGCCGGCGTCCCGGTGAGAGGCGCGGCCGCGCCGAGGCCGTGGGCGGCGCGCCGAGGTGTGCGCACCGACCGCTCCCCCGGCCCCGGGCGGGCACGATGTCGGCAGGTGCTCATGCCCCGGTGCGGTCGGTGGGGCGCAGCCCCTCGACATGGCGCAGGTGACGGCGTGAGGGGACCTCGAGCTTGCGCAGGATGCTGCGCACATGGGCGTCCACCGTGCGGGGACTGACGAAGAGGGCCGTGCCGACCTCCCGGGACGTCTCGCCCCGCGCCACCATCCGCGCCACCCGCAGTTCCTGGGCCGTCAGCGTCTGGACCCCGCTGCCCGGCCGCACCGTCCGCTCGCCCGCCGCTTGAAGTCTTCCGGCGGCTCTGAGCCGTAAGGCGTGCGCGCCCGCCGATGTGAACGCCGTCCACGCGCGGCGCAGCGGTTCGCGTGCCTGTGTCCGCCGCCCGCTGGTCAGCAGCCACTCTCCCCACAGCAGTTGGGTGCGGGCCGTCTGCAGGACCGCTCCGGCCGCGCTCAGTTCTTCGGTGGCCTGCCGGAACAGCGCCTCCGCGGCCGGCCCGGGTTCGACCAGCGCCCGCGCTCTCAGGGACATCCCCCTCGCCCAGGGAGTGTCACACGCTCGTGCGTCGTCCCTGAGCATGTCGCACGCGGACCGCGCCGAGGCGGTGAGGCCGCAGGCCGCGGCCGCCTCGACCCGCTCCGCCGCCAGGAGACCCCAGTACCCCGCCCCGGTGCCCTCCCGCAGTTCTCCGACGGCCGCCAGAGCGGCCTCTGGTCTGCCCGCCGCGTTGTGCAGGACGGCAAGGGCGTACTCCGTGGCCGTGTGCAGCCGTCCTTCACGGCGTTCCGCGGCTTCCCTTGTCGCGCGGTCGGCGAGCGAGGCCGTCCTCGGCTCGTCGCCCCGCCACGCCGCGAGGGCGAGGTCGGCGTAACGCAGCGGTGCCGTCCCGTTGGCCTCGGTGATGCCGTGAGCCTGTGCCACGTGTTCCGCCGCGTCGTCCAGGCGCCCGGCGTGTATGTCCGCCATGGCCCGGTGGTTCAGGGCGATGGGCAGAGCGGCGGGGTCTCCGGTCGTGCGTGCACCGCGCACATGCCGGTCCACCAGGTGCAGCCAGGCTTCCGCGTCCCACGTGTGCAGGGCCGCACTGCAGACGAGCTGGACCACGCCCGGGTCCGCCAGCAGCCGGGTACCGGAGTCGCCCCGGCAGGTCCGGACCGCCCGCGCCATCGACGGCACGGCGTCGGGGCTGTTCGCGCAGGAGGCGATCAGCGCCGCCAGCAGTGTCGCCACCGGCTCGTCCGGGTCGACGGCCCGGCCCAGTCGTCGGGTCTGGGCAACGATGTCACGCCGTCGATCCGGCGAGACGTACCGCCCGGCGAAGGACAAGGCCCCGAACGCGTCCAGCAGAAGGCGCCGGCCTGCCGCGGGGTCGTGACCCGCCACCTGGTGTGCTGCGTCCAGCAGTGACTCGACCGCCTCGTCGTTGCGCCGGACGGCATAGACGGTGCGTGCGTGCATCACGGCCACTCGGGCGCGATCGGGGTCGGGCATCGGCTCATGTCGCAGGGAGGCCAGGATGGCCAGAGCCTCCTGGAAGGCGCCGGTCTCCCGCTTCGCCCGCGCTGCCGAAAGCAGCCGTGCTGCTCTGGTCCGGCGATCTGCGGTGAGCGCGGCAGCCAGCTCCCAGAACCCCCCGGCGACCGCCATGCCCGCGCTCCGGGCCGCCCGGCGGGCGGCGTCCTCGAGCCGGCCGGCCGCCTTCTCGTCGAATCCGGCGGCGGCCTGTCCCCGGTGCCAGGCGTGGCGATCGGAGTCCTGGACGGCATCGCCGCATGCGGCCAGGGCGGCGTGGGCTCGCCGTCGTTCGGTCGCGGAGGCCTCGGCGTAGACCAGGGATCGCAGAAGGGGGTGCCGGAAGCACACCCGTGTGCCGACGTCGAGGATACCGGCGGACTCCGCCGTCGCCGCGACGTCAGGGCCCATGCGCATCAGCTCTGCGGCCCGGCGCACCAGGAGGGGGTTGCCGTCCGGTTCGGCCGCCGCGAGGAGCAGAAACCGTCTCACGTCGGGTGGGAGCTGGGACAGCCGGGCCCGAAACGTATCTTCCAGTCGCTTCGGCGCCCGCACACCTGGTGCGGTCGACCGGGCCGCCATCTCGGTCGGCCCGATCCAGCGCGGGAGGTGGATCAGGGCCAACGGATTGCCGTGAGCCTCGGACAGGACCCGTTCCCGCACCCGCTGGTCCAGTGGGGCACGGAGAGCGCCGTCCAGCAACTCGCGGGCGTCCCGGTCGCTCAGGGGACTGACGGCACGAGCCGGCAGCCCGGTCAGTTCCGCGAGGTGCTCGGTGCCCTCGGCCGTGATGACGAAGGCGATGCGCCCGGTGGTGACACGCCGCGCCGCGAACGCGAGCACGGCGAGGGAACGTCGGTCCATCCAGTGCGCGTCGTCGACCAGACAGATGACCGGTTCCTCTTCGGCGGCCGCCGCCAGCAGACCCAGTACGGCCAGGCCCAGATGCAAGGGGTCGGGAGCCTGACCCGAACGGCGGCCCAGAGCCACGCCCAGTGCCTCACGCTGCGGCTGTGGCAGGCCGCCGAAGTGGCGCAGCAGTGGACCGGTCAGATGCTGGAGCCCGGCGAAGGACAGCTCGGCCTCGGTCTGCGTGCCGTCCACGCGCAGGACGCGCAGCGCCCTGTGGTCGCTGTGCACACCGTCCAGCAGCGCCGTCTTGCCGATGCCCGCTTCCCCGTACAGCACGAGAGCACCGCCCGTGCCGGCGCGGGCGCCCGCGATGAGGCCCCTCAGGGCTGCTTGCTCCTCGCCTCGGCCGAGCAACCGTTGTGTCGCGGGCGTGCGCGCCGGTCGAGCGCACACCGCGCCGCCCCCCATGATCGTCCTCAAGACTCATTTCCCGTGTAGGTGTGCCCCGTCGTCACGGACGAGGGTGTGCTGCATCCGCCCCGATCGTCGGCTACGCCCGTCTACGGCTCGTCTATGAGCCGTCTACGGCGGTCCCTGACCGGGAGGTCACCGGGGGGTGAAGCGAACGGGCAGCCGCACGGGACCCCGAGTCATCCCGGCGGGCAGCCAGGTGACCTCGTACGCGGGCCGGATCCATGCGAGGTCCGGCAGGCGCTCCACGGAGCGTCCCGCCCCGCGGAGGTCAGCGCCACAGTGACCGTGTCACCCGGCTCGGCGGGCCTGCTCCGGATGATCGAGCAGGCGACCACGGCGTTCCCGAGCAGATTGACGGTGGTCTCGTGACCCGCGGCGACCAAGATGAGGGCCGTGCCGAGGAGTTCGGTGTCCGACGACCGTCCGTCGTCCGCGTCACGGACCGCGATCAGCCGCGACAGCAGGTCGTCCAGGGGCCGGCGGCGCTTGTCGTCGAGCAGCCGCCGCAGGTAGGTGCTGAGGGCGAGGAGGCTCGCGCGTTGCCGGTCGGACGGGTTGGTCATGGCCTCGCGGGTCCACGACTCCAGCGACTCCACCGCGCTGGAGGTGAACGCACTGGAGACCAGCCGGCGCAGGCGCGTGTGTCGCGGCGGGTCGGCCATGAGCATGTTGCCGCCGAATCCGGATCCGGCAGCAGGATGTGGCGGCCGGAGGATCGCAGTTCCGCGAAGGGTGCCGGATCCTTGCTCAGCGACGGGTGCGCGAGTGCCGTGCGGGCCAGTTCGTGGCCCACGACGAGCCAGCCGGGCGGCCCGTCGGGCATCCGGACCCGGTGGAGGGGAGCCCTGGCGCGGAGCTCGGCGTACCGCTCGTGGGCGTGCGCCTTGAAGTCCCGTGTCACTTCCCGCTCATGGCCGCTCAGTCATGCTCAGGGTCAGGGTGAGGGTCAGGGTGCGAGGGTTCCCTTCAGGGCCTTCGTGAGGAGTGAGCGGAGCGCTTCCGCCGTCACCGGGCGCGGGTTGGCGTAGGGCCGGGCCTGTGCCTGGGCGATGATCTCGTCGAAGTCGCCCTCGGTGAGGTCCAGTTCGGCCAGCGAGCGGGGAGCGCCGAGTTCGGTGGCGGCTCGCGCGAGGTGGCCCGGTACGTCGTCGGTGGCCAGCGCACGTCGCAGGGCCTGCTCGGCGGCCGGTGCCGCGGGAAGGTTGAAGGCGGCGACGTACGGGAGCAGGACCGTGTGCACGGCGGCGTGCGGAAGGCCGAAGGTGCCGCCGAGGACGTGGCAGAGCTTGTGGTGCAGGGACATGGTCGTCGCGCCCAGGCACGCCCCGCACAGCCAGGCGCCGCGCAGCGCGTCGGTGCGGGCCCGCAGGTCACCGGCGTCGGCGGCGACGACCGGCAGGGCCGCGGCCAGCGAGCGCACCCCTTCCTCGGCCATCAGGGACACGATCGGGGAAGCGTCGGGCGCGTACAGGGCCTCCACGGCGTGCGCGACGGCGTTGAAGCCGCTCGTCACCGACGTGTCCACGGGGAGGCGGAGGGTGAGTTCGGGGTCGTAGACCACGCTGCGCGGCAGGACGGCCCGGTCGCGGCCGGTGCGTTTGCGGCCGTTGTCGGTGAGCCCCCAGACGGGGGTCATCTCGGAACCCGCGTACGTGGTGGGCACGCCGATCACGGGCAGGCCGGTGGTCAGGGCGATCGCCTTGCCCAGGCCGATGGAGGAGCCGCCGCCGATGGCCAGACAGCCGTCCGCGCCGGTCGCGCGTGCGGCTGCGCGGGCCGCTTCCGCGAGGTCGGCCGGTACGTGCGTCCGGGCTTCGGCGAACAGCCCGGCGTACGCCTCACCCAGCAGGACGCCGGCCCGCTCGGCGAGCGCACGCCGTCCCGGGGTGGACAGCACCAGGATCCGTCGCAGACCCAACCGCGACGCTTCCTGGGGCAGTTGACGCAGGCTGCCGGTGCCGAAGACCACCCGCATCGGCAGGGCCTCGTAGGTGAAGGTCATCGCGTCGACTCCGCCGCGGTGGGGGTTTGCGGAGCCAGGACGATGTCGAACTCGGCGTGTGTGAAGGGCACCGTCACGCCGAAGCGTTCGGCCTCCCGCGCGTCGTGGGACTCGGTGAAGTCGGTGATCAGTCCCCGCTTGACCGCGAAGACGGCGTCCGAGTCGACATAGGGGCTGCCGGCGACGAACGCGTGCGTGGTGACCGGCCGGTGATGCCCGGCGCTCGCGATGAAGTGGAGGTGGGCGGGCCGGTAGGGGTGCCTGCCGGTGGCTTCGAGGAGGGCGCCGACGGGGCCGTCGGTGGGGATCGGGTAGTGGGACGGGACGACGCTGCGGAACCAGTAGCGGCCCTGGTCGTCGGTGCGGAACAGCCCGCGCCCGTTGCCCGGCGGCTGCACCTCGGGCTGCTGCACGTCGTAGAAGCCGTCCTCGGAGCACTGCCACACGTCGAGTTCGGTGCCCGGCAGCGGAGTTCCGTCGGCGGCGGACACTCGGCCGGAGACGACACAGGGGCGGCCGGTGCCGAGGAGGTCGAGGGAGTCGCCGAGCTCGCGGCGGGGTGACTCGGTCATGTGGAAGGGGCCGAGGACCGTGCTCTCGGTTCCCTCCCCGGAGCCGTTGAGGGTCTCGACGAGCATGGAGACGCCCAGGACGTCGGAGAGAAGGACGAACTCCTGCCGTGTGTCGTCGCACTTGCGGCCGACGGCGGTGAGGAAACCGATCGCTGCCTCCCATTCCTCCATGGTGGGTTCGATGTCCCGTACGAAGTCGTGGAGGTGACGGGTCAGGCTTTCCATGATCTGCCGCAGCCTCCGGTCCTCGGTCTCACGGAAGCTCTCCACCACGGCGTCGGTGGCGGTCTCGACGGTGAAGTCCACTGGCTTTCCTAACGGTTCGGGGTGTGCCGGCCTGCGAGGTGGTCGGTGAACCAGTCACCGGTGAGCGCGTCGCGTGCGGCCGCGTGGTTGTAGAGGGTGTGTTCCCCGTCGGGCCAGATCCGCAGCGTGGCGGTGTCGGGGTCGGCGGCGCGGTGGAACGGCTCCTGGTCCTCGTAACGGGCGAGGGGGTCGCGGCCGCCGTGCAGCAGGAGCAGCGGGCAGCGGATGCGGTGCTTGTCCGGGTCGAAGCGCAGGCTGTCCATGACCTCGGCCACCCGGCCCGGGTCGTCGGTGCCGACCACGGCGGCCATCTGCTCGCGGGCGGTGCGGAACTCGGGGACCGTGGGGGTCGCCGGGGCTCCGTTGACGACCACGGCACCGACGCGCGGATCGGCGGCGGCCAGGTGGGCGGCGAACAGGCCGCCGAAGCTGATGCCGTGGATGCCGGTGGCGCCGCCGAGACGGGGATCGGCCTCGACCAGGTCGACGAAGCGGGCGAAGCCGTCGATGACGTGTTCGTCGACGTACAGCCCGTGGCGCAGCCGCGACTCGCCCTGGCCGGGCCCTTCCGCGAGCAGACAGGCCAGACCGCGCGCGGTGTACGCGTCGGCGACCGGCAGATACGCCGCTCCCCAGCCGCTGAGCCCGCCCCACACGATCACGGTGGCACGGGGCGGGCCGGCGGGCCGGCACAGCCAGCCGCCGAGGACGCCGTCGCGGTACGGGATCCGCACGCGCTCCACCTCGGGTGCGAGAGCGGCGGTCGCGGAGGTGTGCCGGGCGTACAGCGCCCGTTTCTCCGCGGTGTCGGTGTGGAGGGCCATCTGCGCGAACATCAGGGCCGCGGAGGCGAACCGGCGTGCCTGACGGGCGGTGACGGAGTGGCCGTTCTCCTCGGCGGCCCGGGCGCGCACCAGTTGGGTGTCGGCGAGGATCGCGGCGGCGTCCTGCCACGGGAGTCCGGCGGCGGTGTCGGCGAGCAGGCGGCGGGCGTCGGCGGGATCCATCCCGCAGTCGGTGAGCCGGGTGAAGGGCATGGCCCGGTGCTGGGCGGCGACCAGCGGCGGCAGTGCCGCGTCCGCTCCGCGATCTCCGGTCGTCATACGGCTGCCACCGTCGTTCCCGACAGCGCGGCATCGAGGTCGTCCACCAGCGCGCCCAGGTCCGTACGGTCGGCCGCCGCACCGAACAGCACGAAGTCGGGACGCGCCACATAGGCGACCGCGCCGAGCAGCCGGAGATACTCCCGGTGCCGTCCGTCGAGGTCGTCGACCGTGTCGAGGGCGACGACGGCACAGCCCAGGCGCTCCAGCCGGGCGAGCCGCTCCGGCCCGAGGGCGGGGCCGGGGTCCTCGGTGGCGACCAGGGTGAAGCCGTAGCCGGTCAGGTCGTCGAGGCGTCCGATGCGCCCGTCGGCCCGACGGATCCGGCCCTGTGGGGTGAGGGTGCCCACCGGCGCGTTCGTGCCCTGCCGGAGCACTCCGTCGGTGAGGGGCGGGAACGGGGGCGGCGGTGGCACCTCGCCGGCGAGGAAGGCCGCGTCCCGGGCGGCCGCGGCCTCGGCGTCGTGCGTGTTGGCGACCTTGCCGAGAGCGATCGCCGCGTGGGTGAGGGCGGTGACGTGCGGGCGGCGCTCGCTCTCGTACGTGTCCAGCAGGGTGTCGGGCGCCTGTCCGCCGAGGACGAGGTGCAGTTTCCAGGCGAGGTTGGTGGCGTCGCGCAGGCCGCTGCACGCGCCCTGGCCGAGATAGGGCGGCATGGTGTGGGCGGCGTCGCCGGCCAGGAAGACCCTGCCGGTGCGCCAACGGGTGGCGATGCGCGCCTCGAAGCCGTAGACCAGGTGCCGGATGATCCGCACGTCGTCCGGGCCCAGGTCGTGGTGGCGGCGCAGCAGCCGCCAGGCGCTCTCCGGGTCGGTCATCTCCTCGCGGCTCTCACCGGGCAGGAGTGCGAACTCGAAGCGCTGGCGGGTGGTCCCGATGTTGATGGTCATGTGGCCGCGCGCGGGGTCGCAGTACTGGGTGCCGTGCGCGAACTCCGGGGGCTGGGGGCGCAGCCACTCGGTGTCGATGTTGAGCCACTGCTCGTTGAAGCCGAAGTCCTGGCGCTCCACACCGAGCAGTTCGCGTATCGCGCTGCGGCTGCCGTCGGCGGCGATCACATAGCGGGCCCGGACCTCGTCGTGCGGGCCGTCGGCGGTGGCCCCGTCGCTGTTCCAGCCGCGCAGGCGCAGCGTGACGCCGTCGTCGTCCTGGTGGAGGCCGGTGACCGCCCAGCCCTGGCGGACGTCGACCGTTCCGTAGCCGCGCAGCCGCTTGTCGACGGCGCTCTCCACGTCGGGCTGGTACATGGAGATGTGGTCCGGATATCCCATCGGACCGCGGGGGTTCGCGGGGATGCGCACGAGGGTCTCGCCCTTGCCGTTGAGCCACACGTACGTGCACGTCGACGAGTCACGCAACGCCTCGTCCGCATCGCCGGCCGCCTGGATGGTCCGGGCGGTCTCGTCGTCGATGTGGGTGAGCCTGGGCAGCCCGTACAGACCGGGCCAGCGCTCGCAGACCACCACCCGGTGGCCGAGCCTGCCGAGCAGGGACGCGGCGGTGAGGCCGGTCGGCCCGTAGCCGACGACCGCGACGTCGTGGAGCGGAGTCATGAGACACCTCCGGGAACACTCCCGCGCCGTTGCGAGGGGTGAGGTGAGAAGGAGAGGGGCGGGGGCCCGGCCGCGCGGGCCGGGACCCCCGTATGCGAATCTTCATTCACATTTAACGTGAGTCGAGATTCACATACTGGCGACACGGGCGTCAAGAGCCCTGTCGATAGGATGCGCGAGTGACCGAGTCCAGCGCCGACAGACCCGCCGCCGTCCAGGAGCGCAGCCGCCGCTCGCAGCAGGACATCCTGCGGGCCGGGTACGCGCTGCTCGAAGAAGGCGGAGTGGACGCGCTCACCGTGGCGGCCGTCGCCGAGCGGGCCGGCATGGCGGTCGGCAGCATCTACCGCCGGTTCGGCGACAAGGAAGGGCTCCTGCTGGCCATCCAGCGCGCCTTCACCGAGAACCTCCAGGCCGAGATCACCGGGCGTGTGTCCGAGGAGAGGTTGCGCCTCCTGCGCGATCCGGCCGTGGCGGTCGCGGAGGCCGTCGGCGCGCTCACCGACGCCTTCCGGGCGCACGAGGCCCTGCTGCGCGTCTTCCTGCTGCTCGGCACCCGGCACGAAGCGGTTCGCGCCGAGGGCTCCCGGGTCAGTGCCGAGGGCAACCGCCACTTCGCCGAGGCACTGCGCCACATCCCTGTCGCACACGCGAACCCCGCGGCCGCGCTCGACTTCGCCTACCGCCTGACCTACGCCACGATCGCGCACCGGATCACCCAGGGCGAGTTCCTGGAGTCGGAGCGGCCACTGCCCTGGACCGAACTGCGCACCCACCTGCAGACCGCGGTCATCGCCTACCTCCTCGGCCCCCCGGAAGGCCCCTGAACGACCCGGCGCGCGCCGTCATGCGGAGGGCGCACGGGCCGGCCATGGGGGCGGTGCGGCTGTATGTGAGCGCGGCCTTGAGCTGGATGTGAGCCATCGCTCGCATAAGGAAGGACGACTGGCCTATGGGCGGTCGTCCCAGATCAGGGCCTCGGCCGCATACGCGGCGCGGGCCTGCTGGTCTTCCTCGGTGATCTCGGGGTGCGCGGGAGGCGAGTGGGGAGCTCGCCAGAGCTGGACGAGGTGGCGCTCGCCGTGGTCGCCGATGCCGGGGGTGGGATCGTCGGTGTGGCAGTACAGCCTCATGCGCACCCATCCGCCGCTGTCCGTGGAGGGCGGAAGCGCGAGGGGGGCCTCGTCCTGAGGCCAGGCGTCCAGGACGTCGCCCTGTTCCAGCGTGGCGAGGTACAGGGTGGGCAGGTCGGTGTGCAGGCTCATCTCCTCCGCCGGCTCCCAGTCGCCGCCGGTCTCCGGGTCCGGCGGCGCGTCGTGGACCTGGACGGTCAGGTGGAGGGGGCCGGTGTCGGTGGTGGTCAGGACGACGGCGCTCGCGTCGGTGGCCGGTCCGCAGCGCCATCCGAACGGCATCGCGGCGGGGTAGGCGTAGTCGTCGGTGAAGCCGATGAGGTAGCCGTTCTCGCCGAGGTCGACGGTGAACGAGCACGCACGTACCAGCATGGAAGGGCCTCCTCAGCCAGGGCCGGGCTCCCCGGACCCTGGTGACGCGAGTACGGGGCACCCCCTGCCGGCGGGCAGCCTATCGGCGGTCGGGCGATCACGTGGAAGGGGTCGTGGCCCCTGGGGACCGCTCCAGTGCCGCCGACGTCGGGCGCGCGGCGCGTCACCGGCGTCGGCCCGATTCAGGAAGCGCCGGTTCCGAGCGTGGCCGCCGCGGCCAGGTAGGCCAGCACCAAGGGCCGCTCGTCGTCACGGCGGGCAGCCACCGCGAGCCGGCACGGAGAGAGGCCCCGGACGGGCACGGCGATCACCTCGTCCCGGACGACCAGCGGGGCGTTGCCGCTCGCCAACAGCGCCACTCCCGGCTTGTTCGCGACGGCCTCGTGGGTCTCCTCGGCTCTGGCCACCACCGCGCCCAACCGCGGAGCACGGCAGCCCCGGGCGTCCAAGGCCAGCCAGCGGTCGCGCAGGGGACCGGCCTCGGGCGGGAGAGCGAGGAACGGCTCGTCAAGGAGATCGGTGAAGTCCACCGCCCCCTCGCGATCAGCCGCGGCCCGCGCCGCCAAGGGGTGATCATGCGGCAGCGCCACAAGACGTGGCTCCTGAGCGACCACCGCGCAACGGTAGCGGTCGCCGTCCGGCAGCGGCAGCCAGACGAAGGCGACATCGCTGGCCCCGTCCGCCAGCCCGGCGCTGGGATCGGCCCAGTTGACCTGCCTCAGGACGAGCCTCGCCTCCGGGTGCCGGGAGATCAGCCGGGTCCTCAGGGCGGGCAGCAGCCCGCGGCCCGGGCTGGTGGACATGCCGATCACCAATGTGTCTCGCTCGGCGCCCTTCACCTCCTCCACCGCCGCCTCGGCGGCCTCCCACACGGCCAGCATCTCCCGGGCGTACGGCAGCAGGGCGGAACCCACCGTGGTCAACCGCACCGCCCGCCGGCCCCGGTGGAACAGATCCGCGCCGAGTTGCTTCTCCAGCATCCGTATCTGCTTGCTCAGCGCCGGCTGGGAGATGAACAGCCGCTCGGCTGCCCGGGTGAAGTTCAGTTCCTCCGCGACCGCAGCGAAGTAGCGCAGATCCCGCCCGTGGACATCCATGACGCATGGCCATCACTACAGGTCGTGGACTTGATCCTGGTCGCGGCGAAGGATGGGGCGGTCGGCGGGGAGGCCCCGGACGACAGTCGGAGAGGGAGACGGACATGCTGATCGTGGAGCCCGGCGCGTTCCGCACCAATCTGTTCGGCAAGGGCGCGGCCCACTTCTCGCAGGAGCACCCGGCGTACGCGGAGAAGGTCGGTGCCACCAGGAAGCTGGTACAGGGGGGCGACGGCACCCAGGCCGGAGACCCGGCGAAGGCCGCTGCGGCGATCCGGCTGGCCCTGGACGCCGACAACACCCCGCTGCGGCTCGCCCGCGGCGGCGACACGGTGGATTCCCTCGTCGGACACCTGGACGCGGTGGGCCGAACTCGCCACGTGGGAGACGGTCTCCCGGGGAACGGACTTCGACACGCGGTGACAGGCGGCCGGTCGACCGGTCCGAGTGCCGTCACGGCGGGGCAGCCCGTCCCCCGCCCGGGAGGCTGATCCGACGGAGAAGGACGGGGACGGCACTGTCGCGGTGACGGCGGACCGTGGTGGTGCGCCGCAACAGTAGACCGGCGTGGGGGACGGAGCTGTCAAGTACTGCCCTGTGCAACCGGGTTGATGCACGGAGCTCCGAGCGTTGGCAAGTACTGGCCACAACTTTCGCTAGTTCGAGTGGCATATGACCCTGCCAAGGCAGCACGCGAGCCGGTTCTCTTATCGTCCTGTCTCTGCTTGAGCCGTACCGGATGTTCCTTCGTCTGGTTCCGGGCTCGGTCTTCCTGGGGGTTCACATGATCCAGAGGTGGGCCGGTCGAGACGGTGCTGACCACACCGTTCGCGCGGGCCGGCTGGGTGTCGCCAGCGTGCACAGGATCCTGTCCGCACACGGTCTGCCGGCGGCCGCGGTGACGGGGAGCGTTGCCGCGGCCGTCGCCGTGTCGGCGGACGTCGGGGTCCCCATGGCCTACGGGGCGGCATCCGTCTCGCTCTGCCTACGGGCCCGGACCGTCGGGGGGAGAGCACGTCTTCGTCTGATGTCCTCCGCCGTGTCGATGGGCGCGGGTGGTGTGCACCACCTCGTGGTGGAGGGCTTCGCCTTCCGTGGGCCGCTCTCCGCCGTACTTCTCGATGCCCTGGTGTGGGTCCTGGCCGCCGTCGTGATCGCTGCGGGCATCATGGCGACGCTGGTGATGGCCGCAGCGGACAACGACACGGTGCCGATCCGTCTGCGTCGGCTGTGCGACGGCTGGCTGATCGCGGGTTCGCTGCTCACGGTGGGGCGAGTGGTCATGCTCTACCGCGATGTCCAGGGCGCCGACGTGTCGATGTCGTTTCTCACCCTCGCGCGAGCCGTGGCGGACATGCTGGTGCTCGGCCTGCTGATCACCCTTCGGTACTGCCTGCACCGTACGGAGCGCAGGGCGGTCACGGTGGCTGTCCTGGGGCTGGCCGGTGTCACCGCCGGTGACATGCTGCGCGCCCTGCGGCTGCACGCGGACGTCGGCTGTCTCACGACGGTGTGCTGGACGAGCGGGCTGTTGCTCGTCGCGGTGTCGCCCTGGCTGCCCGGGAGTGTCGGTGCGGTGGGGTTCGACCGGAAGATGATGCCCGTCATCGGCGTGGTGGCCCCCTTCGTTCCGCTGGTCGTCTGTCTGCTGGCCGTCGCGGTCCCCCCTCTCTTCGGAGTCGGCGGTGATCTGGCGATGTGGGGCCTGGTGGGCTCGATGCTGGCGGCGCTGTGCGTCCGGCAGGGAACCATCCACGCCGATCACCTGCGCCTCACCCGCGAGTGCACCGAACGCGGGGAGCACTACCGGACGCTGATCGACCACAGCTGCGACGTGATCACGATCGCCTCGCTGGACGGCCGGGTGCGCTATGTCAGTCCGGCCGTGCATCCGGCGCTGGGATACCGGCCCGAGGACCTGGTGGGCGTCCGGCTCCAACGGCTCTGCCACCCCGAGGACGCGGAGGGACTGGTGCGGGCGGTCCGTGTCCTGCGGAGCAAGGGCGAGGTGAACAGCCGCGGGACCGGCCACCGTGTGGTCACGCGGGTGCGGGACGCCGCGGGCCGGTGGTGCCATGTGGAAGCGGTGATCGGTCACCATCCGGAAGGGCTGATCGTCGTCAGCCGCGACGCGAGTGACCGGGTCGCGGAACGGGCCCGGCTGGAACACCTCGCCTTCCATGACGCGTTGACCGGTCTGCCCAACCGGATCCTCTTCTCCGACCGCCTCGCACAAGCGCTCCGGGACGGAACCGAGAACACCGCCCCGCCCGTGGTGCTCTTCGTGGATCTGGACGGCTTCAAATCGGTCAACGACTCCGCCGGACACGCGGCCGGCGACGACATCCTCGTACAGGCCTCCGGGCGGCTTCGGACGTCTGTACCGGCTGACGGCCTCGTCGCTCGTCTCGGCGGCGATGAATTCGCGGCCCTTCTGCAAGGGAGGAGCAGCCCGGATCCCGCCGGCGCCGAGGAGGTCGCACGGAGGATCCTGGACGCGCTGGCAGAGCCGTACCGACTGGGCAGCACGACAGCCTTGATATCGGCCTCCATCGGGTTGGCGGTGGCGGAACCCGGAATCACCCCGAGGGAACTGCTGCACCGTGCCGATCTCGCCATGTACGAGGCCAAAGCGGCGGGGAAGGGCCGGGTCCGCGTGCATGAACGGCGCCAACTGCCCGTAGGCAGCCGTACCTCGACTCCCCGGTGACGTTTCGCGGGGTCCGCCGGTGGCTCGGAGCGCCGGCGCGGTGTACGAGACCGTCCGGCGCCCTGCTCCGGTACGGACCGGGCCCCGGGCGTGGTGGAGCCTCCGGGCACTCGGCCGTGCCCCTGCCCGGGAACCCGCGGGAGCCAGCCTTCCTTCCGGGGTCAGCCGGACGCCGTGCCGGAGCGCTCTCTCGCCAAGGCGGCCAGGTGGGCGGGAACCGGGGTGCCGTCGGGAAGGGCGGGATCCGGCTCCAGAGCGCCCCATGCCGACCGCACCGGCAGCACCCCGGCCCAGAGGCCCAGCGCGGCGTCGGGTCCCTCGCCGTCGTCCGGCGGCCCGGAGCGCAGCTTCACCGAAGCCTCCTCGAGCGACAGTGCCAGCAGGGTGGTGGCGGCCAGTTCCTTCCTGCTGGGCCGCCTGGCGTAGTCCCACTGGCCGGGGGCGATGTGCTCGGTCAGCACCCGCAGGCCGGTGAGCTTCTCCTCCGGGTCGGTCACGGCCCGGGGCACGCCGTAGAGCATCGCGCTCCGGTAGTTGACGCCGTGCTCGAAGACCGAGCGTGCCAGTACCAGGCCGTCGACATGGGTGACCGTCAGACAGACGACGTCCTGGGACGAGGCGGTCATGCTGCGGCTGGCGACCGAGCCGTGGAGATACAGGGTGTCCCCGTCGACGCCGTAGACGGTCGGTACGACCATCGGGGCGCCCTCCACCACCACTCCGAGATGGCCCACGAAACCCGCTGCCAGGACCGCATCGAGATCGGCGCGGCTCAGACTGCCCTGCTCGCGCAGGCGGCGGTGGCGCGTGCGCCGGGTCTCACGCAGGTCGGGGGCGGGGGGACCTGTCCGGTCGGTCATGGGTACCGGTCCTTGGGGCTGCACGGCAGGTCCGCACGGTCGAGGACTCTCGACGGTGATTCCGACCTGGGGTTCTCAATTCGGTTGATTGATCACACTACAGCCACCGGATCAGTTGCGACAGGGGTGATGAACAACGAATTCCGTCGCCTGTCGGCTCTGCCGCCACGCCTGCTAGGTGCCACCGCAGCCCCGGCAGCGGGGCGTACGGCTCACTCCGCGGAATCCGAGGACGCCATGAGCCGTTGATAGGCGGACATGCACGGCAGGCAATGCAGATCCGTCGTGTCCTGTTCGAAGCTGCCGGATCGCGGCACGCCGCACAGCGTGACCGCCCTGTCCGCAGCCAGCACATGCCACACCGGCCGCTCACCCAGGGGTGCGGCCCCAACCCACATCTCATGCATACGCGCTCGCTCCTCAAGGCGGGTCGACTACGCTCATCAGCCCTTGCAGCACGGCCGCCGCGACGATCACACCTGAGGGCCTCAAGCCGGCCGTGCCCTCCGTACCCGAAGAGGAGCCGGCTCCCCCAGGCCTCACATGCTTCACCAGCGGGCGGCCGCCCGCACCCTCGGTACGCCCGACCGCGCACGAGCACCGGCGGCAGGCACGGACCGACGCCGGCGTCACGGCCTGCTGAACCGGGCATCGGCGCACGCGCTCACCGGCCGTCAGCCGCGCGGTTCCCGCGTCCAGGGGACGGCGTGAGAGGCCGGACACGCGGCGGCCTCGTTCCTCGCCCGGTCTCACGCACCCGGTCCGGGATCCGGATGGACAGCCGATCGGATGCCGGCGCGGGCCGCTTCCAGCTGGGCGGCGAACGCGATGCCGAGGAAGAGCGCGACGGCGGTGAGGTTGGCCCACAGCAGCAGGGCGATGAACGCGGTGAGCGGCCCGTACACGGCTCCGAAGGCGCCGCTCTCCTCGACGTACAGGGCGAGCAGCCAGGTGGCGGACACCCAGAGCAGCAGGTGCACGGCCGAGCCGAAGGCCAGCCACGTGTAACCGGGCTGGCCACGGCGGGGCGACCAGCGGAAGATCACGGCGGAGGCCACCCAGGCCAGCCCGAGCCCCGCGGGGATGTCGAGCACGCTCCACCATCGCGGCCCGGCGCCCTGCCGGCCGGCGGAGCCGGCCACCGCGTCGCCCACGGCCTCACCGGCCACGAGTACGACGAACCCCAGCACGAGGGGCAGACCGGCCGCGACCGCGAGAACCATCGCCCGCGCGTACTTGCGCGGAAAGGGACGATCGCGCTCGATGCCGTAGATACGGTTGGCACCGCGCTCGATCTGGCCCATGGCCGAGGCGAGGTTCAACAGCGCGAAACCCAGACCGAGCCACAGGGCCAGCGTGCTCCACACATCGCCGTGAGCGGTGCGCCGCGTCCCCTCGAAGGCGTCCTGGACGATCTCGGCGCTGGCGCCGGGCACGATCCGGCCGAGCGTGAGCTCGATGATGCGGCCCCCACCCTCCGTGTGCACCGACGTGGCCAGCCCGACGAGCGCCACAGTGCAGGGAACCAGCCCCAGCACCACCTGGAAGGCGAGGGCCCGCGCGTTGGTGAAACCGTCCGCGTAACGGAACCGGGCGAAGGAGTCGGCCAGCAACCGCCATCCCCCGTAACGCCGCAGGGCGGCGAACGCCTCGTCTCCCGAGAGCTCGTCCCCGATCATGTCCCGGGTCTGCGGGACGTGGACGGCGGTACCCATGGCGTGGCCCCCTCTTCGTGCGGCTGATGCTCCCTGTGCGGTTGCCCCGGAAACCTTCCCGGCCGACCTGCGGCTTCCCACCCGGGCACGGGCCGCGCTGGAACGAAGTTGCGGGCGGCAGCCTCTCGCATGCCGGCGCGCCGACGCGCCACCGCGCCGGCGACAGGATCCTCCCCGCGCAGGGGACGGGAGAACAGAAAGGCCCGGGCCTGTGGCTGAACGTCCCGTCGTGCGCCGGATCGGCGCCGCCGTCGTGTGCCTGACCGCTCTCGGGACCACGGCCGGACTGGGGTGGGCGCAGCCCCGGCAGGCGTCGGCGGACCGGACAACGACCGCGGCGCGATCCCCGTCGAGGCCGAACCCGCCCCGTTCTGGCACCGGCAGAATCCGCTCTGGCGCCGGCAGCACTGGGCCCTGGCGGCAGGGCTGCTCGCCTGCGGGGCGCCCGTGGGCAGGCGGTTCGTCAAGAGGCGGCGGCAAGAGACGCTCTTGTGACGGGGTCGGACGCCGTGCCCGATCAGGATCGGCCATCCCGTACCGGAGATCGTCAGCCTCTGGGTACGCGCAGGGTCAGGAGGGCGACGTCGTCGTCGTTGTCGGTGGGCCGGACTCGGCGCAGTAGCTGGTCGGCGAACGAGGCAAGGGGCCGGTGGGCGAGAGCGGCGGCGTGTTGGCGCAGTCGGTCCAGGCCCGTGTCGAGGGAGTGACCAGGGGCTTCGATGAGGCCGTCGGTGTACAGCACCAGGGTGGAGCCGGGCGGGAGCAGCACGGTGGCGTCGGGGCGCCGGGTGTCCGTCCGGGTGCCCAGCAGGATGCCGTGGCCGTCGGTGAGGTAGCGCGTCAGGCCGTCCCGGCTGATCAGCAGCGGTGGCGGGTGACCCGCGTTCGTCCAGGACAGCCGCCAGTGCCCCTCGTGGGCCGGTTCGACCCGGGCGAAGATCATGGTGGCCATGGTGACGTCGGTGATGTGCTGGATCGCCTCGTCGAGCCGTTCGACGATCAGGCTGGGGGGTTCCTGCTGGAACCAGGCGTAGGCGCGGAGCATGTTGCGGACCTGTGCCATGCCGGCTGCCGCCTCCAGGTCATGGCCGACGACGTCGCCGACGGCCAGCGCGGTGGATTCGTCGGCCAGGGGGAAGGCGTCGTACCAGTCGCCGCCCACCTGTGAGGCGTCGGGCGCGGGCAGGTAGCGGACGGTCATCTGCAGGCCCGGAACGCTCGGCATCTGGGGCAGCAGATGGTTCTGCATGGTCTCGGCCACCTTGCGCTGGCGCTGGTAGAGGCGCGCGTTGTCCAGGGCGAGGGCGGCACGGCGTGCGATGTCCTCGATCAGGGGGAGGTCCGTGGGGGCGAAGTCCGTCGGTGCGTTCGCGCGGCCCAGGGTCAGCGCGCCCAGGACGGAGCGGGTGCTGCGGATGGGCGCGATGGCTGCGGAGTGCATCCCCGTGGCTTCGAACAGGCGGCGCTGCTCGACCGCGATGCCGGAGTCCGGTGTCCCCTGGTAGGTCTGCGGGCCGGCCAGGGTGGAGGCGACGCCGCGCAACGCCCTGGACAGCGGCATCGGGGATTCCTCGGGAACCGGCGGCATCGGGCCCTGCAGGTCCTCATGCCGCACGAGAGCGTCGCCGTCGGCGTGGACCACGACGGCGCGCCACACCTCGTCGAGCTCGGTGATCAGGTCGACGATCACCCAGTCCGCCAGCCGGGGCACGACCAGCGCCACCAGCCGCTGCAGCGCTTCGTCGACGTCGAGGGTCGAGGTCAGCTGCGCGGTGGTCTCGGCCAGCAGGGCCAGCCGTTGCAGTTCCGTCAGCGGCTGGGCCGTCGGCTCCGGTCGCGGGGCGGTGCCGGTGTCCTGTGCATGCTCGTGGGTGTGGAAGACGACGAGCGTGGCGACGCGATGGTCGCCGATGTCGTACGGGGTGATCAGCCAGGAGATGGGCAGCACGGACCCGTCGGCGTGTGCGAAGTAGTCCTCGTCGGCCTGCGCCGTGCGTCCCGCGTGGAACGCCTGCCGCATGGCGCACTGGGTTCTCGGCAGCGGCTGTCCGTGCGGACCGCGGTGGAGCAGGTCGTGCGCGTCGTGGCCGATGAGGTGCCCGGCGGGCCGGCCCAGCAACTGCTCGGCGCGGGCGTTGACGGCGATGATGCAGCCCTGCTCGTCGACGACGTAGGTGCCGGCACCGATCGCTTCCAGCGCGGCGGAAGCTGCCGGCACGCACCGCCCGCGGGCGGTCTCCGCGTGCTCCGGCCCCGTCATCGTGGCTCCCTGCTGATCGGCCCGCCCGGCACGCCGCCCGTCGCCGGCGTGTCCAGCCGTGCGTGGCCCTTCCCTGCTCCCTCCCCGTATGCCCATACGAGCGGAAAACCCACATCCGCCCCGCGGGAACCCGGGGCGAGGCCACCCCGCCAGGCGCCCGCCGAGGGGTTCGCCCGGCTCGGCCGAGGCCCTGGGCTCCCGGTGCGAACCGCGCGAGCTCGGCGGCGCCGTCCGCCGGGCCGGAGGCCCGCCGCGGTTCGCCCGCGCCCGACGCGCTGCCCGCCGAGGCGGTGCCCGCGAGGAGTTCTCGGCCGACACGCCATGGTGGTCGACGCGGTCGTGTGCCCCGGTCGTGCGTCGGCCGCCCGGCGGTGATCCCGTCCGCGCGACGCTGCCCGCCGTGTTCGACGCGGTGCGCGGCGGCACTGGCGGCGGCGCGGGAGCCGCGCGCACCCCGCTGACGGCCCCCTGCGCGGACGGCGTGGTGCCCGCGAAGGCGGCCCGGCTGCCGCAGCTCGCCGACGACAGTTTCCCCGGCCCGGCGGACGGCTCACCTCCGCGAGAACCCGGGGACGTAGGCCGACGTCCGCCGCCATGTCGGCGAGGATCCCCAGGGTCGTTCCGTGGCGTGATCCGGCCGGGAGGTCGCGGCGCGGCCGCTCAGGGAGTGAACTCCTCGTCCAGACGGTCGATCGCCCCGTCGGCGCCCAGGTGGTACTTGAACACCAGTCCGCTGTTCGGATGGGCTTCCAGCCAGTCGAGGAACTCCTGGAGACCGATGTGCTGGTTCTCGGTGCTCTCCACGACGGGGTTGGTGACGGTGACGTACGCAGCCTGGTCCAGGGGCATGTACGTTTCCTTGCCCACCGTCTCGAAGGGGGCGCCGTCGGAGTCCGCGGGGGCGCAACCCCAGTTGCCGAACTTGACGATGAGACTCAGGGAGCCTCCCTCGGGGGTGTAACGGTAGACCGCCACCTCGTCGGGTGAGATGGGCATCTTGTGGTCGCAGCCGTCGTCACCGCCCGTGCTGCCCGAGGCGATCGGATCGGCCGGGACCGGTGCCGAGGAGGCGGGCTCCGGGGCCGCGGACTTCGACGATCCGCCGCTGCCCGTGCCCGTCGTGGGCTTGCCCGCGGGCGGGGCACCGGCCGTCGTGCCGCTGCCGCTCGGCTGTGCCGTCGCGGTCTTCCCCGCGGAGGGGCCCGCCGTGGAGGTCCCGTCCCCGTTGCAGGCCGTGAGAACCACCGTGAGGACGGCGGCGAGGGCACCGATCACGCCTGTACGGAGAAGGGTGCCGGGTCTGTGCCGGTCGGACGACTTCGTGGAGGGAGCCATGACGATCCTGTCTGGTGAGTGGCGATTCACGGTGACTGTCGCAGGCACAAACGATTTCCGGCCAATCGGCGGTTGCCGCGGTCTCCGGGCCGTTGCCGGGTCGTGACACAGACCGCGCCCTGCCGGCCGGAAGCGGGTGAACGGCCGGTCACCGGGTAGCCGGGAACGAGACGGTGCCTCAGAAGAGCAGCGCACCCGGGCGGAAGGAGTGTGTCGTGGGCGGAGTCGTCGCACGCATCAAGCAGTTCGTGAGGAGTCCGCAGGGCCGGCGGACGATCGCACAGGCCCGCCGCACCGCGGCCGACCCCCGCCGCCGCGCTCAGGCGCAGGAGCTGGTACGGAAGCTGCGCGGGCGCCGATGAGCCGGCTCTCCCCGACCGGGGCCGGGGACCGCTACGCCCGGGGACGCCGCTGACGGCGCCCTACCGCGCTGTGCGCGCAGCGCGGTCGGTGTGCCGGCAGCTTCGAGACGGGTGACGGGCCGGCCGACGGTTCGCCGTCAGCGGCGGGATCAGTGGTCGGGCAGGGCGGCCGGGTGTGCTCCTCACGGACACGGTCGCGGACACGGTCGTGGGGGGGGGGGGGGGGGGGGGGGGGGGCCCCCGCCCCCCCCCCCCCCCCCCCCCCCCCCCCCCCCCCCCCCCCCCCCCCCCCCCCCCGGCGGGGGCGCCCCCCCGCCCCCCCCCCCCCCCCCCCCCCCCCCCCGCCGGAGGGAC
>NZ_JBIAWO010000002.1:1097087-1296454 GCF_042895685.1 Streptomyces sp. NPDC001381 | reverse complement strand
GTTTGGGGGGGGGGGGGGGGGGGGGGGGGGGCCCCCCCCGGGCCCGGGGCGGGCCCGGGGGGGGGGGGGGGGGGGGGGGCGGGGGGCCCCCCCGCCCCCCCCCCCGCTCCACGGCTGACGCCGGGCTGAGGCCGACGCCCAGGGAGCGTCCGTGGGAAAGGTGAGAGGCGGGGCAACCCTGTCCCCTCCTCATGGGTCACACAGGCGTCACCTGTGGCACCCGTGTCACCCGTGTCACCTGTTGCCCATTGGTCCGGAAGGGGCCCTGCTCTCTGTGATGACTCGTACCCGGCTGATCGCGCTGGCCGCGACGGCCGCCCTCGCCGCCACCGGCGGCCTGATCACCGCCGCCCCGGCCTCCGCGGCCGTCACCTGCGCCTCCCCCGTCTGGAAGGCGCAGTACTTCGGCAACTCCACCTTCAGCGGCACGCCGAAGCTGACCGCCTGCGACTCCGCCATCGCCGAGAACTACGGGTACGGCGACCCGGCAGGCGTCACGCTGCCCAAGGACAACTTCTCCGTCCGCTGGTCGCTCACCCGGGACTTCGGCTCCGGCGGCCCCTTCCGGCTGTCCGCCGCCACGCAGGACGGCATGCGCGTCTACGTCGACGGCGTGCGCAGGATCGACCTGTGGAAGAACGTGTCGACGACCGCCCGCAAGACCGTCGACCTGACCGTCCCGGCCGGCAAACACACGCTCCGCGTCGACTACGTCGCCTGGACCGGCCTCGCCCAGGCCGCGTTCACGTACACCCCGCGCACCGAGGCCGCCGTCGACACCGTCAAGCCGCTCGCCCCGACCGGCCTGACCGCCGCGTACGACCGGGACACGGCGAAGACCACCCTGCGCTGGGCCGCGAACAAGGAGATGGACCTCGCCGGTTACCGCGTGTACCGCCGGCTGGGCACCACGCAGTGGGCGAAGGCCAGCGGCTCGGCGCTGCTCACCTCTCCCTCTTTCGTGGACGCGACGCCCGCCACGGGACAGACCTTCCTGTACGAGGTCCGCGCCGTCGACAAGGCGGGCCGCGAGTCCGCCGGCAGCCTCGACGCCGCCGCCGCGACCGTGGACCGCACGGGCCCGGCGGCGCCGACCGGGCTCACGGTCGTCAGCGACGCGTGGTGGGCCACCCTGGCCTGGCAGGGGGACGCCGACGCCGCGACGTACGAGGTGTACGCCGCCTCCGCGGCCACCGGCCCGTTCGAGCTGTTGGGCACGACGACCACGACGTCGTACCGCACCGACGGACCCGTGAACACCGTCCGGTACTACCGGGTCCGCGCCCTCGACGCGCTCGGCAACCCGTCGGCGTACGCCGCCGTCACGGGTGACGGCGTCGACCGGACGCCGCCGAAGTCCCCGGCCTCCCTCGGCTCCGTCGTCCGCGTCGGCTACACCGACGTGTACTGGAAGCAGCCCGACGGCTTCTACGAGGACTTCGACAACGGCGGGACGTACCACGTCTACCGCTCGCCCGGCAGGACCCTCGACCCGGCCGCGCTCACCCGCGTGACGTGCGCCGAGGAGAGCGACGAGACCAGCACCGGCGGCATCTGCCGCGACCTGGACATGCCCGAGGGCACGTATGTGACGTACGCGGTCGCGGCGGTGGACCCGGCCGGGAACGAGTCGGTGCCGTCCGCCCCGCTCGTCGTCCGCACCGGCGACCGCGTCGCGCCCGGCCCGGTCACCGGCGTGCGGGCGACCCCACGCGCCGACGGCGTGCTGGTGAGCTGGGCGGCCTCGACCGAGGACGACGTCGAGCGCTACGCGGTCTGGACCGGCGCCCGGCAGGCCGACGGCACGGTCAAGTGGCTCGGCCTCAGTTCCTGCCGGGAGGGCACGAGCGACCCGCTCGCCGTCCTCTGCGGCGACCTGCCGGACGGCGAGACGTACGTGTACGCGGTGGTCGCCAGGGACCTCTGGGGCAACGCGCTGTCCCCGAGCGACCCGAGGGTCACGGTCGTCCAGGCCACCGAACTGGACCTCCGGCCGTCCGTGACGGTCACCCGGGACTGGGACCTCGGCAGCATGGGCTACGGCACCGTGATCGGCGGACCCGACGAGAACGGGCCGTCCGTCAACTGGCGGTGCGACAAGACGGCGGAGTGCGACACCGTCGCGGGCTACCGGATCAGCCGCTGGAACGCGGCGACGAACGCGTACGAGCCGCTGCACGAAGAACTGCTGCCGGCGGAGACCCGTGCCTACACGGACACCACGGCCGCCCGGGGGACCACGCACTTCTACACCCTGGAGGCGGTGCGCGCCGACGGCGGCGTCGCGGGCACGCACGTGTGGAGCTGCGTCTTCCAGGACCGCGTCTAGTCGGGCGGTGTGACCGGGGCGGGGGTCGGGGGGCTGGAGCCGAAGGTGCCGTCCAGCCCAGGCCGGCTTCAGGGGTTCACGCCCGGTCTCGTTCCGTCCGGGCGGCGAGGGTTGCCGTGCCAGTCCAGTATCAGGACCGTGGCGTCGTCCTTGAGGTTGCCGTGGCAGGCGTCGAGCACCGCGCCGGTCAGGCTCCGGACGGCTTCTCTCGGATGCAGCGCGCGGGTGTCGAGGACGACCGAGGCCAGGTCGACGGCTGCGGCACCGCGCTCCTGCATGCCGTCGGTGAGCAGCACCAGGCGGTCCCGGGGCCGCAGTTGCAGTTCCTGCAAGCGGTAGGAGATGGGTGCCGCCACACCGAACGGGAGGTTGACGGCGAGTCTGACCTCTTCGACGGTGCCGTCGCGCAGCAGCAGCGGCCAGGGATGACCGGCGTTGATGAGTTCGCACCGGCCGGTCTGGAGGTCGACGCACAGCAACTGGCCGGTGGCCAGGCCGCGGCTGTGGCTCAGCAGGGCCTGGTGCGCGTGGTGAGCTTGGTTGAGGGCGTTATAGCCGCTGCGACGGGCCCGCCGCAGTGCGCCGACCAGCAAGGTGGCCAGCAGGGCGGAGTTGGTGTCATGGCCCATGGCGTCGGTGATGGACAGGTGCAGGGTGTCGCCGTCGAGGGTGTAGTCGTAGGTGTCGCCACCGATGTCGTCCGCCGGGATCAGCCCGCCGGCGAGGGTGAACTGGTCGGCCTCGCAGCAGGCGGCCGAGGGAAGCAGTTGGTGCTGGATCTCCGCGGCCAGACTGGTCTCGGTGGTGCGACGGCCCAGGTGGTAGAGGTCGGTGAAGCGGCGGTCGGTGACGATGATGTAGGCCAGTGCGTGTGCCGCGTCGCGGACCTGTCGCAGCACGGTGTCGTCGGCGGTCGGCAGGGTCACCTCCAGGACGCCGATGCAGTCGCCGCGGTTGGTGACCGGCGTGATGACACGCTGTCCGCCCTGCCCGTCCGGTTCCGCGTGCTGGCGCTGGCTCTGCAGGACGCTGTCGTAGACGCTGCCTCGCAGGTCGATCGGCTCCGTACGGTCCGCTCCATCGCCGCCGGCCGCCGCGAGTCTCACCAGTCGCCGGCCGACGAGGTCGACGAACAGGAAGGACACGCGCTCCGCACCGAATCGCTTTTGCAGGTCGCGTGCCACCACTTCGACGGACTCACCGGGCGGGGCCGCCTCCGCAGCGGCCAGCAACTCGCCCAGTTCCAGATCTTCACCCTTCACGACAACCTCCCATCGGCTGTCGCAACTTTTTCCCCGAGTTCCCGCAACATCACCCCATGTGCCCGTGCTGTCTGGTCAGGTGGGCGCCCGGCCAGGCCCGGATCCCGGCGTCACACCGGCCCTTTCGACCGGGGACCGGCACGACTGTGAGGAAGAGGAGACGTTTGTTCGGACGTAATGGGTGCACACGATGAGTTGACACAGTCTTTATATGGAGAGCGGAGACGCACCATGGGCATCATCGCGTGGATCATCATCGGCCTGCTCGCCGGCGCCATCGCCAAGGCCCTCATGCCGGGCAAGGACCCCGGCGGCATCATCGTCACCATGCTCATCGGCATCGTCGGCGGTCTGCTCGGCGGCTGGCTCGGCAAGGTAATTTTCGGGGTCGACTCCCTCGACGGGTTCTTCGACCTCTCCACCTGGATCGCCGCGATCGCCGGCTCCGTCATCCTGCTCCTCCTCTACCGCCTCGTCACCGGCAACCGGCACTCGCACCGGCACGCCTGACCCGCTGAGGCACACGCCTCCGGCACGCCTGGACGGCTCCCTCTCCTGTGCGCAGGACGGGAGCCGTCAGCATGTCCCGGGAGGCGGTGCGGGGCGGACGCCGCGCGTCGTCCCGTCCGTAACGGTGATGGCGTCACGCCACGCCGGCACCACCTGACTGTGGCCGGATTAGCCGTCTGACGGATGTTCGAACGCGGCGATACTCGGGGCTGGGCAATCCGTCCCGAATTTCCGTCTCCGGAGGCCGCTGATGCCACAGATCAGTGTTCACAACGCCGTGCTCGAGGCCTGGCTGTCGGGTGCCGAGAGCGCGTACGGACAGGTCAACCCCGCCGGGCCGCTCTACGTCGGTGGCGCCGCCGCCGAGGCCGCGCTCACCGATCCGAGCGACTCCCTCTACGGCTTCTGTTCCAGCCCGAGCGGGTCACGCGGCAGTTGGTGCTGCTGATCGTCTGAGTCACGTGCGCGGCCCTCGGCGGAGGGCTCTCCCCTGTGCAATGCCTCCTCCGGGGCGCGTGGTCGGCCGTCGCCCGCGGGCTGAGCCTCTGCGCGGACGCCCGCAGGAGTGAGGTGGAACGACGGGAGTGGGGGAACCGCACCGTACCGGAACGCGTACCGCCGCTGGGGAGCGGGGTCGTCCGGGGTGGGCGGCGCAGTTCCCCTCTCCTCCTCCGGGCGCCTCGGCAGGCGGGCGCGCGTACCGCGGAACAGGGACGGTGGATGGTGAACGGATCGGCTCCGGTGAAGCCGGCGGACGAGGACGAGACCGAGTGGTTCGCCCGTCCCGTACGCACCCTCGGCCGCCCGTGGCGTGAGGAACTCGCCCAGCGGCTGGCGGACGTGGACTCCCTCAGCGCCCAGGAACGGGACGTCGTCCTGGAGGCCGGTCACACCGCGCTGCTGAGGTCCCTGCACGCGAAACTGTCCCGGCTGTTCCTGATCGAACTGCACGCGCTGCGCATCGCGGCGGACGGTGTGCCGGCCGGTCAGGCGGAGGAAGCCGCCGGATCCGACACGGCGACCTGGGCCGCGTTCATCGAGCAGGCCGCCGAGGAGGGCTATCTCGACCGGCTGGCCGGCCGCTATCCCGTCGTCGGCCGCCGGATCGCGTCGGTCGCGCAGCTGTCGGTGGCCGCGACGGCCGGCTTCGCGGAGCGGTTCGCCGCGGACCGGGAACTCCTGCGGCCGCTGTGCGGCGGGTCCGCGGGACGGCTGCGCGCCGTCAGCTTCGGGGCGGGCGACACCCACCGGGGCGGACTGACCGTCAGCCGGGTCGATGTCGACGACGCGAGCGTCATGTACAAGCCCCGCTCGTCCCTCATCGACGGGGCGCTGGGCTCCCTGCTGGAGGACGTGTTCGCCGACTTCGCCGACGCCCCGGCGCCGCACGAGCGCATCCGGGTCCCGCGGACGGTGGCCCGCGAGGGGTACGGCTGGGCCGAGTTCGTCCACCACCGTTACTGCGCCGACGACGCGGAACTCGCCCTGTTCTACCGCAACATCGGGCACTGGCTGGCCGTGCTGCGCTTGGCCGGCGGCACCGACATGCACGCCGAGAACATGATCGCGGCCGGCCCGGTCCCGGTGATCGTCGACGCCGAGACGCTCTTCGACACCCCCGCTCCGTTCCCGCCCAGCGGGTGCGGCGACGCGGTCGACGTGGCGGCCGCGGCGATCCGGCGCACCGTGCTGCGCACCGGACTGCTGCCGGTGCGCGGTACCGGTTTCGCGCTCGGCGGGGTCGACATCTCCGGGGTCGGGGCGCTGCCCGGCCAGCAGCCGCTGATCCCTCACCCCGTGATCGCGGAGGGCGGAACCGGCGCCGCCCGCTTCGAGGTCGACCTGGTGGCCATGCCCACCGCGGGCAACCATCCCAGCCCGACCCCGGTGCTGAGCGCGTACTGGGACCGGATCCTCGCGGGGTTCCGCGAGATGACCGCACACCTGCGACGGCCCGGCACGGACCCCTACGGACTGCTGCGCCGTTTCGAGGGCGTCCGGGCCCGCCGCATCCTGCGGCCCACCCAGGCCTACGTCGACATCGGCCGGATGCTGTGGCATCCGGCCTCGCTGCACGACGAGCCCAAGGCCGTCGAACGGGCCCGGGACATCCTGCGCCGCAACGCCGAGGTGCTCCCCGGCGCGCCCACCGACCGCGCGGCGATCGACGCCGAGATCTCCGACCTCCTCGTCGGCGATGTGCCGATGTGCACGTTCACCGTGGACAAGGCCGCCGTGGAGGCCACGCTGGAGGACTGGCACACGGCCGACCTGCCGTTGGAGGAATCGGTGATCCAGGACGCCCTGGTCGGCGCCTACCTCAACGAACGGTCGCTGCCCGGGCGGGTGCAGGCCGCCGCCCGCGATCCGCACGCCCGCGACCGGGAACGGCGCCGGCGCGACCTGGCCGCGCGGATGGTGCGGCGGCTGTGCGACGGTGCCGTGCGCGGCGCGGACGGCACCGTCACCTGGATCAGCCCCGTCTTCACGCCCGCCGGATGGTCCATCAGGGTGCTGCCCGCCGACCTCTACACGGGTCAGGGCGGCGTCGCGCTGGCCCTCGCGGAGTACGTGACCGAGGTGCGGGCCGGCCGGGCGGACGAGGTGCCCGGCGTCACGGACACCTTCAACGGGGCGCTACGGGTTCTGATCAGCACCGAGGACCAGACGCCCGTGCCGCCCTCGGCCGGGGCCTTCAGCGGTGCCGCGTCCCAGGTGTGGGCGTGGCTGGCCCTGCACCGGGTTCTCGGCGAGGGCTGGCTGCTGAGCAGAGCAGCCCTGCGGGCGCTGCCCCTGGCGCAGGGCCCGCTCGTCGCGGACGACGTCGAGGTCGACCTGCTCAACGGTGCCGCCGGCGCCGTCGTCCCGCTGCTCGGTCTGGCCGCCGCGACCGGACAGGACCGCTGGCTGGCCGCGGCCGCCCGCATCGGCCGCCGGCTGAGCCGACTGGCCGCCGTCGACGACGCGGGCGCCCGCTGGACCACCCGGCTCAACCCCCAGGGCATCGGCGGCTTCGCCCACGGGGCCACCGGCATCGGCTGGGCTCTGGCGCGTCTCTCGCTCAGCGAGGCGGGCACGGCCGCGGAACGCGAGGGCTGGAGACGCCTCGCCGAGCGGGCCTTCGCCTACCAGGAATCCCTGTGGCACCCCCGCCAAGGCAACTGGCTCGACGCCCGCGTCGGCGCCGAGGAGGACTTCTTCACCAGCTGGTGCCACGGCAGCGCGGGCGTCGGCATCGCCATGCTCGACCTCCACCGGCGCACGGGCGATCCCGCGCACCTCGACATGGCGCGACGCGCCGGCCGGGCGTGCGCCGCCGAAGGCTTCGGCTGGAGCCACACCCTCTGCCACGGCGACCTGGGACTCTGGGAACTGCTCACCGCCCTCGACCCCGCCGACACCGCCCATCTCGACGCGGAGATCCTCACCAGCCTCGAACAACGCGGCCCCACCGGCGGCCTGGCCCGCGAGGCCTTCTCTCCCAGCCTCATGGCCGGCCTCGCCGGAGTGGTCCACACCCTGCTGCGCATGAACCCCGCCGCCGGCCTCCCCGACCCTCTCCTCCTGGACGACGGCGCATCCGTCAGCCCGCCGCGTCGGTGACACGGCGGCCGGCTCCCCCGCCCGCCCCGATCCACCACCGCGCGACCGGTCCAGAAGTCGCCGCGGCGCAGCCGACACGGTCCCGGCCCCGGTCAGTCCACCGGGTGACCGGGGCTGATGTCGAGACAGTCGCCGAGCCTCAGCAGAGGTCCGTCGGCCCCTTCGCCCCACTGCACGGGCTCCACGACGAACCCCACGTGATCGCCCCCGTCGAGGTGCCCCTCGACGGTGCCGACGAACCAGGCGGCCGTGTCCTCCAGCACCACCGCCCCGCCGAGTGCCCGCGTCCAGCGCACCCGCGTGAACTTGTCCACCCGGTCCCCCGTCTCCCCGCCGAAGAGGGCCGCCAGCTCGTGCTGGTCGCGGGTGAGCAGATGAACGGCGAGGTGGCGTGCCGTACGGGCCACCGTGTAGGTGTGGTTGGCCTTGGACAGCCATACGACGAACCGCACCGGCCGCATGGAACACTGGGCGGAGAACCCGACCAGGCACCCCGACCGCTCCTCACCCGCGGCAGCCGTCACCACGCACATCTCGGGGTTCAGCCGGTTCATGAACGCGTCGACGTCCGGCACGACCTGACCTCCCGTCCACTGCTGCTCCGCCTCCACCGCTCCCGCACCGTTGCTCCTTCCGCCCTCGGCTCACCACACTGTTCCCCGCGAACGCCCCGCCCTCACCCGTGATCGTTAGGCTGTTCGCCGACCTGGGGCGATTTCACCTCCCTCTCGATTCCGACGTCCCTGACCTGTGTGAATGCCGGTGCCCCGTAAGCGATACGGCCGCCCGGGCGACGCGTGGGGCGATGCGTCCTGTTGCGGAGGTGACACAGCGTCGGTTGCCTCCTGAGTGGCGTACGACACAGGCGCCGCACAGACGAGCCGGACGCTGTTCCGTTGGAGGGTTCTCGTGGGCTACACACACGTCGGCATCGGGATCGGCCTGATGGCCGGTGCCCTGTTTCTGCAAACTCCCGTCGCCGCTGCTGCCGGTGACTCAGGTCTCGACATCCGTTCGCGGCAGACCGCCCACGGTTCCACGGTCACCGTCAGCACCACCGCCTGCGGGACGGAGACCTACGGCAAGGGCGAGTCCGAGGTGGCAGGGGCGTTCCACCTCTTCGAGGGCGCGAGCAAGGGAGTGCTCACCGGCGAGTTCACCGTGCCGGCGGGATCCTCGCCCGGCACCGACACCGTCACCGTCAAGTGCCCCCCTCGGACCAGGATCACGGATTCGTACGAGCTCACGGCACGCCGACCCGACGGTGCCGTCGAGGCCGGTTTCGGACAGTCGGGGAGCACGGCCCCGCAGCTCGCTCTGGGCGCGGCGCTGGTCGCCGCGGCCGCGGGGGGTGGGCTGGTGAGGCTGCGTCACCGCGCCAACACGAACCGGAACTGACCATCCGTATCGCCCGTCGGCTCCCGGGATGCCCCGTTCTCCCGGGAGCCGCGCGGGAAGCAGTCGCCTCCCCTGTCCCCCGCTGCGAGCAAAGACCCGACCGCGATGGCAACCAGGCACACCCCCCGCGCTTCCTCTTCGTCGTTCATCCCTTCGATCAAGCTTCTGGCCTGGACCTTCGTGGCAGGCGCGTTGCTGGTGGCCGGCGCGCTCCGCGACGACGAGCAGCCACCCCAGCCGTCGGCGGGCCAGGCCTTCTCCGCCCTGCCCGGCCCCACGGCGTACCGCACCGCCGCTCCGGCAGACCTCGCCGTCTCCCCGCTGCCGCCCGCCGAACCGCTCCGGCTCCGGATCCCCGTCATCGACGTGGACGCCCCCCTCACCACGCTGCACCTCGACTCCTCGGGAGCGCTCGAGCCCCCGCCCGCCGACCAGCCCGGCCTCGCCGGCTGGTACGGGGAGGGCACGGCACCGGGATCCGCCGGGACGGCCGTCACCGCGGGCCACGTGGACCTGCGCACCGGCCAACCGGGCGTCTTCTACGGGCTGGGCGCCCTGGCCAGGGGCGACACGATCGAGATCGACCGGGCGGACCGGCGTACGGCCGTGTTCACCGTCGACGCCGTCGAGGTCTACGACAAGGAACGCTTCCCGAGCGAGAAGGTGTACGGCAGCTCCGAGCGGGCCGAACTACGGGTGATCACCTGCGGCGGCGGCTACGCCGAGCAGACCGGATACCAGGGCAACGTCGTGGTCTACGCGACACTCACCGCGGTCGGCTGAGGGCACCGCCCCCGGCCCGCTCCCTGCCGTGGGAGACCTATTGACCGGCCAATTGGCTGATTGTACGGTCTTATGGTGACCGCGCCCCTCTACGTTCAGATCAGGCGAGAGCTCGAAGCGAAGATCCGGGCCGGGGAACTGCCCCCCGGCGCGCGGCTGCCGACCGAGAAGGATCTCTCCGCCGAGCACGGTGTCAGCCGTGCCACGGCCCAACGGGTCCTGAACGACCTGGCCGAGGCGGGCCTGGCGATCCGCCGGCGGCGCCACGGAACGTTCGTCGCGGACGTGACGCGGCAGATCAATCTGCTCACCTTCGTCACCCCCGCCGCGGCCGCGAAGGGCACGCCGGGCAGACACGAAGTCGTCTCCGCGCGGATCGTCAGGGCCGCCGACGCCGTCCTGGCCCTCCCCGGCGCCTCCGCCGACACGGCCGTGGTGGAGCTGGTCCGCCGCAAGCTCGACGTGCGCGAGGAGCCCCGGTCGGTCGAACGGCACGTGCTTCTCTTCGCCGTGGCCCCCGACCTGCTGAACGAGAACCTCGAGGACGTCGTCACCCTGCGGTATCTGCAGCGCAGAGGAGTGCCGGTCGACGCGATCCGGCTCTACCTCGACCCCGTGACCCTCGACGAGCGTGACGCCGCACTGCTGCACAGCGAGACCGGAACACCCGCGCTGATGAGGCGCAGGGAGTTGCGTGCCGAAGACGGAAGCACCGTCGAGGTGGTCACGACCCTCGTCCGTCCGGGAACCGCCGAGTTCTTCCTGGAGCTTCCGGTCCCCGGCCTCTGAGCAGCGTGTCGCTGCCGGAAAGGAGACGCGCAGACCATGAAGGTCATCATCATCGGTGCCGGTGTGCTGGGGGTGAGCGTCGCGAGGCAGCTCGCCGTCGCCGGCGAGGACGTCCTCCTGCTCGAACAGCGGGGAGCCGGCACGGGTACGACCGCGACCACCTTCGCCTGGATCAACTCCAGCCGGAAGCCCGACCCGGACTACCACCGCCTGAACCTCGCGGGGATGGAGGAACACGCCAGGCTCGCCGAGCGACTGCCCGGCACGCCGTCGTACTTCCCCAGCGGTGCCCTGCAGTGGGCGGACGCCGCGAACGAGGAGCGGCTCGCCGTCAACGTGGAACGACTGCGGTCCCTCGGCTACCCCGCTCGCTGGGTCACGCGTGACGAGGCGACGCGGATCGCGGGCGACCTGCGGATCCCGGCGGCCGTCTCGTCCTTCGCGCACTTCCCCGGTGAGGGATACGTCCTGCCGGACCTCTTCGTGAACAGCCTGCTGACGGACGCCGAGCAGCACGGGGCGACGTACGCGCTCGGCGAGGTCGTCGCCATCGACGACGGGCCTGGCGAAGTGGCCGTCACCCTGGCCGGAGGCGCGGTCCACCGGGGTGATCGAGTCGTCCTGGCGGCAGGGCGCTGGACGGAACGGCTCGCCGCACGGGCCGGGATCGACGTCCCCATGGTGACGGACACCGGGCGCGGGGCGCAGACCGTCGGGTTACTCGGGTACGCCAGGTCCCCGGCGCTCGACCTGCGCTGTGTGATCCACAGCCCCGGCCTCAACCTCCGCCCCGCGGCCGCCGGGCACACCGTCCTGCAGGCTCTCGACCTGAACGCCGACGTCGATCCGGCCGACCCTCCGTCCGTGGACGGGGAGATCGCGAGCACCCTCGCCCGGCGGTTCTCCGCGCTGCTCACCGGCCCGAGCCGGACACCCAGGATCGATCTGCGCGTCGGGCTGCGGTCACTGCCCGCGGACGGCCACACCGTCGCCGGCTATGCCTCCGCGCGGTCCCGCGTCTACTGCCTCGTCTCGCACAGCGGGATCACCTTGGCGCCGGTTCTGGGACGCCTGGTCGCCGCCGAGATGACGACCGATCAGGAACAGGACCTCCTGCGGCCGTTCCGGCCCACACGCTTCGCCGGTCTACGGCGCTCGGAGGTCGAGGTGGATCAGCACGCCACCGGTCTGGGCGACCAGTAGGCGACGGGCCGCACGCTCGTGGCCGCGGTCGCGCGTACGCGGCTCGTGCGGCATCCACCGCGGAAGCGGGGCGGGCGGCTCTCCGCGACTCCTACCAGATCAGGCACCAGTAGCCGTCGTAGGTACCCACGCCGATCCGGCTGACCCGCGGCACGAGTGCCGGGTCGGGGTCACCCGTGGCCGACAGCGAGCACGCCGGATCACCTACCGTCCCCGATGCGGCCATGCGGCGGGCAGCGGCCTCGGCCACGGGAGACGTGTACCAGACGGTGGTCGCCGGGGAACTGCTTCCGGCCGTCGGTGACTGCGTCGGTGTCGGTACCCGGGCCGGGGCCGAAGACGGAGCGGACACGGTCGGCGTCGGTCGTGGCACACCGGTCGCGGTGAGCGCCCGCTGGGGTGACCGGGTGGGGGTCGCGGGCGGCGTGGGCGCCGACGCCGTCCGCGGCACTCCCGAGGACTGCGAGGTGGGAGACGTGCCGCGTCCGGCCGACGCCTGGCCGCCGGGACGCGTCGGGTGCCCCGCTGTGGCCGTCGGCCGGGAGTCCCGGGTGTCCGTGGGTGAGGGACGCGTCGTACCGGTGGTTTCCGGAGCGGCCGTCAGGGAGGGCAGTGGGGCGAGCGTCGGCAGGGAGATGTCGCCCGAGGCCGAGGACGCCGGTCGAGGGGTGCCGTCCTCGGACGCTGTCAGCGCCCAGACGCCCACGCCGCCCAACGCGAGGACGGCTGCCGCGCCCACGATCCACGGCGACCTGCGCGGTGGGCGTCGGTGACGGCTCATGCATCCCACTGTCCGACTGCCCGCCGGTGTTCTCAAGCGGTGGGGCGGCGGAGCGGAGCCGGGGTCGCGCCCGCACCGGGGTCCGCGGGTGCGGCCGGAGAGCTGCCCGAGCCGTCCGTTCCTTCCCGGGGTGGCGCATCGTGTTCCGTACCCTGGCGGCATGCGCATGCGCCCCACTCTGAGCTGGACCCCCACCGGGGGGCTGTTGCCGGGCACCACGGATCTGGAGCCGGTCGTCGACGCCCTGGGCAGCGGCCGTCTGCTCGTGCTCAGCGGGGCGGGCATCTCCACGGAGTCGGGCATCCCCGACTACCGGGGCAAGGGCGGGAGCCTGAGCCGGCACACCCCGATGACCTACCAGGACTTCACCGGCAGCGCCCAGGCGCGGCGCCGGTACTGGGCGCGCAGCCACCTCGGCTGGCGCGCCTTCCGCGGCGCCCGCCCCAACGCCGGGCACCGGGCCGTGGCCGCGTTCGGGCGGCACGGACTGCTCGCGGGTGTGATCACCCAGAACGTCGACGGCCTGCACCAGGCCGCGGGCAGCGAGGACGTCGTGGAACTCCACGGAAGTCTGGCCCAGGTCGTCTGTCTGTCCTGCGGCGCCTTCAGCCCGCGCCGAGAACTCGCCCGGCGGCTGGAGGAGGCCAACAGGGGCTTCGCGCCGGTGGCCGCGGGAATCAACCCGGACGGTGACGCCGACCTCACCGACGAACAGGTCGGGGACTTCCGCGTGGTGCCCTGCGCGGTCTGCGGCGGCATCCTCAAGCCGGACGTGGTGTTCTTCGGCGAGGCCGTTCCGCCGCCGCGCGTCGAGCAGTGCCGCGATCTGGTCCGTGAGGCGGCCTCGCTGCTGGTCCTGGGTTCCTCACTGGCGGTGATGTCCGGGCTCCGGTTCGTCCGCGAGGCGGCCCGGGCCGGGAAACCGGTGCTGATCGTCAACCGGGACCCGACCCGGGGCGACCCGCACGCCCGCACCCGGGTGGCGCTGCCGCTGGGGGCCGCCCTCACCACCGCCGCCGCCCGGCTGGGCGTACCCCTCGACGATTGAGCGGTGTTTTCCGGTAGGGGCCGCCCAGCCGGGGAAACCCTGAAGGCATGAGGCTGATCAGCGAGCACGGCGGCCGGAGGCCGGGAAGGGCGTGGCTGCGCTTCGGCGCCTGCGGAGCGGCCGTGACGGCCACCGCGGTGGCGGGCGCGCGGGCCGTCGATGCCGACAGCGCGTGGTACAGGTCTCTGCGCAAGCCGGTGTGGCAGCCGCCGTCCTGGGCGTTCGGCGTCGTCTGGACACCGTTGTACGCGTCGATCGCCTACGCCGGCGGCCGGGCCCTGGGCAAGGCCTCCGACCGGCACGAACGCCGCCGCCTGGCCGCGAGCATGGCCGTCAACCTCGCCCTCAACGCCGGGTGGAACTGGCTCTTCTTCGGCCTGCGGAGCCCCGGGGCGGGCCTGGTCGGCACCGTGCTGCTCGACCTCAGCAACGTCGAACTCGTCCGCCGCACGGCCCGGACCGACCGGACAGCGGCCGCGGCCCTGCTGCCCTACGCGGCGTGGTGCGGTTTCGCCACAGCCTTGAACACCAGCATCGCCCGGCGGAATGAGAAGGAACATCGGCCCTCGGCCCGTTCCTCCACGACGACGGCGTCGGCTGCGGTGTCGCCGACGCACTGACGTACCGAAGCCCCTGGACCGGAACCGCCTCCGCCACCCCCTGGAACGCGAAATGGGTCACACCGCCATCCGGCGGAACGGCTCTCCGCAGGGTGCGAAGGTGCTGCCTGGACCGCATTCGCGTGCAGTACGCAACGAAACGTTGACGACCCGTGAAGGGCATCCGTCCCTCTACGGTCGCTTACTGGCCTGCCGCCGGCGCCGTCGAGCAGACCCGTCCCTGCCCCCGACGAAAGTAGGCGAGCGACGTTTTGCCGACTGCCACAGTCACCACTCCGCCCCCGGCTCACCCGACCTCCCCGAAGACCGCCCCCGCCACCGTCACCGACCCGGCACTCGTGAAGCGCGCCGTGAAGGCCGCCGCGCTGGGCAACGCGATGGAATGGTTCGACTTCGGCGTCTACAGCTACATCGCGGTCACCCTGGGCAAGGTCTTCTTCCCGTCCGGGAATCCGACGGCCCAACTGCTGTCGACTTTCGGCGCCTTCGCCGCCGCCTTCCTGGTCCGCCCGCTCGGCGGCATGGTCTTCGGGCCGCTCGGCGACCGGGTCGGCCGTCAGAAGGTGCTGGCCCTCACCATGATCATGATGGCCGCGGGCACCTTCGCCATCGGCCTCATCCCGTCGTACGCCTCGATCGGCGTCGGAGCTCCGCTGCTCCTGCTGGCCGCCCGCCTGGTGCAGGGCTTCTCCACCGGCGGTGAGTACGCGGGCGCCTCCACCTTCATCGCCGAGTACGCGCCGGACAAGCGGCGCGGCTTCCTCGGCAGCTGGCTGGAGTTCGGCACCCTCGCCGGGTACATCGGCGGCGCCGGCCTGGTCACGGTGATGACCGCCCTGCTGTCCACCGAGGACCTGCTGAGCTGGGGCTGGCGGATCCCCTTCCTGGTCGCGGGCCCGATGGGCGTCGTCGGCCTCTATCTGCGGATGCGTCTGGAGGAGACCCCGGCGTTCGCGGCCGAGGTCGAGAAGGCGGAGTCCAGCCGTCAGAAGGTGCCGCTGCGCCGGATGATCACGGGGCAGTGGCGGGCGCTGCTGCTCTGCGTCGGTCTCGTCCTGGTCTTCAACGTCACCGACTACATGCTGCTGTCGTACATGCCCAGCTATCTGACCAGTGAGCTCGCCTACGACGAGACGCACGGCCTGCTCGTCGTGCTCGGCGTGATGGCCCTGATGATGGTCGTCCAGCCCTTCGCGGGCGCCCTGACCGACCGTGTGGGCCGCCGACCGGTGATCGCCGCGGGTTGTGCGGGCTTCCTGCTGCTGTCCGTCCCGGCCCTGCTGCTGATCCGCCAGGGCGGCCTGCTCGCGATCGCCCTCGGCATGGGCGCGCTGGGCCTGCTGCTGGTCTGCTTCACGGCCGCGATGCCGGCCGCGCTGCCGGCGCTGTTCCCGACGAAGGTCCGCTACGGCTCGCTGTCGATCGGCTTCAACGTCTCCGTCTCGCTCTTCGGCGGCACCACCCCGCTGGTGGTGACGGCCCTGATCGGGGCGACCGGGAACATGATGATGCCCGCGTACTACATGATGGCCGCGGCCGTGATCGGCGGGGTGGCGGTCTGGTTCATGGCGGAGTCGGCGGGCCGACCGCTGCCCGGCTCGGCACCCTCGCTGGAGGGCTGAGAAGGTCCCACCCGACGTCCGGACAGCATGGCGGAGACCTTCGGCTCCCGGGGGTACCCGAACGGAGGAGAGTGCGGAAGCCGAGGCGGGGCACCAGTGCATCGACGTCACCCCCCCCCCCGTGGAGAAGGAGTTGCGAAGCATGGCCAAGGACCTCACCCCCAAGTACACGGTGCCGGGGATCGAGCGCGCAGCGGCAGGCAGGCTCATCGACGTCCTCCGCCTGCGGCTGCACGCCCTCAACGACCTTCACCTCACCCTCAAGCACGTCCACTGGAACGTCGTGGGACCCCACTTCATCGCCGTGCACCAGATGGTCGACCCGCAGGTGGACAGGGTGCGCGACATGGCCGACGACGTCGCCGAGCGCATCGCCGCCCTGGGCGGAGTCGCCCAGGGCACGCCCGGCTCCCTGGTCAAGGAACGCACCTGGGACGACTACTCCATCGGACGCGAGGACGCCATCGCGCACCTGGGTGCGCTGGATGTCGTCTACACGGGCCTGATCGAGGACGTGCGTGCGGCGATCAAGACCGTCGGGGAGATCGACCCGGCGACGGAGGACCTGCTCATCGAGCAGCTGCGCGACCTCGAGCAGTTCCAGTGGTTCGTCCGGGCGCATCTCGAGAACGCCGGAGGCACCCTGGTGACGGCTCGGGCCGAAACGGAGGAGGCCGCCGCCAAGGCCGCCAAGGCCGCGGACGCCTGACGAACCGGAATCATCGACGCGGGTGAGCGGGTCCCGTGGGCGCGTACGGCCCACGGGACCCGCTGTCGTGCGAGCGAGCCTTCCGAGCACACGACGAGGCGCGCACGCGTGCCCTCACGTGGCTACGGGGCGACGCGGTCTGTCCTCATGACGACCCGGATCGTCTTGCCGGCCGGGGAAGGCGTCACCGCCACCTCGTCGCCGAGCCGCTGGATCAGGGGCCAGCCGAAGCCGCCCGGAGCGGCAGGGCGGCCGCGCGGCGTGGTGCGGGGTGCGACGGACGAGGCATCGGAGACGTCGAGGGTGATGAGGCCGTTGTCGAGACGGACGTCGACGGCGGTCAGTCCGCCGCCGTGGCGCTCGGCGTTGGTGATCAGTTCGGTGACCACGAGGAGGACGTCCTGGACGACCGTCCCCGGCGGGGCCGGGACCCGGGAGAGCAGGAGGTCGCGGACGTGGGCACGGGCCGACGCGGCGGTGACGGGCGGGTACAGCCTTCCCGTGGCGGGTTCTGTGGTGGTCACGTACCTTCTCTGCTCCGCTCGTCCGTCACACCCCTGGTGCTCCTGGCCTGCCTCGTGCGCGGTGCTCCGCTCACTCCGGGCGGGGGCGGCCGCCACGGGTGCGGAGCAGCTCCACGGCTGCCGGCACGTCGTCGGCGAGGGTGAGGATCCGGGTGACGTCCGTCAGATCCAGCAGTCGCCGTACGACCGGGGGCACCTCGGCGAGGACGAGGGGGACGCCGGTCCGCTCGTGCTCGTTCTGAGCGGCGAGCAGCGTGTGAAGGAAGGAGGAGTCGGCGAACGTCACCTCGGCGAGGTCCGTGACGGTGCCCGCCGTACCGTCGTCCGCGGGGAGGGCGAGGGCCTGTGCCAGGGTCGGCGCCTCTTCGGCATCGAACGCTCCGGTGACCTGGACGAGCCGCACGTCGTCCACCACTCTGACGGTCACTTCGGCTTCGGCTTCGACGCTCATGAGGGCATTCTGGCAAATGGCCGGGCGGAGCGGGGAGCCGGGCGGCGGCGGGAACGAGGCGGGCGTCTCAGGGGTGTTCGGGCAGCGAAGCGACGCGGGTCGTGGTGGAGCGGTCGGGCTCACCGGGTGGGCGCGGGTGCGCGGCCGCTGCGGCGTCCGAGAAGACGTGCGCGGTGCCGGTGGTCCGCAGCAGCCGCTGGAGTACGTCCGGTCGCTCGTCGAGGTGCAGCCGTGTGCCGGCGGCGGTGGCGTCCCGGTGGACGCCGATGACCGATGACCCCTACCTCGTCCTGCTGAACGACACGAGCGTTCCGCTCGGCGTGCCCTTGGCGGCCGCCGGGGAGCCGGAGTGCCTCGAGACGCCCGCGGTGCGGGCGTGGCTCGACGCGCAAGGTGTCAGCAAGCGCTCACCCGGTCTGCGTCTGGTGCCGCCGGAGGAGACGGCGGCCATCCCCGAGGACGCCGAACGGCTGCCGGTGCCGCTGGGCGAGGACGAACTGAACCTGCTGCGGCGGCGGAACGCGCCGGAGAGCGTGGCCCGGCTGGAGCGGGAGCTGCTGGCCTACCGTTCCTGCGCCGACGGCCGGGACGCGCTGCTGGTCCGTGCGCTGGCGGCGGGCGTGCCGGCGCACCGGGTCGCGGAACTGACGGGTGAGGAGCTGACGGTGGTCAAGGCCGTGGCGTACTGACGTGACGAGCGGCGCCCCGTCCGTCGCCGGGGCGCCGCTCGTCAGAAGGGGAGCGTGTCCACCGGCCCGGCACGTCGACGGGCCGTGCGCACGCCGACGCCCCGGGCGGGGCGGGTCAGGCCCCGGAGTCGATGCCCGTCACCACGGGCGGACCCAGTGGCGCCGAGTCGTCGTCCAGGCCGGCCGCCGTCAGCGCGGAGCGCGCGAGCCGGCGGGCTTCCTGCTCGGCCTCGGGTCCGGTGTCCGCCTCGACGGTGAGCCGGAGGGTGAAGGTGTCGTCCTCGTTGACGGTCAGCGCGTCGAGATCCTCCGCGCTGCCCAGACGGGTGCGGTGCGGGTCGGCCGGGCGCAGCGCCCGGGCCAGTTCGGCCCGTGTTCCGGGCCCGGCCCCGTCGGCGAAGGTCCCGGGTACCGAGATGACGTATGTCGTCATGACAATCCTCCCTGGGTCTTCCTCCGGTTACCCCGGTCCGGCGGCAAGATCCCTGCCCGAACGGGTGGGGCCGGCGCGGCGCCTCGGGAGCGCGCCCTGCTCGTCCTCGAACATGCTCCGGTGGCCGCGAAGCATCAGCCGTCACCTCCCCTACTCGGGGGTCCTGTCGGCCGTGACCAGCAGATACTCCCATTCCATGGCGCCGTCCGCGAGGTGCCGGGCGGCCAGATCCCTGAGCGCCGTGTCGAGGGCGGTGACCTTCTCGGGGTCGTCGGCGACGGCACGGTAGACGGCGACGGTCGGGCCGTAGCTGCTCTTGAAGAACTCCAGGAAGTCCTCCGCGCGGGAGAACCGGTCGACGCGCAGCATCCGGCGACGGACGTGCATGCCGGTGACGCGGTCACCGAAGAGCGCACGCACATGGCTCTCGTCGCCCCACAGCGGCGCGGGCTGTGCTCCGGGGGGCGGCGGGGGCGCGTACGGGCGCATGGCGGTGAACATCTGCCCGATGAACCCTTCGGGGGTCCAGTTGATCAGTCCGATGCGGCCGCCCGGTCGGCAGACGCGGACCAGTTCGTCGGCTGCCTGCTGATGGTGCGGGGCGAACATGACGCCGACGCAGGACATGACCGTGTCGAAGTCCGCGTCCGCGAACGGCAGTGCCTCGGCATCGCCCTCGCGCCATTCCAGTTCGGTGCCCCGCTCGGCGGCGAGGCGGCGTCCGGCCTCCAGCAGTTCCGGGGTCAGGTCCACGGCCACGACGTCGGCGCCGGCGAGGGCGGCGGGGATGGCGGCGTTACCCGTCCCGGCCGCGACATCGAGCACCCGGCTGCCCGGCCGCACGCCGCTCTCCCGGACGAGCACCGGTCCCAGTTCCGGGACGACCTCGGTGGCCACGACGGAGTAGTCGCCCAGCGCCCACATGGCTCGGTGCTTGGCCTTCAGGGCCCGGTCGGCCTGCGTCGCCTCACCCGACTCCGCCATGACGGATCCCTCCGCTCCAGTGCCGTAGGTACGGTTCCGGGCGGTGCCCACCGCCCGGGCGTGCGCCCGAGCATCGCCGACTCCGGCGCTTCCTACGACTGTCTCACGCGTCGCCCCGCCGTGCCGCGCGTCCGAGCGGGGGCCGCCCCGCTCGTCCGGGACGCACGGAATCTTCCCGTAAGTCGAACGGAAGCTCACCGAACGTACATCCATGCGCACTCCCGGTGCGTCCAACAAGGCAAGTCCACTGCCCTTGGGGGGATCCGATGCACCGACGCCTCTTCACCCTGGCCCTCGCCGCCGTCCTCTGCGGCACCGCGCTGGCCGGGACCGCCGCCACGTCCGCCTCCGCCGCCACGTCGGTGACCGTCGACTGCCGCAGGGTCAAGTGCGTCGCCCTCACCTTCGACGACGGGCCGGTCGCCGACACCGTTCGGCTGTTGCGCATCCTCAAGGACCACAACGTCCAAGTGACCTTCTACCTGGTCGGCAAGAACGTCCAGAGCCGCCCCTCGACGGTGCGCAGCGCGGCGCTCGCCGGCCACCAGATAGGCAACCACAGCTGGGACCACACCAAGCTGACCGGGCTCAGCGCCGCGAAGGTCAGGTCGCAGCTCTCCCGCACGGACACGGCGATCAAACAGGCGACCGGCAAGAAGCCCACCACGTTCCGTGCCCCGTACGGCGCGCACAACGCCACCGTCCGCACCGCCGCCGCTCGACCGCTGGTCCACTGGAGCGTCGACACCCTCGACTGGAAGTACCGCGACACCGCCAGGATCATCAGGACCGTCAAAGCGGACACCAGGCCCGGGGACATCGTCCTCCTGCACGACATCCACAAGACGACGGTCGACGCGGTGCCGGGCATCATCCAGGGCCTCAAGGCGCGCGGCTTCCACTTCGTGACCGTCGACCAGCTCTTCGCACCGGACCGGCTGCCCTCCGGGAGGGTCACGTACCACAACCGCGGCGCCTACCGGCCGTGATGGGGCTCGCGGGACCTTGACGACGCGGACATCAGCGCTGTCGGCCCTCGGTGCCGAGGGTGGTCGACAGCCCGTACCGGACCCGCACGTTCCGGTGCTCCACGCCGACGTCGACGGGGTCGGGCAGGTTCGTCCTCGTGCTCGCCGTGGCCGAGCGGGCGCCGGGACTCCCGCTGAATCGGACGTCCGTATGCGGTGTTTCGCGGAATCGGAGCCGGTCGGCCGCCACATTGGAAGTGAACTCGATGTCCGCGTGCCGGTGCACGGGCCTTCACGGAGGCCGGCCGTCGCCCTCCGGCTCCTGCTCCCGCACGCGCTTCACCTTGCGACGAGGTGCGTCGGCGCCCTGCCGTACCCGCCCCTCGCCGCCTTCGCCTTCGGCGGCCCGTCGCCTGCGGGCGGGGGCTTCGCGCGCGAGCTTCCGTTCCGCGCGGCCTGTCGCGCCGCCGGCCTTCCGGGCGCGCGGGGCGCCGCCACTCGCGGCCTCCGGAACGTCGGACACCTCCTCCACGGTGTCCGGCAGCGTCTCGCCGACCTGCGCGGCGGCTCCCTCCACCGTGTCCCCGGTCCGTTCCGCGAGCCCCGTGACCGCGCTGCCCGCGTCGCCACCGACGCGCTCCACCGCGGTCCCGGCCCCGCGCCCGACACCCTCGACGGCAGTCCCGGTACCGCGCCCGACGTCCTCCACCGCTGTCTCGGCCCCGCGCCCGACACCCTCGACGGCGGTCCCGGCCCCACGCCCGACACCCTCGACGGCAGTCCCGGCACCGCGCCCCACATCCTCCACCGCAGCCCCGGCACCGCGCCCCACATCCTCCACCGCAGCCCCGGCACCGCGCCCCACGTCCTCCACCGCAGCCCCGGCACCGCGCCCCACATCCTCCACCGCAGCCCCGGCACCGCGCCCCACGTCCTCCACCGCTCTGCCGGCGCCACGCCCGACCTCGTCGAGTGTGCGGCCCGCGCCGGCGCCCACCTCGCGTACGGCGGTCCCGACGCCCGAGGTCACGTCCCTGAGGATGTCCGGGTTGCGGTCGATGGTGGTCAGAACCCTCCCGATGACCTCCACGACGTTGTCCAGCCGCACCTTCAGCAGCGCCTGCGCCTCCACGCCCTTGATGTCGAGGTGGACGGCGCCCAGCTCCACGTACGCACCGACGTTCAGCCGGAGCAGGTCGAGCACATCCGCCTGGAGCGACACCTTCGCGCGCAGATCCTCGACGTCCAGGGCGATCTCGTCCACCTTGAGCAGGGGGATGTCGAGGAGGACGTCCGGCTCCGCGAGCTCCGCGCCGACGGGTTCCTCGTCGACGTAGTCATCGGTGTCGTCGACGTCGGTCTCCGTCACATCCTTCATGTCCTCGTCGTCCATACCGCTCCTCGAGAACGGGTACGTAAAGGGATCTTTCCGATCCTTCCACCGCCCGGGTGAGGCCGCCAGGCGACGAGGTACCGGCGACGGCCCGTGCTGACGGCGGCCTCGCCTCGTCCGGGGGCCGGAAGCAGGGTCCGGCCGCCACTGCTGCGTTTGTCATGGGTGACCGATGACAGGTGTGACTGTTCGCCGCCCACCCGGCCCCGGATTCTGGTGAGGTCCCAGCGGAAGGTGGCCCATGGAGAAGCGATACGAGGTCTTCTGTCTCGCCGACGAGCACTTCTACGAGACACCGGACCGCCTCTTCGGTCTCGGCGACGGCATGCCCCGGCACTACGAGCCCGCCCGCCGGCCCGCGCCGGACGGCTGGCGCCGCCACCTGTCCGGTGACTGGCTGCACCTGTCACCGGTCGACGGGAGCACCCCCGCGCAGGGCTGGAAGGTCCATGTGTCCGCCTGCCTGGACAACGCCGGGACGACGGCCGGCGTCGTCTGGGACTACTGCGTCTCCCACGGGATTGCGTTCAAGTTCGTCCCCGGACCGCATCACCTCTTCCTGAGGAACTCGAAGTACGCCGGGCGGGGCAGCAGCGGGAAGTTCGCCACGCTCTATCCCCGCGACGAGGAACAACTGCACCGCGTTCTGCAGGAGTTGGGGGACCTGCTGGACGGAGAGCCGGGGCCCTACATCCTCACCGACCTGCGCTGGCGACGAGGGCCGCTGTATGTGAGGTACGGCGGTTTCGTCCAGCGGTTCTGCCCGGGCGCCGACGGGCGGCTCGTCCCGGCTGTCGAGGACGGCGGCGGCCGGCTGGTGCCCGACCGCAGGGACCCGGTGTTTCACGTGCCGGAATGGGTGGTGCTGCCCGCCTTCCTCGAGCCGGAGCTGGCCGCCCGGAACGCCACGACCCTCAACGGCCTGCCCTATCGGATCGAGCGGGCGCTGCACTTCTCCAACGGGGGCGGCGTCTACGCCGGCCACGATCTGCGGACCGGTGAGCCGGTCGTGCTCAAGGAGGCGCGGCCGCACGCCGGTCTGGCGGCGGACGGGGCGGACGCCGTCGCCCGGCTGGAGCGCGAACGCGCGGCCCTGGAACGCCTGTCCGGATCGGGCGTGGCACCGGAGGTCCGGGACTGGTTCCTGCTCGGTGACCACCGGTTCCTGGTGATGGAGCACCTGGAGGGGAACACGCTCAACTCGTACTTCGGCCGGCGGCATCCGCTGCTCGTCGCCGACCCCGACCCCGGGGCGCTCGCCGACTACACCGCGTGGGCCCTGTGCGTGCACCGGTCCGTGGAGGAGGCCGTCGCCGCCCTGCACGCGCGCGGAATCGTCTTCAACGACCTGCACCTGTTCAACATCCTCATCGGCCCGGACGGGGAGTCCGTGCGGCTGATCGACTTCGAGGCCGCCGCGCACGTGGACGAGGGCCGACGGCAGGTCGTCGCCCACCCGGGCTTCCTCGCGCCGGCCGACCGCCACGGCTTCGCCATCGACCGCTACGCCCTGGCGTGCCTGCGCATCGCGCTCTTCCTTCCCCTGACGACGCTGTTCGCCGTCGACCGCGGCAGGGCCGCCCACCTCGCCGACGCGGCCGCCGAGGAGTTCCCCGTGCCGCGCGCCTTCCTGACCGACGCCGTGGACGAGATCACGGGAACGCCGCGCTCGCCCCGAACCGGTGCGCCCGCGAGCCGCCGTCGCGGCGGCGAACGCCACCTGCCGGTCGAGCCGGGCGACTGGCCCCGCAGCCGGGCCTCGATGTACCGGGCGATCGTCGCGAGCGCGACGCCGGAACGCGACGACCGCCTGTTCCCCGGAGACGTCGACCAGTTCAAGGACGGGGGCGGCACCAGCCTGGCGCACGGGGCGGCGGGCGTCCTGTACGCCCTCGCCGAGACCGGGTGTCCACGCCATGAGCCCGGTGAGGAGTGGCTGTTGCGGCACACCGCGGCGCCCGCGCCCGGGACGCCCCTCGGCCTGTTCGACGGGCTGCTCGGCACCGCCTGGGTCCTGGCGCGCCTCGGCCACACCGGGCACGCGCTGAAACTGGCCGAGCGCGTACTGGGCGAGCGGTGGCAGCGCCTGGGGCCCGATCTGTACGAAGGACTGGCCGGGGTCGCGCTCGCTCTGGACGGGCTCTCCCGTGCCACGGGAGAGGCTGCCCTGCACGACAGCGCCCTCGAAGCGGTCCAGTTGCTCGCGGACCGAGCCGAGCGCCTTCCGGAAGGTGCCGGCCCGCTCGGGGCCGCTCCCACAGGAGGGAACGCGGCGGGCCGCGGGCCGCACAGGGCAGGTCTGCTGTACGGCTCCAGCGGTCCCGCTCTGTGTTTTCTCCGGCTGTACGAGCGCACCGGGGCGCCGGCCCTGCTGGAACTGGCCGCCCGCCACCTCCGCGCCGACCTGGCGCACTGTGCGACGGACCGCTCGGGCGCGCTGGCCGTGGACGAGGGCCGCCGCTCCATGCCGTATCTCGGCCAGGGCAGCGTGGGCATCGCCATGGTGCTCGACGACTACCTCGCCCGCCACGACGACCAGGTCTTCGCCCGGGCCCGTAGCGCCATCCTTCCCGCCGCCACCGCACGCTTCTACGCCCAGTCGGGGCTCTTCGGCGGACGCGCGGGCATGGTGCTGCACCTGGCCCGCACCACCACCCCCGAGGCCGCTCCCCGCCGGCTGGCCGACCAGGTCTCCCGGCTGTCCTGGCACGCGGTGCCCTTCCACGGACAGCTGGCCTTCGCCGGCGACCAGGTGATGCGCCTGTCGATGGACCTCGCCACGGGGACGGCGGGCTGTCTGCTGGCGATGGGCGCGGCTCTCGACGAGCGGCCGGCCCGTTTTCCCTTCCTCCCGCCGCTCCGGCGGCCCCAGAGCCGGTCTCCTCATATGGGGGCCGAAACGGAAGATCCACTCGCACACGCCGCGTCCGTACGGATCTCACCCGCGCACCGCACCGACGGCAGCCCGGAGGGGCGACGCCGCGGGGAGGCGCGAACGGACGCGGCGACGAGCCGAAAGGACGCACCATGACCTTGCTCGACCTGCAGACCCTCGAGACTCCCGAAGCGCCGGAGTCGCAGGACGACACCGCTTCCACGGTCAGCAGCGCGAGCCTGCTGCTGTGCTCCGCGAGCACGTCGTCCACCACCCTGTGTCTGTGACCGTCCTGCCCCGCCGCCCGCCCACCCGTGCGGCGGCCGAGCGCCGGTGACGGACCGGGGCGGGCCCCCGGGCGGCGGTCGTCGTCCGGGGGCCCGCCCCGTCACCGCCGGGGCCTCGCGTCCCCTCCGCCGGGAAGGCCGAAACGACGTGTACGGGCGCTCTTCGCCGCGACGAGCCGTCTCCCGCGGCTCCCGCTCGCCGCGGGAGGCGGTGCGTCACAGCACCGGCCGCCGCACCGCGCTGTGCCTGGGCGGCGTGGCCACCGCGGCTGCGGAACCGGCCCTGCCCAGCCTGCCGGGCCATGCCCTGGACACTCTGCTGATGGACTGCGCGGACACCGCCATGAGCCACGCCCGGCTCACACCCAGCCCGCCTCCTGGGAGATGCGGATGGCGTCGACACGGTTGCGCGCCCCTGTCTTGCGGGTGATGGTCGACAGGTAGTTGCGCACGGTGCCGTGCGTCAGGTGCAGGTCTCCCGCTATCTCCGCGACGGAAGCTCCCCGCGAGGCCAGAGACAGCACGCTCAACTCCCGCTCGGTCAACGGGACCCGGGCCGCTTGCAGAAAGTCCCACCCCAACGAGGTGTCCACGAAGGGCTCCCCCCGCGCGACCCGTCTGACGGCTCCCACGAGGGCCTCGCAGGGCTCCCCCTTGCTGACGTATCCCAGGGCCTGCGCCCGGGACACGCGATGCAGCAGCCCCGGTCTGCTGGGGGACGTCAGGAGAAGCAGGCCGCACCTGCGCTCCGCCGCGCGCTCGGCCAGCGGCGCCAGCTGGGAGAGCGTGGCCGCCGGTTCCGTACCGTCCACGTCCGCCACGCACACCCGCGGCTGCCAGGAGACCAGCTCGGTCACCGCGTCCGACCAGGACGCCGCGCTCACCTCCAGGTCCTGCTCGCGGCGTAACGAAATGGCCAGTGCCTGCCGTAACAGGCAGGTGTCGTGCACCACAAGCACTTTGATCACTGAGTCCCCCAGGGTCGTACGAGCCACTTCCGGTTACCCGCCCTCTTGTCCGGCTATCCCGGCCGGGGTGCTCACCCGAGGGGTTTCGGTCAGTCCCACGCGGCCCACGGCGTCGAGGCGCCGCCCGTCGCTCCGCTTCCAGCCGCCACGGACCGGCGGGGCCCGGTGCACGAAGGGATGAACCGCCCCCGGTTGTGGCCTCGGCGTCGTGAGCGTCGCCTCACGCTACTGACTGTGCGAACGGACAGCGGTGGTGCGGGTCGGTGGCAACAGGTGAGTGGCGAGCGGTCGGGGCGGTCGGGGCGGTCGGGGCTCGCGCAGGACGCGTCGGCTGCGCGGGTGAAGCGCGGGCCGGAGACCGCTCGTGCTCCCCGGGGCGGGCTGGCCGGCGGAGTGTCCGCCCTCGTCGGCTGGCTGGCCCTCGCCTGTCTGACCGTCGTCGTCCCGGCGAGTGCGGTGCTGGTGTGGACGGACGACCACGCGCCCGCCTCCCCGCGAGCGAAGATCGCGGCGGTCTGGCGCAGCACCGCGCAGACGCTCCGGCTGGGAGGAGAGGTGGGCCCACCGCTGCGCCGCCGCCGGCGTCCGCCTCTCCCCCGCCCGCCCCGGACGCGGCGGTACGGGCCACCCGGACCGCGCCGGACCTGTCGTTTCCGCACGCCGAGGGCGTGCGGTACGGTTCGCGTTTCGTCCCTTGGCCGCAAGGAACCGCATGCCCGGCAAGCCCCTCCCGACGTCCTCGCCCGGAACCAGCCGCAGCACCTCGGCCACCATTCCGCCGAACATCCTGCGCTACCTCGCCCTGGTCGCCGACGAGTACGGCCTCGATCTTCAGCCCCTGCTGACGGCCGTGGGCCTGGACCGCGGCGTGATGCGGTCGGCCGGCCTGCGGGTCTCCTACCGGCAGGGCAGCGCCGTCATCCGGCGGGCGGTGGAACTCACCGGTGAGCCGCATCTGGGGCTGCGCGTGGGCGCGGCCCAGCACCTCACCGCCTGGGGGCTGCCCGGTCTGGCCCTGCTGGCCGCCGAGACGCTGCGGGACGCGATCGAGACCGGGGTGCGCTTCCAGAACCTGTCCGGGGCCATGATGGTCTGGTCGGCCAGGCCGGAGGACGCGGGTTATGTGCTGCGGGCCGCGCTGCCCGACCCCGCCCTCGATCCGGCGGTCGCCGTCTTCCTCGTGGAGGAGGCGTTCGCCAGCGTCGTCACGCTCACCCGGCTGAGCGCCGGAGACGCGTTCGCCCCGCAGGCCGTCGAGTTCGCCTTCCCCGCACCCCGCGACACCCGTCGGTTCGCCGAGCTGTTCCGCTGCCCGATGCGATTCGCCGCCGCGGAGAACCGCCTGGTCTTCTCCACACGGTGGGCCCGCCGGCCCATGCCGGGCCGTGATCCCGTCACCTACGCGGCCGTCATGGAGCTGCTGGAGCAGCAGCTGGCGGCGCGCCGCGACCAGCAGGACCTGCTGGAGGTCCTGGAGGTCTCGATCGCGCAGAGCCTCCCGGACGTGCCGTCCTTCGTCGAGCAGGCCCGTCGGCACTCCTCCAGCGAACGCACCCTGCGGCGCCGTCTGGCCGAGTGCGGCACGACGTACGAGGCGATCGTCGACGGGGTACGGCGCGAACGGGTCGAGCAGCTGCTGCTGCGACCGGAGATCACCCTGCGGGACATCGCCCGGCAGGCGGGGTTCTCCGACGTGCGCGCCCTGCGCCGGGCGGTGCACCGCTGGCACGGGGTCACTCCGGCAAGGCTGCGCGAGGAGACCGGCGAGCCGGAGGGGCGCGCCCGCCCCTGACCCGGGCGCCCTCCTCCGGTCAACGGCTGCGGATCCAGACCGTCTTCTCCCTGGTCCACTGGGCGAAGGCGTCGGTGGACTTCTCCACCCCTCCGAAGCCGGACTGCTTCCAGCCGCCGAACGGGGTGGTGATGTCCCCCTCGCTGTAGGCGTTGACGGAGACCACGCCGGCTTCCACGCCATGCGCCAGCCGCAGCGCCGCGTCCAGGTCACGGGTCCACACCGATGCGGCGAGCCCGTACTCGGTGGCGTTGGCCCGGCGTATCGCCTCGTCCTCCGAGCCGAAGGTCTCGACGGTGACGACGGGGCCGAACAGCTCCTTGGTGAGCACATCGCTGTCCTCCGGGGCCCCGCTGATCACGGTGGGAGGGTAGTAGGCGCCCCGTGCGGGCAGGCCGTGGGGCAGGCCACCGCTGTGGATCCTGGCTCCGGCGGAGCGGGCCGCGTCCACCGCCGCCGCCACCCGGTCGAACGCGGCCCGGCTGACGAGCGGCCCCACCTGTGTGCGTGCGTCGGCCGGATCGCCGATGACCAGGCCCTTCGCGGCGGTGGTGAACCGGTGCAGCACCTCCTCGGCGATGCTGTGATGGACCAGGACGCGGGAGCCCGCCGTGCAGTTCTGTCCCATGGTCAGGAACGCGGCCTCGATCATGTTGTCGATCAGCTCGTCGCCGAAGCCCAGCGCGTCCGGCATCAGGATCTGGGGACTCTTGCCCCCCATCTCCAGGGAGACCCGCTTGAAGTTGGTCTCCGCCGCGTCGGCGAGGACGCGCCGTCCCGTGGCCGTGGAGCCGGTGAACGACAGCGCGCGCACCAGCGGGTCGCGGGCGAGGGCCGTACCGGTGACGGAGCCGTACCCGGGGAGCACGGTCAGGACGCCGTCGGGCAGGCCCGCGTCCGCGGCCAGCTCGGCCAGGTGCAGGGCGGAGCGCGGGGTGGCCTCGGCGGGTTTGAGCAGCAGGCTGTTGCCCGCCGCGAGGGCCGGTCCTACCTTCCAGGCCGCCATGGCCAGGGGGTAGTTCCAGGGCAGGATCGCGGCCGCCACTCCGACCGGTTCCCGGACCGTCAGCCCGAGGCTCTCGTGGCCGGTGGGTGCCACGCGCCCGAAGACCTTGTCGGCCGCCTCCGCGAACCACCGGATCGACTCGACGGCTCCGGGGACGTCGCCCGACCGGCACTCCGTGATCGGTTTTCCCGCGTCCTCGCTGTCCAGCCGCGCCAGCCGCTCGGCGTGGCACTCCATCAGGTCGGCCAGCCGCAGGAGTACCGCGGCGCGCTCGCGCGGCGACCTCCCCGACCAGACGCCGCTCGCGAACACCTGGTGCGCGCGTGCGGACGCCTCCGCCACCTCGGCCGCGCTCGCGGTCGGCATCGTCGCGATCAGCTCGCCCGTCGCCGGGTTGACGAGGCGCAGTTTCTCCCCGCTCATGCTTCCTCCACCAGTTCCCAGCGTCCTCCGGTCCGGCGCGCCAGTCCCCTGCGGCGCAGGTCCTCCAGGTACTGGGCCATCCCGCGCTCACCGCGCTTGCGGAACAGCGGGAAGAGCCTCGGGAGCAGGTTCGGGGCGAGCATCGCGACCCGTACGAGACGGGATTCGCGGGGCCGGGCGTAGGCCTCGAGGCGTGGCTTGTCCAGCAGGCTCACGACCGCCCGGACGACGTCGGACGGCTGCTGCGGCGGTTCCTGGAACTGCAGGGAGTTCCCGCCGTCCACCGCCTCCTGACGCAGCATCCGCGTGTCGGTCGCCGACGGCAGCACCGAACCGGCCTGGATGCCCTTGTCCCGCAGGTCCAGCCCGATGGCGAGCATCGCACCGCGCAGACCGAACTTGGACGCGGTGTAGATGGGGGTCTCGCCCAGCGGAAAGATCCCGCCGAGGGACACCGTGGTGACGACCCGGGGATCATCGGAGGCCTTCAGCAGGGGGACGGCGACCCGTGTGGTGATCAGCGGCGAGACCAGGTTGAGGTTGATCTCCTTTTCGATGCTTTCGAGGCTGCGCACGTCGAAGCGTTCGGAACTGGTCATGCCGACGTTGTTGACCAGGACGTCGATCCGGCCGTGGGCGGCGGCGACGCGGTCCGCCATCTCCTCCACGGCGGCGCGCTCCAGCAGGTCGCAGCCCAGTCCGAGGTGCCCGCTGCCGTGCAGGGCGGCGGCGGTCCGCCGGGCCCGCGCCTCGTCGATGTCGACCACGACGAGGCGGGCACCGCCCCTGGCGAACCGGTGGCACAGGGCCCCGCCGATGCCCCCGGCACCGCCCGTGACCACGATGATCTTGTCGCGGAAGTCGTACGTCACGACGCCACCGCCTCGCGCGGCACGGACGTGAGCCGAGGCGGCCGGCCCTCGGTGCGCCAGCCCAGTGATGCGGCGACCTTGAGGAGGTACTTCGCGAAGGCCTCGCTGTGGACGTACCCGGTGTGGCGCGGCGAGTCGACGAACTTCAGGCCGCCGGAGAGGTCGGGACGGTCGCTGCGGACCATGCGGGCGAAGCGTTCGGCGGTCGGCAGCCCGCTGTTCCCGTCGTGGATGAAGGAGGCGATCAACTGGGCCTGGGTGTCGAAGAGTTGATAGGCGCCGGAGTTGGTCTCGACGAAGCCGACACCGAACAGGCCCTCGTGCTCGCGGGAGAACGCCGACAGGTACAGGTCCGGGTGCTGCTGGTCGCCGAAGTACTGCTGCGCCACGGGCACTTTGTGGAGGTATCCGGTGGCCAGCAGGATCAGGTCGAAGTCCTCCCTCGTGCCGTCGGTGAAGTGCACCGTCCTGCCGTCGGTGGCGGCGATCCCGGGCTTGGCCGTGATGTCCCCGTGCTGCAGGTGGTGGATCAGCATCGAGTTGATGGCGGGGTGGGTCTCGAACAGCTTGTGGTCGGGCTTCTGCAGGCCGAGGCGGCGCGGATCGCCGTTGAGGATCCGCAGGAGGCCGCCGAACAGCTTCTGCTGGAGCCACACGGGTACATGCGGTCCGCCCGCCGCGATGGTGTCCACCGGGCGGCCGAACAGATGCTTCGGAATGAACCAGTAGCCGCGTCGCATGCTGATCACCGCGCGGTCGGCGGACCGGGCCGCGTCGCAGGCGATGTCCAGGCCGGAGTTCCCCGCGCCGACCACCAGGACCCGCTTTCCGCGCAGCTCGTCGCCGCTGCGGTAGGTGAGCGTGTGGCGGACCTCGCCGGAGAAGTCACCCGGCAGGTCGGGCACGTTGGGATGCCACTGTGCGCCCGTGCACACGACGACCTGCCGGTGCACGCTCCGCCTCCCGTCGGCCCGGGTGACGGTCCAGGTGCCGCCCTCGTTCTTCTCCACGCCGCGGACCTCGGTGCCGAACTCGATCCGCTCGGTCAGACCGTACGCCTCGGCGAAGGACGTCAGGTAGGACAGGATCTGCCCGTGCGGCGGATAGTCGGCGAAGTGGTCCGGCATGGGGTATCCGCCGAATCCGGACAGCGTCCTGCTGGAGATGAAGTGGGCGGACTCGTACATCGGACTGCCCGGGTTGTCGATGTCCCACAGGCCGCCCGGCCCGGTGTGGCGCTCGATGTGCGTGTACGGCAGGCCGCGCTCCGCCAGCGCCCTCGCGACCGCCAGCCCCGCGGGACCCGCCCCTATGACACACGTGTCGTACTGGTTCTCGCTCATCCTGCGACTCCGTTCCCTGACGTAACAGGCGTTGCGAGGAACCTACGGAGACGGGGGCAGGGCGCGAACTGACCCGGGCGGCCACGCAGGGGACCTCAGCGGCCAACGGGCCGCCGTCGGCGCAGGCCCCGCGGGGTGCGGGGTGCGGGGTGCCGACGGCGGCTGCGGGGGTGCCCTGCCCGCGGCTGCGGGTGAGGGGTCCGCCGGGTTCCGTCCCCCGAAGCCGCTGAGCAGGGACGGATCCGGCAGCGCGCCTGTGGGGTTGTTGCCGTAGCGAGGGTTGCCGCCGTACGGTCTCCCTGATGGGAGCGCTCCCAGTTCCCGACGCGCCCTGTCGCCCCCGAATCGGCCTGCCGCACCTCCCCCGGCCAGGCCTGATCCATGCGGTCGGCCCGGGCACCGCCCGCGTGCTGCTCAAGAGTCGTGTGTTCGATTACCTCCGGCCCGTAGGATCGGTGATCTCGTGGGGGGGAGGTGGTCATGGGAAGACGACGCCCGGTGACGCCGACGCTGGAGGAGGTGGCCGCCCGTGCCGGGGTGGGACGGGGCACGGTCTCCCGCGTCATCAACAACGCGGCCGGGGTGAAGGAGTCGACGCGCCGGGCTGTGCGGCGGGCCATCGAGGAACTGGGGTACGTGCCCAATCTCGCGGCCCGTTCACTGGCCGGGCGCCGGGCCGACGCCGTCGCCCTGGTCGTGACGGAGCCGGACTGGCGGTCGTTCGCGGAGCCCTTCTTCTCCGAGATCGTCCGCTCACTCGGGGACGCGCTGACGGACACCGGGATGCAGTTGCTGCTGACCCTGGTCCGGTCGGACGCGGACCGGCAGCGCTTCCTCGAATACGCGCGCGGCGGCCGGGTCGACGGTGTCCTGCTGATGTCCGTGCGCGCCGGCGATCCGCTGCCGGACATGCTCGCCGAGGCCCGGTTGCCGACCGTGCTGCTGGGGCGCCGGTCGGGCGACGAGTACGTCAGCTACGTCGACGCGGACAACATCGGCGGAGCCCGCAGCGCCGTCTCGCACCTTCTGCGACACGGCCGCAGGGTGATAGCCACCATCACCGGGCCGCTCGACATGTACGTCGCCCAGTGCCGGCTGCGCGGCTACCAGGAGGCCCTCGCGGTGGCGGGCCTGAAGGGCGAGCAGACCCGTGTCGCCGAGAGCGACTTCACGGCGGAGAGCGGACGCCGTGCCATGGCCGAGCTCCTCGCACGGCATCCGGACATCGACGGCGTCCTCGCCGCGTCGGACACCACGGCCGCGGGAGCTCTGGAGGCGCTGCGCGCGGCCGGACGCCGGGTGCCCGAGGATGTCGCCGTGATCGGATTCGACGACTTCCCCCTGGCGCAGCGGACCGAACCGCGGCTGACCACGGTGCGTCAGCCGATCGAGGAGATCGGGCGCGCGATGGTCCGGCTGCTCCTGGAGGAGATGGAGGAGGGCGCCGTGGCGTGGCGGCACGTCATCCTCCGTACGGAGCTGGTCGTGCGCGAGTCGACCTGACCGTCGCCTGGTGATGTTCCGGGGAGCGCCCCCGGTCCCGGTGCGGTGTGCCGCCGCGCCCCTCTCCCCACCTGCGTCTTCGAAATCCCTTCGACGGCGTCCCGCCGGAAGTCTTGTCAGGGACCTGATCCCTCCCTACAGTCCCCTGCGAACGAGGCAATGGGAGCGCTCCCATTCGAGAGGTGCAGGAGTGCTCCCCTCCCCCCATCCCTCTCAGAGGATTCGCATGCGACCTTCAACGCACCATGCCCACCGCGCGCGTGGACTGCTCGGCGCGCTGCTCACCTCGCTCGTCTCGCTCGCCGCACTCCTCACCACGGCGTCGGTGGCGCATGCCGACACCACGATCTGCGAACAGTTCGGGTCGACGACGATCCAGGGCCGCTACGTCGTCCAGAACAACCGCTGGGGCACCGGCGACACCCAGTGCATCACCGTCACCGACTCGGGGTTCAGGATCACCCAGGCCGACGGGTCCGTCCCCACGAACGGTGCCCCGAAGTCCTACCCGTCCGTGTACAACGGCTGTCACTACACCAACTGCTCGCCCGGTACGAACCTCCCCGCCCAGCTCCGCAGCATCTCCACCGCGCCCACGAGCATCTCGTACAGCTATGTGAGCGACGGGGCGTACGACGCCGCGTACGACATCTGGCTCGACCCCACGCCCCGCACCGACGGTGTGAACCGGACCGAGATCATGATCTGGTTCAACAAGGTCGGATCGGTCCAGCCCGTGGGCTCCGAGGTCGGCACCGCCACCGTGGGCGGGCGCCAGTGGCAGGTGTGGTCCGGCAACAACGGCTCCAACGACGTACTGTCGTTCGTGGCGCCCTCGTCGATCACCAGCTGGACGTTCGACGTCATGGACTTCGCCCGGCAGGCAGTCTCCCGGGGACTGGCGCAGAACAGCTGGTACCTGACGAGCGTTCAGGCCGGCTTCGAGCCGTGGCGGAACGGCACGGGCCTCGCCGTGACCTCGTTCTCCTCGACGGTGAACACGGGCTCGTCCGGTGACCCGGGCGGCCCCGGAGGCTCCACGGCGTGCAAGGTGTCGTACGCGACGAACGTCTGGCAGGGCGGCTTCACCGCCGACGTCACCGTCACCAACACCGGCTCCTCCCCGGTGAGCGGCTGGAAACTGGCCTTCGCCCTGCCCTCCGGGCAGCAGATCACCCAGGCCTGGAACGCGAACGTCTCCCCGTCGTCGGGAGCCGTCACGGCGGGCAACGTGGCCCACAACGGGGAGATCGCGGCCGGCGGCCAGGTGTCCTTCGGGTTCCAGGGCACCTACGGCGGCGCCTTCGCCAAGCCCTCCGGCTACAGCCTGAACGGCACCGCCTGCACCACGGCCTGACGTGATACGCCGGCCCGCTCCGTAAGGAGGCACCGCCGTGTCCTGCCGCGTGCCCCACGCCGATTCATGATCCATGGTCCGGCTGCTGCCGCCCCTGCGGGTGTTCCGTTCGCAGGGGCGGCGTGGCGGGACGGCGGGGTCAGTGCCGGGCGAACTGGACCCGCGTCGGCTGCACGGCTTCCGGCCGCAAGGCGATCCCTTCGACGGTCAGCCGTTCTCCGAAGATGTCGGTGATCCTGATCGCGCCGCCGCATCCGCTGCCGTCAGGGGAGAGGAAGTAGTTGTAGTCGGTGCGGGCCAGTTGGCGCCAGCCGCCGCTGGTGCGGACCTCCAGACGGGCGAGCGGATTGCGGTGGCCGATCGCCTGGATGCCGCACCAGTAGCGGCTGGATCCGTTCTTGTAGCGGATCGAGATCGTGCCCGGTGTGTCGGGGCTCAGCAGGCTCCAGGTGATCGCGAGCCGGCCGGTCGAGGTGGGGGCCAGTTCGGCGAAGGCCTGCTCGCTGAGGTCCAGTTGCCCGGGCGCGCAGGGCAGCGGGCATTCGTTGGTGATCCGGACCGTGACCGAGGCGCCGTTCGCCGCGTGGACGCGCACGTACGCCCCGCAGGCCTTGGACGTCTCGTAGTCGGTGGTGTTCATCGCCGCGATCATCATGTCGGCGCTGGGGCCGTAGGAGCAGGCGCCGTCCCCCACCCCGGCCTGGTAGACGGTGGCGACTCCTCGGTAGGTGACTTTGGGCCTGATCCGTCCGGCCAGGGACGACGTGGCAGGAGCTTTCCGCGGGGACGCCGACGACGGTGCCGCGGACGGGGTCGGGGAGGTCTTCGGGGTCTTGGCCCCGGCCGACGGAGACGCGGAGGCGGCGGACGGGGAAGGCGTGGAGGACTTCCTCCCTGCCGATGTCGGCGAGTGCCTCTCCTGTGCCTGGGCGACGGCGGTGGCCGGGGCCCGCCCGGCGTCCTCCTCGCCGTCTGGTCGCATCGTCATGACCAGGCAGACGAGAAGACCTGTGACGACAAGCCCCGTGGTGGTGCCCACCATCAGCCCGCGTCTGCGCCTGCGCTGCCGGGCGGCCCGGCGTGTTTCCTGCATGTTCATCCGTTCGGAAGAGCGTGTCGGTGTCTCACTGCTCAGTGGCCACAGGTGGCACAAAGGTTGCCGCCGATTTCCGGGCGGGTCGAAGCCGTACCAGCCCGGTGCCGTCGGTCAGGCGTCTCCCACCACGACGATGTCGAGCGTCCTCGGCCCGTGCACGCCCTCGACACGGTCCAGTTCGATGTCGCTGGTGGCCGAGGGGCCGGAGATCAGCGTCAGCGGGCGGTGGGGATCGAGCAGGCACAGTGCCTCGGGCACGTCGGGGGCGATCCGGTCCGCCCGGACCACACAGATGTGCTGGTCCGGCAGCAGGGTCAGGACCCGCCGCCCCTGGCCCGGACCGTGGTCGAGGATCACGGTGCCGGTGACGGCGATGGCGGTGGCGACGGTGGTGACCACGGCGTCCGCCGCGTCGAGTTGTCCGACGGACAGCGGCGGGTCGTCCGCCAGCCACGACCACGGACCGTCCGGGACCAGGTCCTCCGCGAGCCCGGGCGGCACCACCACGGACCGTGCTCCGGTGCGGGCGAGCGCGCGGCCCACGGCCGCCGCGGCGCCGGCCGCCGGCACACGGACCACCGTGGCGCGGTACTCGGCGGCACGCTCGGCGAACAGCCCGACGACGTCGGGTCCCGCGTGGCCGGCGCGGCGGCCGTGCGGAAGGGGGACGGCGTCGGGGCGTTCGGTATCGGGAACGCCGGCCAGCGCCCTCCGCATCGCGCTCAGGACGGTCTCCCGGCCGTTCATCGTCGTCCCTTCCCTTCCGCCGTCGTACCGGTGTCCTCGCCCCCGGGTGGTCGCGTACGGCGCCACCAGGCGCGCAGCGACTCGCGGGCCGGCGCCGGGGTGTCCCGGGTGCGGGACCAGCCGGCGAACGGGCCGGGCAGGGCGCCGATCCGGCCGTCACGGGCCACCAGCCGGGCTCCCGCCGCCGCCAGCCGCTGTACGGCGGCCAGCCGCCGCGGTGAGGACAGGACGGCGCCCGCGGCCTTCATCGCGAGTGCCTCGGAGGTGGGGAGCAGCCGGCCCCCGCGTTCGGCCTCCACGGCCGCGGCGCGCAGGTGGACCAGTACCTCCGGGATGTCGATCTTCACGGGGCAGGCGTCGTAACAGGCGCCGCACAGGGTCGACGCGAAGGGCAGCGAGGCCGCGTTCCCGACGCCGACGAGCTGCGGGGTCAGTACGGCGCCGATCGGACCGGGGTACACCGAGCCGTAGGCATGGCCGCCCGTGCGCTCGTACACCGGGCAGACGTTCAGGCACGCCGAGCAGCGGATGCAGGCGAGGGCCTGGCGGCCCACCTCGTCGGCGAGGGTGGCGGTACGGCCGTTGTCGAGCAGCACCAGGTGGAAGTTCCGGGGGCCGTCGCCCTCGGTGACGCCGGTCCACAGCGAGGTGTAGGGGTTCATCCGCTCGCCGGTCGACGAGCGGGGCAGGAGCTGGAGGAACACGTCCAGGTCGGCGAAGGACGGCAGGACCTTCTCGATGCCCATGACGGTGATCAGGGTCTCCGGCAGGGTCAGGCACATCCGCCCGTTGCCCTCCGACTCCACGACCGCCACCGTGCCGGTGTCGGCCGCCGCGAAGTTGGCGCCGGAGACGGCGACCCTGGCCCGCAGGAACTTCTCCCGCAGGTGGAGCCGGGCCGCCTCGGCGAGGGCGCGGGGGTCGTCGGTGAGCCCTTCGGGTGCCGGCCTGCCCCACTCCCCCATCCGCCGCCGGAAGATGTCCCTGATCTCGGAGCGGCCCCGGTGGATGGCCGGCACCAGGATGTGCGAGGGTCGGTCGTCGCCCAACTGCACGATGAGCTCGGCCAGATCGGTCTCGTACGCGCGCACGCCGGCCTCGGCGAGCGCCTCGTTGAGGCCGATCTCCTGGGTGGCCATGGACTTGACCTTGACGACCGAGTCCTCGCCGGTCGCCCGCACCAGGGCGGTGACGATGCGGTTGGCCTCGGCGGCGTCCGCCGCCCAGTGGACCACTCCGCCCGCGGCGGTCACCGCCTTCTCCAGGCGCAGGAGATGGTGGTCGAGGTGGCGCAGGGTGTGCCGCCTGATCGTCGCGGCGGTCTCCCGCAGTTCCTCCCAGTCGTCGAGTTCGGCGGTGACCGCCAGCCGCTTGTCCCGGATGGTCCCGGTCGCCCGGCGCAGATTCGCCCGCAGCCGGGTGTCGGCGAGCGCGGCGCGTGCCGCCTCGGGGAAGGCCGGGGTGCCCAGCCATACGACGTTGCCGGCACCGCTCACCGTACGTCCCCTTCCGTGGAGGCCAGGATCTCGGCCAGGTGCACCGTGCCGACGCCGGTACGGAGCCGGGACAGGCCGCCGCCGATGTGCGTCAGGCAGGAGTTGTCGCCGGCGCACAGGAACTCGGCCCCGGTGTCTTGGACATGGCGCATCTTGTCGGCGAGCATGGCGTTGGAGACGTCGGCGTTCTTCAGCGCGAAGGTGCCTCCGAAGCCGCAGCAGGAGTCCGCGGCGGGCAGTTCGACGAGGTCGATCCCCTTCACGGCGCGCAACAGCCCGAGCGGCCGGTCGCCGACGCGGAGCATGCGCAGTGAGTGGCAGGTCGGGTGGTAGGTGACGCGGTGCGGGAAGTACGCGCCGACATCGGTGACGCCGAGGACGTCGACGAGGAGTTCCGACAGCTCGTACACCGTCGGGACCACCTGCTCGACCGCCTCGGCGAGGTCCGCGTCGCCGTACTGGGCCGCCACCACGCGGTGGTGGTCGCGCACCATGCCGGCGCAGGACCCGGAGGGGGCGACGACGGCGTCGTAGCCCGCGAAGACCTCGGCGAAGCGGCGGACCATGGGGACGGTCTCGGGGCGGTAGCCGGTGTTGAAGTGCATCTGGCCGCAGCACGTCTGGCCCTGGGGGAACTCCACGCGGTGGCCGAGGCGTTCCAGCAGGGTGGTCACGGCCTGACCGGTGCGGGGGAACATGGTGTCGTTGAAGCAGGTGATGAAGAGGGCTATGCGCATGGGGATTCCTGGGGCGGGGCCGGCCGTGCGGTGACGGGCAGGTGGTAGGTCCGCACGGCCGTGCCGGTGAAGACGTCGTGGCGCTCGGCGGGGCCCAGCCCGGTCGTCAGCGCGCGTGCCGCGGCGATCACCTCGGCGTACGTGGCGGCGAGCCGGCAGACCGGCCAGTCGGAGCCGAACATCAGCCGCCCGGGGCCGAAGGCGTCGATCACGGTCTCGGCGTACGGCATGAGGGCCGCGACGGACCAGGACGCCCAGTCGGCTTCGGTGACCATGCCGGAGAGTTTGCAGACGGTGTTGGGCAGGGCGGCGAGGCGGCGGATCTGCCGCGCCCAGGGGGCGAGTTCGCCGGACGCGATGGGCGGCTTGCCGAGATGGTCGAGGACGAAGGTGAGGCCGGGCAGGTGCCGCGCGGCCTCGACGGCCGCCGCGAGCTGGTGGGGCAGCACCAGGAGGTCGTAGACGAGCCCCGCAGCGGCGACCGCGGACAGGCCGCGCAGCACCTCGGGACGTACGAGCCAGCGGGGGTCCGGCTCGCCCTGCACCTGGTGGCGGATGCCCACCAGCTGCTCCCCTCCGGGGCCCGCGCGCAGCTCCGCGAGGGTGTCGGCGACGCCGGGGGCGGTCAGGTCGGTCCAGCCGACGACCCCGGCGACCAGGTCGCTGCGCGCGGCCAGGGCCAGGAACTCCGGGGTCTCCTCCGGCACGGTGATCGTCTGCACCAGCACGGTGGCGGCGACACCGGCCGCACGGGCCTCCGGGGCGAGGTCGGCGAGGGTGAAGTCACGGCGCAGTGGGGAGAGTTCGTCTCCGGTGATCCAGTCCTGGTCGCGGACGGACAGGTCCCACACGTGGTGGTGGGCGTCCACGACGCCGGGCGCGGTTCCCGCTCCGGTCACAGCTCCCACACCACCGGCAGCGAGGCGTCCGCGCCCTGCGCGGAGTAGTCGTGGACGACGTCGAGGAGTCCGGCCATCCGGGCCTGCCAGGCGATGTTGACGGGCAGCTTGTCGAGTTCGGCGATCATCGCCCGGTAGTCCTCGACCTCCAGCACGTGGAAGAGGTCCGTGCCGCTGCGCCAGATCGTCCATTCCCTCACCCCCGCGGCGCGGATGGCGGCGGTGAGTTCCTCGGGCACCTCCCGGTGCGCCGCCTCGTACTCCTCGACGCGGTCGGCGCGGACCTTGGTGTGCAGGGCGACCCTCATGACGGCTCCTTCGGCGGCATGGCCTCCCCGGCGGGGGCGGCGGCGGGGACGGGGGTGGCAGGGTCCAGCAGGCCCTCGGCGCGCAGTTCGTCCCACAGGGCGTCCGGGATCGGGCGCCGCAGCTGTTCCACCGTGTCGCGCACCTCCTGAGGGGACCGCGCGCCGGTCAGGACGCTCCCCACCGCGGGATGACCGAACGGGAAGCGCAGCGCGGCGGCCCGCAGCGGCACGCCGTGGTGTTCGCAGACCGCCTGGAGCCGCAGCGCCCGGTCGAGCACCGGCCGCGGGGCGGGCGCGTAGTCGTAGGTGGCGCCCGGCCGAGGGGCCGTCAGCAGCCCGGAGTTGAACACCCCGCCGATGATCACGCTCCGGCCGCGGGCGACCTCCGGGAGCAGTTCGGTGAGCCCGTCCTGTTCCAGGAGGGTGTAGCGGCCGGCCAGCAGCACCACGTCGATGTCGGTCTCGCGCACGAACCGGGCGGGCAGCGCGGACTGGTTCATGCCGACGCCGATCGCCCCGATCACGCCTTCGCCGCGCAGCCGCTCCAGCGCCGGGTACGCCTCGCGCAACGCCTGGTCGGCGTGGTCGTCCGGGTCGTGCAGCAGGGCCACGTCGACGCGGTCGAGGCCGAGACGCCGCAGGCTGGCCTCCAGGGAGCGCAGCACGCCGTCGGCACTGAAGTCCCAGACCCGGCGGTGGGTCGCCGGGACGGCGAAGCCGTGGGCGAGGTCGTCGCCGGAACCACCGTCCGGGTTCGGCACGAGAAGCCGGCCCACCTTGGTGGAGAGGGTGTAGGTGTCGCGCGGGCGGTCGTGCAGCGCGGCGCCGAGCCGCCGTTCCGACAGGCCCAGACCGTAGTGGGGCGCGGTGTCGAAGGTGCGGATGCCGGAGTCCCAGGCCGCGTCCACCGTGGCGTGGGCGGCCTCGTCGGTGACCGGGTGGTAGAGGTTGCCGAGGGCGGCGCAGCCCAGCGCCAGTTCCGAGACCGGTACCGCGCTGCCGCCCAGCCGGGTGGTCCTCACGAGCGGTCCACCGGGCGCAGCCGCAGCCCCTGCATCCCCCCGTCCACCGCGAGCGCGGTGCCGGTGACGGACGCCGCGGCCGGACTCGCCAGGTAGACGATGGCGGCCGCCACCTCGTCGGCGGTCACCAGGCGGCCCATCGGCTGCCTGGCGTCGAGGGCGGCGCGCTCGGCCTCCGCGTCGTCGGCGGCCGCCAGCAGCCGGGCCACCCAGGGGGTGTCGGCGGTGCCGGGGTTGACGCAGTTGACACGGATGCCCTCGCGGACGTGGTCGGCGGCCATGGCGAGCGTCAGCGAGAGGACCGCACCCTTGCTGGCGCTGTACAGGGCGCGCTGCGGGAGTCCCGCGGTCGCGGCGATCGAGCAGGTGTTGACGACCGCCGCGTGGGACGAGCGCCGCAGATGGGGCAGGGCGGCGCGGGTGGTGCGGACCATGCCGAGGACGTTGACGTCCAGGACCCGGTGCCACTCCTCGTCCGGGTTGTCCGCGACGGTCCCCTGAGCGCCGATGCCCGCGTTGTTCACGAGGATGTCCAGGCCGCCGAGTCGCTCGGCGGCCTGTTCGACGGCGGCGCGCACCGAGGTGTCGTCCGTGACGTCGGCCTGGAGGCCGGTCAGGGGTTCGGGTACACCGGCGGGAGCGAGGTCGAGCACGGCCACCGCCGCGCCCTGTGCCGCCAGCGCCCGGGCCGTGGCGAGCCCGATGCCGGACGCACCCCCGGTGACGAGGGCCCTGAGACCCGACAGACCGGTCATGACTGTCCTCCCTGCATGGCGCGGTCGGCCTCCCAGAAGCCGCCGTCCGGGTAGCGGTACTCCTCGATGGACTCCTGCCTCATGGTGGCGGAGAAGCCGGGGGTCAGCGGGGCGGTGTAGTGGCCGTCGCGCATCACCACGGGAGCGGTGAAGTGCTGGTGGAGGTGGTCGACGTACTCGATCACGCGGTCCTCGGTGGTGCCGGACAGCGCCAGGTAGTCGAACATCGACAGGTGCTGCACGAGTTCGCACAGTCCCACTCCGCCGGCGTGCGGGCACACCGGCACCCCGAACCTGGCGGCGAGCAGCAGGATCGCGAGGTTCTCGTTGACCCCGCCGACCCGGGCCGCGTCGATCTGCAGGACGTCGATGGAGCCGGCCTGGAGGAGTTGCTTGAAGACGACGCGGTTCTGCACATGCTCGCCGGTGGCGACCTTCACGGGGGTGACCGCCCGCCGTACGGCGGCGTGTCCGAGGATGTCGTCGGGGCTGGTGGGTTCCTCGATCCAGTACGGGTCGAACTCGGCGAGCGCCTTGGTCCACTCGATCGCCTCGCCCACGTTCCACCGCTGGTTGGCGTCGATGGCGATGCGGATGTCGCCGCCGACGGCGGCACGGGCGGTGCGCAGCCGGCGGATGTCGTCCCGCACGTCGGCGCCGACCTTGAGCTTGATCTGGGTGAAGCCCTCGGCGACGGCCTCCTTGGCCAGCCGGGTGAGCTTGTCGTCGGAGTAGCCGAGCCAGCCCGGTGACGTGGTGTACCCGGGGTAGCCGCGCTCCAGCAGGACCGTCTCGCGCTCCGCGCGCCCCGTCCGGCCCTCGCGCAGGAGGGCGAGGGCGTCCTCGGGGGTCAGGGCGTCGGCGATGTAGCGGAAGTCGACCTGCGAGACCAGCCACTCGGGCGAGGCATCGGCGAGCAGCCGCCACAGCGGCTTGCCCTCCCGTTTGGCGGCCAGGTCCCACACGGCGTTGACCACGGCGCCGATCGCCATGTGCATCACGCCCTTCTCGGGGCCGAGCCAGCGCAGCTGACTGTCGCCGATCAGGTCGCGGCTGAGCGAGCCGGGGTCGGCGCACAGTTCCTCGACGCCACGGCCCAGGACATGGGGCCGCAGTGCGTCGATCGCGGCGACCTGTACGTCGTTGCCGCGTCCGATGGTGAAGGTGAAGCCGTGGCCCTCGTGTCCGTCGCCGGCGTCGGTGCGCAGCACGACGTAGGCGGCGGAGTAGTCGGGGTCCGGGTTCATCGCGTCGGAGCCGTCCAGTTCCCGCGAGGTGGGGAAGCGGACGTCGTAGGTGTCGACCGCGGTGATCCGGGCGGAGGTTGCAGTCAAGGTGACGCTGCCTTTCACGCTTGGCCGAAGGTCTGGCGCTGGCCGCCGAGTCCGTCGACGGAGAGCTCCACGGTGTCGTCGGGGCGCAGGAAGGGGGTGCCGGGCAGCCCCAGAGCCACGCCCGCGGGTGTACCGGTGTTGATCACGTCGCCCGGTTCCAGAACCATGTACTGGCTCAGGTACGACACGATGTGGTCCACCGGGAAGATCATGTCGCTGGTGTGGCCGTCCTGCCTCTTCACGCCGTTGACGCTCAGGTGCAGGCCGAGGTTCTGCGGGTCGCCGACCTCGTCGGCGGTGACCAGCCACGGCCCGAGCGGGTTGAAGGTCTCGCAGGACTTGCCCAGGTCCCACTGCGACGAGTACTCCAACTGGAACTCGCGCTCGGAGACGTCATGGCTGATCGCGTACCCCGCGACGACGTCGCGTGCGGCCCGGGGTCCGTCGAGGTAGCGGGCACGCCGGCCGATGACGACCGCGAGTTCGACCTCCCAGTCGGTCCTGACCGAGCCCCGGGGGATCAGCACCTGGTCGTACGGGCCGACGACCGTGCCCGGGTCCTTCATGAACACCACCGGGCGCGGGGGGATCGCCGCGCCGGTCTCGGCGGCGTGGTCGCGATAGTTCAGTCCGATGCAGACGACCTTGCCGGGGCGGGTGACGGGGGCGCCGATCCGCAGGCCGTCCTGGTCGAGTTCGGGCAGTTCTCCCGTCGTGAGGGCCGCGCGGGCCCGGTCCACTCCCCCGGACGCGAGGAAGACACCGTCGATGTCCGGGGTGACGGAGGACAGGTCCAGCAGCCGGCCGTCGTCGGTGCGGACGGCGGGCCGCTCCTCGCCGGGGGCGCCGACTCGTAGCAGTTTCACTGGGGGAGCTCCCTTGTCATGCGGGCTTCGTCTGAGGGGTGATGGGGCGTGGGACCGGCCGCTGCGCTGTGCCGGGCCGGAGTGTTCGGGAAGGCCACACGCATCCACCTCGCCAGTCATCGGATGTATGACGGCACAGCGACGATAGGTCCGGAGACTGCACCTGGCAATGGATTCCTCGGATGTATTTGCTTCCGCCCTGCCGCTCGCGCGCCCACAAGGACGGATTGTCCACGGTCCCGCCCCGCCCTGGGCCGGGCACACGGGCCACCATCCGATGAATCCGCCGGTCGAGCCCCAAGGGTCACCGTCCCTGACGCGAGCGGGGTGAGCGAGCCTCGCACCGACCGCCCCGAGGCGGAAAAACGCCTCCGGGGTCGGCCCGCCCGCGTGCCGTATCACCGGCCCGGCCGGCCCGTGGCCGAATCGTGAGCTGCCGCTGCACCTCGCCCGCCCGCCACGAGGGAGGTGAAGGTGCAGGTCGTGGGCGTGTGGGCACGGTGGGCCCGAGGCCGGGAGGACGCCTGGGCGGCCCGCGGCGCACCGCCGCGCAAATCTCTGGCGGCGAACTCTTGTCAACGTCGGCAACGCCGTCGTAACGTCCTCGACGTCCCGAGATACATCGGAGGAATGGCGCCACCATCCAGTGCGTCCGATCGACCCGCATCCGTGCGGGCCGATCCGCCTTCGCATCCCGGTCCCCGGCTGACCCTCACGTCCGACCCCTTCCGGGCACGACCCGCGCTTCTTCCGCAGCGGATCGGCACCTGCCCGTCCGGCGACCTCGCCCCGTCCCGCAGGCAGGTGCGCCCCCTCCCACCGTCGCCCTGCGGGCCTGCGCCCCTGGCTAAGGAGAGAACACGGCCATGAATCTCGCTCGCACCCGCTCCACCGCCGCAGCCGCCACCGCCGTCCTCGCGGTTCTGGCCCTCGCCACCGCGTGCAACCGCGAGAGCACCGCCTCCGCCGCCTCGGGCGGAGACAAGCCCGCCATCGGAATCGACCTGCCCCGCTCCGACTCCGACTTCTGGAACTCGTACGCCCAGTACCTGAAGAAGGACATCAAGACCGACGGCGTCAACGCGCTGCCCCTGAGCAACTCGCAGAACGACGTGACCAAGCTGGTCGCCAACGTCCAGGTGTTCCAGAACACCGGCGCCAAGGCCGTCGTCATGGCCCCCCAGGACACCGGTGCCATCGCCTCCACCCTCGACACCCTCGCGTCGAAGAAGATCCCCGTGGTCAGTGTCGACACCAGACCCGACAAGGGCGACGTCTACATGGTGGTCCGCGCCGACAACAAGGCGTACGGCACCAAGGCCTGCGAGTTCCTCGGAAAGCAGATGGGCGGCAAGGGCAAGGTCGCCGAGTTCCAGGGCGCGCTGGACTCGATCAACGGACGGGACCGCTCCGAGGCCTTCGCGGAGTGCATGAAGACGAAGTTCCCGAAGATCAAGGTGTTCGAGCTGCCCACTGACTGGAAGGGCGACGTCGCCTCCGCCAAGCTGCAGTCGCTGCTGGCCCAGCACCCGGACCTGAACGGCATCTACATGCAGGCCGGCGGTGTCTTCCTGCAGCCGACCCTGTCGCTGCTGGAGCAGAAGGGCCTGCTCAAGCCCGCCGGGCAGCCGGGTCACATCAGCATCGTCTCCAACGACGGCATCCCTCAGGAGTTCGAGGCCATCCGCAAGGGCCAGATCGACGCGACCATCTCCCAGCCCGCCGACCTCTACGCCAAGTACGCGCTGTACTACGCCCGGGCCGCGGCCGCGGGCAAGACCTTCAAGCCGGGCGCCACCGACCACGGCTCCACCATCATCCAGCTGGCGAACGGCCTGGAGGACCAGCTGCCCGCTCCGCTGGTCACCAAGGACAACGTCGACGACAAGAGCCTGTGGGGCAACAACGTCGGCTGACGGCCGTCGGTTCCCGCCTCCGCGTCGGGGGAGGACCGCCCCCGTCCCCCGACGCCCGCCCCGCCCCGGGTGCGCGCCCGCGCCCCTCGGCCCCAGCCTCCGTACACGAAGGACGGTATCCACCATGGCGGACACCGCGACCGCCCCGGCGACCGGCCCCGGCACCCCGGCCCCGGTGGCCGAGGCGACCGGCATCAGCAAACGATTCGGCGCGACCGTCGCGCTGCGCGACGCCCGCCTCACCGTCGCCCCGGGCGAGTCGCATGCCCTGGTGGGACGCAACGGCGCCGGCAAGTCGACGCTCGTGTCCGTCCTCACCGGCCTCCAGCCGCCCGACACCGGAACCCTGCGCTTCTCGGGCGAGCCGGCGCCCGCCTTCGGCGACATCGACGCCTGGCGCACCCGCGTCGCCTGCGTCTACCAGCGCTCCACCATCATCGGCGACCTGACCGTCGCCGAGAATCTCTTCCTGAACCGGCAGAGCACCGGCGCGGCGCGGCCCATCCGGTGGAAGCGGCTGCGCCGGCGTGCCGAGGAGCTGCTCGGCGAGTACGGCGTCGCCGTCGACCCCGCCGCGCGGGCGAAGGACCTGACCGTCGAGCAGCGGCAGTTCATCGAGATCGCCCGGGCGCTGTCCTTCGGCGCCCGCTTCATCATCCTCGACGAGCCGACCGCGAAGCTCGACGCCCGCGGCATCAACCGCCTGTTCGACAAGCTCCGCGACCTCCGGCGTCAGGGTGTCGCCTTCCTCTTCATCTCCCACCACCTGCAAGAGGTGTACGACCTCTGCGCCACGGTCACGGTCTACCGCGACGCGGCCCACATCCTCACCGCACCCGTGGCCGAGCTCGGTCACCGAGCGCTGGTCGAGGCCATGACCGGCGAGTCCGCCTCCCTGGTCACCGCCGCCCCGGACGGGGCCCCGGCGCCGCCGTCCGACTCCAGGGAACTGCTGGCGATCGACGGTCTGACCCTGCCCGGCGTCTGCGAGGACCTGTCCCTGTCGGTCCGCTCCGGCGAGGTCGTCGGGCTCGCCGGAGCCACCGCGAGCGGCAACGTGCAGGTGGGTGAGGCGATCGCCGGTCTGCACCGTGCCAAGGACGGCCGGATCACGGTCGGCGGCAAGGCCGTGCGCACCGGCAGTGTGCCCTCCGCGCTGACCGCCGGAGTCGGCCTGGTCCCGGAGGACCGCCATCTCCAGGGCCTGGTCAACCACCGCAGCGTGGCGGAGAACGCGACACTGACCGTCACCGGCCAACTCGGCCCGTTCGGCACGGTGCTGCCCGCCCGTACCAGGGCGTTCGCCGGGCGCATGATCCGGGACCTCGACATCAAGACCCCGGGATCCGCCACCCCGGTCTCCGCGCTCTCCGGCGGCAACCAGCAGAAGGTCGTCGTCGCCCGGGCCCTGGCCACCGACCCTCATGTACTCATAGCGATCCGTCCCACCAACGGGGTGGACGTCAAGTCCAAGGAGTTCCTCCTGGGCCGCATCCGCCAGGTCGCGGACGGCGGCAAGGCCGCATTGCTCGTCTCCGACGAACTCGACGACCTGAGGGTCTGTGACCGCGTCGTCGTCATGTTCCACGGCCGGGTGGTCGCCGAGTTCCCCCGCGGCTGGAAGGACGAACACCTCGTCGCGGCCATCGAGGGCGTCGCCGGTGACCCGGTCCCCGCCCCCGCATCCCCCGTAACCGCCGTACCCGCCTCATCCGGGGCGGACGAGCACGGAAGGTAGCCATGTCCGCCACCACAGATCTCACCGGGGCCGCGAAGAGCCCGGCCGAGCCGACCGCCGCGCACACCACCCGGCGCCGGGTCGACCTCGGGCGCTTCCGTGAACTGTCCCTGGTCCCGGCGATCCTGGTTCTGGGCCTGATCGGGTTCATCGTCTCGCCGGCCTTCCTCACCGCCGACAACCTGATCGGCGTGGCCCAGCAGTCCACCGAGCTGAGCCTGCTGGTGCTCGCCACCACCTTCATCCTCGTCGCGGGGCGGATGGACCTGTCGCTGGAGTCCACCATCGGCGTGGCTCCCGTGATCGCCGTGTGGCTCGTCCTGCCGGCCGGCGGCGGCCGGTTCAACGGCCTCGGGCTCTTCCCCGAGTGGACGGCGGTACCGCTCTGCCTGCTGGTCGGCGCGCTGATCGGCGCCGTCAACGGCTTCCTCATCCTCAAGCTGCGCCTCAACGGCTTCATCGTCACGCTCGGCGCCCTGACCATGCTCCGCGGCCTCCAGGTCGCCCTCTCCGAGGGCCAGTCCATCGTCGAGTTGCCCTCCTCCTTCACCTACCTGGGCAAGGCGTCCTGGCTGGGCGTGCCCGCCGCCATCTGGGTGTGCGCACTGCTCTTCGCGATCGGCGGCAGCGCGCTGGCCTGGCTCCGGCACGGCCGGGCGCTGTACGCGATCGGCGGCAACGCGGAGGCGGCCCGCACCGCCGGCATCCGCGTCGACCGCATCGTGTGGATCGTCCTCGTCCTCGGCAGCGTCCTCGCCGCGTTCGCCGGCATCCTCTACAGCGGCCACTACGGTTCCATCTCCGCCACCCAGGGCAGCGGCTGGATCTTCCAGGTCTTCGCCGCGACCGTCATCGGCGGGGTCAGCCTCAACGGCGGCAAGGGTTCGGTGTTCGGCGCCCTCACCGGCGTCCTCACCCTCCAGCTGGTCGTGAACGTCATGACCCTGGCGGGCGTGCCTCCGCTGTGGAACCAGTTCCTCAACGGCGCCATCATCATCGTCGCCCTGATCATCTCCCGGTTCGCCTCCGGCGAGAAGCAGGAATAGCCGCGGCCCACAAGCGGCTCCGGCGGCTCCGCGTCGGACCCGGCGGAGCCGCCCCCCACGCCCCCCACGACCCCAGCACGGAGAGGCACGCCCGTGGCACTGACGGACGACGCGATCGACAAGATCAAGGCGATGATCGTCGACGGTGAACTCGCGCCCGGCTCGCGGCTGCCCAAGGAAGAGATCCTCGCCGGACAGCTCGGCCTGTCCCGGAACTCGCTGCGTGAGGCGGTCCGCGCGCTGACCGCCATGCGCATCCTGATCACCCGTCAGGGCGACGGCACCTACGTGTCCAGCCTGGAGCCCCACCTCCTGCTGGAGAGCCTCTCCTTCGCCGCCGACGTGTCCCAGGGCCGCACGGCTCTGCAACTGCTCCAGGTACGGCGGCTGCTCGAACCGCAGGCGACCGGACTGGCCACCGCGCTGCTCACACCGGAGGACCTTCAGGAACTGCGCGGCATCCTCGACCGGTCCCGGACCGCCACCACCGTGGAGGAGTTCGTCGCCCACGACATCGCCTTCCACCTCAGGATCGCGGAAGCCGTCGGCAACCCCGTGCTGTCGATGCTGCTCCAGGTGCTCTCCACCCGCACCCAGCGCGTCCGCATCGTCCGCGGCAGCCAGACCCGTCGCGCCCTGGACAGCGCCCACCAGGACCACGAGCAGATCTTCAGCGCGCTCCGGTCACGCGACGCCCTGCTCGCCGCCTCCGCGGCGACCGTCCACATCACGGCCGTGGAGCAGTGGCTGGCCGCCAGTCTGTCCGGCGATCAGGTGCGAACGGTCGACGACTGACCCCGCTCCTCCGCCCGTCCGCCACCCGGTCCTCAGTGGGTGCGCCGCACCCCTCACACCCGGGTCCACCGCTGGCCGGCCTGGCCGTCGCAGCGCCCCAGGACCAGCGGGGTCCCGTTGGCGGTTCCGGCACGGTCGACGGAGAGGCACAGCCCGGCACGGACGTTGCGGACCGACCCGTCGGAGCCGACGGTCCACTTCTGGTTGTCCTGGCCGTTGCAGGGCCAGGTGATGACGCGGGTGCCGTCACTGGTTCCCTGGTTGTAGGCGTCCAGGCACTTGTCACCGTAGACGCGGATCTCGCCGCCCGCCCACGTGGTCCACATCTGGTTGGCGGCCGTGTGGCAGTCCCAGATCAGTACGGTGGCGCCGGCCGCGGTGGAGGCGTTGTCCACGTCCAGGCAGCGGCCCGACCCGTTGCCGCGCAGACGCGACGTGGTGGCGGCCAGCGGACTGCCGCCGTTCACCCGGTACACGGCCACGCCGTGCGCGGGGACGCTCGCCGAGATCTGCCCGGACGTGCTCGACGTGCCGCCGGTCCACAGGTCGGTGAGGGTGAACGCTCCGCCGGACAGGCCGACCTGTGCGGCCGTGGTGGTGACCGTCGCGGTACCGCCCCCTCGGTTGAACAGACCCACCGCGACCGAACCGTCGGACAGGGGCTTGGCGAACACCTCGGTGCTGCCGTCGTCGCGCACCCTGCGCCCGCCCGCGCCGAGCGGATCCTGGTTCACCGCCAGCAGTCGCGGGTTGCGCAGGGTCGCGCTCACGTCGGCGGACATGGTGCGGATGTCGTTGCCGGCCATGAGCGGGGCGGCCAGCAGTGCCCACAGGGCGAAGTGGGAGCGGGACTCGGTCAGGGACAGGCCGGGACGGCCCACGACCAGCATGTCGGGGTCGTTCCAGTGTCCCGGCCCGGACTGCGCCGCGAGCGGCGCGGTGACGTCGAGGACGTTGCCGACACCCATCGGGTAGCTGTTGGTGTTGCCGTTCTGCCAGATGTCGAGCAGGTCCTCGGTGGTCCGCCACAGGTCGGCGACCTCGCCCCAGTTGTAGGTGGCGCCGGTGATGGCGTGCAGGCTGTTGGGGTTGATGCTGTAGACGACGGGCCGCCCCGTGGCGCGCAGGGCGTCGCGCATGAGCGTGAATCGCGCGACCTGCTCGTCGCGGGTGCCGCTGGAGGAGCACCAGTCGTACTTGAGGTAGTCGACGCCCCACGAGGCGAACGCGGCGGCGTCCTGAGCCTCGTGCCCCCTGCTCCCCGTGGACCCCGGGTAGCTCCCCACGGCCTGCGCGCAGGTGCGCTCACCCGGCACCTGGTAGATGCCGAACTTCAGGCCCTTGCCGTGGATGTAGTCCCCGAGGGCCTTCATCCCGCTGGGGAACTTGGCCGGATTGGCCCGCAGGTTGCCCGACGCGTCGCGTTGCGGGTCGAACCAGCAGTCGTCGACCACCACGTACCGGTAGCCGGCGTCCCGCATGCCCGAGGACACCATCGCGTCGGCGGCCTCGCGGACCTGGGCCTCGGTGACGCCGCACCCGAAGCTGTTCCAGCTGTTCCAGCCCAGTGGCGGAGTGGCTGCCGGGCTGCCGGGCGCGGCCGTAGCGGTGGACTGGACAGAGGCCGTGACGGACGCGGTGACCGTCAGCGCGGCGGCCGCGAGGAGGCGCAGCAGCCGTCTGCCTGTGCGTAAGGACACCGGGGCTCCTTTCCCGGAAGGGAGGTGGCCGTGACCCTCGGTCCGACGGCCACCCTGGATCTGCCCCTTCTTGCGGGCAGCGAAAGTTGCGTTCTCTATCCCGAACGCCATTCGAACGGTCCGGGCCTCACGAAGAATGAGGCGACGCGCTCGACCATGTCAACACCCTCGACTCGACCCTCGCATCGCCACCGACATGCCTTTACAGGGGCTTTCAGCCACACCCGGTTCCGAAATATTTCGAAGTGAATGACGAATAATGCGAGGACTATTGACGGAGCCCACTGGTTCCCTACCATCCAAAATGCTCGATAACTCGATCGAGGTTCGAGATGTCGAACCGACGGTTTCGAGCGGACGTCCGGCACGCGACGAACGGGACCCCCGCACCGGCGAGGCAGCACGAGGAGACGGCACATGGATATGTCATGCCCTGATCAGTACTTCGGCCGTCGCCGGGTCCTGGCCGCCGCCACGGGGCTGGTCACCGGCGCCGTCCTTCCGGCGGCCGCGGCCGCCGAGACCACCGGCGCCCCCGCCTCCGCCACCCCCGGAACGGCCCCCGCGCCCGCCGCGGCCTACACCAACCCGGTGATCTGGCAGGACTTCGCGGACATCGACGTCATCCGCGTGGGCAGCACGTACTACGCCTCGGCGTCGACGATGCACTACTCGCCGGGCGCACCCGTTCTGCGTTCCCACGACCTGGTGAACTGGGAGATCGCCGGCCACTCGGTGCCCGTCCTCGACTTCGGCGCCAAGTACGACCTGAACGGGGCCCGCGGCTACGTCCGGGGCATCTGGGCCTCGTCGCTGGCCTACCGTCCGAGCAACAGGACGTTCTACTGGCTCGGCCAGATCGACTTCGCCCGGACCTACGTCTACACCGCCACCGCCGCCGAGGGGCCGTGGAGCAGGCTCACGACGATCAGCACGCCGTACTACGACGCCGGACTGCTCGTCGACAGCGACGACACCCTGTACGTGGCGTACGGCAACACCACCATCAGCGTGGCCCAGCTCTCGCCCGACGGGCGCAACCAGGTGCGCACGCAGCAGGTGTTCACCACGCCGTCGAGTGTCGGCACCCTCGAGGGCTCCCGCTTCTACAAGATCAACGGGCAGTACTACATCTTTCTGACCCGCCCCGCGAACGGGCAGTACATCCTCAAGTCCTCGAGCGGCCCCTTCGGTCCCTACACGATGCGGCAGGTCCTCCTCGACCTGCGCGGGCCGATCGCCGGCGGTGGCGTCCCGCACCAGGGCGGGCTGGTGCAGACGCAGGGCGGCGCCTGGTACTACATGGCCTTCGTGGACGCCTACCCCGGCGGCCGGGTGCCCGTCCTGGCACCCGTCAGCTGGACCTCGGACGGCTGGCCCGTCGTCCAGCTCGTGGACGGCGCCTGGGGCGCGTCGTATCCCGGTCCGGCCGTGTCCGCTGCGCCCCGCCGGATCACCCGGATGACCGGTGTCGACTCCTTCGACGGGACGGCCCTCTCACCGCGGTGGGAGTGGAACCACAACCCGGACAACACCAAGTGGTCGGCGGGCGGCGGACTGACCCTGCGGACCGCGACCGTCACCGGCGACCTGTACGCGGCCCGCAACACACTCACCCACCGCATCCAGGGGCCCACCTCCACCGCCACCGTCCAGCTCGACATCTCGGCCATGCGGGACGGCGACCGCGCCGGCCTGGCGCTGCTGCGCGACTCCTCCGCCTGGATCGGTGTCAGGCGCGACGGCGGCGTACCGCGGCTGGTGATGGTCAACGGGCTGACCATGGACAGCAACTGGAACACCACCGGCACCGGCACCGAGGCCGCGAGCGCGCCCCTCTCCGGCAGCCGCGTCTGGCTGCGCGCGACCGCGGACATCCGTCCCGGCGCCGCACGCCCCGGGACCTTCTCCTACAGCACCGACGGCACCAGCTTCATCCGCCTCGGGCCCTCCTTCTCCATGGGCAACGACTGGCGGTTCTTCATGGGCTACCGATTCGCCCTCTTCAACCACGCCACCCGGGCGCTCGGCGGCGCGGTCCGCGTCCCGCGGTTCGAACTGTCCACGCCCTGACCCGATCCGACCGACCGATCCGACCTACCGACCGATCCGACCGATCGCACCACCTCAACCCCCCGCCAACCGTACGAGGAGATCCATGAACCCGCTGAAACGGCTCGGCCGTCGCCGAGCCTCGGTGTTATCCCTGCTGGCCGTGGCCACCCTGGTCACGCCCGTCGCCGCGACCGCCGCCCCCGACGCCGTCCGTGCCTCCACGCTGGGCGCCCAGGCGGCCCAGTCCGGACGGTACTTCGGGACCGCGGTCGCCGCCGGAAAACTCGGCGACGGCACGTACACCACGATCCTGGACCGCGAGTTCAACTCGGTCACCCCCGAGAACGAGATGAAGTGGGACACGACCGAGCCCTCTCGGAACGCGTTCAACTTCGGCCCCGCCGACCAGATCGTCAACCGCGCGGCGGCCCGCGGTCAGCGCGTGCGCGGCCACACCCTCGTGTGGCACTCCCAACTGCCCTCCTGGGTCAGCTCCATCGGCGACGCGAACACCGTGCGCAGCGTCATGAACAACCACATCACCACGGTGATGAACCGCTACAAGGGCCGGATCCACTCCTGGGACGTGGTCAACGAGGCCTTCGCCGACGGCGGCAGCGGCCAGCACCGCCCCTCGGTGTTCCAGAACCGGCTGGGCGACGGCTTCATCGAACAGGCCTTCCGCACCGCGCGGTCGGCCGACTCGGCGGCCAAGCTCTGCTACAACGACTACAACATCGAGGACTGGAACGCCGCGAAGACCCAGGGCGTGTACCGCATGGTGCGCGACTTCAAGGCGCGCGGCGTGCCCATCGACTGCGTGGGCTTCCAGGCCCACTTCGGCACCGGCGGCCCGCCGTCGAACTTCCAGACCACGCTGTCGAACTTCGCCGCCCTCGGCGTCGACGTCCAGATCACGGAGCTGGACATCGCCCAGGCGCCGACGACGGCGTACGCGAACACGGTACGGGCCTGCATGAACGTGGCCCGCTGCACCGGCATCACGGTCTGGGGCATCCGCGACAGCGACTCCTGGCGCAGCGGGGAGAACCCCCTGCTGTTCGACCGCGGCGGAAACAAGAAGTCGGCCTACCAGTCGACGCTCACCGCGCTGGGCGGCACGGCGGCCGCACGTCCCGCAGCCGCCGCCGAGAGTGCCACGACCCGGTCGTCCCGGTCCGCCGCCGCGCTGCCCTCCCGCTTCTCCTGGAGCTCCAGCGGTGCCCTGATCTCCCCGAAGTCCGACGCGACCCACAACATCGCGGGGATCAAGGACCCGTCGGTCGTCTACTACAACGGCAAGTACCACGTCTTCGCGAGCACCGCGAGCGCCTCCGGGTACAACCTGGTGTACCTGAACTTCTCCGACTGGTCGCAGGCGGGTTCGGCCACGCACCACTACCTGGACCGCACCGCCGTCGGCACCGGGTACCGGGCCGCGCCGCAGGTGTTCTACTACGCGCCGCAGCGCCTGTGGTACCTCGTCTACCAGACCGGCAACGCCTCGTACTCCACCAACCCCGACATCAGCAACCCCAACGGGTGGAGCGCGCCCCGCAACTTCTACTCCTCGATGCCGGACATCATCCGGCAGAACATCGGCAACGGCTACTGGGTCGACATGTGGGTGATCTGCGACAGCGCCAACTGCTATCTGTTCTCCTCCGACGACAACGGTCACCTGTACCGCTCCCAGACCACCGTCGGCCAGTTCCCGAACGGCTTCACCAACACCGTCATCGCGGCCCAGGACTCCAACAGGTACGCGCTGTTCGAAGCGAGCAACGTCTACAAGGTGCAGGGCGCCAACCAGTACCTGCTCCTCGTCGAGGCCATCGGCACGGACGGCCGGCGCTACTTCCGCTCCTGGACCACGAGCAGTCTCGCCGGGTCGTGGACACCCCTGGCCGCGTCCGAGAGCAACCCGTTCGCGAAGTCGGGCAACGTGACGTTCCCTGCCGGTTCCTGGACCCGGGACATCAGCCACGGGGAGATGATCCGCGCGGGCTACGACCAGACGCTGACCATTCCCTCCTGCCGGCTCCAGTACCTGTACCAGGGCCTGAACCCCAACGCGACCGGTGACTACAACACCCTCCCGTGGCGGCTCGGCCTGCTCACCCAGACCAACTCGACCTGCTGACCGGTCGCAGGCCCCCGGCGCACCGTCGGGGGCCTGCCTCCCCGAGTTCCCCGAGGCCGTCGAGCAGATCGCCCGATCGCGCCGGCCGGCGCTACGGTCCGGCCGCGAACGGAGGTCGCCCTATTGAGCACGCGGTTTGCGGGCACACGGGACTTTCGAAACACCCCCTAGGCCCCCGCTGGTTCGCTCAAGGAGAGACCGTGGCAAAAGACTCGTCGATGAGGGCTGTCGGATGGGCACGCTCCCTGCCGGTGAACAGCGGCGTGAAGGCGGCCAGGGACTGGACGCGTGCGCATCTGGAGACGCTCGGCTGGTCGCGGACGGCCCCGGATCTGGTGGACTCCGTTCTGCTGGCCGTGTCCGAGCTGGTCACGAACGCCCACGTCCACGCCCGTAGTGCGGCGCAGCTCATCCTCACCTGGGACGAGGAGTGCCTGCACGTGACCGTGCACGACGCCTCGCCCCGGCTGCCCGAGCAGCGTTCCCCGGGTGAGGGGGCGCCAGGGGGGCGGGGTCTGCTCCTGGTCGACGCCTTGGCCGACGACTGGCAGGCCTACCGCTGCCCGCGCGGCAAGGAGGTGACCGCCTGCTTCCAGCCGCCCCACCAGTCCGGCGCCTGCGGCCTTCGGTGAGGCTTGGGTGACGAGCGTCGAGCGTCGTGCGCAGAGCGTCCGGGACGGGGTCGTCCACGAGGTGCCGATATTCGCTTGCACACCGCCGTCACTCGGGTCACCGTCGGCTGACACCCGACGAAGGCAGAGAAGATGACCACGCAGATCCACCACGTCGACCACGAACTTGTCCAGGCCGCGGCGCACGTCGCCGGCACTCGCTGCCGGGGTGACAACCACACGATGGCGGCCGCGGCCCGTGCCCGGGACGGCCGGATCATCACCGCGGTGAACGCCTACCACTTCACCGGGGGACCCTGCGCCGAACTGGTGCTCATCGGCGCGGCGGCCGCCCAGGGCGCCTACGAACTGGACACGATCGTCGCCGTGGGCGACCGCGACCGGGGAGTCGTTCCCCCCTGCGGCCGGTGCCGTCAGGTCCTTCTCGACTACTTTCCCGCCCTCGAGGTCATCGTGGGCGGCGGCGACCGCGTCCGCACCGTCCTCATCACCGACCTGCTGCCCGAGAGCTACGTCTGGGCCGACCACCAGCTCGACGCCGAGTAGCCCGCGCCGACTCGGCGCGGGCCCCGCGGTGCCCGCATGCCTCACCGAACGGTCCGTCCGACGGAGCCGGGCCTGTTCCCCGGTTCCGTCGGACGGACTGCGGACTCTGGTGTGGGCCGGGCGGCTCAGCCGGGGGTGACCGTGTAGGTGAACGTCTGCGAGGAGTCGCTGCCGCCCGCGCTGGTGAGGGTGACGGTGACCGTGCCCGTGCCGCCTGGCGAGTAGGCGACGATGGTGGTGTCGTCGATGACGTTGTAGGAGGTCGAGTCGGGACCGTACGACACGTCCACGACGTCACTGAGGTGGGTGCCGGTGATGGTGGAGGCCGTGCCGCCGTAGTCCGGTCCGGTGGTGGGGTCCATGCTGGTCACCGTCGGGGCGGCCACGTAGGTGAAGGTGAGCCCGTTGGTGGTGCCACCCTTGGTCGTGACGCTGACGGGGACGGTCTGGGGGGTGGTCACGGGCGGCACCGTGACGTTCAGCGTGGTGTCGTTCACCACCGTGGGGACGACGGAGTTGGAGCCGAAGGACATCGACGTGGCGGTCGTCAGGCTCGAACCGGTGAGGGTGACCGGGATGCCGTCGAGTGGCCCCACGGTCTCACTGAGACTCGATTTGGTCGGGGGCGTGATGTAGTAGTACCAGACCGGGGCCGTCGTTCCGCCCGGGGTGGTGACGGTGACCTGGACCGCCGCGTTGTTCGACGGCGCCACAGCGGTGATCTGGGTGGCGCTGTCTACGGTGAAGCTTGCCGACTTGGTTCCGAACTTCACGCTGGTGGCGCCCGTGAAGTTCGTGCCGGTGATGACGACCTGGTTGCCGCCCGAGGTGGGTCCCTGGTTCGGGTTGAGAGTGACCACGAGGCTTCTCCTCCGCGCTGGGTGCTTTCTTCTCCGGGAAGGCGGCCCCGCATGCGGGAGCAATGGGCCTGTGTCGCCGGCACCATTTCAGTGGAGTCGGACTCTCACGCAGGGCGTCCCTCGTACGAAAAGCGAAGCAGGCATTCCGCGGATGGAGTAGGGCCCATATGATGCACTGAGTGGTGAATACGATGAGATGAATTAATCCTCAGTACCGGAATATGCGCCCGAGTGCCCCCATGCACCTCTTATATGGAGGGGCAGTTGATGGGACGATCCAGGAAGCATAGGGAAACGACTCCTGAAATCACGGGCGCCGGGTCATTGAATCTCAGGGCATGAAATCCTCGACTCGCTCTGACACTTACCGAATTCGGGAGTCCGGTCGAGAGGATCCAGCATGTCCGTCAGTCAAGCCGGGCCGGAGACAAGGCAGTTGGGGAATGCTCCGTCGCACGCCCTGGTCGCCGACGCCGACACGATCCCGGTGGGAGCGGCACCCCACTCCGTCGTCATGCGGCCCGACGGGCTGCGCGCCTACGTGACCGACTCGGGTGCCGACACGCTGAGCGTGATCGACACCGCCGCCGACGCCGTCGTCGCCACCATCGGTGTGGGGTCCGGCCCGTGGTCCGTCGCGGTCACCCCGAACGGCCTGCGCCTCTACGTGACGAGGCCCGGCTCGGGCACCGTCGGCATCGTCAGTACGGTGACCGACACCCTCGTCGGCAGCGTCGGCGGCCTGACCGCGCCGCGCGGGCTGGCCGTCACCCCCGACGGAGCCCGCGTGTACGTGGCGAACTCCGGCGCGAACACCGTGAGTGTCATCAGCACGGCCACCAACACGGTCACGAACACCATCCCCGTGGGCAGCGGCCCCCAGGTCGTCGCCCTCCGTCCCGACGGTCTGCGTGCCTACGTCAGCAACTCCGTGGCCGGCACCGTCAGTGTGATCGACACGGTCGGCAACAACGTCGTGGCCACCGTGACCGGCTTCAGCACGCCCCTGGGCCTGGCCGTCACGCCCGACGGGACCCGCGTGTACGTGGCGAACTCCGGTGCCCGGAAGGTGAGCGTCATCAGCACGGGCACCAACACCGTCACCGACACGGTCTCCGTCGCCGCCAACCCGCACTATCTGGCCGCCTCCCCGGACGGGACGCTCGTCTACGCCTCCTTGACCGGCGCGGGCTCGCTGACCGTGATCAACCCGAGCAGCAACAGCGTCAGCGGAACGATCCCGGGATTGGCCGAGCCCCACGAGGTGGCGACCACACCGGACGGCGGGTATCTCTACGCCGTCGACCACGGTGACGACACGGTCCACGTCCAGCGGAGGCCGGCCGGCATCTCCCCCAACACGGGCCCCCGCGGCGGCGGAACGACGGTGGTCATCAAAGGGCGGGGCTTTCTCGGCACCACCGACGTCCGCTTCGGGGTCCGGCAGGCCAAGGACTTCGCCGTCGTCAGCGACACCACGCTCACCGTCGTCACCCCGGCCGCCATCAGGTCGGCCGTGCCGGTCACCGTGACCGCCAGCGGCGGGACGGCGATCGTCGGCCACTACTACTACCGCCGGCTGCCCGTCGTGAGCCACCTCTCGGCCGCCTCCGGATCGATGAACGGCGGAAACGTCGTCACCCTGACCGGACAGCGGTTCGTCGGGGTCAAGTCCGTGCGGTTCGGCAACCTGGAGGTGCCCGCCACCGTCGTCTCGGACACCGAGCTCAGGGTCACCGTCCCGGCGTCCGGCCTCGCCCGCAGCGTCCCCGTCTACATGGTCAGCCCGGGAGGCGTCTCCAACAGCCTCTCCTACGCCTACATCGGCAGTCCCACCATCACCAGCATCAGCCCGGTCTCGGGGCCGCGGGCCGGCAGCCGTATCGTGAATCTCAACGGGACCTTCCTGTCCCAGGTCAACGGCGTCACCTTCGGCGGCGTCGCGGCCCTCTCGTTCAAGGTCATGTCCGCCGTCAAGGTCCAGGCGGTCACCCCACCGATGCCCACCACCGGTCCCGTGGCGGTGGTCGCGACGACCTCCACGGGAGCCACGGCGACGTCCCCCACGCCGTACACGTACACCTGATCACCTGATCCCGGGCGGTCCTTCCGCCGACGCGTTGGGGGACGGGGACCCGCCGGACCGGATCAGCTCTGCGGAAGCCGGGCGGCGACGTACTCGGTGAGGTCGAGCAGCCGGTTGGTGTACCCCCACTCGTTGTCGTACCAGCCGAAGACCTTGACCAGATCGCCGTGCGCCTGGGTCAGCGGGGCGTCCAGGACGCACGAGGCGGGATCGCCGACGACGTCGCGCGAGACGATCGGGGCGTCGGAGACCCGCAGGACGCCCTTCAGCGGTCCGTCGGCGGCCTCCCGGTAGGCGGCGTTGACCTCGTCGGCGGTCACCGGCCGGTCCAGGACCACGCTGAGGTCGGTCAGCGACCCGTCCTCGACGGGCACCCGTACGGCGATGCCGTCCAGGGTGCCGGCCAGTTCGGGCAGGACCAGACCGACGGCACGGGCGGCGCCGGTGGACGTGGGGATGATGTTGACGGCGGCGCTGCGGCCACGCCGCAGGTCCTTGTGCGGGCCGTCCAGGACCACCTGGTCGTTGGTGTAGCCGTGGATGGTGGTCATCAGCCCCTTGACGATCCCGAAGTTCTCGTCGAGCACCTTCACCATGGGGGCAACGCAGTTGGTGGTGCAGGAGGCGTTGGAGACCACGTGGTCGCTCTGCGGGTCGTACGTGCCCTCGTTGACGCCCATCACGATCGTGGCGTCGACGTCCTTGCCGGGCACGGACAGCAGCACCTTGCGGGCGCCGCCCCGCAGATGCAGGCCGGCCTGCTCACGGGTGCGGAAACGGCCGGTCGATTCGATCACGATGTCCACGCCGAGGTCGCCCCAGGCCAGTGCGGCCGGGTCGCGCTCGGCCGTCACGGCGATGCGCCGGCCGTCGACGGTGAACGACGTCTCGTCGTGCTCGACGGTACGGTCGAGGCGGCCGTAGGTCGAGTCGTAGGCGAGCAGATGGGCCAGCGCGGCCGGCGAGGCGAGGTCGTTGACCGCCACCACCTCGACCGGCGAGCCCGCCGCCGTCTCCGCACGCTCGAGCACGCAGCGCAGGTAGTTCCGTCCGATGCGGCCGAAGCCGTTGATGCCCACGCGCACGGTCATGTCCGTCGCCTCTCGATCGATGCCCGGTGGTGTTCCGGTTGTGCTGCCAGTCTGTTGGGCGGGAGCGGGTGGGGCTTGGGCCTCACGGGGCCTGGATGAGGGACCTTGGGCCCCACCGGCCCCCGATGCGCGGTCCCGCGTCTCTTCGATTCGAGCCGGTGAGCGGGGCGTTCAGTAGGCGTTCAGGCCCAGCTCGCGGAACTGGTCCCGGACCCGCCCGACCAGGTCCGGCCCCGGGGTGGGTGTGTTCCGCAGGCGGAAGGGCACGCCGAGGGCGTCGTACTTGGCGGCGCCGAGCTTGTGGAAGGGCAGGACCTCGACGCGGTCGATGGTGCCGAGACCGGCGAGGAAGCGGGCGAGGCCGTACACGGCGTCGGGCGAGTCGGTCCAGCCGGGCACCAGCACGTAGCGGATCCACACCCGCTTGCCGAGCCGGTCCAGGCGCCTGGCGAAGTCCAGCGTGGGGGCGAGTTCGCCGCCGGTCAGTTCCCGGTAGGTGCGGACGTCGAAGGACTTGATGTCCAGCAGGACCAGGTCGGTGTCGGCGAGGAGTTCGTCGGTGGCGCGGGAACCCAGGTAGCCGGACGTGTCCAGGGCGGTGTGCAGTCCGGCCTCCTTGCAGCGGCGCAGCACCTCGCCGGTGAAGGCCGGCTGGAGCAGGGGTTCGCCGCCGGTGACGGTCACCCCTCCCCCGGCGGTGGTGACGAAGGCCCGGTACTTCTCGATCTCCGCCATCACCTCGTCCACCGTCGCCTCCCGGCCGTCCCGCATGTGCCAGGTGTCGGGGTTGGCGCAGTACAGACAGAGCAGGGGGCAGCCGCTGACGAAGAGCACGAACCGGGTCCCGGGACCGTCCACGCCGGTGGACAGGTCCCAGGAGTGGATCCGGCCCGTGGTCGGCGCGGGGGCCGTCGCCCGCTCGCATCCCGCGGCGCGGCCCGCCGCCGGGTCGGTCGCGGTACTCACAGCGTTCCTCCGAGGGTGTGGCCGGTCACGTGGAACCGCCGCCCACGGTCCGTGGAACCGGTCGGGCACAGGGCCTCGATCTGCCGCCGGGCCGCGGCGGTCCGGCCGCCGGCTGTCACGGTCGTGGTCATCACGGTTCCTCTCGTGCGCGTTCGTCTCGCCGTCGATGCTCGCCGTCCGGGACTGATCGAGGGAGCGCCGTACAGGGCAGGTTCTCGATCCGTCCGGCACCGGCTGCCGGGACCATCGGCCCCGGTTGCGCGGGCGGACGTGACCGTCCGAGGGCCGTGGCGGGCGGATCAGCGTGCCGGGGAGGCCGGGGACGATCGGGTACGCGCGTCCAGGGCGCCGGTCTCGGGCGCCCCTCGTGCGTCGCCCGAACCGGACGGCCCGGTCGGCGGCCGCCGCCTCGGGACCCGTCCAGCCGGTGTCCCGCCGGTCCCGTTCGGCGCGAGCGGCGGCCCACCCGTCCCGTCGGCGCGACCGGGAGCCTGCCCGTTCCGTTCGGCGCGACCGGCGGCCCACCCGTCCCGTTCGGCGCGGACTGAACAGCCCGGCGGGCGGATCGGCGGCGCAGCGGCGCCGTGGTCGGCTCGAACCTGCCGCCTCGACGACGGCCCGAGGCCGGCTCCGCCGTGCGGGGGGGGACCGAATCGGCTGGGCCAAGGGCCGTACGGCCCTGTGAGCCGGGCCGGACGGTGCCTTCGTACAGGCCGGATTCCAGCCATCACCGAGAGCAGGCAAGGCTAGCCTCACTGACATCTGGGTGACCGGACGGCACGCGTCCGGCATGGCGTGGCGGAGACGCGGATGAGCATGGGTGATGAGTACGCCGGAGCCCCGGGTCGCCGGGCGACGGCTGTGGTGGGGCGCGCGCCGCGTTCCCTGGCCGACCTGGCGCCCGGTGCTCGCGCCACGGTCGTCGAGGTCGTCGCGGACGGAGAGCCCGAGACGGTACGCCGGCTGGGCGCCCTCGGGTTCACTCCCGGCACCGTGGTGGAGGTCGTGCGCCGGGCGCCGCTGCGGGACCCGGTCGTCTACCGGCTGAAGGACTACGAGGTGTGTCTGCGGCGGGCACAGGCCGCGTACGTGCGCACCATCGGGGCCGACCGGTGACCGCGGGCTGTCACGGGCCCGCGGGTGTGGCCACGGGCGTGACCGAGGATGCGCGCATCGCGCTGGTCGGCAGCCCCAACGCGGGCAAGACCAGCGTCTTCAACGCCCTGACGGGTCTGCGCGCCAAGACCGGCAACTACCCGGGCGTGACCGTGGCCCGGTACGTCGGCACCTGCCGGGCCGGCGGCCGCGCCCAGCTCATCGAGGATCTGCCGGGCACCTACAGCCTGGAGCCGATCAGTCCGGACGAGCGGATCACCGTGGACGTCCTGGACGGCCGGCTGGACGGCGCACCCCGGCCGGACGCGCTGCTCGTCGTCGTGGACGCCACCACTCTGCGGCGCTCGCTGCTGCTCGTCGCGCAGGTCCTGGCCCGCTCGCTGCCGACCTGCGTGGTGCTGACGTTCACCGATGAACTCGCTCTGAGACAGGGCCGCTTGGACGTCGACGCGCTGTCCCGGGCCCTGGGCGTACCGGTGCTCGCCGTGGTCGGCCACCGCAGGCTCGGCATCGCGCAGCTGCGGGAGCGCATCGCCTCCTGGCGGTCCTGGCCGGCCCCGGTCCTCGCCCCGCCCACCGACCCCGCCGAACTGGACGCCTGGGCGGAGTCGGTGCTCGTCTTCGCCGGCTACCGCCCGGCCGAGCGGCATCGGGCCACCCAGCGCCTCGACGCGGTGCTGCTGCACCCCGTGTGGGGCCTGATCGTGTTCTTCGCGGTCATGATGGTCTTCTTCCAGACCGTGTTCACCCTCGCGGCGCCGCTGCAGGGTGGTGTGGAGACGCTGTTCGGATGGCTGTCCGGCCTCGTCGCCGACCATGTCGGCAGCCCGTGGCTGTCCGGACTGCTCGGTGACGCCGTCATCGGGGGCGTCGGCGGCGTCCTGGTCTTCGTCCCGCAGATCGTGCTGCTCTTCCTGCTCCTCGCACTGCTCGAAGGCGTGGGCTATCTGTCGCGGGCGGCGTTCCTCATGGACCGGGTGATGGCACGGGCCGGGCTGGAGGGGCGGGCCTTCGTGGCGCTGCTGTCGTCGTTCGCCTGCGCGATCCCCGGCATCATGGCGACGCGCACCCTGCCCTCGGCGAAGGACCGCCTGGCCACGATGATGGCGGCCCCGCTGATGACCTGTTCGGCGCGCCTCCCGGTGTATGTGCTGCTCATCGGCCTGCTGGTGGACCCGTCCAGCCGGATCGGCCCGTTCGGCGCGCAGGGCCTGATCATGTTCGGCCTCTATCTGCTCGGCGCGGTCTCGGCGATGGTCGCCGCCTGGGCGGTCAAGAAGCTCACGGACCGCCATGGCACGCCGATGCCGTTCTTCATGGAAATGCCGCCCTACCGGATGCCCGCGCCTCGCGCGGTGCTGCTGGCGATGTGGTCGTCCGCCCGGGCCTTTCTGCGCAAGTGCTCGACCGTCATCGTGGTCACCTCCCTCGCCCTGTGGCTGGCTCTGAACCTGCCGCTGCACTCCGCCGCGCAGATGCGGGCGGCCGGTGTCGACACCACAAACTCCGTGGCCGTGTCCGCCTATGTCATCGACCACAGTTACGCCGCGACCGTGGGCCGGGCCGTCGCACCCGTCTTCGATCCGCTGGGCTTCGACTGGCGGGTCAACGTCGGCGTGTTGTCGGCCCAGTCCGCCAGGGAGACCTTCGTCGCCACCCTCGGGCAGGTCGCCGCGGCCGAGGACGCGGAGAATCCGGCCGGGGCCCTGCGCGCCATGACCTACCCGGACGGGCCCCGCGCCGGGCAGCAGGTCCTCACCGCGCCCACGATCGCCGCGCTGCTGGTCTACTTCGCCTACGCGTTGCAGTGCATGGCCACCGTCGCGGTCATCCGCCGGGAGACCGGCACCTGGAGATGGCCGGCGATCGCCTTCGGCTATCTGACCGTGACGGCCTGGCTCATGGCCCTTCTGGCGCGCACCGTCACCGCCGCGCTGACGGGCGGGTGAGCGCCGGTGATTCCCCTGCACCCCCAGCCCCTCCCCGGCCGTCCCCGCCAGATGCGCTGGATCGTCCCCGCCGGCACCCTCGCCTGCACGGGCCCGGCCACCGCGGTGCCCGCACCGCTGGCGGCACTGCTGGCCGACGGCACCCTCACCCGGGTCGTCGTCGAGCCCTCCGCCGTCGTCACCGATCTCGGCGAGAACCGGTCCTGGTCCGGCGACGGAGCCAGAATCCGTACCGCGCTGCACCGGTCCCTCGAACACCCGGCGGACTGGCGCACCTCGGCCGAGCCCGCCGGCGATGGCCACGCCGCCGGCGACGCGGCGCTGTATGCCGCGGCCCGGGAGCTCCTCGCCGGACCGTCGGGCCGGTACGCCCGCTCGCACGGCGGCACCATCGACCTGGTCGAGGTGCGCGAGGGAGTCGTCACCGTCCGTCTCGGCGGCACCTGTGACGGGTGTCCCGCCGCCTGGATCACTCTCCAGCACCGCCTGGAACGTCTGCTGCGCGAGCGGTGCCCCCACCTCGTCGAGGTCAGGCAGACCGGCCCCGGCGGCCGGGTTTCCCGCCTGATCCACCGGGCCGCCTCCCGGGCCTGACACCGCCATGCGCGACGGCACACCCGGATGGATGCCCGCGGCGGCCGTGCGGACCGCCGCCTCGCCGACGGAGATCCGCACGGCGCCGGCCCACCGGTCGCCGATGCCGGGGAACCGCCGGCCGTGAGGGTGCCCACAGCGGCGCATCCGTCGTCCCTGGTGTGGCACTTGCTGTGCCATGGAGTGGTGGGCGAGGACGACGGGAGCGGTTCGGCGGCATGGCTGGGCCGTCGTGGGGGCGGTACGGCGGGCGTGGAGCGAACCGGGCCGTGAACGCGATCTGGTGATGCAGGCCGGCAAGGCGGCGCTGGCCGCCTGTGCGGCGTGGGCGGTGGCGGGGTGGTGGCTGCAGGCTCCGATGGCGTTCGTCGCTCCCTGGGTGGCGGTCGTGCTGGTCGAGTCGACGGTGTACCGGTCGCTCGCGCACGGTCTGCAGCAGCTGGCGGCGATCGCGGTGGGCACGGTGGTGGCCACGGCCGTCGCGTTGCTGCTGGACAGCACGATGATCACGATGGTCCTCGTGCTTCCGGCGGTCCTCCTGCTGGCGCAGTGGCAGCGCCTCGGCAGCCAGGGCATCTACGCCGCCACCGGCGCGCTGTTCGTCCTGACCAGCGGACAGGTCACCGTCCTCACCTCGGGCGCGCGCATCGTGGAGGCGGTCTTCGGGGCGGTGGTCGGCCTCGCGGTCAACGCGCTGATCCGGCCCCCGCTCTATCTGCGGGACACCCGCGCCGCCCTCCAGGACGCCGCTCGCGAGGCGCGGGACATTCTGGCCGACGTGGCCGAGGGGCTGGCCGGCGGTGAGGGGGGCACCCACGCGGCCGGGGAGTGGCACGAGCGCGCGCTGCGGCTGGGACGTCTGGTCGAACAGGCCCGCTCCGCGATCGGCTGGAGCCGCGAAAGCATGCGGGGCAATCACCGTGGCCGCGGTACGGCTGCCGTCTCCCCGCCCGGCAAGGCGTACGACGACGCGCTGGCCGTACTGGACCATGTCGCCGTGCACACCGCGGGCGTGACCCGCACCGTGCTGGAGATCGCGAGCCGCAAGGACGGCGAGGCCCGTCCCGCCCCGCAGATCACCGGCCCCTACGCCGACTTCCTGCGCCACACCGCCCGGGCGATCGGTCTCTACGGCGGGACCCGGCTGGCGGGCACCGGCTCTGAGCGGTCCGCCGACGGAGCGCTGCGCGAGGCTGTCGCGGAGCTGCGGCGCAGCCTCGACGAGCTCCAGCGGCGGCTGCCCGGGACCGTGCGGGAGGATCCCGAGGCGCTGGCGACGCACGGCGAACTGCTGGCCCAGGCCCGCCGTCTGGCCGCTCAGCTCGTCCAGGACTGACGCCTTCGGGGGCGACGCCGGCCGCGGCACCGGGCCGATTCCGCCCGGCCGGCGTAGTCGCCCGGCGTCTACAGCCAGCCGTTGCGGCGGAAGGCCCGGTGCAGCAGGGCGGCGGCGCCCACCATGACGGCGATGGCGAGGGGGTATCCGTAGGCCCAGCTCAGTTCGGGCATCTGGGCGAAGTTCATGCCGTAGACGCCGGCGACGAGGGTCGGGGTGGCCAGGATGGCGGCCCAGGCGGAGATGCGGCGCATGTCGTCGTTCTGCCAGGTGCCGACCCGGGCGAGGTGGGCGTCGAGGGCGGAGTTGAGCAGCTCGTCCTGGGAGCGCACCTCGGTGTCGGTCCGGTGCAGGTGGTCGGCGACGTCGCGGAAGTACGGCAGCATCTCCTCGGACCACTCGGCGTGGGGGCCGGCGAAGTCCTGCGCCACCGGGACCAGGGGCTGGACCGCGTCCCGGAATTCCAGCACCTCCCGTTTGAGGGAGTAGATCTCCTCGGTGAGGTCCTCGCGCTCCGGGGAGAACACGCGCCGCTCCAGCGCGGCAAGCCCGGTGCGGATCTGGACGGCGGCCTCGGTGTAGGAGTCGACCACGGTGTCGAGCACGGCGTGGAGCACGGCGGCGGGCCCGAAGCGCAGCAGCGGCGGGTCCGCACGGAGCCGCCGGGCCGCCTCGGCGGTGGGGTCGGCCGCGCCGTGACGGACGGTCAGGGCGAACCGCGGGCCGGTGAAGACCATGACCTCGCCGGTCTCCACCTCGCTGCCGTCCTCGACGTACCACAGTGTCTTCAGCGCCACCGCGAGCACGTCCCCGTACCGCTCCCGCTTGGGCCGCTGATGCGCCTCACCGGCGTCCTCGACCGCCAGCGGATGCAGCCCGAGAGGGCCGGCCAGTTCCTGCACATCCCCCGGACCGGGATCGTCCAGATGCACCCAGCAGAACTCGCCTCCCGTCACCCGCTTCAGACTGTCCAGCACCGCCGCACGACCGCCGTCGGCCTGTCGGCAGTCCACCTGTTCCGGCTCGTCCGCTGACTCGCGGTAGATGACACACCTCATGCTTCACGCCTGCACCGCCGCGGCGATTGCATGCCCGCCGCCCGTCGGCAACCGGCCGCCGGACGCGGCGTTCCCCTGGCCGTCCCCCCAGGCGGCCCCGCCCGGGGCGGTCGTGGCCGACGTCCACGCCGCGAGCCGGGGCGGGGGTCAGGCCCGGTGACGGCCGGCCACGCCGCCGTGATCGTCCAGGAGCGCGATACGGGCGGTGATGCGTTTGCCCACCGGCTCGCGCTGTGCCTCGAAGCCCTCGGCGACCGCCATCACGATCTCCAGCCCGTGCTGGCCCACCCGGCCCGGGTCGGCGGCACGGGCGACCGGCAGCACCGGGTCGCTGTCCCAGACCACCACCTCCACGACGGCGCCGGTGACACGCAGATCGAGCAGCACCGGCCCGGGTGCGTACTTGCGGGCGTTGGTGACCAGTTCGCTGACCACCAGCTGCGTGAGGTCCATCGCGCGCGACGAGACGGGTATCCCGCGGTCGGCCTGGAGACGCGTCAGGAAATCGACCGCGAGACGGCGGGCCTCGGCGATGCACGTTCCGTCACCGTCCAGCGCGGCGGACACCTGCCACGGATCCCGGTTCACACTGATGGGACCCTCCTCGCCGACAGGGACTGATTCCATCCCCACTGTCTTCATCACCCCGTTCATACGCCCGCGCGTACCCGCCCTCGCCCCGTGCACGCCTGCCTGCCCCCACTCGGCACGGCATCGCCGGACGCCCCGTAGTATCCAGGCAGCCTTCCGGCGGGAAACGGCCGGCCGAAGTCACTGAGCGTTGTTGAGGGAAGTGTGACAGACAACAGCGGGACAGCAGGGTCAGACGGTCTGACGGTCACCTGCACCCCCATCGACGGCGTCCACGTCATCACCGTGCGTGGGGAGATCGACCATGACAGCGGCGGCTCTCTGCGCCAGGCGCTCATCGTCCCCGGGGGCACGACGCCCCCGCGGAGCGTGGTGGACCTCGGCGGGGTGACGTTCATGGACTCCAGCGGCATCAACATCCTCGTCGCCGCCCACAACGCCGCCCGCGGCGCCGGCGGCTGGCTGCGCCTGGCCGCACCGACCGAGTCCGTGCTGCGCACGATGCGGCTCGTCGGACTCGACGAGGTCATCGACTGCCACGCCACCGTCCGCGACGCCCTGGAGGCCTGACGCCGCGCCCGCGGGCGACACCGGTGGCGTAGACGAGGCCCGACGGGTTACCCGGCGCCCATGGCGAGTTTGCATCTTCCAGGGCGGAAGTCCCACCACGACGAGGTACCGGCACCCGACGACGTCGGGCCCGGGCCCGAGGTGGAGCGGCGGGCACCGGCGGCACCGACGAAGCTGCCCGGACGGGCCTGGGGTGCGGTGCTCAAGGGAGCCCTGCGGGAGTTCAAGGACGACGAGCTGACCGACCGCGCGGCGGCCCTGACGTACTACGGGGTGCTGTCGCTGTTCCCGGCGCTGCTGGTGCTGGTCTCCCTGCTGGGCATCGCCGGCGAGTCGGCCACCGACACGGTGCTCGACAACCTCAGGCGACTCACGCCCGGCTCGGCGCGCGACATCATCACCCGGGCCGTGGAGCAGTTGCAGGGCAACGCGGGCGTCGGGTCCGTCATGGCGGTCCTGGGCCTGGCGTTGGCCGTGTGGTCGGCGTCCGGCTACATCGCGGCGTTCATCCGCGCGGCGAACAAGGTCTACGAGATGCCGGAAGGCCGCCCGGCGTGGAAGATCGTCCCCCTCCGCATCGTGCTGACGGTCGTGTTGATGGTGCTGGCGGTGATCAGCGCGCTGATCGTGGTCTTCACCGGCGGTATCGCCCGCCAGGCCGGCGCCGCCCTCGGCGTCGGGGACACCGCGCTGGCGGTGTGGTCGGTCGCCAAGTGGCCCGTCCTGGTCGTCCTGGTCACCATCATGATCGCCGTCCTGTACTGGGCCAGCCCGAACGCCAAGGTCAAGGGGTTCCGGTGGATCACCCCGGGCAGCTTCCTCGCCCTGGGGATCTGGATGATCGCCTCCGCCGCCTTCGCGTTCTACGTGACCAACTTCGCCTCCTACAACAAGACCTACGGCACCATGGCCGGTGTCATCGTCTTCCTCGTCTGGCTGTGGATCAGCAACGTGGCCATCCTGCTGGGCCTGGAGTTCGACGCCGAGACCGTGCGCCAGCGGTCCATCGCGGGCGGCCTGCCGCCCGAGACCGAGCCCTACACCGAGCCCCGCGACACCCGGACGTGGGACGAGGAGGACGTGCGCCGGCTGGACGACGTATGACCGTCCCCCGCCGCCGGCCATGAGGGGAAGGAAGCAGACCGAACGGGCCGCTCCGCTCGCACCCGAGCAGACGGCCGAGTACGTGAAGGCCGACGTGGCCGAAATCGAGGAGAGCGCACACCGATGACGCAGCCGCCGCACGACGAACCCACCGCCGAAGGCCCCGAGGAACTGCGCGAGCAGGTCGAACAGACCCGGACCGAGCTCGGGCGGACGGTCGAGGCGCTGGCGGCCAGGACCGATGTCAAGGCCCGTACTCAGGAGAAGGCCGCCCAGGTGAGGGAACAGGCCGGCGCGAAGGCCGACGAGCTGAAGGACCGGGCCACGGTCAAGGCCGGGGAACTGAAGGCGAGGGCCGCCGACTTGGCGCACCAGGCGCAGGACAGGGTGCCCGCCCCGGTCAGGGACACGGCCGCGAAGGCCGCCGAACAGGCCCGGGCGAAGGCGGCCCGGGCCGGACGGACGTGGCAGGAGAACGCGCCCGGGCCGGTGCGGCACACCACCGCCGAGGGAGCCCGGATGGCGCGGGACAACCGCAAGGTGCTGCTGACCGCAGCGGGGGTGGCCGCCGTGGTGTGGCTGGCCTGCCGACGCCGGACCAAGTGAGCCGGACAGATGCGTCGAGGATCGCCCGCCCGACGCGCACCGGGAGGCGGGAGCGCCGCACGACGCGGTCACCGGCTCTCCCGCCTCCCCGCCGTTCCCGCACGAAGGACTCTCACAGCCATGTCGGACCAGCAGGCGGCCGCGGCGGTGACAGCCGCGGCGCTCATCGTCATGATCCTGGTCGCCCGAGCCGCCGTCCTCCACCAGGCCTGCCGAGGACACGCCGCCCGCGCGGGCCGGCGCACCGCATCCGGCGGTGACAGGTACGCGCCCTCCGCGGCGGCGCCGTCCGACGCCGCCCTCTCGGCCGTACGCGAGGCCGAGGACCACGTCCACCGCTGCTGGCAGCGGCTGCGCGCACGCACTGATCGAGCCGAGTGACCCCTCGGCGGGCGGATCAGCGGCCGACGTAGCAGCGGACGGTCGTCCCCTCGGGGCCGGTGTGGACGCGTACGAGGTCGGCGAGACAGTGCACCAGCAACAGGCCCCGGCCGCCCAGCTGGTCCCGTGACGGTGGGCGTCGTCCGGCGAGCGGATCGCTCAGCTGCCCGCGGTCGCGGACCTCGCACACCACCTGGTCGCCTTCGGACCACACCCGCACGGTGCCCGAACCTCCGCCGTGCACGACGCTGTTGGTGGTCAGCTCGGCCACGACGAGGGCGACGTCCTCCAGGCGGACACCGGACAGGCCGTATCGCGCGGCCCGCTCGACGGCGAACTGCCGGGCGCCCGGCAGTCCGTCGGCGTCGAAGTCGAGTTCGTCGGCCGGCGCCGTGTGGGCCAGGGGTTCGTTGTAGCGCGCGATCACCTGCTCGGGAGCGTAGGCAGAGCTGCTGCGCTCCTTCCCGCCGCAGATGACGACGGGATGCGTCGCGTACGCGTCGGTGAGGACCTGCTCGGGGAGACGGTCGGCGTCGTACGGGCAGAGGATGGTGACGTCCCGGCCTTGGAACGCCGGGTTGATGAGCGCCTCGTGCTGGACGCACGCCGGGTACTCCACACTGCTGCGGCCGGCCCAGATCGGCTCGCCGATGATCCGCACCCGCGTCCGGCGATGGGCGTCGGCGAAGGCGCGGAGCACCTTGGGGATGATGCGTCCGGGGTTGCGCCCGACCTCGGTCATGTCGAGGAACCGTACGTCCGCGGCATCCCCGCCCAGGGCCGTCCTGAGGATCGCCAGGTTGGGTCCGGGTACGGCGACCGCCACCGGTTCTCCGGCCCGCAGGCCGTCACGGACGAAGGGCACGGTGCCCCGCAGGTACTCTTCCTCTCCTCGGTAGAAGAGGGCTGGATGGACGAACGGTTCTGCGGTCGGAGCGGTCGTCACGCCGTCACCACCTCGACCGAGGGCAGGTCCGGCCAGAACATGCCCAGCACGCGCCGCAGGGCGGCGGGCGCCTCTTCGAGCACGATGCGTCGTCCCTCCGGAAGGCTCTGGGCGGCCACCGCCAGAACCGAGACACCGGCCACGTCGACGAAGGTGATCGCGGAAAGCTCCAAGTGGCACGCCTCTTCGTCGCTCAGGGCAAGCTGGTGCAGCGTCTGTTCCCAGGCCCGGCGCGTGATCAGGCTGATCTCGCCGGCCACCTGCCAGCCTGGCCGGTCCGCCAGCGGGTGCACGCGCAGGGCGCCCGCGGACCGGGTGGGCGTTGCGGGCGGCGCAGCCGTCTCCCCTGAACCGTCCACGCCGTCACCCCTGGATTCCCTGCTGCCGGGTTGCCAGTATCCCTTACCGTCGAAGTCGCCCGAAGGCGCCCCCGCGACGGTGCCGGCTCGCGGTACGCTCCAGCGCCTGCCACGAGTCGTCCGCGGGCGTCCGGACGTGACCGGACGGCCCGCGCGGTCTACGGGGCGTGCAGAGATGAGGAGGGGCGGCGCCATGGGCCACCCGGTGGATGTGAAGATCGACCTGGACCGTGATGTGTTCCTGCGGACGCTGGTGCGCGAGTTGGCGACGTCGCTGGAGTCGGTGATCGGACTCCAGGAGGCGTCCGGCTACATCAGCCTGGTCGGCCAGGCGGTGGGGACGCAGATCGACGAGATGTACCTCGAGGCGCTGCACATCTACCACCGCGGCCAGATGGCCACCGCCGCCTATCTGCTCCACCACCGGCCGACCCGCACCCTGACCTACGTCAAGGCCGGACACCCTCCGCCGCTCGTGGTGTGCCCCGACGGCTCCAGCCGCTATCTCGACGGACCCGTCTCGCCGCCGGTGGGACCCGTCCCCGACGCCCGTTACCGCCAGGGCGAGACCACCCTGGCCGATGGCGCGGCGGTGCTGCTCTACACCGACGGTCTGATCGAGCGCCGCAGGAAACGCCTGGACGTGGGCTTGGAGCGTCTCACCGAGACGGCCCGCCGGGGCACCGGCTTGGACGTGCACGACCTGTGCGAGCTTTTTCTCGACCACCAGCCCGGTACCGAATATCCGGACGACCGCGCCCTGCTCCTCATCCGGCCGGACTTCTTTTCTCGGCCGGCCCGGTAGAGATACGCGCCCACCCGGTAGACGTACGCGCCGGCCGGCCCGCGAGCTCCTGCTGCGGCACCGAGGGAACCAACCGCCCAGCCGACGCCATGGGAATGGCACCGGCTGGGGGATCCACGCCTCTGAGGGGGTGCCCATCGGGGCACCAGCTCGACGCTGCCGCCCTACGCGCAAGGCAGGCAGCGGCCGGACCGGATACCCCGCCCCCCGGAGAGGCTGGGCTGCCCACCGGTTGGATACTTTTAGTAACGCAGGGCATGGAATATGCCGCAAGAGATTCCCTCTCTTGTCACCCGATCGGTGGGGGCGCACCAAGGAGCGTATTTCCCGGGCGAATCACCGCAATAATGACCGAGAATATGCTTTTATATCCCGCTCGTTGCCGTGACGAATGCCGCTTGAATCTTCTTTTCCGTCCCTCCGTGGGTGCGGGCCGGACAGCGGTCGCCGTCCGGCCCGCACCCGCATCGGTCACATGTAGGTGAATCCGCCCGCGACGGTCGCGCTGCCGGCCGGGGTCGTCACGACGACCGCCGCGTTCCCGGCCACCCCGGCGGGGGTGACGGCCGTCAGGATGGTGCCGGTGACGTCGACGACCACGCTGGTGGCCGGGACACCGCCGATGGTCACGGTCGCACCGGCGAGGTTGGTGCCCACGATGACGACCGGCGTACCACCGACGACAGGACCGGTGGCCGGGGTGATGGAGACCGCCGTGGGCAGCGGCGGGCTGACGTAGGTGAATCCGCCGGCGACGGTGGCACTGCCGGCGGGGGTGGTCACGACGACCGGAACGTTCCCGGCGGCGTGCGGCGGCGTGACACCGGTCAGCACCACGCCCGCGATGACGTTCACCCCGATGGCCGGGACGCCGTCGAAGGTGACGCTCGCGCCGGTGAGGTTGGTCCCCACGATCGTGAAGGGGGTGCCACCGGTCGTCGGGCCGGCGGGCGGGGTGAACGCGAGGACGCTCGGGGGCGGGGGCACGACGGGTCCCACGTAGGTGTAGTTCGCGGGAGTGCTGGCGCCGGCCGGGGTGGTGACCACGACGGGAACGTTGGCGGCGGCGTGCGGCGGCGCGGTCACGGTGATCAGGAAGCCGAAGAGGTCCTGGGAGACGATGGTCGCGGGCGTGCCGCCGAAGGTCACCGAGGTCGCGCCTCCGAGGTTGGTGCCGATGAGCAGGACGGAGTTGCCGCCCGTGGTCGGCCCGAAGCCGGGGACCGCGGCGATCAGCGTCGGCTGCGACAGGACGGGGAGCAGAGTGGCTTGAGACATGACTGTCCTCCTGGATCGGGTTGTCGGTGTGCGGAGCGCGGCAGCCGCTCCCCGCGCGGATGCCCGCAGGGCTTCGTGCCGGGGCGGCACGGCTGCGGCGGCGGGGGGAGATGGCCCGGGTGCGGCGTTGAGAGATCACAGTGCCGGGCGAGGGCCACGACTTCTGTCGGCTGTGACGGTCTTCGCTGAGCTGTCGAAGACGCGTCGCTCAGCTCTCGGCATGGGCTGCGGGCGCAGCTGCATGTGCTGCTGACGCGCGTACAGGTCGCGAGTACCAGCGATACGCGCTGTCCCGAATGGGATGGGCTGCCCACCGGACATCCCCATTGGCCCATGCGGGTGATGACGCGACAAGAGAACTGACGGAACATCACCCGTATGGCGGGGCGCGCGAGCGTTGATGTCGCCGTACGGCCCGTAACGAGCTTCGAAAGCTCCTGCGTGCGCCCTTGCAGCGGTCGTGGGTCAGGTCCGGGTGGCGGACCCTCCGTCGGGGAGGAGGGGGAAGATCTGGTCGAGACCGACGATGCGCAGGATGCGCAGGGTGTTCGCGGGGACGGCGGCCAGGGCGATGTCGGCCTGGGCGGCGTGGGCGTGGTGGCGGGCGGCGATCAGGGCGGTGATGCCGCTGGAGTCGCAGAATTCCATGCCGGCCAGGTCCAGGACGAGGCGCTGTCCTGGACCGAGGGTGAGCGTGGTGATCAGTTCGCGCAGCTGGGGGGCGGTGGCGTGGTCGAGTGCGCCGGTGATCTCCAGAACGGGACCGGTGGCAGCGTCTCGAGTGGTGATCCGCAGCGGGCTCATGGCGTCTTCTTCGTCTCCAAAGGGGGCTGGGGAACGCCGAGGGCGAGCAGGGCGGTGTCGTCGTCGAGACCGTCCCCGAAGGTGGCCAGCAGGCCGGTCAGGGCCTGGATCACGGCGTGCGGCGGTCGGCCCGCGTGGGCGGTGCCGAAGGCGAGCAGGCCCTCGTCGCCGTACAAGGTGGTGCGGTCCTCGCCGGTGCGGGCTTCGGTGAGGCCGTCGGTGTAGAGGAGGAGGGTGTCGCCGGGGGCGAGGACGGTGGCGGCGGCGGAGAACTGCGCGGACGGCAGGACGCCGACGAGGAGACCCCCGGGGGTGTGCAGGAAGCCGGCCGTGCCGTCGGCGCGCAGGACGAGGACCGGAGGGTGGCCGCCCGAGGCGAGGTGGACGGTGACGTGGCCGGTCACCGGGTCCGGTTCGAGCGTGCCGAAGACGGCGGTGCAGTAGCGCGGGTCGCCGCCGCCGGCGTAGCGCTCGTGGAGCACCTTGTTCAGGGTGGACAGAGCGCTGACGGGGTCGGGGTCGTGCAGGGCGGCGGCGCGCAGGGTGTAGCGGGTCAGCGAGGTGACGGCGGCGGCCTGGGGACCCTTGCCGCACACATCACCGAGGAAGAACGCGAAACGCTTGCCGTCGATGGGGAAGACGTCGTAGAAGTCGCCGCCGAGCCGGTCCGGGGAGGCGGTGTGGTAGTGGGCGGCCGTCTCCACACCGGATATCGGCGGCAGGGTGTCCGGCAGCAGCGACTGCTGGAGCACGGCGAGGGCGTCCTGCAGCCGGGCGCGGTCGGCCTCGGCCTGCCTGCGTGCCTCTTCGGCCGCCTTCCGGCCGCGCAGAAGTTCCTCCTCGTAGGCGCGGCGGTCCCGGGCGTCGAAGACCGTGGTACGGATCAGCTGGGGCTCGCCGGTGCTGCCGTGCTTGACCGCGGAGGAGACCAGCACCGGCATCCGGTCACCGCCGGCCTGTCTGATCTCCAGGGCGATCCCGCCGATCTCCCCCTGCATCCGCAGCAGCGGCGCGAAATGCGTCTCGTGGTACAGCTTGCCGCCCACGGTCAGCAGGTCGGCGAACCGCATCCGGCCCACCACCGCACGCCGGTCGAGGCCGAGCCAGCCCAGCAGGGTGGCGTTGATCTTCGCGACCGTGCCGTCCATCAGCGTGGACAGGTATCCGCAGGGCGCGCTGTCGTACAGCTCCTCGGCGCTGTCCTCGAGCAGCGCGGCGAAGGTCGCGTCCGAGGTCTTCTCGTCGTCGGCGTCGTACGGGTCCGGCTGTGCCCCGGTCCGGCACATCACCGCAGGGCCGCCAGGAAGCCGGTGATCGCCTCGTTCGTGGCCTCGGGGGCGGACAGGTGCGGGCAGTGCCCGGTCGCGTCGAGCGTGACCAGCGTCGAGCCGGGGATCGCCTGGTGGACGAAGGCGCCGACCTCCCTGGGGGCGATGACGTCCTGGGTGCATTCGAGCACCAGTGTCGGCACCTTCACCCGGTGCAGGTCGCCCCGGGAATCCGACAGGAAGGTGGTGCGGGCGAAGACGCGCGCCATGTCGGGGTCGGCGGCGCAGAAACTGTTCTTCAGCTCCTCCCCCAGCTCGGGGCGCTCCCCGTTGCCCATGATCACCGGTGCCATCGCCGCCGACCAGCCGAGGTAGTTCGACTCCAGCGATGCCAGCAGCTCGTCGATGTCGTCGGCGCTGAACCCGCCCCGGTACCCCTCGTCGTCGACGTACCGGGGCGACGGAGCGACCATCACCAGCGCCCCGATCCGCTCGGGAGCCGCGCCGGCGGCCAGCACCCCGACCATCGCGCTGACCGAATGCCCGACGAACACCGCGTCGCGCAGATCGAGCGCCTCGCACACCTCGACCACGTCCCGGGCGTACCCGCCCAGTGAGGCGTAACGATTCTCCGAGAACGCGGACGGATCCGAGCGGCCCGAGCCCACGTAGTCGAACAGCACCACCCGGTACTCCTCGCTCAGCGCAGGCACCGTCAGCCGCCACATGTTCTGGTCGCAGCCGAAGCCGTGGGCCAGCACCACCGTGCGCCCCCGAGGGTTGCCGAGGACGGTGACGTTGTTCCTGCGGGCGATGTCCATACCGGTCAGTCTCTCAGGTTCAGACCACTGCTCCGGACGCCCTTGTCCGGCATGCCCATGCCCACACGAACGCGGGCCGCCGGAGTCCCACAGCATCCGACCGGGTCGGCATCTCTGAGCTTTTCATCAGGTGACCGGGTGCCATCTATTGACGATGAGATGCACAGGGTTGATGATTCCCTCATTACAGCAATGTTGCTTGGAGGACGCCATGTCCCGAACCCATGCCTCCCAGGCCGACGTCACGACCGCGCATCAGGACCTGCACAGCGAGCAGGGTGCCCTGCGCGGGGAGCACCCCGGGCGGGCCCGCAACCCGGTGATCAAGGTGGCCGACATCGCCTGGCTGGAATTCGAGAAGCCCGATCTGGACCGCGCCGAGGTCTTCGCGCGTGACTTCGGCTTCTCCGTCGCCGCCCGTACACCGGACGCCCTCTGGCTGCGCGGCACCTTCGCCGGCTCTCCCTGCGCGGTGATCCGCCGAGGGCGTACGTCCCGTTTCATCGGCCAGGCGTTCCGCGCGGCCGAGCGGGCGGATCTGGACCGGCTGGCCCGTGCGACGGGGACCACCGTGCGGGACGCCGACGTCCCGGGCGGCGGCAGGCTGGTCGACCTGCTGGACCCCTCGGGCCTCCCGGTCCGGGTGGTGCACTGCGCCGAGGAGCTGCCCGCGCTGCCCGACCAGCGGCCGCTCCTGCTCAACTTCGGGGCGGATCACCGTCGTACGAACGCCACCCAGCGTCCGCCGCGGGAGCCGTCACGGATCCAGCGACTGGGGCATCTGGTGCTGGAGACACCGACGTTCACCCGGAGCATGAACTGGTATCTCGACACGCTCGGGATGATCGTCAGCGACTTCCACTTCCTGGACGGACAGCGGGAACGCGGCCCGGTCATGGCGTTCTTCCGCTGTGACCGGGGAAGCGTCCCCGTGGACCATCACACGCTGGCGATGCACCTGGGGCCGGGAACGCATTACGTCCACTCCGCCTACCAGGTCACCGACCTCGACGCGATCGCCGCGGGCGGGGAGTACCTGACCCAGCGCGGCTACCAGCGCACCTGGGGGATCGGCCGGCACATCCAGGGCAGCCAGATCTTCGACTACTGGCGTGACCCCGACCGTTTCATGATGGAGCACTTCGCGGACGGCGACCTGTTCTCCCGCGACGTCGAGCCGGGGTGGGCTCCGCTGTCGGCGAGCGGGCTGGCGCAGTGGGGGCCGCCCGTCACCCGCGAGTTCCTCGGCACGCATCCGTCACCCGCCAAGATCCGCGAGCTGCTGCGCGCCCTGCGCGAGGACAACGAACTCGACCCCGCCCGGCTGCTGGGCCTGCTGAAAGCGATGAACTCATGAGCACCAACGTCCTGCGTACCGCCGAGGGCTGGTGGGTGGTGCGCGACGAGCACGCCGTCCGTGTCGAGACCAAGGCCGTCACCACCGCCGAGCTGCTCGCGGACCGCGAAGCGGTACGGGAGGCCGCACGGGAGACCGAGGTCTCCGGCGCGACGGGCACGCCCGTCGCGGAGCTGGCCCCGCTGTCCCCGGTCACCACCCCGTGCCGGGTGGTCGCGCAGATGGTCAACTACCGCAGTCACGCCCGCGATTCGGGCTTCACGGGGGAGATCCCGCCCACCTTCTTCCGCAAGGCCTCCGGCTCCGTCAGCGGCCCGCACGACACCGTCGTCAAGCCCGCGCACGTGAGGTTCCTCGACTACGAAGTCGAGCTCGGCCTGGTCATGGGCGCACCCCTGCCGGTGGGCACCGTGGTCGCCGAGCCCGACCTGCCCTCCTACGTCGCCGGGCTGGTCCTCACCAACGACGTCAGCGCCCGTGACGTGCAGCTGACCAAGGGCCAGTTCTACGAGAGCAAGTCGTACCCCACCTTCACACCGACCGGACCGTACCTGACACTGCTCGAACCGGAGGACTTCCCCCACCTCCTCGACCTGCGGCTGACACTGTCGGTCAACGGCAGCCCGCGCCAGGACCGCACCCTCGCCGACATGATCGTGCGGCCGGCACGGGCGCTGACACTGCTGGCCCGCTTCCAGAACCTCGGGCCCGGCGATCTCCTGCTCACCGGCACCCCGGGCGGCACAGCCCTCAAGGCACCCCCGAAACCGGTCGAGAAGATCGGCGCGCTGCTGCCGCCCGCCCTGAAGTGGAAGGCGTTCTTCAACAGCCAGGCCCGCAACCCGCACTACCTGCACGAGGGCGACGTCGTCACCGCCACCATCGCCACCCCGGACGGGCGCATCGACCTCGGCGAACAGCGCACCCCCGTCACGGACGCCCGATGAGCGCCGTCTCCCGGGTACCCGTCGTCATCATCGGTGCGGGACCGGTGGGGGTGACGGCCGCGCTCCTGCTCGCCCGCCGCGGTGTGCGGACCGTCGTCCTCGAACGTCACCGGGACGTCTACCCGCTGCCGCGCGCCGTCGCCACGGACGACGAGGTCCGGCGGATCCTCCAGGCCGCCGGCGTCCACGAGGAGTTCGCCGCACTCGCCCGCCCGGCCAGGGGCCTGCGGCTGCTCGACGCCCGGCACCGGGTGATCAGCGAGTTCCGGCGCTCCGGGCACGGACACCACGGCTACCCGCAGACCAGCATGTTCGACCAGCCGGAGCTGGAGAGGCTGCTGCGCGACGCCCTGACCCGGCGGTCCGAGTGCGAACTGCGGGGCGGCGTGGAGGTGGTCGGCATCGACCAGAGCGGCGACGGTCCCGTACGGGTGGCGTTCCGCCGTGACGGCACGGAGAGTCCCGAGTATCTGGAGGCGGACGCCGTCCTCGGGTGCGACGGGGCCGGCAGTCTCACCCGCGAGGCCATCGGCGCCGTATGGGAGGACCTGCGTTTCGAGGAGCGCTGGACCGTCATCGATGTCCGCACGGACCGTCCCGTCCGGTGCTGGGAGGGTGTCGAGCAGGTCTGCGACCCCGCCCGGGCCGCGACGTTCATGCGGATCGGCGAGGACCGCTACCGCTGGGAGTTCCGCCTGCGGGACGGCGAGGAGCTGGATGCCGGACGCGTACGGGAGCTGATCGCCCCCTGGGTGGAGGTGCCGTACGACGGCGACGTCGAAGTGATCCGGCAGGCCGAGTACGTCTTCCGGGCTCGTGTCGCCGACCGCTGGCGCCGGGGGCGTGTCTTCCTGCTCGGCGACGCCGCCCACCTCACCCCGCCCTTCATCGGCCAGGGCCTGTGCGCGGGGATGCGGGACGCGTACAACCTCACGTGGAAGATCGCCCGCGTCCTCCGACAGGGCGCCGCTGAAAGCCTGTTGGACACCTATGAGAACGAACGCAAGCCGCACGCCCGCCACATGATCCGCCTCGCCGTCGCGATGGGCTGGGCCATGACCGGCGGCCAGGACCGTGCCGCCGCGCTGCGCCGGAGCCTCATGAGCACGGCCAGCCGGATACCCGCCCTGCGGGAGGCGGCCGGCCGCGACCTCGTTCCGGCCCTGAGCCGGAGCGCCCTCGTACGGCGGCGCCCCCGCCCGGGCCGGCGGGATCTGGCGGGCAGGTGCTGTCCGCAGCCCTGGGTGGGTGTCGGTGCCGGGCGGATCCGTTTCGACGAGCTGCTCGGCGACTCCTTCGCCGTCCTGAGTGCCGTCCCCGCCGCACCCTGGCTGCGAGCCGCCGCCGAGGCGATCGGCGCACGGATCGTCGCCACGGACGGCCTCGGCGACGACGGCGTCCTCGCCGCCTGGCTGCGCGGCGGCCGGGCGGACGCCGTCCTGCTGCGTCCCGACCGGGTCGTCGTGGACGTCGTCCCGGCGGGCGCCGCCGACTTCACGGACACCGCCGCCTGGGCGCCGCTGCTGTGCAGCACCCGGCTCCCCTCCCCCACCGAACCGTTCACCACCGCCCCCCTGTCGAGGAGCGCACCGCGATGACCAGAGCCCAGCTCACCCCGCCGGGGAAGCCCTTCCAGGCCCCTGACCCGGAGGCCGGCACCCACAGCCGTATCGCGGACTTCGGTCGCTGGGTCGCCCGGCACCGGGGTGTCGGAGCCGCCCACGACCACACCGACTACGCCGCCCTGCACCGCTGGTCCGTCACGGACCTCGAAGGGTTCTGGAGCGCGGTGTGGGAGTACTTCGACGTCGACGCGGCCACCCCGTACGAGCAGGTGCTGGCCGAGGAGAGGATGCCCGGCGCCCGCTGGTTCACCGGAGCCACCCTCAACTACACCCGGCACGCGCTGCGTCACCTCGGTGACGACCGGCCCGCGATCGTCGCACTGGACGAGACCGGGGCCGGCCACGAGGTGTCCGGGGAGCAACTGCGCGCCCAGGTCGCCTCCGTCGCCGCCACCCTGCGCGATCTGGGCGTGGGCCGGGGCGACCGGGTCGTCGGCTATCTCCCCAACACCCCGCACGCCGTCGTCGCCTTCCTGGCCGCCGCCGGCCTCGGCGCCGTCTGGTCGGTGTGCGGCCAGGACTACGCTCCCACGGCCGCCGCCGACCGCTTCGCCCAGCTGGAACCCACGGTGCTGGTCGCGGCCGACGGCTACCTCTTCAACGGCACCGTCCACGACCGGCGTCCGGCCGTACGGGAGTTGGCCCGCGCGCTGCCCACCCTGAAGGCCACCGTCCTGGTGGACCACGTCGGGCTGCCCTGGTCTCAGGACGACCACCCGGCGCAGACCGTCCCGTGGGAGGACGCGTCCACCCGCACCGAGCAACTCGTCTGCACGCCGGTGCCGTTCGACCACCCGCTGTGGGTCCTGTTCTCCTCCGGCACCACCGGTCTGCCCAAGGGCATCGTCCACGGCCACGGCGGTGTCGTGCTGGAACACCTCAAGACCCTGGGCCTTCAGTCCGACCTGGGCCCCGGCGACCGCCTCCTCTGGTACACCACCACGCACTGGATGATGTGGAACCTGGCCGTCTCCACACTCCTGACCGGAGCGACCATCTGCACGTACGACGGCAGCCCGGCCCCGCTCACCCGCCCCGGCGTCCTGTGGGAACTGGCCGCACGCCACCGTGTCACCCTCTTCGGCACCAGCCCCCAATACCTCCTGGGCATGGCCAAGTTCGGCATCGATCCGTCCGTCCACGACCTCTCGTCCCTCCGCGCCGTCGGCTGCACGGGCTCCACCCTGCCCGCCTCCGCGTACCCCTGGGTCCGCGACCACCTGGGCGAGCACGTCCAGCTCGCCTCCAGCAGCGGCGGCACCGACGTCGTCTCCGGTTTCGCCGGCAGCACCCCCACCACACCCGTCTGGGCGGGCGAACTGTCCGCCCCCTGCCTGGGGGTCGCCCTGGCCGCGTACGACGCCGAGGGCCGGCCGGTCGTCGACCAGGTCGGCGAGCTGGTCGTCACCCGCCCCATGCCGTCCATGCCGCTGTACTTCTGGAACGATCCCGACGGCAGCCGCTACCGGGACGCCTACTTCACCACGTACCCCGGGGTGTGGCGGCACGGCGACTGGATCACGGCCACGGGGCACGGCTCGGTGATCGTGCACGGCCGCTCCGACTCCACCCTCAACCGCAACGGCGTACGGCTCGGCAGTGCCGACATCCACGCCGCCGTCGAACGCCTCCCCGAGATCACCGAGGCCCTCGTCATCGGCGCGGAGGAACCCGACGGCGGCTACTGGATGCCCCTGTTCGTGGTCCCCGCGGACGGAGTGGAGCTGGACGACGCCCTGCGGGACAGGATCCGCCACGCCATCCGCAGCGGCGCCTCACCCCGGCACGTCCCCGACGAGATCCTCACCGTCCCGGGCATCCCCCACACCCGTACCGGCAAGAAGCTCGAAGTCCCCGTCAAACGCCTTCTCCAGGGCGTTCCCACCGACCAGGTCGTCAGCCCGGCGGCCGTCGACAGCCCAGAGCTCCTGGCGCACTTCGCTCGTCTGGGCGCCGGACGGCGGGCGGCGAGGAACAGCGCATGACACCACCGACCACTCCTGTGGCCCCGCCGCCACCCCTGGCCGGAGCCATCGACGTTCACGCCCACTACATCACCCCGCGACTGCGTGCGGCCATGCAAGCGGCGGGCCACGGACAGCCCGACGGGATGCCCGCCCTTCCCGACTGGAGCCCCGAGGCGGCCCTGGCCGCGATGGACCGTACGGGTATCGCCGCGGCCCTGCTGTCGGTGTCCTCGCCCGGAGTGCACTACGGCGACGACGACGACGCCCGGGCGCTGGCCCGCGCGGTGAACGACGAGGGCGCGTCCCTCGTCCAGGCCCACCCCGGGCGTTTCGGACTGCTTGCCTCGCTTCCGCTGCCGGACCTGCCGGGTGCGCTCGCCGAGACGCGACACGCACTGGACGATCTCGGGGCCGACGGCATCACCCTGCTCACCTCGTACGCCGGACGGCATCTGGGCGACCCGTGCTACGAGGCGCTGATGGCCGAACTCGACCGGCGTTCCGCGGTCGTCCTGCTGCACCCCACCTCGCCACCGTGCTGGGAGGCGACCGGCCTGGGCCGCCCTCGCCCCATGCTGGAGTTCCCGTTCGAGACCACGCGCGCGGTGACCCACCTCGTCCTGGGCGGGGTGCTCGAACGGTATCCCGGCATCCGTTTCATCGTTCCGCACGCGGGCGGGACGCTGCCGGCCCTCGCCGACCGGATCGCCGCGTTCGCCCTCGCGAGCGGCGGCCCTCCGGTCGATGTCCTCGGCGCCCTGCGCGGGCTCTACTACGACGCGCCAGCTTCGCCCTGCCGAGGCTGCTCCCCGCCCTGCTGACCCTGACGGACACCGACCACCTCCTCTACGTCAGCGACTACCCGTACACCCCGGACTGGGTCGTCCACGGGTTGGCCGAGGCCCTGGCCGGCAGTGACTGCCTGACCGGCAATCGACGGGAACCGCTGCCGCACGGTGCCGCGGCGGCGCTCTTCCCCCGGCTGGCTCCGGCGACGAGCGCACGCGACTGACGACGGGACCCCGTCGGCGGTGCCACCGGCCGACGGCCCGAGCGCTTGCCCCCTCCTCCATAAACGGCTACGGTGCATCCGAAAGTTACGGATACGCCGTAGCCGTAATACCGGTCGAGAGAGTCCCCTGAGGTCGATCACCATGACAGAAGCCCACGCCATCGACGTCCTCGTCGCCGGAGGCGGCCCGACCGGCTCCACCCTCGCGGCCGACCTGCTGCGGCGCGGCCTGCGGGTCCGTGTCGTCGACAAGGCGCCGCACGCCTTCGAGGGCTCCCGGGCCAAGGGAGTCCAGCCCCGCACCCAGGAAGTGTTCGAGGACTTCGGCGTGCTGCGCGAGGCACTGGCGGAGGGCGGTCCCTACCCGCCGGCGGGACTGCACGTCGGGCCTGTCACCGCGCCGTGGAAGATGCAGCAGCGCAGTAAGCCGACCCCGGACGTCCCCTACCCGAACATCCTGCTGCTCCCGCAGCACCGCACCGACGCCATCCTGCACCGCCTGCTCGGACGCCTCGGACTGCACATCGAGTACGGGGTCGCCCTGGAAGACTTCGCGCAGGACGCCGACGGCGTCACCTCGACGCTCTCCACCGGCGAGCGGGTGCGCAGCAGGTACCTCGTCGGTGCGGACGGCGGAGCGAGCGCGGTCCGCACGGCCACCGGGCTCGGCTTCGTCGGGGAGACCGACGACTCCGACAAGACCCTCATCATCGACTGCGCCATCGACGGCCTGTCCCGCGACCGGTGGCACATGTGGCCCAAGGCGTCCGCGGGAGCGTGCCCGCTGCCGCACTCGGACCAGTTCCAGGTGATGATCCGGCTGAAGCCGGGCGACGCACCGAACCTCGACCACGCCGCCCTGGCCGACCGGTTCCACGCGCTCACCGGCCTCAAGCTCCGCGACATCACCTGGGTTTCGGTGTTCCGGCCCAACGTCCGGCTCGTCGAGCACTACCGCCAGGGCCGGGTGTTCCTGGCGGGCGACGCCGCCCACGTGCACACCCCGGCCGGCGCGCAGGGCCTCAACACCGGTGTGCAGGACGCCTACAACCTGGGCTGGAAGCTCGGTCAGGCGATCGCCGGAGCGCCGGACGGCCTGCTCGACAGCTACGAGGCCGAACGGCTCCCGATCGCCGCGAACGTCCTCGGCAAGTCCAGCGAGCTCTACCGGAGCCTCAGCGAGCACCGCGTCTCCGGCCTGAAGCGCGGCGACGAAGAGCGGCAGCTCTCGCTCTCCTACCGCGGCGGCCCGCTCGCCCCCGCCGACGCACCGGCCACCAAGACCCTGCATGTGGGTGACCGCGCGCCGGACGCACCGTGCACCGCACCCGGCACCAGCCGTCTCTTCGAGATCTTCCAGGGACCGCACTTCACCGTGCTGGCCTTCGGCCCCGACGCCACCGAGGCCCTGCCCGAGCTGACATGGCCGGCCGAGGGTGCTGAGCTGCGCCGCTACGCCGTCCACAGCGGGCGCGGTATCGACCCTGGCCGCATCAGCGACGCCACCGGCCAACTGACCGGCGTCTACGGCGTCGAGGGCGACACCTTGATGCTGATCCGGCCCGACGGATACATCGGCGGCATCATCACGAGCGACTGGGCGGCCTCGTTCGCCACCGCGGCCGAGGCGTTCACCCCGAGGTGAGCGGCGCCGCGTACAGCTCGGCAGGGGTCTTCGTGCCCTCCGCGACGGCCGGCCGGTGGGCCGCCCGCCCATGCGGAGGTCGAGCACACGCTGCCTCGCTCGCCCCCGGCCGCTGGTCCTGCCGCGCCGCGTCGGACCGAACAGGAGGAGCTTCAACCATGTCAGCACAGGAGAAGGTCGCCGAGGGACGCACGGCACCGGTCGTGACCCTCGACTTCGTCGGCAGCCGCACGGAGACGGAGGACGCCACGTCGAAGCTCCCGGTCGAATCGCAGGCCGCGCTGCGCCAGTTCTCGCTGGAGCGCATGACCGGCTACGGCGTCGACCACGCGGACGCCGTCGAGGTGAGGGCCCGCGTGGTCGAGGGGCAGGACTGGCGGTCGGCCTGCACGGAGCTCGCGGAGACGTGCCTGCGCCGCGTCGAGGGCGCGACGGGACTCGGACACGCGGGGAGGCCCACCCGGATCGCGTACCTCCGCCGTGCGTCGGCCCTGCTCCGCATGAGCCAGATGATGATGCTGTCCGACACCGCCGAGCGTCGGCAGATCTTCGCGCGGGCCGCGGCGGTCTACGCACAGGCCGCCGAACTGGGCGCCGACCGCGGGCGCGTCACGCTCGAGACCGACCAGGGCCACATGACGGGATGGCTGGTCCCCGCGTGCGGCAACGCGGTCGCCTCCGCCGTCGTCATCGGGGGCGTCGAGGGCTGGGCCATGGATTTCGACAGCCTCGGCGAGGCGCTGGCGGCGCGCGGCGTCGACGCGCTGATGCTCGACGGGCCGGGGCAGGGCGAAACACGGCTCACCCACGGTCACCACCTCACGGCGCACTGGGGTGACGCCTACGGGCGAGCCGTCGACTTCCTCGCCGAGCGCTCGCCGGGCCGCCCGATCGGCTTCGTCGGCAACAGCATGGGCGGCAGCTTCGCCATGGCCGTCGCGGCGCGGGAGCCCCGGATCCGGGCGTGCGTCGACAACGGCGGCATCCACGCCCCGTGGCTCGTGCCCCCGACCATGGGCACCTTCTTCTCGAAGATGGTGGCCGCCTGTGGAACGCGGGACCCGGACCGGGCGATGGACGTGTGGCGGACCGTCACCCCGCTGGCCGACGGACCCAACGCCGGTTATCCGCTGCTGGTCGTGCAGGGTGGCCAGGACCCCCTGGTCTCGATGGAACTCGCGCAGGTCCTGCTGCGGGGCGCCCCCACGGACGACAAGCGGATGGTGGTCTTCTCCGACGGCAACCACTGCGTCTACAACCACCGGCACGACCGCGACGCCCTCGTCGCCGACTGGACGGTGGCACGCCTGTGCGGCCGGCCGAACCCAACGATCGCGAACTGAGAGAAGAGCCCCGTGCAGATCACCGACGCGCAGATCCACCTCTGGGCCGGCCAGAGCGCGCCGCCCCACCACTGGCGCGCGCCGTACACCGTCGACACCGCCCTGCGTGACATGGACGAGGCCGGTGTGGACCGGGCCGTCAACTGTCCGGCGGTCTGGGACGCCGACGCGAACGACTACGCGGTCGAGGCGGCGGAGCGTCATCCCGAGCGGTTCGCGACCCTCGGCTGGTTCCCCCTCGACGAGGCGGCGGACGAGTCCCTCGTCGACGCGTGGCTGGACAGACCCGGCATGCTGGGCCTGCGCTTCATGCTGGCGGCGCCGGAGCCGGCCGAACGCCTCGCGTCGGGCGGGCTGGACTGGCTGTGGGCGGCGGCCGACCGGCGCGGCATCGCGATGGGGCTCATGGTGATGCCCCCGTACCTGCCCGCCGTCGGCGGCATCGCCGCGCGGTATCCGCAGATGCGCCTGATGATCGACCATCTCGCCTGCAACCCCTTCGAGAAGCTGCCCGGTGCGGCCGCGCACCTCGACGCCCTGCTCGCCCTCGCCCGGCACCCCAACATCGCGGTGAAGGCGACGGGCGTACCGGGCATGGCCACGGACCCGTACCCGTTCGCCGGCACCCATGGCGTCCTGCGGCAGGTCTTCGACGCATACGGCGCCGAGCGGATGTTCTGGGGCACGGACATCACCCGCCTCCCCTGCTCATGGCGCGAGGCGGTGACGATGTTCACCGAGGAGCTGCCCTGGCTGAAGGGGCGCGACCTGGAGCTGGTCATGGGACGCGCCGTGGCCGACTGGATCGGCTGGCGCTGAGGAGCCGCGCGCCGGCCGGGCCCGGGGGCACGCATCTGAACCTCGCTCGAACGAAAGGCCCGTCAGGGCCGTCCATGGTCAGGATCCCGCGGCGCGTCGAGCCTGGCCTTCTCCAGGCCGTCGAGGAGCAGGTCCAGGCCGAACCGGAACTCCTCGTGCAGCGGTACGGAGGTCAGCTCGTCGGCCGCCGCCGTCGTGGCCGGATAGGCGGCCGGGTCGAGCGAGTCGTAGTAGTCCCGCAGCTGCGTCCGATCCTCGGGTCCTGGTGTGCCGGGGCCGTGCTGCTGGATGGCGAAGCCGATCACGTAGTGGCCGACGGCGGTGAAGGCCCGCGCGGCCAGGCCGACCGGGAAGCCGTGGCTCAGGAACAGGGTGATGAGCCGTTCCCTGGCCCGGAGACCGTGGGGGCCGACGGGGACCTGGGCCGCCAGCAAGGACAGCGCGTGGGGGTGCCGGCACAGGGTGCCGTAGAAGGCGTCCGCCACGGCGGTCACGGCTTCCCTCCAGGACAGGCCGTCCAACTCCTCGGAGGGGACGTGGACTTCGCCCAGGATTCGGTCGGCGACGAGAGCGAGGAGTTCGTCCTTGCCGTTGAAGTGCCGGTAGAGCGTCGCCGTGCCCGAGTCCAGGGCATCGGCGAGCATCCGCAGGGTCAGCGCCTGGATCCCGACGTCGTCGATGAGCTTCAGGGCGGTGTCGACGATCCGCCCGGCGTCCATCGGGGGGCGTCCGCGCCGGTAGGCAGGGGCGGGCGTCCGGCTCGCCCACCAGGCGGGACTTCCCGGAACCGGCTGGGCCTGCGACGCCATGACGCGGTCACCCTCTCGGCCAGAGCTGCTGTCGACACGAGTCCGGAACAGGACTTTCGGCCTTATCGTATCCGTTTTCGACAGCGGCACGGCGGATGCGGTCCGCCAGGGAGCCGCCCGGGTCTCCGGTCGGCCCGTCGGGTGATCCGCGTGCGGACGCGTGGACGCGGGCGCCGCACAGGGAACGATCTTTCGACACCGACCGGTCAGGAAGGGACGACCACCGTGGCCGCAGCATCGTTCCGGGTGACTGCTGATGAGCCGGAACGCCTGCGTGCCCTTGAGCGGTACGGCATCCTGACCGCGCCGGCTCCGCCGGACCTTGCGTCGATCGTGGAACTCGCCGCCTACACCTGCCAGGTCCCCCACGCGGTGATCAACATCATCTCCGCCGAACACGCGAACATGATCGCCGCCATCGGATTCGAACCCACGCAATGCGCCCGCAGCGACTCCATGTGCGCGGCCACCATCGTCGAGCCGGCCCCGGTGCTCGTCCCGGACGCCAGGCTGGACCCGCGCTTCGCGGACAACCCCTACGTCAGCGGCGTCCTCGGCGACATCCGCTTCTACGCAGCCTCCCAGCTCCGCACCCCCGAAGGACCGGTCCTCGGCACCCTCTGCGTCTTCGACACCCAGGTCCGCCGGCTGACCGCCCCGCAACGCGACGCGCTGGACAAGCTGGCCCGCATGGTCGTCGACATCCTCGATCTGAACCGTCACCAGCGGCTGCTCCACCAGGCGCTGCGGGCCGCCGACGAGGCGCGCTCGGAACTCGAACGCTCCAACGCCGCCCTGCAGCAGTTCGCCGGCCAGGTCAGCCACGATCTGAAGAACCCGCTGACCGGCATCCTCGGTCACGCAGACAACCTCATCGACATCCCGGCGATCGCGAACGACCCCGACGCCTCGTTCTGTGCCCGACGGGTCATCAGGTCCGCGAACCGCATGCGCACCATGATCGAGGACGTGCTCGCCCTGGCCGGCGCGGGCGGACAGCTCCACCTCGAAGCCGTCGACCTGAACGCCCTCGCCTCCGCCGTCGTCGAGGACCTCGACCTTCCCATCCGCACCCACGGCGCGCGCGTCACGGTCGAGAGCCTGCCCGTCGTGGTCGCCGACCCGACCCAGTTGCGCGTGCTGCTGCAGAACCTCGTCAGCAACGCCCTCAAATTCCGCAGTCGCGCACGAGGCTGCCGGATCGTCATCGCCGCCGAAGCGAATCCGCGGGGTTGGGACATCGCCGTCATCGACAACGGCTGCGGCATCCCGCCGCAGGACCGGCAGCGCGTGATGGAGATGTTCACCCGCCTGGACAGAGACGTCGAAGGCTCCGGCATCGGGCTGGCCACCTGCCAGCGGATCGCCACCGCTCACGGCGGCAGCCTCCGCCTCGAAGAGACACCCGGCGGCGGCACCACCGCCGTGGTCACCCTGCCCGGCGACACCACACCCGACTAGGGTCCCCGCCCGGTTCCTGGGGCGGAGGACGGAAAAGCGCGACAGGACGATTGACGAGGCCATGACCACGACCTACGGTCTGATCGATTTTCCGAACCCTGTCCGACATACCGGCCACCGCAGTGCCTCCGCACGCCCCCTGGAGCACACATGAGCGAACATCCCCTGCCGTCCGGCCAGACCACCCACAGCAGGGCGCCCGAGTCCGGGGCCCCCTTCCGATCGGTCGACGGCCCCACCCGCAACCTCCGCCACGCGCACCGCGCGCCGCGCATCGCCCCGAACTCCACGACCACGGACCGGCAGGACGCGGCCTTCCGCGTCGCCCACTGACCAGGGAAGGCATCCCCATGTCGCACACCTCCGCAGGTGGCTGGGCCAGACGCGTCACCGTCCGCGTGCTCACCCTCGCCCTCGCCGCGGCCGGCCTGACGGCCCTGGCCGGCCACGAGACACCGGCACCGCCGGCCGCCGAGCCGGCCGCGGTCAGCACCACGCAGGCCGCCGTCAGCCCGCCGTCGATGGGCTGGGCCTCCTGGAACAGCTTCGCCAGCAGCATCGACTTCGACGTCATCAAGCAGCAGACGGACGCTCTGGTCTCCTCCGGCATGGCGGCCGCCGGCTATCAGTACGTCAACCTCGACGACGGCTGGTGGCAGGGCGCCCGCGCCTCCGACGGCACCATCACCGTCGACGCAGACCTGTGGCCGGGCGGCATGAAGGCCGTCGCCGACTACATCCACGGCAAGGGCCTCAAGGCCGGCATCTACACCGACGCCGGCAAGCAGGGCTGCGGCTACTACTACCCCACCACCCGCCCCGCCGCCCCCGACACCGGCATGGAGGGCCACTACCAGCAGGACCTGGAGACCTTCCAGCGCTGGGGCTTCGACTACGTCAAGATCGACTGGTGCGGCGGCCAGGTGGAAGGCCTCGACCAGGAGACGACGTACAAGGCGATCGCCGCCGCCAACGAGGCCGCGACCGCCGTCACCGGCCGCGGGCTGGTGCTGTCGTTCTGCGAGTGGGGCAGCGGACGCCCGTGGAACTGGGCGGCCGGCCACGGCGACCTGTGGCGCACCAGCACCGACGTCATCCTGTGGGGCCAGACCCCGACCACCGGCATGATGCTCACCAACTTCGACCGGGGCCTGCACCCGGCCGCCCAGCACACCGGCTACTACAACGACCCCGACATGCTGATGGTCGGCATGAACGGCCTGACCGCCGCCCAGAACCGGCTGCACATGGGCCTGTGGGCCGTCTCGGGCGCCCCGCTGCTGGCCGGCAACAACGTGGCCACGATGAGCGGCACCACCCGCGACATCCTCACCAACCGCGAGGTCATCGCCATCGACCAGGACCCGCGCGGACTGCAGGGCGTCAAGGTCGCCGAGGACACCCGGAACCTTCAGGTCTACGGCAAGGTCCTCGCCGGCACCGGCAGACGCGCCGTGCTGCTGCTCAACCGCACCTCCTCCGCCGCGAACATCACCGTCCGCTGGGCCGACCTCGGCCTGACCTCGGCCACCGCCACCGTGCGCAACGCCTGGACCGGCACCGACGCCGGATCCCACGCGACGGGCTACACCACCGGCGTCCCGGCCGGCGACGCCGTCCTGCTCACCGTCTCCGGCACCGAAGCGCCCGGTTCGGCCTACGAGGACACCGGCACGGCGACCACGCCCGACTTCAGTGCCGTCACGGCCGGCACGGCGGGCACCAAGCTGGTGGACATCACCTACGCCAACGGCGGCGGCACCGCCCGCAAGGCCACCCTCCAGGTCAACGGCCAGTACCGGCAGGTGGTCTCCTTCCCGCCGACCGGCTCGGCCACGACCTATCGCACGGTGTCCGTACTGGCGCACCTGGCCAAGGGCACCAACACCGTGCGCTTCGCCGCGGTCTCCGGCGGCACCGCGCCCGACATCGACGCGATCCGCGTCCAGGCCGTCCCCGGCACCGACGGCGTCGCCCTCGTCGGCACCGCCTCGAACCGCTGCGTCGGGCTGGAGAAGAACACCATCACCGACGGCTCCCAGGCCATCCTGTGGGACTGCTTCGGCGGGCAGAACGAGACCTTCGCGCGCACCTCACGCGGCGAGCTCGTCGTCTACGGCCACAAATGCCTGGACGCCGACGACAACGGCACCGCCGACGGCACCAAGGTCATCATCTGGAACTGCAACGACGGTGCCAACCAGAAGTGGACCGTCCACTCCGACGGCACCGTCACCAACGACCTGTCGGGACTGTGCCTCGACGCCGACAACGCGGCGACCGCCAACGGAACCAAGCTGATCCTGTGGACGTGCAACGGACAGGCCAACCAGAAGTGGACCCTCAGCTGACCTCCACCGCGACGGGGTGAACTCCCCGTGCTGTGCCGGGCGACCGCATGCGGGACATCGCAACGGGCTCCGCTCCCCGCGGGGTTCGAGAGGGGGCCACGACACCCGGTCGTGGCCCCTCAGCCGAGGGGCATCCGCTCGACGAAGAACTCGATGTCTCCGGTGGCGGGTTTGAGTACGCCGTCCCGCACCGCGAGGGCGGTGGCCTCGGCCCGGGAGGCGCAGCCGGTCTTGCGCAGAAGGTGCTCGATGTGGCTGTGCACCGTGCGCGGCGACAGGGACAGGGCGCGTGCGATGGCCTGGTTCGTCTGCCCCGTCGCGGCCCGCGTCAGCACTTCGAGCTCGCGGGGGCTCAGCCCGTACGGCAGTTCGGTCACGGCCGTGGACACGAGGACCCGTCTCCGCTCGGGCGTCGAACGCACCGCGCACCGGCGCAGTACCACCTGGTGCCAGGTGCGCCCGACCGGCCACAGCAACCTCAGTCTGTCGCCGCCGAGTTCCGCGAACGCCGTGACCAGCGGCGCGAATGCGCCGTCGTTCAGCACCTCTGCGGGCTCCCGGCCCGGGAGTGCGATGACGCCCTGCGGTGTCACGAGGCTCGCGCTCGCCTCCGCCGGCAGGTCGTGAAGGTCCGCGGTGTGGGCCGTCGGGTCGGCGAGGGCGCCCAGTGCCGGCAGGAGCGAGGCGAGCAGGCGCCGTGCCTCGGTGTCGTAGGAGTCCGGTCGCTCCGTGGCCAGGTTGATCAGACCGACCAGGCGGCCCTCGTGGCGCAGCGCTCCGGTCAGCCCGTCGCGCAATCCGCTCGGACGGATCCGTTCGGCGTAGAACCAGCCGTCGCGGAAGCACTGTCCGGTGTCCTCGGCGTCCTCGGTGATGGAGGGCGGAAGCGGCTGCCCGACGACGTTGCCGTACCAGCGGGTGGACACGAACTCGGCGGCCAGCGACTCGGACGTCCCGGCGCCGTAGCCGATGCCCGCGACCTCGACGTGCGCTCCGGTGAGGGGGTCGATCGAGAGCAGGGTCACCGCGTCCAGGGGCAGGGCGTGCCGCAGTTCCTGCAGTGCCTGGGCGCAGGCCGAGACCGTGTCGTGTTCACGGGTGAGCATGCCGATGCGGGCGGCTGCCGCTAGCTGGTGGTGGCTGGGCATGGAGGCCTCCGGGGAACCCGCGACCTGTGTCGTTTGGCCCCTAACGGTATGCGGGGGCGGGTGTCCGGGGCAAGGCGTTCACCAAGACGTGACCGGGTTCGCCCGGGCCGGCGGCCGGCCTGGGCCGGGGTCGGTATTTGTACGGATGGCGGAGCGCGGCCGCCGGGTCTTTTCTTGTTCGCCACAGCCGCCGATTCCTTCGCCTGCCGTCCAGGCCCTGCCCTCCGGAGAAGACCGCCATGACCAGAACCCCGTCCGCCGCCCCCTCGGCCTCACGCCGGCAGTTCCTCGCCTGGTCCGGTGCCGGTGCGGCGGCCACCGCGCTGACCGCCGCGGGCTGCTCGGCCCCCGGCGACGGCACGGACGCGAAGGCCGCGAACGCGGCGGCCCGCGCCTCCTCCGGCGCCGACGCCCTGACCAGGATCGGCCTGGACTATCCCTTCACCCAGCTCCCGCTCTACTCGACGCTGGTGAAGCTCACCACCGCCGCCGCCCGGAAGCGGGGCGCCTCACTGGTGACGACCAGCGACAACGCCAGTGCCGACACCCAGGCGACCAATCTCGGCGCCTGGGTCGCGCAGAAGGTCCCGGCCATCGTGTCCTTCCCGATGGTCTTCGAGGCCGCCGAGGCGATCGCCGAGAGGGCACTGGACGCCGGGCTGATCTGGGTGACGTACGGCGGATCGCTGGAGCACCAGAGCGCGGACATCCAGTTCAGCTTCGTCAAGGGCGGCACGCTGCTCGGCGAGGCCGCCGCGAAGTGGGCGAGCGAGCGGCTCGGCGGGAAGGGCAAGATCGCCTTCCTCACCGACAGCACGATCCAGCTGGGCCGCGAGCGCACCCAGGGCATGATCGACGCCTTCACCAAGCTCGCGCCCGGTGTGGACGTGGTGGCCAGGGAGCAGGCCATCGACCCGGACACCGGACTGACCAAGTCCCGTGCCATCCTCGCCGAGCACCCCGACCTCAACATCATCCTCGGTGTCACGGACGCCGCCGCGTACGGCGGGTTCAAGGCGCTCCAGCAGACCGGCCGGGCCAAGGACGACGAGAAGACCTTCGTCGGCGGGCAGGACGGATCCGCGCCCTCCCTGCTCGCGATCAGACAGGGCACCTTCTACCGGGCCTCGGCCGCCCTGGCGCCGAAGGACATCGCGGGCGCCGTCGTCGACGTACCGCTCGCGGTCGCCGCCGGGAAGGCCGATCCGAGCGTCCAGGTGCCGATCACCTTCGTGCAGCGCGGCGACACGGCGGCCATCGACGCCCTGCTGGCCCAGAACGCCTAGGCGGCCGTCATGACGGACAGGACGCGTACGACGGGGCCCACGCTGCGCATCAGCGGACTGACGAAGTCCTTCGGCGGCGTCAGGGCACTGGACGGCGTGGACCTCACGGTCCCCGGAGGTCAGGTGCACGCTCTGCTCGGCCACAACGGCGCCGGGAAGTCCACCCTGATCAAGTGCCTCGGCGGAGCCTTCGCACCGGACGCGGGGACGATCGAGGTGGGCGGCGACCGCTACGCACGGCTCAGTCCCCGCCAGTCCATCGCCGCGGGCGTGGCGATCATCTTCCAGACGCTCAGCGTCGTCGACTCCCTGACGGTGGCCGAGAACATCTTCCTCGGCCAGGAATGGACCAGGTGCGGCCGGATCGACCGGCGAGCCCAGGAGGAGGTCGCCGCGGGCCTGCTCGCGCGGGTCGCGGCGAGTTGCTCGCCGCGCGACCGCGTGGGTGAACTACCCATGGGCCAGAGGCAGTTGGTGGAGATCGCCAAAGCGCTCAGCCGCAGCGCCTCGGTCCTGGTCCTGGACGAGCCCACGGCCGCCCTGTCCGGGGCCGAGAGCGAGGCCCTGGCCGAGCGGGTGGAGGACCTGCGGGCCCAGGGACTGGCCATCGTGTACGTCACGCATCTGCTCGCCGAGGTGGAGCGCCTCGCGGACGCCGTGACGGTGCTGCGGGACGGCCGCGTGACCCACCACTCGGCGATGTCGGGGCGGACGCGGCGCGAACTGGTCGACGCCGTCGTGGGCCGGCCGGCTCCCGACGCGCCGGGGGTCACGGCGGGCGGTGCCGGCCAGGTGGCCGCCACGCCCGCCGACGGCGTCCCGCGCGTCCCCCGTCTGCTGGTGAACCGTCTGCGCGGCCCCGGGTTCGGCCCCGTCGACCTCGCCGTCGGCGAGGGCGAGATCGTGGGACTGTACGGGCTCATCGGCTCCGGCCGCACGCGCCTGCTGGAGACGCTCTACGGCAGACGCCGCGCCGCGGCCGGCACCGTCCGTCTCGGCGAGCGGACCGTCGCCCCCGCCCGCCCCGCCGACGCCCTCGCGGCGGGCATCGCCCTCGTTCCGGCCGACCGGCGCCGGCAGGGCCTGTTCCCGCGGCTGAGCGCACAGGACAACGCGCTGCTGCCCACGGTCCGTCCGCTCGCCCGGCACGGTGTGCGGGCGCTGCGCGGGGAGCGGCGGGTCTTCAGCGCGCTGTCACAGGCCGTGGGTCTGCGTCCGGCCCGGCCACGGCTGCCCGCGTCCGCCTTCTCCGGCGGCAACCAGCAGAAGCTCGTCCTGGGCCGGTGGATCAACGAGGCCCGCGGCGTCGACGTGCTGCTCCTCGACGAACCCACCCAGGGCGTCGACGTGGGCGCCCGGCAGGAGATCTACCAGGTCGTCGCGACGCTCGCGGCCGAGCGGGGCACGGCCGTGCTGTTCGCGTCCAGCGACCCCGAGGAGGTCGTCGCGCTCGCCCATCGCTGTCTGATCGTCTCCCGCGGCCGCGTCGTGGGCGAACTCGGCGGCACCGGACTCACCGAGGCCGCCCTGCTGGCGGCCGTGCACGACGCCGACGACAACGCACTCCCGTCCAGACACGTATCGGAAGGAGCGGCATGACCACCGCGACCACCACCCCCGCCGACCGTCTCCTTCCGAAGCCGCGCGTGCTGGCGGCGGACGCGCTGAACGCCCTGCGGCACCATCCCCTGCTCGTCGTGCTCGCCGCCATGGTGCTGGTCTTCCAGCTGACGACCGGCAGTTTCCTCGACGCGGGCAACCTGCGCGGCATCGCCACCGACGCCGCCACCCTGGCCATCGTGGCCGTGCCACTGGCCCTGCTGGTCATCAGCGGCTACCTGGACCTGTCGGTCGGCTCCACCCTCGCCCTGGGCGGACTGGCCGCCGGCTGGCTCGCCGGGCAGCAGCACCAGTCACCGGTCGTCGCCGTGCTCGGTGCCCTGGCGGTGGGCGCGGCGGTCGGCGCCGTCAACGGGGTCCTCTGCTGCCACCTGGGGCTGTCGGCGTTCATCGTGACCCTGGGCATGCTGACCGCGGTGCGTGGTCTGGCGCAGCAGCTCTTCCCGCTGCCGCTGAGCGGCTTCGGCTCCGGGTTCGCCTGGCTGGGCGGGTCGCGCGTCGCCGGACTCGACGCGCCGGTCGTCGTCGCCGCGCTCGTCCTGGCGGCGGGCGCCCTGTTCCTGGCTCTCACGCCGGCCGGGCGGCACGTCTTCGCCATCGGCGTCAACCGGGAGGCCGCCCACCTCTCCGGCATCGACGTCCGCCGTACGCCGTTCGCGCTGTTCGTCGTCACCGGCAGCGCGGCGGCCCTGGCCGGGGCGATCAAGGCGTCGGTGCTGGACAGCGTGGTCGCCGGGACCTCGGGGACCGGATTCGAACTCACCGTCCTCACCGCCGTCCTGCTCGGCGGGGTCGCCCTGACCGGTGGTTCCGGCTCCGTCTTCGGGGTGCTGCTCGGCGTGCTGTTCCTCGGCTGTCTGAACAACGGCCTGACCCTGTTGAGCGTCCCCACGTTCTGGCAGCAGATGGCGCAGGGCGGCGCCCTGGTGGCGGGCGCGGCACTCGCGTACCTCGGCCCGCGGCCGACGCGGTGACACGGCGGCCTTCCCCGTCGGCCCCGACCCACCTCAGAAGAAAGGCCTCACGTGAGTGACAGCGCCCCCTCCCTCATCCTGACCGGCGGTCAGGTCCTGACCCTCGACGCCGGTTTCACGGTGGCCGAAGGCCTGGCCGTGCGCGGCGGCGACATCGTCGCGGTCGGCGGCGACGACGAGATGCGCGCCCTGGCCGGGCCCGGCACCCGGGTCGTCGGACTCGGCGGCCGGACCGTCCTGCCCGGCATCAACGACTCCCATCTGCACGGGGTGGCGTACGGCATGACGAAGCCGCCGTTCGCCGTGGACGTCGGTCATCCGGCCGTCGGATCGATCGCGGACATCACCGCGGCCGTAGGGCAGGCGGTCCGCGCGGCGCGGCCCTGCGAGTGGGTCGTCGGGCTCGGCTGGGACGCCGGCTATCTGGCGGAGTGCCTGGCCGACCCGCACCGCTTCCCGGACCGCCGGGACCTGGACGCGATCGCGCCGGACACCCCGGTCTGCCTGACTCACTTCTCCGCCCACCTCGTGTGGGTCAACTCGGCGGCTCTGCGCCGGTGCGGCATCGACGCGGAGACCCTGCCCCCGCCGGGCGGCGTGATCGACCGCGACCCCGCCGGGGAACCCACCGGCATCCTGCGGGAGGCGGCCCAGGACCTCGTGCTGGCCGAACTCCCGTCGCCCACCCCCGGACAACGACGGCAGGCCATCCGGAGCGTGGTCCGTGAGCTCCACTCCCGCGGTGTCACCAGCTACACCGAGCCCGGCCTCGGCCCCGGCGGAGCGAAGACCCTGTTCGGCGGGCTGAGCACCGACAACTGGACCGCGTACGCCGACCTCGCCGCCACCGGCGAACTGCGGGCCCGGGTCAGCGTCCTGCTGCTGCCCGCCCCCATGGGCGGCTCCGCCGACGAGGTGCGCACGGGCCTGGCCGAGCTGCGAAGGCCCGAGTCCGCGGACCCGCGCCTGCTGCGCGCCATCGGCGTCAAGATCTTCGCCGACGGAGTGCCGCCCAACCGCACCGCCTGGATGAACGAGCCGTACACCGACGGCGGCCACGGCGCGCTGTGCGTGCACGGCGACTCCCCCGCGCTGCGGGTCGACGAACTCCGCGAGATGATCCGCGTCGCCCACGAGGCGGGCTTCCAGCTCGGGGTGCACGTCACCGGCGACCGGGCCATCGACACCGTCGTGGACGCCTTCCTCGCGGCGAACGAGGCGGTACCGCGCTCCGACGCCCGGCACTACGTCATCCACGGCGACTTCGTGGGCGCCGACAGCCTCGCCAAGCTGGCCGCGCACGGCTACGGCGTCAACATGAACCCCGCCATCAAGTGGACGATCTCCGACCTGATGGACCAGGTCGTCGGACCCGAGCGGTCCGCCTGCCAGTGGCCCGTGCGCTCGGCCCTGGAGGCGGGCGTCGCGGTCTGCGCCAGCTCCGACGCGCCGATCACCGAGCCCGACTGGCGCCAGGGCGTGGCCGCGATGATGCTGCGCGAGTCCAAGGCCACCGGGCGGCCCAGCGGGCCCGACCAGTGCGTACCGCTGGCCGAGGCGCTGCGTGCCTACACCGTCAACCCGGCCCGCCAGGACTTCGCCGAGGACTGGAAGGGCTCGATCGAGCCCGGCAAGGTCGCGGACCTGTGCGTTCTGGACCGCCCGCTGCTCGGCCTGGACCCCCACGAGATCACGGACGCCGAGGTGGAGATGACGGTGTTCGACGGGAGCGTGGTGTACGAGCGCTGAGGCACCGGCGGGGGCAGGGCGAGTGGCGCTCTCTCCCCGCCGGGCTCCCCCGCGAAGAAACGCACCGCCCCGTGGTCGCACGTCACCGCGGCCACCGGAACCCAAGGAAGTCGTCGATGTCCCACGCGCCCCGCATGCTGCTCGTCCTCAGCGAGAACTGGACCCTCACGGGCGGCCGGGCCGACCTGCCCGCCGCGATCCGGTGGGCACGGGAGGCCGAGGACGCCGGGTTCGACTCCGTCATGGTCAGCGAGCACATCGTGCTCGGTCCGGACGCCGCCGCGAACGGCGTCATGGGCAACCCCCGCGACTACGCCCTGCCGGGCAACCAGGACCCGTACACCCCCTGGCCCCACTCGCTTCTCCTGCTCGCCGCCATCGCCTCCGTCACCGAGCGTCTGCGGCTGGCCGCCGCCGCGGTGCTGGCCCCCCTGCGCCACCCCCTGCTCATGGCCCGTGAACTGGGCACCCTCGACCTGATCAGCGAGGGCCGTCTGCTGGTGCAGCCCACGGTCAGCTGGAGCAAGGACGAGTACGACGCGCTCGGTGTGCCCTTCGGGCGGCGCGGACGGCTGCTGGACGAACACCTGGAGGTCTGGGCGAAGGCCTGGGGTCCCTCCCCGATCGCGCACGAGAGCGAGCACTATCCCTTCCGGGACGTGTACTTCGAGCCCAAGGCGTACCGTCCCGGGGGCCCGCGGCTGTGGTTCGGAGGACAGCGCCTGCACGGGCCCGTGCTGCGCAGGCTCGTACGCCACGGCCACGGATTCCATCCGCTCGGGCGGCCCACGCCCGAGGACAGGCGGGCCCTCGAGGCGGCCATGGCCGCGGCCGGCCGGGACATCACCGGCCTGGAGATGATCGGCGGCACCCAGGCGGTCTTCCCCGACGAGCACTCCACGGCCGACCTCGGCGCGGCGCTGGCGTCGATCCCGGAACAACTGGAGCAGGGCTTCACGACGTTCTGCGTCAAGCCCAACCAGTTCATCGACGATCCGGAAGGGATCGGCGCGTTCTGCCGTGACGTGATGCGCCGAGTCGAGAGGCTCACCGCCTGACCGTGCGTCGCCCGGCCGCCGGGGCCCTTCATGGCCGGCCGGCCGCGGAAGCGGGCGTCTTTCCGTCGTGCGGGTGGTTTACGGCCGCGCGCCCTGCGGACCGGCCGGTCTCCCGGAGACTGGGCACGGGCGGCGGTAGCGGCCGCGGAAGGGGGTCTCATGGCGGACAGCAGGATTCTGGTCGCGGTGCGGGAGCATCCTCGGGCCGAGGGGGCCGGCTCGGAGCAGTGGGCCGGCATCGGTGAGGCGATCGAGGCGCGGGGGTTCGCGGTCCGGTGGGCCGTCGGTGCGGCGGACGCCGCGGCGGTGGTGCGGACGGAGGCGGGGCTGACCGCGGCGCTGGTCGCCTGGGACCTTCCGGGCGGCGGGGGCGCGGACGGCGAGCCGGGAGGTGCCGCGGTGCTGCGCTCGATCGGCCGGCGGTTCCAGGATCTGCCGGTCTTCCTGGTCATGCCGGACGACGGTGTACGCGACCTGCCGCTGTGGGTGTCGGAACTGATCGTGGGGTACGTGTGGCCGCTGGAGGACACCCCCGGCTTCATCGCGGGCCGGGTCACCACCGCCGCGCGCACCTACCGGGAAGCCGTCCTGCCGCCGTTCTTCCGGGCGTTGCGCCGTTTCGACGACGCGCACGAGTACTCCTGGCACACCCCCGCCCACTCCGGCGGTGTCGCCCTGCTGAAGTCGCCCGCGGGCCGGGCCTTCCACGACTACTTCGGGGAACGGCTGCTGCGCAGTGACCTGTCGATCTCCGTCGGGGAGCTCGGCTCCCTGTTCGAGCACACCGGCCCGATCGGCGAGGCGGAACGCAACGCGGCCCGGGTCTTCGGCGCCGACCTCACCTACTTCGTGCTGCACGGGGATTCCACCTGCAACCGCGTGGTCGGTCACTTCAGCGTCACCCGGGACGAGATCGCGCTGGTGGACCGCAACTGCCACAAGTCGGTGCTGCACGGACTCGTCGTGTCGGGCGCCCGCCCGGTCTATCTGATCCCCACCCGCAACGGCTACGGCCTGGCCGGACCCCTGCCTCCGGCGGAGGTGGCGGCGGACGCGGTCGCGGCCCGGATCGGGGCGAACCCGCTGACCGGACGGGCCGTCGCGCCGGACGCCCAGTACGCCGTCCTCACCAACTCCACGTACGACGGCCTGTGTTACGACGCCTCAGCGGTGGCGCGGGCGTTCGCGTCCAGCACTCCCCGGCTGCACTTCGACGAGGCGTGGTTCGCGTACGCCCGCTTCCACCCGCTGTACGCGGGCCGGTACGGCATGTCGGTGGACGAGGACGCCTTCCCCGGCCCGGACCGGCCGACGGTCTTCTCGACCCAGTCCACGCACAAGCTGCTGGCCGCGCTCTCGCAGAGTGCCATGGTCCACGTCAGGCCCGCGCCCCGGGCGCCCGTCGAACACGACCGGTTCAACGAGGCGCTGATGATGCACGGCACCACCTCCCCGCTCTATCCGATGATCGCCTCGCTGGACGTGGCGACCGCGATGATGGACGGTCCGCAGGGCCGCTGGCTGCTGGACGAGGCCGTGACCGAGGCGGTCCGGTTCCGCCAGGAGACGGTGCGCATCCGGCACCGCATCGAGGAGGCCGGGGACCGGCCGCCGTGGTTCTTCGGCGTGTGGCAGCCCGGGACGGTCACCGATCCGGACACCGGTGCGCGCCTGCCGTTCGAGGAGGCACCCGCCGAACTGCTGCGCACCGAGCCGTCCTGCTGGCACCTGGAACCCGGCGCCCCCTGGCACGGGTTCCCCGCACTGACCGACGGCTACTGCATGCTCGACCCGATCAAGGTCACCCTGACCTGTCCGGGCGTCGACGCGACCGGACGGACGGCCGAGTGGGGCATCCCGGCCCGGGTGCTCACCGCCTACCTGGCCGCCCGTCACATCGTCGTGGAGAAGACCGACACCTACAGCACGCTCGTGCTGTTCTCCATGGGCATCACCAAGGGCAAGTGGGGCACGCTCCTCGACGCCCTGATGGATTTCAAGGCACTCCACGACGAGGACGCCCCCCTCGACCGCGTGCTGCCCGCGCTGGTCGCCGAGCACCCGGGGCGCTACGCCGGCCGGACGCTGCGCGCGCTGTGCCAGGAGATGCACGACCACCTGCGCTCGGCCCGCCTCGTCGACCTGCTGGACAACGCCTTCAGGCAGTTGCCGGAACCCGTCACCCCGCCGCAGCTGTGCTACCAGCGGCTGATCCGCGGCGGCACGCACCGGGTGCGGCTGACCGACGCGCCGGGCCAGGTGGCCGCCGCCATGGTCACCGTCACCCCGCCCGGCATCCCCGTCCTCATGCCCGGCGAGAGCGTCGGCGCCCCCGACGGCCCCCTGCTGCGCTACCTCACCGCACTGGAGGCGTTCGACCGGCACTTCCCCGGATTCCGCAGTGAGACCCACGGCGTGACGGTGGACCCGGACACCGGCGACTATCTCATCGAGTGCCTGCGACCGACGGCGAACGACGGCACGAGCGCGGGCCGCCGCGCCGTGGCGCCGGCGCAGCGCGGTGCGAGGGAAACCCGACCGCATCGCTGATGTCCGACCGCTTCGGCACGCTGCGCCGGCTCACCTCTCGTCATTGACGGATCAAGACCCTTGTCATTGACGGATTACGGCGGCGGTCCATCAAGTTTCACATGGCATTGAGTGTCAGCATCAAGCCCTGGCTCGCTGACCGGCAACCCTCCGACGCGGTGGGGTGGTCCAGGTGCCGGCGCTGACGGTGGTCGGGCTGCCGGCCGGGCAGCTGATCGCGGGTTCGGTGGTGGTGGAGACCGTGTTCTCCCGCGACGGCCTGGGCCGGATCACGGCCGCCGCGGTCACCGTCCAGGACATCCCGCTGGTCCAGGGGGTCGTGGTGTTCGGTGCGCTGGTCTTCGTGCCGGCCAACCTGATCGTCGATCTCGTCTGTCCGCTGCTCGACCCGCGGATCGTGGTGGCCTCCGGCAGGAAGGGGAGTCACGCATGCCCGAGTCCCTCGTCGACGACGTGGCCACCGGCGCCGCGCTCGGTCCGGCGCGACCGGTCGAACCCGGCAGCGGCCCGAGGCCCGGGCGAGGGCGCGAACTGCGGCGCGTGCTGCGGTTCTTGCTGCGCCGGCCCGGTCTGTCGGCATCGGTCCTCGTCGTTGTCCTCGTGGTGCTGGCCGCGTTCCGGCCCGGACCGTTCACCTCGCAGGACCCGCTGCACGGGGTGTCGTCGCAGAATTTCCGGGGTGCCGGCGGCGCGCACTGGTTCGGCACCGACGAACTGGGACGCGACGTGTTCTCCCGGGTCGTGCACGGGGCGCAGCTGTCGCTGAAGGCCACACTGATCGCGGTGGGCCGGCACCCCGCCCCGGCGCCGCTGTTCGGGGTGGCGGGCGGGGGGCCGGGCCGGTAAGTTGGCGATCTTCGGGGTGGCAGACGCTCCGGAGTCCTTGAATGTGAACGCCATGATGCGCCCAGACCAGCCCCGCGCCCGACTTCGTCTCGATGCCGCGCTGGACGGCCTCACCGCCACCTTCGGCGGGATGACCGCACACCCCGACGAGCACAACTGCGAGTGTCACTGGGGCAGCCCCGAAGACCTTGCGCAGCTCAAGACGCCGGACGTGGAGCTGGACCCCGACCTCCTGCGGCGCACCTGGCAGGCCTGCGACTGGAGCGACCACGACTCCGTGCTGCGGCGGATCCTTCCCCAGTTCGCCCCGGCCCTCGTCGCCGGGCTCGTCCAGCCGCCCCTGTTCGTCATGGCGGAGGTCGGCCAGGCGTTCGCTCGCGGTCATTGGCAGCAGTGGCCCGACGCCCAGGCGGAAGCGGTCGGGGAGTTCCTGCACGCGTGGTGGGCCGACACGCTCACCGATCCGGCGCCCGTCGTACCGGCGTACGAGGTGCTCACCCTGTGCACCGAGGCAGCCGGCGCGCTCACCCCGTGGCTCGACGACTGGGCGACGCTGACCGGTCCCCCGGCCGACCAGCACCTGGCCGAACTGGCGGCACAGTGGGAGTACGACCTGCTCGGCGACCAACTCCCCTGGCACGCCTGGGACGACGAGGAGGAGATGCGCGCGGAGCTCACCGCCTGGCTGGTCCGCCACGCCCCTGCCCGGCTCCGGGCCCACGGCGCGTCCGAGGAACTGCTCCACCGCATACGGCTGCTCGGCCTCACCGGCCCCGCTCGCTGGGAGGACCCTCACTGGCCCGACCGCCGTTACTGACCCGCCGCACCGTGCGGCCCCCCGGGTCGGGGCGTGCACGTCCTGCGACCGAAGGTGTTTGCGGTCCGAGCGAGGGGCAATGCGAAGTCCATGACTGAACCGAACAAGGAGACGAAGGACGAGCGCGGCGCCACACGAGCGACCGCAGCGAAGGCCCGGCGCACGGCGGACAAGGCGACCGCCCCCGCCGCACGGGCCGCGAAGGGTGCCGCGAACAAGACGGGTGACGCCACGTCGGCCGCCACGTCCGGGGCCCAGCGGTCCGCCGAGGCCGTCGAAGGGGCGGCGCACGGCGCGGCCCGCGGCGTCGAGGCGGGTCGTCAGGCACTCGTCGCGACGACCGGCCAGGTCGCGGCCACGGCCAAGGCGGCCACCGGACAGATCGCCACCACGGCGAAGACGGCCTGGACGGTGATCACCCACCAGAAGCTGATCGCCGCCGGTGTGGGCGCCGGCCTGACCGCGCTGACGGCCGCCTCGTACGCGGTGGGCCGCCGCTCCGGCCGCCACACCCACGGCCCGATCACCCGGCTCACCGGCGGCCGGATCTGACGCCCCGCACGCGCGGTGGGTCGGCAGGCCTCCTCAAGGCCGGGCCCACCACGCGGAGTCGTGTCCGGGCAGACGGCCTGCGGGCCGAACTCCCGCAAACTCTCCGGCGATCGGTCGGGCCCGCGCCCCGGTGAACCGTCCCATGCGGGGCACACGCCCCAAGTGATCATCGTCAAAGGCCACTTGGGAGGAACCACCACCGTGACCGTGCCCACCCGCCCGCTGCCCCCCGTGCGCCGCCGTCGTCGTTTCGACCTGCGCGCGACGGCCCTGTTCTTCGTCCTTCTCGCCCTGCTTCTGAGCCTCGGCGGCCTGATCGCCCGCCTCGCGGCGGCCGCGGCGGAACGCCGTCCCGCATGGGCCTTCACCCTGCTTCTCCTCACCTCCGCCGGCATCGTCGCCTGCCACCGCGGCCGACGCCGCCGGTCGGCGCGCAGACTCGTCCGGGAGGCCGCAGAGGCCCTGGAGGAAGCGGCCGAGACAGCGGTCGGCGCACTGGACGAGGCACCGGTCGCCACCCCGGTGCAGGTGGCCGAAGACACGCCCCGGACGTCCGCCGTCGCCACCGTGGAGGAGTCACTCGACCTCACCACGGATCACGTCCCGGACTTTCCCGGCTACGAGGCCCTGGATCCGGACGAGTTCGAGCAGGCGATAGCCGACCTGTGCGCCCGCGACGGCTGTGCCGGCGTCGAAGTGGTGGGCGGCGCGGGTGACTTGGGCGCGGATGTGACGGCGATGGCGCCGAACGGCCACCGCCTCGTCATCCAGTGCAAGCGGTACGGCGACGGCCACAAGGTCGGTTCCCAGGATCTGCAGCGCTTCGGCGGCACCTGCTTCACCGTCCACGAGGCCGACATCGCCGTCGTCGTCACCACCAGCGACTTCACGGCGCCGGCGGTCGAGTACGCACAGCAGTGCGGAATCGTGTGTGTGGACGCCGAGGGGCTGCGGGCGTGGCGCTCCGGGTCGGGACCGCGCCCTTGGGAGCGACCGGACGAGGGCTGACCCTGGGCCGGCTGCCCCCGGGCCCCTTCACAGGCCGAACAGCCGTGCCCCGTTGTCGTGGCACACCGCCCGCAGCCACGCCTCCCCCAGACCCAGCCGCTCCAGCGCCCGGAGCTGATGCACGTACGGATAGGGGATGTTGGGGAAGTCCGAGCCGAGCAGGACGCGGTCGCCGAGCCCGGCCAGCCGGGGCAGGGCCCGGCGGGGAAACGGCATGAGTCCCTCGGCGAAGTCGGTGAAGGCCATGGTCGTGTCCAGCCGCAGCTCCTCGTACCGTTCGGCGAGGCCGAGGAAGTCCTCGTACTCGGGCATCCCCATATGGGCGACGACCAGCCGCAGCCGGGGATGCCGCGCCAGCACCTGCGCGACCGGCCCGGGACCGGTGTGCTTGCCGGGAGCCGGACCGGAGCCGCAGTGGATCACCACGGGGGTCCCGGCCTCGGCCAGCAACCCCCAGGCCCGGTCCAGGAGTTCGTCGGCCGGGTCGTACGCGCCCACCTGCACATGGGCCTTGAACACGCGCGCGCCGGCCTCGACTGCTTCTCGGACGTATGCCTCGACGCCCGGCTCGGGGAAGAGGGTGGCGGTGTGCAGACAGTCGGGGGTGCGGCGGGCGAACCCGGCCGCCCAGCCGTTCAGCCACCGGGCCATGCCCGGCTTGTGCGGGTAGAGCATCGCGGTGAAGGCGCGGACGCCGAACTCCCGCAGCAGGGCCGTCCGTTCCGCCTCCTCCGTGCGGTAGGTGATCGGCCACTCCAGCCCACCGGTCAGCGTTCCGAGCGCGTCGAAGTAGTCCCAGACCTTGTGCAGGACGCGCTCGGGCATGAAGTGGGTGTGGACGTCGACCAGCCCGGGAAGCCCGAGCCGGCCCCAGAAGCGGCGGACCTCGGCGGCCTCCTCGCCGCCGGACTCGTGGCCGGCGGCGGGGGCGGAGTCTCCGGACGCGTCGGGGTCGATGTCGGCGGACGCCGTGCGGTGATCCTTCATGCCGCCCACGATCGGCCCGGGTGCGGTGGCGGGTCCACTCCTTCACACAAAGGATCCGTGAGGGATCCGTCACCGGCGAACCGCGAGGTGGCGCTCACAGGCTCGGGAAGAGCAGCACGAAGAAGAGCCACAGCAGCACGGCCCAGAAGACCGCCGCCGCCAGGGACACCAGCAGCGAGCTGCGCCATTTCAGCACCAGGAACGGAAAGAGCAGCAGCGCCGCCCAGTGTCCGGCGACGTCGATGGACAGGCGAGCGGCATCGCTGAGGGTTCTCGCACGCCCTGTGGCGATCCGGCGCAGCAGCCGCTGGGAGGTGAACCCGTACAGGCCGAAGACCACCGGGAAGAACCAGAGCGGCGTGATGGTGACCAGCTCGCTCTCGGAGAACTCGTCGAACATGACCAGGTAGATGAGCCCGGCGGCGAGCAGCCCACCGATCAGGGCGGTCAGGTAGACGGTGGTCAGCAGGACCGGCTCGACGGCCGTCGCGGGCACGGGAACGGTCGAGGCGTACGGGACGTCGGGCGGCGGGACACGGACCACCTGGTGGCAGTGCGGGCAGCGGACGTCCTGCCCGGCGCGGTCGGCCGGAGCCGAGATCAAGTGTCCGCACGAAGCGTGGAACTCCACCTGCTGGCCCGCGTTCATTCGCTGTCCCTCCCCTGCCGGCACGGCGCCGCTCGGCGCCGGTGACACGTCGTCCGCCGGACATCAGATCCGATCAGTGGCGAGGACGCCGCCGGGGAGCATCCGGTTTCCGCCGCAGAGCATCCGGTTTTCCGCCGAGGGGCGTCCGGTTTCCGCCGGCGGCTTGCGATGTGCCGCGGGGCTTCCGGCTCACCGGTGCGTGGGAGCGAGGTCGGCCCGCAGGGCCTGGCCGAGCCAGGTGTGGTCGTCGGCGCGGGAGGGCGGCGGCCGGTGCCCCCGGACGACGGAGATGAGCCTGCGGTACCGGTCGGCCTCCGCGGCCAGGCCCGCCTCGAGGCACCGCAGGATCTCGCGCCGGTCGGCGTCACCGAACAGCCCGGTCAGTACCGCGGAGGCCTCCGGTGCGTCGGGGGCGACTCCTCTGGCGCGGGCGTCGCCGACGACCTGGACGACGTGCCCGGCGAACCAGATGGATCCGCCTGAACCCGGCCTGGGCGCACTCAGTTCCAGCATCGTTCGCATCCGGGAGCGGAAGCCCGGGTCCTGGATCAGTTCGGCCAGCTCCAGCCAGGCGTCCACCTGCTCCGCCGTGGGGTGGTCGGGGAGTTCGAGCGGAGAGCGCGACAGGCGCTCGCCGATGCCGGGCTCGACGTCCAGTCCTTCGGCCACCTCCTTCATGAAGTCCTCGATGATCTCCCTGCGTTCGGCGACCGAGAGTCGTGCCAGTCTGTTCATCAGTGCTGTCTCCTGAGCGGTGGAATCGCGTTCGGCGACCGTGGCCAGCACGGCCCGGTCGACCTTCAGTGCCCGGATCCGGGCGTCCAGTGCGACGACGTGGGCCGCGGCGACCTCGGCGATCGTCGCCTCGCGTTCCAGTACCCGGCTGATCGCTTCGAGGCCGAGCCCCAACTCCCTGAGAGTGCGGACGAGTTCGAGACGGGCGATGGCCTCGGCCCCGTAGAGCCGGTAACCGCCCTCGGAGCGTCCCTCGGGCGGGAGCACACCGATGTCCGACCAGTAACGGATGGTGGGGACGGCGACGTCACCGCGTTCGGCGAGCTGCCCGATGGTGAGTCGGCCGACGTGTTCGTCGTTCATGCGAAGAGTCTGAAGCCTCAAGTCGCTTGAGACTCAAGTCGGGGCGCCGACAGTGCCGAAGGACGAAAGCTTCCTCCGGTTCGCGGGCGCCATGCGGACCCGTATGGCCGCCGGCGAGGATGCGGCCGAGCTGGTCGCGGCCATGCACGATCCGCCGGCCGGGCAGGCCGTCGCCGACCGGCAGCCGTCCTGACCGCCGTCCAGGAGCTGGACCACGTGGGCGCCGGTCCGGTCGGCTACCACGGGGTGTCGATGGGCTGCGGGCTCGGGGTGCCCCTGCTCGCCGCCGAACCCCGGGTCCGTGCCGCGGTGTTGGGGCTGCTCGGCGTGCGCGGGCCGGCCGCGACCGCGGCCCGGGTGACCGCGCCGGTGCTGTTCCTGCTCCAGTGGGACGACACGCGGGTGCCCAGGGAACACGCCCTGGCGCTGTTCGACGCCCTGGGCTCGGCCGAGAGGACACTGCACGCCAACCCCGGCGAGCGTGGGGGAATCCCCGCGTTCGAGACCGACGACGCGCTGCGGTTCTTCGCGCGGCACCTTGCACAGGCCGCCGGTTCGCGGCTCCGACTTCCGGAGGGCCCCCGCACCCCGGCCCCCGGCCCCTCCGCGTCGTGACACCCGCGGCCGGTGACGCACGCCACATCGCCGCGCCGTCACAGGGACCGGGCCGCCGGTGTCCTGTGTGCGTCCGGAGCAGCACGCGACACCACGAGTGAGGACCACGTCATGGAACCCCGTTTCAATCTGCTCGACAGCCCGACCGCCGCGAAGATCGCCAAGCGGTTCTACACGGCGGCGCTGGCTCTGGAAGGGTCGACGCTGCCGAAGAACCTGCGGCACCTCGTGGAGTTGCGGGTCGGCCAGCTCAACGACTGCGGCTTCTGTGTCGACGTCCACGTCAAGGAGGCCGCGGCCGCCGGGGAGACCGCGCTCCGGCTCGGCCTGGTCGCCGCCTGGCGCCACAGCACCGTGTTCACCGAGGCCGAGCGGGCCGCGCTGGCGCTCGCCGAGGAGGGCACCCGGCTCGGCGACCACGGCGTGTCCGACGAGACGTGGGCCGAGGTCCGCAAGCACTACGACGACGACCAGGTCGGTGCGCTGGTCTGCCTGGTCGCCCTGATCAACGCGGCCACCCGGATGAACGTGATCGTGCACAACCCCGGGGGCTCGTACGAGCCCGGCATGTTCGCCGCCATGGCGAACTGACCGGGCGGGCGGCGGACGGCCGGTCCTCCCGCCAGGCCCCCTTCCCTGCGCCCGCAGGGGGTGCCTGGCGGAAGGACGGTGCTCAGGAGTGCCGGTGGTAGGCCTTGTTGGCGATGCGCCAGCCGTCGTCGGTGCGGACCAGCAGGAAGACGTCGGTGAAGGTGTCCGCTCCGTGCGACAGCGTCATGGTCGCGGTCGCGACGGAGCCGTGGACGTCGAGGACGTCGACACGGCGGGAACGGGACGGTTCGTCCGGGGCGGGGCGGCCGGGGAAGAGGGCGCAGTACTCGTCCAGACGCCAGGAGACGAATGCGCCGTCCCGGATTCCCTCGATGTGGGCGGTGGGCAGGAACGCGGCGCGGAAATGGGAGGGGTCGCCGGTGGCGTGCCCGCGGACGTAGGCGCGCAGGGGTGCGCACGGCGTCCTCCACGGCGGGGGCCGCGGCGGCGAGGGCGATGTCGGCCTCGGGTCCGGCGGGGTGGCCGGCCAGGCCGGCCGCGCCGCGCACGGGGGTGTTCGACGCGGCGGCCAGCAGCGACATGTCCTTGGCCAGTGCGCCGATCGTGAACTCGGCCGTGGCGGGGGCCGCCCGGCCGGTGAGGAACCTTCGCTTGCGGGCCACGAGCCCGCCGAGCGGGCCGAGTTCGAGAACGTCCAGCACCTTCGGACGCTCAGCGGCGGCCCTCCTCGACCGCCTGGCCCCGGCCTTCGCCCCTGCCGGCGCCTGAACGCGGTTCCCCGGACGGCGCACAGGACCGACTACTCCACCCGTGTGTGACAACCGCCCGATCGGCGGTGTGTCGGCCGCTCCGGGCTTCGCCCGCCACGGCGAGCCGCAAGGATGAGCCGTGATTCACGCCATGGCGGGGTGAACCGCGAGCATCGGGAGAAACGGCTGTGACAATTCTGAACGGCCCGGAGCGGTCGGCTGCCGCTTCCTACGACAGTGAGGTGCCGGTCAGGGGCAGACAGCCCGGCAACGTCGTGGTGAAGTGGATGACCACGACCGACCACAAGACCATCGGCACCCTGTACCTGATCACGTCGTTCGCGTTCTTCGTGATCGGTGGGGTGATGGCGCTGTTCATCCGCGCCGAACTGGCCCGTCCGGGGCTGCAGTTCCTGTCGAACGAGCAGTACAACCAGGCGTTCACGATGCACGGCACCGTGATGCTGCTGATGTTCGCCACCCCGCTGTTCGCCGGCTTCACCAACTGGATCATGCCGCTGCAGATCGGCGCTCCCGACGTCGCGTTCCCGCGGCTGAACATGTTCGCCTACTGGCTGTACCTGTTCGGCTCGTCCATCGCCGTGGGCGGCTTCCTCACCCCGCAGGGTGCGGCCGACTTCGGCTGGTTCGCCTACACCCCGCTGTCGGACGCCGTACGGACCCCGGGGGTCGGCGCCGACATGTGGATCATGGGTCTGGCCTTCTCCGGCTTCGGCACCATCCTCGGCGCGGTCAACTTCATCACCACGGTCATCTGCATGCGCGCACCGGGCATGACCATGTTCCGCATGCCGATCTTCACCTGGAACGTGCTGCTGACCTCCGTCCTGGTCCTGTTCGTCTTCCCGGTCCTGGCGGCCGCGCTGTTCGCCCTGGAGGCGGACCGCAAGTTCGGCGCGCACATCTACGACGCGGCCAACGGCGGGCCGCTGCTGTGGCAGCACCTCTTCTGGTTCTTCGGCCATCCCGAGGTGTACATCATCGCCCTGCCGTTCTTCGGCATCGTCACCGAGGTCATCCCCGTCTTCTCCCGCAAGCCGATCTTCGGCTACATGGGCCTGGTCGCCGCGACCATCGCGATCGCCGGCCTGTCGGTGACGGTGTGGGCGCACCACATGTTCGTCACCGGGGGCGTCCTGCTGCCGTTCTTCTCCTTCATGACGTTCCTCATCGCCGTTCCGACCGGCGTGAAGTTCTTCAACTGGATCGGCACGATGTGGAAGGGCTCGGTGTCCTTCGAGACCCCGATGCTCTGGGCGACGGGCTTCCTCGTGACGTTCCTCTTCGGCGGTCTGACCGGTGTCATCCTGGCCTCGCCGCCGATGGACTTCCATGTGTCGGACTCGTACTTCGTGGTGGCGCACTTCCACTACGTCGTCTTCGGCACCGTCGTCTTCGCGATGTTCGCCGGCTTCCACTTCTGGTGGCCGAAGTTCACCGGCAAGATGCTCGACGAGCGCCTCGGCAAGATCACCTTCTGGACGCTGTTCGTCGGCTTCCACGGCACCTTCCTGGTCCAGCACTGGCTGGGCGCCGAGGGCATGCCGCGCCGCTACGCCGACTACCTCTCGCAGGACGGCTTCACCGCCCTGAACACGATCTCGACGATCAGCTCGTTCATCCTCGGTCTGTCGATGCTGCCGTTCCTGTACAACGTGTGGAAGACGGGCCGGTACGGCAAGCCGGTCGGGGTCGACGACCCCTGGGGCTACGGCCGCTCCCTGGAGTGGGCCACCTCCTGCCCGCCGCCGCGGCACAACTTCCTCACCCTGCCGCGGATCCGCAGCGAGTCCCCCGCGTTCGACCTGCACCACCCCGAGATCGCCATCGCCGAGGCCGAGGCACACGGAGTCCGCTGATGACCGACCGGGGACCCCGATGAGCGATCTGACGGGCAAGGGAACCGCGGGGGCCGGTGTCGGTGACGAAGCGGAGGGCTATCTCCTGTGGCAGGCCAGGATCGCGGTGGCGGAGGAGCGGGCGCGTGAGTTCGTGCGGCCCATCGAGTGGCTGACCACCTCTCAACGGGCCGACATCGAGCAGCGGTACGTCGCCGAGAGCCTCCGGCGCGCGCGCGAGGACCTGGAACGCGTCGCGGCCCGCTGCCGTTTCCTGCGCGGCGAGTACGAGCAGCGCTACCGGACCCTGCGCCTGCGCTGCTTCGGCTGGGTGCTGGCCGCCGGCACGTGCCTCACCTCGGTGACCGTCGCCGCCCTGACCGTGAGGCGGTGACGCCGTGAACGGCCCGGCCCCGGCCGGTAATCCGCTGGAGGGGCCGTTTTCCGCGCTCCTATAGTGGCCCGCATGCGCGCCTCCTATCCCCGGACTCCCCATCTGCCCTGGTCACCGGGCGTCTCCGCGGACGATGTGCGGGCCGGTGGGGTGAGCGGGTTCCTGGGGCGGGAGGTCGTCGTCACCGAGAAGCTCGACGGGGAGAACACGACCCTGTACGCGGACGGGCTGCACGCGCGGTCCGTGGACTCCGCGCACCACCCGTCGCGGGCGTGGGTCAAGGCGCTCCAGGGGCGGGTGGGAGCGCGGATACCGGCGGGCTGGCGGGTGTGCGGGGAGAACATGTACGCCCGGCACTCGATCCCGTACGACACCCTCGACGGGTACTTCTACGGGTTCTCCGTGTGGGACGAGCACGACCGGTGCCTGGGCTGGGACGAGACCGTGCGCTTCCTGCGGCGGCTGGGGGTGCCGGTGCCGCCGGTGTGGTGGCGGGGGGTGTTCGACGAGCGCGTGCTGCGGCGGCTGCGGGTGGAGACCGGTCGGCAGGAGGGGTACGTCGTACGGACCGTCGAGGGCTTCGCACGGGGGGACTTCGCCGAGCGGGTCGCCAAGTGGGTGCGGCCCGGCCATGTGACGACGGGGACGCACTGGATGCACGCGCCCGTGGTGCCCAACGGGCTCGGCCCGGCGGCCGCGCTGTGGGCCGTGCGGTCCGGGGCGGCGCCGGACGCGGAAGCGCTGGCCGGGCACCTGGGCGTGGCGGACCTCGACGCGGGCGCGGCCGCCGAGGCGGGCGCGCGGCTCGACGCGCTGGGGCGCGGCGGGGACGCACGGCTCGCCGGGGTGCTCGCCGCGCTGCTGCACCGCACACCGCGGGCGACGGTGATGGGCCGGGCGGCGGGACCGCTGGGGGTGCCGCTCGCGCGGCGGGTCGCCGATCTGGTGGGGCTGCACCCGTCGCTGCACCGGCCGTACCCGGACGCGGAGCGGCGGACGGGGCTCGTACGGATGTCGTTCGCGGCGGATCCGGGGGTGCTGCACGCCGTCGCGGGGGCGGTGGCGGTGGACGATCAGGCGCGGGAACAGGTGGAGTGGTCCGCGCTGCACGCGCAGGAGGCCGGTCTGCTGGCCGAGGCGCCGCTGCGGCCGTTGCGGGACGGGCTGCGGGAGGCTCTGGCGCGGGACGGGGTCGGCGGCGAGGCGGCGGACCGCTGCTGGGCGCAAGCGCGGGAGGCGTACGCCCAGGGGCGGGTGGCGACGGTGGAGGAGGCCGTCGCGGCGACATGGCGGTGGCGGGGCGGGGACTTTCCCCGGCTGGTGCATCTCGTGGGGCCGTCCGGCAGCGGCAAGAGCGCCTTCGCGGCGCGGCTGGAGGGCGTGTCGGTGCGCGTGGCGCTCGACGACCTGCGCGAGGCGCGCGGCGCGCGGGCGGACCAGAAGGCCAACGGGGAGGTGCTGCGGGAGGGCCTGGAGCGGCTGGACGGGGCGCTCGCGGCCGGGGGCACGGTGGTGTGGGACGCCACGTCGCTCAACGCGCACCAGCGGTCCCTGGTGCACGCCGTGGCGCGCCGGCGCGACGCGCTGATCACGCACGCCGTGCTGCTCGCGGACGAGGAGGAGCTCGTACGGCGCAACGGCGCGCGGGCGCACCCGGTGCCGGCGGAGGTGCTGGCGGCGCAGCTGCGCCGGTTCGTGCCGCCGTATCCCGGCCAGGCGCACCGCACCTGGTACGTGGGCGCGCGCGGGACCGTCGAGGACCGCGACGGCACACTGGAGGGGGAGGACGCCTGATGCGTACCAGCGAGGAGATCTACCACCGGGTGCGCTGGGACGCGCGTTTCGACCCCGCGCGGTTCGTGCTGGGCATCCACCAGCGCGGTGCCGCACCCAAGCGGGTGCCGCTGCCGGCCTTCGTGCCGGGCGGCGAGATCCCGTGGCACCGGGTGCTGTTCGTGGAGGCGGACGGCGAGGTCGTGTGGGACCGCGCCACGGGTGTGGACCGCATCGACGCCTCGGGCGCCGGACGGGTGCGCGAGGCGCGGCGGCTGCGGGCGCCCTTCTTCTCGGCGCGCACGCCGTACGCGTGGGACGCGGCGGCCGGCCGGTGGGCCCCCGCGGCGCCCGTGGCGCGGGAGGCGGGGCCGGACCGGGCGCGGGTGCTGACGTGGAACACGCTGTGGGACCGCTACGACAGCGACCGCATCGACACCGCCCTGCGCCGTCCGCTGCTGCTGCGGGCGCTGGAGCGCGCCGACGCGGACGTGATCGCCCTGCAGGAGGTCGAGGCGGGGCTGCTGTCCCTGCTGCTGGACGCGCCCTGGGTGCGGGCCCACTACACCCTCGGCACCGACCCCTACGGCAAGGACGTCGACGACTGCGGGCTGCTGCTGCTCAGCCGGCTGCCCGTCAGGGAGGCGGCACTGCACGTCCTGGGCCACCACAAGGCCGTCACGGCCGTCGTCGTGGACACCGCGTCCGGGCCGCTGACCGTGGCCGCCACCCATCTCACCAGCGACCACTCCGAGGACGGGCCGGCCCGGCGCGGCGCGGAACTGACCCGGCTCGCCGAGGGGCTCGCGGGGGTGACGGGCGGCCTGGTCCTGGTGGGCGACTTCAACGACGGCGGGCCCGGCCCGGAGCGCACGCTCGGCATGCTCGACGCCTGGACCGAGACACACGGACCGGGCGACCACTCCCCCACCTTCGACCCGGGCGTCAACCCGCTGGCCGCCGTCTCGTCCCTGTCGGGCCGCGCCTCGCGCCTCGACCGCGTCCTCGTCCGCGCCTCCGACGGACCGCGCGTGACCGGTGCGGCGCTGCTCGGCGACACGCCTGCACCGGAAGGGCTGTACATCTCCGACCACTACGGGGTGGCCGCCGACCTGTACTGCGGCACCGGCGCGCCCTTCGAGGTGCTCGACGTCGCGCCGACGCCCCGTACGGCGCTGGCGTGGGTCCCGCCGCGCGAGCTGTGGCCGGCGCTGCAGGACGTGCGCCGGGACCACGACGTGCAGATCCGGCGCTGGCCACCGCATGTCAACGTGCTGTTCGGGTTCGTCCCCGAGGCGGAATTCGAGCGGGCGGCGCCGCTGCTGGCCGGCGCGGCCGCGCAGGTCGCCCCGTTCGCGGCGCGGCTGGCGGGGCTGCACACCTTCGCCCACCGGCACGGCGCCACCGTATGGCTGGACCCCGCGGCGGACGACGAGACGCCGTGGGCGGAACTGTGGCGGGCGCTCGTGCGGCGCTTCCCGCGCTGCCGTGGCCGCCACGACGGGTTCACCCCGCATCTGAGCCTCGGCCGGACGAGTGACCCGCATGCCGTCGCGGTCGACTGCGCGGCCCGCCTGTCCCCCATGACCACGCGGGTCGGGGAACTGGTCCTGCTGTCCCGGCGGGGCGACGAACCGATGCGGCCCCGGGGCACGGTCGCCCTCGGCACCGGGGAGGTGCGGTGGCTGCCCGAGCCGGCCGTCGGGCGGCCCGACCGGGAGTGGGCGGACTGGGCCGCGCCGGCCGCCGGCCCGGTGGTGCGGCCCGCCGGGGACGACGCGGCGGCGGAACGGGTCGTACGGCGTCTGACGGACGCGCTCGGCGAGGGCGTGGTCCATGTCGCCGGGTCGCGGCGTATGGGCTGTGCGCTGGACGGGGCCGACCTGGACCTCGTCGCGGCGCTGCCCGGCACGGTGGACCTCGCGGCCGTACGGGAACGGGTCGCGGCCTCGCTGCCGGACGCCGAACGGATGCGGGAGGTCGTCGGCGCGCGGGTGCCGGGGCTGCGGTTCCGGGCCGGAGGGCTGGACGTGGACCTGGTCGTCGTGGCCACGGGCCCGGTGCCGGTTCAGGAGGCGGTGGCCCGGAGGGCCGGGCTGGGCGAGGCCGCCGCCGTCGCCCTGAGCGCGGTGTCCGACGCGGACGCGGTCCTGGCGGCGGTGGGCGGACCCGGCGGTGACGGGTCCGGGGTGTCGCGGTTCGCGGCGCTGGCGCGGGGCGTGAAGGCGTGGGCGAGGGCGCGCGGGCTGGACGGGGCGCCGTTCGGCGGGTTGCCCGGGGTGGCGTGGGCGGTCCTCGCGGCCCGTACGGTCCGGGAGGCACCGGAGGTCGCGGACGCCGGTGACCTGCTGCGGCGGTTCTTCGGGACGTGGGCCGCGTGGGACTGGCGCGAGCCCGTGGGCCTCGCCGGGGACGGTGACGTACTCGGGGACGAAGCCCGAGGGTCACTGACCGTGTGGACGCCCAGCGCGCCCGTGCGGTCGTGCACCGGACAGGTCGGCGCGGGCGGACTCGATCTGCTGAGCCAGGAGCTCTACCGGGCCTGGGAGGCGGTGGAGGCCGCGGCCGAGGCAGGCCGGGATCCGTGGCCCGAGCTTCTCTCCCCGCCGCCCCTGCACCGGCGGAACGCGGCGTGGGCCGTGGTGACGGTGCTGCCCCGGCGGGCGGAGGACTTCGACGAGCTGAACGGGCGGGTCCGGGGGCGGGTGCGCGCGCTGCTCGGGGCGCTGGAGGACGCGGGCGTGGGGGACGCGCACGCCTGGCCTCGGCCGCTGTTCCCGGCACCTTCCGCGGTCCCCGGCGCGGGGGCGGCGCAGGCGCGGTACGCGATCGGGCTCGGACGTACGCCGCCCGGCGCGGAGCGGCTCGCGGAGCTCGCCGGCCGGTGGGTGACGGGACTTGCGGGGGTCGAGGTGGCGTATGTCGAGGGTGGGGGGCTTCCCACCCTCCGGTGACCTGTGGCGGGCCGTCGGCGTCCGGAGCCGCCCACGGCTTCTTGATTCGACATATCTCTATGTTGACGCTTTTCGATTCAGGGCGCACTCTTGCATCAACGAACGTCGATACAAGCCGTTCCGGGGCATGCCCCTGTCCCGTCATCCAGGAGTGAAGCCATGAGCGAGCAGTCCACCGATCTGCGCGAAACCGTCCGCCGGCGCTACGCGGAGGCGGCCCTGAAGGTCACCGAGGGCTCCACCGCCTGTTGCGGGCCGCAGCCCGTCGAGAGCGACGAGAACTTCGGCTCCACCCTGTACGCCGCCGCCGAACGCGACGCGCTGCCCACGGAGGCCGTCGCCGCCTCGCTCGGCTGCGGCAACCCCACCGCCGTCGCCGAACTGCGCGAGGGCGAGCGCGTCCTGGACCTCGGCTCCGGCGGAGGAATCGACGTCCTGCTCTCCGCACGCCGCGTCGGCCCCACCGGCAAGGCGTACGGGCTGGACATGACCGACGAGATGCTCGCCCTGGCCCTCGCCAACGCGGCGAAGGCGGGCGCGACGAACGTCGAGTTCCTCAAGGGCGCCATCGAGTCCATCCCGCTGCCCGCGGAGAGCGTCGACGTGGTGATCTCCAACTGCGTGATCAACCTGTCCGTCGACAAGGCCGCCGTCTTCGCGGAGACCTTCCGCGTCCTCAGGCCCGGCGGCCGCATCGGCGTCTCCGACGTCGTCGCCGACGACGACCTCACCCCGGACCAGCGGGCGGAACGCGGCGACTACGTCGGCTGCATCGCCGGCGCCCTCTCCTTCGCCGAATACCGTGCGGGACTGCGAGCCGCGGGTTTCACCGGCATCGAGATCACCCCGACCCACCCGGTCGCCGCCGGCATGCACTCCGCCATCGTCCGCGCCACCAAGCCGGAGACCGCCGACACCCCCGCCGGGGCCGCGGAGCCGGCCCAGGCCTGCTGCGGCGTCGACGCCTGCTGCACCCCCGACGAGACCTCCGCCGACCCCAGCCTGACCGTCGCCCAGGCCAAGACGGCATCGGGCTGCGGCTGCCGGAGCTGAGGACACGTCCCCGAAGGACGGCCGCCTGTCCACACGTCGGGCTTCCTGCGGCAGGCCTGCGGGAACGGATCGCCGGCTCCTCGCGCGGGACCCGGCGGCGGCCGGAGAGCTCCGGCAGTGGCCGGCCGATCCCCGCCCGCGGCTGCCGATGCACCCTCGGCGCAGGGAGCGGAGAATCAGGGCATGAGGCGTCGACCGGCCGACGTCAGTGCTCCCGCCCGCCTCGCCCCGTCCGGTGACGGTGCGGGGCTGGACGAGCTGGCGCTGGCCACGCGGAACCACGGCCTGCCGCTGGAGGCCATGCGCCACGACGTCACCCCGCCCGGCCTGCACTACGTGCTGACGCACTACGACATCCCCCATGTGCCGCAGCCGGACGCCTGGCGGCTGACGGTGGGCGGACGGGTACGGCGCGCGCTCAGCTTCACCCCGGCGCGGCTGCGCACCTGCCCCGCCGTCACCACGCGGATGACGATGGAGTGCGCGGGCAACGGCAGGGCCCTGCTGTCACCGCGGCCGGTGAGCCAGCCGTGGCTGGTCGAGGCCGTCGGCACGGCGGACTGGACCGGGGTACCGCTGCGGCTGCTCCTCGACGAGGCGGGCGTCGGACACGACGCGGTCGACGTCGTGTTCACCGGGGCGGACCACGGCGTGGAACGCGGCGTCGAGCAGGACTACCGGCGCGGTCTCCCTCTCGACCTGGCCCTGGGCGACGAGCCCGAGGTCCTGGTGGCCTACGCGATGAACGGCGCGCCGCTGCCGCCCCAGCACGGCAGCCCGCTGCGCCTGGTGGTGCCCGGCTGGTACGGGATGGCCCAGGTGAAGTGGCTGCGGGACATCACGGTCGTCGACGCGCCCTTCGCCGGTTTCCAGCAGTCGGTGGCGTACCGGATCAGGCAGGTGCCCGGGGAGGAGGGCGAGCCGGTCACCCGCATCGCTCCCAGGGCGCTGATGATCCCGCCGGGCTTTCCCGACTTCATGTCCCGGACCCGGGTCGTGGCGCCCGGGCCGGTCCGACTGGAGGGACGAGCCTGGTCGGGACGCGCCCCGGTGACCTCGGTGGAGGTGAGCACGGACGGTGGCCTGACCTGGTACGACGCCGGGCTGGAACCGGATCGGGGGCACCGATGGGCGTGGCGCCGCTGGTCCGCCCCATGGGCCGCGGCCCCCGGCCCGCATGTCCTGAGCGCCCGCGCCCACGACGCGGCGGGGAACACCCAGCCGCTGGAACAGCCCTGGAACCTGGGCGGGTTCGCCAACAACCTGGTCCAGCGGGTTCCGGTGTTCTGCCCCGATCCCCCTGACGCGTAGGCGCCCCCTGCGCGACGCAGGCGCCTCACGGCCGGTCCGGGACGGTGGTCGGACCAGAGGATGAGCCTCCTATGACGCCGTCGGTGTGATGTCCGGCGGCGACCGCAACCGGCGCGGGCTCCGCGCGCCTCATGTCCCGCAGAAACCGCAGACAAGCCGGTGAGGAGACCCACGTGACCACCACCGCCGCCGAGCACGGCGCACCCCACGCCTACGTCGACTTCTACGCCGTCGAGGCGCCCGACGTCCTCTGGCCGGAGCCGGCCGGCCCGCGCCTGGAGGCCGACCACCCGCTGCCGCCACCGAACCCCGCCGAGCGCCTCAGCTTCACCGTCAGCCCGCGCGACCTGCGCCGCATCGACCTGCACGCGGCCCTGACCGCGTCGGGAATCCCGCCGCGCCCGGAGGACCGTGCCGCCATCGACCAGCTCAGCGCCCTGCCGGACGACGTCAACGCCGTCCTGCGGCGCTGGCTGCACCACACCGCCTGACCGACCCGCGGCCTCACGGTCACGGCACCTCCCGGTTGGCGATTGTCGATATGGGCACTTGGCGATGAACATCGACGAGTGCGGGAGGTACCCGTGGCGGTTCGGCATCAGTTGATCAAGGCGAGTCCCCGGACGGTGTGGAACGTCCTGGCGGACGGCGACCGCTACACGGAGTGGGTGGTCGGCACCTCGGCGTCGCAGCCCGCTCGGGGCGACTGGCCGCAGGTGGGCGCCACGATCGCCTACGAGGTCCGGCTCGGCCCTGCCCGGCTGACGAACGAGACGGTCGTCCGGCGCTGCGTGGAGCCGTCCGTGCTGGAGCTGGAGGCCCACGCGGGCGCCCTCGGCACGGCACGGATCGCGCTGGAACTGCGCTCGTGGGGCGAGCATTGTCTGGCGATCGTGGACGAGCACCCGCTGGAGGGCGTCGGCGGCATGCTGCACAGCGCGGCCGTGGAGGTCGTGATCCAGCTGCGGCACCGCGCCATGCTGGCCCGCCTCGCCCGTGTCTGCGAGGCCGAGGAGCAGGCCGCCGGGGTGCCCCGGCGGCAGGCGACGGCCAGGGCAGGCGCGCCCGGAGGCGGCGATGCCTGACGCGGTGGTGATCGGGGCCGGGCCCAACGGTCTGGTGGCCGCGAACCTCCTGGCGGACGCCGGGTGGAGCGTGGAGGTCCTGGAGGAGCAGTCCGAACCCGGTGGTGCGGTGCGGCACGACCGGGGGGTGGACCCCGCGTTCGTCAGTGACCTCTTCAGCTCGTTCTACCCGCTGGCCGCCGCCTCCCCCGTGCTGCGGGGCCTGGGGCTCGAGGCACACGGGCTGCGGTGGAGCCATGCGCCGCGCGTCCTGGCCCACCCCCTGACCGACGGCAGATGCGCCGTCCTCGACCGGGGGATCGACGCCACCGCCGCCTCGCTCGACGCCTTCGCGGCCGGGGACGGGGACGCCTGGCGGCGGCTGCACGGGGTGTGGGAGCAGCTGCGCGGCGACATCCTGGACGCGCTGTTCACGCCGTTCCCCCCGCTGCGGGCGACGGCTCGGCTCGCGCTGCGGCTGCGGGGAGCGGGCGGGCTGCGGATGGCGCGCACCCTCGTCCTGCCGGTGCGGCGCCTGGGGTCCGAGGAGTTCACGGGCGAGGGCGGCAGGCTGCTGCTGGCCGGCAACGCCCTGCACGCCGATCTCGCCCCGGAGGCCGCGGGCAGCGGTGGATTCGGCTGGCTGATGTCGATGCTCGGCCAGACGTACGGGTTTCCGGTGCCGGTCGGCGGCTCCGGTGCCCTCACCGACGCGCTGGTGCGGCGTCTGCGGGCGCGGGGTGGGGTCGTGCGCTGCGAGCGGCGGGTCGACCGGGTCGTGGTCCGGGACGGGCGGGCGGTCGGCGTGCGCACGGCTGACGGCGACAGCGTCGCCGCCCGGCGTGCGGTGCTGGCGGACGTCTCGGTGCCCGCGCTCTACGGCTCCCTGGTCGGCCCGGAACATCTGCCCGCGCAGCTGCTGGCGGACCTGGAGCGGTTCGAGTGGGACTTCGGGACCTTCAAGGTCGACTGGGCGCTCGACGCCCGTGTGCCCTGGCAGGCGGAGGCGGCCCGCCGGGCCGGGACCGTCCATCTGGCCGACGGGCTGGACGAGCTCACCCGGTTCGCCGCCCAGATCGCGACGGGTGCGGTGCCCGACCGCCCGTTCGCGCTGTTCGGCCAGATGACGACCGCCGATCCCGTGCGCTCACCGCACGGGACCGAGTCCGCGTGGGCCTACACCCATGTGCCGCGGCGGATCACGTCCGACGCCGGCGACGAGGGGCTGACCGGTGCCTGGAACACGAAGGAGCAGGAGGTGATGGCCGACCGGGTCGAACGCCAGGTCGAGCGGTTCGCCCCCGGTTTCCGGTCGCTGATCCGGGCGCGGCGCGTCCTGGCTCCCCCCACCCTGCAACTGCTCGACCGCAATCTCGACGGCGGAGCGATCAACGGCGGTACCACCGCCCTCCACCAGCAGCTGGTCTTCCGCCCGCTGCCCGGCTCGGGGCGTCCGGAGACCCCCGTGCACGGGCTCTTCCTCGCCTCCGCGGGAGCCCATCCCGGCGGCGGCGTCCACGGTGCCCCGGGCGCCAACGCCGCGCGGGCGGCCCTGCGCCGCAACCGGCCACCCGGTCTGCACCGGCTGCAGCACGTCCTCACCCGCCGCGACCGCACCGGGGCACCACGCCCGGACGGCCGCTGAAGCCCCAGCCGAAGGAGCAGCCCGTGTCCGGCAGTCCGCTCGAAGGCCGAACCGTCGTGGTGACCGGAGCCGCCCGTGGGCTGGGAGCGGCCCAGGCGCGCGAACTCGCCCGCCGTGGCGCGCGCCTGGCGCTGATCGGCCACGAGAGGGCGGGCCTGGAGCGGGTGGCTGCCGCCCTGCCCGCACCGGCCCTGGCCATCGAGGCCGACATCACCGACGAGGCGGCCCTCGAACGGGCGGCGACGCGGGTCCGCCGGCAGCTGGGGCCCCCGTCCGCGGTCGTGGCGAACGCCGGCATCGCGCAGGGCGGCCCGTTCGCCGACACGGACATGACGGACTGGCGGCGGGTCGTCGACGTCAACCTCACCGGAAGCGCGCTGACCGCGCACGTGTTCCTGCCCGATCTGATCGGGACGGCGGGCTACTACCTCCAGGTCGCCTCACTCGCGGCGATCGGTGCCGCCCCGATGATGAGCGCCTACTGCGCCTCGAAAGCCGGTGCCGAGGCCTTCGCGCACTCCCTGCGCGCCGAGGTGGCCCCGTACGGGGTGGCCGTGGGCGTCGCCTACCTGAACTGGACCGCCACCGACATGGTCCGCGACGCCGACCGGCACGCCGTTCTGCGTGAACTGCGCGCCCACATGCCGCCGCCGGCCCGGCACGTCCACCCGGTGGACAGCGTCGCCCAGCGGCTGGTCCAGGCCGTGGAGCACCGGCGCACCGCCGTCTACGCCCCGCCCTGGCTGCGTCTCGCCCAGCTCTCCCGCGGCACGCTGCCGCCTCTCGTGCTGCGCCGCTCCCGGCGCGTCCTGACCCGCCTGGAGGCCGGTCGGTCCTTCCGCCCCACCGGCTCGCTCGGGGCGGGCGGCAGAGCCGACGAGCTCGCCCGCCGGCGGCGCCCGTGACACGCGCCGCGCTGCGGGGCCGCCCGGGCCCGCGCGCCGGGCCGGGCGGTCACAGCAGGTCGGCCCAGCCGCTCCAGCCGGTGGTGGCCTTCGTGACGCGGGACTTGAAGCCGCCGGTGCCGGTGCCCGCGTAGAAGTAGAGGGCGCCGGTGGAGTTCGTGGCCATGAGGTCGGCCTTGCCGTCGCCGTTGGCGTCGCCGGGCGAGAACACCTTCTTGTACTGCTGCCAGCCGGTGCCGACCTTCACCTGGGCGGCGAAGGGGGCGGACGCGCTGCCGGTGCCCGCGTAGCGCCACAGGACGCCGGCCGTGTCCCGGGCCAGCAGGTCGGGGCGGCCGTCCCCGGTGAAGTCGCCCGCGCCGACGAGGGTGTTGTAGCGCTCCCAGCCGGTGCTGATCTTGACGCGTCCGGCGACGCCGGTGCCGGAGCCGTCGCCCGCGTAGAGGTACAGCGTGCCGGCGGTGGTCACCGCCAGCAGGTCTCCCTTGCCGTCACCGGTCACGTCCCCGGGGCCGACGACCCGGTTGTAGGAGGTGGAACCGGTGGCGAGGGCGGGGTCCGAGAGGGCGTAGAACGCCGGGTTGGTCAGCCGGCCGCTGCTGACGGACTGCACGACGAGGTCGGCGAGTCCGTTCTGGCGCAGCGAGGAGGCGTAGGCGAGGCGGGTGGTGGAGGACGGCCAGGCCTCGCCGACCAGGAGCTTGCCGGTCAGCGTGCCGGTGCCGGTGACCTGGTAGCTGTAGACGCTGCCGGCCGACGTACGGGCCATGACGCCGAACTTGCCGAAGTGCGGGTTGTTGCCGGCTCCCGCGAACTGCGTGGCCTTGCCCCAGCCCGTGCTGCGGGCGGACCGGGTGCCGAAGGTGCCCTTGCCGTCGCCGGCGTAGAACCAGAGAGCGCCGGCGGAGTCCCGGGCAAGCAGGTCGGTCCTGCCGTTGCCGTCCCAGTCGCCGCCGCCGATGATCTGGTTGTACGACGCCCAGTCGGTCCTGGGGTCCTTGACCCGGGTGCCGAAGGTGCCGCCCTTCCTGCCCGGGTAGCGGTAGAGGACGCCGGCCGGGGTGCGGGCGAGGAGGTCGCCGACGCCGTCGCCGTTGAGGTCGCCGGCGCCGATCAGTTCGTCGTACTGCTGCCAGCCGGTGCTGATCGTCACGCGACTGCCGAAGGCGCCGGTGCCCTTGCCCGGATAGAAGTAGAGCGTGCCGGCCGGGGTGCGGGCCACCAGGTCGGCCTTGCCGTCGCCGTTCATGTCCCCCGGGGCGGCGACCTTGTTGTAGATCTGCCAGCCGGAGGCGGCGGTACGGTACGAGCCGAGGCCGCCGGGGGTGCGGGCGTACACACCGGAGTGGAAGAACAGCACGCCGGTCGGACTGAGGGTCAGCACGTCCTGGACGCCGTCCGAGTCGAGGTCCCCGGGGGTGAGGACGTCCTTGACCTTGGCGACGTCCGTGTCGAGGACCATGGTCTCGGCCGCGCCGGTGTGGACGTACAACTGGCCCGCCACGTTGCGGTACACCAGATCGGACGTGCCGTCCGCGTCGAAGTCACCGCGCGCGGGGGCGGTGGCGTCCGCGTCGGAGGGCAGCAGCACGAAGGCGCCCGCCGCCAGCACCGCCGCCACACCGGTCAGCGCGGAGGTCCTCATCAGGTTGTGCCGCCGGCGTCCGTGGCTTCCGTCGCGCCGCCGGGGTCGGGTGGTGAACACGTGCTCTCCCGGGGAGGTCAGGGGGTGGGGACGGCGGTGGAGGCGTCGGCCGCGGACTGGGGTTCCACGCCGACCTGGTACACGCCCGGCACGCCGTCCTCCACCCGGAAGGTCGCGGCGGTGGTGGTCGTCCCGTTCCGGGTCAGCACGGTGGAGATCGTCCGCAGTCGGGCGTCGATGCGGTCCGGTGCGATGTCCAGGAGCAGGTAGCCGCGCCGGGCGTCGATGATCTTCCAGTGCGGGTTGTCCGCCAGCTTGGGCTGCCACTCGGCGGCGAAGGCCGTCAGGTCCTCGTCGCCGTTGCTGGAGATGGAGGTGCCGACGAACTCGGCGCCGACGACGGCGGAGTCCGCGTCGGCGTAGTCCAGCTTGAGGTCGCTGACGATGGTGCGGTGCCGGTCGCCGGACAGCACGACGGGATTGCGGATGTCCTGGAACTCGGCGAGCAGGGCCGCGCGTTCGGTCTGGTAGCCGTCCCAGGCGTCGTACGACCACTCCTTGCCCACGCCGGCGAGGTAGTCGGTCTCGGCCATCATCACCTGCGAGGCGACCAGGTTCCACCGCGCGCCGGAGCCGCGCATGCTGTCCAGCAGCCAGTCGCGCTGGGTGTCGCCCATGATGACGCGGCCGGTCTCGGAGGCCTCGGCGGCGGTGGCCGCCTGGTCGTCGCGGTACTGGCGGGTGTCGAGGACGTGCAGCCGGGCCAGACTGCCGAAGTCGAGTGCGCGGTACATCAGGACGTCCGGGCCGACGGGCTTCTGCGCGAGGCGGATCGGCATGTGCTCGTAGAACGCCTGGAACGCGGCCGTTCGGCGGGCGCGGAACTTGTCGGCGGGCCAGGCGACGGGGTCGTTCGCCACGTCACCGGCCCAGTCCTGCTCCACCTCGTGGTCGTCGAAGACGACCACGAAGGGTGCGGCGGCACGCATCGCCTGGAGGTCCGGGTCGGTGTTGTACTGCTCGTGCCGGGCACGGTACTGGGCGAGTGTGACGGGCGCACCCGAACCCTCGTGGCGGCGCACGCGGTAGGAGTAGGCGGAGCTCTCGTAGATGTAGTCGCCGACGAACAGCACCAGGTCCGGCCGCTGTTCGCGCATGTCCTGGTAGACGGTGAAGTATCCGTGCTGCCAGTTCTGGCACGAGGCGAGGGCGATCCGCAGGTTCTCGGGGGTGGTGCCGGGGGCGGGGGCGGTGCGGGTCCGGCCGGTGACGGAGGTGCGGCCCAGCGCCGTGAACCGGTACCAGTAGTCGGTGGCCGGGGTCAGGCCCGTGACGTCCACGTGGACGCTGTAGCCGAGGCTGCTGCTCGCCGTGGCCGTGCCGCTCTTGACGATCGTGGTGAAACCGCTGTCCGAGGCGAGCTGCCAGGTCACCGCGACGGTGGGGGCCAGGATGCCGGAACTGCCCTGTTGCGGGGGCACCACCCGGGTCCACAGCACCACCGCGGTGGGCAGCGGGTCGCCGGAGGCGACGCCCAGTCCGAAGACCGTGCCGCTCACCGACGTGCCGGCGCCGGCCGTGGCGGTCGCCCCGCCCACGGACGCCGAGGCGTCTCCCGACACCAGCTGTCCGGCCGCCAGCGCTCCCGCTGCTCCCAACGTCATCGCTCCCCCGGCGCCCAAAAACCGCCTGCGGCGCATGCCGTGGGTGCTCATGTCGTTGTCGCTCGGTTGCACACGCGTGCCTTTCCCCCCAAAGGCGGTGCGCTGAGCAGCGCCGGTGAACGTGATCGCCGTGGATTCTATGCAATATCCTCACGTCCACGTCACCGGGTCCGTCCATCCGTTCGAACCAGCAGCAGGAGCCATGCGCCGACCTCTGATCTCCGCCGTCACGGTGCTGCTCCTCGTCGGCGCGGCCGGGTGCGCGTCGCCGGGCTCCTCCTCGCCGTCGGGCGCCTCCTCCTCGCCGCCGGGCGTCGAAGGCGCACCGGGCAGCGGTTCTGGTTCCGGCTCCGGTTCGTCGAGGACGGAAGCCGGGGGCGGGGCGTCGACCGGCGGGGCCTCGACCGACGGTTCGGCGTCGGGCGGGTCGCGCGGGGGTGACGGCGCGTCCTCGCCGCCCGCCGGGGTGCTCTTCGGAGCCGATTCCCTCCCCAGCGCCGCCGCCGACCACTGCCGTACGAAGGACCTGACGGCCGTGGCACGCACCACCGGTCCGGGACGGGCCTCGGTCGTGATCACGAACAAGGGGGACGGATCCTGCACGGTGCGGGGCTTCCCCTCGCTTCTCTTCGTCGGCGAGTCCGGCCGGGTGGAACTGCCGGTGGACTGGGCCGGGTCGGTCGGCGACGCCGCGAAGTCCACCCTCTCCCCCGGCGATTCCGCCACCGCCGCCCTCACCTTCACCAGCCTCGACGAATGCGACGCGGTCACCGGCCTGGACATCGTCCCGCCCGGCGAGTCCCGGCCCCTCACCCGAGCGTTCACGGCCGCCGGAGGGAAGGCGGAAGCGGTGCGCATCTGCGACACCGGCGTACGGCTGAAGGCGTTCTCGGCCTCATAGCAGGGGCGTTGACGAGGCGTCAAAGTTGCCTTTTCCGGGGCGAGTTCGGACGCGGGGTCTGGCGCGGCACCCGCTCCTTTCGATATGTCATGCCTCTGCCATCTCGGAGTGCTGGAACGAAAGGAAAGCCGCGTGCATCTGCGTCCCCTGCGCGCCCTGTGCGGTACCGCCGCGCTCGCCCTGACCCTGCCCGTCCTGTCCGCGGGCCCGGCGTCGGCCGCCGTCCCCGCTCACCCGGTGTACCTGCAGAACCGCACGACCGGCCTGAACGCGGCCGACAGCGGCGGCACGGTCGCCGCGCACCACCCGAAGGGCGACGAGGACCACCAGCAGTGGACCCCGGTCGCGGTCGACGGCGGCCACCAGCTGCGGAACACCGACGAGGCCGGCACCTGCCTAGGCCGCAGCGGTACCTCCGCGGTGACCCTCCCCTGCGGGGCGGAGGGCACCGTCTGGACGATCACCGCCGGCACGGACGGCACCTACACCGTCGGCGTCCCCGGCACCTCGCAGTACCTCACCGGGTCCTCCGCCGACTCCGGCGCCGTACAGCTGGGTTCCGCCGGAGACCTCGCCCGCTGGTACCTCACACCGGTGGCGTACGCGACCAGCCCGATCCCCTCCGCCGACACCCGCACCCTCGACCAGGTCACCTTCCTCACCGCGCACAACGCCTTCGCCAACGGCGCCGACGGCAACTTCGCCTCGTTCCCGGTCAGTCTGTTCCCCAACCAGACCCGCGGCATCAGCCGGCAGCTCGATGACGGCGTGCGCGGCTTCATGCTGGACGACTACACCGTCTCCGGACAGGCCGTGCTCTGCCACAACAGCTGCGACGGCGTGAGCAACCCCGTCCCGCTCGCCACCGACCTGCAACGCGTCGTCGACTTCCTCAAGGCCCACTCCGGCCAGTTCGTCACCCTGTTCCTCGAGGACTACGCCTCCTCCGACGTGCTGAAGTCCTCCCTGGCCTCGGTGAACGGACTGTACGACGTGCTCTACCGGCCCGACCAGGAGGGCGTCGCGGCCCGGGGCTGGCCGGCCATGGCCGACCTCGCGGCACGCGGCAGGCAACTGCTGATCTTCAGCGACCGGACGCGTGCCGGTGACACCGCGAACGGCTGGGCCACCCGGGACACCTTCGGTGTGATGTACCAGCGCGAGTGGACCGTGGAGAACTACTGGTCCATGGGCGGCGGGATCGGCACCTCCGACTGGTCCTGCTACAGCCGCTGGGGCACCGGCCGCCCGCTGACCGTGGACTCGGCCGCCTTCCGTCCGCTGTTTGTGATGAACCACTTCAGGGACTACACGATCGGCTCCACCGCCGCCACGGACAACGGCAAACTCCTCAACCGCGCCCAGAACTTCTGCACGCCCGCCGCCCGCAAGAAGCCCAACTACCTCGCCGTGGACCGCTACGACCTGGGCTCCCCCGCGCCGCTCGAGACGGTCGGCACCCTCAACACCTACGTCCTCGCCGCCGGCCAGTGACCGGGAGCCGCCCTACGTGATCTCGTACGCCTCGGGATCGAAGCGGGCCAGCCGGCGGCGCAGCCGGCCCGTCGACCAGGGCCAGCTGAAGCTGTTCAGGCCGTTGCCGTCGAGGTAGTAGCTCGAACACCCGCCGGAGTTGTAGACCGTGGACGGCAGCGCCTGTCGCACTTCCGCGCTGAAGGCCTCCTGGACCTCGGAGCGCACGTCGATGCTCGTCCAGCCCGCCGAGCGGATGCGACGTACCGCTCGGGTCAGGTGGTCCAGCTGCGCTTCGAGGATCGTGTACGCGGAGGAATGGCCCGTCCCGAGGTGGGGCCCCAACAGGAGGAACGCGTTGGGGAACCCGCTGACCGTGGTGCCCAGGTAGGCGTCCGGGCTGCCCTTCCAGTGATCGTCGAGGCTCGCGCCGCCGGCGTCGAACACGCGCTGCGCGATGGGCATGTCGAGGATGTGGAAACCGGTGCCCAGGATGATGGTGTCCACCTCGGCCGTGCTGCCGTCGGCGCCGATGACGCGGTGGCCGTCGACGGCCCGCACGGCGGTGGGGTGGAGGGTGACGTTCGGCCGGGTCAGCGCCGGATAGTAGGTGTTCGACAGCAGCAGCCGTTTGCAGCCGAGGGTGTAGTCGGGTGTCAGGGCCCGGCGCAGGTCCGGGTCCTTGACGGCGGCCCGGAGGTGGAGGGCGCCCACCTTCTGCACCGCGCGCAGCAGGGAAGGACGGCGGAAGCCCACGCCCAGGGCTTCCAGAGCTCCGTACTCCGCGTTCCGCAGGGCCCGTTGGACCGCGGGGAAGCGCCGCATCAACAGGCGTTCGGCACGCGGCACATGGTGGTCGGGCTTGGGCAGCACCCACTGGGCGGTGCGCTGGAACAGATGCAGCCGGGCGACGCGCGGCTGGATGGCGGGCACGAACTGCACGGCGGACGCTCCGCTGCCCACGACGGCGACGCGTGCGCCGGTGAGTTCGTGGTCGTGGCGCCAGCGGGAGGAGTGGAAGACCGTGCCGGGGAAATCGGCCAGGCCCGGGATGTCGGGGAGCAGCGGTTCGTGCCAGGGCCCCGCCGCGGCGATCAGGAAGCGTGCCGTGTAGTCGGCGCGGTTGGTCTCGACGTGCCAGCGCGCGGTCCGGGGGTCCCACTGCGCACGGATCACCTCGGTGTCGAAGCGGATGAGGGGCGTGATGCCGTACCGGGCCGCGGTGTCACGGAGATAGGAACGGATCTCCGCCTGGCCGGCGAAGGCACGCGTCCATTCCGGGTTGGGCGCGAAGGAGTAGGAGTACAGGGCGGAGGGGACGTCGCAGGCGCACCCCGGGTAGGTGTTGTCCCGCCAGGTGCCGCCCAGGTCGTCCGCCTTCTCGAGGACGACGAGGTCGTGCACGCCGGTCCGGCGCAGCCCGATGGCCGCCCCGATGCCGGACAGTCCGCTGCCGACGACCAGTGCCTCGACGGCGTGCGGCCGGCGGGTGGCCGCCGCGGCGGGTTCGGTTCGCGGCATGTCAGGCTCCTGTCCGGGCGTCGGGGCGGCGTTCGGGGCGTGGGTCCGCGGCGGGGGTGACGGCCGGGCGCAGGAGGTCCCGGACGGTCGCGCGGGTGGTGCGCAGAGCGGTCTCCAGCACGGCCAGGCGGCGCCGGGGGTCCATGAAGTTGCCGCCGGCCACCTCCAGGTCGGCGGCGGTGGGCTCGATCCGGACGACGCGGGTGCCCGTGGCCCGCAGCGCGGCGCACTCCGCGTCGAGGGTCCGGGTCATGGCCCGCCGCAACAGGGCCTCGGCCCGGCCGAGTCCTCTGCGCGGGCCGGGAGCGGTCGAGCTCATCGGGGCGACGACGTACACCTCGTCGAGGCCCCGGGGCACGAGGAGGTCGGCGGAGGCGGTGGACAGGATGCCGCCGTCGGCGTAGCGCCGGCCGTCGATGCGTACGGGCGGGAACCAGCCCGGGACCGCCCAGGACGCGCGCAAGGCGTCGCGCAGGGCGGCCGGCGGGGTGTCGGGGTGCCCGAAGACCGTACGCCGGCCCGTGTCGAAGTCGGTGGCCACCAGCCAGGTCGCCGGGTGCGCGACCCACCCGCCGGCCGGTGCCAGGACGTCGGCGAGGGCGGCCAGCCGGGCGGCGTCGCCGCGCCCTTGGGGCAGCAGGCCGGACAGGCCCGCGACCAGGGGAACCGTACGTCCCAGCGCATGGCGCGCCAGCCGCGGGGATCCGGGGAAGAGTGCGGGCCGCGGCGGGAGCGCGCGGGGCGGGGCGGCGAAGTGACCGGTCAGGTCCGCTCGGGCCCCCACCCGGGCGAGCTGCGCGGCCAGGAGGTCCTCCACGCCGACGCCGGCGCCGAGGAGTGCGGCCAGCTCGGCGCCCGCCGAGGTGCCGACCAGCACCTCCGCGTGGCGCGGGTCCCACCGCAGGGCCCGCTGGAGTGAGTGCAGGGCTCCGGTCGTCCAGGCGGCGCCGAGCGTTCCGCCGCAGCCGAGGACCAGTCCCCGGGAAGGAGTCGTGCGTGTGCCCGTTGCGGTCACTGGGTTCTCCGCCCATTCGGGATACCGACGAGATCCGGATACTAGCGGTATCCGAATGCCGGGGACAGCCCGTTCCGGCGTTAGGATCCGAGGGATTCGGGAGCCGCCGGGAGACAGAACACCGCGCGGGACGGGAGAGGGAGCGAGACATGGCCCGCCTCAGCCGCGTCGAGAGCCAGGAACGTACGCGCGAGCAACTCGTCGCCACCGCGCGGGAGCTCTTTCTGCGCGACGGCTACGGTGTGACCTCGCTCAGCGACGTCGCGGAGCGGGCCGGCTACTCCAAGGGCGCCGTCTACTCCAACTTCCGCAGCAAGGGCCATCTGTGCCTGGCCGTGCTCGACGCCATCCGCGCCGAGCAGCTCGCCCTGCTGACGGAGGCGGTCCTGCGCGACGCGGGGGCCGACGACCGCCTGGCGGCCTTCGCCGCGTGGGGCGAGGCGCACATCGGCGACGAGACCTGGACCCTGCTCGAGGTCGAGTTCCTCATCGGCGCCCGTCATGACGCCGAGCTCCGCGGCGAGATCACGGCGCGGGTCACCGCGATCCGCGAGGCGCTGGCCCAGCTCCTCGAAGCGCTGGCCGGCGAACTGGGCGCCTCCCTGGCCATGCCGGCCGAGCAGGCCGCGATGACCCTGCTCAGCCTGGGCATCGGTCTCGGTGTCCAGCGGGTCGCCGACCCTGCCGTGCCCACGGCCGTGCTGACGGACACGCTGCGGCTCGTCCTGCGCCTGAGCCGGTAGACGCCTTCCGTCGGGCATCCGCTCTCCCGAAGCCGCCACCGCCCTCGGGAAGGAGGGACTCAGGAGGCAAAGGCGCGCAACAGGCGCACATTTGTACGGTTAAGCACGGAATATCCCGTGCGCCGATTTTCACCACTATCGTGGGCGCGCGGCTGAGCGGAGGGCGCGCCGGCACCGGGGAGTTCACGGTGTGCCCGCCCCGTCGGCTGCCGTGTTTCGCACATCTCGGGCAGTCGGGTCGTGTTCGGGCTGCCCCATGCCACCAGGGGGGCAGAACCATGCGGGTGCTCGCGGAGAGATACGAACTGGTCGAGGCGGTCGGGCGCGGTGGAATGGGGGAGGTCTGGCGCGCCACGGACCGGGAGCTGGGCCGCACGGTGGCGGTGAAGCTGCTGCCCCCGGAACTCACCCGGCACGAGGAGTTCCGTGTCCGGTTCCGCCGGGAGGCACGGGTCGTCGCCTCGCTCAACCACCGCAACGTCGCCGTGCTGCACGACGTCGGCGAGGACTCCACGGACGGCGAGACGACGCCGTTCCTGGTCATGGAGTTCATCGAGGGGCGCACTCTGACCGATGTGCTGGCCGACGGCCCGTTCACGGTCGAACGGGCCCTGGCGATCGGCCGGGACATCGCCGACGCGCTCGCCCACAGCCACGGCCGGGGCCTCATCCACCGCGACATCAAGCCCTCCAACGTCATGCTGACGTCCGAGGGCGGCATCAAGGTCCTGGACTTCGGGATCGCCAAGGTCGTCGCGGAGACCACCACCCGGCTCACCGCCACCGGAATGACGGTGGGCACCCCCGCCTACCTCTCCCCCGAGCAGCTCACGGGGCAGCCCGTGGACGGCCGCTCCGACCAGTACTCCACGGGCTGTCTGCTGTACGAACTGCTGACCGGCCGCCCTCCGTTCATCGGCGACTCCCCCTTCGCGGTGATGCACCAGCACATCAGCCAGGAGCCGGTCGCGCCGTCCCGGCTGCGCCCGCAGATCCCGGCGGCGGTGGACGTCCTGGTGCTGCGGGCCCTGGCCAAGGACCGAGAGCAGCGGCAGGCCGGCGCGGCGGAGATGCGGGAGGCGCTGACGGAGACCCTCCTCGCGCTGAGCTCTCCGGCGCCCGTGCCGGCCCGGCCGGGCGGCGCCTCGACCCCGGCCGCGCCGCCGACACCGCCGACGCCGCCCACGCCTCCGGTGCCGGCCGTGCCCCCCGCCCGTGCGTCCGCCGAGGCCACGGCCGGTCCCGGGCAGACGGCGCTGGCCCACCAGGAGACCCGCACCGCGCTGACACCGCCCAGGCCCGCCACCCCGCCACCGGGCGAGGAGGTCGGCGCGACCGGGTCCGGTGCGGCGGACGGCGGCGGGACGCCGGCCGGCACCGCGTCGCCGGACGGCGAAGCCTCGCCCGGCAGGCGGCGGTTCACGCTCCCCCACGGGAGGATCGTCGCCCTGCTCGGCCTGGTGGTCTCCGGCGTCGTCGCCGTGGGCTACCAGGATCTGTACGAGGACTCCAGCGACGCGTTCATCGGCGTGTGGGTGGCGACCGGCGTGCTCGGGCTCGTCCTGTTCCGCTGGCTCCCTCTCACCTCGGCCTGCCTGTGGTGGGGGGCCGGGGCCCTGGTCATGGCGAGCGTCACGGTGGGCGGTGCGGTCGGCGGCTCGGACTACGACTACGACTACGTGTCGGAGTCCGACTTCTCCACCCTGTACTACTACGACTCCGCGTACGGCGGCTACTACGAGCTGCCGCCCGACTCCTCCGGCTCCAGGCTCTTCGAGCAGGACTACAGCGGGAGTTACTCCCCTGCCCAGGCCGAGGTCGGGGTCGACCACGACTACACCGCGCACGACAACATCGAGATCCTGGCCACCCCGCTGCTCGCCCTCGGCGCGCTCTGCCTGCTCCGCGCGCTGAGCCGCCGACGCCCGTCGCCCCTCGCGGCCGCCGCCGGCCTGACCACGGCCGGGCTGGGGGTCGGCTGGCTGGCCTTCGACCCGGACGGCCAGACCGGCGTCTTCTCGATCGCCTGGGCCGTGGTCGTCCTCGCCGCAGTCGTACAGGAGATCCGCGCCCGCAGAAGCACCCCACCACGGGCCCGCCGCCGCCTCCGGTTCGTCACGGCCGAGTAGGGCACGCGGCCTTCGGCCGGGGTCCGCACGGATGGCCCTCCAGGGACCACAGCCTCGACGAGGCCCATTCGACCGATGGGACCACAGGTCTGAGGATCCGCCCGCGCGAGGTGAGCCGCGCGCACGAGGGGAGCCGCCCACCTGGCAGGTCCGTACAGCCGATGAAGGCCGTCGGCGGATGAGGCCGCACGCCTGGCAAGGCGCTCGGCATAGGGGGCCGCATGCCCGATGCGGCCCCACGCCCGATGCAGGCCGTCGGCAGACAGGGCAGCGCCCGATGAGGGCCACTCCGCACATGGGACCGCACGACCAGTGAGGGCCCCACGGCCGCCAAGCCACACGGCCGATTGGGTGGCCGCACAGCCAATCGGGGGCCACACGCCCGAGGCCCCACGCCAGATGAGGGCAACACGCCCGATGGGACCACTCGCCAACGGGCGGCCGCACAGCCGCTGAAGCCGCGCACCGGGCGGGAACCTCACCCTCGGTGAAGGCCACTCGGCACAAAGGGCTGCATGCCCGGTGAAGGCCGCACGGCCGACGAAGGCCACCCGGCGACGGGGACACACGCCGACCGACAAAGGCCGCTCAGCGTATAGGGGTCACACGCCCCGAGGAGGCCGCACGGCCGAGGAGAGCCGCACGGCCGAGGAGAGCCGCACGGCCGAGGAGAGCCGCACGCCCGATAGGGCCACACGCCCGATGGGGTCACACGCCGGATGAAGGCCGCACGGCCGACGGGGCCGCACGGCCGACGGGGCCGCACGGCCGACGGGTCGTGTGGCCGACGGGTCGTGTGGCCGATGGGTCGTGTGGCCGACGGGTCGTGTGGCCGGTTGGTGGTCGTCGTCCTCGCGGAGCGTCGGCCCGTGTCCCCGCGCAGGGCGCCGTCGTGGGGGCCGTCGTGCCTACCCCCGCGTCGGCTTCGAGCCGTGCTCGCCCCGATGTTGCGCGGGGGTGGGCCGGCCGCGCGGGTAGAGGAGTGCGAGGGCGATGAACAGGCCCATGACGCCGGCCGGAACCACGGCTGCCGACACCCAGTCCGGGTCCTGCGCCCCGCCCGTGACCAGTCCGACGGCCGCCATGGCCCCGGCCGTGAGCAGGCCGAAGGCGAGGAGGAGCGCGACGACGTTCCTGGCCCCGTCGGGGCCGGGCGGGTACGGGCCGGTGCGCAGTTCCGCCCAGTCGCGTGCGGCCTGTCGTGCCTCACGCCGTCGCTGGACGACCGCCCGGGCCCGGAGGCCGGCCGTGACGCCGGCTCCGGCGACGGCCGCGGCGACGGGCAGCCACCACGCCTCCACGACGAGGAGCAGCAGGGCGATGATCCCGGTCGTGGACCAGCCGCTCAGGCAGGCGGCCGCCGCCGTACGGCGCGAGTCGGGCCGGTCGGCACCGGCCCGCAGATCGGCCAGGGCCGGCAGGTACCAGACGCAGCCGGACACGGTCAGCATCCCGGTGCCCACGGCGACCACGGGCTGGAGCACGGCCTAGACCTCCGCCTCGAGCGCGGCGATCTCCGGGTGACGCAGGTCGAATGCCGGCGACTCGCTGCGGATGCGGGGCAGGCTGGTGAAGTTGTGGCGGGGCGGCGGGCAGGAGGTGGCCCACTCCAGGGAGCGGCCGTAGCCCCACGGGTCGTCCGTGGCCACGGGCTTGCCGTACTTCGCGGTCTTCCAGACGTTGTAGAAGAAGGGCAGGATCGACAGGCCGAGCAGGAACGCGCCGATCGTGGACAGGGAGTTGAGGGCGGTGAAGCCGTCGGCGGCGAGATAGTCGGCGTAGCGGCGGGGCATGCCTTCGGCGCCGAGCCAGTGCTGGACCAGGAAGGTCAGGTGGAAGCCCACCGTGAGCGTCCAGAACGTGATCTTGCCGAGGCGCTCGTCGAGCATCTTGCCGGTGAACTTCGGCCACCAGAAGTGGAAGCCGGCGAACATCGCGTACACGACCGTGCCGAAGACCGTGTAGTGGAAGTGGGCCACGACGAAGTACGAGTCCGAGAGGTGGAAGTCCATCGGCGGCGAGGCCAGGATGACGCCGGTGAGGCCGCCGAAGACGAACGTGATGAGGAAGCCCGTGGTCCACAGCATCGGTGTCTCGAAGGAGAGGCTGCCCTTCCACATCGTGCCGATCCAGTTGAAGAACTTCACGCCGGTCGGGACGGCGATGAGGAACGTCATGAAGGAGAAGAACGGCAGGAGCACACCGCCGGTGACGTACATGTGGTGCGCCCACACCGTCACCGAGAGGCCCGCGATCGCGATCGTCGCGCCGATCAGCCCCATGTATCCGAACATCGGCTTACGGCTGAAGACGGGGATCACCTCGGAGACGATCCCGAAGAACGGCAGGGCCAGGATGTAGACCTCGGGGTGGCCGAAGAACCAGAAGAGGTGCTGCCACAGCAGGGCCCCGCCGTTCGCGGAGTCGAAGACGTGGCTGCCGAACTTGCGGTCGCACTCCAGCGCGAACAGCGCCGCCGCGAGGACCGGGAACACGATCAGGATCAGCACACCGGTCAGCAGCACGTTCCAGGTGAAGATCGGCATCCGGAACATCGTCATGCCGGGGGCGCGCATGCAGATGATGGTGGTGATGAAGTTGACGGCGCCGGCGATGGAGCCGAAGCCGGACAGCGCCACACCCATGATCCACAGGTCGGCGCCGAGGCCCGGCGAGTGCACGGAGTCCGACAGCGGCGCGTAGAGGAACCAGCCGAAGGACGCGGCCCCGCCCGGGGTGAGGAAGCCGAAGGCCGCGATCGAGGAGCCGAACAGGAAGAGCCAGAAGGCGAGCATGTTCAGCCGGGGGAAGGCGACGTCCGGGGCGCCTATCTGCAGCGGCATGATCCAGTTGGCGAAGCCGGTGAACAGCGGCATCGCGAACATCAGCAGCATGATCGAGCCGTGCATCGTGAACGCCTGGTTGAACTGCTCGTTCGACATCACCTGCAGTCCGGGCCGGGCGAGTTCCGCGCGCATCAGCAGCGCCAGGACACCACCGATCACGAAGAACGCGAAGGCGGACACCAGGTACATCGTGCCGATCTTCTTGTGGTCGGTGGTCGTCAGCCACTCCACCCAGGAGGGCCGGTGCGGTGCCCGGCCGTCCCGCCCGCCTTGCTCCACCGCCGTGCCGGCGGCGGAGACCACGGCGCTCGGCCGCGCGCTCTCCACCTGTTCCGTCCGTGCCTCGTCCACCTGATCGCGTCCTCTGCTGGGTGCCCATGTCGTGATCGGACCGGGAAGAGCCATGGGTACGGGACCGCGAGCCGGCTCTTCCCGGCCGCCGCCTCATGATCGCCGCAGGGGTACGAGGGCCCGATAGGGTCGAACGGCCCCATGCGGGCCGGCACCCTGGGCCCAACGGCCCACTCTTCTCGCCGTCGAGGAGTCCGGCGCCGCCCGGAGGGTCAGAGCAGCGTCTGCCAGTACGCCCAGAACCGCGTCCCGATCAGCATCACGATGCTCAGACACCAGGTGACCGGCACCACCCAGTGGAACTCCCGCACGCCCGCGACCACCCCTCGGGGAGCCCGGATGACGCCGTGCCGGAGGTTGTGCACGGTGACGTACCAGAACATGGCGATGGTGGACGCCCAGGCGAGGCAGCACCACAGGCACAGCGCACCGATCTCGTAGAGCGCCTGGGTCATCAGCCACATGCAGAAGCCCACGCCGAGCAGCGTGCCGAGGTTCAGGCCGAGCCAGAACCAGCGGCGGAAGCGGGCACCGGCCAGCAGCGCGAATCCGACGAACGCCACGACCGGATAGGCGGCCAGGCCCAGCAGGGGGTTGGGAAAGCCGAGCACGGACGCCTGGTCGCTGCGCATCACGTTCGAACAGGACAGCACCGGGCTGAGGTTGCACGAGGGGACGAAGGCCGGGTTCCGGAGGAGTTCGAACTTGTCGACGGTGATCACGAACGAGGCGAGGGCGCCGAGGGCCCCGGTGACGATCAGCAGCCAGGCGAGAGCACGGGAGCCCCCGGTCGCGCCCGCCACCGGGATCTCCCGGGCCGGCCCGTGTCCCCGGGTGTCCGCGGTGTCGAGCCCCCGCAGACTCGTGGTGCCGCTCACGCCGGTCATCGGGCCGCCCCCGCCTCGCGGATGCCACGGGTGCCCGGCGTGCCCACGGCGGCCGGGAGAGCCGTCGGCCGGGGAGCGTCGCCGGGCGGTCGGCCGTCGTCGTCCGGGCGTGCCGCGACCCGCAGGCCCGTGCGGCCGGCGCCCAGCGGCCAGACCACCTCCACCGGCACACCGCGGGAGCGGGCGTAGGCCACGAGATGGGCGGTGGCGTCCCGGCCGTTGGAGGGCGAACCGTCCCAGACGGCCACCAGACGCCGGCATCCGGCGACGATCTCCTCGTCCGCGCGGACACAGGCGTCGCGGTCGCCCGGGTCGTACGTCAGCAGACGCACCTGCCGGGCGAGCAGCAGCAGTTCGCCGGTCGGCACCCGGTCCCGCTCCGGCAGCAACGCGGGCACCATGCCGAGGGTGGGGATCACCACGACCAGGTCCCGGCCCGCCTGCCGCACCGCCCGTGCGAACGCCGGCGCGACGCCGCCACCGGCGCGCACCACTCCAGGCTCCCCGTCGGGCTCACGCTCCAGCAACGCCCCCAGCTCGGCCTCCAGCAGCCCCAGGGTCTCCGAAGTCACATCGGCGTGGCCCACCACCGCGATCATCTGCCACTCCTTCCCGCCGTACGACGCCGTCACGGCGCTCTTCCGTCCGGATCCCTGCGCCAGGCTCGGGACCTCGCGATCAGTGAAGTCAGGGCGTGGAAGGCGTGACTAGAGTCGAACGGCCCTGACCCGGAACACTCGGCACATTGACCGCCCGCGCCCGAGCGTCCTCACCGGGGTGACGAAGGCTCGCGTGCCGGAGGGCGGGAGGCTCAGGGTCAGGACGGGGCGAGCACGCAGAACTCGTGGCCCTCCGGGTCGGTCAGGCACGTCCACGGGACGTCGCCCTGACCGAGGTCGAGGTCGGTGGCGCCGAGGGCGCGCAGCCGGGCCACCTCCGCCGCCTTGTCGTCACCGGGGTACGGCAGCAGGTCCACGTGGAGGCGGTCCGGCACGTGCACGGTCTGCGCGCCGGGCGTGCGGAGGAACTCCAGATACGGGCCGACACCCTTGGCGGAGCGCAGCACCGCGTGGTCGTCGGTCACCTCGTGCAGGGTCCAGTCCGTCGCCTCACCCCAGAACCGGGCCATGGCCCGCGGATCCGCGCAGTCGACCACCACCACGGCGACCGGCCCGGTGTCCCGGTACATCTCCCGGGGCTCCAGGACGCAGAACTCGTTGCCCTCCGGGTCGGCGAGGACCGTCCACGGCACGTCGCCCTGACCCACGTGCGCGGGCGTCGCACCGAGCGACCGGAGGCGCGCGACCAGCTCCGTCTGATGGGCCGCGGAGGTGGTGGCGAGATCGAGGTGCACCCGGTTCTTCGTCGCCGTCTTGGGTTCCGGTACGGGAACGACGTCGATGCCGAGGGCGACCGGGTCGGGCCAGACGAGGCCGCCGCCGGGTCCGACGTAGGTGGTCACGCCGGAGCTGTAGGCGGTCCAGCCGAGCGCCTCCGCCCAGAACCGGCCGACCGCCGAGGGGTCGAGAGCCTTGATGATCACGTGAACGGGTCGCAGTGCCATGCCGGCGATCCTAGGTGGGGCGTGGGGAGCCGGGCGGCGGGGCTCCAGGTCGAAGTCCACGTGTTCCACGTCGGTGAACTCGACCAGCAGGCCCTGGGCGCGGCGCCCCCGGTCGCGGAAGTACACCTCGCCCAGGCCCTCGGCCGCGACCTCGCGCAACTGCTCCTCGGTGGCCCTGGCGCGGATCCGGGGCTGCCAGCGCGGCGGACCTCGTGTTCCGTACCGAACGCGTACGGATCGCGTATGCCGGTGCTCCCTTCACCACGTCCCACGGCGCACGCTCAGCTCATCCACATGATTCCCATGGCCGGCCGGGAGAGGGTCGGCGACATGTCTGGCCCCTCCGGTACCCGTGAAGGCACGGTTCGCGTGCTGATAGTCGACGACGAGCCCGAACTCACCGAGCTGCTCTCCGCGGCCGTGACCGAGGCGGGGTGGCATTCCCTCGCGGCGGAGGACGGCCGCAGCGCGTTGCGTCTCGCGCGCGACTGCGCACCGGACGTCGTCGTCCTGGACGGCATGCTGCCCGATGTCGACGGGGTGCAGGTGCTCCGCAGGCTGCGCGGCGAGAACACGCGGCTGCCCGTACTGATGCTCACCGCCCGGGACGCGCTGGAACACCGGCTCGACGGGCTGTCGGCCGGCGCCGACGACTACGTGACCAAGCCGTTCTCCCTGGAGGAGGTCATGCTGCGGCTGCGCGGGCTGCTGCGTCGCGTGGGTCCCCCCGACCCGGGCGAGCGGGGTCCCGTACGGGTACTGGGCGACCTCGTGCTGGCGGAGACCACACGCGAGGTGCAGCGGGACGGCACGCCGATCACGCTGACCACGAAGGAGTTCGACCTCCTGCGCTTCCTGATGCACCATCCGCACCAGGTGCTCAGCAAGGCGCAGATCCTCGACCACGTGTGGAACGCCTCGTTCGACGGCGAGGGGAACCTCGTGGAGGTCTACATCCACGGCCTGCGGGCGAAGATCGACAAAGGCCGGGCTCCGATGATCCGCACGGTGCGCGGCGTGGGCTACGCGATCAGAGCCGCGGACGCGTGACGATGACGGAGCCGAGGGGCCCGGCGGGCCGTTCCGGCACCGGTCTGGGCTGGCGTTCGCTACGGGTCCGGCTGGTGCTCTTCGTCTCCGTGACGCTCGTCGTGGTGTGCGCCGCGATGGCGCTCACCACGGTGTTCGTCCAGCGGGTGTATCTGCTGGAGGATCTGGACCAGCGGGTCACCCACGCCGCGGACCGGAGCCAGGGCGGGCTGCAGCGGCGGACGGGCGGCGCGACGGATCTGGGCTTCCTCAACGAGCGCGGCCAGCCGACCGGCACCCTGGCGGCCCGCTTCGCCGACGGCAAGGTCATCGCCGCCGAGGTGGTGACCGGTGACGGACGTCAGCGGGCCCTCACCGCCGCCCAGCGCGCCGCGCTGCGGGGGATCACCGCGAACGGGGAGCTGCACACCCGCACCATCCCGGGCCTGGGCACCTACCGGGTGACCGCCATCGGCGGCGACGGGGTCCCCGTGCTCGCCGGGCTGCCGATGGCGGACGTCCAGCGGGTGATCGACCGTCTGGTGGTCGTGGAGGCGGTGATCGCCGCAGCCGGCCTGGCCTGCGCCGCCTGTACCTCCGCGGTGGTCATACGGCGTCAGCTGCGCCCCTTCGGCCGGGTCGCGGCCACCGCCGCCGAGGTCGCCCGGGTGCCGCTGGACCGCGGCGAGGTCGCGGCCCTCGCCCGTGTCGACGCGCGGGACACCGACCCCGGCACCGAAGCCGGTCAGGTCGGCGCCGTGCTCAACCGCCTGATCGACCACGTCGAGTCGTCGCTCGCCGAACGCCGGCGCACCGAGCAGCGCATGCGCCGGTTCCTCGCCGACGCCAGCCATGAACTGCGCACCCCGCTGGCCTCGATCGCCGGCTACGCCGAATACATGAAGGGCGACCACCGGACCATCGAGCCCGAGCTCGCCTGGCACCGCGTCTCCGCGCAGTCGGCGCGTATGACGGATCTCGTCGAGGACCTTCTGCTGCTCGCCCGCCTCGACGAGGGGCGGCCCCTGGAGCGGGCCGAGGTGAATCTCGCGACGCTGGTCGCCGAGGCGGTCTGGGACGCGCAGGCGGCGGGCGGCGAGCACGACTGGCGGCTCGCGCTGCGCCTCGACGGCCCGGTGTCGGTGGTCGCCGACCCGTCCCGGCTCCACCAGGTGGTGGCCAACCTGCTGGCCAACGCCCGGGTGCACACACCGGCCGGTACGAAGATCACGGTCGTCGTGGAGACGGAGACGGAGACGGAGCCTGAGAGGGAATCAGAGGCGGGGGCGGATGCGACGGCGACGGCGACGGCGACGGCGACGGGAGAGAACGTCGGCGCCGGCCGGGGCACCGGGTGCGTGATCCGCGTGCGGGACAACGGTCCGGGCATCCCGCCCGGCCTGCTCCCCACGATCTTCGAACGCTTCACCCGGGCCGACGCCTCCCGCTCCCGCGCCCCCGGCAAGGAGGGCGGTTCCGGCCTGGGCCTGGCCATCGCCGCCGCTCTCGTGGAGGCGCACGGAGGCAGGATCGAGGTCGAGAGCGAGCCGGGGCGCACCGAGTTCACCGTGGCCCTCCCCCTCGACGGGTGACCCGGCCGTTCCGCTGCCCTGAACTCTCAGCACTCTCACAGAACCGCAGTTCAGGCTGCCCGCACTCGGTGTCCGGGCACCCCCTCCGTCGGGCGGGCCGCCCCTCCTTAAGGCCTGGCTAAGTTCGCTGATCAAGAGTGATCCCAGGGCGGCCGTCCATCGTGGATGTGCCCAAGACGAAGGGAATCAGCGACGATGACCGAGCTCGACACCGGTGAGCCGACGGCCGAGAACCCTCAGTCCGGGACCGGCAGCGGTGCTCACGCGAGCCGCCGCACCTTCATGCGGAAGGTCTTCTTCGCCAGCGGCGCCACCGCCGTCGCGACCATGGGCGGTGCGGGTGCGTGGGCCGCGATGGCCGACGACGCCACCACCACCGCCGATCCCTCCGCCTCCGCCGCGCCGAGCGGCGCGCCCAGCGGCGGGCCGGGGGGCGGCGCCGGCGGCCCCGGCAACCAGTCGATCACCGAGGACTTCTTCGGTCTCACCACCGACGGCAACCGGATCGACGACCTGTTCACGATCCACTCCACCGGCGTGGCCACCGCGCCGGTGATATCGGCCGCGAACGCCTTCCTGGCCGGACTGACCGACGACCAGAAGTCCTCCGCGCAGTTCACGGTCCACTCCACCGAGTGGCGGCTGTGGAGCAACATCGACTCCTACGACCGCCAGGGCGTCTCCCTCGCCGACCTGAGCGACGACCAGAAGGCCCTGGGCACCGCCCTGTTGAAGGCGGCGCTGAGCGCGGACGGTCTGGAGACCACGGAGAAGATCCGCCGCATCAACCAGGCGGCGGGCGAGGCGATCGGCAACACGACGGCCTTCAACGAGGACGCCTACTACTGGACGGTCATGGGCACGCCGTCGAAGACCGAGCCCTGGGGCTTCCAGTTCGACGGCCACCACCTCGTCGTCAACTACTTCGTGCTCGGCGACCAGGTCGTCATGAGCCCCTGTTTCTGGGGGTCGGAGCCGACCTCGATGGAGATCGACGGCGAGACCGTGACGGTCTGCCACGAGGAGGTCGTCGCGAGCCTGGCCTTCATCAACTCCCTGACCGAGGCGCAGCAGGCCGTCGCCGTCGAGTCGACGAGCAAGTCGAACGAGTCGATGAAGGCGGGCGCGTTCTCCGACAACACCGTCCAGGAGTACACCGGCATCCGCGGCAACGCGCTGACCGCGGCCCAGAAGACGAGGCTTCTGGGCATCGTCCGGGCCTTCACCGGCCGCGCCAAGGCCGACGTGGCGAAGGTGAAGCTGGCCGAGGTCCGCAAGCACCTCGACGACACCTACGTCACCTGGGCCGGCGGCACCGGCGACGACGACGCCTTCTACGTCCGCGTCCACAGCCCCGTCGTATGGGTCGAGGTCGACTGCCAGGCCCCGGGACCGCTCGCCGGCGCCTACGGCGCGACCCAGGGCAGCGGCGCCACGCAGAAGCACGTCCACTCCGTCATCCGCACCCCGAACGGCAACGACTACGGGAAGGAACTCCTGCGCCAGCACTACCTGACGTCGCCGCACCACCGGTGACACGGACCGCATGACCACCGGGCCGGGGCCCCGTCGTCCCGGCCCGGTACCGCCGTCACCCGGACGCCGCGCAGTGCAGGACCAGCAGGGCGATGTCGTCCATGCGCTGCCCCACCATGCCGGTCGCGCTCAGCAGCGTGTCGACGAGCGCGTCCAGGTCCCGGTCGTCGGCGCGGGCGAGATGCCGCGCCAGGTCGTCGATGGAGTCGTCGAGGTCGGTCCCCGGCGACTCGATGAGGCCGTCGGTGTAGAAGGCGAGCATCAGCCCGGGGGTGAGCGGGAGTTCGGTCACGGGGAAGTCGGCGCCGGGCTCGATGCCCAGGAGCGGTCCGGGCTGGATGGCGACGGGCCGGGTGCCGTGACCGGGGATGCGCACGAGGGGTGGCGGGTGGCCGGCGCTGGCCAGCGTCGCCCGCCGGCCGGCGAGGTCGAGATGGGCGTAGAGGCAGCTGGTGAACAGGTCGGGGGCGAGGTCGATGAGCAGCCGGTTGGTCCGGGACAGCACCTCGTCCGGGGGCGTGCCGAGGGCCGCGTGCGCGTGGACACCGGTCCGCACCTGTCCCATCAGAGCGGCGGCGGCGACGTTGTGGCCCTGGACGTCCCCGATGACGGCCGCGGCGGCGGTCTCGCCGAGCCGGATCACGTCGTAGAAGTCCCCGCCGATGTCCATGCCCCGGGTGGCGGGCAGATAGCGGGCGGCGACCCGCAGTCCGCTGATCGTGGGGAGGGTGCGCGGGAGCAGTGCCTGCTGGAGACCGTGGGCGAGTTCGTGCTTGGTGTCGTACAGGCGGGCCCGGTCGAGGGCCTGGGCGACGAGGCCGGCGAGTGAGGTCATGACGGCGCGTTCCTCGGCCGGGAACGTGTGCGGACGGTCGTAGGACAGCACACAGATGCCCACGGGCCGGCCGGAGATGATCAGGGGCAGGAAGGCCCAGGCCTGTTTGCCGCTCATCTGCGGGGCCTCGGGGTAGATGCGCCGCATCTCCTGCGGGTCGGAGAAGAAGGCGGGGATGCCCTTGGCGAGGGCACGGCCCGCTGGGGTGAGGCCGGTGTCCAGGGGCAGACCGTCGAGACGTTCGACGGCCTCGGGGGTGTAGCCGCGGTATCCGGTGATCCGCAGCCGGCCCGCTTCGGCGGTCGACAGGACCAGGCCCTGGGCGCCGAAGGCCGGCATGATCTGGTCGGCGACCAGGTCGATGACGTCCTGGACGCCCACGACCTCGGTGAGCGCGGCGGCCAGATGCGTGAGCTGGTAGAGCCGGCCGGCGCGGGCCGGGTCGTCGGTGCGCGCGGGCCGGCGGGGCGCGGGCGACGGCGGGGGCTGGGCACCGCTGGGGACGATCCGGACGCTGATGCCGCTCGCGTCAGGGTAGAGGTGGATGTCCAGCCACCGGTCCGGCGGGCGGCAGGCGGTGAAGGAGACCGGCTCACGGCTGATCACCGCGGCGCGGTAGCGGTCCTCGTACGTGGGGTCGTCGAGCCAGCGCAGCGACTGCCACGGCAGGGTGCCCAGCAACTGGCCGGCCTCCCGGCCCAGGAGTTCGCAGGCCCCGTCGCTGACGTAGGCGAAGTAGCCGTCCAGGTCCAGGGCGCAGCTTCCGCCGGGGAGGCGCTCGGCGAAGTCGGCGACGGCCATCGCGGGGCTCTCGGCCCGCTGCCCGGCGCCGGTGGGCACGACGCGGGGCAGATCGCCGCAGGCCGGGGACCAGCCGTGCTCGACGGCATCCTCCACCAGCCGGGCCAGGTGCCGGCAGCGGGCCGAGATGTGCCCACGCTCGCGTCCGGTCATGTACGGCGGACGGGTGGCCGGCCACATGAGCAGCAGCGCCCCCCACCGGCGGACGCCGGTGAGCGGCGCGGCAGCCAGCATCAGGGGGTACGGCAGCGCGATCGCGGTCCGCGGGTACGAGTGGGCCATCTCCCCCTGGCTGCCCACCCAGACGACGCGGTCCTCACGGAAGGCGTCGGCGACCGGCGCCGGGGCGGCGGCGGACACCCTGACCCACGGCGCGGCGAACTCTGCCGGCGCGCCGCACAGCGCCTCCAGGCACAGCACCTGCTCGTCCGGCGACACCAGGTACAGGGCGCCGATGGACGCGCCGGTCCGGCGCACCGTCTCCGCGAAGACGGCGTCCAGTTCCTCGACGCGGGCGGCAGCGCCGCCTGTGCCGGCCGGCTGCTTCGCACCGGGCGCGGCAGGTCTCGGGCCGACGTCCCCAACCTCGCTCATAGGGGGACGCTACGCCGATGAGGAGCCCTCGGCATGCTCCCGCCGACGGCGCGCCCCCGGGGCTCACGGACCGAGGTCTCCCGTGAACGGGGTCGGCGCCCCGGCCGCGCGTCGGCGAGCGGCCCGCCGCACGCTTCCCGGCGGCCGCGGCGGCCCGAGGCGGTGGCGGTGGCGTGGGGCATTGTCGCGGCTCAGTCCTGCCGGGCCGCCGCCTCGAGTGCCCGCTCGACGGCCGGCAGGCCCCGGCCGAGGAGTGTCTTCTCCAGGCTGTGGTCGTCCTCGCGGCCGGTCCGCTCGCCCTGTGCGAAGCCGTCGGTGTCCACGATCTGCCCGCACCACTCGCCCCGGCCGACCGTCCCTCCGTCGAACGGCACCAGGGCCCCCTCCCCGAGGGCGACCCATCGCTCCTGCTCCCAGCGGAGGGCGAGGATGTAGGTGTGGCCCGGTACGACGCGCGGGGCGTCGCCGGTCAGCTGCGGGACGCGGGTCGTGCCGTCGGAGCGGAGCACCTTCCAGCCCGGGGCGATGTAGTCGAGGGCGGACCCGACGGCGGGGTGGGAGCGGGTGCGGGAGCTGAACGGCGTGGCCCGCACGTCCAGTCGCACGGTCCGCTCCAGCGCGTAGCGGTATGCCCCGACCGCCAGTTCCTCGCGCCCGCTCTCCCGTTCCCGCACGGCCCGGCCGACGACCACGACATCGGCGTACCGCACCCAGTCCCGCGCCGATGCGGACGGGTGACGGTCGACCGGGACTCCGCATCCGTTGACGGTGTCGAGGCCCGGCCAGCCGACGAGGACGCCCGCGAGGACACCGGCGGCCGCCAGGACGGCCACCACCGGGCGTGCGGTCATACGGTCGGGTAACAGGTTTCTCCGCATTCGATGATCTTGGTGGGACCCCTGCCGCCCGGCCGTGACCGGCATCACACGGACGGTCACAGCCCTGTCACAGGCGCGAGGACTCCTTCCGCGGGATCGACGCACCCGGCTGCTGGCGGGACGGCCACGCACTGACCGTCGCGCGCGAGGTGCCGCGGTCACCGCCGACCACCTCACCGGAATGCTGTCACCGGTGGGCGGGCTTATGGTCCATACATGGGGGAGTCGGGTCTGGAGCTGCTGCGGCCTGCCGTGCTCGAACTGTCGCGGCAGACCGGCGCCTCCGTGACAGCGGTGTATCTGCCGTCGGCGGACGAGCCCGTGCTGAAGCTGGCGGTCCTGGGCGGCGTTCCGTGGGACATCGCGCGGCCCTGGGCGCGGGTGGCGCCGGAGACCGCGTCCCCCGTGTCCGACGCCGTCCGGGAGAAGCGCCTGGTGTGGGTGGGCGGCCCTGAGGAGCTGGCGCGCCGCTACCCGCGGCTGGCGCTCGTCGTGCCGTACCGTTTCACGCTGGCCGCCGCCTCCCTGACCAGCGGCCCGGACACCTGGGGCGGAGTCGTGCTGCAGTGGCCCGCCTCGCACCCGGCGCGGCTGTCCCCGCGGGAGCGCGACACCGTCATCGGCGGCTGTCACCGGCTGAGCCGGGTGCTGCGGCAGGCCGCTCTCGACGGCCGTCCCATACGCCCCGGCTCCCAGCCTCTGCCTCACCCGCACCAACCGCCTCCTCACCGACCTGGACCCCGGCCTCTTCACCAGCTGCCTCTACGCCCACCTCGACCTGGCGGCGCACCGCGTCCTCCTCGCCAGCGCCGGACATCCGCCCCCGCTGCTGCGCCACCCCGACGGCCGCACCGAGATCCTCGCCGTGCCGCCCGGACTCCTCCTCGGCATCGATCCCGGCGCCCACTACCCGTCCCTGCGGATCCCGTTGCCGTCCGGCTCGATGCTGGTCCTGTACACCGACGGACTCGTCGAGGCCCCGGGCTCCGACATCGGCGACGCCATCGACCGGCTAGCCGGCGCCCTCGCGCGGAGCGACGCCCCGACCATGAACGCCCTCGCCGACACCCTCGTCCGCCACGCCCGCCGCACCGCCCCGCGCAGCGACGACATCGCCCTGCTGCTCATCCGACGCGAGTGAGCACGCGAGGCGCTGCGCGGACGGGCTGGGAGCGCGCGTACTCGGTCGTGGACGAGGAGGCCGAGCCGGGTCTGTACTCGGTCGCGGTACCGGTACGGGACTTCCGTGACGAGGTCGTCGCCGCCGTTCAGGTCGTCGGCCCCCGTGTCCCGGCTCGCGGACCGGACCGAGGAGCGCGCGCGGGCGGCGCTGCGCTGGGGCCGCTGGCTGGGGGACGCGCTGCGGGGAGTGGAGCGCGCGCCGGGCCGAGCGGCGGTCAAGAGGTCAGCTCCGCACGGCGAACTGGCTCCCGGTCTTCTCCCCGTCCTCGGTGAGTGCCGCGGCCACGCAGCGGAAGACCCGCAGGCCCTTGTCCCACTCGGCGGCCGTGGGCGGGATGATGTCGGTCTGCCACTCCGCGGCGGTCTCGCGGCCGTCGGGCGCCATCGTCGCGGCCATGACCTTCTGCGAGCACAGGGCCTTGACGTCCGGATGTCTGATCAGGTCCCGCGCGTTGTTCGTCATGCCGTCCTCCGGCAGCGGGGCGATCGCGAAGGTCTCCCACACGTGCCTGGTCGCGCAGTCCGCACGGCTGACGGTGACGATGCCCGAGATGTCGACGATGCCGCTCCAGCATTCGGGACTCGCGACGCACCGGCCGCCCACGCCGTCGACGGTCGTCGCGGGACAGCCGCCGGTCGTGGTGGCGACGCCGAAGCCCGCCGTGCCCTTGTCCCCGCTGGTGGCGCCGGCGGAGGGGGCGGCGGCCGACACCGGGTTCCCGCCTCCGCCCTCCGAGCCGCCGTACCGGTACGTCACGACGGTGACCGAGACGCTCACGGAGACGGCGACGGCGGCCACCGCGGCGATCAGCCGGGAGCGTCCCGTGCCCTTGCGCCCGCCCTCGGCCCCGCCCGGTCCGGTGACCGCGGTGGTGGCGCCCGCTCCGGCCGGCAGCGGCGGGGTCCCGGTCATGGCGGGGACCGCGTCCCGGACAGGCGGTGCGTCCACGAACCGCGGTGCGTCCGCGACGGGGGGCGTGTCCCGGTGGAACGGGACGGTGGTCGGCGCCGGGCCGAAGCCCCCCGCGGCCGGGCCCGCGGCGCCGAGGTCGACGGCGGCGAGGGCGTCCCGGAACAGGCCCGCGTCGGACAGCCGCTCGGCCGGGTCCGCGGCGAGTGCGCGCCGGAGCACCTCGTTGAGGGCGGGGGGCACGCCGGGCAGGGCGGGGTACGGCCAGGTGTGCCGCACGATCAGTTCGGCGAGGCTGAGCTGGGTCCCGTCGTCCGGGTGGTGCGGAGGGAAGCCGCGCAGCAGGGCGTAGAGCGTGGCGGCCAGTGAGTACAGGTCGCCGGCCGGGGTGGGCTCGGCCAGCTGGAAGGCCTCGGGCGGCGCGTACGCGGGGGTCAGCGCCTCCCGGGTCACGGACAGGTCCCGCCCCGGCCGGGGCATGGCCGCGAGCCCGAAGTCGGTGAGGGCCACCCCGCCGTACCGGTTGACCATGACGTTGCCGGGCTTGATGTCACGGTGCAGCACCCCGGCCGCGTGGGCGGCGGCCACCGCGTCCGCGAGACCCACGCCGATGTCGCGCGCCTCCTTCGGCGGGAAGGCGCCCTGCCGGTGCAGCCGCTCGCCCAGCGACCCGCCGGGGCACAACTCCAGCACCATGTACGGCCGGTCGTCGGCGAGGACCCCCGCGTCGTACACCGGCACCACGTGCGGGTGTCCGGACAACTGCCCGGCGGCCGTGACCTCGCGCAGGAAACGCTGCCGGTCGCGCGGGGTGGACAGCACCCGGCTGTCCACCTTCAGCGCGACCTCCCTGCCCACGGCCAGTTGCCGGGCACGGTAGACCGTGGCGAAACCGCCCTGCCCCAGCACCTCGTGGATCTCGTATCCGGACAGTGCCAATCCTTCGGGCCCCATGTGCCGTACCCCCAGCGCGCCACCCCGGGCGGTACGTCCGACCGAGGACGAGGCGAGACTCTAGCCGAGGACCGGGGCGGGGCCGCTCACAGGTCCACCGGTGCGCTGTACTCGGTCCCCGCGTCCAGCAGCCAGTCCGCCAGGTGTCCGGCGAAGGAGGAGCGGACCAGGACCCAGAATCCGCCCCCGGGTTCGTCCCTGGCGACCAGGACGATCTGGGTGCGGCCCAGGGTGGTCTGGGCGCAGCGCCCGGGGCCGAAGGCGCGCGGATGCAGGTCGAGGGGGCAGCCGTGGGCCAGGAGGTCGCGGGCGCGGGGGCCGGCGACGAGGAGGGTGGTGCGCTGGGCGGAGACGTCGGTGACGGAGACGTGTTCGTCGCCGGCGGCCGCGCGGATGCGGCTCTCCAGGTCCCGTTGGGTGCCGGGCCGCCCCACCAGGAGCCATTCGTCCGGGCCGAGCCGGAGCGCCGTCAGGTCCCGGGTGCGTACGACCGTGTCGGGTTCGAGGGGAAGGGGGAGACCGAGGGCGACGCCGACCGCGTCGGCCGCCGGGCCCTTGGCGTCGAGGCGGACGTCGAGCTGGGCCAGGAAGGGGAGTTCGGCGAGCCGGACCGCGCCGCCGGAGGTGCGGGTGGCGGCGGCGAGACGGCTCCTGTCGTGCCACAGGGGGCTGCGGAGCGGGGCGGCGGAGGTGGTGTCAGCCATCGCGGCGGGCTCCCTCGGGGTCGTAGAGGACGGGGCTTGCGACGGTCACCGGGACCAGCCGGTCGCCGACCGGGGCGTACAGCCGTTCGCCGATGCGGTCGCGGCCGCCCTTGACCAGGGCGAGGGCGAAGGTCCGGCCGAGGGCCGCGCTGCGGTAGCTGGAGGTGACGTGGCCGAGCATCGGCACGGGCGGGGCCGGCAGGACGCTGTCGGCGACGAGGTGCGTGCCCTCGGGCAGGAAGGTGCCGGGGTCCTCGGGGAGCAGACCCACCAGGTGCTTGCGGTCCGGGCGGACGGTGTCGGCGCGGGCGAAGGAGCGCTTGCCGATGAAGTCGGGCTTCTTCTTCGACACCGCCCAGCTCATGCCGAGGTCCTGGGGGGTGACGGTGCCGTCGGTGTCCTGGCCGATGATCGGGTAGCCCTTCTCGGCGCGCAGGACGTGCATCGTCTCGGTGCCGTACGGGGTGATGCCGTAGGGGGCGCCGGCCTCGTACAGGGCCTCCCAGAGGGCGAGGGCCTCCCACGGGGACACGTTGATCTCGTAGGCGAGTTCACCGGAGAAGCTGATCCGGCACACCCTGGCGTCGAGGCCCGCGACGGTCGTCTCGCGCCAGGCCATGAACGGGAAGTCGTCGTTGGACACGGCGAGTCCGGGCGCGAGCGAGCCGAGGACGGCGCGGGACTTGGGGCCGACGAGGGCGACGGTGGCCCACTGCTCGGTGACCGAGGTGCAGTGCACGCGCAGTCCGGGCCACTCGGTCTGGAGCCACTCCTCCATCCAGTCCAGGACGGCGGCCGCGTTGCCGGTGGTCGTGGTGACCAGGAAGCGGTCCTCGGCGAGGCGGATGACCGTGCCGTCGTCGAAGACCATGCCGTCCAGGCGGCACATCACGCCGTAGCGGATCATGCCGACCTTCAGGGTGCTCATCATGTTGGTGTAGAGCAGGTCGAGGAAGACGGCGGCGTCCGGGCCCTGCACGTCGATCTTGCCGAGTGTGGAGGCGTCCATGAAGGCGACGCCCTCGCGGGCGGCGGCGCACTCGCGCAGCACGGCCGTCTCCATGTCCTCGCCGTCCTGCGGGTAGTACCAGGGGCGCTTCCACTGGCCGACGTTCTCGAAGCGGGCGCCGTGCGCGACATGCCACTCGTGCAGGGCGGTCGTACGGATCGGGTCGAGCAGGGCGCCACGGTGGCGGCCGGCGAGGGCGGCGAAGGAGACGGGGGTGTAGGGCGGGCGGAAGGTGGTGGTGCCGAGGGTGGAGATGTCCACTCCCAGGAGTTCGGCGACGACGCCGCCGGCGAGGATGCCGGAGGTCTTGGCCTGGTCGTTGGCGGTGCCGGCCGTGGTGTAGCGCTTGGTGTGCTCGACCGAGCGCAGGCCGGCGCCGGTCGCCCGGGCCAGGTCGTCGACGGTGACGTCGCGCTGGAGGTCGACGAAACGCGGCGCGCCGTCCCGGCCCGGCACGGTGAAGACCTGCATGGGCGGCGTGTACGGCTGCGCGGGCGCCTCCGGGAGACGGGGCGCCTCGGGGGTGTGGCCCGCGGCCTCGATCGCGCGGGCGCCGGCGGCCGCGCCCTGTGCGAGGACACCGGCGAGGTCCAGGACGCCGTTCGCGCTGCCCGCGACCTCGACCGCCTGAGAGCAGACGTCGGGGACGAAGGCGCCGAGCGTCTCGTCGTGGCGCAGTGTGCCCCCCGCCTGGCTGAACAGGTGCACGACGGGGTTCCAGCCGCCGGAGACCAGCAGCAGGTCGGCGGCGATCTCCCGCTGCCCCGTCGTCTCGCCGTACGGCGCCACGCTCACGGTGGTGATCCGGGGGTCGCCCTCGGTGCCGACGACGGCGTGGCCGGTCAGCACCTCGATGCCGGCCTCGCGGGCGCGCTCCGCCCACTCCCCCGCGTCGGGGCGCGTGTCGACGATCGCCGGCACCGCCACCCCGGCGGCGTGCAGGTCCAGCGCGGCCTCGTAGGCGCTGTCGTTGGTGGTGAAGACGACGGCACGGCGGCCGGGCAGGACACCGTGCCGGTTGACGTAGGCGCGGGCCGACGCGGCGAGCATCACGCCGGGGCGGTCGTTGTCCGCGAAGGCCATCGAGCGCTCGTGAGCGCCGGTGGCGAGGACGACCCGGCGGGCGCGGATGCGCCAGACGCGCTCGCGGGAGACGTGCGCGGGGGCCGCGGCGCCGAGGTGGTTGGTGCGGCGCTCGACGGCGAGCAGGTGGTTGTCGTCGTAGTGGCCGAAGACGGTGGTGCGGCGCAGGACGCGCACCTCGGGAGCGGATGCGAGCAGTGCGGCGACCTGTGCCACCCAGGCGAGGTGTTCGGCGGTCGACAGCAGGCTGCCGCCGAGTTCCGGCTGTTCGTCGGCGAGGATCACACGGGCACCGCTGCGGGCGGCGGCCGCGGCGGCGGCGAGGCCGGCGGGGCCCGCGCCGACGATCAGGAGGTCGCAGTGGGCGTGTACGGCGTCGTAGCGGGCCGGGTCCGGCGTGGTCGCGAGGCGGCCCTGGCCGGGGAGGCTGCTCGCCACGAGGCCGTCGTACAGCTCGACGGTCGTCGCGGGCAGCATCGGCTCCGGGAAGGGGGCCTCGATCTGCACGACGGCGTTGGGTTCTTCCACGCCGGCGGAGAAGATGCCGCGGGGGCGGCCGAGTCTGATGCTGGTCGCTGCCGTGATGACGCCGTTGGCCAGGAGGGCCGAGGCGAGCGTGTCGCCTTCGAAGCCCTGGTATGCGGTGCCGTCGAACGTGAAGGTGAGGGGTTCGCCGCCGTGGGTCCGGCCATGGGTGGCCGATCGGTGGGTGGTCGCCGGGGGCTCCGCCGCGAGAGCCCCGTCCGGCCCTGAAGGGGCCTCGTCCGCGAGCTCCCCCGGACGGGCCGGGTGTGCCGGACCGGGCTGGGCGGGCGCCGCAGGACGCTCGGGGGTCTCCGGGCGCTCCTCCCCCGCCCGGTACACCGCCAGGATCTCGTTCGTCGACGTGTCCCGCACCGCGTTGAACCACCGCCGGCAGCCCGCCGCGTGGCTCCAGCGCTCGGCGAAGGGTCCCTTGGGGTTGTCGCGGAAGAAGAGGTAGCGGGCCCACTCCTCGTCGGTCAGGGCCGCCGGGTTCTCGGGGTAGGGCACATGGGCCTGTCCGCCGTAGTGGAACTCGGCCTCGTCGCGGGGCCCGCACCACGGGCAGGGGATGAGCAGCATGGTTCGGCTCCCTAGTGGTCCTAGTGGGCCACCGCGGCCGCGCCGTGCTCGTCGACGAGCGCGCCGGTGGTGAAACGGTCGAGCGAGAAGGGGGCGTTGAGGGCGTGCGGGGTGTCGTGGGCGATGGTGTGGGCGTAGACCCAGCCGACGCCGGGGGTGGCCTTGAAGCCGCCCGTGCCCCAGCCGCAGTTGAGGTAGAGGTTGTCCACCGGGCTGAGGCCGACGATCGGTGAGGCGTCGGGGCTGACGTCGACGATGCCGCCCCAGGTGCGCAGCACGTGGGCGCGGGCGAAGACCGGGAAGAGCTCCAGGGCCGCCGACATCTGCTCCTCGATGATGTGGAAGGCGCCGCGCTGGGTGTAGGAGTTGTACGCGTCGATGCCCGCGCCCATCACCAGCTCGCCCTTGTGCGCCTGGCTGACGTACACGTGGACCGCGTTGGACATGACGACGGTGGGGTGGACCGGCTCCAGGAGCTCCGAGACCAGGGCCTGCAACGGGTGGCTCTGGAGGGGGAGTTCGATGCCCGCCATGGCGGCCAGGACCGAGGTGTGGCCGGCCGAGCACAGGGCCACCTTGCCCGCGGCGATCGGGCCGCGCGTGGTCCGCACGCCGGTCACCCGGCCGTCGGTCACGTCCAGCCCGGTGACCTCGCAGTTCTGGATGATGTCGATGCCCGCCGCGTCCGCGGAGCGGGCGAAGGCCCAGGCGACGTAGTCGTGCTTGGCGATGCCGGCGCGCGGCTGGTAGGTGCCGCCGAGGACCGGGTAGCGCACGTCCGGGGAGATGTTGACGATCGGGCAGACCTCCCTGACCTGCTCGGCGTCCAGCCATTCGGCGTCGACGCCGTTGAGGCGGTTGGCCTCGACGCGGCGCACGCTGTCGCGGACGTCCTGGAGGCTGTGGGCGAGGTTCAGCACGCCGCGCTGGGAGAAGAGGATCGGGTAGTCCAGCTCCTCTTCCAGTCCCTCCCAGAGCCTGAGCGCGTGCTCGTAGATGCCGGCGCTCTCGTCCCACAGGTAGTTGGAGCGGATGATCGTGGTGTTGCGGGCCATGTTGCCGCCCGCGAGCCACCCCTTCTCCAGTACGGCGACGTTGGTGATGCCGTGGTTCTTCGCCAGGTAGTGGGCGGTGGCGAGACCGTGGCCGCCGCCGCCGACGATCACCACGTCGTAGGACCGCGCGGGCTCGGGGTCGCGCCACAGCCAGTCGGGGTGGTCGGGGAGGTCGGCACCGGGGGTGCTGGGGCTCATCGGGCGTCTCCGGCTTCTGCTGCTGCCTGGGACAGGTGCGGGTAGAGCGGGTGCTTCGCGGCCAGCGTCCGCGTGCGGGCACGCAGGGCGGCGAGGTCGGGGGCGGGCTGGAGGGCGAGGGCGATCACATCGGCCACCTCGGCGAAGTCCTCCTCGGTGAAGCCGCGGGTGGCCAGCGCAGGGGTGCCGATGCGCAGGCCCGAGGTGACCATGGGCGGGCGCGGGTCGAAGGGCACGGCGTTGCGGTTGACGGTGATGCCGATCCCGTGGAGGAGGTCCTCCGCCTGGCGGCCGTCCAGCTCGGCGTCGCGCAGGTCGACGAGGACGAGGTGGACGTCCGTGCCGCCGGTCAGCACCTTCACGCCGGCCGCCGCCGCGTCCGGCCGGGTGAGACGCTCGGCGAGGATGCGGGCGCCGGCGAGCGTGCGGGCCTGGCGCTCGGCGAACTCGGGGGACGCGGCGACCTTGAAGGAGACCGCCTTCGCGGCGATGACGTGCTCCAGGGGGCCGCCCTGCATGCCGGGGAAGACCGCCGAGTTGATCTTCTTGGCGAGGTCGGGCTCGTTGGTGAGGACGACTCCGCCCCGCGGTCCGCCGAGCGTCTTGTGCGTCGTCGTGGTCGTGACGTGGGCGTGCGGGACGGGGCTGGGGTGCAGTCCGGCGGCCACCAGGCCCGCGAAGTGCGCCATGTCCACCATCAGCAGGGCACCCACCTCGTCGGCGATCCGGCGGAAGGCGGCGAAGTCCAGCTGCCGGGGGTACGCCGACCAGCCCGCGATGATCATCTTGGGCCGGTGCTCCTTGGCGAGCCGCTCGACCTCGTCCATGTCGACACGGTGGTCCTCCTCGGACACGTGATACGGCACCACGTTCAGCATCCTGCCGCTGTAGTTGAGGCGCATGCCGTGGGTGAGGTGGCCGCCGTGCGCGAGGTCGAGGCCGAGGACCGTGTCGCCGGGCTGGAGCAGGGCGAAGAAGACCGCGGTGTTGGCCTGGGCGCCGGAGTGCGGCTGGACGTTGGCGTGACGCGCGCCGAACAACGACTTGATCCGCTCGATCGCCAGCCTCTCGGTGACGTCGACGTGTTCGCAGCCGCCGTAGTAGCGGCGTCCGGGGTAACCCTCGGCGTACTTGTTGGTGAGGACCGAGCCCTGCGCCTCCATCACGGCGGACGGCGCGAAGTTCTCGGAGGCGATCATCTCCAGGGTGGACTGCTGACGGTGCAGTTCGGCGGTGAGGGCTTCGTGGACCTCGGGGTCCAGCTCCGCCAGGGGGCTGTTCAGCGCGTTCATGCGGCGTTCGCGTTCCTCTCGGCGGCCTCGACGACATTGGCGAGCAGCATGGCTCGGGTCATGGGGCCCACGCCCCCGGGCATCGGCGCGACCCATCCGGCGACCGCGGCGGCCTCCGGGTGGACGTCGCCGGCCAGTCCCTGGTCGGTGCGGGTGATGCCGACGTCCAGGACCGCCGCCCCGGGACGCAGCATGTCCCTGGTGATCAGTCCGGGCGAGCCGGCCGCCGCGACGACGATCTCCGCCTCGCGTACGTGCCAGGGCAGGCCCTTGGTTCCGGTGTGGCAGAGGGTGACGGTGGCGTTCTCGGATCTGCGGGTGAGGAGCAGGCCGAGGGGGCGTCCGACGGTGATGCCCCGGCCGATCACGCACACCCGGGCTCCGGCGAGCGGGACGTCGTGGCGGCGGAGCAGTTCGACGATGCCGCGCGGGGTGCACGGCAGCGGGGCGTCGACGCCGAGCGCGAGCCGGCCGAGGTTGACCGGGTGGAGTCCGTCGGCGTCCTTGGCCGGGTCCATGCGCTCCAGTACGGCGTGGGCGTCCAGATGGGCCGGGAGCGGGAGCTGGACGATGTAGCCGGTGCAGGCGGGGTCGGCGTTGAGCTCGTCGACGACGTCCTCGACCTGCCGCTGGGTGGCGTCGGCGGGCAGGTCCCGCCGGAGGGAGGCGATACCGACCTGCGCGCAGTCCCGGTGTTTTCCGGCGACGTAGGCACGGCTGCCGGGGTCGTCCCCGACGAGGACCGTGCCGAGCCCCGGCGGCCGACCGCCGCCGACGGTCAACTTGGCGACGCGTTCGGCGAGTTCCCGCCGGATGTCACCGGCGGTCGCCTTGCCGTCCAGGAGTTGTGCGCTCACCGACGGTACTCCTTCCCGAATGGGGACCGCATGTCCCCGCGGGGCGCGGGGCTGTGTCGATCAGCGGCTCCGCCGCGGGGCGCGACCAGCCACGACGGCGCCGCGCCCGAACGACGACCGGAACGCTCAGCCACGAAGACGGGACATGGTCGGGTCGAACAGGGGCTCCTCGCTCACGACCGCCTCGACGCGCTGATCGAAGTAGCCGATGTGGACCACGGCGCCGGGGACGGCGAGCTCCGCCGGGAGCCAGGCGTACGCGATCCCCTTGCCGATCGTGTAGCCGTACGCCGCACTCGTGACGTACCCGACCGCACGCTCACCGTCGAACACCGGCTCCTTGCCCATCACCACCGACCGGGGGTCGTCGATGGTCAGGCAGGTCAGCCTGCGCCGTACATCGGCCTTGCGCCGCTCCAGCGCCTCCTTGCCGACGAAGTCGCCCTTGTCGAGCTTGACGGCGAAGCCGACGCCGGCCTCGTAGGGGTCGTGTTCGTAGGTCATGTCGGTGCCGAAGGAGCGGTAGCCCTTCTCCAGGCGGAGGCTGTTGAAGGCGCCGCGGCCGGCGACGATGCCGCCCAGCGGCTCGGCCGCCTGCCAGAGGGTGTCCCAGAGCTTCTGGCCGAGATCGGCGGTGGTGTACAGCTCCCAGCCGAGTTCGCCGACGTACGACAGCCGCATCGCGGTGACGGGCACGCTGCCGATGTGGGCGCGCTTGGCGCGGAAGTACTTCAGGCCGTCGCCCGAGAAGTCCTCGTCCGTCAGCGGCTGGAGCACCTTGCGGGCCAGCGGGCCCCACAGGCCGACGCAGCAGGTCCCGGGGGTGATGTCGCGGACCTGGACCGTGCCGTCGGCGGGAAGGTGGCGGCTGAACCAGTCGAGGTCGAGGTTGCCGTTGGCGCCGACCTGGAAGAGGTCGCGGGCGAGCCGGGCGACGGTGATGTCGCTGCGGATGCCGCCGTCGTGGTCCAGCAACAGGGTGTACGTCACGGAGCCGACGGACTTGGCGACCTTGCTGGTGGTCAGCCGCTCCAGGAAGTCGCCGGCGCCGGGGCCGGTCACCTCCAGGCGCTTGAGGGCCGTCATGTCGTAGAGCGCGACGGTCTCGCGGGTGCGCTGCGCCTCCGCGCCGACGATCGGCGACCAGTACTGCGCCGCCCAGTCGTTGGGGGTGGGGATGCTGCGGCCCTCGACGAGCGGGGCGTTGGCCTCGTACCACTGCGGGCGCTCCCAGCCGTTCGCCTCCAGGAAGAAGGCGCCGTGCTCCTGCTGGCGGGCGTGGAAGGGGCTCTTGCGGATCGGGCGCGGCTCACCCGAGGGCTGGAGCGGGTGGAGGATGTCGTAGACCTCGACGAAGTTCTGGCAGTCGCGGGCCAGGACGTACTCCGGGGTCAGCTGGTGCGGCTCGAAGCGGTTGACGTCGCACTCGTGCAGGTCGAAGGAGGAGCAGTAGCCGTCGACCAGCCACTCGGCCATCGCCCGCCCGACGCCCGCGGAGTGGGTGACCCAGACCGCCTCGGCGACCCAGAAGCCCTTGACGTCCTGGGACTCGCCGAGCAGCGGGAAGTTGTCGGTGGTGAAGGAGAACAGGCCGTTGATGCCCTCCTCGACCTTCGCCTCCTTCGTGGCGGGCAGGAGGGACCGGGTCTCCGTCCAGGCGTCCTCGAAGTCCTCCTCGGTGAACTTCAGGACCGAGGGCATGGACTCGGCCTCGTCGACGGAGAGGATCTCGTCGGCGGTGATGGGCATCGGGCGGTGGCCGTAGTAGCCGATGCCGAGGCCGTCGAAGCGGTCGCGGTAGTAGAGGTCGGCGTCCTGGTGGCGCAGGATCGGGCGGACGGCCTCCTCGGTCTGGCCGGCGAGGGCGGGGACGGGGCCGGTCCAGGCGAGCTGGTGGGCGAGCGGGGTGAGCGGCAGGTTCATGCCGACCATACGGGCGATCTTCGGGCCCCAGATGCCCGCGCAGCACACGACGATGTCGGCGGGGATCTCGCCCTGGTCGGTGAGGACGCCGGTCACCTCGCCGTCGGTCTGCCGGACGTCGAGGACCTCGTGGCGGGCCAGGAAGGTCACGCCGCGCTCGGTGGCCCGCCGGATCTGGGCCTCGACGGCGAGGACGGCCTTGGCGAGGCCGTCGGTGGGGACGAGGAGGCCGCCGAGGACCTTGTCGCGGTTGACGAGGGGGTGCCGCTCGACGCACTCGTCGGGGGTGAGCAGGCGCGCCTCGATGCCCCAGGCGGTGACCCAGCCGTGCCGGCGGTGGAGTTCGGTGAGGCGCTCGGGGGTGGTGGCCACTTCGAGGCCGCCGACCTGGAGGAAGCAGGGCTTGCCGTCGACGTCGAGGGAACAGAACTTCTCGACCGTGTAGCGGGCCAGCTCGGTCATGGTCTTGGAGGAGTTCGTCTGGAAGACCAGGCCCGGGGCGTGTGAGGTGGAGCCCCCGGTGGCGGGGAGCGGGCCCTGGTCGACCACGGTCACTTCGGTCCAGCCTCGCGCGGAGATCTCGTCGGCCAGGGCCGCTCCCACGACGCCCGCTCCGATGATCACCACTCGGGGTCCCGCCATCGCCGCACCTCCGAATCAAACCGGCCCAGCCGGTTCAGTTGCTGTCTGCGCAACAAGGTTCAGGTTGCGCAACTCAATGTGCCCGCCTCGGGGAGGGGGTGTCAAGGGGTCCGTGACGTCGGAAAACAGGCGGAAACACGGCCCTGGCACGGGCCCGGACACGGCAATGCCCGGCGGGCGGTGCGCGCAGGTGCGCACCGCCCGCCGGGCATGTTCGACCGCCCTGGAGCCGGGGCTACTTCAGCCAGGCCTTGACCTTGTCGGGGTTGGCCTCGACCCACTTCTTCGCCGCCGCGTCGGCCGTCATCTTGTCGACCGCGATGTACTTCGCCACGGTGTTCTGGTCGTCGTTCGTCCAGGAGAAGTTCTTCACCAGGTCGTAGGCGGGACTGCCGGACTTGGCGAACTTCGCGCTGACGATCTTGTCCAGGTCGTAGACGGGGTAGTCGCAGGCGACCTTGGCCGCGTCCGCGTCACAACCGGACGTGTACGCCGGCAGGTTCACCTTGACCAGCGGAACCTCGGAGAGGAACCACTGCGGCTCGTAGAAGTAGCCGATCACCCATTCCTTGTTCTTCTCCGCCTTGCGGAAGGCCTGGATGAGCGCGGTCTCGCTGCCCGCGTACACCACCTTGAAGTCCAGCTTCAGATTCTTCACCAGCGCCTCGTCGTTGGTGACGTACGACGGGTCGCCGTCGAGGAGCTGGCCCTTGCCGCCCGACTCGGAGGTCTTGAACTCGGCCGCGTACTTGTTGAGGTTCTTGTAGTCGGTGATGTCCGGGTGGGCCTTGGCCAGCCACGGGGGCACGTACCAGCCGATGATGCCCTTGTTGCCGGTGGAGCCGGCCGCCACGGCGGTCTTCTGCGTGGTGATGTACTTCTTCTTCAGATCGTCGTGGCCCCAGTTCTCCAGGACGGCGTCGACCTCACCGGTCCCGAAGCCCTGCCAGGCGATCTCCTCCTTGAGGTCCTTCTTGTTGACCGTGCAGCCGAGGTCGTGCTCCGCGACGTACGCGACGACCGCCGCGTCCGCCTCGTAGCCCACCCACGGGTTGACCGCGAGGTTGAAGGTGCCGCACTTGCCGGAGCCGCCCGAGCTGTCCGAGCCCGAGGAGTCCGCGCCCACCTTCGCGCCGCCGCACGCGGTGAGGGTGAGGCCGAGGACGGCCAGGCCGGCCGCGCCGGCTCGCCAGTGTCTTGCCATGGTGTCCTGCTCCTTATGCGCTCGCGCGTCGCGCCGCTGCCTGAGTGATCCGGTCGAACATGACTCCGAGCAGTACGATGGCGAGTCCCGCCGCCAGCCCCTTGCCGTACAGCTCGCCCTGCGAGAATCCGGCCACGACGTCGTAGCCGAGGGCGCCCGCCCCTACCAGGCCGCCCACAACAACCATCGACAGCACGTAGATCAGGCCCTGGTTGGTCGCGAGCGTCAGGGCACTGCGTGACATCGGCAGTTGAACCTTGGTGATGATCTGCCAGGTGTTGCACCCGGCGGAGGTGGCCGCCTCCACGGTGGTCTCGGGCACGGCCCGCACCCCGTCGGCGATGATCTTGATGGCCACCGGTGCCGCGTAGACGACGGCGGCGACGATCGCGGTGAAGCGGGTCGCGCCGAACAGCGCCAGGAACGGCACGAGATAGACGAACGGCGGCATCACCTGTGCCGCGTCCAGGGTCGGCCGCAGCACCCGGTCCACGAGCGTGCTGCGGCCCATCCACACCCCGAAGACCATGCCGAGCACCATCACGAGGACCGTGGCGACGAGGGTCGACGCGAGCGTCGTCATCGCGTCCGACCACATGCCCGTGCCGACCAGCAGGCCCACGCAGACGGCCGTGGTGACGCCGGAGCGCACGCCGCCGAGGACGACGGCGAGTGCGACGAGGACCGCGGCCACGACCCACCACGGGGAGTCGGTCAGCAGCGACTGGAACGGGTTGAGCAGGCCGTTGGTGAGGGCGTCGCGGAAGGCGTTGGTCAGACCCGACAGATTGTCCTGGGCCCAGGTCGTCGCCGTGTCGGCCGCGCTCGCGATCGAGCTTCCCGTGCTCCCCTCGCCGGGGAACTCCGCCGCCCACACGTAGGTGTGCGAGAGGTAGACGAGGACCGCCGTGACCGCCGCGCCCACGCCGAGCAGCGGCCGGCGCCACCTGAGGAAGCGGTTCTTCGACCTCCGGGCCGCCTCCTGGCGGGCGCTGGCCGCGGTGGTGACCCGGTCCAGGACGATCGCCATGACGACGATGGCCAGCCCCGCGTTGAAGGCCGTGCCGACGTCGAGCGACTGCAGGGCCTGGACGACGGTCTTGCCGAGGCCGGGTGCGTCGATCAGGGCGGCGATGGTGACCATGGCGAGCGCGGCCATGATCGACTGGTTGACGCCCATCACCACGGTCCGCTTGGACATCGGCAGCAGCACCTTCAGCAGGGCCTGCCGCCGGGTCGCGCCCAGGGACTCGGCCGCCTCGGCGGTGGTCTCGGGCACGGAGCGGAGGGCGTGCGCGGTGATGCGGATGGCCGGCGGGGCCGCGTAGATCGCGGTGGCGATCACGGCCGAGGCGCCGCCGATGAGGAAGAACAGGGTGAGCGGGGCCAGGTAGACGAAGGTCGGCATCGTCTGCATGAAGTCCAGGAAGGGGGTCACGATCCGGTTGAACCGGTCGGACAGGCCCGCCCACACCCCGAGCGGGATCGCGAACAGCAGCGCGACCAGGACCGCGGAGAGGGTCAGGGCCAGGGTGTCCATGCTCTCCTGCCACAGCCCCTGCAGCCCGAAGAACGTGAACCCGGCGACGGCCAGCAGCGCCACCCGCCAGTTGCCCACGGCCCAGGAGACGTAGCCGGCGATCCCGACGACACCGAGCCAGCCGATCTGCGGGACGGGGCGGGCACCGGAGGGCTGGGAGATCAGGTCCTGGACGAAGGTCACCAGGTTGTCGATGACCAGCCGGATCTCGTTGAAGAAGTAGAGGAAGAGCGGGTTGGAGTTGCGGTGGGCGCCGATGGAGTCGTTGACGTCGTTGAACCAGCGGTGCAGACCGGTGAGGTCCGCCGCCGCCAGGGTGAGCGTCTGTCTCCCGCGCAGGACCGCGAAGAGCAGCAGCCAGCCGACGAGGATCGCACCGACGGCCATGGGCCTGCTGATCCTGCGGGCGGCCCTGGCGGGTGCGGCCGGTGCGGCCTTCTCCGTCGTCTCCGGTTTCTCCATGACGACGGCCATCACCTGCCGCCTTCCTGCCCGGCGACGACCGCCAGGATCTCCTCGTCGCCCACGATGCCGAGCAGCTTGCCGTCCTCGACGACCTTGACCGGCTTGTCGGCGGCCAGCACGGCCCGGGTGGCCTCCCGGACCACCACGTCCGGGCCCAGCTCGGGACCGTCCAGTTCGTCGCCGTCCTCGGGGGCCCGCATGATCCAGCGCAGGGTGAGGACGTCACCGCGCGGCACGTCCTTGACGAACTCGCGTACGTAGTCGTCGGCCGGGGCGCCCACGAGTTCGTCGCCGGTGCCGCACTGGACCATCTTGCCGTCGCGCATGATGAGGATGCGGTCGCCCAGCTTGAGGGCCTCGGCGAGGTCGTGGGTGATGAACACCATGGTCTTGCCGACCTCGTGGTGGAGGCGGATGACCTCGTTCTGCATGTCCCGGCGGATCAGCGGGTCCAGCGCGGAGAACGGCTCGTCGAAGAAGAGGACGTCCGGGTCCCCGGCCAGGGCGCGGGCGAGGCCGACGCGCTGCTGCATACCGCCGGAGAGCTGGTCCGGGTAGGAGTTCTCGTAGCCGGCGAGGCCGACCAGCTCGACGACCTCCAGGGCCCGCCGGGTGCGCTCGGCCCGGCTCATGCCGCGGATCTCCAGGCCGAAGGCCACGTTGTCCACCACACGGCGGTGGGGCAGCAGCCCGAAGTGCTGGAAGACCATGGAGAACTTGCGGCGCCGCAGGTCGCGCAGGTGCTTGTCGTCGGCCTGGCGGATGTCCTGGCCCTCGAAGACGACCTCGCCGGAGGTGGGTTCGATCAGCCGGGTCAGACAGCGCACCAGGGTGGACTTGCCGGAGCCGGACAGGCCCATGACGACGAACACCTCGCCCTTGCGGACGTCGAAGTTCACGTCGCGTACGGCCGCGGTGCATCCGGTGCGGTCCATCAGCTCGCGGCGGGTGAGGCCGCACAGCTCCTCGGAGCCCGGTACCCGGTCGGCCTTCGGCCCGAACACCTTCCACAGATTGCGCACGGAGATGACCGGAGTGCCCTCCGCGTCCTGGGGCGTGCCGCGCCGCTGCGGCACCTCGGTCTGTGTGGGGGTCACGATCGACCTCTTTTCGGCGTTCAGCCGCGGAACCAGTGCTGCGGCCGGGGTTGGATGTTCTGCCAGATGTGCTTGGGCTCTCGGTACTCGTTCAGGCCGGTCGGTCCCAGCTCCCGGCCCACGCCCGAGTGCCCGAAGCCACCCCATTCCGCTTGCGGCACATAGGGGTGGTAGTCGTTGATCCACACGGTGCCGTGGCGCAGCCGCCGGGCGACCCGCTGGGCCCTGCCCGCGTCCTGCGTCCAGACGGCCCCGGCGAGGCCGTACTCGGTGTCGTTGGCGATGCGGACGGCGTCGTCCTCACCGGTGAAGCGCTCCACGGTCAGCACGGGTCCGAAGGACTCCTCGTGCACCACGCGCATGTCCTGCCGGCACTCGTCGAGGACGGTCGGCGGGTAGTAGTGGCCGTTCGCGAGGGCGGGGTCGGCGGGGCGCTCACCGCCGCAGCGCAGGACGGCGCCCTCGGCGAGGCCCGCGGCGACGTACGCCTCGACCTTGGCCAGGTGCTGGGCGGAGATCAGCGCCCCGGTCTCGGCGTCGGGGTCGAAGGGTCCGCCGAGGCGGATCCGCCGGGCCCGGCGCACGACCTCGTCGACGAAGGCGTCGTGGACGGAGTCCTCGACGATCAGGCGGGCGCCGGCCGAGCAGACCTGCCCGGAGTGCAGGAAGACGGCCGTGAGGGCGAAGTCCACGGCCGTCTCGAAGTCGGCGTCGGCGAAGATCACGTTGGGGTTCTTGCCGCCGAGTTCCAGCGCCACCTTCTTCACGGTCGCCGCGGCGGTTGCCATGATCCGTTTGCCGGTCTCCAGACCGCCGGTGAAGGAGACCAGGTCGACGGCCGGGTCCTCGGAGAGCGGGGCGCCGGCCTCGGGGCCGGTGCCCAGGACGAGGTTGCCGGCGCCGGCCGGGAGCCCGGCCTCCTCCAGCGCCTTCAGCAGCAGGATCGAGGTGGAGGGGGTGAGCTCGCTGGGCTTGAGGACGAAGGTGTTGCCCGCGAGCAGGGCGGGGGCGACCTTCCAGGACGCCTGGAGGAGGGGGTAGTTCCAGGGGGTGATCAGGCCGCAGACCCCGACCGGCTCGTACACGACGCGGCTGACGGCGTCGTCGCGGCCGGTGTCGATCACACGGCCGGCGTCGGTTCCGGCGAGGCCCCCGTAGTATCGGAAGCAGGAGACGACGTCGGCGATGTCGTACTCGCTCTCCACCAGCCGCTTGCCCGTGTCCAGCGACTCGGCGCGGGCGAACGACTTGGCGTCGCGCTCGACGATGTCGGCGGTGCGCAGCAGCAGCGCTCCGCGGTCGCGCTCGGGGGTGTGCGGCCAGGGGCCCTCGTCGAAGGCGCGTCGGGCCGCGGCGATCGCCGCCTCGGTGTCGGGACGTGTCCCTTCCGATACGGACGCGCTGAGCGTGCCGTCGGCGGGACATCGGATCTCCCGGAGGCCTCCGGCCACCGGATCCCGCCATTCACCGTCCACATACAGATCTGCCACGCGCCAAGCCCTTCAGCCGAAATGCGTTGCGCATCGTGCATCCAATTGCTTGTGGTGGAACACCCTGGCCAATGTGCGGACATACGTCAAGAGGTTGGCGGATGACGATTTCACAAGGGGCCGCTCGACCCTTCTCTCTTGACCAAGAGCCCCATCCCGCCCAAGTATGTTGCGTATCGCTCACCGAGTTGTGCATTACGCATCGACGGAGGTCGTCATGTCCCCTCGACCGCAGCCTGGCCGTGAGTACGTCCTCACCCTTTCGTGTCCGGACAGCGCGGGACTGGTTCACGCCGTGAGCGGCTTTCTCGTCCGCAACTCCGGAAACATCCTGCAGAGCCAGCAGTTCGACGACCGGCTCCAGGGCCGTTTCTTCATGAGGGTCCACTTCGACGTGTCCGATCCAACCGCCGGTCTGGAAAATCTGCGTTACCGGTTCGGTCCCGTGGCGGAGGCCTATCGGATCTCCTGGACCCTGCGGGACGCGTCGACGCCGACGCGGACGCTCATCATGGTGTCCCGCTTCGGCCACTGCCTGAACGATCTGCTGTTCCGCCGGCGCACGGGCGCCCTCAACATCGAGATACCGGCGATCGTCTCCAACCACCGTGACTTCGAAGGTCTGGCGCAGACCTACGGCATCCCGTTCCACCACATCCCGGTGACCAGGGACACCAAGGCCGAGGCCGAGGCGCGGCTGCTCGAGCTGGTGCGGGAGCTGGACGTCGACCTGGTGGTGCTCGCCCGCTACATGCAGATCCTCTCGGACGACCTGTGCAAGCAGCTGGAAGGGCGGGCCATCAACATCCACCACTCCTTCCTCCCCAGCTTCAAGGGCGCGAAGCCCTACGACCAGGCCTACGACCGCGGGGTGAAGCTGGTCGGCGCGACGGCGCACTACGTGACACCGGACCTGGACGAGGGGCAGATCATCGAGCAGGACGTGGTCCGGGTGGACCACTCGCTCGACCCCGGGGAGCTGGTCACGGTCGGCCGGGACGTGGAGGCCCAGGTGCTGGCGCACGCGGTGAAGTGGCACAGCGAGAGCCGGGTGATGGTGGACGGCAACCGGACGGTGGTCTTCCGCTGAGCGGGCGCACAGGGGGCGGGGCTGGTCTTCCAGCCCCGCCCTTTCCGTATACGGTTCTCCGTCAGCCACCGAGCCGGTCCAGCAGAGTCCGCCGCCACCTCTCCGTCTCGGCGATCTGGTTGAAGGTGAACAGGTGCAGGCCCGCCACGCCCGCCCCCGGGGCCGTGAGGGCCGCCTCCGTGCGGCGCAGCAGCCGCTCGGGCGAGTAGCCGCCGGGCGCGGCGAACCGCAGGAACCACGACGCGTGCTTCGTCAGGAAGCGCGCCGACTCCCCCACGCCGATCTTCGTCGCCATCGCCATCAGCTTCGCCCGCTGCACGGGCCCGGCGACACCCACGTGGACCGGGAGCACCACGTCCCGGCGCCGTACCCGGGCGATCCACTCCCCCAGCACGCGCGGATCGAAGCAGAGGTTGCTCACGATGTACGTGGCGTGCTCGCGCTTGTCCCACATCGCCTGGACGGTGACGTCGTCGTGGATGAGGGGATGGCTCTCGGGGTAGCCGGTGATGCCCACCCGGGCGAAGGGACTGCCCAGCTCGCCCAGCCTGCGCAGCACGGGCAGGGCACCCTCGTAGGGCCCGGCGGGCGGGTCCGCGTCGCCCGCGGGGACGAAGACGTCGTCCACGCCGGCCTCGCGGAGCCGGCCGGCGACCTCCTTGAGGTGGGCGTCGTCCCGCAGCAGCCGCGCGGGCACGTGCGGGACGACGCGGTAGCCGTGCGCCGCGAGCCGGGTGGTGAGACCGAGGGTCGGTTCCAGGCCCTTGACCGGCGACGCCGTCACGGTGACGACGACGTCGCGCGGGACATGGGCGAGGACCTTGTCCTCGGTCGCCTTCGCGGGCAGCACCTCGTAGCGGACGTGTTCCAGCAGCGTCCGCAGCCCTTCGGCGGCCAAGGTCTACCCGGCCTGCTGCTGGGCGTCGCGGTGGCGGTAGTACGCGGCCTTGGACGGGGCCAGGGGCTCCTTGCCGAGGATCAGGTCGGCGGCCTTCTCGGCGATCATCATCACCGGGGCGTAGATGTTGCCGTTGGTGACGTACGGCATGACCGAGGCGTCGACCACCCGGATGCCCTCGAGGCCGTGCACGCGCATGCTGGCGGGGTCGACGACGGACATGGCGTCGGTGCCCATCTTGCAGGTGCACGACGGGTGCAGGGCCGTCTCGCCGTCCTTGGCGACCCAGGCGAGGATCTCCTCGTCGGTCTCCACGGACGGGCCGGGCGAGATCTCGCCGTCGTTGTAGGGGGCGAGGGCGGGCTGGTTGAGGAGCTTGCGGGCCACCCGGATCGCCTCGACCCACTCGCGGCGGTCCTGCTCGGTGGAGAGGTAGTTGAAGCGCAGGGCCGGGTGCTCGCGCGGGTCCTTGCTCCTGATCTTCACGGAGCCGATGGCGTCGGAGTACATGGGCCCGACGTGGACCTGGTAGCCGTGGCCGCCGGCCGGCACGGAGCCGTCGTAGCGGACCGCGATGGGCAGGAAGTGGAACATCAGGTTGGGGTAGTCCACGTCCTCGTTGCTGCGGGCGAAGCCGCCGGCCTCGAAGTGGTTGGTGGCGGCCGGACCCTTGCGGAAGAGCCACTGGAGCCCGATGAAGGGGGCGCGCCACTTCGCCAGGTACGGCTGCATGGAGACGGGCTGCTTGCAGGCGTACTGGATGTAGACCTCGAGGTGGTCCTGCATGTTCTCGCCGACACCCGGGAGGTCGTGGACCACGTCGATGCCGAGGGCGCCCAGTTCCCCGGCGTTGCCGACGCCGGAGAGCTGCAGCAGCTGCGGGGAGTTGATCGCGCCGCCGCAGAGGATGACCTCCTTGGCCCGGACCTGCTGGAGTGCGCCCCTGCCGCGCTGGTACTCGACACCGACGGCCTTCTTGCCCTCGAAGAGGACGCGGGTGACGAGGGCACGGGTCTTCACCGTCAGGTTGGGCCGCTTCCTGGCGGGCTTGAGATACGCCTTGGAGGCCGAGAGCCGGCGCCCGCGGTGGACATTCCGGTCGAACCTGGCGAAACCTTCCTGCCGATAGCCGTTGACGTCGTCGGTGGGCGCGTAGCCCGCCTCCTGGGTGGCCTTGAGGAAGGCTTCGAAGAGGGGGTTGGTGGCCGGCCCGCGTTCGAGGACGAGAGGCCCGTCGTGGCCGCGGAACTCGTCGTCCGGGTCGGCCGCGAGGCAGTTCTCCATCCGGCGGAAGTACGGCAGGCAGTGCGCGTAGTCCCAGGTCTCCATGCCCGGATCTGCGGCCCAGCGTTCGTAGTCCATGGGGTTGCCGCGCTGGAAGATCATGCCGTTGATGCTGCTGGAGCCGCCGAGGACCTTGCCGCGCGCGTGGTAGATGCGCCGGCCGCCCATGTGGGGCTCGGGCTCGGACTCGTACTTCCAGTCGTAGAACCGGCTGCCGATCGGATAGGTCAGCGCGGCGGGCATGTGGATGAACACGTCCCACGGGTAGTCGGACCGGCCGGCCTCCAGCACCAGGACCCGGTGGGAGGGGTCCGCGGAGAGCCGGTTCGCCAGTGCGCTGCCGGCCGATCCACCGCCGACGATGACGAAGTCGTATTGCAGGGAAGCCATGGTGCCTCGTCTCGCTCGCGCCACAGATACGCGAGGCATGCTAGTACCAGTAGCGCTATGCGCACTAGGTTGCGGTCCACGCAACTTACGTGGCCTTCATTTCCATCCGGTTACTTGCACAGGTGTTGTTTACTGCGCGTATAGTTTCGCTGTGAGCAACTACAGCACAGACACCGAAACGACGACCGCGCAGTCCGGCGGAGTGCAGTCGGTCGACCGCGCCATCAGCGTGCTGGAAATCCTGGCCCAGCGCGGCGAGGCGGGCGTCAGCGAAGTGGCCGCCGAGATCGATGTTCACAAGTCCACCGCGTTCCGCCTGCTCGGCGCCCTGGAGGCGCGCGGTCTGGTGGAGCAGGCGGGCGAGCGCGGCAAGTACCGGCTCGGTTTCGGCATCGTACGCCTGGCCGGCGCGGTCACGGGTCGCCTCGACCTCACCCAGCAGGGCCGGCCGGTCTGCGAGCGGCTCGCGGAGGAGCTCGGCGAGACGGTCAACATCGCGGTCATGCAGGAGCACTACGCGATCAACCTGTACCAGGTCCGCGGTCCGGCGGCCGTCGCCGCGCACAACTGGGTCGGGGAGCTGACCCCGCTGCACGCGACGTCGAGCGGCAAGATCCTGCTGGCGCACCTGCCCACCAAGGAGCGGGCCGCGCTGCTGGCCGCGGCCGGCCTGGAGAAGGTCACCCCGCACACGATCACCGCGAAGGCGAAGCTGGAGAAGAACCTCGCCGACGCACGGGAGCGGGGCTACGCCTGGACCCTGGAGGAGCTGGAGATCGGGCTGCACGCGATGGCCGCCCCGATCCGCAACCGGGACGGCGAGGTCATCGCCGCGCTCAGCGCCTCCGGCCCCTCGTACCGCCTCACCGAGGAGCGGCTGCACGAACTCTCCCCGGTCCTGCTCAAGGGCGCGGAGGAGATCAGCCACCGGATGGGCTACCTCGGCTGATCCCTGCCTCCCGGCTACGGGCGGGGGGCGCCCAGGCGCTCGTTCACCCAGTCGTGGAAGGCGCCGATGTGGTGCTCGCTGGGCACGAGCACGCCGCCCTTGGCGTACATCCGGGAGCTCATGCCGGGCTGGGTGCGCTCACAGGCGTCGAAGTCCTGCCGGTTGACCCGGTCGAACAGCTCCACGGACCGGCTGACGTCCTTGCCGCTCTCGACGACGTGCGGGAGGTAGAGCCAGTCGCACTCGACGATGGTGCGGTCGGCGGCCACCGGGTACATCCGGTGGAAGATCACGTGGTCGGGGACGAGGTTGATGAAGACCTGCGGCTTGACGGTGATCGCGTAGTAGCGGCGGTCCTGGTCCTCGGAGACCCCCGGGATGCGGTCGAGGCCCTCGGACCCGTCGACCGTGAAGCCCTGGATCTCCTCGCCGAACTCGGCGCCGTGGCCGACGTAGTACTGGGCCGCGTAGCCGTCCGCGAACTCGGGCAGCACCTCGGTGAGTTCGGGGTGGATCGTGGCGCAGTGGTAGCACTCCATGAAGTTCTCGATGATGAGCTTCCAGTTCGCCTTGACGTCGTAGACGATCCGCCTGCCGACGGAGAGGTTCTCTATGCCGTAGCGCTCGATCGACTCGACGTCGCCGAGGCGGGTGACGACCTCGCCGATGACGTCCTCCTCGAAGGAGGGCGGGTCCTCCGCGAGGCAGACCCAGACGTAGCCGAGCCATTCCCGCACGGCGACGCTCACCAGGCCGTACTCGGTGCGGCCGACGTCGGGCATCTTGGTGAGGTTGGGCGCGGCGACGAGCTTGCCGTTCAGGTCGTAGGTCCAGGCGTGGTACGGACACTGGAAGGCCCGCTTCACCTCACCGGTCTCCTCCGTGCAGATCTTGGCGCCGCGGTGCCGGCAGACGTTGAAATAGGCGCGGACGGAGTTGTCCCGGGCCCGGGTGACGAGGATGCTCTCGCGGCCGACGTCGACGGTGCGGAAGGCGCCGGGCTTGGCCAGTTCGGAGGCGCGCGCGACGCAGAACCACATGGTTTCGAAGATGCGCTCCTGCTCCTGGGCGAAGATCCCCGGATCCGTGTAGGAGGAGCCGGGGAGGGTGGCGATCAGGCTGTCCGGCAGGCTGGTCGAGGTCACGGTGCACTCCTCGGGATACGTCGTGGAGGGGTCATTCACGCGCCGGGAAGAGCGACTCCGGACGGCGTTTGGGTCGGCGGTGTCAAGAGGTGGCGGAGGCGAGCTGCTTGCGCCAGCGGGTGAACAGCCGCGGCTGGTTCATCCCGAGTACGGCGACCGGGGTGCCGGCCCGCCGGTAGACGGCGAGGACGTTGCGCCCGTCTGCGGCGCCCTCCTCGATGGTCACGCTGTCGGCGCCGGCCGCGTGACCGGCGAACTGGATCTTCACGCCGTACTGGTCGGACCAGAAGTACGGTGGCCTGGGCACGCCCGGTTCCACCGCGCCGCCCGCCAGCAGCGTGGCCACGGCGGCTTCGGGGCGCTCGCGCGCGCCGGTCCAGTGCTCGACCCGGCGGTGCACGCCGGCCCGGGGGTCGTACCAGTTGGCGCAGTCGCCGACCGCGACCACCGAGGCCAGGCTGGTGCGGCCGTCGGCACCGCACCTGACGCCGTTGTCGAGGTCGACGCCCGACCCTTCGAGCCAGTCGACGCAGGGGCGGGCGCCCACGCCCACGACGACGGTGTCGGCGGGGAGGGAGCGGCCGTCCTCCAGCAGGACGGCGTCGACACGGGTCTCCCCGCTCAGCCCCTTGACGCCCACACCGCACAGGAGCCGTACGCCGTGGTCCGCGTGCAGGGCGGAGACGAGAGTGCCCATCTCGGCGCCGAGCGGTCCGGCGAGCGGTGTCGGGGCCGCCTCGACGACCGTCACGTCGAGGCCGAGGCCGTACGCGGTGGAGGCCACCTCGGCGCCGATGAACCCGCCGCCGATCACCACCAGCCGCCCGCCGCGGGCGAGTTCGTCGCGCAGGGCGCGGGCGTCGTCCAGGGTGCGCAGGGTGTGCACGCCGGCCAGTCCCGCGGAGCCGGGCAGGGTGCGGGCTGCGGCGCCGGTCGCGAGGACGATGCCGTCGGCCCGTACCTCTCGTCCGTCGGCGAGCCGTACGGCCCGGTCGGCCCGGTCGAGTCCGGTGGCGCGGGCGCCGAGCAGCCACTCCGCGCCCAGGTCCTCGTCGTCCGCCTCCAGCGCGAGGTCCGCTTCGCCGAGGGTGCCGGCCAGGAACTCCTTGGACAACGGGGGCCGGTCGTAAGGGCGGTGGAGTTCGTCGCCGATGACGACGAGCCGCCCGTCGTAGCCCTGCTTCCGCAGCGAGCGCGCCGCCGACAGCCCGGCCAGCGAGGCGCCCACCACGGCGACGCTCCTCACGCGGGTCCCCCGGCGAGCCGGGACGCGAGGCAGGGCGGGAGGTTCGGGGCCTCGGTCGACACCTTGACGTAGATCATGCCGTCCTCGACGACGACCTCGTGGGTGCGGACCGGGAGCTTGGCCGGCGGGGCGTCGACGGCGCCGGTCCGCAGGTCGAACTTGGAGGCGTGCAGCGGGCATTCCACCTCGCAGCCCTCCAGCCAGCCGTCGGCGAGCGAGGCGTCCTGGTGGGTGCAGGTGTCGTCGATGGCGAAGACCTCGCCGTCGTCGGTGTGGAACACCGAGACCGGCGGGTCGATGTCGAGCCGGTGGGCCTCGCCTCGCGGGAGATCCGCGAGACGGCACGCGGGAATCATCATGACACCTCGGTGCGTATAGCGAAACGGATTGCGGTAAGCGCAACATCAGTCTGGGGTCGCCCTGAACCCTTGTCAAGGCGTCCAAAGGACCGCTTCGGACCGGTCCGCCGCACGCCTCCGGGGCAGCTCGAAACGCCCGCACCACCTGCGGGAACAGGGGGTGCGGGCGCCGTGCGGGGGCCGCGGCGAAACGGTCAGAAGCCGCGGTCGATCCACTCCTGGAGGTGCGGGGCCTCCGCGCCGACGGTCGTCGTCCCACCGTGTCCGGTGTGCACGACGGTGTCGGCGGGCAGGGTCAGCAGCCGGTCCCGGATCGAGTCGACGATCGTCGGGAAGTGGCTGTACGACCGCCCGGTGGCCCCCGGCCCGCCCTCGAAGAGCGTGTCGCCGCTGAAGAGGGCGCTCAGGGCGGGCGCGTACAGACAGACGGCGCCGGGGGCATGGCCCGGGGTGTGCAGCACGGTCAGGTCCACGCCGGCCACGGTGAGGACCTGACCGTCGGACAGGTCGCCGTCGGGCGCGCGGTCGGGGTGGGTCTGCTTCCACAGCGGCAGGTCGTCGGGGTGCAGCAGGACCGGGGCGCCGGTGCGCGCGGCGAGGGCGGGTGCGGCGTCGATGTGGTCGTTGTGGGCGTGGGTGCACACGATGGCGGTCAGCCGCCGGTCTCCGACGGCCTCGGCGATCGCGGTGGCGTCGTGGGCCGCGTCGATGACGACGACCTCGTGGTCGTCACCGACGAGCCACACGTTGTTGTCCACCTCCCAGGTACCCCCGTCGAGGCTGAACCGGCCCGAGGTGACGAGCCGTTCGATGCGCGCGGCCATCACAGCACCACCACCGAGCGCAGCACGTCGCCGTGGTGCATCCGCTCGAAGGCCTTCTCCACCTCGTCGAGGGCGATCGTCTCGGTGACGAACGCCTCCAGGTCCAGACGGCCCTGGAGATGCAGGTCGATCAGCATGGGGAAGTCACGGGAGGGCAGGCAGTCGCCGTACCAGGAGGACTTCAGGGCCCCGCCGCGCCCGAAGACGTCGAGCAGGGGGAGTTCGAGCTTCATCTCCGGGGTGGGAACACCGACGAGGACGACCGTGCCGGCCAGGTCACGGGCGTAGAAGGCCTGCTTGTACGTCTCCGGACGGCCGACCGCCTCGATGACGACGTCCGCGCCGAAACCGCCGGTGAGCTCTCGGATCGCCTCGACCGGGTCCGTCTCCCGGGAGTTGACGGCATGGGTCGCGCCCAGCTTCCTCGCGGTCTCCAGCTTGCGGTCGTCGATGTCGACGGCGATGATCTTCGCCGCGCCGGCCAGGTTCGCACCGGCGACCGCCGCGTCCCCCACCCCGCCGCAGCCGATCACCGCGACCGTGTCGCCACGCCCCACGCTGCCGGTGTTGATGGCCGCGCCGATGCCCGCCATCACACCGCAGCCCAGCAGCCCCGCCACCGCCGGCGACACCGACGCGTCCACCTTCGTGCACTGCCCCGCCGCGACCAGCGTCTTCTCCGCGAAAGCACCGATACCCAGCGCCGGAGAGAGCTCGGTACCGTCCAGCAGAGTCATCTTCTGCCGGGCGTTGTGCGTGTCGAAGCAGTACCACGGACGCCCCCGCAGACAGGCCCGGCACTGCCCGCACACCGCACGCCAGTTGAGAACGACGAAGTCCCCGGGCGCCACATCGGTCACCCCCTCCCCCACCGACTCCACCACACCCGCCGCCTCGTGGCCGAGAAGGAAGGGGAAGTCGTCGTTGATGCCGCCCTCGCGATAGTGCAGATCGGTGTGGCAGACCCCGCACGCCTGGATCTTCACCAGGGCCTCCCCCGGACCGGGGTCGGGGACGACGATCGTCTCCAGGCTGACGGGGGCACCCTTCGCGCGCGCGACGACAGCACGGACCTGGTGAGCCATGGCCACTCCTCGGCTGGTACGGGACTGAGACGGATGTTGCTCATTACGGCACACATCGCATGTGCCGCAACACAGCATCACGGAGCGCCGATCGCGGGTCAAGGGTTCGCCGACGCGGTCCACCGGCCGTGGTCGGTCCCGGCGACGGCACCGATGCCGCCCCGGTCGGCGGTCCCGCTCGTGCGGGAGCGGAGCGCCGCCCCCGATGCCCTCAGGGCGTGGGGATGCCCGCCGGGCGTGCGGGCCGGCCCAGGCGCACCGGCACTCCCGGGGAGTACAGGACGCTGACCGGCTCCTCTCGCGGCACGGGGAGGCCTGCCGCGGCGATCAGGTTCTCCTCGCACATGACCAGCTCGGCGCGGTGCAGGGGCCAGCGGGGATGGTGGTTGGGGAGGTAGGCGGCTCCGCCGAAGAAGGTGTTGTGCATCCCCCAGCGCGCCGTGAGGAAGTGCTCCAGCTCCGTCGGCTCCTCGATGCGTTCCCCCGGCCGCACGGCGATACGGCTGTACGCGCCGCGCGGGCCGGGCCAGCGGCGGGAGCTGGTGTAGGTGACGGTGTCGCCGACCGTGCGCACGCTCATCCGGGACCACAGGTACGGCAGCCGGAAGCCGGCCCGCCCCATCGCCACCGGGATCAGCCGTGCCGCGTCCATCGACCGGAAGACGACGCCGCGCCGCCCGTGCCCGTCGACGGAGTACAGGCGGACGTTGGTCTCCGGGAACGACCCGAGGTACGGGACACCGGGCAGCCGGAGCCAGCCGACCCGGTGCATCCGGAAGGCGACGAGTCCGACGTAGGTCGTCCCGTCGTGCGTGTCCGGGAGGGTCCCGGGCGGCAGCAGTCCCGCCACCGTCTCCGGAGCGACCGACCAGTGGAGGAAGCACAGGTCGAGCCACTGCTGCGTGAGAAGCGGGGAGGCTATGGCGCTCGGGGCGTCGGGGCTGAGCGGGGCCGGCTTGTGCACGGCGTCAGCATGTCAGGCGCCCCGCGGCGGACCCGGCCCGGGTCCGGGCCGGCGCTCTCGGGCAGCGCGGCTCGCGAGCGTCCAGCCACTCGGGCGTCCAGGCTCTCCGGCGTCCCGCGTCTCGGACGTCCCGCGTCTCAGATGTCCTGGTCCTTCGCCGGACGGCCGTGCGAGGTGTCGCCCGCCGTGAGGTGTTCCAGGACCTCCACGAGTTCCTGGCAGGCCCGTTCGACCGAGCGTCTGGTGTTGCGCTGTTCCATGATCACGGCCGAGAGCAGCAGGGCGGTCAGGGCCATCGTGCCGTTGAAGGCCTGGAGTTTGATCATCACCTCCACATGGCTGAGCCGGGCGAACGGACCGATCCGGTCCGTCGCGGCGACCGTGGCCATGACCGAGGTGAACAGGGCGCACAGCATGCTGCCGACGAGCAGGAAGCGCAGGGCAGCCCAGATCAGCAGCGGATAGACGAGGAAGAGCAGGCTGACCGGGCTCCGGGTGGCCAGGGGGACGAGGGCCACGCAGATCACGGCGAGCCCCGCCGCCTCCTTCCAGCGGGTCAGGTTCACGGTGCGGCGCGCCGACAGGAGCAGGAGCAGGACGGGCGTGACGAGCAGGACGCCCATCGCGTCCCCCACCCACCATCCCAGCCAGACCGGCCAGAAGGACTGCGCGTCGAGCCGGCCGGTGAGGACGAGCAGGCCCACGCCGACGCTGGCGCTCAGCAGCATCGCGGTGAGCGCCGCGAGGAAGACCAGGGCGAGGCCGTCGCGCAGCCGGGCGAGATCGGTGCGGAAGCCGACCTTGCGCAGCAGGAGCCAGGCGCAGACGGGGGCGGCGGTGTTGCCCACCACGTTGATCAGGACGAGGGGGCGCAGCGAGGTGATCGACACGATGACGAGGAGGACGCCGAGGGCGATGCCCACCCAGGCGCGCAGGCCGAGGATCAGCAGACAGGCGACCGCCACGCCCGTGGGCGGCCAGATCGGGGTGAACACGGCTCCCTCGACGACGAGCTGCCGCACGAGTCCCAGCCGCCCGGCCGCGTAGTAGCAGACGGCGACCGCGAGCGTCTGGAGGACGAAGAGGGCCGTGCTGCGCCGGTCCAGGTCCGGGATACCCACCACAGCAGCCATCAGACACCGTCACGGGGCGGTCGGCCAGGCGTGAAACGCGCTCGCGGGCGCTATGGCTGCATCCGGGGTACGTCCGTCACGAGTCCGTCGTGTCCGACCACCAGGACCGCCGCGTCGTCCTCGTGTCCGACGCGTTCGGCGCCCTTGATCACGGCGGCGGCGAGGGCGTCCGCCTCCATCCCGGCCACGGCGGCGGCGCCCGCGAGGCGTACGACCTGTTCGAGGCCCTCCTCGACGTTCAGGGTGGGACCCTCGACGACGCCGTCCGTGAGCAGGACGAAGACCCCGCCCTTGGTGAGGCGGTATCGGGTGACCGGGTAGTCCGTCCCGGCGACCACGCCGAGGGGCGGTCCGCCCTCGTCCTCGGCGATGCCGGACTTGCCGTCGGCCGTGGCCCAGACGCAGGGGATGTGTCCGGCCCTGGCGCTCTCCAGGACGCCGCTGGCGGGGTCGAGCCGCATGAAGGTGCAGGTGGCGAAGAGGTCGCTGCCGAGGGAGAGGAGCAGGTCGTTGGTGCGGGCGAGCAGCTGGCCGGGCTCGCCGGTGACGGAGGCGAGGGCGCGCAGGCCGACCCGGACCTGTCCCATGAACGAGGTCGCCTCTATGTTGTGGCCCTGGACGTCACCGATGGACAGGCCCAGGCGGCCGTCGGGCAGGGTGAAGGCGTCGTACCAGTCGCCGCCCACGTTGAGGCCGTAGCAGGCGGGGGCGTACTGGACGGCCAGACGGAATCCGGGGGCGACGGGCAGGTCCCTGGGCAGCATGCCGCGCTGGAGGGCGAGGGCCAGTTCGACGCGGGAGCGTTGCAGCTCCGCGCGCTCGCGCGCCTGGGCGGTCAGCGAGCCGAGCCTGGCCAGCAGCTCGTCGCCTTCGTCCGGGGGGCGCATGCGGGACATCGATCACTCCGGGATCACTCCGGCGGGGCGGCAGCCTCTTCGGGCAAAACTCACATTTTATGCTTAGAGGATCATATCCGGACGATGGCATGGCCGGACGGCGTGACGGAGACGGGGGAGAGTGCGGACGGGACCGTACGCGGGCGGAGCGGGCGGACCGCGCCCGTCGCCGGGACCGTGCGCGGGCGGACCAGTGCCCGTGCACGCGCGGGCAACACCGGCCCGCCGGGCCGTCCTACCGTTCGCCTGCGACCGAGTGGTGCCGGGGCCCGCACCGCCGGACACTGGACTACCGAACCCGCACGCTCCCCCGGGCAGGTGGACGTGCTCAGGAGATGACCGCTGTGAACTCCTTCTCCCCCGGCTTCCGGGGGCGCGCCCGGCGGATGGCCGACAAGCTGCCGCCGGGCCAGTACCCGACCGAGTCGTTCCCCGTGCTGTCGGCGGGCCCCACACCGAGGGTGCCCACCGACACCTGGCGGTTCACGGTGACCTCGGAGACGGGCGAGACGCACGCGTGGACCTGGGACGAGATGATGGCGCTCCCCCAGCAGGAGACCGTGCAGGACATCCACTGCGTGACGCGCTGGTCGAAGTTCGACACCCGGTGGCGCGGCGTGCCCCTGGACGCCTTCTTCGAGGACGTCGAGACGGCCGCCGACCACGTCGTGGTCACCAGCTACGGCGGCTACACCACGAACCTGCCGCTGGAGGACCTCCTCGACGGCCGAGCCTGGCTCGCGCACACGTACGACGACGATCCCCTCTCCCCCGAGCACGGCGGCCCCGCCCGGCTGCTGGTGCCGCACCTGTACTTCTGGAAATCGGCCAAGTGGATCCGCGGGCTCCGGCTGTCGCACGAGGACGAGCCCGGTTTCTGGGAGAGCGTCGGCTACCACGAATACGGCGACCCGTGGCGCGAGCAGCGCAACTGGGGCGACTGAGGGTGGGCCTCGTCTGGCGCAGGGCCCGGCTCGTCGAGCGGCGCCCGCAGAACGCCACCGCCCGCACCCTGCTCTTCACCGTCGAGGGCTGGCCCGGACACCTGGCCGGTCAGCATGTCGATGTGCGCCTGACCGCGGACGACGGCTATCAGGCCGTACGCAGCTACTCGCTGGCCGCGCCCGCCGACGGCGGGCGGATCGAGCTGGGCGTGCAGACCGTGCCGGACGGCGAGGTGTCGCCGTACCTGGCGGACGGGCTGCCGGTCGGGGCGGACGTGGAGGTGCGCGGGCCGCTCGGGAACTGGTTCGTGTGGCGGCCGGGGCGGACGGAGCCGGTGCTGCTGGTGGCGGGCGGCTCGGGGGTCGTCCCGCTGGCCGCGATGGTCCGGGCCCGCCGCCGGTCCCGGGGCGGCGGCGACTTCCGGCTGCTGTACTCGGTCCGCGGCCCCGACGACGTCTGGTACCGCGAGCACCTCACGGGCGGGGACGGCCTCGACGTGCGCTTCGTGTACACGCGGACGTCCCCGCCCGGGGACTCCCGCGGGCCCGGCCGGGTCACCGCGGCCGACCTGGCAGAGGCTGCGGCCGGGCTGGCGCCGACGAGTCCGGTCTACGTCTGCGGCCCGACCGCCTTCGTCGAGACGGTCGGCGATCTGCTGACCGGTCTCGGCCGGGACCCCGCCACCATCCGCACCGAACGCTTCGGCTGACCCCTCTTGGAGAACCCCATGGCGCGGACCGCCCCGCATCTCGACGGCAACTGCCTCGCCGGACCGCTCTCGGAGATCCTCTCCGTGGAGGCCACCGCCGCCTGGTGGCGCTGTCCCGAGTGCGCCCGCTCGGGCCCGCTGGCCGAGCTGCACGTCTACGGCCCCGAGCCGGGCCTCACCGCCCGCTGCCCCGGCTGCGCCCACGTCGCGCTGCGGCTGGTACGGGAGGGACGGTACGTGTGGCTGACGCTCGGCGGAGGAACGGGCGCGTTCCGCTTCGCTCTTGCCCAGGCGGCGTCGTCCGGTTCACCGGGCGGACCATGTTCGTGAGGCGGCCGCCCCTTGCGGAGCCGCTGCTGACGGGTACAGGCGGTTGCTGACGGCGAGTCGGTGGGTGGTTCCGTCGCGCCGTGGCGAGGCCTGTCCGGCGGATCGTGCCGGACAGGCGTCCGCCCACCGCCGCGGGCTCAGCCCTTCAGTGCCGCCATGACCACGCCCCTGGCCTCCTCCTGCACCCGGCCGAGGTGCTCGGTGCCGAGGAACGACTCGGCGTAGATCTTGTAGACGTCCTCCGTGCCGGAGGGGCGGGCCGCGAACCAGGCGTTGGCGGTGGTCACCTTGATGCCGCCGAGCGCCGCGCCGTTGCCGGGGGCCTCGGTGAGCACACCGGTGACCGCCTCGCCGGCCAGGGTGTCGGCGGTGACCTGGGCGGGCGAGAGCTTGGCCAGCAGCGCCTTCTCCTCGCGGGTCGCGGGCGCGTCGATGCGGGCGTAGGCGGGCTCGCCGAAACGGTCCGTCAGCGCGGCGTAGTGCTCCGACGGGGTCTTCCCGGTGACCGCGGTGATCTCGGAGGCGAGCAGCGCCAGGATGATGCCGTCCTTGTCGGTGGTCCACACGGAGCCGTCACGGCGCAGGAAGGACGCGCCGGCCGACTCCTCGCCGCCGAAGCCGAGCGAGCCGTCGACCAGGCCGTCCACGAACCACTTGAAGCCGACGGGCACCTCGACGAGCCGGCGCCCCAGGTCGGCGGCGACCCGGTCGATCATCGAGGACGACACCAGCGTCTTGCCGACCCCCGCGTCGGCGGGCCACTGCTCGCGGTGCGCGTAGAGGTAGGCGATGGCGGCGGCGAGGTAGTGGTTGGGGTTCATCAGGCCGGCGTCCGGGGTGACGATGCCGTGCCGGTCGGCGTCGGCGTCGTTGCCCGTCGCGATCCGGAACCGGTCGCGCTGGTCGATGAGCGAGGCCATCGCGTACGGCGAGGAGCAGTCCATGCGGATCTTGCCGTCCCAGTCCAGCGTCATGAAACGCCAGGTGGGGTCCGCGAGCGGGTTGACCACGGTCAGGTCGAGGCGGTGCTGCTCGGCGATCCGGCCCCAGTAGGCGACCGAGGCCCCGCCGAGCGGGTCGGCGCCGATCCGGATGCCGGCGGCGCGGATCGCCTCCAGGTCCAGGACGGCGGGGAGGTCGGCCACGTACGAGCCGAGGAAGTCGTGACGGCCGGTGGTGGGGGCGGCGAGGGCGCGGGCGTAGGGGATGCGCCGTACGTCCTTCAGGCCGGCCGCGATGATGTCGTTCGCCCGGTCCTGGATCCAGGAGGTGGCGTCGGAGCCGGCCGGACCGCCGCTCGGCGGGTTGTACTTGAAGCCGCCGTCGGCGGGCGGGTTGTGCGAGGGGGTGACGACCACGCCGTCCGCGAGGGCGGTGGTGCGGCCGCGGTTGTGGGTGAGGATCGCGTGCGAGACGGCCGGGGTGGGCGTGTAGCCGTCGGCGCTGTCGATGAGCACGGTGACGTCGTTGGCCGCGAACACCTCCAGGGCGGTGACGCGGGCGGGCTCGGACAGGGCGTGGGTGTCGGCGCCGAGGAAGAGGGGGCCGTCGGTGCCCTGGGCGGCACGGTACTCGCAGATGGCCTGGCTGGTGGCGGCGATGTGGTCCTCGTTGAACGCGGTGTTCAGGGACGAACCGCGGTGGCCCGAAGTCCCGAACGCGACGCGCTGCGCGGGATCGGCCGGGTCGGGGTGCAGCGCGTAGTACGCGGTGACCAGCCGGGCGACGTCGACGAGGTCCTCGGGGCCGGCCGGCCGGCCCGCTCGCTCGTGCTGCATGTGCCCGCTCCTCCATGTCGGTTGACCATTGGCTTGCGGTTCCATCTTCCCCCGTCGCGGTGATCACCCGCGAGGTCTGCGGCCCGGACACGGCGGCGGGTCACGGCAGCGGGGCGCGTCGTGGCGTGTTCGACGCGGCCTGCCGGCGAGCCGACTTGAGGCCCCGGCCCCGCGGACGTGCGGGCGCCCCCGGCGAACGCGTCCGCCCGGCCGGTCGACCAGCACGGTCCCCTCCCGTCACGTCCCGTCACGTCCCGTCGGATGAGTATCCGTACTCAGGCGCCGCCGCTCCGCCCCCGCGAAACTATGACCGGATCATCGTCCCGAGGGAGGCCCGCCCGTGTTCAGCCGAACCGTCATCGCCCTGACCCCGTACTTCGGGCGGCTCACCGTGACCAGTGAGATCAAGCTGCGCCTGCCCGCCGGGAGCATCTTCGTCGCGAACCACGACTCGATGGCCGACCCCGCCGTCGTGATGGCGGCGCTGCGCCGCTTCGATCTGGAACCGGTGGTGCTGGCGACGGCGGGGCTGTGGCGGATCCCGCTGCTGGGGAAGGTGCTGGCCCGCGAGGGGCACATCCCCGTCCACCGGGGTACGGCCCGCGCCGCGCTCGCCCTCGACGCCGCCGCCGAGGCGCTGGCCGGCGGCCGGCACGTGCTCCTGTACGGCGAGGGCGGCCTGCCGCGCCGCCGGGACGCGGCGCCGACACCGCCGGAGCCGTTCCGCACCGGTCTGGCCCGGCTCGCGCAGCGGTCCGGCGCGCTGGTCGTGCCGGTCGGTCACGCCGGCGCCCGCCGCATCGCCTCGGGCTCGGCGACCAAGCAACTGGCGGGAACCCTGACGGCCCCGGTCCGCCGCCCCCGCTGCCACGTCCACCTCGGCGCCCCGATGCGGCTGCCCGCCGAGACCGACCGGGGCACGAGAGCGGCCCACCAGGCGGTCACGGCGGCATGGCGCACGGCGGTACGAGCGGCCGGGGAACCGGCTCTGCGGGGCCGGAGCTGACGGACGCCCAGGGCCTGTTGCGAGAGCGGCCTCGTCGCCCGAAGGGCGGCCGCCCGGCGTCGTGGGGCCCCTCCCGCGCGAGCGAAGCCGAGCGTGGGGGAGCGTGCTCTCGGCGTGCCGCCCGCAAGCCCTCGTACCAGGCGTACTCGGGCCTTCGGGCGGCGCGGCGAATGGGGGGTACCCCCCACGCCCTCAACGCAGTGGGGGAGCCTGCCGGGCGTCGCGCGGCAGGCGCCACTTTCGCCACGGGCCCTACACGGCGCTGGACGGCGGAGCCGTGCTCTCCCGCACCACCAGCCGGGTGGGCACCAGCGTCGTCCCCCGCTCCGTGTCCTGCTGCCGCATCTTCCGCAGCACGGCCCGCACGCACAGCCGCCCGACCTCGGCGAAGTCCTGGTGGACCGTGGTGAGCGGGGGCAGGAAGGAACCGGCCTCGGGGATGTCGTCGAAGCCGATGACACTGACGTCCTCGGGCACGCGCCGCCCGCGTTCGTGCAGGGCGCGCAGCAGGCCCAGGGCCATCTGGTCGTTGGCGACGAAGACGGCGGTGCAGTCCTCGCGGGCGGCGAGTTCGAGACCGGCGCGGTAGCCGGACTCGGCGGACCAGTCGCCCCGGATGAGCGGCGGCGGGGTGCGGCCGGCCTCGGTGAGGGCGGCGCGCCAGGCGTCGGTGCGGCGCTGTGCGGCGAAGGAGTCCTCGGGGCCGCCGAGATGCCACACCGTCTCGTGCCCGAGGCCGAGCAGATGCTGGACGGCGGTGCGGCTGCCGCCGGCCTGGTCGGTGTCGACGACCGTGTAGTGGTCGCCGGCGTCGGAGTCGACGACCAGGACCTGGACGTACGGCGGGAGCATGATGGTCGCGGCGTCCAGGAGGTGCACCTCCATGATGACGATCACCGCGTCGACGGCCAGTTCCTCGAGCCGGGTGAACGCGCCGCGCACCTCGTCCTGGGTGGGGATGGCGACCGGCAGCAGGGTCACCGCGTAGCCCTCGGCGGCGGCGGAGGTGGCGATGGCCTCCAGGGTGCGGACGTTGCCCGTGCTGGACAGCGAGAAGGTGATCACGCCGATGGTGCGGAACTCCCCGCGTTTGAGGGCGCGGGCGGCGCTGTTGGGCCGGTAGCCGAGCTCCTTCATGGCGGCGAGCACCTGCCTCCGGGTCTCCTCGTTCACCCCCGCGTAACCGTTGGAGACCCGGGAGACGGTCTGTGAGGAGACACCCGCCAGGCGGGCCACGTCGGCCATGGAGGCTGTCGTCCGGCGTCTCGTCGTCTCGGCCGGGGTTGTTTCAGCCATGTCCACAGTGTCCCCACCTCTCTGTTCGCGCAGGTGCCACGGTCGCCCCCAAAGGACCCTTGACCATCGTAATCAGGGGAGTGTAGACATGCCGCCATCAGATGTTTACGTAAACATAACAGTCCGCCCAGGCTCTTGCGTGGCCGATGTTTGCGTAAACATCATGGTGCCGGCGGGGCGATCGGAAACGTCCGTGCAACGACCCGCCGCCTGTTCCACCACCGCACGAGCGAGGAACGACATGACGACGCTGCAACCGCCGGCGGCCGCCGCGCCGCGGCCGGCACCCCCTCCGGCGAGACGGGACCGACGCTCCTGGGCGGGGTGGGGTTTCATCGGTCCCTTCGTGGCCGTGTTCGCCCTGGTCTTCCTGGCCCCGATCGGCTACTCGATCTACCTGAGCCTGTTCCGCGACCAGCTCATCGGCGGCACCACGTTCGTCGGTCTGGACAACTACACGCAGGCGCTGAAGGACGACCAGTTCTGGGACTCCGTCGGCCGGGTGGCGCTCTTCCTCGTGGTGCAGGTGCCCATCATGCTGGGGATCGCCCTGCTGGTGGCCCTGGCCCTGGACAGCGGGCGGCTCTACGGCAAGAGCTTCTTCCGCATCACGATCTTCCTGCCGTACGCGGTGCCCGCCGTGGTCGCCACCCTGATGTGGGGCTTCATGTACGGCACCAAGTACGGCCTGGTGGGCGACATCAACGGCGCCTTCGGCGTCACGCTGCCCGACCCGCTCTCCCCCGACCTGGTGCTGGCGTCGATCGGCAACATCGTGACGTGGGAGTTCGTCGGCTACAACATGCTGATCTTCTACTCGGCGCTGCGGGTCATCCCCAACTCCCTCTACGAGGCGGCGGAGATCGACGGCGCCGGGCAGCTCCGGGTGATCACCGCGATCAAGCTCCCCGCCATCCGGGGCGCCCTGGTCATCGCGACGATCTTCTCCATCATCGGCAGCTTCCAGCTCTTCAACGAGCCGAGCATCCTGCGTCCGCTGGCGCGCAACGCCATCACCACGGACTACACCCCGAACTTCTACACGTACTCGCTGTCCTTCAACGGCCAGCAGCACAACTACTCCGCGACCGTGGCCATCATCATGGGCCTGATCACGATGGTCATCGCCTACGTCGTGCAGCTGCGCGGCATGCGCAAGGGAGCGTGACCCGATGAGCAGCCCTCTCACCACCGCCTCCCCCAGCGCCCCCGCCAAGACCGCGGGCCCCGGCCGGAGCACCCCGCGCCTGCGCGGTTCCCGCAAGCACACCCCCGGGCAGCCGAAGCGCAGCACACTGCTGACGGTGCTGACCTCCCTGGTGGTCCTCTACACCGTGGTACCGCTGATCTGGCTGGCGATCAACGCCACCAAGACCCAGGCGGGCCTGGCCGATTCGAACGGTCTGTGGTTCGCGCACGACTTCGCCCTGTGGGACAACGTCCGCGACACGTTCACCTACGACGACGGCGTGTTCACCCGCTGGCTGCTCAACACCCTTCTGTACGTGGTGCTCGGCGCCGGCGGTGCCACGCTGCTGGCGGTCCTGGGCGGTTACGCGCTGGCGAAGTTCGACTTCCCCGGCAAGCGCGGCATCTTCGCCACGGTGATCGGCGCGGTCGCGGTCCCCGCCACGGCTCTGGCGGTGCCCACCTTCCTGATGTTCAGCAAGATGGGCCTCACCGACACCCCGTGGGCGGTCATCATCCCGTCGCTGGTGTCGCCGTTCGGCCTCTACCTGATGTGGGTGTTCGCCACCGAGGCCATCCCCACCGAACTCCTCGAGGCGGCCCGCATCGACGGGGCCGGCGAGGCCCGCACCTTCTTCACCGTGGCCCTGCCGCTGCTCGCCCCCGGCATCGTGACCGTGCTGCTGTTCACCACGGTCGCCACCTGGAACAACTACTTCCTGCCGCTGATCATGCTCAAGGACCCGGAGTGGTACCCGCTGACCCTGGGCCTGAGCGCGTGGAACTCCCAGGCGGAGACCATCGGCGGCGAGGTGATCTTCAACCTGGTGATCACCGGTTCCCTGCTCACCATCCTGCCGCTGATCGCCGCGTTCCTGTTCCTGCAGAAGTACTGGCAGTCGGGCCTCGCCGCCGGAAGCGTCAAGGAGTGACCCCGCGGCCCGCCGGCCGCCCCCAAGCCCCACGTTCGACCCCGCGTTTGCGCAACCCCCACCCTCACCTGTCCCACCCACGAAGAAGTGGAAGCACCTTCATGCGCAGAAAGACCGGCCGCCTGCTGCGCGGCCTCGCCCTCCTGTCCACCCTCGCCCTGGGCGCCACCGCCTGCGGCGGCTCGGACGACAGCTCCGACACCAAGGCCGTCTCCGCCTCGGACATCCAGGCGGCCCTGAAGAAGGGCGGCACGGTCACCGTCTGGGCCTGGGAGCCCACGCTCAAGTCGGTCGCCGCCGACTTCGAGAAGAAGTACCCCAAGGTCAAGATCAACCTGGTCAGCGAGCGGTCCGGTGACAAGCACTACACCGCGCTGTCGAACGCCATATCGGCCGGCAAGGGCGTGCCCGACGTGGCCCAGGTCGAGTACTTCGCGCTGGGTCAGTACGCCCTCACCAAGGGCCTGACCGACCTGGCCCCGTACGGCGCCGACAAGCTCGCCTCCAAGTACACCCCCGGCCCGTGGAACGCCGTGAACGACGGTGACAAGGTCTACGGCCTGCCGATGGACTCCGGTCCGATGGCGCTGTTCTACAACAAGAAGGTCTTCGACAAGTACAAGATCGCCGTTCCGACCACCTGGGACGAGTACCTGGAGGCGGCCCGCAAGCTGCACAAGGCCGACCCCAAGGTCTACATCGCCAACGACGCGGGTGACGCGGGCTTCACCACCAGCATGCTGTGGCAGGCCGGTTCGCGCCCCTACAAGGTCGACGGCACCAAGGTGAAGATCGACTTCAACGACGCGGGCGCCAAGAAGTTCGAGGCCGTCTGGCAGAAGCTGATCGACGAGAAGCTCCTCGCGCCCATCAACGGCTGGACCGACGACTGGTACAAGGGTCTGGGTGACGGCACCATCGCCACCCTGGCCACCGGTGCCTGGATGCCGGCCAACTTCGTGACCGGCGTGCCGGGCGCGTCCGGCGACTGGCGCGCGGCCGCTCTGCCGGCCTGGGCCAAGGGCGACAAGGCGAGCGCGGAGAACGGCGGCAGCTCCCTGGCACTGCCCGCGCTGGGCAAGAACAAGGAAATCGCCTACGCCTTCGTCGAGTACGCCAACGCCGGTGACGGCGTGACCACCCGGGTGAGCGAGGGCGCCTTCCCCGCCACCAACGCGGAGCTGCAGTCCTCCGAGTTCCTCAACAAGGAGTTCGAGTACCTGGGCGGCCAGAAGGCCAACGAGGTCTTCGCCCAGTCCGCGGCCAACGTCGCCGACGACTGGTCGTACCTGCCCTTCCAGCAGTACGCCAACTCGATCTTCAACGACACGGTCGGCAAGGCCTACGTCTCCGGCACCACGCTGGCGGACGGTCTGAAGGCCTGGCAGGAGGCCTCGGTCAAGTACGGCGAGGAGCAGGGCTTCACCGTCGAGAAGTAGTTCTCGACGCAGCAGAACACCGGGCGGCGCGGCACCCGGGCCGCGCCGCCCCCGTGCACCACCCCTTCGGAAGGACCGCCATGATCTCCACCCTCCAGTCCCGCATGCGGCGCGGGGCGGACGGTGACCCCGCCCCGCGTCTGGCCTACGGCGCCGACTACAACCCCGAGCAGTGGCCCAGGGACGTGTGGGAGGAGGACGTCCGGCTGATGCGGGAGGCGGGTGTCACCGTCGTCTCCGTGGGGATCTTCTCCTGGGCCCGGATCCAGCCGGGCCCGGAGACCTGGGACTTCGGCTGGCTCGACGAGGTCATGGACCTGCTGCACGCGGGCGGGATCGGCGTCGACCTGGCCACCGCCACCGCCTCCCCGCCGCCGTGGCTGACCACGGCCCACCCGGAGATCCTCCCCGTCACCGCGAACGGCGAGACGGTGTGGCCCGGCGCCCGCCAGCACTGGCGGCCCACCTCGCCCGTCTTCCGCGAGCACGCCCTGCGCCTGGTCCGGGAGATCGCCACCCGCTACCGGGACCACCCCGCCCTCGTCGCCTGGCATGTCTCCAACGAGCTGGGCTGCCACAACGTCTACGACTACTCCGACGACGCGGCCCGCGCCTTCCGGGTGTGGCTGCGCGCCCGCTACGGCACGCTGGACGCCCTCAACCACGCCTGGGGCACGGCGTTCTGGTCGCAGCGCTACAGCGACTGGGAGCAGATCCTGCCGCCGCGGCTGGCCGCCTCGCACCCCAACCCGACCCAGCAGCTGGACTTCAAGCGGTTCTCCTCGGACGCGCTGAAGGACCATCTGATCGCCGAGCGGGAGATCCTCCGGGAGATCACCCCCGACGTCCCGGTCACCACCAACTTCATGGTGATGGGCGGCACGAAGGGCATGAACTACCCGGACTGGGCGGGCGAGATCGACTTCGTCTCCAACGACCACTACGTCCACCCCGGCCCGCAGGACCGCGACGAGCTGTCGTTCTCCGCGAACCTGGTCAGCGGCATCGCCGGGGGCCGCCCGTGGTTCCTGATGGAGCACTCCACCAGCGCCGTCAACTGGCAGGCCGTCAACGTGGCGAAGCGCCCCGGCGACCTGGCCCGCGACTCGCTGCTGCACGTGGCGCACGGCGCTGACGCGGTGTGCTTCTTCCAGTGGCGGCAGTCCGCGGCCGGCGCCGAGAAGTACCACTCGGCGATGGTGCCCCACGCCGGCGCGGACAGCGACCTCTTCCGCGCGGTGACCGACCTCGGCGCCACCCTCGAGGCCCTGGCCCCGGTGGCCGGTTCGGAGCGGGAGACGGCGGCCGTCGGCATCCTCTACGACTGGGAGTCCTGGTGGGCGAGCGAGCAGGACTCGCACCCCACCTCGCTGCTCGACTACCGGCAGGAGGCGCTGGACTGGTACTCGGCGCTCCTCGCGCTCGGCGTTCGCGCCGACCTCGTCACCACCCGCGCCGACCTCTCCCGCCACCAGGTGCTGATCGCGCCGGTGCTGCACGTCGTGCCCGCCGGACTCGCCAAGGAGCTGACGCGGTACGCCGAGCAGGGCGGCCATCTGGTCACCACCTACTTCTCCGGGGTCGTCGACGAGAACGACCACGTCTGGCTGGGCGGCTACCCGGGCGCCCTGCGCGACCTGCTCGGCATCCGCATCGAGGAGTTCGGTCCGCTGCTCGACGGGGAGAGCGTCGAACTGGACGACTCCACCACGGGCACCCTGTGGACCGACCGGATCACCGTCACCGACGACGCCGACACGCAGGTCCTGGCCCGCTACCGCACCGGTGTGCACACGGGCCGTCCCGCGGTCACCCGGCGCACGACGGGCACCGGTTCGGCCGCGTACGTCTCCACCCGGCTCGGGGCCGACGGGCTGCGCTCACTGCTGCCGCGGCTGCTGGAGCCGGCCGGGGTGAGCAGTGAACTCCCCGAGGACGTACGGGGCTCGGTCGAGCTGACCGTCCGGCGGGGAGCCGAGGGACGGTTCCTGTTCCTGGTGAACCGGACCGACGAGACCGTGCCGGTGACCGGCCTGGAGGGGGACCTCCTCACCGGCGGGGAGCGCACGGACGGCGCCCTCGTCCTCGGGCCGCGCGCGGTCGCCGTACTGCGCCAGGCCCCCTAGGGGGTGTTTCGAAAGTCCCGCACAGGACTTTCGAAACACCCCCTAGCAGGACATCGCACCCGCACCCCACGACTCCCCGGCGCGGCCTGACCCGTGCCGGGGGCCGTCCCCTCCCGCCCGCGCGGCGGGAGGGGCACACCACAGCGACCACCACCGCAGTTGGGAGCACTGATGGCACGCCGTACCCACAGCAGACGGTTTCTCGCGGCCGCCGCGCTGACCGCCCTGGCCACCGGGGCCGCCCTGCTGAGCGTCCCCGCTCAGGCGCAGGCCGACGCCGCCGTCACGGTGACGCCGGACCCGTCGTACGGGCAGGACGCGTTCGAGGGCTGGGGCACCAGCCTGGTCTGGTTCGCCAACGCGACCGGCGACTACCCGCCCGCGATCCGCGAGAAGCTCGCGAAGCTCCTCTTCGACGACGACGGCCTCGCGCTGAACATCGCCCGGTACAACATCGGCGGCGGCAACGCGCCGGACGTCAAGGACTACCTGCGCGCCGGCGGTGCCGTCGAGGGCTGGTGGAAGGCCCCCGAGGGCACGACCCGCACGGACACCGACTGGTGGAGCGCGGACGACCCGGCGGACTGGAACAAGGACGCCGACGCCACGCAGCGCTGGTGGGTGGAGCGCATCAAGGACGACATCGACCACTGGGAGACGTTCAGCAACTCCCCGCCGTGGTTCATGACCGAGAGCGGATACGTCTCCGGCGGCTTCAACGCCAACACCGACCAGCTCAAGACCGCCTCGGTCGACGACTTCGCCGCCTACCTCGCCGGGGCGACCAAGCTCCTGGAGAAGTCCGAGGGCATCGAGGTCGACACGATCGACCCGTTCAACGAGCCCAACACCGGCTACTGGAGCACGCGCCTGGGCTCGGACGGCGAGCCCGTCGGCGGCCGGCAGGAGGGCGCCCACATCGGGCCCGAACTCCAGCAGAAGGTGCTCGCCGCGCTGCCGTCCGCGCTGAAGAAGGCCAAGGTCAAGGCCGAGATCTCGGCGATGGACGAGACCAACCCGGGCATTTTCGCGACGAACTGGAACTCCTACTCGCAGGCCTCCAAGGACGCCGTCGGCCAGATGAACGTCCACACCTACGGCACCTCGCAGCGCACCACCGTGCGCGACCTCGCCAAGGCGGCCGACAAGCCGCTGTGGATGAGCGAGGTCGAGGGCGACTGGGGCGACGGGCAGAGCTTCACCGACATGCGCCCGGGTCTCGGCCTCGCCCAGCAGATCGTCAACGACCTGCGCGAACTGGAGCCCAAGGCCTGGGTGTTCTGGCAGCCGGTCGAGGACTACGACAACATGAAGCCGGGCGGCGAGTCCGCGAAGGGCGGCAACTGGGGTTCCATCCAGCTGCCGTTCAGCTGCACCTCAGCGGACACGCTGGAGTCCTGCCCGATCTACACGAACACCAAGTTCGACACGGCGCGCAACTTCACGCACTTCATCAAGCCCGGCGACAAGCTGATCAAGGTGGACGACACCTCCAGCGCCGCCGCCGTGACCAAGAACGGCAAGGGCGCCTCGCTCGTCCACGTCAACTCCACCACCGCGCCCCGCACGGTCACCATCGACCTGTCGAAGTTCCGCACCGTCAAGGGCGACGCGACCGTCACCCCGGTCGTCACCAGCGCCGACGGCAAGCTCCGCAAGCAGGCCCCGGTCAAGGTCGTCGACGGCAGGGCCTCGTTCACCGTGCCGGCCCAGTCCGTGACCTCCTTCGCCGTCAAGGGCGTCTCCGGCGTCGCGAAGAACGCGGGTCTCTTCAGCAAGGGCCACTCCTACACGCTGACCGGCGTGCAGAGCGGCAAGGCCGTGACCGTCGCGGCCAACGGCACGAACCTGGTCATCGGCTCGGCCAACGGCTCCGTCGCCCAGGAGTGGCGGCTGGACGCCCGCCACGGGAAGAAGGGCAACCGCCAGCGGTACGTGTTCGCCAACCCGGCCGAGGGCAAGCGGCTCGCCGTCCGGGACAACGTGCCCGTGGTGGAGCCCGACACCGGGGAGCGGGACCCGGCCACCGAGTGGATCATGTCGACCACCGGTGACGGCACCTGGACCCTGGTCAACGTGGCCACCGGACGCCTCCTCGAGGTCGGCGGCCAGGCGACCAACGAGGGCGCGGCCGTCACCACCTGGCAGGCCAACTCCGGTTCCAACCAGCGCTGGAGGGTCACGGACGTGACCCCGTAACCCCCCTAGGCACCGGCCTCCGCCCGCATCGCGATCGTCGTGATGCGGGCGGAGTGCCGTGCGGGGACCTCGGCCGGGACGCGTTCCAGGACGCCGCCCGCGAAGACGTCGTACAGCGGCAGGGTCTCCAGGTGGACGTAGCCGATGTGGCAGTCGCAGACGGCGAGCGGGCAGGGCCGGGGGCGCAGGGCGGCGCGGTAGGTGCCGTCGTAGAGGTTTCCGAGCTCGGCGCGGACGAAGTGGCAGCGGCGGACCGTGCCGTCGCCGTCGACCGAGACGACCGACTCTCCGGTGCGGCAGGGCAGTCCGGCGCTGGCGTGCGGGTGGCGGCTGTACGGGAAGAGCGGGTCGAGGGCGGTCCACACCTCGGCCTCGGCGTCGGTGTACACGTGGCCCTCGGCCGCGTTGACCCACAGATAGACGTGCTCGGGCAGGTCCGCGCGCAGCCGGAGGGCCGCTTCGAGGTGCTCGGCGAGGCCGACGATCCCGACACTGAAGCGGATCCCGCGCCCGGCCAGGTCACGGCACTTGGTGAGGAAGCGGTCGTAGGGCGTCTGGCCCGGGTGGTACGTGCACCACAGGGCCAGGGTGTCGTGGTCGGCCTCGCTGAGCCAGTCGGTGCGGCAGCTGAGGTTGGTCTGGATGGCGACCCGGCGGATGTGCGGGAGGTGGGACAGCTCCGTGAGGGTGCGCCGGTACCAGGAGCGCACGAGGCCCTCGCCCCAGGGGGTGAAGAGGACCGAGAGGCGGTCCTCGGTCCGGGCCGCGGCCCACTGGGCGAACCGTTCCAGGGCGGCGCGGTCGGCGCGCAGTCGCTCGGTCGAGTCGCGGCGCTTGGCGAACGGGCAGTAGGGGCAGTCGTAGTCGCAGGAGGCGAGCGGGCCCCGGTAGAGGAGGGTCAGGTCCATGGCGGGCCGGTCACTTCCTCTCGTAGGCGGCCATGGCGGCGCGCACGGCCGGGGAGAACAGCTCGGGGCCGATGGCGTCGGAGTGGGCCAGGCCCTCCGGGGTGAGCCGCAGCGTCGCGGGGTCGGCGTCGGCCAGCCAGCCCCGGTCGGCGAAGCGCCGCAGTTCCGGGCCGAAGTCGTCGGCCGGGGTGCCGCCGAAGCGGGCGCGGTAGTCCTCGACCGGGAGCCCGTCGGCCTGGAGGAGCGACTGCAGGAGGTGGCGGCGGCGTGCCTCGCGCGGGTCCATGCGGTACCCGACCTCGGCATGGGCGAAGTCGTCGGCCGTGACGTAGGTGTCGACGATGGCACGGATCTGGTGCATGTCGACGGCGTAGTCGAAGGAATAGTGCAGGCCCGACGTGTAGGAGCGGGCGCCGCAGCCGAGGCCGATCATGCCGTCGGTCTGGCAGGCGTAGTCGTCGGCGCCCTGGGGCGGGGCGTCGGTGCGGCGGAACATGCGCATGGACTGCTGGGTGTAGCCGTGCGCGAGGAGGTGGTCGCGGCCGGCGCGGTACAGGCGCAGCCGCTGTTCGTCCCAGGCGGGGTCGGGGCCGGGGCCGCGGGTGCGGCGGTCGAGGCCGGTGAGCGGGCGGACGTAGAGGGGGTAGAGGTAGAGCTCTTCGGGGCGCCAGGCCAGGGCCGCGTCCAGGGAGTGCCGCCAGGACCGCTCGGTCTGGCCGTCGATGCCGTAGATGAGGTCGATGTTGAGGACCGGGATGCGGGCGGCGCGGACGCGGCCGAGGGCCGCCTCGACGTCGGCGCGGCGCTGCGGGCGTACGGCGGCCCGGGCCTCGGCGTCGACGAAGCTCTGGATGCCCAGGCTGAGGCGGGTGGTGCCCCGGTCGGCCAGGACGGCGAGCCGGTCGGCGGTGGCCGTGGCGGGTGAGGCCTCGACCGACAGCGGGACCGTGCGCAGGTCGGCGCCCATGCGCCGCTCGGCGATGTCGCAGAGCCGCTCCAGTTCGGCGGCGGTGAGGAAGGTGGGCGTGCCGCCGCCGAAGGCGGCCGTGGCGAACCGGACCTCGTCCGTGTCGCCCAGGGCGTCCCGTACGGCGCTCGCCTGCCGTTCCAGGGCGTCCAGGTAGGCGCCGGTCAGGCCGTCGGGGGCGCCGATGCGGGTGAAGAGGTTGCAGAAGCCGCAGCGGACCTCGCAGAACGGTATGTGCAGATAGAGGGAGAGGGTGTTCTTGGGTTCGGTGGCCCACAGGTCGGTGAGGGCGGGGCGGTCGGGGAGTCGGCGGTAGGCGGTCTTGTGGGGGTAGGCGTAGACGTAGTGCTGGTAGGGGCTGGTGAGCTGGGCTGTGGTCATCGGGCGGCCTCGGCGGGGTGGTCCAGGAAGAAGTGGGCGTACGGCACGGTCCACACGGACTCGTGGCCGAGGCGGTGGCCGGTGTAGCCGTCGTCGCCGTAGGCGGTGCCGTGGTCGGAGCAGACGATCGCGAAACAGCGGCGTCTGCTGCTCGCGGCGGCGAAGAGCCGGCCGATGTGCCGGTCGACGTACTCGAGGGCGGCGGCGTGCGTGGCGCGGGTGTCGCCGGCCTCGCGGGTCGCGCCGGGCAGGTGGAACCAGTTCGGCTGGTGCAGCGCGGAGACGTTGACGAACAGGAACAGCCTTTGGCCGGCTGGGAGTTCCCGGACGGTCTGTTCGGCGTGGGCGACCTGGTTCTCGAAGGACTGGGGCGAGGTGACGCCGAACTCCGGTGTCCAGTGGGAGTCGTGGAAGAGGCCGGGCAGCACCGAGCCGAGCGGGCCCTGCTTGTTGAAGAACCCCACTCCCCCGACGCACACGGTGTGGTAGCCGGCCTCGGCCAGGCCGGAGACCAGGTCCGGGGTGTCGTAGACGAAGGTGCCGTCGGCGGTGGTCTCGCTGCCCGCGAAGCTCGCCGCGAACAGGCGCGGGTGCGGGCCGGGAGCGGCCGGGGTCGGCAGGAAGCCCGCGAAGATGGCCTGGTGGGAGGCGTAGGTGAAGCTGCCCGGGGCGTGCCGCTTCTCCCAGCGGCCGCCGGGGAGGTGACGGGTGAGGTTCGGGATGCGGCCCGTCTCGGCCAGCTCGACGGCCACGTCGTAGCGGAGGGTGTCGAGGGTGACCAGGAGGATGTCGTGGCTGCCGACGACCTCCTTCATGTCGGGCTCAGGCATGGGGTGTTCCTGTTCTGTGCCGGTCGTGCAGTACGGCGGCCACCTGGGCGGCGTAGGTGTCCAGGCCCTCGGCGCCGCTGCCGGGCAGGCCGGTGAGGCGGGGCAGCAGATCACCGAAGGCGTTGACCTCGCCCACGGCGGTTCTGCGCCAGCCGACGGCCGGGAGCAGGTCGACGCCGACGCAGAGGGTGCGCGGGAAGCAGGCCGCCGCCCGTTCGCACACGCCGAGGACGTCGGCCCAGCGGGCGCCCGCCGCCTCGACGGCGCGCCGGGCGGCGTCGAGGTCGCCGCGGCTGCCGCCGAGGTGGAGGTTGGTCAGGGGGAAGCGGCTGGTGCGGACCACCGCGTGGGTGGCCCGCCCGGCCACGACGACGACTCTCAGGTCGGCGGCGCGGCCGTCCTGGGAGGCCTTGGGCAGCCAGCGTTCGAGGTGCAGGCCGTCCGGGGCGAGCGCGTCGACGATGGCCGCGATGTCCTGCTCGCGGTCGTAGCGGCGCACCCTGAGGGAGTTGTACAGAAGGCCGTCCGGGGCGCGTTCCACCGAGGTGGTGGCCCTGATCCGGCCGCCGCCGCCCGACTCGACGGCGAGGACGCCGGACGCGGACGACCCGTGCGCGGGTTTGACGAACAGCCGGTGCATCCGGTGGTCCCGCATCAGCGCCCGTACGTCGTCCCAGCCGCGCACCGGGGCCGCGCCCGGGCCCGAGGTGGGCGAGGCGGGCACGGGGATCCCCGCGGCGTCGAGGACGGCGTGGCAGCGGCGTTTGTCGAACAGCACGGCGAGGTCGTCCGGGTCGTCGAGGCGGCTGCCGCCGCGCAGGCCGCGCACCGCGGCGGTGAAGCGGGCGTACCAGCGGGCCGAGCCCTCGACCCGGGTGGGGTCGTCGGTGCCCCGCAGCAGGCGGTCGACCTCGTCGTCCTCACCGGGTGAGTCGACGCGGACGATCTCGTCGGCGGCGAAGTCGGCGCCCCCGCCGCACAGCACGTCCCGCCAGGGGACGAGCCGCGGGGCGGGGAGGCCGGCGGCGGACACCGCGTCGCCGAAGAGGGCGACGCGGCGGTTCCCAGGGTTGCCGACCACCGCGAAACGCGGACCCGGCGGGACGGGTGCGCTCACTCGCCCACGGCGACGTAGCGCCAGACCGTGCCGTCGTCCTCCGTGTCCTCGTCGGCGTCGTCGCGGTCGAGGTCCAGCTCGACGCCCGCCAGCGTCTGCCGCAGGCGGTCCTGGAGCGGCTCGGTGAGGTAGTGGTGGTGCAGGTCGAGCTTCTTGAGATGGGTCAGCGGCTGGCCGCCGAGCAGGGCCGCGGCACCCTCGTCGGTCAGGATGCCCATGGAGAGGTCCAGCACCTCCAGCCGGGCGACGACCGGCGCGGAGGAGACGGCCGCGGCGACGGCGTCCTGCATCTCGCTGTTGCGCAGGGCCAGGTGACGCAGGCTCGGCAGCCGGGCGCCGGACAGGATCGGCTCCAGGTCGGAGACCTCGCTGTCGCCGCCGTAGTCGGGGGTGCCGAGCCACAGGTCGAGGTGCTCCAGGGCGGGCAGGTCGCTGCCGCCGACCCCGCGCACCACCTCGGCGTGCAGGCCGCCCGCCTCGATGACGAGCTTGCGCAGCGCGCCGTGGCGCACCGAGGGGAACTCCAGCCCGGAGCCGCCGCGCACCCCGAACTCCTCCAGTGCGGGGAAGGCCGTGAGCAGCGGGGTGACGTCGGTCTGGTTGATCCAGGAGATCTCGCACTCCTCCGACTCCATGTCACCCACGAACAGGGCGCGCAGCGCGGGGAAGCGGTCCCGGGCCCCCACCAGGGCCTCGATGACGGCGGTGGGCTCGGTGTCGTACGCCTCCTGCCAGGCACCGACGATCAGGGCCCGCACCCGGGTGGTGTCGACGGCCTCGCAGAAGCGGGTGAACGCCACCGTCCAGTCCTCGTCGGCGTCGTAGACGTCGCTGCTGATCCGCCAGGCGAAGCCGTCCGCGTCGGGCAGGTCGTCCGTGCGCGCGTCGGGGCCCGGGAAGGTGTAGGCGGGCAGCCCGTACAGCGAGACGAGATGGGTGGCGTAGGACATAGGGCTGCTCCTGTGCGGAAAACGTGTGCGATCCCTGATGCCCGCAGTTGTACCAACAGGCACTGACAACGCCGGGCGGCGGGGCCGGGTTCGGGGGCGTTGTCAGTGGTGGCCCGTACGTTCGTGGTCATGAGGCCGGTGCGCGGTGCACCCGGCGGTGAGGGGAGAGCCATGTACCGGCAGGGAGACGTGCTGATCGTGCCCGTGGACGCGGAGGCGGTGCCGCCGCACGTGGCGCGGGCGCCGCGGGAGGCCCGGGACGGGCGGGGGCGGCTGGTGCTGGCGCTGGGCGAGGTCACCGGGCACGCCCATGCCGTGGTGGGGCCGGGTGATCTGGTGCGCGAGCCGGGGCCGTTCGGTCCGCTGCTGCTGCATCTGCCGCAGGGCGGCCGGGTGGTGCACGAGGAACACGCGGTGATCGCCCTGCCGAAGGGCTGGTACCGGGTGATCCGGCAGCGGGAGTACGTGCCGGGGTCCGTGCGGATCGTGGCGGACTGAACAGCGAGCGGACTGAACGGAAGTGGGGGAAGCGCAGATGACGAAGACGGCGACGCGGGTGACGGCAGGGGCCTCCGACGAGAGTGCCCGCGCCTGGCGGGCGTGTGCCGCGGCGACCGGTCCCGCCGACCGGGCGGCCGCCGAGGCCGGTGTGCGCCGTGCCTACCGGCAGGCCGGTCTTGCCGAACCGGAGCAGGTGGTGTGGGCGGGCTCGCCGCGCGAGGCGGTGACGCTGATCCGGGCGACGACCGGCACCGGTCCGAGCGTGCGGGAGACCGTGCGCAGCGCCCCCTGGGCGGGACAACGGCAGCGGCTGCACCAGGAGTTGGGCCCGGCCGGCTGGGCGGCGCACTGGGCGGCGACCGGTGGCCGGCTGTGGGACTCCACCCAGACGCTGGTGGACCGCATCCGGGCCGGCGTCCTGGAGGAACTGGCCGGCGGGGAGACCGGCAGGGAGGCCGCGGAGATCCGGCTGATCCTGCTGGACGCGGTGCTGGGACAGCACGACGCGCCGTGGCTCGCCGCGTTCCCCACGGACGACGGCCCGCTCGACGGGCTGGCCGCGGTGTGCCGCAGCGCCGGCTGGTGGTGGCCGTTCGAGCGGGTGGCGGTGGTGTGCGAGCGGCCGGTGGCGCTGTACCGCGACGAGGCGGGCCGGCTCGACCGCGGGGACGGCCCGGCGCTCGCCTACCCCGACGGCTTCGCCCTGTACGCCTGGCGCGGTATGCCGGTGCCGGCCGGTTTCCTGGCGGAGCTGCCGGCGCTGACCCCGGAGCGCATCCGCTCCGAGGAGAACGCCGAACTGCGCCGGGTGATGCTGGAGTACTACGGCTACGACCGCTATCTGGCGGACTCCGGGGCGCGTCCCGTCCACCGGGACGAGACGGGCGTCCTGTGGCGGATCGACCTCCCGGACGACGAGCCGGTGGTGATGGTGGAGGTCCTCAACTCCACCCCGGAGCCGGACGGGACGCGGCGCACCTACTGGCTGCGGGTGCCGCCGTCGACCCGGACGGCGCGCGAGGGCGTCGCGTGGACGTTCGGGCTGGAGGCGGACGTGTACGCGCCGGTGCGGGAGACGTGAGGCGCAGCGCCTCGCGGTCCGGGAGACCCGGGGGTCCGGACGGCCCTCCGGGCCGTCACGGGTGCGGGAGACGGGGGTCCTGACAGCTTTCCGGGCCGTCGCCAAGTGCGGGAGACGGGGGTCGGACGGCTCTCCGGGCCGTCACGGGTGCGGGCGGCGTGCAGCCGACGGGCCTCAAGGGCGGGCGTCGGGTGCGGGAGACCGGGAGCCC
>NZ_JBIAWO010000002.1:1011864-1096990 GCF_042895685.1 Streptomyces sp. NPDC001381 | reverse complement strand
GCCGGACGGCTTTCCAGGCCGTCACGGGTGCGGGAGACGGAGCCGGACGGCTCTCCGGCCGTCACGGGTGCGGGCGGCGTGCAGCCGACGGGCCTCAAGGGCGGGCGTCGGGTGCGGGAGACCGGGAGCTCGGACGGCTTTCCAGGCCGTCACGGGTGCGGGAGACGGAGCCGGACGGCTCTCCGGCCGTCACGGGTGCGGGCGGCGTGCAGCCGACGGGCCTCAGGGGCGGGCGTCGGGTGCGGGAGACCGGGGGGCCGGACAGCTTTCCAGGCCGTCGCCGGGTGCGGGAGACGGGGCCGGACGGCTCTCCGGGCCGTCACGGGTGCGGGCGGCGTGCAGCCGACGGGCCTCAGGGGCGGGCGTCGGCGCGGGCCAGGACGTCCGTGACCACCTCGCGGACGTGCTCCCGGGCCGGGGCCGGCAGGCCGCCGAGGTCCGTGCGTTCCAGGGCGTGCAGGACGTGGTCGGCGTCCGGGGCGAGCGGCGTGGTTTCGCTGAGCACCTCGTAGCCGTCGCGCACGGCCACACGCAGCTGTCCGGGGCCGTCGCCGTCGGTGTGCGCCGCGGCGGCGACGACGAGGGGCGGCGGGCCGCCCGCCTCGCCCTCCACCTTGCGGTGGCCGCTCACCAGCGGGGTGCGCCAGCGCAGGGCGAGCAGGAGGTGACGCTTCGCCAGCAGCTCGGCGAGGTCGGTATCGGACACGCCGTCGGGTCCGAGGACGGTGGCCCGGGCGTCGAGGACGAGGGCCGCGGGGAGCAGACAGCGCAGCGTGCTGCCGACGATGTTGCCGCCGACCGTGGCGGTACGGCGCACCGCTCCCGTGCCCACGCCGGCGGCCGCCCGGTGCAGCACCTCGGGCACGGTGGCGTCGACGCGGTGCAGCAGCACGGCCCCGCCGAGTTCCTCGGAGCCGACCACGTTCGCCTCCGGCAGGTTGCGCAGGGACAGCGCCTGTTCGGGGAAGCCGTCCCGCTGCCAGGCGGCCCACACCAGCGTGGCGCCGCCGATCGGGACCGCGCCCTCGGCCAGACACCGCTGTGCTTCCGCTATGGAGACGGGGAGACGCAACTGCACGACAACCGACCTGCCTTCCCGGGTAGTTCGTGGGGAGGACCTCGTCGCTCACCCGCATGATCAATGGCCGAACGGATTCTGCCCAGGCGCGTGGGGGCGCATACAGGGCTCACCGCTGCACCGCGGGCGAGGTGAAAATGCGTTGCGGCCGGTCCCGCCGCCGCCGACGCTTGGCCCATGTCCTTCGTCCTGCGTCCCGCCACCCTCGCCGACGCGCCCGCCGTGACCGATCTGCTCAACGCCGTCGACGTGATCGAGATCGGCCGGCCCGAGACGGACCTGCACACCGTCGAGGCCGATCTGAAGCACCCCGGGACCGATCTGGAGCGGGACTCCTGGCTCGCCCTCGACGGGGACCGGCTGGTGGCCTACGGGCTGCTGTGGGACGAGTCGGGCGGCGAGCGCATCGACATCGACCACTACGTGCTGCCCGACCGGCAGGAGGCGGGGCGGCTCGTCCTGGAGGCGATGGAGGCCCGGGCGCTCGGGAAGGCGCGGGAGAACGGCGCCGGACGCGCCGTGGTGCATCTGCATCTCAACATCGAGCCCACGCTGGACACTTCGCTGCTCCGGGCGCGGGGGTGGTCCGTCGTACGGCGCTATCACGTGCTGCGGCGGGCCGTGGACCCCGTCGAGGACCGGGCGCCGTCGCTGCCCCCCGGGGTGCGGCTGCGGTCCTGTGCCACCGAGGCGGACCGCAGGCGCGTCCACGAGCTGTACCAGGACTCGTTCGCCGGGCACTTCGACTTCCAGCCGCGCGGCTACGAGCAGTGGCTGCACGACGTGGACGCCGCCGGGCTCGACTGGTCGCTGGTGTGGATCGCCGGCACGGACGAGCAGGGGGACGCCGGGTTCCTGCTGGCCCGTGACGACCGTGAGGCGATGGGCTGGATCCGCAGCATCGGCGTACTGCGCGAGGCCCGGGGGCGCGGTCTGGCCGGGCTGCTGCTGCGGCACGCCTTCGCGGCCTTCGCCGCCCGGGGACGGGACACCGTCGGGCTCGGCGTGGACACCGCCAACGCGACCGGCGCGCCGGCGCTGTACGCGCGCCACGGGATGGGCCTCCACTATGCCGTGGACACCTGGGAGACCGTGCTGGGCTGAGCCCGTCGGCGCCTGCCGGTCAGCCGCCCGACGACAGCCAGGGCCGCGGATCGGTGTAGTAGCCGTCGTAGATCACCTCGAAGTGCAGGTGGGGGCCGGTGGACAGACCGGTGGAGCCGACCCGGCCGACCGGGGTCCCGCTTCGCACGGTCTGTCCCGCGGTGACGTCGATGCGGGAGAGGTGACTGTACGTCGTCTCCAGCCGCTTGCCCTCGATGGTGCCGTGGTCGACGACGACCCGGTTGCCGTAGGCCTTCGTCATGGCCGCGAAGACGACGGTGCCCGCGCGGGCCGCGGAGACCTGGGCTCCCTGGGGCGCGCCGAAGTCCACGCCGGTGTGGAGCTTGGTGACGCCGGTGAGGGGGTGCTTGCGGGAGCCGTAGGGGGAGGTGATGGTGAGGGTGGTGACGGGCGGGGCCAGGATGGCGTCCGCCTGGGCGCCCGCGCCGCCGGCCGGGTCCTCCCGGTCGAACTCGGCGTACTTCGCGAACAGGGCCTTGACCTCGGTGAGGTAGGTCTTCGCGGCGGCGGGGACGCGTCCCGCCTCCGTCACGGCGTCCGTGCCGACCGCGTAGGCGGCGAGGGTGAGGTCGACCAGGTCCCCGTTGACGGTTCCGTCGGTCCTGAGGCCGGTGACCTTTCGGGCGAGGGAGCAGTCCCGGCGGCCGAGCGCCATGATGGCGTCGGCGGGGTCGGCCGGCGAGGAGGCTCCGTTGCCGTCGTCGTCCTTGCCCCAGGTGCGCCACTCCTCGTCGGTGAAGGCGGCGACGCCCTGTCCGCCGGAGAGTCCGGCCGTGTCGTTGTTCCAGCCGGTGAGCTGGTCGATCTGGGCGGCGAGGACGGAGGGGGTGACGACGGTGCACTGGCCGGCGGCCTTGCGCAGCCAGGGGCCGTAGGTCGCGTTGACCCCGGAGACGGCGTCCTGTCGCGGGCCGTCGTCCGGTGTCCGGTCGTCGGGGAGCCCGCCGGTCAGGGCGAGGACTCCGGCCACGGCGGACAGGGTGAGCAGGCCGGGCAGGACCAGGAGGGTGAAGGGGCCCGGGCCCCGGCGGCGGGGGCGCGCGGCGGAGGACCCCGGTGCGGCGGCGGACCGGTCCGGGGAGTTCTCCTGCGCGGAGGTCCCGGGTCGCTCGGTGTCGTGGCCGGGGGCCGGGTGCTCGGCGTGGGGGGTGTCGACGGCGTGCTGGTCGCTCACGCGGAGAGCTCCGGGGACGCCAGGGCATCCGTCACGGGCCGTTCCGGAAGAGTGCAGGTGTTCACGGCCGGACGGTAGCCCGTGGCCCGGCGCGCGTCACCGGACGCGAGGGCAGAGGTGCTGCCCGCGAGGGCAGAACCGTCCCCCGGCGGGTGCCGGGGGACGGGGGCGGGGGCGCCGCCGGAAGGACCGGCGCCCGGGCTGGAGCGGGACCCTGGACGGGGGCCGCCCGGCGCGGGTCGGCGCCCCCGGCGACGGGCGACGGTGCGTGGTCGCCGGCGGGTGAGCGCCGGCGACCACCCGGTCAGCCCACCTCGACGAGCAGGTCACCGCCCTCCACCTGCTGGATGCGGTTGATGGCGAGCCGGCTCACCCGGCCGGCCTTCGGGGCGGTGATGGTGGCCTCCATCTTCATCGCCTCGATGGTGGCCACCGTGGCGCCGGCCTCCACCTCGTCGCCCTCGGAGACGGCCAGGGTCACCACGCCCGCGAAGGGGGCCGCGACATGGCCGGGGTTGGCGCGGTCGGCCTTCTCGGTCACCGGGAGGTCGGAGGCCGCCGCCCGGTCGCGGACCTGGATGGGCCGCAGCTGGCCGTTGAGGCTGGACATCACGGTGCGCAGTCCGCGTTCGTCGGCCTCGCCGACGGCCTGCAGCTCGATCAGCAGGCGGACGCCCGGTTCGAGGTCGACGGAGTACTCCTTGCCCGGGCGCAGACCGTAGAAGAAGTCCTTGCTGTCCAGGACGCTGGTGTCGCCGTAGGTCTGACGGTGGGTCTCGAAGTCGCGGGTCGGGCCGGGGAAGAGCAGCCGGTTGAGGGTGGCGCGCCGGGACTTCTCCAGGCCCTCGCGGTCCTCGGGGCTGAGGTCCTTGACCGGCTTGGCCTCGGTGCGGCCCTCGAGGGCCTTGCTGCGGAAGGGCTCCGGCCAGCCGCCGGGCGGGGTGCCCAGTTCGCCGCGGAGGAAGCCGATGACGGAGTCGGGGATGTCGTAGCGGTTGGGGGCCGCCTCGAAGTCCTCGGGCGACACCCCGGCGCCGACCAGGTGCAGGGCGAGGTCGCCGACCACCTTGGAGGAGGGGGTGACCTTGACCAGGTGGCCGAGGATGCGGTCGGCGGCGGCGTACATCGCCTCGATGTCCTCGAAGCGGTCGCCGAGGCCGAGGGCGACGGCCTGGGTGCGCAGGTTGGACAGCTGGCCGCCGGGGATCTCGTGGTGGTAGACGCGCCCGGTCGGGGAGGCGAGGCCCGCCTCGAACGGGGCGTAGATCCGCCGGACGCTCTCCCAGTACGGCTCGAGGTCGCCGACGGCCTGGAGGTCGAGGCCGGTGGGCCGCTCGGAGTGGTCGGTGGCGGCGACGATCGCGGAGAGGGAGGGCTGCGAGGTCGTACCGGCCATGGAGGCCACCGCGCCGTCGACCGCGTCCGCGCCCGCCTGGATCGCGGCGAGGTAGGTGGCGAGCTGGCCGCCGGCGGTGTCGTGGGTGTGCAGATGCACCGGCAGGTCGAACTCGCGGCGCAGGGCGGAGACGAGCTTGGCGGCGGCCGGGGCGCGCAGCAGGCCCGCCATGTCCTTGACGGCCAGGACGTGGGCGCCGGCCTCGACGATCTGCTCGGCCAGGCGCAGGTAGTAGTCGAGGGTGTAGAGGCGCTCGTTCGGGTCGGACAGGTCGGAGGTGTAGCAGAGGGCGACCTCGGCGATCGCGGTGCCCGTCTCGCGTACGGCGTCGATGGCCGGGCGCATCTGGCCGACGTCGTTGAGCGCGTCGAAGATGCGGAAGATGTCGATGCCGGTGGCGGCGGCCTCCTGCACGAAGGCGTCCGTCACCTCGGTGGGGTACGGGGTGTAGCCGACGGTGTTGCGGCCGCGCAGCAGCATCTGGAGGCAGATGTTGGGGACGGCCTCGCGCAGGGCGGCCAGCCGCTCCCACGGGTCCTCGGCGAGGAACCGCAGGGCGACGTCGTAGGTGGCGCCGCCCCAGCACTCCAGGGAGAGCAGACCGGGCAGGGTCCGGGCGACCAGCGGGGCGGAGGCGAGGAGGTCCTTGGTGCGCACCCGGGTGGCGAGCAGGGACTGGTGGGCGTCGCGGAAGGTGGTGTCGGTGACACCGATGGTCGGCGACTCGCGCAGCCAGCGGGCGAAGCCCTCGGGGCCGAGGTCGATCAGCCGCTGCCGGGAGCCCGCGGGCGGCTCGCCGGCCGGCAGGGGCGGCAGCTTGGTGGTCGGCTCGATCAGCTCGGGCCGTTCGCCGTGCGGCTTGTTGACGGTGACGTCGGCGAGGTAGGTGAGCAGCTTGGTGCCGCGGTCGGCGGAGGAGCGGGCGGTCAGCAGGTGGGGGCGCTGCTCGATGAACGAGGTGGTGACCCGCCCGGCCTGGAAGTCGGGGTCGTCGAGCACGGCCTGCAGGAACGGGATGTTGGTGGCCACGCCGCGGATGCGGAACTCGGCGACGGCGCGCCGGGCGCGCCGGACGGCGGCCTCCAGGTCCCGGCCCCGGCAGGTGAGTTTGACCAGCATCGAGTCGAAGTGGGCGCTGATCTCCGTACCGGCGTGGGTGGTTCCGCCGTCGAGACGGATGCCGGAGCCGCCCGGGGAGCGGTAGGCGCTGATACGGCCGGTGTCGGGGCGGAAGCCGTTGGCGGGGTCCTCGGTGGTGATACGGCACTGCAGGGCCGCGCCGCGCAGGGCGACCGTGTCCTGGGAGAGGCCGAGGTCGGCGAGGGTCTCGCCGGCGGCGATGCGCAGCTGGGCCTGGACCAGGTCGACGTCGGTGACCTCCTCGGTGACCGTGTGCTCGACCTGGATGCGGGGGTTCATCTCGATGAAGACGTGGTTGCCGTCGGGGTCGAGGAGGAACTCGACCGTGCCCGCGTTGCGGTAGCCGATCTCGCGGGCGAAGCGCACGGCGTCGGCGCAGATCCGTTCGCGCAGCCCGGGGTCGAGGTTGGGCGCGGGGGCCAGCTCGATGACCTTCTGGTGGCGGCGCTGGAGCGAGCAGTCACGCTCGAACAGGTGGATGACCTCGCCCTGCCCGTCGGCGAGGATCTGCACCTCGATGTGGCGGGGGTCGACGACGGCCTTCTCCAGGAAGACGGTGGGGTCGCCGAAGGCCGAGGCGGCCTCGCGGGACGCCGCCTCGATGGACTCGCGCAGCGTGGCCGGGTCCTCCACCCGGCGCATGCCGCGTCCGCCGCCGCCGGCGACGGCCTTGACGAAGACGGGGAAGCCGATCTCCTCGGCCGCCCGTACCAGTTCGTCGACGTCGTTGGAGGGCGCGGAGGAGCCGAGGACGGGGACGCCGGCCGCGCGGGCCGCGGCGACGGCGCTCGCCTTGTTGCCCGTCAGTTCGAGCGTGCGGGCGTCGGGTCCGACGAAGGTGATGCCCGCCTCCTCGCAGGCCCGCGCGAGTTCGGGGTTCTCGGAGAGGAACCCGTACCCGGGGTAGACGGCGTCCGCGCCCGCCCGGCGCGCCGCGCCGACGATCTCCTCCACGGAGAGGTAGGCGCGCACCGGATGTCCCGGTTCGCCGATCTCGTACGCCTCGTCTGCTTTCAGCCGGTGCAGCGAGTTGCGGTCCTCGTGCGGGAAGACGGCGACCGTACGCGCGCCCAGCTCATAGCCGGCGCGAAACGCACGGATCGCGATCTCGCCACGGTTGGCGACCAGCACCTTGCGGAACATTCTGGACCCCTTCAGCCTGCCGGTGACGGGACCCATCGTGGCGGTGAGTGACCGGGTTGGCCATGTGAGTCGGGCCACTCACCGCATGTCTCGCTCGATCGGACCGTGCCCGCTACCTTCGACGGTCGATCATGTCGCCCTCGCGACCGAGGACGTTGAGCAATACGGCGAGCGGCGGCCCGGCCCTCGGGGCGGGGATCCCGTACGGGGAGGCCGTACGGCCGAGCGTGTCGCCGGGGCGGGCGAGGGTGTCGCCGATGCCCGCCTGCTCGGCGACGGCGAGCATCCGGCGGTCGACCTGCGCGGGCATGCCGGTGATCACCTCCGCGCCCCTCACCGACGGCGACGGCGACGGCGGTCAGGCGGCCGCCCTGCACGGGTGGTGGGCCCTCACGGCATGGCTGGAATCCACAACACCGCGCTGAGGGGCGGGGCTTGACGCGCACCGCCCTCTCGTTCGACTGGTCGGACATTGTTCGAGAACTCTTGACGCGACCGTGTACACCGTTTGACACTCTCGCAACATCACGTCACACGGCTGAAACGGCGGTCTCCCATGACGCATAGAAAACGCTTCCGCGACCATGCGAGACACAGGGCGAGTCGACTGGCCGCCCTGACCGCCGTGTCCCTGCTCGCCGGGCTCGTCTCGGCCGCTCCCGCGCAGGCCGCCGACGCCGCGGACGTCACGGACGGACTCGCCCTCTGGTACAAGCTCGACGGCGCCTCCGGCACGACCGTGCCCGACGCCTCCGGCCACGGTCTCGACGGCACGGTCAACGGCACCGCGGACTGGTCGTCGTCCGGTCAGGGACTCGCCTTCAACGGCTCGGACACCTACGTCAAGGTGCCGAACGACGTGATGAAGGGGCTGACGTCGATCAGCGTCGCCTTCGACGTGAAGCTCGACGCCGCGCAGTCCACGCCGTACTTCCTCTACGGCTTCGGCAACTCCAGCGGCAGCAGCGGCAACGGCTACCTCTTCGCCACCGGCAACTCCCTGCGCACCTCGATCGCCACCGGCAACTGGTCGACGGAACAGACCACCAAGCCCTCCGACTCCCGCAATCTGACCCGCTCGGTGTGGAAGCACGTCACCTACACCCAGACGGGCACCACCGGCGTCCTGTACGAGGACGGCGTCGAGGTCGCCCGCAACACCTCGGTGACCATCACCCCCGGCGCGATCGGCTCCGGCACGACCACCGCCAACTACCTGGGCAAGTCGGTCTACTCGGGGGACAAGCTGTTCAAGGGCAGCATGCGCGACTTCCGGGTGTACGACCGCGCCCTGGCCGCGTCCGAGGTCGAGCAGCTCGCGCTCCCCGTCGCCGCCCAGGGCGTCGAGGACGACAAGGCGGCCCTCGACCTGGGCGACACCAGCGCGGTGACCGCCGACCTGACGCTGCCGAAGACCGGTGCGGCCGGCGGCTCCACCATCACGTGGGCCAGTGACGACACCGAGCTCGTCACGGACGCCGGCAAGGTGACCCGCCCCGCCGCGGGTCAGCCCGACGGGCACGCCACCCTCACCGCGACCCTGAAGAAGGGCACGGTCACCGCGACAAGGACGTTCGACATCACGGTCCTCGCGGCCTTCGACGACCAGACCGCGACCGAGCAGGCCGCCGAGGCGCTGACCGTCCACAACCTCGACGACGCACGCGGCAACCTCACCCTGCCGTCCTCCGGCACCTACGGCACGGACGTCACCTGGTCCTCCGCCGACCCGGACGTCGTCTCCGCCGACGGCGTGGTCCACCGCCCCGCCCACGGCGACGGCGCCACCACCGTCGACCTCACCGCGACGGTCACCAAGGGCGACGCGAAGTCGACGCGCGTGTTCACCGCGAAGGTCCCCGAACTGCCCGTGAAGGAAGCCCTCAAGGGCTACATGTTCAGCTACTTCACCGGTGAGGGCACCGCGAACGGCGAGCAGCTCTACGCCGCGCTCAGCAAGGGCGACGACCCCCTGAAGTGGCGGGAGCTCAACGACGGCGAGCCCGTGCTGACCTCGACGCTCGGCGAGCAGGGCCTGCGCGACCCGTTCATCATCCGCTCCCCCGAGGGCGACAAGTTCTACCAGATCGCCACCGACCTCAGGATCTACGGCAACGGCGACTGGGACGCCGCCCAGCGCACCGGCAGCAAGTCCATCATGGTCTGGGAGTCCACCGACCTGGTGCACTGGACGAACCAGCGCCTGGTGAAGGTCTCCCCCGACAGCGCCGGCAACACCTGGGCGCCCGAGGCGTACTACGACAGCACCCTCGGTGAGTACGTCGTCTTCTGGGCGTCGAAGCTGTACGACAACGAGGCGCACTCCGGCGACACCTACAACCGGATGATGTACGCCACCACCCGCGACTTCTACACCTTCAGCGAGCCCAGGGTCTGGATCGAGCGCGGCTACTCCGTCATCGACTCCACGGTCATCCAGCACGACGGCACCTACTTCCGGCTGTCGAAGGACGAGCGCAACAACACCTCCTCCACGCCCAACAGCAAGTTCATCTTCGAGGAGAAGAGCGACTCGCTGCTGAACCTGTCCTGGGACGCGGTCGCCGAGGGCATCGGCAAGGGCGCGATGAGCGCGGCCGAGGGCCCGCTGGTGTTCAAGTCGAACACCGAGGACAAGTGGTACGCCTTCCTCGACGAGTTCGGCGGGCGCGGCTACATCCCCTTCGAGACCACCGACCTCGCCTCCGGCAACTGGACGCCGGTCGCCGACTACGACCTGCCCTCCCGGCCCCGCCACGGCACGGTCCTGCCGGTCACCCAGGCCGAGTACGACCGGCTGCTGCGCGCCTACCAGCCGGACCAGCTCGTCGAGAGCGTCGAGGACGTCTCGGTGAAGACGCGGATCGGCGAGGCGCCGGTGCTGCCCGCGACCGTGATCGCCGACTACGCCGACGGGGTCAGCCGCCCGGTGGCCGTGGCCTGGGAGGACGTGCCGGAATCGGCGTACGCGCAGGCCGGCACGTTCACGGTGACCGGCAGCCTGCCCGACGGCGCCGCGATCCCCGTGCAGGCCGAGGTGACGGTCTCCGAGGAGGGCGCCGACGTGCCCGCCGACCTGCTCCTGCACTACGGCTTCGACGAGACGTCCGGCAACATCGCCGTCGACTCCAGCGGGCACGGCCACCACGGCACCTACGCCCGTACGCCCGCCTTCGGCACCGGCGTGGACGGCGGCTCGTTCAGCATGTCCGGCGCGAGCGACTCGCCGTATGTGAAGATCCCGAACGGTGTGCTGAAGAACGCCGACAGCGTGACCGTCTCGACGTACGCGAAGTGGAAGGGCGGCAGCAGCTGGCAGTGGCTGTTCGGGCTCGGTCCGGACAGCGACAAGTACCTCTTCGCGAGCCCCTCCAACGGCTCCTCGAAGCTGTACTCGGCCATCACCAAGGCGAGTTGGTCCGCGGAGTCGAAGCTGACGGCGGGCTCGCAGCTCACCGCCGGCGAGTGGCGGCACGTGACCGTCACCCTGGACGGCTCGACCGGCACGATGGTCCTCTACGTGGACGGCATCGAGGCGGCCCGGGCGACCGGCGTCCCCATCAAGCCGTCCGAGCTGTACGACGCCGACAAGGACTACAGCGGCTACATCGGACGCTCCCTGTACGCGGCCGACCCGTACTTCGGCGGTGAGGTCGACGACTTCCGTATCTACGACCGTGCGCTGTCGGCGGCCGAGGTGATGGAGCTGAGCGGCAACACGACCGGCATCGCGCGGGCGACCGCCTCCTCGCTGAAGGTCGACGCGCTCATCGACAACGCGGACAGCCGGATCACGCTCCCCTTCGAGGAGGGCACCGACCTCACCGCGCTGGCGCCGGAGTTCACCCTGGCCCACGGCGCGGCGATCAGTCCCGCCTCCGGCAGCGTGCAGGACTTCACGAAGCCGGTGAAGTACGAGGTCACCGGCTCCGACGGCAAGAAGCGCACCTGGACGGTCTCGGCTCTGATCATGAAGAGCCCGGTGCTGCCGGGGCTCAACGCCGACCCGAACATCGTCCGCTTCGGCGACACCTTCTACATGTACCCGACGACCGACGGCTTCGAGGGCTGGAGCGGTACGCAGTTCAAGGCGTACTCGTCGACCGACCTGGTGCACTGGACGGACCACGGCGTCATCCTCGACCTGGGCCCCGACGTGAGCTGGGCGGACAGCAGGGCCTGGGCGCCCACGATCGCCGAGAAGGACGGTAAGTACTACTTCTACTTCTGCGCCGACGCGAACATCGGCGTGGCCGTCTCCGACTCGCCCACGGGTCCCTTCGAGGACGCGCTCGGCGCACCGCTGCTCAAGGCGGGCCAGCTGAGCGGCCAGATGATCGACCCGGCCGTGTTCACCGACGACGACGGCCGGTCGTACCTCTACTGGGGCAACGGCCACGCGTACGTGGCGCCGCTGAACGCCGACATGACCTCGATCGACACCGCGCAGATCAAGGACATCACCCCGAGCGGCTACAACGAGGGCTCGTTCGTGGTGAAGCGCAAGGGCACCTACTACTTCATGTGGTCGGAGAACGACACCCGCGACGCGGACTACCGCGTCGCCTACGCCACCGGCCCCTCCCCCACCGGCCCCTGGACCAAGCGGGGCGTGATCCTGGAGAAGGACGCCTCACTGGGCATCCTGGGCACCGGCCACCACTCGGTCGTCCAGGTCCCGGGCACAGACGACTGGTACATCGCCTACCACCGCTTCGCGATCCCCGGCGGTGACGGCACCCACCGTGAGACCACCGTCGACAAGATGGAGTTCGACGCGGACGGTCTGATCGAGAAGGTCGTTCCGACGCTGACCGGCGTCGACCCGGTCGCCGTCGTGCACGCCGGCCCGGACGTCACGGGCACGGAGGGCGACGCGATCGCCCTGGACGGCACGCACTCCGGCGCGGGAAGCCCGAAGTGGACGGCCGAGCAGGGCGCGCCCTGCAAGATCGCGGACGCGGGGGTGGCCCGGACCACGGTGACCTGTGCCGACAACGGCACGTTCACCCTCACCCTGACCGGTGGGCGCAGCACCGACACGGCCGTCGTCACGGTGCGGAACGCGGCCCCGGCCGTCACCTCCGCCACCGGCCCGACGGGCCCGGTCCCGGTCGGCCGCCGTACGGTCGTCACGGCGTCCTTCGCCGACCCGGGCACCGCCGACACCCACACCTGCTCCGTCGACTGGAAGGACGGCACCAGGCCGTCCGCCGGCACGGTCACCGCGACCGGCTGCCGCGCCGAACACACCTACGCCTCGGCGGGCATCCGCCGGCCGGTGGTCACGGTCACCGACGACGACGGCGCGTCGGCCGGCCGTACGCTGCCCGAGGTCGTCGTGTACGACCGATCGGCCGGACCGGTGGTGGGCGCGGGCGCCGTCGGCCTCCGCGGCTTCTTCACCGTCGCCGCCCGCTACCTCCCGCAGGCCGTCACCCCGCTCGGCCAGGTCACCTACGTCTCCGGCCCTGCCCGGGTGAAGTTCCGCTCCACCGGACTGGACTGGCTCGTCGTCAGCGGCTCCAAGGCCGTCGTCGAGGGCTCCGGCACGGTGGGCGGCAAGAAGGGCTACGGCTTCCGGGTCACGGCCACCGACAACCCCGACACCTTCGCGATCAGGATCTGGAAGAAGTCCGACGGCACGGTCGTCCTCGATACGGGGGCGGGGGTGAAGCCCGGCACCGTGACGATCGGCACGCACCGCCGCTAGCGGCCGGTCACAGTCATGGGCCCCCTGCGCCGCAGGGGGCCCGTGCGCCGTATCCAGGGGGAGACGGCTCCATGCGCACACCCGAGCGGATCTGGGACGAGGCAGGTCCGCCCACCCGCCGCCCGGCCGGACCGGCGCTCACCCCGTCCGCCGACGCCCACACCCCTGGCTTCCTCGCCCGCGGGGTGACCGGAGAGCGCGTCCTGCCCTACGGCGTCGGGGTCGCGGGGCCACAAGGGCCATCCGAAGCCTCCGCCGCCCCGGCCGGCCGAGTTGCTCGACGACCAGGCGCTGGTGCGGGACGCCGCCGCCGAGCCGGCGCCGGGCATGGACGCCGTCCGCCGGCTGGTGGCGGCGATGCCGGTCAGCTGACGGCCAGCAGGGCCTCCAGTGCCCGTGCGGTTCCCGGGTGCCGCGTGAGCAGTTCCGCGCCGCCCGGTTCCGCCGTCTCCCAGGTGCCCTCGCAACCCAGCAGCGCGGCCAGCGCGTCGCAGGTCACGGGGTGGGCGGCCAGGAGTGCCACGCCACCGCCGGTGTGCGCGGACGGCAGGGCCGGGGGCGGTGCCTCCGGGAGCCGCCACGGCGGGACCCAGGTGTCCAGCTCCGCGAGCCGGGCGGGGAAGATCCGGCCGGCCTCGCGGACGATCAGCGGGGCCAGTTCGCCGCCGCCGGCACGCAGCGTGGTGATGAGGGTCGGCAGCCAGGGCAGCAGGACCCGGTCGGGCAGCCGGGCGAAGGCGTTCGACACCGCCTCGACGACGAAGTCCGCCAGGCCCGGCACCGGCTCCAGGGCGTGCACGAACCCGCTCAGGTAGCGGGGGTACGCCGGCACCACCAGGGGGTTGGCGAGCAGGCCGTCGCAGCGCTCCCGCAGAGCGGCCCGGGACAGGGTGCCCAGGTGGGTCCGGGCCGCCCAGAGCAGTGCGGTCCGTGCGGGCTCGGCCGGGTGGGACTGGGCGAGGGCCAGTTCCAGCTGGGTGCGGTCGCAGCCGAGCGACAGGGCCAGGCTCTCCATGCTGAACAGGAAGCCCAGCATCGCCGCGACCTGGCGGACGGTCGCGTCCTCGTCCGTGAAGGCGGTCGGCAGCCGGGTGCAGTAGTGCGCGTAGCCGGTCTTGACGAAGGACTCGATCCACGGCGGCAGGACCGGTTCGCTGGTGCGGTAGTAGGCCAGCAGACGGCGGATGCGGCGCAGCACCTCGGGCGCGCCGTCGACGCTGCGCTCACCCGCCAGGACCTCCAGGGCGCGGGTGCCCAGTTCGTCGGCGAGACGGCGGCTGCGCAGGTAGAGGATCGCGTCCTCGACCGTCTCCAGGACGGTCGCCGCGGTGGCCTGCGGTGCGTACGCGGTGCGGCGCAGCCGCTGCTCGAGGACCTGCTCGATGCTGACGCCCTCGTAGCCGAGTTCGATGAGCGCGCGCTGGTGGGTGCCCAGGGCGAGGTCCCAGGACTCCTGGATGGGGCGTTCGCCCAGGCTGCGGTCGCCCATGATGGGCCGGGCGGCTCCCTGGGGCAGCAGCCGGCGCAGCATCCACAGCACGTCGGAGCAGTGCGCCAGTTCGGGCCGGGAGGCGATGTCGAGCAGGGCCCGCTGCACTCCGCGCTGCTGGAGTCTCAGGTTCAGCGGGGCGAGCCGGTCGTGGACGTCGCGGGCCAGGGGCGGCAGCGCGTCGTAGCCGACCTGGCCGACGCGGTCGCCGCCCATCATGATCTCCACCAGCCTGCGCACGTCGCGCCGGCCCGGTACGGCGTCCTTCTCGATGCAGGTGACGGCCGCGTCCTGGAAGTCGTACGGGGTCGGCTTGGCACGGTCGCGCATGCCGGCCAGCAGGATCGACGTCTCGAAGACGGCGATGGCGTCGGCGGTGGAGGCGAGATAGCCGTTGCGCCGGGCGGCGCGCACGATGTCCACCGACCAGCCGAGCAGTTCGGCCTCGTCGAGGGGGTCGAGGGCGGGCGGCCGCTGGAGGAAGCCGGTGAGCCGGTCTGCGGGCGGTGCCGCGGCGGCGGGTGATGCCGCGGGCAGGCTCTTCCTCGGTTTCGTGCCCGCCTGGCCCGCCAGCCGGTACGGCCGTACGCGGGTGCGCCTGAGGTTCTTGGCCCATTCCGTCGCGGCGATGGACACCGAGCCGGCGGCCAGGCCGAACTGTGCCTCGATCGCGGCGTGGCTGGACGGGATCAGGCCGTACCGCCACCGGGTGCCGCTGGGCGGGCTGATGGTGAAGGTGTCGCTGCCGTGCACGCCGAACTCGGCGACGCGGCTGGCGGCGTGGAAAGCGCCGCAGACGTAGAGGCAGTCGGCGGGGTCGGTGCCGGTGGCGGCGAGGTGCTCGCGCATCCGGGTCCACATGTACCGCTCGCGGTCCTCGTCGACCCGGACCTTGTGCGGATCGCCTGGGGCGAGGCGCCGGAAGAGGCTGCCGATGAGCAGCATCACCTGGCGGTAGGTGTCGTGGTCGCTGTCGCCGAGGGGCAGTTCCACGTACTGGTGCCACCACTCGGACCAGTGGCGTACCCGGCCGTGCCGCAGGAGGTGTTCCTCCAGTTCGGCGAAGCGGGGCCGCAGGTCGCCGATCTCCACTCCGACGGCGTCGCCGTGCAGGGCGCTCTCCTCGCCGTCCGCCGGCGCGTCGGGGTCCGCCCCGGCGGCCGGTCCCGACGACTCCCCCGGGGGCTCCTCCCGGCTCTCCCACTGGAAGACGTGGTCCGAGGAGCGGTCGACGAGGACCAGTTCGACGCCGGGGGTGTCCAGGGCGTAGGCGATGGCCTGGTACTCGGCGGACGCCTCCGTGACCGGGGCGACGACCGACAGCGGAGACCAGTCGGCGGGGAAGCCCTCGATCTCCGTCGCGAACGCCTGGACGGCCACCGGAAGGCGGCAGTTGCGCAGTTCGGTGAGGAGCGGCGCCATGTCCTCGCACAGCTCCAGGTACACCACCTTCGGCTGCTTCTCGCGCAGCCGGCGGGCCATGGCGATCGCCGAGGCCGGTGAGTGGTGGCACACCGGGAAGATCTCCAGGGGCTCGCGCACCGCGCGCTCGACGTCGTCGACGATGCCCCGGAGGATGCCTTCGAGGGCACCGGGTCCGTCGGCGAACGCCGTGGCCGCCTGGTGGAGTTGGCCGCGCAGCGCCTCGAACGTGCCCCCGCTCGTGACGCCGCTCATGACAGGGTCGCGATCGCGTCGCGGCCGCCCGCGAGGAACTCCGGCCAGGAGCCGCCCTCTTCCTTGCTGCGGGGTTCGACGACGCCGTGCAGGTACTTGTTGAGGATGGCGAGGTCCTCGGGCTCGCGCCGGGCCAGGGAGCCGACGAGGGAGGAGGCGAGGGTGTGGGCGGTCAGGGCGCGCTCGCCGAAGAAGTTGCTGTGCAGGATGGCGTCCTCGAGGACGCCGATCTGTTCGGCGGTGGACAGGGCGGACTCCAGTTTCTCGTCGTCGCTGCCGGCGGCGGCCGCGGAGGCGCGCAGGTCGGCGAAGCTCTGCAGCAGCACGTCCAGCAACGTGGGCGGGACGTCGAGTTCGATCCGGTGGCGGCGCAGCAGTTCCTCGGTGCGGAAGCGGACGATCTCCGCCTCGCTCTTCTTGTTCGTCACCACGGGGATGCGGACGAAGTTGAAGCGGCGCTTGAGGGCGGAGGAGAGGTCGTTGACGCCCCGGTCGCGGCTGTTGGCGGTGGCGATGACGGAGAAGCCGGGCTTGGCGAAGACGATGTTGTCGCCGTCGGCGCCGTCCAGTTCGGGGACCGAGATGTACTTCTCCGACAGGATCGAGATCAGCGCGTCCTGCACGTCGCTGGTGGACCGGGTGAGTTCCTCGAAGCGGCCGATGGTGCCGGTCTCCATCGCGGTCATGATCGGCGAGGGGATCATCGACTCCCGTGACTGGCCCTTGGCGATCACCATGGAGACGTTCCACGAGTACTTGATGTGGTCCTCGGTGGTGCCCGCGGTGCCCTGCACGACCTGGGTGGAGTTGCGGCAGATCGCCGCGGCCAGCAGTTCGGCGAGCCAGCTCTTGCCGGTGCCGGGGTCGCCGATGAGCAGCAGCCCGCGGTCGGAGGCGAGGGTGACGATGGAGCGCTCGACGAAGCTGCGGTCGCCGAACCACTTCTGGTCGATCTGGCGGTCCAGGCCGTCGGCGCGCTCGGAGCCGAGGACGAACAGGCGGACCATCTTCGGGGAGAGGCGCCAGGAGAACGGCTTGGGGCCGTCGTCGACCGACTCCAGCCAGTCCAGTTCCTCTGCGTACTTGATCTCGGCGGGGGCGCGCAACAGGTCGGTCATCGAAGGGCCTTTCTCAACGGATATCGGAAAGCGGGGAAGTCTCAGGTGTCAGGTGTCAGGTCTCAGGCGAGGAAGGTCTTGAGTTCCTGGACGAGTTTGCGGATGTGGCCGGAGATCACCGGTGTTCCCTGGTCCTTGAAGCGCTCCCGGAACCAGGGGTTGACGCTGCCGCGCCCGGAGCTGGTCACCGAGCCGACGGGGATGAACTTGACGCCGGAGCGGTGGAGGGCGGCCATGCTGTCGAACAGCGGCTGGTGGTTCCACTCGTAGAAGTCGGAGATCCACACCACGACGGTGTTGCGCGGCTCGGTGATCTTCGGCTAGGCCAGGGCCATGGCGACCGTGCCGTCGGTGCCGCCGCCCAGCTGGGTGCGCAGCAGGGTCTCGAAGGGGTCGTGCACCCAGGGGGTGAGGTCGACCGCCCGGGTGTCGTACGCGACGAGGTGGACGTCCACCTTCGGCAGTCCGGCGAAGATCGACGCGAGGATGGTGCAGTTGACCATGGAGTCGACCATCGAGCCCGACTGGTCGACGACCACGATCAGCCGCTGCGGTGTCGTCTTGCGTGCGGTGTGCCGGTAGTAGAGGCGGTCGACGTAGAGGCGTTCCTCTTCGGGGCTGTAGTTGGTGAGGTTCTTCCAGATGGTGCGGTCGAGGTCGAGGTTGCGGAAGACGCGCTTGGGCGGGACGGAGCGGTCGATCACCCCGACCGTGGTCTTCTCGACCTGGGTGCGCAGGACTTGGGCGACCTCGTCGACGAAGCGGCGGATCAGGGACTTGGCGTTGGCCAGGGCCACGCCCGAGAGGTTGTTCTTGTCGCGCAGCAGCTGCTCGATGAGCGACATGCTCGGGGTGAGCCGCGCGGCGAGCCGGGGGTCGGCGAGCACCTCGCGCAGCTTCATCCGCTGGACCAGGTCGGCCTCCAGGGAGCCGAGTTCGGGCCCGATGGCGGGGATCAGCCGGCTGAGGTCGGGGCCGGCGCCACGGCCGCCGGTGCCGGTCGGGCCGACGCCGGGGCCGCCCGCTCCGGCGCCGCCGGCGCCGCGCCCTCCGCGCAGGTCGCCGGGTGAGCAGCCGAGGGCGCGCTCCAGCCAGCCGGCGTCGGACTGCCAGCGGGACAGCTGTCCGGCGCTGACGGCTCCGGTGCCGGTGGCGAAGACGTTGAGCAGCACCTTGGAGACCAGGGCCGCGCGGCGCACCTCGGCGGGCCGGTCGCGTGCGCCGGCGTCGCCGACCTCGTCCGCCGCGGCCTCGGGCACCATCAGCCCGTCGAACTCCCCCGCCAGCTCCGGATGGCGCTGCACGATCGAGTCGACGGAGGCCTGCGGGTCCAGCAGGGCGGGCGGCAGGCCGATGTCCTCGACGACGGCGAGGCTCGCCGATTCCAGGGCGGCCTGCTCCTCGGGGTCGAAGAGGCGGGCGAGGAGCCGCCAGTACAGGACCTGCCGGCGGTTGTCGTCCGGGGTCGCCCGGGGCGTCACGTCGTTCATTTGCGCAGCAGCCTTCCCGCTCGTTCCCGCAGGACGGTGACGGCCTCGGTGGCGGCCTTCTCGGCCTTGACGCCCGCCTTGTCGGTGGTGCCGCCCGCCCAGGCGCCCGCGTGGAGGGCGACGGTCTTCCTGCGCACGGTGGTCTCGACGGCGAGGGGGTGCAGCCGGAACGCGCCCGCGTCCCAGCGGAGCAGGCCGATGCAGGCGCCGGAGGCCTCGACGGCCTCGGGGGTGAGCGGGCCCGCGACGGGGATGCGGTCGGTGTCGACCGCGAGGTCGTCCCCGGCGGTGGTGAGGACGAGGGTGTCGCCGTCCCGCCGGGTGGTGTAGCCCTCCAGGAACACCGGCTCGGCGAGGCGCGCGGGGTGGCGGTCCAGGGGCGCGGTGGGCGCGGCGGTCGCGGTGGGCAGGGCGACACGGGCGGTGGCGAAGGGATCCGCCGGGTCGCCCGGACGGGCGCGGTCGTCGTCCCAGACGAGGTCGCCCTCGGCGGTGAGCGGCATGGCGTCCAGGTGCATGGACCGGCCTTCGCCGAGGGCCGCGAGCAGCGACAGATGCGGTCGCAGCAGCTGCCAGACGCCCGCCGCGACGACGGTGTCCGGCTTGGGGACGGAGACGCTCGCGCGGACCAGCAGGGGCGCGGTGCCGTCGTCGGGTTCGAACACGGCGTGGACCTGGGCCTGGGCGGCGGTCGCGTGTTCGTGCAGGTCGACGCCGAGCGGCAGCAGCCGGCCGGTGGCGGTGCCGGCGGCGGGCCGGCCGGTGGCGGCGGGCCGGGTGAGCAGCAGGGCGCGCGCCCACAGGTCGCCCCAGCGGCGGGCCGGGATCCGTTCCAGGGCGGATCCCGGGCAGGACGCGGCGAGTTCGGCGGCGAATCCGTCGAGCAGGGTGGCCAGGCGGCGCAGTTCGGGCTGCGGCAGCATCGCGGAGACGACCTGGGCGGCGCCGCCGACGAGGTCGTGGTCGATGCCCCGCCAGCCGGCGCGGGCGAGGTCCGCGAGCCAGGTACGGGCGGCTGCGAGCAGGTTGACCTGCTGTGGATCGCCGGTTCCCGGAGGTGTGTCGTCGGTGCGGGTGCGGCCGGTGAACTCGTCCGCGCGGGCCGCGAGCGCGTCGTGGGCGGCGCCGAGGAGGGCCGTGCGGGCGGCGGCCAGGGCGAGGAAGTGGTCCTCGCCTGCGGTTCCCGCCGCGGCCTTCTCGGCGGCCTCGGCGACCCGGGCGGCCAGCGGGCTGCCGGCGACCGCGCGGGCGAGGCCGGCGAGGTCTGTGGCCTGGTCGGGCCGCGGGCGCAGCAGGCCTGCGGCGAGACACCGGTCGAGGGCGTCGGCGGCGGCCAGGGCCTCGTCCAGTCCCGCCACGGGTGCGGTGAGCGCGCCGGTGCGCTCCCCCGCGTCGGCGGCGAGCGCCCCGGCCGTCTCGGCGCGGGTCGGCGGGAACCACTGCATCTCCGGCAACGGCGCGGTGACCGGGGCCTGTTCGAGATAGGCGAGGTGGCGCAGGAAGCGGCTGAAGACGGGGGCGGCGGCCGCCTTGCCGTCCGCCTGGGGCGGGCGGGCGGCGGTCATCGCGGTGGTGAGGGCGGCGGCGTCCAGGGCGCCGTCCGTCGGGTCGACGCGCAGGTAGCGGGCGACGCGTCCGGCGCCGTACTGCAGGACCGCCTCGGTGACCAGGGCGCGGATGTGGTTGCAGAACGAGCCGCGCGCTCCGCCGCAGGGCCGGTTGTTGTTGGTGCTGCACGCGAAGGCGTGGGTGCCGGACGCGATCGACGACACGTACACCCGCTCGATGTCCGACCCGCTGGAGACGACCCCTTGCAGGCGTCCGTCGGCCAGTTCGACGAAGGGCACCTTGGCGAGCTTGCGCGGACGGGCGGGCGGCACGACCCGGGCCGTACTCGCCCTCTCCCAGTTCTCCCGGTCCGACAACGCACCATCTCCTTTGCGGCACACGGCTGCACACGCCGAACCGGCGCAGCACGAAGGGGGGTTGCCGCACCGGATCGGCGCGACATCGAAGAACGTACAGGCGGCCACTGACAATGCCTCTGACCTGCGGCGACGACGGATCACCGCCGGTGCGGGAGCGCGGCTCCCCCAGCATTCGGACGGTGATGCCCGGGAGTCGGAGCAGGCCACGGCGGGCGGAAGGGGCGGGGTTGAGCGGAGCGGGCCGCGTTCGGTGCGCTGTTGCGGGAGTTGCGGCTGCCGCGTCGCAGACCATCGAGGGCCTCGCGGAGGAGTGGGGGTGTGGGCGGGCGGGGTGTCGGGGCCCGGGAGCGGGGGCGGCGGGCGGCTCCGCAGCGGCGTACGGTCGCGGCGCTCGCGGACGGTCCGGGGCTGGACGAGGCCTTGCGGAAGCGACTGCTGGCGGCCGCCCGCGCGGGGCGCACCGCGGGACACAGTCCGGCGGGTGTGGCTGCGTTCCCGCGCGGCATCGACGGCTTCGCCGGGCGCGGGCTGGACGACGCTCGCCCGGCACGCAGCCCGCGGGCTCGCCGACCTTTCCACCGCCGGACAACTGCTCCTCGACCTGTGCGGTGCGGACGACGAGGCGCCCGGCCCGGCAGAACTCGTGCTCCGGCTGCTCAAGGCCCTCCAGGTGGCCGACCGTGCCCTCGCCCAGGCCGGCCAGGCGGGCCATACCGCCCTGTACCGGCAGGTGCCGGCCGAGCGGCGCTGTCCGCTGGTCGTGGACGACGCGCGCGACGAGGCCCAGGTGGGTCCGCTGCTGCCTGCGGCGAGCGGTGGCCCGGCTGATCCAGCGGCGGCGGCTGGAGGGGTGCGCCCGGGAGCTGACCCGGCGTGACGCGGCGGCCGCCACGGTGTCGGCGGTGGCCCGGAGCTGGGGTTTCGCCCATCCCGCCCGCTTCAGCCGGGTCTTCCGCGCGGCCTACGGGCGCTCCGCGCGCGGGTGGGCGCGTTCCGGCTCGTTCGTCCGAGGGAGCGCAGCGGGCTCGTCGAGCCCCGCCGGCCAGGGCGGGGTCCTGGGCACGGTGTGTGCGGCGCGGGGTGGAGTGACCGCGGGCCGGCGGTCGACGGCCAGGTGGGTGCGGTAGCCGCTCCGGCGGTGGGTCATCCGGGGGAACGGTCCCGGTCCGCCGTCCACGCGTGGAGCAGCGCCACGCCGGCGAGCGCGGCCGCCGCCGTACCGATCGCGCGGGCGCCGCCGCGGGAGCGGGCGCGCCAGGCCAGCACCGAGCCGGTCGACCGGGCGGACAGTACGGAGCCGGCGCTGAGCCAGGAACCCACGGACGCCATGGACGCGGCGGAGCCGACGGAGCCCACGGACAGGAAGCTGCCGACCGATCCGACGGACAGGGAGCTGCCGACGGAGCCGATGGAGAGGAACGAGTCGACCGAGCCGATCGACAGCGCCGAGTTCTTCGACCACAGCGAACGCCAGGAGCCGTCGGCACCCGCGCGCCCGGCCGTGAATCTCGCCCCAGACCTCATCATGATCCGATCATAGGACCGGACCGGTCAGGACGGCGGCCAGTCGCGGTAGGCGATCCGGGCCCGTTCGTGGACCTCGCCGACGGTGCCCCACTCGTCGCGGCCCAGCCGGGCCAGGGGCCGCAGCCGCCGGATGTCGGGGTGGCCGTCGACGAGGACGTCCTCGCGTACGGCGGCATGCACGACCCGGCCGAGGACCAGGGTGGAGTTGCCGATGCCGAGGGTGGAGTGGAGCCTGCACTCCAGTGCCACGGGTGAGGCGGCCACACGGGGCGGCTTCACCCGCAGCGAGGGCTCCCGCTCGATGCCCACCGCGTCGAACTCGCCCTCGTCGGCGGGGAAGTCGGTGCCGCTGGCGTTGATCTGCTCGAAGAGCGGTTCGGGGGCGAAGTTGACGACGAACTCGCCGGTGGCCTCGACGTTGCGCAGGGAGTCCTTGCGCCCGACGGAGGTGAACTGGACGACCGGCGGGTCGGTGCAGGCGACGGTGAAGAACGAGTGCGGTGCGAGATTGGCGGTCGTGCCGTCGGCCGCGAGGGTCGACACCCAGGCGATCGGCCGGGGTACGACGACGGCGGTGAGCAGCCGGTAGAAGGCCCCCGCTCCCAGGGACTCGGGGTCATGGTCGACGCGCATGGAAAGCAGTTCTACCCGACGGGGGCGGCCGGGCCGGAACCGGGCCCGTCCCCGGGCGGGCCGGTCAGCCCACCTCCCACAGGAACCGGTGGGTGTGGATGGCGAAGTAGGGGAAGGACTGGACACCGCTGACGCCCTCGATCTGGCGCACGGTGTCGTTGACGAAGTCGAGCAGGTCCTTCGCGGTGGGGCTGACCACTTCGGCGAACAGGTCGAAGCCGCCGGAGGTGAGCACGGAGTACACCACCTCGGGGTGGGCGGCCAGGGCGTCGGCGACGGGGCGCGGATCGGCGTCCGCGGTGATGCCGAGGAGCGCCATGGCCTGGCCGCCCATGGCCATCGGGTCGGTGACGCCGACGACCTGGACGGCACGGGAGTCCAGCAGCCGTTGCAGGCGCTGGCGGGCGGCGGAGGCGGACAGCCCGACCCGGGGGCCCAGATCGGCGTACGCGATCCGTCCGTCGGTCTGCAGTTCGCGCAGGATGGCCCGGTCGATCTCGTCCACGCGTGGGTCCTTTCCCGGTGGTCAGCCGGCCAGTTCGGCCAGCGCGGCGGCGAACAGCCCGGTGTGGGTGTCGACGTCCTGCTCGGTGGTGTCGGGGCACATCAGGGCCATGTTGTGGAACGGGGTGAGCAGGATGCCCCGGTTGGCGAGGTAGAGGTGGAGGAAGTCCTCCAGCTCGGTGTCGCCCGCGGCCGCGGCCTCGGTGCCGGTGCGGGGAGCGGGGGTGGCGAAGCGGTACTCGGTACGGGCGCCCAGGCGGCTGACGGACCAGGGCAGGGCATGGGCGTCGATGCCGGCGCGGACACCCGCCTCGAAGCGCTCGGACAGCTTGTGCATCCGGGCGAACGCCTCGTCGGTGAGCACGTGTTCGAGAGTGGCGCGGGTCGCGGCGACGGAGAGCGCGTTGCCCGCGAGGGTGCCGCCGACGCCGCCCATGTCGACGAGGTCCAGGTCGGCTCGGCCCAGGAGCCGGTCGGCGAGCTCGGCGGAGAGCCCGTAGGCGCCGGCCGGGATACCGCCGCCGATGGCCTTGCCGATGGTGAGCACGTCGGGTTCCAGGTCCCAGGCGGCGGTGCAGCCACCGGGGCCGGCGGAGAAGGTGTGCGTCTCGTCGTTGATCAGCAGGGTGCCGTGCCGGCGGGTCAGCTCGCGCACCCCGGCCAGGTAGCCGGGCTCGGGCAGGACGATGCCGATGTTGGTGAGCGCGGGCTCCATCAGTACGGCGGCCACGTCGCCGTGGGCCAGTTCGCGCTCCAGCTGCTCCAGGTCGTTGAACTCGGCGACCCTGCTGGTGAGGGTGACGTCGCAGGGGGCACCGACGTTTCCGGGGCGGGCGGTGCCGGTCCCGTCGGGGCCGGTCACGATCAGGGACTCGTCGACGCTGCCGTGGTAGCAGTAGCTGTTGACCAGGATCTTGGGACGGCCGGTGACGGCCCGCGCGAGGCGGATCGCCCACCGGTTGGCGTCGGTGGCGGTGAGGGAGAAGCTCCAGCGGGTCAGGCCGAAGCGGCGGGTCAGTTCGGCGCCGACCCATTCGGCGTCCTCGGTGGGCAGCATCGCGGTCGCGCCGCCGAGGGTGGTGAAGCGGTGCTGTACGGCGTCGGCGACGGCGGCCGGGGAGTGACCCGCCATGGCGCCGGTGTCGCCGAGGCAGAAGTCGATGTACTCGTGCCCGTCGATGTCCCGCACGCGGGCCCCGCGCGCGGACTCCAGGTACCGGGGGAAGGCACCGGCCGTCTTGTTCATCCATGTCATCGGCACCCGGCCGAAGAGATGTCCGGCGCGGGCGTAGGCGTCGCGGGAGCGGGGGTTGCGCCGCTCGGCGTCCGCGCTCTCGCGGGCCAGGAGATGACGCAGTCGGGCACGGTCCATGGCACACCCCGGATCCGAGGGACGATTGAATACGACGAATCTACGACTGTTCCCGCGACAATCTCAAGTCCTGACGACGGAATCGATCGTCACGGCGATCGATTCCGTCGTCCGCCGGGTGGTGGGCCGCCGTCCCCGGCGCCCCCTCCGCCGCCGCCCCGGCCGGGGCACCCGCCGGCGCCTCCGCCCGGATCCTGGCCACCGCCGCGCGCACCTGTTCCTGCACGGCATCGGCCGGCGGTGCGCCCCGGACGGCGGACACCACCTCCTGGGCGAGGTGGTGCAGCTTGGTGTTGGTGTGCTGCGACGCCTCCACGAGGACCCGCCAGGCGTCCTCGGCGCTCAGGGCGAAGGACGCCATGAGAACGCCGCGGGCCAGGTCGATCACCGGACGCGTCTGCATCGCGCGCCGCAGCTGGACGACCTCGACGCGCAGGTCGCGCAGGAGTGCTTCGTCCGGGACCCGGTCCGGGCCGTACGCCGCGCCGTCACCCTCACCCTCGCTCTCGCGGTCACCGCCGTCACCCCCTGCGGGACCGTCCGGCCCCGCGTCGGCGAACAGCGGGCGGGTGCCGGTCAGGTCGAGGAGGCGCGCGACGACGGGGGCGAGGCTCCGCAGGACGACCGTCTTGCCCTGCCGCAGACCCAGCTCACGCGCGCCGAGCAACACGTTGAGGGCGGAGCAGTCGCAGAAGGCGACCTCGCCGAGTTCCAGGTCGACACCGCCGACCGCCGCGTGCAGAGCGGCACGAAGGGCCTGATCCAGGCGTTCGGCGGAGTCGAGGTCGAGTTCACCGTGGACGGCCACGACGACGCGGTCGCCGTCCGGCCGGACCGTGATCCGCAGGGCGGTCGCGCCCCCCGTTCCAGGGTTCGCGTCGTACGCGGGATCCGACATGACCGCCTCCCCCGGTCACTTTCCTTGCGACAACAGATTCACTCGCACACCTGTCGCACGTCAACAGATACGTGAAATGAAGTTCCGGTATTTGTATACATGAATGCCCGGCCGTAGGATTTGCCGCATGGAGGGAGTGCCCGAGCCGCACAACGGATGGACGTTTCTGACCAACCACGCCCGCGTGCTGGCGGTCATCGCGGACGACCGCAGCGCCCGGATCCGCGACATCGCCGCACACTGCCGGCTCACGGAACGCGCCGTCCAGAAGATCATCGCCGACCTGGAGCGGGACGGCTATCTGTCCCACGTCCGGGAGGGGCGGGGCAACGTCTACTGGATCGAGCCGGACAAGGTGCTGCGCCATCCGGCGGAGGCCGGGCTGCAGGTGGCCGCCCTGCTCTCGCTGCTCGCCCAGGACGAGGCCACCCGCGCCCGCCGCCCCGACTCCTGAACGGACGAGGCACGTTCGCGACCCCGGTGGGCGATCATGAACGGTGGTGAACCGGTCATTGCGGGCCGGTCCAGCGGGGCGAGAGACGAAGGTCACGAATACGTATCGGACATTTAACGCTTCAATCTTCACACCAGTCACACATGTTGGCTAGGTTGACGCCCAGACCGCATGAACGACTCCGGCACACCCCGCCGGGTCACGCGGCCCAACAGCCCGGCAGGGCACTGAGCTTGGGGCATCCCCGAATCGGGGGTCGCCCGGATCCGCGGGCCGGGGCGCCCGGCGGTGCACGGAAGGAGTACGTCTTCCATGGCGATGGAGGTCGGCGAGCCGAGCCGGGCGGAGGTCCAGCAGGCGGTCCACGCGCTGTACGACCGGGCCGAGAGCGACACCGGGAACTTCAACGCGACGCGCGCCGCCATGTCGGGCGCGAACCGCCGGTCCGGTGTCTCCCTCGCGCGGGGCGGGCGCGGGTCGGCCGACCCGTCGACCGAGGCCATGGCGCGCAAGTGGTTCGACGTGGCCCGCAGCAGCATCGGCCCCACCGTCGAGGCGGTCCTGCCGGCGGACCGGATGCCGGCCCGCCCCGTCGCCGCGGCCGGCCCCCGGGTGCCCATGGAGTTGGAGAGGGCCTTCGAGAACGCCGCGGGGCGCACGGCGGAGCCGGGCCGGCGACTCGAACTGGAGGCGCCCGAGCGGCGGACCCCGGAGCTGACCGCGCGAGCCGTCCCCGCACTGCCCGCGGCACCCGAGCGGGCGCCCGCGGCCCTCGAGCCGCGCCGGGAGGAGCTCGCGCCGGCGATACCGTCGCAGCCGACGGGGCTGCCCATGGGACCGCAGCCCGGCACGGTGTCACAGCCCCTGGCGGCACAGCCGATGAGACCTCCGACCGCCCCCGTGTCGCAGCCCGGAGACACCGCGGAGCAGCAGGTGTACCGGGCGGAGGCAGCGGCCGCGTGGGCGGGCCAGGCTCCGGCCGCCGGCTCCGACGCAGCGGCTCAGCGCGGCGGAAGCGGCATAGGCGGCGACGACCAGTTGCCCGAAGCCAAGATCATGACTCCGGGGGCGGGGGCCGGCTCCCCGTCCGGGGGCGGCAGATCCGCCTCCCGGCGTGCCAGGTCCGCCTCCGGGGGCGCCGAGTCGACGCCCGTCTTCCCGACCTCCGAATTCGGCGTGGCCAAGCCCGCGTTCAGCTTCCCGATGCCCGAAATAGACCCCGCCACGGGCTCGTTCATCCTCCCCGACTTCGATGCCGTGGCCACCACCCCGGCATCCGGCACGCCCGCGGCCCGACCCGGCCCGTCCACCGGCTCGTTCACGTTCCCGATGCCCGACGCCGAACCCACCACCCCCGCCACCGGAACCCCCGCGGCCCAACCCGGCCCCGGAACCGGCTCGTTCACCTTCCCCATGCCCGACGCCGCTGTCGCGTCCCAGGCCGGCGCCACGGCCCCCGGCGCCGTGGCCGCGAGCGGCGGGGCGGGCGCCCCGTCCGCCGAATTCGGTGGAGCGCCTCCGTTCAGCTTCCCGTACCCCGAAGCCGGCCCCGGCACGCCCGCCGCCGGCACACCGATGCCCCAGACCGGCCCGGCGAGCGGGTCGTTCAGCTTCCCGATGCCCGACGCGTCCCTGACCACGCCTCCGGCCGGAACCCCGATGGCCCAGACCGGCCTCGCCATGGCCCCGGCCGGTCCGCCCATGCCCGACGCCGCCCTCACCGCGTCCGCGGCGGGCTTCCCGGCCTCCGAACTCGTGGGCGCCGCTCCCCAGCCGGGCTTCCCGGCCCCCGAACTCGTGGGCGCCGCTCCCCAGCCGGGCTTCCCGGCTTCCGGAGCCGGCGTCGCGGCGCCGATGCAGGGCATGGCGGCCTCCCCCGCCGCGGGTCTCGTGGGAGCGCCGATGGGGTACGCCGAGCCGGCCCTCACGGCTCCCGCGCCCGTCGCCGCACCCGCGCCGGCTCCGATGCCCGCACCCGCACCCGCCCCGGCTCCGATGCCCGCCCCGGCCGCCGCCTATGCGCCCGCCCCCGCCTCGGCCGCGGCCCCCGTCGGCGCCACCTTCAGCGCGACCGGCGCGGCCTATCTGGGCAAGGCGGACAAGGCGCTCGCCTTCGCGCGTGCGCAGGTCGGGCGGCCCTGTGTGTGGGGCGCGACGGGCCCGGAGTCGTACGACTGCTCCAGTCTCACCCAGGCCGCCTGGCGGGCCGCCGGGGTGACCCTGCCGCGGTCCGCCATCGACCAGGCGAAGGCCTTCACCCGGGTCGGCCTGGACGAACTCCGGCCCGGTGACCTCGTGTTCTTCCACGACGACCTCAGCCACGTCGGTCTGTGCACCGACGGCGGCACGATGATCCACGCCCCGGGCCCCGGCGCGCACATCCGCGAGGAGCCGATCCTCGCCGTCGGTGAGGGCACGGTACGCGGCGCGGTGCGGCCCGCGTGAGGTGAGCGCCCCGGTCGGAGCCGTGACGGGGAGGACGACCGGGACGCCGTACGTCCGCCGCGTCAGTGATGCACGGCGGCTGCGGGCTGGGCTGCCCGGCGAGCCGGGCCACAGGAGGCCCGTGCCGGGTCGCCCAGGCACACCCGGGCGACCTGGTCCCGCCCGGCGCGCGGCCGGTGGGCGCCGCCTCGCCCTGGCCGTCCGCCGCCCAGGCGCCCCCTCCTGCCTCACCCGTCCGTGCCCGGCGGGTGACACACCTCATGGGTCAAGGACCGGCAGCGGCTTCCTCAGCGCATGACGGAGCTGGCGCGTCCCTGGGTTCTGCGGACGTTGTTGTAGGCGCGCAGGAGGAGTTTGGAGACGGCGCACGGCGACATGTCGACGTGACACTGACGGCACGTGCGCACGTGCTCCTCGTAGGCGGTGCGGGCCTGGTACAGGGCGTCCTCGGGCGAGGGCATGGGGGGTCCTCCGAACGAAACAACGGTTTCCGCGGGCTTGCCTACTTGCCAGTAGGTCCGGTCGAAGGAAAGTGGACCATGTTACTTACGGTAGTGGAAAATGGGATTCCGGCCGTTCCTGAAACCGTTTTCGCTCACCTGGCGTGAACCGATCCGTGCGTGACGAACCCCCTAGACGTCCGCGCGGGCCGCGAGGGACAGCACCAGGGCCGCCGATCCCGTACCCAGGAGCGCGCCGGCGACGACATCGCCCGGGTAGTGCACGCCGGTGTGGATCCGGGAGTAGCCCACGGCACAGGCGAGCAGGCCCAGCGGGACGGCGGCGACCGGGAAGGCCTGGCCGACGGCGGCCGCGAAGGCGACGGCCGAGGCGGTGTGCCCGGACGGGAAGGACGCGGAGTCCGGCATCGGCACATGGCGTCCGGGGAACGGCGAGTCCGCGGAGCGGTGCGGCCGCCGACGCCGTACGAGCCGTTTGCCGACCAGGTTCGCGGTCGCCGAGGCCACGCCGATGGCGGCGACGCCCAGGACGGCGGCGCGGCGCGGGCGGCCGCCGCGCAGGGCCAGGCCCGCGGCGACCGCGAAGGACAGCTTGGAGTGGTCGGAGGCGGCGGAGAGCCGGCGCAGCGCGGTGTCCAGGGTGGGGGTGCGGGTGATGGTGACCGTCTCGTACAGCGCCTGGTCCAGGGTGGCGAGGTCGCGTACCAGTGGCGGGGTGGTGAGCTTCGGCAGGCGGTCAGACATCGTAGACATCCTTGATCGTACGGGGGTCGGGATGGCCGAGGGCCAGGCGCGCGATGCGCCGCCAGTCGACCGTCGGTGGCGCGTAGGCCGCGCCGGGGCGATGGCGGGGCACCCGGACCCGGAGCACGCTGGGCCGTACGGTGCACACCACCGGGGTGGGCAGTTCGAGCGCCTCGCCGTCGATGGCGACCGGGATGCGGTCCCGGTCGGCCTCGACGACCACGCGGTGCGCGGTGAGCGTGGTGATACCGCTGGCCCGTTCGCCGAGCAGGGCCAGTTCGGCGGCCTGGGCGGCGCCCTCCACACGCACGCCGATCACTCCGAGCAGACCGGCGTCGAGGCGGGGCCGGCGGCCGCCGCCCAGGGGGTCGGCGCGCGCGTAGGCGTTGTTGCTGACCAGCACGGCCTGCGGGGCCCGGATACGGGTGTCGTCCGCGCGCACCTCGAGAGCCGGCCCCGCGCCGCCCTGCAGCAGGTCGGGCAGGTGCTCCAGGGCGGTGGCCGCCTTCGCGTCCCGGTACTCGGGGTTCTGCACTATCTCCGCGTACGCCCCGAAGGAGACGGTGTTGACGAACGGCCGCCCGTCGACGTCGCCGAGGTCGACGCGCAGTTCGATGCCGTTGGTGAGGGCGTCGAGGCTGCGGACGGGATCGGTGCGGTCCAGACCGAGGTCCATGGCGAAGTGGTTGCGGGTGCCGGCGGCGACGACGAGGAAGGGCAGGTCGTGTTCGGCGGCGACGGCGGCGACGAGCGCCTGGGTGCCGTCGCCGCCCGCGACGCCGAGCAGGTCGGCGCCCTCGGCGACGGCCCTGCGGGCCTCGGCGACCGGGTCGGTCCAGCCCTCCCCGGTGCCCAGCAGCACCACCCGGGCCCCGAGCGACTCGGCGCGCTCGACGAGGCCGTGCTTCTCGACCTTTCCGCCGCCCGACCGCACGTTCATGATCAGAACGGGGTGGCGGGGCGGCGGGGTGCGGCGGCCGTGGGTGCCCTTGGGACGGCGCAGGGAGCGCATCGACTGGCGGGCCGACGCCAGGGCCGCGGCCCACAGCGCGAGGGCGCCGACCGCCACCACCCACAGACCCGAGGTGGCGTACAGCACGAGCACGCCCACGGGCGAGGTGAGGGCGAGCACACCGCCGAGGAACCGGGCGCCGCCCCGGTGGGCCAGCATCCACCAGACGCCGGCCCCGGCGAGCGCGAGACCGGCGAGGCCGGCGAGCAGGACCAGCCAGCCGCCGGACCCGGCGCCGCCGGCCACGACCGCGGCGCAGCCGAGGACCAGGACCAGGGCGAGCCGGGCCCATCTGCGCGCCCGGGCGACGGCGTCCTGGCCCGTCACGCCCGCGGTCCACTTCGAAAGCGTCTTGTTCACCGTGCGCCCGCCATGCTCCCAGGTCCCCTCGAGGTGCGTGTCGTGTGGTACGAGTCATGGTAGGTGGACAGCATTCGGTCAATTGTCCATGGCGCAGCAATCCGGCGTGACGCCCGGGGCGTTGGAGGGGTCCAGACGGCAGAAGCAGGACGCCCGGACGGGTACGTCCGCCAGCGCGGCCGCGAACCTCAGCTGCTGGGCGACGATCCGGGCCTCCGCGTCCTTGCCCTGGCGGACCAGGCACTCGTGGAAGCCGTGCAGGGACCAGACGTTGCCCGGGTGCTGGGACGGCCGCGGCAGCGTGTCGTCGAGCCCCAGGTCGGCGCGGTACACCGCCTCCGCCTCCGCGATCCGGCCCTGTTCGAGGAGCAGGGCGCCGTAGGCGTGCCGGGTGGGCTGCATCCAGCCCCACGGCTCGTCGTAGGGCAAGTTGTCGTCGAGTTCGATCGAGCGTTCGAGGGCGGCGAAGGCGAGGTCGTACCGGCCCCTGCGGTACTCCAGCTCGCCGTCCAGCATCGCGGAGGCGATGGCGAGGATGTCCCGGCAGGTGTTGTTGAACAGCATGCGGGTCTCCTGGACCCGCTCGGCCGCCGCCCGGAAGAGCTCGCGTTCGGTCTCGGCGTCCGTCACCCGGCCGGTGGCGGAGAGGGCGACCCCGCGGGCGTAGTGGAGCAGCGCCGTCGTGACGCTGTGGAGCTCCCGGTCGGCGGGGAACGGCAGGGCGAGGATGTCGTCCCAGCGGCCGAAGCGGATCAGGACGTGGAACCGCATGCCGAGGAAGGCTTCCAGCCAGTCGGCCATGGGCGGGCTCTGCACCCGCAGCAGTTCCTCGGGAATGGCGGCCTCCAGCCGTCCCGCGGTCTCCAGCGCGGTCCGGCACTGGCCGAGGAACATCGCGCCGTAGATCTTGAAGTGGAGGTCGTGGCAGCGGTAGAGCGTGTAGAAGTTCATCGGGCCGGAACGGGCCAGGACCTTCTCGTCGGCGGCGATCGCCGCGGTGTTGTCGGTGACCACCCGCCGGTAGTCGCCGCAGAGCACGTCCAGGTGCGAGGGCATGTGCTGGAGGTGGCCGGCGTCGGGCACCAGTCCGCGCAGCCGGTCGGCGACCCGGAGGGCCGCCTCGGGGGTGGGCGACATCTCCATGAGGTGGATGTAGAAGTGCAGGATGCCGGGATGCCCGGCCGAGGCGGGGTCGGTGAGCGCCCGGTCGAGCACCTCCTTGGCCTCGCCGGTGCGGGCGCCCTCGGCGGGCCGGCCGGTGCGCAGGTCCCACAGCTGCCAGGGGGTGAGGTTCATCAGGGCGTCGGCGTACAGGGCGGCGACGTCGAGGTCGTCGGGGGCGAGTGCGTGGACGGCGCGCATGGCGTCGGCGTAGGGCGCGTTCCACACCGAGCAGTCCTTCGCGGGCCGGTCCTGCGGATAGCGCGCCCGCAACGCGCCGATCAGCGCCCTTTCCACGGGGGTGGCGCCGGCGGCCTTCTCGTGGGCCAGCTCCACGGCGGCGTGGGTGCGGGCGACGGTCCGGGCGAGGTCCTGGTCGTCGAAGAAGTCCCAGGGCTTGTTGTAGTTGGGGCCGAGGGCGTAGGCGATGCCCCAGTACGCCATCGCGCAGTCGGGGTCGGCGCGGGCCGCCTCCTCGAAACAGGCGACGGCCTCCTCGTGGTGGAAGGCGTACGACCACACCAGTCCGCGGTCGCACCACAGCTGGGCCTCGGGGGACGAGGTCGTCACGGGCCGGCGGTGGCCGCCGAGGTCGTAGTAGTCCACGTGGTCCACGGGTTCCATGGTGCTCCCATCGTCGCGCGGTTCGAGCGACGTATACCGTGCGGGCCGGTGCCGGAGCGGTGGCTCGGCGCGGGAGCACCCGTACGGGGCGAGGGGCCCGTCGCCGGTGCGACGGGCCCCTCGTGGTGTTCCTCGTGGTGTTCCTCTTGGTGATCCGCCGTCTCAGCCGGTGCGGCGGACGTTGCGGTAGAGGACGACGAAGCCGGCGATCACCAGCAGGCCGCCGGCGGCCGCGGGCCACAGGGTGGCGCCGGTCTCGGCCAGGCTGCCCTCGACGGCCTGCGGCTGGGTGCCGGTCCCGGTGTCCGCCGGGGGCTGTGCGCCGGTGTCGGCCGGGGTGTCGGTGTCGGCCGGGGTGTCGGCGGCCGTGTCCGCCGGTGACGGCGTCTTCTCCGGGGCGGTCGCGGCCTTGCCGACCTCGCCCTCCGCCTCGGTGCCGGGGGCCGGGGTGGCCGCCTTGGGCGCGTCGGCGGTGGGCTTGGTGTAGGTGTCGGGGCCCGTGTCGGCGGAGCCGCCACCGGCGCCGTCGCCGCCTGCCGCGGGGTCCGTCTCCGCGGGTTCGGTGGCGGGGGCGTCCGGGGCCTGGGACTGGGCCGGGGGCTTCTGGGCGTCGTCACCCGGGTTGTCGTCCGAGCCTGCGCCGGAGCCGTTGTCCCCGCCGTTGCCTTCGTCAGCGCCGTTGCCCGCGCCGTTGTCGGAGCCGTTGCCCGCGCCGTCGTCCGCGCCGTTGCCGGCACCGTCGTCGGAGCCGTTGCCGGAGCCGTCGTCGCCCGTTCCGGCGCCGCAGGTCCGGCCGTCGTTGATGCAGCCGACCATCTGCCCCATCAGGTCCTCGTCGAAGACGTTGATGAAGTCACCGTGGTCCGTCACCGGCTTGTGGAGCTGCTCGGGGAAGGAGTCCACCGCGAACAGCGGCTTGGTACGGCCTCCGTCGGCGAGGCTCGGCGCGTCGACGTCGTAGACGATGCGCTGCACCAGCTGCGGGATGGCCTCGAAACCGGCCGGGCAGGTGCCGTCGGGTGCGGCGAAGGCCACGTGGGTGCGGTGGTTGGCGCTGTCGATGTTGCTGCCGTCCCAGCAGCTCTGGAAGCGGAAGGTGCGCACCACGTCGCTGCCGTCGGGGCAGAGCGGGTACTTGTCCTTCAGCTGCCGGTCCTCGAAGCCGGTGCAGCTCCAGGAGGCGTTGGCGTTCGCGTTGCCGTTGACGAAGGCCTTGGCGTCGCCGGTGATGATCCGCAGCAGCCGGGGCATCGCGGTGACCTTGGAGCGCGGGTTGCCGACGAAGGTCAGCGTGACGTCCTTGGGGGTGACGATCTCACCGGCGTTGCCCTCGATCCCGCCGCCGGGGCTGCCCGCGTCCTGCTCCTGGGTGCCGTTCTGCAGCCGCAGGACGGGCCAGTAGTAGGTGGACTTGTCGCCCTGGTCCACGCAGCTGGTCTCGGCGTTCGCCAGGTCCTCGTCGGAGGCGAAGGCGGTGTTGGACTGGTTGCCGATGTAGTCGTGGAAGTGGTGGGCGCCGTTGCTGACGCCGGGGGCGACGATGACGTTGTCCGAGTTGAACAGGCCGTTCTCGTTCACGCCGCAGCTGGTGGTGAAGGTGCCGCGCGAGGGGCCGGAGCCGGGGTCGGCGCCCTGCTGCGCGGGCTGGACGGTGGTGATGTCCACGTAGTCGCCGGCGACGGGGCCGTTGCCGGCCTGCCCGCCGTTGCCCTGCTGGCCGTTCTGACCGGACCCCTGAGCCTGGCCCTGTCCCTGGCCTTCGTTCTGGTTCTGCCCCTGTTCCTGCTTCTGGCCCTCTTCCTGGCCCTGTTCCTGCTGTTGCTGCCCCTGGACCGGTTCCTCGGTGACGCGCAGGGTGCAGGCGGCGAGGGAATCCAGGCCCTCCGGGCGGTCGCCGGCCCGGTCGATGGCGTCCGCGATACGGCCGAGCGTCGCGCCGCGCTTCTCCTTCAGCGGGTTCATGACCGCGTTGTCGGCGAATCCGGGGTCCTGCCGCACCGCATCCGCCTGCTCCTGGAGTTGGCGGTAGGCGGCGGCTATCTGCTCGTCCAGAAGGGCGAGTTCGCGGGCGACCTCGGGTGCGGCCTGCTCCGGGACGGCGGTGAGGCCGTTGCCGACGTCGGGACAGTCGATCGTGACCGCACCCCCTCCCGTCAGCTGCACGGTCTCGCCGTTGGAGGTGGCGGAGGCATAGACGTTCACCGCCATCAGCCCGCCGCCGCCGAGGATCAGTGCGACCGCCGCGAAGGTCGCACGTCGTCCGCCTGTCGGGCGTCTGCGCCTGTTGTGTACCAAGGAGTGCTCCTACGCGTCGTGGTCGGCGGTCGGGGCATGGAAATCCCCCGGCCCTATACGCAGCGGGGCACAGGAGTGTTCAACCGCCTCACGAATTCATAGCAACATCTCAGGCGGACCGTCCCCCTCGGTCCTTCGTCACCGCCGTGGAAAGGGCCGCCGGAACCCGCAGGGGCCGCTGGAGTCGACCGCGTTCGTGCAGCAGGCCCAGGACGACGGCGGCGGCCACGGCTATCAGGTGCTCGCGGCCGGCCAGGTTCGGCTTGGCGATCGACTCGACCACCATGGAGCCGCCGGTGAGGATGAAGACGACGGGCGCGCGGCGGACGACGGAGATGTACGTGAAGAGCCCCACGACCGCCGCGGAGGGGCCGGTGTCGAGCACCTGCCCCGCCTCGGGCGGCAGTCCGAGGCCCCACCAGCCGGGCCCGATCGCGATCATCACCCGCACGGTGAGGGTGCCGGCGAGGGTGGCCGCGTAGGCGACGGCCAGGGTCCTGAGGCGGCCGAGGGCGAGTTCGGCCAGGGCGAAGGCGAGGAAGAGCTGGGTGATGCCGGCCCACACCGGCAGGTCGAGGGCGGGGACGTACAGGGAGACCGGGGTGCGCAACAGGGCCAGCCACAACGGGAGATCGCCCTGGACGCCGCCGAGGATCCGTACGGCGGTAGCGCCGGCCGGGCGTTGCGCGACGGCGTGGAAGAAGATCACGCCGCCGCAGGCCACGAACGCCAGCAGCAGCGCGCCGGGGCCGCGCCGGCGCAGCTCTCGCACCGGGTCGACGACGATGCCGTACCACTCGCCCCGCAGGGTCCGGCCCACGAAGGCGGCCGCGCGGGCCGGGGCGCCGAGGCGCCGCCCGTCCTCGCCGTCCCCGGCACGGCCGTCGTGGCGCCGCTCCGCGTCTGGACGCAGGATCACCAAGGGTCCCCCCAGGGAACTCGTCGCCCGGACGTGCGGGTCCGGGCGGGTCGGAACAACTCCCCCACCCGTACGGCACGACCCCGCGCGACGGGATCGGCGCACGTCACCGGCGGGAGACGCCACCCCGGCGGGAGAGCCGGTGTCGCCCCTGTGAAGACGCGAAGACGGCCCGCCAGGATCATTCCCTCACGGACCGGGACTGTCGGCACCCGTCCGGTGACGGGCGGTGCCGGTCACACCTGTGGCCGGCTCCCCGGCTCCTGGGGCGGGAGCGTCTGGGCCGCGCCGGGCGGCGTGGGCCTGGGCAGCGCGGCCACCGCCTGCTGCGCCCGCACCAGTTGCTCCGCCGTGTCGCCCGGCAGGCGGGGTGCGACCGGCCGGGTGGAGGAGAAACGGAAGGCGGAGGTGAGGTCGCCGAAGGCGGCGCGCCGCCAGGCGCTGATGTTGGGCTCCTCGACTCCGGTGACCCGTTCCAGGAACCGCAGTGTGGAGGTGTGGTCGAAGGTCTCCGTGGCCACCCAGCCGCCCACGGTCCAGGGCGAGACGACGAGCGCGGGGACGCGGAAGCCGCCGCCGACCGGGAGTCCCCGTACGAACTCGTCGGGTGTGCCGGCGGGCGGCGTCGGCGGGGGCACGTGGTCGAACAGGCCGTCGTTCTCGTCGTAGTTGAGGATGAACGCCGTCTTGCGCCACACCTTCGGGTTGGCGGCGATCGCCTCGATCTTCGAGGCCACGAAGGCCGCGCCGGCCGCCGGCAGGTGGTGCGGGTGCTCCGACTGGTGACTGGTCGGCATGATCCAGGACACGGTCGGCAGCCGGTCGGCGCGGGCGTCGCCCTCGAACGTCCCCTCGGGCTGCGGCCGGACGCCGCGTTCGTACAGCGCGGAGCCCGGCGGGGCGTCGCGGAACACGGCGAACTGCTCCAGCACGTTGCAGGCGTAGTCGTCCTCCTGCTGGTACACCTTCCAGCTGATCCCGGCCGCCTGGAGCCGTTCGGCGTACGTCGTCCAGCGGTACGGCGTCGGCGCGGTGTTGTTGATGACCGGCCCGCCCCGGGTGCCGCCGGGGTCGAGGGTGCCGGTCATCCACAGCAGGCGGTTGGGCCAGGTCGGGCCGAGGACCGAGCAGAAGTAGTGGTCGCAGATGGTGAAGGCCTCGGCGAGCGCGAACTGGAAGGGGATGTCCTCGCGGGTGTGGTAGCCCATGACGTACGGGGCGTTCAGGCCGTCGGCCTTGCGGTGGGCCGGCAGCCAGCGGTCCATCTTCCCGCCGTTCCACGCCTCGTGCTGCACCGACCAGGAGTGGCTGGTGGAGGGGATGGCCTGGGCGCTGGTGGTGCGGGTGTCGAGGTGGAAGGGCAGCAGGTGGCCCTGCGGGTGCTCGGCGTCCGGCTGGTGGAACACCGAGCGTCCGGTGTCGAGGGTCAGCGCGTCCGGGTCGGCGAAGCCGCGCACCCCCGACAGGGTGCCGAAGTAGTGGTCGAACGACCGGTTCTCCTGCATCAGCAGGACGACGTGCTCGACGTCGGCGAGCGAGCCGCGCCGCGGCGGCTCGGCGGCGACGGCCCTGCGCACGCTCGGCGGGAGCAGGGTGACGGCCGCGGCCGCGCCCAGCGCGCCCGCGGAGCCCAGCAGTCTGCGGCGGGTCAACTCGGCCATGCGTGTCCTTGTCGAGCGGAGAGAACGGTGGGCGGCGCGCACGGAGAGGGGCCGGCGTGGGCCGGCCCGTCGTCAGGCGGGGGTGCGGGGGCGTGTCGTTCGCGCGGTTCACGCCGTGCGTGTCATGGAGGCCGTTCAGGTCGGCCAGACGTCCGCGCTGTCGCAGACCCGCGCGTCCATGTTCCGCTCCATCATCCGCAGGGCCGCGTCGGCGAGGTCGGCGTGGATGTGGGCGACGGCGTCCCGGGGCACCGTCGTCCGCAGATGGCGGATGTGGGCGTCGAGCGCCGAGTACAGCACGCACTGCTCGGTGACCTGACCGCACAGCACGAGGTGGTCCACCCCCTCCTGGTCGAGCAGATACGACAGGGGCGTCTCGAAGAAGATCGAGTGGCGGGCCTTGACGACGAACAGGGAGTCCTCGTAGGGTTGCAGCGGTTCGACCAGGTCGGCATGGGGGCCGGCGAGGGCCGTGCCGAGGAGTTCGCCGTGGTGGGAGCGCCACTGGCCGAAGTTGTCGTTGACGTAGACGACCGGTGTGCCGTCCCTGCGGGCGCGGGCGAGGAGACCGGCGGCGACCGGGACCACTCTGCGCGCCGACGGCAGCAGCAGGTCGGCGTCCTGGTGGTCGTAGGTGTTGATCATGTCGATGACGATCAGCGCGGTCTTCCCCATGGGTCTCATGGTTCCCAGCCGGGGCCCGGGTGTGACAGCACGTCATGTGCGCTCACCCGAAGGCCTGAACGGCAGCGGATCCGCGCGCCGACCGTGTCCGCCGGCCGGTGCGGGGCCGGCACCCCTCCGGGCGTATTCCGTGGCGGGAGGCCCGACCCTCCGGGTTACAGTGCACCGCCTGGATCGAGAGGAGACGGCGCGGTGCGCTTCGGGGTGGGAAACGGGAGGCGGGGGCCGGCACGGGCCGCCCTGCTGACGGGACTGGTGACGGGACTGTTGACGGGCTGTGCGGCCGGGGACGGGGACGGAAGCGGGGGCGGGGGTTCGACGGCGGCCGAGGTCGCCCGCCGGGGAGGGACCGTCGGCGCGGCGGGCTCGGCCTGCGAGCTGCCCGTCACCTTCGACATCGCCGAGTCCTGGAAGGCGAAGGCCGTCGACGCCGGGGCGGCGGACGACGTGAGCGAGGAACTGGCCGACCTGGCCGACGCGTTTCTGCACCAGGGCCCGGTCACCATGGCCTGCGAGATCGACGCCAAACCGGCGGGGAACATCGGGTTCCTGCGGGTCTGGACCGGTGAGCCCGGTGACGCCGGCGCACGCGCCGTGCTCGAGGACTTCGTGGCCGACGAGCAGGGGGCCGGACGGGAGAAGTACCGCGGTTTCCGGGCGGGCGACGTCACCGGCACCGAGGTCGAGTACGTCACCCCCGGTGGCGGAAAGGAAGTGAAGAAGGCCCGCGCCCTCGCCGTGATCACGCCCGACGGGCCCGTCGTGCTCCACCTCGGCGGTCTGGACAACGAGGAGCACGAGGCCATGCTCCCGGCCTACGAACTCGCGAAGACCACCCTGCACACGACACCCTGACCGGGCCGAGCCGCACGGCCACCCCGGCCGTGCGGCCAGCCGGCACACCCCCCGCGGTACGGCAACGGAACCGGCCGCCCCGCCGGGGCGGTCCCCATCCACCCGGCCCCACACCCACCGCGGCAGCGCCACGGAACCGGCCACCCGGCGGGGCACCGCTCCGATCCACCCGACCACACGGCACGCCACGCGCCCCCACCAGGGCACCACCACCGAACCGGCCACCCGGCGGGGCACCGTTCAGGTCGACCCGGCCGCATGGCATGGCACCCACACCCACCAGGGCACCGCCACCGAACCGGCCTCCGCTCCCATCCACCCGGCCACACGACACGGCACCCGCACCCACCGCGGCACCGCCACGGAACCGGCCACCCGGCGGGGCACCGCTCCCATCCACCCGACCACACGGCACGCCACGCGCCCCCACCAGGGCACCGCCACCGAACCGGCCACCCCGCCGGGCGTCGCTCTCCGGGCGCCCCGCCGGGCGCGGCGACGGCGCCCGTTCACGGCATCTGACGTTCTCTCCCCCCTCCGCCCGGCCCGGCGCTCCGGCCGTGCCCCGGACTGCCGGGTGCGGATGCACATTCGACCGGATGTGGCGCATTCTTGCTGTGTCGCCCACGCGGCGGCGCACGGACGAGGTAGGGCCGATGACTGGGAGCGCCGAGGACGAGCGGAAGCCGGCCGGGTCGCTGCCCGCGCTGCTGACCGCTGCCGCGGTCGACGCGCTGCGGGCGACGGGCGGGCGTGCCGGGGGCGCTTACCTGTGCTCGCGCACACAAGGGGTGCTCCGGCTCGCCGTGCTCTCGGGGCTCCCGGGCCCGCTGTTCCGGCCCTGGTGGCGGGTGCACGAGGACCGGCCGTTCCCGGTGGTGGACGTCCATCGGACGGGCGTACCGGTGGTGCTGGCGAACGCCACGGAGGCGATGCGGCGGTATCCGCAGCTGGCGGCGGGGCTGCCCTTCCAGTTCGGTTCCCTCTATGTCCCGGTCGCGGCGGAGGGCCGGTCCTTCGGGGTGCTGCTCGTGGTGCGGGCGGCGGTCGCCGACGCGGCGGAGGTGCTGGCGCAGCGCGAGCGGCTGGCGGCGGTGGCGGACCGTCTGGCGGCGGCCCTGCTGCGGCTGGAGGCCGACGGTGTGACCGTGACGTGGGACGAGGAGCCGGTGGGCGTGCGGCCGCCGGCGGCGGGCCCGGCACCGGGACGGGTCGGACGGTTCTCGTGGGACCCGGCGTCCGACGCCGTCGTGGCCGACGAGCGGGCGCGCGCCCTGTTCGGGCTGCCGACCGGCGACCTTCCCGCCACACTGGACGCGCTGGCCCGGGCCGTCGACCCGACCGACGCCCACCGGCTGCCCGACCTCCTGCGCGAGACCGCGCGGGGCAGCCCCCCGCCACTGCCCCTGGAGGTGCGCACCACGGAGGGCGGCACGCGGCTGCTGGAACTGTGGGCGGCGGCCGAGGGGCCGTCCGGGACCGTCACCGGCGTCCTCCTCGACCCCGGCGCTGGGGCCCTCGCCGACGGAGCGGCCGACCTGCTCCCGGAGGGCGTCTTCTGCCTCGACCGGCTGGGGCTCATCGTCTACGCCAACTCCCGGGCCGCGCACTTCCTGGGCGTGGACCGGGCCGAACTGGTCGGCCGGCCGCTGTGGGACGCCGTACCGTGGCTGAACCAGTCCAGCTGCGACGAGCACCTGCGCGGTGCCCTGCTGTCGCCGGAGCCGGTGCACTTCCACGTACGGCGGCCCCCCGACCGCCCGCGGGTCTTCGAGGGCGACTGGCTGAGCCTGTCCGTCTATCCGGGCCCCGATCTGCTCACCTGCAAGGTGGTCCCGGCGAACCGCGTGCCCTCCGAATCGGCCCCCGAGCCGGTGGACGCGGAGGTCCCGGCGCCGGAGGCGGCCGCGTCGACCGCCCCGCTGTACCGGCCGATCGTGCTGGCGATCGCGCTGACCGAGGCGGTGACCGCGCGCCAGGTGTCGGCGGTGGTCATGCAGGAGCTGCTGCCCGCGTTCGGCGGCCGCCGGCTGGCGATCTACCTGCTGCAGGAGCGGCATCTGTACCTGGCGTGGGAGAACGGTTTCCCGGAGGGCTTCCTCGCGCCGTTCGAGGGGGTGGGCCTCGACGCCCGGCTGCCCGGGGTGGAGACGCTCACCACCGGCCGTCCGATCTTCTTCGACTCGATGCAGCAGCTGGCCGCCGCCTATCCGGGCATCGCGCTGGACGCGACGGAGGGCGCCCGCGCCTTCCTCCCGCTGATCGCCTCGGGCCGGCCGGTCGGCTCGTGCATCCTCGGCTTCGACGGCCCGCGCAGCTTCAGCCAGGAGGAGCGCACGGTGCTGACCGCGCTGGCCGGGCTGATCGCCCACGCCATGGAGAAGGCCCAGCGCTACGACACCGAGGCGGCCCTCGCGCGCGGGCTGCAGCAGGCGCTGCTCCCGCGGCGGCTGTCGCAGCACGCGCGCGTGGAGACCGCGGGGCGCTATCTGCCGGGCACCGAGGGCATGGACGTCGGCGGCGACTGGTACGACGTCGTGGAGGCCGGTGACGGGCTGGCGCTGGTCATCGGGGACGTCCAGGGGCACGGGGTGCAGGCGGCGGCCACCATGGGGCAGCTGCGCAGCGCGGTCCGGGCGTTCGCGCTCAGCGACCATCCGCCGCAGGAGGTCATGTCCGGCACGAACCACCTGCTCATCGACCTGGACCCCGGCCAGTTCGCCAGCTGCTGCTACGTCCGGCTGGACCCGGCCACCGGCCTCGCCAGGGCCGCCCGGGCGGGGCATCTGCCCCCGCTGCTGCGCCGACCCGACGGCCGTACCACGACGGTGGACCTGCCGGGCGGGGTGGTGCTGGGGGTCGACCCGCGCGCCCAGTACCCCGTGGCGGAGCTGCGGCTCGACCCCGGCGCGATCCTGGCGCTGTACACGGACGGGCTGGTGGAACGGCCGGGGCACGACATCGACGAGGGCATCGCCGCGCTGCGCACGGTCCTGGCCGGGGCGGGCGGCGCGAGCGGGCGCTCCCTGGGGGAGGTGGCGGACCTGCTGACCGCGTCGGCCCGGCAGGCGGCAGACCGGGCGGACGACATCGCCCTGCTGCTCGCCACCCTCCCGGACGACCGTGAAGATCACACAGGGGAATCATGACCGGTCCGGCCCGTGACCCAGTGTGACGTCTCTCGCCTCACGGGGCCGGGCAGTGTAGGAATGGCACATGGCACGTGTCCTGGGGCGCCCGGGTGCCCGGCCGGCCCGTCGTCCCCGGGGCTCGGGACGGCGTGCGCCCGAGTCGGCACTGGGCGGGCGCAGTCTCGCCGCGCAGGTGTTCTTCCTGCAAGTGGCCATCGTGCTGCTGCTGGTGGTGGCGGCCGTCGTCGCGCTGCTGCTGCAGGTGCGCCACGACAGCTCGCAGGAGGCCCGCAACCGCTCCCTCGCGGTGGCGCAGACGTACGCCAACTCGCCGGGCATCGTCGCGGCCCTGCGCAGCCCCGACCCCACGGCGGTCCTCCAGCCGTCGGCCGAGGCCGCCCGCAAGGCGGCCGACATGGACTTCATCGTCGTCATGAACACCGACGGCATCCGCTACACGCATCCCAAACCGGACCGCATCGGCAAGAAGTTCGTCGGCGACATCCAGCCGGCGCTGGAGGGCGGCACCGAGGTCGAGGAGATCGACGGGACCATCGGCCGGCTGGTGCAGGCCGTCGTGCCCGTCAAGGCGCCCGACGGGACGGTGGTCGGCCTGGTGTCGTCCGGCATCACCACCAAGCACGTCGGCGGCAACGCCGACCGTCAGCTGCCGCTCGTCCTCGGCAGCGCCGCGGCGGCCCTCGCCCTGGCCACCGCGAGCACGGCGCTGGTCAGCCGCCGGCTGCTGCGCCAGACCCACGGTCTCGGACCGCGCGAGATGACGCGGATGTACGAGCACCACGACGCGGTGCTGCACTCCGTACGCGAAGGGGTGATCATCGTCGGCGGGCACGGTGAGCTGCTGCTCGCCAACGACGAGGCGCACCGTCTGCTGGACCTGCCGCCGGACGCCGAACGCCGCCAGGTCCTCGACCTGGGCCTGGATCCCGGCACCGCCGAACTGCTGGCCTCCGGGCGGATGGTCACGGACGAGGTGCATCTGGTCGGGGATCGGCTGCTGGCGATCAACCAGCGGCCCACGAACCTCACGGGCGGCCCGGCGGGCAGCGTCGCCACACTGCGCGACTCCACGGAGCTGCGCGCCCTGTCCGGCCGTGCGGAGGCGGCCCGTGAGCGTCTCGACCTGCTGTACGCGGCCGGGGTGGGGATCGGGACGAGCCTGGACGTCACCCGCACGGCTCAGGAGCTGACGGAGCTGGCGGTGCCCCGGTTCGCGGACTTCGCCACCGTCGACCTGTTCGACGCCGTCCTGGACGGGGAGGAGCCGGAGGCGCGGGCCACGCTGCGGCGCACGGCGATGAGCGGGGTCCGCAAGGGCGCGCCGCTGTACGCGGTGGGCGAGCGGATCCGGTTCGTGGACTCGGCGCCGCAGGCCCGCAGTCTGGCGAGCGAGCGGGCCGTCCTGGAGGCGCGGCTCGCGGAGTCGCCGGGCTGGCGGGCCCAGGACCTGGAGCGGACCGAGCAGGTCGTGGAGTTCGGGATCCACTCGCTGATCACCGTGCCGGTGCGGGCGGGGGCCCTGGTGCTGGGCGTGGTCAGCTTCCTGCGCTCGGAGCGGCCGGAGCCGTTCGACCCGGAGGAGGTGGCCCTGGCGGAGGAGCTGGTGGCGCGGGCGGCGGTCTCCATCGACAACGCGCGCCGTTTCACCCGCGAGCACGGCATGGCCGTCACCCTGCAGCGCAGTCTGCTGCCGCGGACCCTGCCCGAGCAGAACGCGCTGGACATCGCCTACCGCTATCTGCCCGCGCAGGCCGGTGTCGGCGGCGACTGGTTCGACGTGCTGCCGCTGTCCGGGGCGCGGGTGGCGCTGGTGGTGGGTGACGTGGTCGGGCACGGGCTGCACGCGGCGGCCACGATGGGACGGCTGCGCACCGCGGTGCACAACTTCTCCGCCCTCGACCTGCCGCCCGAGGAGCTGCTGGGGCTGCTGGACGAGCTGGTGACCCGGATCGACCAGGACGAGTCGGCCGACGCCGTCGGCGCGCCGGTGTCGGGGGCGACCTGTCTGTACGCCATCTACGATCCGGTGGCGCGGCGGTGCACCGTCGCCCGGGCCGGGCATCCGCCGCCGGCGCTGGTCCACCCCGACGGCCGGGTGGAGTACCCCGAGGTACCGGCCGGGCTGCCGCTGGGCCTGGGCGGGCTGCCGTTCGAGACGGCGGAGCTGGAGCTGGCGGAGGGCAGCCGGCTGGTGCTGTACACGGACGGGCTGGTGGAGGACCGGCAGCGGGACATCGACACGGGGCTGGAGCTGTTGCGCTCGGCCCTGGAGCGGAGCGCGGGCGGTACGCCGGAGCAGACGTGCCTGAGTGTCCTGGACGAGTTGCTGCCGGCGCGGCCGAACGACGACATCGCCCTGATCGTGGCGGGCACCCGGGCGCTCGGCGCGGACCGGGTCGCCGAGTGGGACGTGCCGATGGATCCGGCGGCGGTGGGGGAGGTGCGGGCGGCGGTGGCCCGGCGGCTGGCCGCGTGGGACCTGGAGGACCTGTCGTTCACCACGGAGCTGATCCTGAGCGAGCTGGTCACCAACGCCCTTCGCTACGGCAGTGCCCCGGTCCGCGTCCGGCTGCTGCGCGACCGCACCCTGATCTGCGAGGTCTCCGACAGCAGCAACACCTCGCCGCATCTGCGGTACGCGGCGATGACGGACGAGGGCGGGCGCGGGCTGTTCCTGGTGGCGCAGCTGAGCGACCGCTGGGGGACCCGGTACACGCCCACCGGCAAGGTCATCTGGGCGGAACAGCCGCTGCCGTAGGGAGGGTCGGATCCGGGGCCGATGCGATCTTTGACTCATAAATGATGTTTATGAGTCCATAGAACGGACCCGCGTACCGGGTTAGGTATGCCTCAGTTTAGGCTTCCCCCGAGTTGATCTGTCGTCGCTCGAAGGGAAACTGATCATGCCCCGCCCCCTGCGGGTAGCCATCGTCGGAGCCGGCCCCGCCGGGATCTACGCCGCCGACGCGCTGCTCAAGTCCGATGTGGCCGCCGACCCCGGTGTCTCCATCGACCTCTTCGAGCGGATGCCGGCCCCGTTCGGACTGATCCGTTACGGCGTGGCCCCCGACCACCCCCGGATCAAGGGCATCATCACCGCCCTGCACCAGGTGCTCGACAAGCCGCAGATACGTCTCTTCGGCAATGTCGACTACCCGACCGACATCAATCTGGACGACCTGCGCGCCTTCTACGACGCCGTGATCTTCTCGACGGGCGCCATGGCCGACCGCGAGCTGGCGATACCGGGCATCGAGCTCGACGGTTCCTACGGCGCCGCCGACTTCGTCTCCTGGTACGACGGTCACCCGGACGTGCCGCGCACGTGGCCGCTGGAGGCCGAGAAGGTCGCCGTCCTCGGCGTCGGCAACGTCGCGCTGGACGTGGCCCGCGTCCTGGCCAAGACGGCGGACGAGCTGCTGCCGACGGAGATCCCGCCGAACGTCTACGACGGTCTGAAGGCCAACAAGGCGCTGGAGATCCACGTCTTCGGCCGCCGTGGCCCGGCGCAGGCGAAGTTCTCGCCGATGGAGCTGCGGGAGCTGGACCACTCCCCCACCATCGAGGTCGTCGTCGATCCCGAGGACATCGACTACGACGAGGGCTCGATCGCGACCCGGCGCGGCAACAAGCAGGCCGACATGGTCGCCAAGACGCTGGAGAACTGGGCGATCCGCGACGTCGGCGACCGTCCGCACAAGCTGTTCCTGCACTTCTTCGAGTCGCCCTCGGAGATCCTCGGCGAGGACGGCAAGGTCGTCGGCCTGCGCACCGAGCGCACCGCCCTCGACGGCACCGGCAACGTCAAGGGCACCGGTGAGTTCAAGGACTGGGACGTCACCGCGGTCTACCGCGCGGTCGGCTACCTCTCGGAGAAGCTGCCCAAGCTGCCCTGGGACATCGACTCGGGCACGGTTCCGGACGAGGGCGGCCGGGTCGTCGAGGAGAGCGGCAACCACCTGCAGTCGGTGTACGTCACCGGCTGGATCCGGCGCGGCCCGGTCGGCCTGATCGGCCACACCAAGGGCGACGCCAACGAGACGGTGTCGAACCTCCTGGCCGACTACACGGGCGGCCGTCTGCAGACGCCGTCCTCGCCCGAGCCGGAGGCCGTGGACGCGTTCCTCGGCGAGCGCGACGTCCGCTACACCACCTGGGAGGGCTGGTACAAGCTGGACGCCGCCGAGAAGGCCCTGGGCGAGCCGCAGGGCCGCGAACGCGTCAAGATCGTCGAACGCGAGGACATGCTCCGCGAGAGCGGCGCATAACCCCCCACAGGGCGCCCTGCCCGAGGGTCCCGGCGACACAGCGCCCCCCTGAGCCCCGGCGGCACGAGGCCACCGGGGTACGGCGGCTGGGCGGCACCGGGACCCTCGGGCGACTCCACCGGGCCTCGCCCGACTCCACGTTCCGCGGTTTGACGGCGGGGGCCGGCAATGGGGGTGGGGTACATGATCGACGGCTGCTAACGTCCCGGCGTGTTCTTCCTTCACGAGCCTCCCCTGTTCACCCGGTTGCGCGAGGCGCGACGGGTGCTCGTCGCCGGTGCGGGCGGCGGGTTCGACGTGTTCGCGGGCCTTCCGCTGGCGCTCGCGCTGCGGTCGGCCGGCAAGGACGTCCATCTGGCCAACCTCTCCTTCACCGAGCTGTACGGCCTGCCCTCCGAGGTCTGGCTGGAGCCGGACGTCGCGGTGGTGCGCCCCGACACCCCGGCGCGGGGCGACTACTTCCCCGAACACACCCTGGCCACCTGGCTGGACCGGCAGGGGCTGCCCGCCACGGTGTACGCGTTCCCCCGCACCGGTGTGGCGCCGCTGCGGGACGCCTACCGGGCCCTGCTGAGCCACCTCGGCGGCGTCGACGCCCTCGTCCTCGTGGACGGCGGCACGGACATCCTGATGCGCGGCGACGAGCACGGGCTGGGCACGCCCGAGGAGGACATGGCGAGTCTGGCGGCCGTGCACGCCCTCGACGAGGTCGAGCACCGGCTGGTGGCCTGCCTGGGCTTCGGTGTGGACGCCCATCACGGCGTCAACCACTCCCTGGTCCTGGAGAACCTGGCCGCGCTGGACCGCGAGGGCGCCTACCTGGGTGCCTTCTCCCTGCCCCGCGACAGCCGTGAAGGGGCTCTGTACCTGGACGCGGTGGCCCACGCCCAGGCGTCCACCCCCGGGCACCCGAGCATCGTGAACGGCTCCGTCGCCGCCGCCGTACGGGGCGACTTCGGCGACGTACGCTTCACCGAACGCACCAGGGACAGCGAGCTGTTCGTCAACCCCCTCATGTCCCTGTACTTCTGTGTGGACGCCGTGGGCCTGGCCCGCCGCAACCTCTACCTGGACCGCCTCACCGACACCGTCCTGATGCGGCAGATCAGCACCCGCATCGAGGAGTTCCGCGAGGAACTCCCCGTCCTGCGGCAGCCGCGGGCGTTCCCGCACTGAGGCACCGCGCCAGGCCCGTCAGCCGCTGTCGCGGGGGTGGGCCTCGATCACCTTGCCCTTCACATCGGCCTCCAGGTAGGCGCCGCCGTAGTCGTCGGCGAGGTAGACGTTCATCGTCGGCGGGTCGTCGAAGACGGTGGACGCCGGGTCGACGACCAGGTAGCGGCTGGTCGGGGCGCTGATGTTGAGCGTCCGCCCGGCCTCGGTGAACAGCCCGGGCACGGCGTCCCAGTTGAAGGTGTCGAGATCCACGGGGGTGTCGCCGGTGCGCACGGTGCCGCCGGGCCCGTCCTTCACCGCCACGTCCCCGCCCCGGTACTCGTAGCGGTCGTAGAGCTTCGGGTTGCCGTCGACGGGCGCCTCCGCGATGGCGTACCCCGGGTACACCACGAGGCTGGTGACCTTCGTGCCGCCCATCGCGGCCTTCAGCTTCGTCACCGCCGTACGCAGACCGTCCTTGGTGAGGAGGTCGGTCGCCCCTGCCGCGTCACCGCCGGACGAAGAGCCGCTCGGCGACGCGGAGGCCGACCGGCCGCTCTGCGTGGTGGAGGAGGTCGGCGCGGCCCCCTTGCTGTCCCCGTTGCCGCCGTCGTCGTCGTTCAGCTGGGGAAGGGCCCAGACCAGGACGCCGGTCAGGACGGTGCCGACGACGGCCGAGGCGACGGCCGAGGTCCGGTTCCGGCGGGGCCGGGGCAGGGTGGAGGAAGCGGGAGCCGTCACGGCACCGAAGGCCGCGGCGGGCGCCGGCCCCGGGGAGGGAACGGCCGGCGGCGGCGCGAGCGGATAGGAGGTCGGCGCGCCGGTGAACCCCGGCGCGCCGGCGGATCCCGGCACCCGATCCGACGCGTGCCCGCCGGAGAAGCCCGGTGCGGGCACACCCGGGGGCGTGGCCGGGGCGGCGAACGGTCCGAAGGCGCTCTTCGGGCCCACGGGCGGGGCCTGCCGGGCCCCCGACACGGCGGAGCCCGGGGACGGGAACGGCCGGTCCCCGGGTACGGCGCCGCCCGCGGCCGGAGCCCCGGTGGCGCCCACCGGCCCCGCCGACGCGTCCTGGGCCTCCCCCGTCACCGCCGCGAGCTGCCGGTCGACCTCCTCCGCCCCGGGGCGGGCCTGCGGATCGCGGACGAGGAGCGCGGTGAGCAGGCCGGTCAGCGGGCCGGCCTGCCGGGGTGGCGGGACGTCCTCGCCGAGCACGGCGGCCAGGGTGGCGAGCGTGCTGGCCCGGCGCAGCGGATGGTTGCCCTCGACGGAGACGTACAGCAGCATTCCCAGCGACCAGAGGTCGGCGGCCGGGCCGCCGTCCTTGCCGCTGACGCGTTCCGGCGCCATGAAGTCGGGCGAACCGATGACGGAGCCGGTCGCGGTGAGGCTGGTGGCCTCGCGCACGGCGGCGATGCCGAAGTCCGTGAGCACGGGCCGCCCGTCGGGGCGCAGCAGGACGTTGGCGGGTTTCACGTCGCGGTGCTCGATGCCGACGGCGTGCGCGGCGCGCAGCGCGGACAGCACCTCGCGCCCCACTCGCGCGGCCTCGACGGGGGTCAACACGCCGCGCTGCAGCCGGTCCTGGAGCGAGCCGCCCGTGACCAGTTCCATCACGATCCACGGATAGGTGCCCTCGCCGCCGTCGACGATGTGGTGGATGGTGACCACGTTGGGGTGGTGGACGCGGGCCAGGGCGCGTGCCTCGCGCAGGACGCGCTCGCGCAGGGTGCGGGCGCCCTCGGGGTCGTATTCGGCCAGCGCGGGATCCGGCGGCCGTACCTCCTTGACCGCGACGTCGCGGTGCAGCGCCAGGTCGCGGGCGCGCCACACCCATCCCATGCCTCCGCCGCCGAGCCGGTGCAGCAGTTCGAATCGGCCGTCGACGACGCGTCTCTCAGGTTCCCCGGTGTTCATGGAGGGAGCTTAGGGGTAGACGCGGACAGTGGTGTGTCCGCCAGAGGGGGCACAGCGCGAATGGTCCGCGCGGGCACGGGCATGCTGTGAACGAGGTCACTTCCGGCGGGCCGTTGCCGGAGCCATCCGGACTCGTCGCCCTCCCCCCACGAAGGACATGTGCTTTGGCTCTTACGTACCCTGACGCCCCCTCGGCCCGACGCCCGGGCCGCTGCTGGACGATCCGTGTGGTCGGGCACCGGGACCGCACCGCTTCGGTCACCTGCTCGTCGGCGTGCGCGATGCCGCCGCGCTCCCGGGACATCGCGGCCCTGCGCCGCTTCGCCGAGGCCCATGTGGCCGCGCACGCCAGAGCTGCGGCAGTGCACCACGACGCCGCCTGCTGGTGCCGGCGCCAGCGGTGCGCGCTGCACGAGGGCACCCGGGTCAACTGTGCGGGCTCGGTCGTCCTCGTGCTGCGGCACGACCCGGCGGTCGGCCAGGTGTGGACGCTCACCGAAGTGTGCTCCGCCTGCGCCCCGTTGATGCCCCACGCCCGCGTGATGAGCCGCGCGGTTCCGCCGCCGCCCCCGCCCCGGGACGCGGAACGGGAGCCGCAGGGCAGCCGTCCGTCACCGCCCGGCGCCGCGACACCGCCGACGGTGGCCCCGCCCCGTCTCGTCCCCGGCGGTTTCAGCGCCCCCTCGCCCCCCGGCCCCGGTCCGGAGCGGGCGGGCACCCGCCGTCGGGGCGCCGGCAGGCGGCGCGGCCGCGCGGAGGCCGAGGGCACCGGCGGCTGAACCCGGCCGGGCCCGTGGTCAGGGCTCGTGCCGGGACTGCGGGGGGATACGCACGGGCAGGGAGCCCAGGATCCGGCCGCGGACCGTGGGAGCGGGCGGGGCCCCGGGGAGGTGTGGCCGGTCGGCCGGGGAGCCTTCCGCCACCAGTTGGGCGATACGGGTGCCGCTGCGCCGCCCCTCCAGGTGGAGGCGGCCGACGTTGACCCGGTCGTCGGCGAGCAGCGTGAGGACGGCCGAGGGGCCGGCCGCGTAGGTCGCCACGTATCCCCCGGCCCCGCGGACGAGCAGTTCGCGGAACTCGCCTCGGGCCGCGAGGTCGGCCATGCGGCGGCCCACACCGAGCGCGGCCGCGGTGAGCGCCGCCAGCGATTCCGCCTCGACGTCCGGCATGTCCCGGGCCAGGACGAGCCCGTCGGCGCTGGCCGCCAGCGCTCCCCTCAGCTGCGGCATGCGCGCACGCAGCCGGTGCAGTTCGTTCAGAACCTCGGCCTCGACGGCCATGACCGTGTCCTTTCGGCGCGCCGACGGCGGAAGCGGTTCAACTACGGTGCGGTTCAGGGTCGTTCACGCACCCCAAGCGTGCGGGTGACCCCGAGACTACGGAACGTACCGGCCCTGGGAGACGGCTTTGGCATTTTCCGCTGGAACATGCTGCGCCCCAGGGCCGGCCAGAACCGTGGCGGACGGCCTGCGGGGGGCGGTGGCTGCGCAACGGCGCGGGTTCGGCGTCGGCGCGATCGCGGGCGTGGCGGCGCCGGAAACGACAAAGGCAAGGAGTTCAGCGCTCCTTGCCACTCTCAACGTATAGCGCACGGGGGGCCTTGCGGCAAGGCCCGGGGTGTGCCGCAGAATGATCGGCCCAGGACGGAAACTGGGGGAATGGCGGATATGCCGAGTATGTGTAGTTGTGTGAGTTCATGGGCCGCGTGGGGCTGCCGGGCCGAGTCCGGTCTCGTGGAACGGGTGGGCCGATGATCGATGTGATCGTGGTCGGGGGCGGGCCGACCGGCTTGATGCTGGCCGCCGAGTTGCGGCTGCACGGTGTGCACGTGGTCGTGCTGGAGAGACTGACCGAGCCGACCGGGCAGTCCCGGGGCCAGGGCCTGCACGCGCGCAGCGTCGAGATGACGGACCAGCGGGGCCTGTTGGACCGGTTCCTCGCGGTCAGTGAGAAGTTCCAGGTGGGCGGGCTCTTCGGCGGGATCGCCAAGCCGTGGCCGGAGCGGCTGGACACCGCTCACCCGTACGGACTCGCCACCCCGCAACCGGTCACCGAGCGGCTGCTCGAGGAGCGGGCCCTCGAACTCGGTGCCGAGATCCGCCGCGGTGACGAGGTGACCGCGCTGAGCCAGGACGAGGAGGGGGTGACCGTCGTACTGGCGGACGGCTCGCGCCTGCGCTCGCGCTATCTCGTCGGCTGCGACGGGGCCCGCAGCACGGTGCGCAAGGGCCTCGGCGTCGGCTTTCCCGGTGAACCCTCCCGGGTCGAGACCCTGCTGGGCGAGATGGAGGTGACCGAGGACCCGGCGACGATCGCCGCCGTCGTCCAGGAAGTGCGCAAGACCCAGCTGCGCTTCGGCGCCATGCCCCTCGAAGGCGCGCGGTACCGGCTCGTCGTGCCCGCCGAAGGGGTGGCAGAGGACCGCACGGCGCCGACGACCCTCGAGGAGTTCAGACAGCGGTTGCGGGCCGTCGCGGGCACCGACTTCGGCGTGCACTCGCCGCGCTGGCTCTCCCGGTTCGGCGACGCCACGCGGCAGGCCGAGCGCTACCGGGTCGGCCGGGTGCTGCTCGCGGGAGACGCGGCCCACATCCACCCGCCGACCGGCGGGCAGGGCCTCAACCTCGGCATCCAGGACGCGTTCAACCTCGGCTGGAAACTGGCCGCCGAGGTGGGCGGCTGGGCGCCGGAGGGGCTGCTGGACAGCTACCACGCCGAACGGCACCCGGTGGGTGCCCGCGTGCTGGACAACACCCGCGCGCAGATCACGCTGCTGGGGACCGAGCCGGGTGCGGCCGCGCTGCGCGAGCTGTTCTCGAAGCTGATGGACTTCGAGGAGGTGAACCGGTACGTCACCGGGATGATCACCGCCGTCGGGGTCCGCTACGACTTCGGCGAGGGCCACGAACTGCTCGGCCTGCGGCTGCGGGACGTGAAGCTGAAGCAGGGCCGCCTCTACGAGCTGATGCACGGCGGCCGCGGCCTGCTGCTCGACCAGACCGGCCGGCTGTCGGTGGCGGGCTGGGCGGACCGCGTCGACCACGTCGTCGACGTGAGCGAGGAACTGGACGTCCCCGCGGTGCTGCTGCGACCGGACGGCCATGTGGCGTGGGCCGGTGAGGAGCAGCGGGAACTGCTCCCCTGCCTGGGCAGGTGGTTCGGCGCCGCCGCCGGCTGAGGGTGCCGGTGTCCCCGGCCGCGGGCACCGGCCGGGGACGCGGGCGTCCGTGGGTCGGCGCAGGGTGAGGCTCCGCATCTGGTCCGCGGTGGCGTCGCCGGTCCACCGCAGGGCCCGCGCGCCGGACGACGTGCTCGTGCGGGTCGCGTCCGGCGGCGGCCCGGTCCCGGCTGTCGCCGAGGCCCACGGCGGAACCGTGCGAGCGGGTGCCCGCCCCGGCGGCGGATCCTCCATCGGCTTCAGCGTCGCCCGTTCACGCCTCCCGCCGGACCCCGACACCGGGTGACCGCCCCGGCGGGGCCCCGACCTCAGCCCGGAGGGCCCGACCTCCGGCCCAGGGAGACGCCCCGGGGCCGACCTCCCGTCCCCCGGTCACGGACCGTGCCCCCACCACGAGCGCGGCTGAACCCCGCCCGGCACCATCGACCCGCCGACCGGGGACACGCCCCGGACCCGCCACCTCCGGCCCCCGGCCACAGCCGTGCCCCCACCACGAGCGCGGCTGAACCCCACCCGGCACCATCGACCCGCCGACCGGGGACACGCCCCGGACCCGCCGCCTCCGGCCCCCGGCCACAGCCGTGCCCCCACCACGAGCGCGGCTGAACCCCGCCCGGCACCATCGCCCCGCCGACCGGGGACACGCCCCGGACCCGCCGCCTCCGGCCCCCGGCCACAGCCGTGCCCCCACCACGAGCGCGGCTGGACGCCGCTCGGCGCCATCGGTCCGTCGGGTGCGTTGGATGAGCGGGTGGGGTTCGGGTGGGGCGGACGGACTCGGCGGGGGCGGCAGGGGAAGGAGCCCTTGGCGACCTGGGCAGGTCCGGGTGAGGAGGCGCCGGACGGCCGGGGGGCTGCCCCGGACGGCCCTGGTGGGGTCGGCCGGGGCGACGCACGATGGGGGGACGCCCCCGTTCGAGGGCGGCGCACCGGCGGGACGGCCGCCGAACGCACTGGAGTCCGTGATGGAAACCTCACGCAAGGCCCTCCGCGCCCTTCGCCCGCTTCGGCGGGAGCCGGCCGTCGGGGCACCGTACGGGTGCGTGTGATGCGCGCCCGTACGGACCCGCCGGTACCGGGCGCGGAGGCGGAGGAGGCGGCCGGCGCCGCGTCCGGCTCCGGTCCGCCTCCCGCGGTGCGGGAGCTCGCCGCCGCCGATGTCTTCACCGCGCTGGGCACCTCGCGGCGCGGTCTGTCGGCGCAGCGGGCGCGGGCGGAGCTGGAGCGGTACGGGCCCAACGAACTGCCCCGTACGAAGGGCCGCGCCGTATGGCGGCAGCTGGGGGCGCAGTTCACGGACCTGTTCGCGGTCCTGCTGATCGTCGCGTCGGGGATCACCTTTCTGGCGTACGAGCTTCAGGAACCGCGTGACGTGGGCACCCTGCAGCTCGCGCTGGCGATCCTGGGCGTCGTGGTGCTGAACGCGGTCATCGGCTTCGCGCAGGAGTACTCGGCCGAGCGGACGGCCCAGGCGCTGGAGGCGATGGTGCCCCACGCGTGCCGGGTGCTGCGCGGCGGTGAGCGGCGGGAGGTGCCCGCCCGGGAGCTGGTGCCGGGCGACGTGGTGGTGCTGGAGGCCGGGGACGCCGTGTCGGCGGACTGCCGGGTGGTGGAGGCGCACGAGCTGGCGGTGAACAACGCGCCGCTGACCGGCGAGAGCAACGCCGTGGGCCGTACCGCCGATCCGGTGGCGGCCGGGCCGCCGCTGGAGGCCCGCAACTGCGTGTTCATGGGAACCGACGTGGTCGCCGGATCCGGCCGGGCGGTGGTCTGTGCCACGGGTGCGGCGACCGAGTTCGGGCGGATCTACCGGCTGGCCGCGGCGGCCCCGCGGCAGAAGACCCCGCTGCAGCTCCAGGTGGCCTCGATGGCGCGGCGGGTGGCGGGAGCGGCCCTGGCGATCGGCGCCCTGATGTTCGCCGTACGGCTCCCCACCGGCGAGTCCGTGGTGCCCCTGTTCGTGTTCGCGCTGGGGGTCATGGTGGCGATGGTGCCGGAAGGGCTGCCCGCCACCCTCTCGGTGTCCCTGGCGATCGGTGTCCGGCGGATGGCGCGCCGCCGCGCTCTGATCAAGCAGCTGCTGGCCGTGGAGGCGCTCGGGTCGACCACGGTGGTGTGCACCGACAAGACCGGGACGCTCACCCAGGCCGAGATGACCGTCACCCGGGTGTGGGCGGGGGGCGCGACGCACCCGGTGACGGGTGTCGGCTACGCCCCGGACGGGGAGGTCGCCGACGCGGCGCCGGTGCGCGAGCTGCTCCGGGTGGCGAGCCTGTGCTGCAACGCCCGTCTCGTGCCGCCCGAGGGCGGCCGGCACTGGCGGGTGCTCGGCGACACCACGGAGGGCGCGCTGCTCGTGGTGGCGGCCAAGGCCGGTCTCGACCCGGGCGCGGAGGAGGCGGCGGCTCCGCGCGTGACCGAGTTTCCGTTCGACTCGGACCGCAAGCTGATGACCACGGTGCACAAGAGCGGCACGGGCTACCAGGCGTGCGTCAAGGGCGCGCCCGCCGAGCTGCTGGCGCGCTGCGCCGAGGTGGAGTGGGAGGGGCGGGGCGGGCCGCTGACCGCGCAGGACCGGGCGGCGGTGCTGGCCGCGGGTGACGCGCTGGCGTCGCAGGGGCTGCGGGTGCTCGCCGTCGCGCGCCGGGAGCTGGACGGGCCCCGGCCCGCACAGGACGAGGCCGAGTCCTCGCTCACGCTCCTGGGACTGGTCGGCATGCTGGACCCGCCGCGGCCGGAGGTCACCGACGCGGTCGCCGCCTGCCGCCGGGCCGGTATCCGGATCGTCATGGTCACCGGCGACCACCCGCTCACCGGGGAGGCCGTGGCCCGGCGGGTCGGGATCGTGCGCGGGCCGGATCCCGTCGTGGTGACGGGCGCCAGGCTCGACGCGATGGACGAGGAGGCGCTCGACGCGCTGCTGGCCGAGCCGTCCGAGCTGCTGCTGTGCCGGGTCAGCCCGGAGCACAAGATGCGCGTGGTCACCGCCTTCCAGCGGCGGGGCGAGGTGGTGGCGGTCACCGGGGACGGCGCGAACGACGCCCCCGCGCTCAAGCACGCGGACATCGGGGTGGCGATGGGGGCCTCGGGCACCGACGTGGCGCGGGAGGCGGCCTCGATGGTGCTGCTGGACGACTCGTTCGCCTCGATCGCCGCGGCGGTGCGACTCGGCCGGGCGGTCTACCAGAACATCCGCAAGTTCCTCGTCTACCTGTTCAGTCACAACATCGGGGAGCTGGTCCCGATCCTGGCGGCGACCTTCGCCGGTTTCCCGCTGGTGCCCATCAGCGCGGTGCAGATCCTGGCGATCGACCTGGGCTCCGACGTACTGCCCGCCCTGGCCCTGGGGGCCGAACCCCCGGAGCCCGACGTGATGGAGCGCCCGCCGCGCTCCCGCCGGGAACGGCTGTTCTCCGCCTCCGTGGTGGGACGGATCCTGTTCCTCGGCGGCATCCAGGCGCTCTGCGTCACCGCCGTCTTCTTCTGGCACATCGGGTCCTCGGGCATCCCGTTCGACGACTTCACCGAGGACACGCCCGTCTACCGGGAGGCGATCACCATGGTCCAGGCGGGGATCGTGCTCAGCCAGTTCTTCAACGCGCTCGCGGTCCGCACCGACCGGCAGAGCCTTCTGAAGGTGGGGCTGCTGTCCAATCCGGCCCTGCTGGCGGCGGGCGGCTTCGGCGTCGCCCTCATGGCCGCGATCAGCTACGCGCCTCCGCTGCAGGCCGTCTTCAACACCGCCCCGCTCGACGCCGCCGACTGGGCGGTGCTGGCCGGGCTCGGAACCCTCCCCCTGATCGCGGACGAGGTACGCAAGGGGTGGCTGCGCCACCGTGCCGACCGCCGGAAAGGAGCCCCACGGTGAAGGTGATCGTCGTCGGCTGCGGACGCGTGGGGGCCACCCTCGCCGGTCTGCTCGCCTCCGAAGGGCACGACGTGCGGGTCGTCGACCGGCGTCCCAAGGCGGCCCGGCGGCTGCCCGACAGCCCCCGCATCCGTTTCCTGGAGGGCAACGGCTACAGCCGCTCCGTGCTGGAGGCCGCCGGTGTCGAGCACGCGGACGCCTTCGTCGCCGTCACCTCCGGGGACAACAGCAACATCGTCAGCGCGCGCACCGCGCGGGAGACCTACCGGGTGCCGATCGTCCTCGCCCGGATCTACGACCCACGGCGCGCCGACATCTACCGCGAACTCGGCATCCCCACCATCGCCAGCGTCCGCTGGACCGTGCACCGCATCCACCAGATGCTGCTGCACCGCCATCTGAGCCCCGAGCTCGGTTTCGGCAACGGCGAGACGGTGCTCGTCCGCTCCGAGGTGCCCGACTACCTCATCGGACGGCGGCTGGCCGAGTTCGAGGTCGACGGGGAGATCCGCGTCGTCGAGGTCACCCGCGGGGGCCACTCGCTGATTCCCGCACACGGCACCTCAGCCCAGGCGGACGACCTGGTCACCTTCGCCGTCGCCGCCACCGCGCTCGGCAGGCTGCGCGGCTTTCTCGACAAGGAGCTGGGGACGTGAACGTGCTCATCGCCGGAGCGGGGCGGCTCGGCACCCAGATCGCCCAGGTGCTCTCCGCGGCCCACAACGAGGTCACGCTGATCGACATCGACGACGACCGCGTCGCCGAGCTCCAGGACCGCGTCCCGGTGCGGCTGGTGGCCGGCGACGCCTGCGAACCGGCCCTCCTGGAACACGCCGGGGCCCTGACCGCCGACCTCGTCATCGCCGCCACCGGGGAGGACGAGGACAATCTCGTCATCAGCCTGCTCGCCAAACGGCAGTTCTCGGTGCCCCGCGTGGCGGCGCGGTTCAACGACGCCGACAACGCCTGGCTGTTCGACGAGCGCTGGGGCGTGGACGTCGCCGTCCCCGCCGCCACCCCGCTGATCTCCCTCATCGAGGAGGCCACCGGGGCCACCGACACGGTCGCCCTGCTGCGGCTCAGCAAGGCCGGCGTCGACGTCATCGAAACGGCCATCACACCGCGGTCCAGGACGGCGGGCCGGGCCCTGGGCGACGTCCGGCTGCCCGAGGGGACGGTCGTCGCCACGATCGTCCGCGACGGGCAGCCGACCGTACCGGACCCCGCGGTCCGGCTCCGCCCCGGTGACGAGATCCTGCTCGTCTCGCACACCGCGACCGAGCAGGAGATCCACGCCGCGTTCCAGTGATCGGGTTCCGGTGCGGGTCCGGTGCACGGGTTCCGGTCGGGTTCCGGTGCACGGGTTCCTGTCGGGTTCCGGTGCACGGGTTCCTGTCGGGTTCCGGTGCACGGGTTTCCGGTCGGGTTCCGGTGCACGCGACCGCCCGGCGCTCCGGGCCACCCGCCCCCCGCTCGCTGCCGCGCCGGCCGTCAGTCCGGCTCCCCGTAGGGGCGGCGGAAGACCGGGGCCTGGCCGGTTCCCCAGGGTCGTACGGCCGTCAGGGCACGGGCGACCGCGGACTCCAGCGGGCCGCTGGTGTCGACGGCCACCGCCTCCGGCCACGGGGGTTCCCGGGCCGCCATGGCGTTGGCGATGCCGAGGTCGGCGTCGGAGTGGCCGGAGACGGAATGGCCGGAGGCGGAAGCGCGCGCCCTCAGGCGGGCCGCCGACACGTCGTGGGGCGCATGGCAGTGCAGGGCCACCAGGTCCGAGCAGGTGCGTTCGGCCACGCGCCGTGCCGCCGCACGCTGCGCGGGGTCGGACCAGGTGGCGTCCAGGACGACGGACTCGCCCGCGGACAGCAGGGCCGCCGCCCGGTCGAGGAGGGTGGCGTAGGTCCTCGCCGTCCATTCGGCCGTGTACAGCCCCTCGCCGTAGCCGGCCGCCGCCGACCGCTCCGGGGGCATGCCCGCCAGTTCCTTGCGGAGGCGGTCGCTGCTGAGCAGGGTGACCCCCAGGCGGTCGGCCAGCGCGCCGGAGAGGGTGGACTTCCCGCTGCCCGGCAGCCCGCCGACCAGGGTCAGGCCGACGGCGGAGGTGCGCAGATGGCGCAGCGTCGTCGAGACCAGCCGGCGTGCCGCCGTCTCCGCGCCGGGCGCGCCCTGGCGGGCCTGGATCAGGGAGACCTTGGCGCGGACGAACGCGCGGTAGGCGACGTAGTGGTGCCACAGGGACGGGGGCGCGGGGTCGCCGGAGTATTCGCCGTACCGCGCGAGGAAGTACGCGGCGGCCTCGGGTGCGCCGAGTCGTTCCAGGTCCATGGCGAGGAAGGCGGCGTCGTCGAGGCCGTCGACGCAGCGCAGCCGGTCGTCGAACTCCAGGCAGTCCAGGACGCGGGGGCCGTCGTCGAGGCAGAAGATGTCCTCGGCGAGGAGGTCGCCGTGACCGTCGACCACCCGGCCCTGCGCGATGCGGGCCGCGAACAACCCCTCGCGGCCGGCGAGATAGCGCCGCACGAGCCGTTCCGTCTCGGTCACGCCGTCGGGCACCGGGCCGTCCTCCGCCATCGCGTGGACCTGCGCGAAGCCGGCCTCCCACCGCGACGACAGGGCGTCCCGCGTGCCCTGCGCGTCCGCTTCGGGACTGCGGGGCGCGTCGGCGTGCCACGCGGCGAGGTGCCGGGCGACGGACCTGAGGACCTCGTCCAGCGCCTCCCCCTCTCGTACCAGGTGGGACAGGCGTCGGTGCGCGGGCATGCGCCGCATCACCACGAGGGGTTCCGGCGCCTCCGCGCCGGGGCCGCGGAACTCTCCCAGGCCGAGGTACACGTCGGGGGCGAAGCGGCGGTTGAGGGCGACTTCGCGCGCGCACGCGGCCCGGCGTCCGGCCGGTGTGGTGTAGTCCAGGAATCCCAGGTCCACCGGCTTCTTGACCTTGTAGGCCCGGTCCCCGACGAAGAACACGATCGCGGAATGGGTCTCGCACACCTCCGCGCGCGGCGGCTGCCCGCCGTCGTGGCCGGGCTCAGTCATGGGGGACGACGGCGCCGGGGCGGCGTCCGTGGTGGATGGCGGCCCGGCTGACAGGACCGGGGTGAGATGCCATGGCGGCGGCCTCCGTCTCGTACGAAGCCTGACGCGGCGGCGGGTGACGGTGACGACCGAGTCCGATGACGTGCCTGGTCCGGACGTCGCCGGCATGCCGGGCGCGGCGCTTCCCTCCTTCGAGGAGTACCCCATTCCCTTCCCCGGCGCATGCGCGGACGGCGGGGTCGGGTGGGTCCGCCTCGTGGATCCGGGCCGGAAGTCGGACCGGCAGGGACCTTCGGCCCAGTGCTCCGGGAGCGGTGCCGTTCGACGGTGGGAGCGGATGGCGGGGGACGGCCGACGAGTCGCTGGAGGCCGAGTCATGAGCACGCACGGTTCGCCGTACTCCGGTCCGCCGCCGGGGCGCGGTCCTGGCCCGTCCCCGGGCGCGACCTCCCTGCGGCGCGCGTCCGACAGGTTCGAACGCTGGTTCCGCCGCGTCCTGATCGTGGTTGTCCTCCTGGGTGTGCCGGCCGCCGCGGTCGGTGCGGGACTCACGGCGTACGAGGCCTCGATGCGCACGGTGCGGGTCCAGGCGGCGGAGCGTCACCAGGTCACGGCCCGGGTGGCCGCGGGCGTCGAGAGCGACGGAGACTGGGCGAAGCAGCCGGCGCAGGTCCGCTGGACCGACCCCGACGGCACCGTGCGCACGGGAGCGGCCCTGGTGAAGCCGGGCACCCCCGCGGGCACCGCGGTGCGGGTGTGGGTGGACCGGGACGGAACCGTCACCACCGCGCCGGTGAGCACGCTCAACGCGACGACCACCGGCTGGCTGGTGGGCGGCATGGCGGCGTTCGGCGTGGCCGCCGGGGCCTATGCGGCCTGGGCGGGCACGCGCCTGGCCCTGGACCGCAGAAGGTACGCGCGGTGGGACGCCGAGTGGGAGCTGGTCGAGCCCCGGTGGTCGGCCCGCTTCCACCGGTGACGGACAGGACCGGCCGCGGACCGGGAGGTGACACCGATGTCGGACGCCACGACCACCGATCTGTACGAAGTCACGATGGCCCTGTGCTACCTGCGGGAGGGCACGACCGGCCAGGCGACGTTCAGCCTCTTCGTCCGCGACCTGCCGCCTGAACGCGGCTTCCTGGTGGCGGCGGGGCTGGAGTCGGCACTCGACCACCTGACCGGTCTCCGGGTCGGCCCGGAGGACGTCGACGCCTTCGCCTCCGCGCTGCACCGGCCGCCGCGGGACCTGGAACCGCTGCTCGGCCTGACGTTCACCGGCCAGGTGCGCGCGGTACCCGAAGGGCGGATCGTGCTCGCGGGCGAGCCGCTGCTGGAGGTGACCGCACCGCTTCCGCAGGCCCAACTGGCCGAGACGTATGTGCTCAACCTGCTCAGCCACCAGACGACGATCGCCTCCAAGGCCGTGCGCTGCGTGCTCGCGGCGGCCGGTCACCCGGTCGTCGACTTCGCCCTGCGGCGCACCCACGGCCCGCAGGCGGGCTTCCAGGCCGCCCGTCTGGGCGCGATGGCCGGCTTCGCCGGGACCAGCAACGTGGCGGCGGCCACCGCCGAGGGCATCCCCGCCGTCGGCACGATGGCCCACTCCTTCGTGGAGGCGTTCGCCACGGAGGAGGACGCCTTCCGCGCGTTCGCCCGGTCCCACCCCGGGCCGGTGACCCTGCTGGTGGACACCTACGACACGGAGGAGGGCGTGCGTGTCGCGGCACGCGTCCTGCGGGACCTGGACCGCGGGCCCGGCTCCGCCGTACGGCTGGACAGCGGCGACCTCGGCGACCTGGCGGCACGGGCCCGCGCGATCCTCGACGACGCGGGACTGCCCGACGTGCGGATCGTCGCCAGCGGCGGTCTCGACGAGTACGCCGTGGACGACCTGGTCCGCTCCGGGGCGCCGATCGACACGTACGCGGTGGGCACCCGCGTCGGGGTGTCGGCCGACGCGCCGTACCTGGACTCCGCCTACAAGCTGGTGGAGCTCGACGGCCACCCGGTGATGAAGCTCTCGTCGGCGAAGGTGACGGCCCCCGGCCGCAAACAGGTGTTCCGCCGGCCCGGCTGCGCCGACGTGATCGGTCTCATGACCGAGCGGCCCCCCGAGGACGGGGTTCCGCTGTTGGAGACGGTGATGCTCGACGGGCGGCGCACCGGCCCCAGGGCCTCGCTCGCCGAGTGCCGGGAGAGACTCGCCGCGGACCTGGACATGCTGCCCCCGGCCGCCCGCAGGATCCACGCGCCCGTCGCGCCCCGCGCGACCACCTCCGAGCGGCTGAGCGCGCTCACCGCCCGTGTCCGGCGCCGTATCGAGGAGCAACTGCCGGTCCACGCCCGCACCGTCCCCGGTGCCGCCGGGCGGTGACCCCGTGCGGCCGCCCGTCGCGCGTGGCACGTTGGATGCAGCACCACCCTGAGGAGAGGGAGGCGTCATGCGAGCCCACCTCGGCGATCAACTCGTCATCGAGAGCACGACGACCGGCACCGCCAGGCGCGACGGCGAGATCGTCGGGCTGCACCACGAGGACGGAACGCCTCCCTACGACGTGCGCTGGTCGGACACGGACGAAGTGACGCTCGTGTTCCCCGGGCCCGACGCGCACATCCGCCATCTCGAACACGGGCATCCGGGGACCGCGCACGGTCCTTCGGCGGCGGGCGGGCACGCGGCGGGAACCGGGACCGCGGCCGCCCCGGCGCCCGGGACATCCGCGGCATCCCGGACGCCGCCCGCGGCACCCGGGGCGTTCCACCACGGTGACATCGGCCGCCGGGTGGCCGCCGAACGCCACCGGCTGGGCCTCAGCCGTGCGGAGACGGCCCACCGGGCGCGGATGTCCGCCGGCTACCTCGCGTACCTGGAGGAACGGCCCGCCGACCCGAGTGCGGCGACCCTCGTCAGGCTCGCCGACGCGCTGGGCACCACCGTCACCGCCCTGCGCGGAGGCGGAGCGGACGAGCCCCCCGGTCAGGGCCGCGCGCTGCGGCGTCCCCGGCTGCGGGACCTCGGCCCGGAGGAGTGCCGCGCCCTGCTCTCCACCCATGGCGTGGGGCGGGTCGCGGTGTCCGCGGCCGACGGCCGGCCCGCGGTCGTTCCGGTCAACTACGAGGTCGTCGACGACGCGATCGTGTTCCGGACCGCGCCGGACTCCACGCCGTCGGCAGCGGTCGGGACCGAGGTCGCCTTCGAGGTCGACCACCTGGACGAGGCATCGAGTCAGGGCTGGAGCGTCCTCGCCGTGGGCCCCGCGAGCGCCGTGACGGAGCCGGACGCCGTACGCAGGCTCACCGAGGGGGCCCACACCACGCCCTGGGCGGGCGGAGCACGGGAGATGTGGGTGTCGATCCGGCCCGCCCACCTCACGGGCCGCCGCATCAGCCCGGCGGACGAGTGACACCGGCGGCGGCCACCCGTTCCCACCGTCTCCGTTCCCGCCGCCGGGCCGCACAGGGCCTAGGCTCCGGAAGCGGGTTCCCTTGCACGCGACAGGCCGTGGGAGACATGGATGAAGTGGCTGGTCTCGCTCGTCGGTGCCGGGCTCGTCATGATCACCCTGCGGGACCTGTTCCACACGCTCTGGCACCCCACCCGCCACGGCGGTCTGAGCCGCCTCGTGATGACGGCGCTGTGGCGACTCGCGCGGCGTTTCCGTGCGCCCGGGCGGGTGGTCGGGCTGGTCGGGCCGCTCGCCATGGTCACGGTCGTGGGCATGTGGACCGTCATGGTCGTCCTCGGCTGGGCGATCGTGTACTGGCCCCACATGCCGGGAGCGTTCTCCTTCTCCCCGGGGTCCAAGGCGGCGCAGGAGCCGGCGCTGCTCGACTCCCTGTATCTGTCGCTCGTCACCGTGGCCACCCTGGGGCTGGGCGACATCGCGCCCGACGAGGGCTGGCTGCGGCTGGTCTCACCGCTGGAGGCCCTCATCGGGTTCGCGCTCCTGACGGCCACCGTCTCCTGGGTGCTGGAGATCTATCCGGCGCTGACCCGCAGGAGGGTCCTGGCGGTCCGGCTGGCGCTGCTGCGCGACGCGGCTCCGACGACGCGGCAGATCGACTGCACCGCGGGGGCCCTGCTGCTGGACGGCCTGGCGACCGAAGTCGCGCGCGTGCGCATCGACTTCACCCAGTACGCGGAGGCGTACTACTTCCATGACGGGGAGGACCACTCGTCGCTGGCGGCCATGGTCGGCTACGCCACCGTGCTCGCCCGGCGCGGGCAGGAGGCGGAGCGGCCCGAGGTGCGGCTGGCGGGTGCGTTGCTCGCCGGCGCGCTGAAGGACCTCGCCACCATCCTCGACCAGCGGTTCCTCCACACGGGCGGCGCGCCCGCGGAGGTGTTCGCCGCGTACGCCGCCGACCACGGCCGCGACGGCCAGTGACGTTTCTGCGGTGAACCGGCTGCGCCATTGGAGTGAGGGAGGCGGGCACGGGGAGAAAGCCGCGTCCCGACAGCGAAATTCTCTTGTCCCGGCGCAGGTCCCCGTGTCGGCACGGCGTTCCCGCGCACGGTGTTGAAGCCTCGGCCTCATGGGAGGAGCAGGACGTTGAGCCACGGCAACAAGCTGCGGGAACAGATCGTCAGTCCGGGGACGACCCCGCTGATCGGCGTCCACGACATGTACTCGGCGTCGATCGCGGCCGAGCACTACGACGGGTTGTTCGTCTCCGGGTTCGGATTCGCGGCCTCGTACTACGGACTGCCGGACATCGGTTTCATCGCCTGGCCGGACATGGTGGCGTTCGTCCAGCGTCTGCGGGGCGCCTTCCCGCGGCACCACCTGCTGGTGGACATCGACGACGGGTACGTGGACCCGGAGGTCGCCTGCCACGTGGTGGAGGGCCTGGAGCGGATCGGGGCCTCGGGCGTGATCCTGGAGGACCAGAAGCGGCCGCGCCGCTGCGGCCACGCCGACGGCAAGCAGGTGCTGCCGCTGGACGAGTACCTCGCCAAGCTGGAGATGGTGCTGCGCACCCGGCGCGACCTGGTCGTCGTGGCCCGCACCGACGCCACCGACGAGCACGACATCCTGCACCGTGCCGGGACGCTGGCCGCCACCGACGCGGACGTGGTCCTCGTCGACGGGGTGCGCAGCGTCGAGTGGATCCGCCGGATCCGTGCCGTCGTCGGCGACAAACCGCTGCTGTTCAACCAGATCGCCGGAGGCAAGTCGCCCCGGCTGTCGCTGGGCGAGCTGACCGGGCTGGGCGTCGACGTGGCGATCTACAGCACCCCGTGTCTGTTCGCGGCGCACGAGGCGATCGACTCCGCGCTGGCCGGCCTCAAGCGGGCCGACGGCCGCCTGCCCGAGCTGGACGGGGCCCGCGGTGTGGGGGTGCGCGCCGCGACCGCCCTGCTGGAACGCAACATCGCGCGCCTGCGTGCCGAACCCGAACGGGTGGGCCTGTGAGCCGCCTCCGCCTCGGCCCGGTCCGTCGCCCCGGCCGCCGCCGCGGCCCGGTCCTGGCGCTCCGCCGGGGCCGGTGCGGCGGCGCGTAGGCCCGTTCGGGGGACACCGCGCCGCTCCGCCGCGTCCTCCTCGGCGGACCGGATGACCCGAGGTCAGGCAGCCGAGGAGCCGTCCGGCCCCCCTCGGAACCGTCCTGTTCGGGGCCGGCCGGCCCATGCGGGCACCGAGCGCCGGGCGGAGAGTGGAAGGAGGAGAACGCCCACGACATCAGGAGGCGGGACCATGTGGCACCGGATGGTGAGCGACCTCATGACCACCACGGTCGTCCGGGTGCACCGGGACACCGGTTTCAAGGAGATCGCCAAACTGCTCGCCGAGTACGACGTCACCGCCGTACCGGTCGTGGACGACGACGAACACGTCGTGGGTGTGGTCTCCGAGGCCGACCTGCTGCGCAAGGAGGCCGCCCAGCTGGATCCGTCCGCTCAGCCGCCGGGTCCGCGGCCCGAGCCGTCCGCCGGCGCCAAGGCGGCGGCCACGACCGCCGAAGGGCTGATGAACAGTCCGGCCGTGACGGCCAGGCCGCAGTGGAGCGTGGTGGAGGCCGCCCAGGTCATGGAGCGCCACCACGTCAAACGGCTGCCGGTGGTCGACGAGACCGACAGGCTGGTCGGCGTGGTCAGCAGGGCCGACCTGCTCCGCGTGTTCCTGCGGGGAGACAGCGCCCTGCGCGAGGAGATCACCGGGGAGGTCCTGCTGCGCACGCTCGGGATCAGCCCCGGCGCGGTCACGGTGCGGGTCGTCGACGGGCGCGTCACGCTGACGGGCACCGTCGAACGCAAGTCCCTCGTTCCGATCGTCGTCCGGCTGTGCCAGGGGGTGGACGGTGTCGTCGACGTGTCCGCCCGGCTGGAGCACCGGGTGGACGACACCTCCGCGGCGCCGGGCGACGACACGGCACGCCGCGCCGGACTGGCCACCTGAGCGAGAGTGGAGCTGAGCGCCATGACGTCTCCGACCCCCCTGCCCGACCGCCCGGTCCGGGTCACCGCGCGGCTCGACGCCCCGCTGTCCCGCTGGCTGTGGCTGGTCAAGTGGATCCTGATCATCCCGCACTGCATCGTGCTGTTCTTCCTGTGGATCGCCTTCACCGTCGTCTCCGTGATCGCCTTCTTCGCGATCCTGTTCACCGAGCGCTACCCGCGCGGCCTGTTCGACTTCAACCTGGGAGTGCTGCGCTGGACCTGGCGGGTCGCCTTCTACTCGTACGGCACCCTGGCCACCGACCGCTACCCGCCGTTCAGCCTCGGTGAGGAGCCCGACTACCCGGCCCGGCTGGACATCGCCTACCCCGAGCGGCTCTCCCGGGGCCTGGTCCTGGTGAAGTGGTGGCTGCTGGCCATCCCGCACTACATCGTCGTCGGCTTCTTCGTCGGCGGCTGGCACCTCGGCTGGTGGGACGGCGGGCTGGTGGCCCTCCTGACGGTGATCGCCGCCGTGATCCTTACGTTCACCGAGAAGTACCCCCGGGACCTGTTCGACCTGGTCACGGGTCTGAACCGATGGGTGCTGCGGGTCGCCGCCTACACCTCCCTGATGACGGACGTCTATCCGCCGTTCCGCCTCGACATGGGCGGCACCGAGCCGGACGACCGCCCGCTGGTGCCCTGACCCCGGTCAAGCGGCGGGACGCGTCCGCTCAGTCCCGCTGCGGAACCACCGCCACCGGGCACTCGGCGTGGTGCAGCAGCGTGTGCGCGGCCCTGCCGAGCTGCAGACCGAAGAGGCCGTGCCGCCGCTCGGCGCCGACGACGATCAGATCGGCGGCCGTCGAGGCGTCGAGGAGGACCCGGTGGGCGGTGCCCTCGACCACCTGGCGGTGCAGTTCGACCCCGGGGTGGTCCCGGACGGCGTCGCGCAGCGACTCGGTGAGGAGGGCGGAGGCGCTCTCCTCGTCGGCGCCCGCGGCGTCGCCGGCGTGTTCACGGGCGGGGCGGCGCCAGGCCCGTACGGCGTGCAGGGCGCAGCCGCGCGTGCGCGCCTCGTCGAAGGCGAACCGGACCGCCTCGGAGCCCTCGGGCGAGTCGCCGACGCCGACCACGACCCGGCCGTAGGAGCCCTGCCGGTTGCGCTGCCCGCCCCGGACGACGACGACCGGGCACACGGCGCGGCCGGCCACCGTGAGGCCGACCGACCCGAGCAGCAGCCCGGCGAGCTCGCCACGGCCGCGGGAACCCGTGACCAGGGCGAAGGACGCGTGGCCCGCGTTCAGCAGCACGGACACGGCGTCGTCGGGCAGGACCTCGCCCGACACCTTCAGTTCCGGGGTGCGCCGCCGGGCGCGTTCCACGCACGACGCGACGATGTTCTCCGCCATGACCTCCTCGGAGGGACGGCCGGTGGAGAACGACGGGCGGACGCCCTCGTAGCGCTCCCACAGGGAGGCGTACAGCAGCCGCAGGGGCAGCCCGTGGCGCGCCGCCTCGTCCGCCGCCCAGTCCACCGCCTCGAAGCTGGAATCCGATCCGTCGACGCCCACGACCAGCGGGAGTTCCATCGTCGCCACCGCCTTCCCGGTCGGCACCCCGAGACTTGCCTGTCCTTACCGTCGCACCGTCCCCGGTCCCCCGCGACACGTGCGCCGGTCCCGTTCAGTCCTCCGCCGGCAGGACGCGGCGTCCCGTGACGCGCGTCGGCCGGATCGACACCCACAGGTCCCGTTCGCCCCCGGCCCACGGGCTGGTGTGGGCGCGGGCGGCCAGTTCCCGCACCGCGTCGGGTTCGGTGACCGCGCGGGCGGGGCCGACGACGAGGACGCTCCAGCCCTGGCTCATGGTCTCGTCCACATGGTCGACCTCGAAGGCGACCTCCCTCCCGACGGCCGAGGCGGGGGCCGAGTCCGGTGCCGTCCTGAAGACGACCGCGTCGTCGACCACGTCGTAGTTGACCGGGACGACCGCCGGGCCGTCCGGTGCCGACACGGCGACGCGTCCGACGCCGTGCGTGCCGAGGCGGGCCCGGCACTCCTCGGGATCGAGGTCGCGCAGGCGCGGGCGCAGGAGCGCCGTGCCCTGGCCGGGCGGCACGTCGCCGCCGCCCCCGCGCAGGGCCGTGACGCTGGTGCCCAGCGCGTCGGACAGCTTGATGAGGGTGGCCACCGTCGGGTCCGAGGGCTGTTCCTCGAGATAGGCGAGATACTCCGGTGCCATTCCGGCGCGGCGGGCCGTCTCCTCCCGGGACAGACCGCGGCGGGCGCGCTCGGCGGCGACGCGCCGGCCCACGTCGCCGGGGTTGGGGGTCCGGCCGGTCAGGGCGCCGTGGGCCCCGGTGCCGCCCTGGTCCCCGGGGGTGCCGGGGGCCTCGTGAGCGGGATGACGGATGTGCGCGTCCGGCCCGGGGAAGACCAGCGTCACCTCGTCCGTGTCCGACCAGCGCACGTCGTAGGGCGGGGAACCGTCCGGGTGATGGAGCCCCACGATCTCGCCGTCGCGCCTGGCGGCACCGGTGCCCGGGCGCTCCACAACGAGCCGGTCGCCGAGTTGAGCTCGCATGATCGCCACCGTTCCTCAGGATGCCGCCGGCGTGTGGGCGCTCATGCTCACGGTGTCTGCTCCGGCATCGGCCAGCCGGTGCCCGGACCGGCGGTGCGCCCGTTCGCGGGCGGGTTCATCGCTTCTATGTCACGGCCGGCGACCTCCACGAGCTGCCGGCCGAGGTCGTGCAGGGCACGGCCCGCCGCCAGTTCGTCGCCGATCTCCGGGACCTCCGGGTCGGCGGGGTTGCGGTGCGCGGCGCCGTGGCCGGTGAGTTCCGTGGTGCCGGTGTTCAGCACCACGCGTGCCTTGGTGTCGTCGTCCTCCTCGAAGAGGAAGAGACGCACCTTCCACTCCACGGTATGCGGCATCGTTCTGCTCCTCACGTCGGTACGTCGGTACGTCGGGTGCGGTTCGTGTGCGGTTCGTCGCGGGCCGGGCCCGGGCGCGGGGCGCCCGGGGTGTCCTTCGCCCGCGCGGGGGCCGTTCATATCCTCGGCACGACCATGACCGGGCACGGCGCGTGGTGCAGCACCGCGTGGTTGACGAGGCCCAGTTGCAGACCGACGTGCCCGCGGCGCCGGCGTGCTCCGACGATGAGCAGGTCGGCGTGGGACGCCTCGTCCAGGAGGGCGCGCCGTGCCGGACCCTCGACCGCCTCACTGCTCACCTCGACCTCCCGGTAGTGCTCGAAGGGGCCGGCCAGCGCCTCGGCGAGGACCCGCGCCGGCGGGCGCCGGCGGGTCTGGAGCGCGTACCCGGCCAGGCCAGGCGGTCCGGCGTTCGCGGCCGGGGCGCTCCAGGCGTGCACCGCCACCAGCCGGCAGTGCCGCGCGCGGGCCTCGCGGAACGCGAACCGGACCGCGGTGTCGCTGCCCTCCCCGTCCTCGACGCCCACGACGACGCTGCCGAACCGGCCGTGCCGGTGCTTGGCTCCGCCGCGTACGACGACGACCGGGCACGTCGCGTGGGCGGCCACGGCGAGGCTGACCGAGCCCAGCAGCAGGCCGGCGAGATCCCCGAGGCCCCGCGACCCGAGGACCAGCGCGAAGGCGTTGCGCCCGCGGCCGACCAGGGCGGCGGCCGCGTCCTCGTGCACCACCTCGCTCGACAGCCGCACGGCCGGTGTGCCGCGCCGGGCGCGCTCCCAGGCGACGTCGATCAGGTCCGGCGCCTCGTGGCCGGCGACGGCCGCGTGCACGAGATGGAGCGGCACGCCGTGCCGGAGCGACTCGTCGGCGGCCCAGTCCACCGCCTCGAGGCTCGCCTCGGACCCGTCGATGCCGGCCACCAGGGGAAGCGTCACCGCCGCCACCTCCGTCGTTGCGGACTTCGAACGCCGGGCGCCGTCGGGCCGGGGACCACATGCGGCGCGGGGAGATCTGGGGTAGTCCTCGATGTAGAAGCGCCGTGCTCTGCCGGTCTGCGCCGACGCTCACCGTCCTTCCAGCTTCGTACGAGACGGAGGCAGTCGCCATGGAACCAGCCCTGACCGTGGGTCTCGACGGCTCACCCGAGAGCCATGCGGCCGCCCACTGGGCCGCCGACGAGGCCGAGCGGCGCCGTCTCACCCTGCGCCTGTTGCACGCGTGGCCCCTGCTGGTGCCGGAGCCGACGAACGTCCGCTCCGAGATCGACCAGAACTACTGGGCGAAGAAGCTCGTGCACAACGCCCAGGCGGAGCTCCAGGCCGGCCACCCCGGACTCACCGTCGTGGGCAATCTGGTCGCCGACGACGCGCAGAACGCCCTGCTCCAGGCGGCGTCGGAATCCGAGATGCTGGTCCTCGGCTCGCGCGGACTGACGCCCTGGGAGAGCTACTTCCTGGGCGACATCAGCATGCCCGTCGTGGCCCGCTCGGAGCGGCCCGTGGTGCTGGTACGGGCCCGGCAGCCCGGGGAGCCGGGGCGGCCCGCCCCGACGGCGGCGGGCGGCGTGGTGGTGGCGCTGAAGCTCCACGGCCCGTGCGAGGACCTGCTCGAGTTCGCCTTCGCCACCGCCGCCGCCCGGGGCGTGCCGCTGCGTGCCGTCCACGGCCGGGGCGTCCCGCTGCACGCGTACGCCCCCTGGGGCTCGGACCACGGGGTGACCCAGGAGATCGCGCACGACGTGCAGAAGGGGCTCGACCAGGTCCTGCGCCCCTGGCGGGAGAAGTTCCCCGGCGTCGTCGTGACGGACGTGCCGCGGCTGGAGAGCCCCGCCAGGGCCGTCGTGAGGGCCGCCGAGGGTGCCGACCTGCTCGTCGTGGGCCGGCGCAGGCACCCGGCCGGAGCGGGGCCGCGCCTGGGGCCCGTCGCCCAGGCCGCCGCGCACCACGCCCGCTGCCCCGTCGCGGTGGTCCCGCACGACTGAAGCGGACCCGGGAGGACCGCCTGGCCTCGACGGTGGCCGGCGGGGGACGGTCCTTCCGCCGTGAGGGACGGCGCCAGGCCCGCACGGTCCCGCCCCTCACCCGATCGGCCCCTGGGTCGTGTCCGCGAGGTCCCGCCGTTCGCCCGCAGGGCGGGCCTCGCGGCGTCGTGGGGCCCCTCCCGCGCGAGCGAAGCCGAGCGTGGGGGAGCGTGCTCTCGGCGTGCCGGGCGGAAGGCCTCGTACCGGGTGTACTCGGGCTTCGCCCGGTGCGGCGAGAGCACGTGCCGGGCGTCGCGAGGCAGGCGGGACTTTGCGGACACGACCTAGGCCCGCCGCGCCGTGCGCGGTCCGCCGGGAACAGCGGCGGACCGCGGCGAGGGGGGCGCCATGGCCATGACGAGCACAGCACCGGACGCGACGGCCGGCGGGCCGCGAGGGAGGCCGGAGGCGCACCGGCCGGAGGGCACCCACGTCGACGGTGACACGTACGCGGTGGACGTCCGGGCCACCGGCTCCAGGTCGGCCGGCCCCTGGACGCGGGCGGTACGGACACCGTGCCGGCTCCGGTCGAGTCGTTCGCCGCGCCGAGGGCCACCTGCGTCGCCTTCCACGCGGGCCGCCCTCTGGAGCGCCACGGACCGCCACGCGCCGGACCGCGGGTCCGTACGGACACCCGGACGCGGAGACCGGACCGCCCGCGTCGGATCCGGCGCGTGGTCCTGGTGCCGCCGCCCGAACTGTCCGCCCGGCGCCGTGCGGCCCCGCTCGCGGTCGCCGCGCACCGCTCGGCGCACCACACCCTGCACGATCCTCCGGCGGTCCCCATCGGGCCGGAGGCCCGAGGAGGCCGCCCTCGCCCCGGCGTGCGCCGACCGGCCCGCGGCATCAGGGCCCAAGGCCCGGCGGATCGGGGCTCTTCGGCCCATGACGGGCGAGTGGACGCAGGACGACCGTGAAGACGGGCGCCGGGATCACGGGTGTGAGGCCCGCGTCCGGCGACCGTGAGGAAGTGGGTGACCGCGATGCTCTGGTACGGCCATGACCCCGGTGGGTGGGGCTGGTTCACCATGTCGGTCGGCATGGTCCTCTTCTGGGCCGCGCTGATCGCCTGCGGCGTCCTGCTGTTCCGGGCCCTGTCCCGGCCGGCCGGCCCGGGGGCGACGACCGGCGCGGCACCGCCCAGGACCACCCCCGAACAGCTCCTCGCCGAACGCTTCGCCCGCGGGGAGATCGACGAGGACGAATACCGCCGCCGCCTGACCGTTCTGCGGGCCGGCGGCGAACCCCGGCCCGGCAAGAACTGATCGCACGGCCATGGCCGCACGCGTCCGCGACCGCCGTGGAATAGTGGAGGAGACGGGACGCGCTCTCGTGAACGGCCGGTCGGCCCTGGAGGGAGGCAGATCCGGTGAGCGTACGTGAACTCGACACGACGACCGTGACAGCCCTGGTCGAAGACGCCACAGCCGCTCCGTCGATGCACAACGCGCAGCCGTGGCGGTTCCGCTTCCTGCGCGGTGACGGCACCGTCGAGGTGTACGCGGATCTCGACCGCGCCATGCCACGGGCCGACCCCACCACGCGCGCACTGCACCTGGGGTGCGCCGCCGCCCTGTTCAACCTGCGGGTCTCCGCCGCCCACGCGGGCTGGGCGACGGCCACCGAACTGCTGCCCGACCCCGCGAACCCGCGGCTGCTCGCGTCGGTGCGGCTGAGCGGTCCCGCGCTTCCCGGGCACGGCGTCGAGCACGACCTGGTGCCGCTGTATCCGGCGATCCGCCGCCGGCACACCAGCCGTCAGCCGTTCACGGACGAGCAGATCCCCGACCCCCTGAAGGACGCGCTGAGCGCCGCCGCCCTGCTGGAGGGGGCTCGGCTGGTCTTCCCCGGATCATGGCATGTGCGGACCCTGCTGGACCTGGTCCAGGACGCCGAGGGGCGCGACGCCCTGGACGCGGCCGCCGCCGAGGAACTGCGGCAGTGGACCCGTACGGGCACGGCGGCGGCGGAGACGGCGAGCGACGGGGTGCCCGAGTACGCCTTCGGCCCCCGCCGGCGCAACGGCCGGGCGCCCGTGCGGGACTTCGCCGCCAGGCTGCCGGTGCCCGGCCGTGAGACCGCCGCGTTCGAGAGCGCGCCCCAGCTCGCCGTCCTCGGCACCACGGGCGACCGAACGAAGGACTGGCTGCTGGCGGGCCAGGCCATGGAGCGCGTCCTGCTCCAGGCGACCCTCGACGGGCTCGCCACCTCCCTCACCTCCCAGGCCCTCGAATGGCCCGAACTCCGCTGGACCGTGCGCGACCCGCAGTCGCCGATGGGTTTCATCCAGATGGTCCTGCGCCTCGGATACGGCCCCGCGGGCCCCGGCACCCCGCGCCGCCCCGTGCACGAGGTGCTCGACCTCGGCTGAGCCGGCCCGCCGAGTCCTCTCCCCCGGGCGGCAGGCGGCTCTCCTCCCGCGGAACGGGCCGAAGGGCCCCGGCGCCGGGCTGTGCGGCCCTGCGCTTCGGGGCTCGCCGCCGCCGTGACGGGGCCGTCGGGTGCCTGCCGCCGCACGCCTGCGGGCCGGGAGGCTGAAGGTGCGGCGGCGCCGGGCGAGGCGCCCCCCGCCCCCGCGTGGCGCGTGCCCTCGTACGAGGCACCCGCGGGGGCCGACAGGGAGGGGAAAGGTCATGGCATCCGTCAGCTTCGACAAGGCCACGAGGCGCTTTCCGGGCATGGAGCACCCGGCCGTCGACAGGCTCGACCTGGAGATCGCCGACGGCGAGTTCATGGTCCTGGTGGGTCCTTCCGGCTGCGGCAAGTCCACGATCCTGCGCATGCTCGCGGGACTGGAGGACGTCGACTCCGGCGCGATCCGCATCGGCGACCGGGACGTGACCCTCCCCCAGAGCCTGAAAGGCCTGGGGGGACCCCCAGCCGCCCAAGGACCGGGACATCGCGATGGTGTTCCAGAACTACGCCCTGTACCCGCACATGACGACGGCGGACAACATGGGCTTCGCACTGAAGATCGCCAAGATGCGCAAGGAGGACGTCCGCCGCCGCGTCACCGAGGCCGCGGACGCTCTCGACCTCGGGGACTTCCTGGACCGCAAGCCCAAGTCCCTGTCCGGAGGGCAGCGTCAGCGGGTCGCCATGGGGCGGGCCATCGTCCGCGAACCCCGGGTGTTCCTGATGGACGAGCCCCTGTCCAACCTGGACGCCAAGCTGCGTACCCAGACCCGGACGCAGATCGCCTCGTTGCAGCGGCGGCTGGGCACCACCACCGTGTACGTCACGCACGACCAGGTCGAGGCGATGACGATGGGCGACCGCATGGCCGTCCTCAAGGACGGGGTGCTGCAGCAGGTGGGGTCCCCCCGGGAGGTGTTCGCGCGCCCGGCCAACGCGTTCGTCGGCGGCTTCATCGGCTCCCCCGCCATGAACCTCTTCCGTCTGCCTGTCGTCGGGGAGGGCGCCGAACTGGGCGGGCTTCTCGTGCCGCTGGATCCGGGGGTGCGGCGGGCGGCGTCCGAGGAGGGCGCGGCCGAGGTCCTGCTCGGGGTCCGGCCGGAGTCCTTCACCGTGCTGTCCGGCGAGGACCTGGAGACGCCGGCCCTGGAGCTGGTGGTGGAGGCCGTGGAGGACACCGGGGCCGTCACCTACCTCCACACGACCGCCAAGGTCGGCCCGGAGACCGCGGAGGTCGTCGTCCGCGCCCCGGAACGGCGACGGCACGGCAAGGGGGAGCAGTTGCGGGTCACCGTCCGGACGGACGGCTGTCACCTCTTCTCCGCGCTGACGGAGCGGCGGCTGCCGGGGTCCGACGGCTGACGTCCACGGGTGAGCCCCCGCCGCGCGGGCGGGGGCTCATCGCCGCCGGGGCACTCAGCCGACGAACTCCGCGACGGCCGCCTTCAGTTCGCTCAGTCCCTTCTTCGCGTCGGTGAAGAACATCCCGGTCCTGGGGTCGGTGTACAGCTCGTTGTCGATGCCCGCGTAGCCGTGGCCCATCGACCGCTTGATGACCACGACGCTCTTCGCCTTGTCGACGTCGAGGATCGGCATCCCGGAGATCGCGTTGCCGGGGCGGCGCGCCATGGGGTTGGTGACGTCGTTGGCGCCGACGACGAGGGCGACGTCGGTCTGGGGGAACTCCGAATTGGCCTCGTCCATCTCCCGCAACAGCGGATACGGCACGTTCGCCTCCGCCAGGAGCACGTTCATGTGACCGGGCATACGGCCCGCGACCGGGTGCACGGCGTAGCTGACGTCGATGCCGTGGGCGGTGAGCAGTTCGGCCAGGTCGCCGAGTTCGTGCTGGGCCTGGGCGGCGGCGAGACCGTAGCCGGGGACGAAGACGACCTTGCTCGCGTACGCCAGCTGGATCGCCACGTCGTCGGCGGAGACCGGCCGCACCGGGGCCTGGGGCCCGCCCGCGCCGGTCGCCGCCGGGGCGCTGTCGCCGGTGCCGAAGCCGCCGACGACGACGTTGGCGACGGAGCGGTTCATGGCGTCGGCCATCAGCTTGGTGAGGATGCCGCCCGAGGAGCTGACCAGCATGCCCGCGATGATGAGGGCGGTCTCGTCGAGGACGAAGCCGGCCATCGCGACCGCGGATCCGGTGAAGGCGTTCAGCAGGGCGATGACGACCGGCATGTCGGCGCCGCCGATGGGCAGCACCATGGTCACGCCGAACAGCAGGGCCACGGCGGTCAGTCCGTACAGCGCGGTACGGGAGTCGGGCGCCAGCACCAGCCAGACCGTGCCGGCGACGAAGGAGGCCGGCAGCAGCACGTTCAGCAGCCGCGCCCCGGGGAAGACGACGGGCGCCCCGGAGACGGTCCCCTGGAGCTTGCCGGCCGCGATCAGCGAGCCGGAGAAGGTGACCGCGCCGATGACGATGTCCAGCGCGCCCGGCAGGGAGACCCTGGCGCCGAGTGCCGCCGGGTCGTCGGCCTGGAGCAGGTCGTTGACGGCGATGAGCGCGGCCGCGCCGCCGCCGACGGCGTTGAAGAGACTGACCAGTTGGGGCATGGCGGTCATGCGCACCTCGCGCGCGGCCCACAGGCCGAGTGCTCCGCCGACGAGCCCGCCGGAGCCGAGCACCAGCCAGCCGGTGCGGCTGATGACGCCCTCGTCGGCCACCAGCCACACGGTGGCCCCGATCGCGACGGCCATCGCGACGGCGGAGAGGGTGTTGCCGCGGCGGGCGGTGCGCGGATGGTTCATCAGGTGCAGGCCGAGCACGAAGCAGGCGGCCGCGCCGAGGAAGACGTAGTGGACGGCCTGGGAGACGGTGTCCATGGCGGTCACACCTCCGTCGTGTCGTGGGTCCGCGGCTTGGCCTTGAACATCTCCAGCATCCGGTCCGTGACGACGTATCCGCCGACGACGTTCATCGCGCCGAAGACCATGGCCACGAAGGCCAGGACGTAGCCGAGCCAGGTGTGCGACTCCGCCGCGATCAGCATGGCGCCGACGACGACGATGCCGTGCACCGAGTTGGAACCGGACATCAGCGGGGTGTGCAGGGTCGCGGGGACCTTGCTGATGACCTCGATGCCGACCAGCACGCTCAGCACGAACACGGTGATCGCGGTGAGGAGGTCGAGGTCGTTCATGACGTTTCACCTCCCATGAGGGCACCCGTGATCTCGTCGGACGGGTCGAGGACGAGTTCGCCGTCCCGCACCAGGTGGCGCAGCAGGGCGACGAGGTTGCGGGCGTAGGCCGTGGACGCGGCGGTGGCCATCGCGGACGGCAGGCGTCCGGCGCCGATGACGGTGACCCCGTTGTCCAGGACGGCCGTCTTGTCGGGTTCGGAGTTCTCGACGTTGCCGCCGAGGTCGCTCGCGGCGAGGTCGACGACGACCGAGCCGGGCCGCATCCGCTCCAGCACGGACGCGGTCACCAGCAGCGGCGGCTTGCGGCCGGGGACCTGGGCGGTCGTGACGACGATGTCGGAGCGGGCGATGTGCGTGTCCAGGGCGGCGCGCTGGGCCTGCTGCTCGGCCTCGGTCAACTCCCGTGCGTAGCCTCCCCGTCCGGTACCCGGTTCCTCGTCCGGCGGGCGCTGGACGTCGAGGAACCGGGCACCGAGGGACTCCACCTCCCCTCGTGACGCGGGGCGTACGTCGTACGCCGAGACGACGGCGCCGAGGCGGCGGGCCGTGGCGATGGCCTGCAGTCCGGCCACTCCGGCGCCGAGGACCAGGAACTGCGCCGGGCGCATGGTGCCCGCCGCGGTGGTCAGCATCGGGAAGAAGCGGTCGTAGGAGTCGGCGGCGAGCAGGGCCGCCTTGTAGCCGGCGACGCAGGCCTGGGAGGTCAGCGCGTCCATCGACTGGGCGCGGCTGAGGGTGCGCGGCAGCAGGTCGAGGCTCACCGTGCGCACGCCGCGGCGGTGCAGGTCCTGCACCAGGGCGGGGTGGCGCAGCGGTTCGAGCAGACCGGTCAGGGTCTGCCCGGCGCGCAGGGCCGCGGCGGTCTCCCGGTCGGGCGCCGCCACGCACAGGACGAGGCCGGCCCGTGCGTACAGCTCCGCCGGGGACACGACGGCCGCGCCCGCGGCGGTGTAGTCGGCGTCGGTGAACCAGGCTCCGGAGCCCGCGCCGGTCTCGACGAGGACGTCGAGCCCGGCCCGGCGCAGAAGGGGGACGGTCTCGGGGACGACGGCGACCCGGCGTTCGCCGGGCGCCCGCTCCCGTACGGCGCCCACGGTGACGGTGGCCATGGTGTGCTGCCTTTCCCTGTGGCCCGGTGGGTGCCGGGCCACAGAACTCTCGGGCCTCTCGGGCCTCTCAGAACTCGAAGACGAGCCGTGCCTCGGCCCGCCCGCCGAGGACCTCTTCGAAGGAGTCGTTGACGTCCTCCAGGCGGCGGGTCTCGGCGATGACCCGGGTGCGTCCTGCCGCGTGCAGCGCGAACACCTCGGTCAGGTCCTGGCGGGTGCCGACGATGGAGCCGATCACCGAGATGCCGCCGATGACGGTCTCGAAGATCGGCACCTGGATCGCCGCGTCGTCGGCGGGCAGCGCGACCATGACCAGACGTCCGCCGGGGTTGAGCGACCGGTACGCCTGCTCGAAGGCCTGGGGCGCGGCCGCGAGGACGATCGCCACGTCCGCTCCGCCCGCCTTCCTGATCTCCTCGACGGGGTCGTGGGTGCGGGCGTTGACGAGTGCGTCGGCGCCGAGCCGGTGGGCCAGGCCCAGCTTGTCCGGTTCGAGGTCGACGGCGGTGACCAGACCGCCGACCAGGCGCGCGTACTGCACCGCGAGGTGGCCGAGTCCGCCGATGCCGAACACGGCGACCCGTTCGGCCGGGACCACGTGTGCGACCTTGACGGCCTTGTACGTGGTGACGCCGGCGCAGGTCAGCGGTGCCGCGTCGAGCGACGACACGGCGTCGGGCACGCGGACGACCGCGCCCGCGTTCGCGACGGTGTACTCGGCATAGCAACCGTCCACGGAGTAGCCGGAGTTGACCTGCGACCGGCACAGCGTCTCCCAGCCGGAGACGCAGTAGCGGCAGGTGCCGCAGGACGAGCCGAGCCAGGGGACGGCGACCCGCTTGCCGACCAGGTCCTCGGAGACGCCGGGGCCTACGGCCCGGACGGGGCCGATGCCCTCGTGGCCGGGGATGAACGGAGGCCGCGGCTTGACCGGCCAGTCGCCGCGGGCCGCGTGGATGTCGGTGTGGCAGAGACCGGAGGCCTCCATGCGGACGAGTACCTGTCCGGGGCCGGGCTCGGGGACCGGCAGGTCCTGGATCTCCAGGGCCTTGCCGAAGTCGGTGACCACTGCTGCCTTCATGACCTGCTCCTCAACTGCTGTGGCGCGGGGGCGTTTTGATCCGGGTGACGAAGCGCTGTCCGTCTCCGGCGGGGAGGGAGAAGCCGCCCGGGGTGCCCGGTTCGACGTCCAGGACGAGGAGCGGGCGGCCGAGCGCCTCGTAGTGGTCGGCGTTCATGTGGAAGGTGCAGCCGTGCACCACGCCGACGAGCATGTCGCCTTCTCCCAGGGCGAATGCGCCGCCGGGGAAGCACATCGGGTCGCTGCCGTCGCAGCGGCCGCCCGACTGGACGAACATCACCGGCCGGCCCTGGGCGGCGCGCAGGGCCTCGATGGCCCTACGGGCCGCCCGGGTGAGGGTGACGCGTCCCGCGGTGCCGTTCACGACCTTCGGGGACATGTCGCCGTGCTCCTTCCTAGAACAGCCCGAGCGGCTTGGTGCCGTAGCTGACCAGGAGGTTCTTGGTCTGGCTGTAGTGCTCGAGCATCATCTGGTGCGTCTCGCGGCCGATGCCGGAGACCTTGTAGCCGCCGAACGCGGCACCGGCGGGGTACTGGTGGTAGCAGTTCGTCCAGACCCGGCCGGCCTTGATGGCGCGGCCCATGCGGTAGGCGCGGGCGCCGTCACGGCTCCACACGCCGGCGCCGAGGCCGTACAGGGTGTCGTTGGCGAGGGCGAGGGCCTCGGCCTCGTCCTTGAACGTGGTGACCGCGAGGACGGGTCCGAAGATCTCCTCCTGGAAGACCCGCATCCTGTTGTGGCCCTTGAGGACGGTCGGCTCGTAGAAGTAGCCGTCCGCGAACGGGGCGTCGAGGGTGGGCCGGTGGCCGCCGGCGAGCAGTTCGGCGCCTTCCTCGAGCCCGATCTCGACGTACGAGGCGATCTTCTCGACCTGCTGCTTCGACACCTGGGGGCCGATCATGGTCGCGGTGTCGAGGGGGTCGCCCTGCTTGACGGCGCGGATGCGCTCCAGGCAGCGGCCCATGAACTCCTCGTAGATGTCCTCCTGGATGAGGGCGCGGGAGGGGCAGGTGCAGACCTCGCCCTTGTTGAACGCGTACAGGACGAGTCCCTCGACGGCCTTGCTCAGGAAGTCGTCGTCGGCCGCGGCCACGTCGTTGAAGAAGATGTTCGGCGACTTGCCGCCCAGCTCCAGGGTGACCGGGATGATGTTCTGGGACGCGTACTGCATGATCAGGCGGCCCGTGGTGGTCTCGCCGGTGAAGGCGACCTTGGCGATGCGCTCGTTGGTGGCGAGCGCCTTGCCGATCTCGGCGCCGGGTCCGTTGACGACGTTGAGGACGCCGGGCGGCACGATGTCGCCGACGACCTCCATCAGCTTCAGGATCGACCACGGGGTCGGGGAGGCGGGCTTGATCACCGTGGCGTTGCCGGCGGCGAGCGCCGGTGCCAGCTTCCACGCGGCCATCAGCAGCGGGAAGTTGAACGGGATGATCTGTCCGACCACGCCGAGCGGCTCGTGGAAGTGGTAGGCGACGGTCTCCTTGTCGATCTCGGTGATCCGGCTCTCCTCTGCGCGGATCGCGGCCGCGAAGTAGCGGAAGTGGTCGGCGGCGAGCGGGATGTCGGCGGCCAGGGTCTCGCGGACCGGCTTGCCGTTCTCCCAGCTCTCGGCGACGGCGAGTTCCTCGCGGTGGGCGTCGATGGCGTCGGCCATCCTGTTCAGGACCGCGGCGCGCCGGGCCGTGGAGGCCTCGCCCCACGCGTCCTTGGCGGAGTGCGCGGCGTCCAGGGCGTGTTCGATGTCCTCGGGCCCGGACTTCGGGATCTCGCAGATGGGCCGGGCGGTGGCGGGGCACAGGTCGGTCGTGTACTGACCCGTGGTGGGCGCCTGCCACTTGCCTCCGATGAAGTTCTCGTAGCGGGGTGCGACGTCGACGGGGCTGCCCGGCGCACCCGGAGGCTCGTACTTCATGACCGTCTCCTCTCGGATGACGTCCGATCACGACGATCGGGGTGACGCTCGGAACGCTAGGAGCGGGAACGCTGCAACACCGCTGCATGCCGCCGGACCTGCGGGACCACGGCCGTCTCCAGGTCCAGCGCGCGGGCCCGCGCCGCGGCCGCGGCGCGCTGCGGCGAGCCGGCCGGCAGTGTCCGGGCCAGCGCGGCCCAGGCACCCGGGTCCTCGGCGCCCCAGGCCGCCTCCACCCAGCGGCGCAGCAGCACGGCGTCGCCGCCGCCGAGGACGGCCCCGCGCACCTGCTGCTCCAGGCAGCGCCGGTGGGCGACGACGGCCGGTGCCTCGGAGCGCGGCAGCAGCGGGCCGCGGTAGCGGGTGAGCGCCTCGCGTACCCGGCCTTCGGCCAGCAGCCGGGACACCTCGCCGAAGTCCGTGCGCACGGGCCGCAGCAGCGCGTACGGGCGAGAGCCGAGCAGGTCGGGTCCCAGTACGGCGCGCAGCCGGGTCAGTTCGGCGCGCAGCGTCGAGGCGGGCACCTCGTGCTCCGAGAGGTCCACGGCCAGCCGGTCCCCCGGCACGCCCCGGCCGGCCAGGGCGAGCGCCAGCACGATCTCGCTGTGCCGCGGACTGAGGTGACGCACCCGGTCCGCGTCCTCCAGCAGGACGCCGTCGCGGCCCAGCGCCCACAGACGGACCCCGGCGAAGGGCGGTGTCTCCCCGCCGCGTCGCATCCGCCCGTCCGGCCCGAGAAGGGGCACCGACGGCTGCCGCAGGAGCAGCGCCTCGGCCGCCAGCGCGGCGGCACGGACCGCGGCCAGGGCGGGCGGTGTGGCGATGGTGGCGCCGCCGGACAGGTCGACCACGCCCAGCACGCGCCCGGTGGCGGGGTCGTGCACCGGGGCGGCGGCGCAGGACCAGGCGTGCGCCGATGCGCTGTAGTGCTCGCCCGTCACGATCTGCACGGGCCGGCCCAACTCCAGTGCGGTACCCGGGGCGTTGGTGCCCGCCTGCCGCTCCGACCACACCGCTCCCTCGACGAAGTGCATGCGCTCGGCGCGTCCCATGGCCCCGGTGTCCCCCTCGACCCAGAGCAGGGCGCCGTCGGCGTCGGCGACCGCGAACACATGCCCGTCGTCGGCGGCGCCGGCGCCCAGCAGTGCGCGGAACAGGGGCAGTACGGAGGCGAGGGGGTGGGCGCGGCGATAGGCCTCCAGCTCTTCGGACGCCCAGCGCCGCGGTGGCGGGCGGCTGCCGTCGGGCCGTACCTCGCCCGCCGCGCAGCGCTGCCAGGAGTCGGCGACGAGGCCGCGCACGCCCGGCGCCCGGCGCGACGTGGACGCGTATTGCTCGTGGGCGGCGCGCAGCGCGGCGACCGAGGCGCTCGAAGCGTCCATGGCACCTCCCTCGTGCCCGCTGCCGGACCGGCGGCACCAGCCTCGCCCCTGCACCGGGGCGGCCCGCAGGGGCCGAACGTCCCGAATCCCGGGGACATACGGCGGTGCGGGCCTCCTCATCGGGAGGCCGTTCCGGACCGGTGGGGCCTTCCCGCGCGACGGGCCGCCAGTGCGGCGAGGAGGACTCCGGAGGCTGTGGCCGCGCCCGCGGCCCACCGCGCCGCGTCCAACGGCACGGTGCCGAACACGGCGTTGGCCCAGGGAAGGTGGACGGCGGCCGCCCCCACGGCGAGGACACCGGCCAGACACAGCCCCAGGGCGCGGTCGCGGAACCGGTGACGGCCCGGCAGGGGGCCTTCGTCCGCACGGGCGTTGAGCGCGCTGAGCACGCTGAACAGCTGGAACGGCATGAGGGGGGTGAACGCCATCGTCAGGGCCGGGTGGCGACGGTGTGCCCCTGGTCCGGCAGCGCGCGGACGATGACGACCTTGTTGCCGGTGGGCGTCCGCCGTCGCGGCGGGGCGCTCGGCGGCGTCCTGGTGGCGCGGGCCCTCGGCCGTCGCCGGCCCGGTCACGGATTCCCGCCCTCCTCACGGATCACCGCGACGGGGCAGCCGGCGTACCGCAGGGCCGCCCGGCTGACGCCGGCCGGGCGGGTGGCGGTCCAGCCGCCCCGGCGACGCGTGCCGATCACGACGAGCTGAGCACGGGTGCTCGCCTCGATCACCGCCCGGCGTGTCCCGCCCCGGACGCGGGCCCGGCGCACGGTGAGGTCCGGGTACTTCTTCCGCAGCGCGGCCGGCAGGGCGACGGACTGCTCGCGTAACCGGCCGGCGCGCGCCGCGGACCCGTCCAGCACCACCACGTCCGTTCCCCGGGCCGACGCCTCCGCGAAGGCGAACTCGGCGGCCCGCCGGCCGGCGGGGCCGTGGTCGCAGGCGAGCACGACGGGGCCGGCCCGGTCCGGCCTGCCGCGGACCATCAGCACCGCGGAGCCCGCGCCGGCGGCCAGCCTGGCGGCGACCGAGCCGCGTCGCGCACCGCCGGACCGGCTCGCCGGCCGGCTGCCGACGACGGTGAGCGACGCCCCGCGGGACTCCGCCTCCAGCACCGACGCGGGTTCCCCCATGAGGACCGTGTGCGTGACGCGCAGACCGGGCACGGCCCCGCGGGCCCGGCGCTCGGCCTCCGCCATCGCGCCGTCGCCCGTGCCGTGGTCCCCGGCGCCCTCCGGGTCCCAGGGGGGCACCCCCGGCGGCACCTGCGCGGCCGGCCACTCGAAGGCGTGCGCCAGCCGGAGGTCCACCCCCAGCCGGCCGGCCTCCCGGGCGGCGGCCTCCACCGCGGCCATGCTCGTCGCCGAGCCGTCCACTCCCACCAGTACGGGGCCGCTCATGTCGGCTCCCCCCTTCCTTCGCATCCTTCGCACGGCGCCGGGACGGAAGCGGTGGTGCTCCCCGGCGCGACGGCGGACAGCTCGGTGCCGCCGGACTCCTCGGGTCCGACGGCCCTGTCCCGCTTCCCGACCCCACGCTCTCCGGGTGCGGGGCGCCCCGGCAGGGGCCGGTCGGGCCCCGAAGCGCACCGTCCGGCCCTGTCCCGGCCGTCGGCGGTTGCGGAGAATCGAGAGGGTGGAGGGAACCGCGTGCGGTCGCCGGACCTTGGGTGACCTGCCGCGCCGGACACGGGAGGTGCGTCATGACCGGACCCGTCGTCGTCGGACTCGACGGCTCACCCGGGAGCGTGACGGCCGCGTGGTGGGCCGCCGACGAGGCGGTCCGCAGGGGGTTGCCGCTGGTCCTGCTCCATTCGTGGACCACGCAGCCACTCGACGTGCCGATCCCCCAGGAGGCCGCGAGCAAGCAGCGGTACGGGCAGGATCTGCTGCACCGCATGGAGGCCGAACTGCTGCACCGGTACAGCGATCTGAAGCCGACGACGGAACTGGTGGCGGAGCCCGCCGCCCAGGCCCTCCTCGCCCGCAGCAGGGGTGCGTCCCTGCTGGTGCTCGGGTCGCGCGGATACGGTTCGATGGCGAGCTTCCTGCTCGGGTCCATCAGCCTGCACGTGCTGGGCCTCGCCCGGTGCCCGGCGGTCACCGTCCGGGCCGGCGATCCCGCCGTCGAGACCGGCTGGGGACACCCCGCCGCGGTGGACCGCGGCGAGGTGGTGGTCGGCCTGTCGGACGCGGGGGCGGCGAGCGACCCGCTGCTGGAGTTCGCCTTCGCCGCCGCGGAGTCGTACGGCGTCGGGGTGCGCGTGGTGCGGGCCCTTCCCCGTCATGCGTATCTGACGTCCCCAGACGGGGAGGCCCGCCTGGAGGCCGAGGAACGCGCCCGGCTCACCACCACGCTGGTCATGTGGCGCGAGATGTTCCCGGACGTGCCCGTCGTGGCGCAGGTCGTCACGGAATCGGCCGCGCCCGCGTTGCTGTCCGCCGCCACGCACAGCCGGCTCACCGTGGTGGGCCGCCGCCGCCGGCCGGCCCACATGACCTGGAGACTCGGCCCCGTCGCGCACGCGGTGCTGCACCACGCCCCGTGCCCCGTCGCCGTCGTACCGCACGGCTGACCGGGACGGCGCCCGCCGCGGTGAGCGGGGGCCGGGATTCGGGGCGGGCGCCGCCCCCGGCGAGCGCACGGGCGGGACGCCCGACACCGGTCGACCGGGAGCCGTGCGGCATGACAAACGGAGGCGACACGCCCTGGGACGGGTCGGCCGACGGTGCTAGGCCGGAGGCCGTGTGGCAGGACGAACGGAGGCGACGCGCCCTGGGACGGCTCGTTCGATCGCGCCCGGGCAGATCGGCCGCGGCGCTCGGCCGGGGCCGTGCGGCAGGACGGCCGGATGCGGGCCGAATCGAGCCGGACGGCCGACGCGAGTGCACGGGCCGTGCGGCACGACGGCCGCCCGCTCGGCCGAGACGGCCGACGGCGGTCGGCCAGGACCCGTACCGCAGGACCACCGGATACGACGCCCGCTCGGGTCCGGCAGCCGACGGCGGTCGACCAGGAGCCCGTACGGCAGGACGACCGGATGCGACAGCGCATCGAGCGGGACAGCCGGCGCCGGA